>NZ_JAUESY010000003.1:0-663669 GCF_032484415.1 Bradyrhizobium sp. SZCCHNS30572 | reverse complement strand
TGGTACCTGCCGCCTGCATTTTTTTCGCAGGCGGGCCATGGGTGAGGCCTTCACCCGGCATTCCCTGCGCCCTCTGCCTTTCGAGAGGGACGAACTGATCGCAGACCTCGGGCGTCCGTGCCGCGAGAACGAGACCATGTGTCGATCGTTGTTTGAGCCGTGTATCCGCCCCCGTCCACCGCCGTCGTCCCGGACAAGCCGTGACGCGCGCCGGCGTGTCGCGGCGCCGATACGGGACCCATACGCCGCGGCGGACGTGACGTGCGAAGAACTAACGGCTGGCCTGCCTCAAACCACTGCCTGGGGTCATGGGTCCCGGCGCAAGGCCGGGACGACAGTGGTGTGTGGATGCAGCTTGCGTAGCCACCATCGTCATTGCGAGGAGCGAAGCGACGAAGCAATCCAGAGTGACAGCCACGGCTCTGGATCGCGTCGCTGCGCTCGCGATGACGAATGGCGCCGCCTCAATACCCCAGCGCGCAGCCGTCCTTGCGCGGGTCGGAGCCGCCGGTGAGCGTGCCCTTGTCCCAGTCGATCCAGATCGCCTGACCGCCGCCGAGCGGCGACACCACCTTGGTGGTCTTGTGGCCGATCTTCTGCAAGCCCTCGACCACCTCGGCCGGCACGCCGTCCTCGAGCTGATAGACGCCCTCGTAATGCAGACCCCTGGCCATATCGATCGCTTCCTGCACGTCGCAGCCGTAGTCGAGGATGTTGGTCAGAACGTGGGTCTGGCCGACCGGCTGATACTGGCCGCCCATGACGCCGAACGACATCTGGGCGCGGCCCGCCTTGGTGGCGAGCGCCGGAATGATCGTGTGCAGCGGACGCTTGCCCGGGCCGATGCAGTTCGGATGGCCCGGCTGGATGCGGAAGCCGCCGGCGCGGTTCTGCAG
Source organism: Bradyrhizobium sp. SZCCHNS30572 (assembly GCF_032484415.1). Classification (NCBI taxonomy): domain Bacteria; kingdom Pseudomonadati; phylum Pseudomonadota; class Alphaproteobacteria; order Hyphomicrobiales; family Nitrobacteraceae; genus Bradyrhizobium; species Bradyrhizobium sp. SZCCHNS30572. The sequence continues at coordinate 662,773 of NZ_JAUESY010000003.1, read as the reverse complement.
AAGCACGCCGGTCTCGTTGGAGACGATCGCCGAGCCGAACGAATGCGCGATCGAGTTGATGAAGGAGCAGACGTTGCGGTCGCGGTCGACGACCGTGATGTAGACGGTCTCCGGATTCATCGGCGGCGCGACGTTCGGCAGGTCGAGCAGCTTGTCGAGGCTGATCTGCGAGATGTACTCGTCGGCGAACTCCTTGGCGAGGATGCTCGCGACCTCGGTCGTCATGTGCGCGGGATCGCCGATGTGCTGCTCGCGCATCATGTAGGCGATACGGGCGGCCTCGGCCTCGAGGTGGAAGCGCTCGACGCTGAGCGGATCGATGCGCGTGAGGTCGAAGCGCGAGAGGATGTTGAGCATCACCAGCATGGTGATGCCCGGACCGTTGGGCGGGCACTGCCAGACGTCGTAATCCTTGTAGGTGGTGCCGATCGGCGAGGTCACCTCGGTCTGGTGGTTGGCGAAATCCTCCAAGGTGTGCAGGCCGCCGATGCCGCGCAGGGTCTGCACCATGTCCTCGGCGACGGCACCGGTGTAGAAGCCCTTCGCCCCCTCCTTGGCGATGACGCGCAGGGTCTGCGCCAGCTCCGGCTGGCGGATCACGTCACCGACCGCTGCCGCCTTGCCATGCGGCAGAAAGTAGCGCGCGGTGTTGGTGCCGTTCTTGAGCTTCTCGAACTGGTTGTTCCAGTCGAACGCGACACGCGGCGCCACCACATAGCCGTCCTCCGCGGCGCGGATCGCGGGCTGCAGCAGCCGGTCGAGCCCGAGCCGGCCGTGGTCGCGCAGGATGCGGTCCCAGGCATCGATCGCGCCGGGGACGGACACCGCATGGGCCGAGGTCAGGGGGACCGAATGGATCTTGCGCTCGAGGTACCAGTCCACGGTCGCGGCGGCGGGCGCCCGACCCGAGCCGTTATAGGCCATGATCCGGCTTTCGCCCCTGGGCTGTACCAAGGCGAAGCAGTCGCCGCCGATGCCGGTCGATTGCGGCTCGATCACGCCGAGCAGGGCGCAGGCTGCCACCGCGGCGTCGGCCGCGGTGCCCCCGGCCCGCAGCACCTCGATCCCGGCCAGCGCCGCCTGCGGGTGCGATGTCGCGATCATTCCGTTCTGGGCGTGGACCGTCGACCTGCCTGGGAAGTGGAAGCTTCTCATCGTTGCTCGCTGCGTGATCGTGTGGTGGTTGGAATACCAGTGCTGGCCGGCTACATCGCACATTCCTTCCAGGCTCGGCAATGCCCGGGGATACCAGCTTTTCTATGGTCAGCTCTGCTGGTAAACGGCCGCATGCCCCTCGCCGTCGCCGCCTTCTATCAGTTCGTCACCCTGCCGGATTTTCGCGACCTGCGCGCGCCGCTCCACGCCTTTTGCGCCGAGCGCGGCATCAGGGGCAGCGTCCTGCTGGCCGAGGAGGGCATCAACGGCACCGTGGCGGGGACCGAGCCGGCAATTGCCGCCCTGGTAGGCGCGTTTCGCGACGGAACGCTGTTCGCCGGCCGGCTGGACAATCTGGAGCTGAAATACTCGCGCGCCACGGCCATGCCGTTCCGGCGCCTCAAGGTGCGGCTGAAGCGGGAGATCGTGACGCTCGGCGATCCCGCCGCCGATCCGACCCGGCAGGTCGGGACCTATGTCAATCCCGCCGATTGGAACGCGCTGATCGCCGCGCCGGATACCATCGTGCTCGACACCCGGAATGCGTTCGAGGTGGCGATGGGGACGTTCGAAGGCGCGGTCGATCCAGGCCTGCAGAGCTTCGGGCAGTTCAAGGATTTTGCAGAACGCGCACTCGATCCTGCCAAGCACAAGCGGATCGCGATGTTCTGCACCGGCGGCATCCGCTGCGAGAAGGCGAGCGCGCTGCTGCTGGCGCGCGGCTTTTCCGAGGTCTACCACCTCAAGGGGGGCATCCTGAAGTATCTCGAGGAGATCCCGGAATCCGAGAGCCGCTGGCGCGGCGGCTGTTTCGTGTTCGACGACCGGGTGGCGCTCGGTCACGGGCTGCGGGAGCACAGCAAGGCCACCATCAAGGCCGTTCCGGAGGGCGCACGCGATGAGCAGTTCTGAGCCATCCAACGCGGAGCTCGCTGAGCGGATCGACACGCTGGAGATGCGCCTCACCTTCCAGGACGACACGATCGAGACGCTGAACCAGACCATCACTGCGCAGTGGCGCGAGATCGACGCGCTGAAGCGGCGGATCGCCCTGCTGGTCGAGCGGCTTGAGGACGCGCAAGGCAACGCCGAGGGGCCGCGCAATGAGCCTCCGCCGCACTACTGAGCGGGCGGCGATCTCAGGCCGGGACGGTCGCCGGCGCCTTGCCGGCGGGCAGATCGATCACCTCGCCGGCCATGATCAGACGGTCGCGGCCGGCGTCCTTGGCGGCATAGAGCGCGCGGTCGGCCGCCTCGATCAGCGAGGCCGGGCCGGCGGAGCGCTCGAAGCCCGGCCGGCACACCGCGCCGCCGATGCTGGCGGTGACGATGCCCACCGGGTTGTGATCGTGGACGATGCGGGCCTCGTGCAGTGCCCGCCTGATCCGCTCGCCGAGCCTGGCGCAGCCCCCGGCATCGGTGTTCGGCAGCAGGACGGCGAACTCCTCGCCGCCGTAGCGGGCCGCCAGATCCGAGCTGCGCTGCGCCTCGTCGGCCAGAATGCCGGCCACGGTGTGCAGGCATTCGTCGCCGGCCGGGTGGCCATAGGCGTCGTTGAAGGCCTTGAAGTGGTCGATGTCGATCATCAGCAGCGCCAGCGAAGTCTTGTCGCGGTAGGCCCTGCCCCACTCCTCCAGCAGCCGCTCGTCGAACCGGCGGCGGTTGGCGAGCCCGGTGAGGCCGTCCTCGATGGCCAGCGTCTCGAGCCGGCCCTGCAGCGTCTTCTGCTGCGTCACGTCGCGGGTGACGGCGACGAAGCCGTCGAGCGCGCCATCCGGCTGACGGGTGGCGCGGATCGTGGTCTCGACCCAGATCTCAGATTTGTCGCGGCGACGCATGCGATAGGTGGCGCGCGCCTCGTCGACGGCGCCCCTCCTGAGCTGATCGAGGATCTCCTGCAGTTGCGGGCGATCGAGCGGATGCACACCGGACAGCGCGCGCTTGCCCAGGAGCTGCGACGGGTGCCAGCCCAGCACGCGCATGGTCGACGGCGAAACGTAGCCGATGCAGTCGTCCAGCTCGATCCGCGTCACGATGTCGCTGGAGCCTTCGGCGAGCAACCTGAAGTTCTCCTCCTTTGCCGCCAGCGCCGCGGCGAGCTGCTGCCGCTGCAGCAACTGCTTCGCGAGGAAGATGCCGATCGCGATGACCAGCGCAACCAGACAGACCAGCACCGTCAGCCGGACCAGCGCGTCACGCGTCCATTCCGCCAGGACCTCCGCCTCGGTGCGCGTCACGAGAATGAGGAACGGATAGCGCTGCGCGTGCTGATAGAACCCGATGCGTTCGGACGGTTCGCCGAGCCGCCGGAAATGCAACGGCCCCGACGCCGGATGATAGGGTATCGCTTCAGGTATGGGGCGCCCAAGCGTCCGCGGGTCCGGTTCCGCATTGTCGGCGAGGACGGCTCCGTCACGGCTCATCAGGCTGATCGTGCCCTGACGACCGACGGCAAACTGACGGTAGAACTGAGCAAAATAGGCAACGTCGATGGTTGCCAGCACGACGCCGCCGAACCGGCCATCCGCGTGATTCCAGCGCCGCGACAGGGTGATGACCCATTGACCGCCGGCCCTGCTCTGCACCGGACGACCGATCAGCAGGGAGCGATCGGCCGAAATCCTGTGGTGTGCGAAGTAGTCGCGATCGGCATTGTTGTAGTTGGTGAGCGTGACGTCCTCGGTGGTGGCAAGCCAGTCGCCGTTTTCGCCATAGGCGAAGATGCCCCGGATGCGGCCGAGATTGGCCTTCCTCGTCTTCAGAATCGTCTGCAGTCGGGCGATCGCACCGGGCTTGCCGTCATCGGTCTCGAGCGCGGCGACGACGCCGCGCAACAGCGAATCCGCAAGCTCGAAGGTATCCTCGACGTGCTGGGTGAGCGAGTGAGCGAGGTTGCCGAGATCGGTTTCGGCATTGCGTACCTCCGCCTGTCGGGAAGTCCATTCGCCCCATACGCTGTAAGCGAGAATCGTGACCGACACGAGCGCAAGCACGCCAGCCGCCCACATTGGCAGGCGGCTTCGATCAACTCTGGTCGCACCAATGTCCATTCCGCGGGACTCTCCGGACGCCGCGAGAGTCCCATGGACATCTTATTTAACTCTGAAATGCGATTGGTCCGAGGGCGTCCGCACCGACCCGTAAGACTACGGCCGCTCCCGTACTACTACGGACAAACAACGGCGGCGCCACGCTCGAGGCGGGCGTTTAGCCTGTTAGTTCAGCGAACGAACACCGATCGCACCTTTTCCCAAAGCGATGGCGAATGGTCCAGGTTAACGTCATCGCCCTTCACGCGGGTCGTCGAGGGCTGCTGCAGGCTCACCGGATCCGATGCCGGAAACGTGTCCATCAGTCCCTTGTCGAGCTGCGTTGCAGTCGCACGGTCGAGACGCGCAGCTTCGCGCGGATCGACCGCGTGCTTGTCGTGCGGCGCGGGATTGAATTTCTCAGCCATGATCGATCTCCCTGTGGAACGACAACGCAGGGGCGACGGACGTGTTCCCCTCGATGTGACGTCCCGCAACTGTGGGGACGATCGCATCTCCGGCGACTCCCGAGCCGATATGACCTTGGCCGGAACCGCGTGGGCATGTATCACGGACGGTAAACTGTTCCCGAAGGTTGCGGAGCCCGAGCGTGAGTGAGACTGCCGTGAACAAGCCTTTCATCGACGTGCTGGCCGGTCGGCGCCAGAGCGTGCCTCCGGTGTGGATGATGCGGCAGGCCGGCCGCTATTTGCCGGAGTACCGCGAGGTCCGCGCCAAGGCCGGCGGCTTTCTCGACCTCTGCTTCAATCCCGAGCTCGCGGCTGAAGTGACGCTGCAGCCGATCCGGCGCTTCGGCTTCGATGCGGCGATCATCTTTTCCGACATTCTGGTGATCCCGCATGCGCTCGGCCGCGGCGTCCGCTTCGAGGTCGGCGAGGGCCCGCGGCTCGACCCGCTCGATACGCCGGAGAAGATCGCGACGCTGTCGGCGAAGGCAGATTTGTCGAAGCTGCAAGCGGTGTTCGAGGCGCTGCGCCGGGTGCGGGCCGAGCTGCCACCGAGCACCGCCCTGATCGGCTTTTGCGGCGCCCCGTGGACGGTCGCGACCTACATGGTCGCGGGCCAAGGCACGCCCGACCAGGCACCGGCGCGGCTGCTGGCCTATCGCCATCCCGAGGCGTTCGGCACGATCATCGACGCGCTGGTCGACAGCTCGATCGGCTATCTCTTGAAGCAGCTGGAGGCCGGAGCCGACGCGCTGCAGATCTTCGACACCTGGGCCGGGGTGCTGTCGCCGCGCGAGTTCGCGCGCTGGTCCGTCGCGCCGACGCGACGCATCGTCGAGGGCGTGCGCAAGGCGCGGCCGGATGCGAAGATCATCGGCTTTCCGCGCGGCGCCGGTGCATTGCTGCCGGGCTACGTCGCCGAGACCGGAATCGATGCCGTCAGCATCGACTGGACGGCGGAGCCGGGCCTCGTGCGCGAGCGGGTGCAGAGCAAGGTCGCGGTGCAGGGCAATCTCGATCCGCTGGCGCTGCTCACTGGGGGCGCGGCGCTCGACCAGGCGGTCGATGACGTGCTGGCGAGCTATTCCGGTGGACGGCACATCTTCAACCTCGGCCACGGCATCCTGCCGGAGACGCCGATCGCCCATGTGGAGCAGATGCTGGCGCGGGTGCGCGCCTACAAGGGATGACTTGCTAGCGCGGCCGGCTGCGCTCGATCAGCTCGGCCGCGCCGTTGGCGAGCAGCTCGAGCCCGACCGCCCGGCCGAGCTCGCGCGGACGATCCGCCGGCGCCGAGCGCTGTGCTTCAATGAAGCGGCCGCCGTCCTCGTCGAGCACCGAGGCGGTCAGCGTCAGCTGTTCGCCGTCGATGGTCGAAAATCCTGCGATCGGCGAGTTGCAGTGGCCGTTGAGCACCCACAGCACCTCGCGCTCGGCGTCGGCGCAGGTCCGCGCCGCTGCATCGTCGATCGTCGCCAGGATGCGCCGCGTCTCCCAATCGGAGGCAGGGCACTCGACGGCGACGATGCCCTGCCCGACCGCCGGCAGCATGTCGGCGACCGGGAAGTCGTACGAGGCGCGATCAGAAAGACCGACCCGCTCCAGCCCGGAGCGCGCCATGATCAGCGCATCGGCCGGTCCCACGGCGCCGCCATCCGGCAGCCGCTGCAGCTCGCCATTGTCGAGCTTGCGGATGCGGGTGTCGGCCGCGCCGCGGAAATGGATCAGCTCGGCGTGCGGAAACAGCCGCCGCGCATAGGCGGCCCGGCGCACGGCGTTGGTGCCGATCTTGAAGCCCCGGCCGCCATCGTTGCGGAATTGGTCCAGCGACAGCCCGCGCCGCAGCACCAGCACGTCGCCCGGCGGATCGCGCGACAGCAGCGCGGCAACCACCAGACCGGGCGTCTCCTCATTGCCCGGCATGTCCTTCAGCGAGTGCATCGCTGCATGCAGCCGGCCGTCCAGCATGGCACGGCGGATCTCGGCCACGAACGCGCCACCCTTGCCGCCGTGGGTGAGCAGCTTGCTGGTCTGGTCGGAATCGCCCGTCGTCTCGAACTTGACGATCTCGATGTCGAGCGACGGAATCGCCGCCTGCAGCCGACGGGCGATCTCCTCCGTCTGCGCCAAGGCCATCGTGCTCTTGCGGGTGCCGATCCGGAAACGTGTCACGAACTCATTCCTGCGTCAGCGCGCGTCCTGCAAGATCATGTCGGAGGCCTTCTCCGCGATCATGATGACCGGCGCGTTGGTGTTGCCCGAAACCAGATCCGGCATGATCGAGGCATCGACCACGCGCAGGCCGTCGACGCCGCGCACCCGCAGGCGTTGATCGACCACGGCGGCAGCATCGGTCCCCATCCGGCAGGTCGAGGTCGGATGGTAGATCGTGCTGCCGGTCTGCCGGCAATAGGCCAGGATGTCGTCATCGCTCACGATCTTGGACCCGGGATAGGCTTCATCCGAGACATACGGCTTCAGCGCCGGTGCCGCCAGGATTTTCCGCAGGATCCTGAGGCCCTCGATGTTGGCCCGCCGGTCGGTTTCACTGGCGAGATAATTGATGCGGATTTCCGGCGGCACCGTCGGATCCGCGCTCCTGATCCGCAGCGAACCGCGGCTTTCGGGCCTGAGCTGGCAGACCGAGGCGGTGAAGCCGGAGAAGGTGTGCAACTTCTCGCCCATCTTGTCGGTCGAGAACGGGATGAAGTGGATCTGGATGTCCGGGCTCACGAGCCGCGGATCGGTCTTGAAGAACGCGCCGGCCGTACCCGCAGCGATCGTCAGCGGACCGTTGCGGAAGGCCGCATAGCGTACGCCAGCCAGCACCTTGCGCACCGGATTGTTGACGATGTCGTTCAGTGTGATGCGCTGGCTGCAGCGCATCACGATGCGCACCTGCAGATGGTCCTGCAGGTCACTTCCGACACCGGGCGCATCGAGGACCACGTCGAGGCCGTGCTGCTTCAGCAACTCGGCCGGACCGACCCCGGACAGCTGCAGCAGTTGCGGCGAGTTGTAGGCGCCGCTCGACACCAGAATCTCCTTGCGAGCGCGGGCCGTCCGCATTCGGCCGCGCTGGCTGAACGTGACGCCGCGGGCCCGGCGCCCCTCGAACAAAATCCGCTGGGCCAGCGCGTCGGTCTCGACGTGGAGGTTGCTGCGGCCGAGCGCCGGCCGCAGGTAAGAGGCCGCGCTGCTGGCGCGGCGGCCGCGACGGGTCGTCGTCTGGAAGAACCCCGCCCCCTCCTGGCTCGCACCATTGAAGTCGCCATTGAAGGGCAACCCGGCCTCGACCGCCGCTTTCACGAAGGCTTCAGACAACGGGTCCTCGTGCCGCCAGTCGGACACTGGCAGCGGGCCGTCGACGCCGTGGTAGTCGTCGGCGCCGCGGGACTGATTTTCCGCCCGCTTGAAATAGGACAGCACGTCGTCATAGCCCCAGCCGACATTGCCGCGCTGGCGCCAGCGGTCGTAATCCTCGTGCTGGCCGCGCACGTAGAGCAGGCCGTTGATCGAGCTGGAGCCACCGAGCACCTTGCCGCGCGGCTGGAACACGGAGCGGCCGTCGAGTCCGGGCTCCGGCTCGGTCTGGTACATCCAGTTGACGGTCTTTTCCTTGAACAGCTTGCCGTAGCCGAGCGGGACGTGGATCCAGATGTTGGTGTCCTTTGGACCGGCCTCGAGCAGCAGCACCGTGTGCTTGCCGTCGCTGCTGAGCCTGTTGGCGAGAACGCAGCCGGCCGAGCCGGCACCGACCACGACGTAGTCGAACTCGATGTCCGCCTCACGCAACACCACGCTGCCTTCCATCGCTTCCCCACCGGCCTTGTTGTTCTTTCATCCTCGATGATACCAAAACGCAAGGACATGCAAGCGGCAAATCAGCAGGTCTGGTCGGCCATCTCAGTCATTGCGGCCTCAACAGGCGCGCGGCGTGCCGCGCGATCATCATTTCCTCATTGGTGTGGACCACGCGCACGCGCACCTGCGATCGATCCGAAGATATCAACGAATGGTTCGCACGATTGCGGTCCTCGTCCAGCGCGATCCCGAGCCATTCGAAGCCTTGGCAGACGCGCTGGCGAATGTGCCATGCATGCTCGCCGATACCGCCGCAGAACACGACCGCGTCGATGCCCGAGAGGACCGCGGCCATGGCGCCGAGCTCGCGCCTGATGCGGTCGACGAAGTAGTCGATCGCCTGCCGCGCCTCCGGCGTGCCGGCGGCCTCCAATTCGCGCATGTCCTGCGACAATCCCGACAATCCCTTCAGGCCCGAATGATTGTAGAGGAGATCGGTGACCGCCGCAGCCGTCATGCGCTTCTCCTGAAGCAGATAGAGAACGACGCCAGGGTCGAGCTGACCGCAGCGCGTGCCCATCGGCAGGCCGTCGAGTGCCGTGAAGCCCATCGACGAACCGATACTCTGCCCATCCCGGATCGCACACATCGAGGCACCGTTGCCGAGATGCATCACGACCACCCGGCCCTTCTCGTCGAGCGGAGCGATCTCCTTCAATCGCGAAACGACGTATTCATAGGATAGGCCGTGAAAGCCGTAGCGGCGGATGCCTTGGTCGTAGAACTCACGCGGCAAGGCATAGGTATCATTGACCCAGGGGTGCGAACGATGGAACGCCGTGTCGAAACATGCGACCTGCACGGCGCTAGGAAAGGCGCGATGGGCGGCGCGGATACCGGAGAGATTGTGAGGCTGGTGCAACGGCGCCAGCGGAATGAGCTTCTGCAGATCATTCAGAACATCGTCATTGACGACGATCGGCTGCGTGAAAGCGAGCCCGCCATGGACGACGCGATGACCGACGGCGTCGACTTCGGTGCGCCCGATGGCGCGCTGCAGTACCTCGAGCACGACGCCGAGAGCTGCCTCGTGATCGGTGGCGCTCGCTGCATCGAGGCGTTCATCGGCCAGCGGAGCGCCCCTCAGCTTCGCTTCGAGATGCGGCGCGGCACTGCCAAGCCCTTCGATCTGGCCATACACGGTCTCCACAAGGTCGGCATCTTCCTCGAACAAGGCGAACTTGATCGAGGATGAGCCGGAGTTGAGGATCAGGATGTGTTGCATCGGTGATGCCGCCTCGTGACGAAGGATGAACTGATAAACTGCAGAAAATACGAACTATTTCCATGACGATCCGAAGACGAACAAAACGCTAGGTTGTATTCTGGCGCCGAGATGACCGTCTGCCGTCATATCAGGGGTTGAGTCGGACCCGCGGGAGGGCCACTGCGTGAATATGCCTCGACATCTCCTGCCGACCACCGTGGTCGGAAGCTACCCGCAGCCGGATTGGCTGGTTGATCGCGCAATGCTCTCGAAGTCCGTTCCCCGCATTCGCATGCAGGGCATGTGGCGCATTCCCCGGCCGCTGCTCGACGACGCTCAGGACGATGCGACCATCGTCGCGATCCACGACATGGAACAGGCGGGGATCGACATCGTATCGGATGGCGAGATCCGGCGCGAAAGCTACTCCAACCGGTTCGCGACCGCGCTCGACGGCGTCGATGCCGACAATCCCGCCATCATCATCTCGCCGTCCGGGATCAAGACGCCAGTGCCGCGCGTCGCCGGTCCGATCACGCGGACGCACCCGGTCGAGCTGCGCGACATGGAGTTCCTCCGCCATAACACCAAGCGTGCCGCCAAGATCACGCTGCCCGGGCCGTTCACATTGAGCCAGCAGGCCCAGGACGATTTCTACGGCGACGACGAGGCACTCGCCATGGCTTTCGCCGAGGTCGTCAATGCCGAGGCCCGCGACCTGCAACGCGCCGGCGCCGACGTCATCCAGCTCGACGAGCCCTGGGTCCGCAACAATCCGCAGGCGGCGCGGCGCTATGCCGTCAAAGCGATCAACCGGGCTCTGGATCATATTACGGTGCCCACCATCGTTCACGTCTGCTTCGGTTATGCCGCCATCGTGCCGGGCTCCAGCAAACCGAGCGGATATGCGTTCCTGGCCGAGCTTGCCGATTGCCACGCCGCGCAGATCGCTATCGAGGCGGCGCAGCCGCGGCTCGACCTCGGCGTTCTCAGGGATCTCTCGACCAAGACCATCGTGCTAGGCGTCCTCGATCTCGGCAATCCCGAGGTCGAGCCGGTCGCGGTCGTCGCCGAGCGCATCCGCAACGGCCTCAAAGTGGTGGCGCCGGAGCGGCTGGTCGTGGCGCCGGACTGTGGCATGAAATATCTGCCGCGTGCGACCGCTTTCGGGAAATTGAAGGCGATGTGCGCGGCGGCGGCGCGGGTGCGCGAGGAGCTCGCCTGAAAGCCCAATGTGGCAGATGCGGCGCATGTCAGGCGCGACCGCTCCACGATGGCGCCACCCTGCAAACCCATTTCCGGAATAAGGCAGGCGGTGAGCGCCGGGGGTCGGCTGGCCCGATTTCGTCGCGAGGGAGGCTCCGATGGCCGTCTGCATCACGTCGAGGAACGTCGCCGCCGCGATCGGCATGCTTGCTGGCGCAGCGGCGAGCGGGACCGCGATGGCCGACCCGCTCGACGACATCATGGGCGGCCTGATGCGCGACGCGCGCAGCTCGTTTGCGCGGATGGTGCCGATCGGGCTCGTACCGACCATGCCATCGCTCCAGCCGCCTCCCATCCAGCAGCCAACGGCACTGCCACCATCCTCTCGGCCCGCGCTCCCGCCCCAGGCTCAGGCCGTCAAGCCGCAGGCGGTAGCGAAACCATTGCGCCCCCGACCGCCGCTCAGTCCCGCCGCGGCGACGTTGGCGGCTGCCGATGCTGCCGAGACGGTCGCCGACGCCAATCTCGATGCGGCGCTGGCGGCCAACGAGAAGGCCATTTCCGACCGCGACGTGGCGGAGGCGCTGGCGAAGGCCAATCCCACCGCAGCCAACATCGCGGCGGCCAAGGCCGCGGCCGAGGCGGCGTACACCGCCGAAGCGAACCTCACCGACGCGCTGTTGGCCGACAAGGAGACCGATGCACGTCTGAAGGCCGCACGCGCCGCCGTCGCAGCGCAGCAGAGCGGCCGGAAGTCCTCAGGCAAGCCGCCGTCGGCGACGCCGGTCAGCCTCGCCGACAAGTAGCCGGCGGCGCACTCACAGCGCGTCGGCCCGCTCCAGCGTGTCGATCGTGACCACGCCGTGGGCGCGGGAAACGCAGGCGCAGAGCTTGCGGCTGTCGTGCTTCTGCTCGGCGCTGAAGAACACGTCGCGATGATCGATCTCGCCCTCGACTTCGACCACATCGACCGCGCAGACGCCGCACTCGCCGCGCCGGCAATCCGCCATGACCTCGTGACCGGCGGCATTCAGCACGTCGAGCATCGAGCGGTCGCGCGGCACAACGATCTCTTCGCCGCTGTCGCGCAGCCGGACCTTGAACGGCTCGGTCGACAGCCGGCCGCTCGATCCGAACGTTTCATAGCTGAGATCGGCCGGCACGCGGCCGCACGCCGCCCACGCGCTGCGCGCGGCATCCAGCATCCGCATCGGTCCGCAGAACAGCACGGCTGCTCCGGACGGCAGACTCGAAAAAAGATCGGACAGGTCAAGCCGCTGCGACTGGTCCGCGGCATACACCGTGAGACGGTCGCCGAGCAGCGCCGCGAGCTCATCGACATAGGCCGCATCACCGCGCGATCGCACCGCATAGTGCAGCGAGACGTTCGGCGTCTTGCGCAGCAGCGCGTGCGCTGCTCCGACCAGCGGCGTGATGCCGATGCCGCCGGCGACCAGACAATAATGCAGACGCTGCCAATCGACCTGCAGCAGCGAGGTCGGGCTCGCCACATCCAGCCGGGCGCCGGGCTGCAGCGACCACAGATAGCGCGACCCGCCGCGGGAATCCTCGGCGAAGCGCACGGCGATCCGGTAGCCACGCGGGTCCGCCTCGCCGACCAGCGAATAGGAGCGGACATCGGGCTGGCCGGCGGCGAGGACGCCGACCTTGATGTGGCTGCCGACCGGATAGGGCGCGCAGACATAGCCGTCGGGCCGCAGGATGAATTCGCGGATGCCCGGCGCAAGGTCGCGTGTCGAGACCAGGGTCGCAGGCGACCAATTGTCCTGGAAACGCATGATCGCCTCCTCAGCCGTTGATCTGCGTCTTGATCAGCACCGCCGCAGGCACCAGGTCCATCGGACCACGCGCCTTCACGGCGAGCCGCAGGTTGCGGGCCGCCAGCCGGGCATGCTCGCGCATGATGCTCTCGGCTCGGGCGCCCTCGCGGTTCTCGATCGCATCGATGACGATGCGGTGATGCTCCTGCGCGACCACCAGGATGTGACGCGCCTCCGGCAGCGCCGATTGCGCCATCACGAAGCCGCTCGGCGAGGCGAACGGCAGCGCGCTGGCGCGGTCGACCTGGCGGATCACCGGCGGGCTGCGCGACAGTTCGGCCAGCAGGGCATGAAAGCGCGCGTTCAGCGCCACATAGGCCGAGAACGCGTCGAACGAGAGCTCGGCCGGCGCGATCAGCTCGTCGATCTGGGCGAGGCACTCGCGCATCGGCTCGGTGTCGCGCACGGACACGCCGCGCTCGGCGGCGAGCCGCGCCGCCAGTCCTTCCATCGTGCCGCGCACCTCGATGGAGTCGAGCACGTCGCGCTCGGAGAACGATTTCACCATGAAGCCGCCGGACGGAATGGCCTCGAGCAGCCCCTCCTCCTCGAGCCGCACCAACGCCATGCGCACCGGCGTGCGCGAGACGCCGGCGGCCTCCACCGCCTGCAGCTCGGAGATGCGCTCGCCGGGGCGCAAGCCGCCGGTGAGGATCAGGTCGCGCAAGGTGAGCTGCGCACGTACGGTCTGCGAGATCGAACGCTCGCTGTCACGCTCGGCCATTCCATTCTACTCCGCGGCTTCACGCAGCGGCGTTTCGCGCGCGATCATCCGATCGATGATCCGCCGTGCCCACATTGCGCCTGCATCGATGTTGAGGTTGTAGAACACGCGTCCCGGATTCTCGTCCATCGCGCGCTGCTGCGCTTCCAGGATCAGCTCGTCTTCGCGGAAGATGCCCGACACGCCCTCGCGGATCTCCGTCGTCAGCCGCTGCTCGGGGAGCTGGTAGTTGCGGGCGAACGCCCAGAAATAGTGGCAGGTCTTGTCGGTCTCCGGCGTGATGGTGTTGAGCACCATGCCGTTGACGCCCTGCGAGCGGTCGCCCTCCGGCGCGCCCGTGCCGGCCGGTGCGACGCCGACGTCGATCGTCACCGTGCACGGCGCTTCGAAGCGGATGATCTGCCAGCGGTCCACCAGACCGGGCTTGCCGAGCTGCTTCGCCCAGAACGGCGGCGGCTCGATGCCGCGCATCCAGCGCGTCACGGTCGCGGTGCGCTCGCCATGGGTGACGTCGAACGGCGCTTCCGCCACCGCGTCGTTGCCGATCGACGAGCCGTGCACGAAGGTCTCGTGCGTGAGGTCCATCAGATTGTCGACCACCAGCCGGTAGTCGCATTTGACGTGGATGGTCTTGCCATCGCCGGCCCAGGCCGGATCGTGATTCCAGTGCATGTCGGGAATGGCAGCCGGATCGGCCAGCGCCGGATCGCCCATCCACAGCCAGATGAACCGATGCCGCTCGACCGCCGGATAGGCACGTACGCAGGCCGAGGGGTTGATGGTCTCCTGCGACGGCATGAACGTGCAGCGGCCCTGCGGGCTGAATTTCAAGCCGTGATAGCCGCAAACGACGGTGTCGCCTTCCAGCCGGCCCTTGGACAGCGGCACCAGCCGGTGCCAGCAGGCATCTTCGAGCGCGGCGATGGTGCCGTCGGCCTTGCGGAACATCACGACGTGCTTGCCGCAGATCGTCCGCGGCAGCAGGGCCTGCTTGACCTCGGCGTCCCAGGCCGCGGCGTACCAGGCATTCATCGGAAAAGAAGCGGCCATGGCGTGTCCTCGTGGCGGTATACTTCTAGCTGGTCATTGTATACAGCAAACGAGGGAGGAGGCGCAAGTTCCGCCTTCTCCCGGCGGAAAACCGCCAATCCTGTATACAATAGCCGCACGACGGTTCCGCTCCAAGGAACAAGGCTGACAGACAATCCCTTCTGATTCAAGCACTTGCGCTGATTCCGCTAGGCACTCCGAAAAAGACTCACCCGCTCGGTAACGGCCCCAGAGATCCGCCGGATCAGCCCCCTCGGCGAGAGCTGTTCCGTTCGGAGCGCGGCACCGGCGACGCAGGGGCCGATGATCACAGCCCCTCGCCCCGCAGCCACGCGGCGCCGCACGCATAGAGCGCTTCGACCTCCGGCCCCTTCAGCCCGGGCATGTCGCGCTTCACCGTGTAGCCGATGCGCGTCTGCAGATAGGCGAGATGCCGATACCCCACGGGAAACTGCTCCAGCAGCGCGCGATCCAGCGCCGGCACCGCGCCCGGCGTCACCGGGTCCATGCGATCCTTCTCGTAGATCGGCTGGCGCAGCACGATGCCCCATTTGCCCGCGCGCTTCTCGAGGAAGTCGTAGAAGCGGCCGGTGCAGAGCACGTCGCACACGACGCCTTCGACCTCGGCCCGCTGTGAGATCGTCATCTTGGTCTGGGAGATCGCGCGATGGCCGGCGAGATCGACCGAGATGCCGCCGAGAAAGTGCAGGATGTTGACACCCTTGGCCCAGGCCGCCTTGCTGATCTCGATGAACTCGTCACCGGTGCCCTGCGTCCACGTCGCCATCATCCGCCCATCCGGATGCCACACCGTGCGGAAACGCTCCCAATCACCGGCATCGCGCCAGATCGCCCAGTTCTGCAACAGTTCGCGGATCTGACGGTCGTCCTCGATCTCGGTGGCGGTCTTGGTCATGTGCATTTCCTCCGTGTTGCGCGGCTGCTGAATACATGGATCGGAGCAGCGCTGCAAAACTCACATTGCTGGTGATGAAGTCCAAAACGCGCCAAGCATTCGATGTCGTCCCGGGCAAGTCCGACAACGCGGAGCGTTGGCCGACGCCGACCCTGGATCCATACGCCGCGGCGGATGTGGCTGGGCGAGAATGGTCGACCATCGTGCCTCGCACATCTCCCTGGGGTTATGGATCCCGGATCGGCGCGCGCGTTGCGCGCTTGTCCGGGACGACAGTTGAGTAGATGTCGACACCTTCGGCCTCATCACGGAGGCGAACTGATAAGCATCTTTCATCCCGCGGCACGTCGTGCCCGGGTGATGCAGCATTCGTGTCCCTCTGAACAACGAGAGGGCGCGAGGAAGGCCGGACCTCGGCTGAGGCCCGTGGCCCGCCTGCTCAAAAGAATGCAGGCGGCAGGTACCACAGGTACAGCCGGACAGACCCGGCCTTCCCCGCGCGATCGGTTTTAACGGTGTCCTTCGTGCTCTCCCTGGGGATCGGCGTTCTTGCCCCCATTTTGCGACAACGCGCCTTTGGCGCGTTGCGCAGACCTCAGCGTCGAGAGGCCAGGACCACACGACTTCGCCGTCCGTAACGCCCGCGCTCGTCAGGCGCAGCCGTCACGTCCATCGCAGCCCGCCTCCACGTTCGTGACGACGCGTACGTCCCTCTGCTCGAGGCGGGATACCGGATATAAGCATAATTTCTGAAAAACAGCAACCACTATTTTTGCCGCCGATCTCGGCCGGTGATGGCCTCGTGCCGTCGATGCGACAAAAAAGGTCCGGCCGGGCATGACGGAGCGTAAGCCACTGACCGCGAGCTGCGAGTCCTGGGTCGAGGTGCAGATCCGCATCTGCCCAGGACCATGGCGCATTCGACAATCTGCCGGCGTCGGCAAGCCGCTGGCGGATCTCGATCGGGCGCATGACCCGCTCTGGTGGGTGAAGCAGCTCGTCAGGCGCGAGCAGATCTCGATGCTGCCGCCGTCGCTCGAACTGCTGCGCAACGTCGAGAAGGTATTGGCGACCATCGAGACGCTGCCGGACGAAGCGGCGGTCCGTCGCTGTGATAGACCAGCAGCACGGCGTTGTCATGGTCAGCGGCTGTGGCGCGACGATCGTCAGCTTCGCTTTGCCGTTCGCTCCGGCCACAAAATCATTCGTCGTTCCGGCTCACCCTTCGCGTTGGCGACAACGGCGGTCTTCGCATCCTGTTCGATCAAGGCCGGCCGGCCCCCCGCGACGTGGGAGACGTTCTGCGGACCGACAGCGGCCGGCGCGTCGGCGACGAAGGCATGGGGATCGAGCGGCTTCGGCTGCTTCGTCTCCGCCGAGAGGAACGCCGCGTGCGTGACGAACGACAGATGGGTCGCATCGGCGGCCCGGCCGGCGCGAGCGCCGCCAACATCAGCGCCGCACTTGTCTACCCGGCTAGGGGTTTCGATCGTTGCATGGTCTCATTCTCCTCGCGTCCGTGAACATCGACGCGCGATGCGCGTCGCGACAGGGCTATCTGCGCCCGAGCCCGCGGACTGTTCGCTCCAGGCACGACGAAGGTTACCGGTCCGCGTCGGTCGACGAACGGCGAGCTCAGTCGTGCGCGAAGACACGCGGCGCGACCCAGCCGAACATGCGACGGCCGAACAGGCCGCCCGCCCCGATCAGCAGGACAGCCGTTCCGACGTTCCACATCAGGATCATCACCGAGGCGTCGATCGTATGAAACAGCGCGAGCGCCGTCGACGTGATCGCAGATACGGCGACGCCGCCGGTCAAGGCGACGATGGTCGGCCGCAGCCGCGCCGCGTAGCGCAGCATCACCAGCAGGGCCAGCGACAACGGCAGGCTCGTCACGGCGAGGGTCGTGAAGCAGCGGGCCGCCTCGCCGGGGCTCATGCCGTCTGGACCGACCGCAACCCAGTCGGTGAGGCACTGGTAGCCGATGTTGGACAGCCATAGCGCCAGCGCCGGCAGCGGCAGCAGCATCCACCACCGCGAGCGGTCGGGAAGGCTGACCAGGAATGCCGCGATCGCGGCCAGCACGCCGGTCAGGATCGAGCCGACGAGGCTGGTCACGAATGGCGCATCGTGCAGACGTTGCACCAGATCTGGACGGATCCCCTGGTTGACGGCGAGCAGCGCCACCACGGCACCGGCCCCGATCAGCCAAGTGCAGGCGCGCAACAGCGGGGGCCGCAGCCGCTTCACGGGCCGCATGTCAGTCGCAAGAGAGTTGATCAGATCGTCGGTCTTGATCATGGCTCGTTCCGCGGAATGAGCAGCTTC
Source organism: Bradyrhizobium sp. SZCCHNS30572 (assembly GCF_032484415.1). Taxonomy (NCBI): domain Bacteria; kingdom Pseudomonadati; phylum Pseudomonadota; class Alphaproteobacteria; order Hyphomicrobiales; family Nitrobacteraceae; genus Bradyrhizobium; species Bradyrhizobium sp. SZCCHNS30572. The sequence goes on along the minus strand of NZ_JAUESY010000003.1, from coordinate 644,983 downwards.
TGAAGGCTCTTCAGAGCGCGGTGCATGTTCACCTTCAATGAGGTCGTGGACATTCCGGTTGCCGCCGAGGCCTCCTTGAGCGACAGCTCCCTGAGCTTCAACAGCCGCACGGCCTGCTGCTGCGCTGGCGGGAGATTGTCGATCGCCAGCTCCAATTCGCGGCGGTCGGGCGCCGCCTCCACGCCGGTCTCGGGCTCGGCTGCGATCTCGTGCTCGGGAGACAGCACAGTCTCGCGCCGCCATTGGCGCGACTGCCGCCGTACTCGGTCGATCAGGCGACGGTTGGTGATGGTCACCAGCCACGGCGCGAACGGGCGCGTCGGATCATAGGTGTGGCGGATCGAGTGAATGGTCAACAGCACGTCCTGCACCGCGTCCTCGATGTCGCTACGCTGCCTGCAGTGCCGCGCCGCGAGAGAGCGAAGGTAGGGCGAGATCTCCTGCAGCAGCCGCTGATAGGCGACACGATCGCCCTCCTGGGCATGCGCCATCAGAATCGCCCAATCGAGCGCGCGGCGTCCCGGCTTGACGTCCGCCCCGCTCTGCGCGTCCACCGCGACGAGCCTCAGCCGCGGCGCAGGAGCGCTCTGGTCACTGCCCATCGGCGCTCTCCAGTTTTCGACCGAGCGGCACGACGAGTTGATCGACGCTGAAGGGCCCGTGCCCGAGCGCGATGATCGCAACCGCCATCGCAGCCCAGGGCAGATGAAAATTGGCCCAGCCATCCGGGACGACGAGCTGGATGAAGGCGGTCATGACCAACAGCCCGAGCGCGCTGACCCTGGTCGCCAGCCCGACCACCAGGAGCACCGGCAGCACGATCTCGGCCACGCCATCGAGATGAGCGAAGGCTGCGGGCCAGGGAAAGTCATAGGTCTGTCCGAACAGGTGCAGCTTGAATTCGTCCTCGAACAGATACACCGCGGACGGCGACAGCGACAGCAAGCCATCCCATTTGGTGAGTCCGGATTTGAAGAACGGCACCGCGAGCGCGATGCGCAGCATCGGCGGCGCCACGATGAGAGCCAGTCGCGCGAGCCGATCGATCGCATCCGACATGGCCAAGGTGAGCGCCCGGCGGCCCGCGATCGTGCTCATGACGCCTCCCCCATCGTCGCGCGGTCGAAGCCGATCACCGCTCCGCCATGGATCAGATCGTGGAGGGTGCCGGCGAGGTCGAAGCCAACGTCCTCGCGCAGCGCATCTTCGACTGCCCTCAGCATCGACCGCCCGGCCGACAAGGCCTGAACGAACGCGAAACTGCCCGACGGGATCGCGCGAACCACGACGTCGGCCTCGGGACGGACGATCAGAACCGCCTCGCCGCCCGCGTCGAGATCGACCGGGCCGGGAATTCCCTCCGCGACATTCATCTGCCAGACCGTGAGCACGGGAAACGCCGAGCAGACCAGCCGCAGGGATGGATGCAGGCGCAGGCGGAGAGCCGGCAGATCGGCCGGCGCTAGGGCGGCGAAAGCCGCAGGTGTGACCGGCTGGGCTTCCGCCGCATGATAGGCCTCCGCCCAGGCGCGCTCGATCGCCGCGACATCGGCCAGATAAGGCAGTGCCGATGCCGGTGCGAAGCCGCGAATGGACGCCGCGAAGCCGCTGCCATAGTCGAGCAGGATCGGCGAGCACGGCAGTTCGGACAGCAGATGGCGGCGCGCCATGGCCTGGAAGAACTCCTCCCCGACGATGCGATGAACCGCCGGATAGGCGTCCTTCAGCGTCGCCGTCAAGCCGGCCACGACATTGTTGCGATAGACGCCGAACCGGCGCCCGCTCGGCGTCCCATCCGGTCCAACCAGGCCGGGAGGCACCGGCTGCGCGGGATCGAGCAGTGCGCGCGCAAAGCCGCCAAGACGTTCAGCAAGCGGCGGCGTCACAGGCCACCTCCATCGTCGGCGAGAGCATGATGGCCTCGGCCCGGCGCGCCTCCGCCGCGAGCACCGGCCATGGCGGCACCTCGGCGTCCCACTCGATCAATGTCGGCACCGGGCCGGTCGCGCGGATCGCATGCGCACACAGCGACCAGACGACGTCGTCGACCGGCCGGTCGTGGGTGTCGATCAACAGCGGCCTGCCGTGCTCGTCGGCTTCGCGGGCGTGGCCGGCGAGATGGATCTCGACCACCTGCGCGAGCGGAAAGGCGGCAAGATAGCCATGCGGATCCCACTGCTGATTGGTCGCAGCGACATGGACGTTGTTGACGTCGAGCAGGAGACCGCAGCCGGTGCGACGCGCGATCTCGGCGATGAAGTCGGGCTCGGACCAGTTGCTCTCGGCGAACGCGACATAGGTCGATGGATTCTCCAGCAGCATCCGCCGGCCGAGCACGCTCTGCACCTCGTCGATGTGATCGCAGACGCGGATCAGGGTCTCGCCCGTATAGGGAACGGGAAGCAGATCGTTGAGGAAACCGGTATCGTGCGTCGACCACGCCAGGTGCTCCGAGAACAGCCCCGGCTCGTAGCGGTCGACCAGATGCTTGAGACGGCCGAGATGGGCCTGGTCGAGCGGGCGGTCGGCACCAATCGACAATCCGACTCCATGCAGCGACAGCGGATAGCGCTCGCGAATAGCCGTGAGATAGCGGTGCGGTGGCCCGCCCGCGCCCATGTAGTTCTCGGCGTGAACCTCGAAGAAGCCGATATCGGGCCACGTTTCGACGATGCCGCGATAGTGCTCGGCCTTGAGGCCGACGCCGCCCCGCGCGGGGATCCGTCCGGCCGTCGAGAATTGTGCGCGTGCCACCCGAAGACTCCGATCGAGAGAAATGGCGGGCTGCAAGCAGCCCGCCGGCAATGTCTCAGGCCTTCGGCGTCAGGCTACCCGGCCCCTTGGGGGTCTGCATCGTCGTGCAGGTGCCCTTCGGCTCGAGCTTGAACGCATTGCCCTGATAGTCGGTCATGCTGGTGCCCGCGCAGGTCGTGCCGGCGCCGGCGAAGCAGTCGTTCTGGCCCTTCAGCGCAACGCCGAAGCACTTCTCCATCTTGCCGTCCTTCATGGCCTTCATGGTCTCGGCCTGCTTGGCCTTCATCATCTTTTCCATGTCGCCCTTGGCCATCGTCTCCGCCGAGGCGGATGTGACGGCGAGCGCGCCGGCAGCGACCGCAAATGCACCGACGATCATTGCGGACAGCGTGCGATTGGACATGCGTGTTCCTCCATTCTCCGGGTTCAGCCTGCGGACATTGCAGGTGTCTGGCGGCCATCGGCGCGCCTGTACGATGGTTCGCTCCAGTGCGTTGGAAGGTTACGTCGTCTGCTTCGCGATTCATCATTCAGTTGCGCCCGAGATAGTCGAGCAGATCGGCCGCCGCCGACGACGACCAGTCGGCCGCACCCGGGAGGTATCCAACGATCAGTCCTGAAGCCGAGATCAGATAGGTGATCGGCATGCCATACAGCGTGAACGGCGCAGGCCTGCCGCGACCGTCACCGGATTGCGCCACGTACCCGTTCGGATCGAGGCAGATCGGCAGCGACGTCAGCCGCAGCGAGCGCACGAAACGACCGACACTGTCGCGATCGCTGCGGTCTTCGGACACCGCAACGACGTGCAGGCGCTCGCGCCCGACGCTGCGCGCGAGCCGATCGAGCTCCGGCAGCTCGATGCGGCAGGCCGTACACCACGAGGCCCAGAAGTTCAGCACGATTGGCGCGCCGCGCAGCGCGGCCAGATCGAGCGTACCGCCGTCGAGGCGAAACAGCCGCAGCGCCGGCAGGCTCTGCTGCGGCCGCAGCAGCGTGAGCTGATGACGGCCGGCTGCGAAGGCCGGGACCTCGTCGTCAGCAGACCCTGCCGAAGCGGGGCCGGCGCCTGCCATGAGCGCCGTCAACACACCGCCGATCACCTCGCGCCGTGTCGCAACAATCATCCCGCCCGTTCCTCGACGGCGAGGGCGGGCGAGGACTGCGGAACGGCCGGCCGGAACGCGATGAAGAAAAACAGCGGATTGGGCAGCCAGTACAGCCATCCGATCGACGGCTCGCGCCGGCCGTCCGGAAGCTTCAGGTCGAGCCACACGTACAGGAACTTGTAGATGCAGAGTCCGGGGATCCAGTTCGGACGCAGATGGCACGTTCTCAGGCAGCGCCGCCGGATGTAGAAGTTGCCCTCGAACGGCGTGATGTCCCAGAGACCGACCGGCCCCTCGGCGATCACCTCGCCGCTCGGACGATGGGTAATGCGCACGATGCGCGGGCGCCTCACATGCAATTGGATACCTCCCGCCGGCGTGTCCTGATACTGCCATTCGACGGTACGATGGCGGACCAAGAAAGGTTACCAGGCCACGCGCAGCCGCGGCGAAGTCATGAGCACCGGCGCGGATCGCGGTCAGCGCAGCGCGTGCGTTCGAGTTGCCCGCTCACATCCAATTGACCGGTCGTGATCGATCCAGAGCGGCGGCCCCCGCTTGATTCATTCGATCGCGTCCGATTAGTTAGCCGCAACCAACAGAACGGCGGAAACACAGTTTCACGACCTCCCAAGGTTTGCACAAGGCTTCGTCGTACGATGTGCTCTTCCGGATGACGACTCTCCCCATCGCACAGGCCGGGCCGCTCTGAACCGCCGCGCTCAGCGCACCCGACCACCTCAGCTTTCCCCGCTGACGACCGCCGGTTCGGTCGGCCAGATCCTTTCAGCTGCATCCGACGCTCGTGCCGCCGGTGATCGATCCTGCGTGTCGATCAGGACCTGGCGCTGCGACGGCCAACTCAGGAGCGACGCCCCGCATGATCTCCGCCGAACACCTGACCCGCCAATACGGGTCATTCACCGCCGTCGACGACGTCTCCTTTGAGGTCGGCGACGGCGAGATCGTCGGCCTGCTCGGGCACAACGGCGCCGGCAAGACCACCATCATGAAGATGCTGACGGGCTATCTCGAGCCGACCGCCGGCACGGCGACCATTCATGGCCATGACATCGGCACGCAGCGCCGTCAGGCGCAGGCGCTGATCGGCTACCTGCCGGAGAATTGCCCGCTGTATCCGGAGATGACGGTGGTCGAATTCCTCGACTACGCCGCGGAGCTGAGAGGAATCCCGCCGGGCGCCCGGGCGCAGGCGCTGCGCGACGCCATCGCCGCCACCGGCCTTGGGGAAAAAGCCACCGCGCCGATCGCGAGCCTGTCGCGCGGCTACCGGCAGCGGACCGGCGTCGCGCAGGCGATCCTGCACAAGCCGAAGATCGTGATCCTCGACGAGCCGACCAACGGCCTCGATCCGTCGCAGATCGCCCAGATGCGTGGACTGATCAGGGATCTCGCAAAGACCGCCACGGTGATCCTGTCGACCCACATCCTGCAGGAGGTGCGCGCCGTGTGCGAGCGCGTGCTGTTGATCAACCGCGGCCGGCTGGCGCTCGACACCCGGATGAGCGATCTCGGCGGCCCTGGCCGGTTGCGTCTCGTCACCAGCGGGCCGCCAGAACTGGTCGAGCGGCTGGTCACGGGGCTCGGCCTGGTGAAGAGCGTGGAGCGGCTGACGGCCGCCGAGCCCGGCCATGCCTATGCGCTCAATCTCAATGGCCACGCGGCCAGCACCGTGGCGCCGGCCGTCGCCCGCGTGATCACCGACAACAAGCTGGATCTGTTCGCCCTGCATCCCGAACAGCGCGATCTCGAAACCCTGTTCGCCGACATCACCGGCGCCGGCGCGCCGACCCGTGAGGCCCTGCATGCATAACGTTCTTCGTATCGCTCGCAAGGAGCTGGCCGTCTTCTTCGCCTCGCCCGCGGCCTTCATCTTCATGGCGGCGTTCCTCGCGGTCACCCTGTTCCTGTTCTTCTGGGTCGACCGCTTCTTCGCCCGCAACATCGCCGACGTCCGGCCGCTGTTCGAATGGATGCCGGTGCTGATGATCTTCATCGTGTCGGCCGTCACGATGCGGATGTGGAGCGAGGAGCGGCGCGCCGGCACGCTGGAGTTCCTGCTGACCTCGCCGGTCGCGCCGCTGCAGCTGGTGCTCGGCAAGTTCCTCGCCTGCCTCGCTTTGGTCGCGATCGCGCTGGCGCTGACACTGCCGCTCCCGATCACGGTGTCCATGATCGGCCGGCTCGACTGGGGACCGGTGGTCGGCGGCTATCTCGCCGCGCTGGCCCTCGCCTCCGCCTACATCTCGATCGGCCTGTTCGTCAGCGCCCGCTCCGACAACCAGGTGATCAGCCTGATCGTCTCCACCCTGATCTGCGGCGCGTTCTACCTGCTCGGCTCCAACACGCTGACCTCGCTCACCGGCAACGAAGGCGGCGAGCTGTTGCGCCAGCTCGGGGCCGGCTCGCGCTTCGAGTCGATCGCCCGCGGCGTCATCGACCTGCGCGATCTCTATTACTATCTCAGCATCTTCGGCGTGTTCCTGGTGCTCAACCTCTATGTGCTGGAGAGCCTGCGCTGGTCGTCGCAGGGCCGCGCGCCGCAGCACCGGCGCTGGCGCATGGTGGCCGCGCTGACGGTGGCCAATCTCGTCGCCGTCAATCTGTGGCTCGGCCAGCTCCCCGCCGCGCGGGCCGATCTCACCGCCGGACACATCTATTCGATCTCGGACGAAACCCGGAGCTATCTCGGCCAGCTGCAGGAGCCGCTGCTGATCCGCGGCTATTTCAGCGCCCAGACCCACCCGCTGCTGGCGCCGCTGGTGCCGCGGCTGCGCGATCTGCTGAAGGAGTACGAGATCGCAGGACAAGGCAAGGTCCGGGTCGAGTTCGTCGATCCGATGCAGAACGCCGCGCTCGAGGCGGAGGCCAACAAGCAGTACGGCATCCAGCCGGTGCCGTTCCAGACGTCGAGCAAGTATCAGGCGTCGGTGACCAACTCCTACTTCAACATTCTCGTCAAATATGGCGATGAATATACGACGCTCGGCTTCCGCGACCTCATCGAGGTCAAGGAGCGCGGTGACGGCGACAGCGAGCTCGACGTCAATCTGCGCAATCCGGAATACACGATCACCCGCGCGATCAAGAAGGTGCTGAACGGCTATCGCGGCTCTGGCGACGTGCTGGCCGGCCTGCCGCACCCGGTGACGCTGGAGGCCTATATCTCGGCCAAGAACCTGCCCGAGCCGCTCGCCAAGCTGAAGACCGCGCTGCAGGAGCTGATCAAGGACGACCAGAGCAAGACGCCGGGCAAGCTCGACGCGAAGATCGTCGATCCCGACGCGGATGGCGGCCAGATCGCCAAGACCCTGCAGGACGATTACGGCCTCGAGCCGCTCTCGGTCGGCCTGCTCAATCCGAAGCGCTTCTGGTTCCATTTGATCCTGAAGAGCGGCGACAAGACCGAGCAGATCCAGCTGCCGGAGCAGCTCGACAAGGACGGCCTGAAGCGCAACATCGACGCCGAGCTGAAGCGCTTCACGCCCGGCGCGCTGCGGACCGTCGCGCTGTACACGCCCCCGGCGCAGCAGCCGATGCCGCAGCTCGGCATCCCCGGCGGCGGCGGGCCGTCGTTCGATCTGCTGCAGCAGAAGCTGCAGGAGAACACGCTCGTCGACGCCACCCAGCTGAAGGACGGCCGCGTCCCCGAGCGCGCCGACATCCTGTTCGTGGCCTCGCCGCAGCAGCTCGATCAGAAGCAGGTGTTCGCCGTCGATCAGTTCCTGATGAAGGGGGGCACCGTGATCGTCGCCACCTCGCCCTATCAGCCGTCGCTGCGCGGCAATCTCGACGTGACCAAGACGCCGTCCGGCCTCGACGACTGGCTGGCGTTCCAGGGGGTGAAGGTCGGCGACAGCATGGTGCTCGATCGCCAGAACGCCTCATTCCCGATCCCGACCGAGCGCGACGTCGGCGGTGGCATCAAGGTGCGGCAGATCCGGCTGATGGACTACCCGTTCTTCGCCGACATCCGCAGCGACGGGCTGGCGCAGGGCGCGGCGCCCTCGGCCGGCACCCAGCAGCTGACGCTGTCCTGGGCCTCGCCGCTGACGATCGACGCCGACAAGGTCGGCAAGAAGCGGAAGATCGTCGATCTGATCCAGAGTTCGCCGCATTCCTGGACCGCCAAGACGACCAACGTCGTGCCGGACTTCAAGGCGCATCCCGACACCGGATTCCCTCCTGCCGAGAGGCAGGGGCGCCAGCTGCTCGGGGCCATGATGGAGGGCGAGTTCACGTCGTTCTTCGCCGGCAAGCCATCGCCTCTCGCCAAGGACGCGGCTCCGCCCAAACCCGACGCGAAGCCCGATGATGCGGCGAAGACGGCGGCTGCCGACGCCAAGCCCAGCATCACCGGCGTGATCTCCCGCTCGCCCGAGAGCGCGCGGCTGATCGTGATCGGCTCGGGCACGTTCCTGTCGGACGACGTGCTGCAGCTCGCCTCCAGCGTCGACCGCACGCAGTATCTGGCACCGCTCGACTTCGCCCAGAACCTGGTCGACTGGTCGCTGGAGGACCGCGGGTTGCTGGCGCTGCGCAGCCGCGGCGGCCAGTTCTCGCGCACGCTCGCCCCGATGCAGAGCGGCGGCCAGATGTTCTGGGAATACCTGAACTATGCGCTCGCGCTCGCAGGGCTCGCCCTCGTCTACATCGTGCGCCGCGTGCTGCGGCTCGGCGCCCAACGGAGATATCTCAACATGCTCGGCATCGCGGAGGCGCGGACATGAAAGGGCTTCCCATCCTGCTCACCGCGCTGCTGGGTGGCCAGCTCGCGCTGGCTCTCACCTTCGCGGTCAACCGCTCCGATCATGCCGCGTTCGACGCCAAGGAGCCGCTGGTCGCGTTCGCGCCGGCCAAGGTCGATCAGGTCGCGATCGACGACGACGACGGCCACACCGTCACGCTCGCGCGGAAGGACGGCAAATGGGTGATCCCTGCGTTGTCGGACTTTCCCGCCGACACGACCAAGGTCAATGGCCTGCTCGACCGCATCGCCGGCCTGAAGAAGGGCTGGCCGATCGCGAAGACCGATGCCGCGGCCGAGCGCTTCAAGGTCACCGAAAAGGTTCATGAGCGCCGCGTGGTGCTGACGAGCGGCGGCAGCCGGGTCGGCGAGTTGCTGGTCGGGACCTCGCCGGCCTATCGCCAGGTGCATGTCCGGGCCGGCGATGCCTCTCCGGTCTACGCCGTCGAGCTGGCGACCTACGACATCGGCGCGGAGCCCAGCGCCTGGATGCAGCACGACATGCTGGACACGCCGCGCGACAAGATCGCCAGCGTGAGCGTCGGTGACGTCACCATCGATGGCAAGGACGGCAAGTTCACGCTGGCGGGGCTCGGCAAGGACGAGAAGCCGCGGCCCGACAAGATCGATGCCCTGGTCAGCGCGATGGCGCATCCTCTCTTCGATGGCGTACGCGGCAAGGGCAAGGCGGCGCTGACCCAGACCGACGCGCCCGACATCACCGTCACGCTGAAGCGGACCGATGGAAGCCAGCTCATCTATCGCTACAAGAAGGACGCCGGTGGCGGCTATCTGTTCACGCGTTCGGCGGAGGACTATCTCTTCCACGTGAGCGCCGACACCGCTGCGCCGATCGTGCTGGCCACGCGCGCGGCATTGATCGAGCCGCCGAAACCGGACAAGGCGCCGAACGCCAACAGCTCGGGCAACAAGAACTCGAACGACAAGAGCTCGGAAGACAAGGTTTCGGGCGCGAAGAGCCCGGACGACAACGCCGCAAAGGCCGAGACGGCAGGCGCCAAGGCAGATCAGGCGCCGGCGGCTGCAGCACTGCAGGCTGCTCCGACGTCATCCCATGGCGCCGATCAGGCCTCTCACGGCGGCGCCGAGCCGCCAAAGTCGCCCGGAGGCTAGGTCCTCACGACGCGCGTATCCGGCTTCGCCGCGAGACTGGAGCCGGATCCCGCGCCGGGTAGCCTATTGTCGCTCGGCCCCGATCAGCCGCTGAGGAAAGGTATGATCAGCCAAGCGCCTCAATCCTTGGCTGTGCCACCGATGATCGTCAGTCGTGGGGGATGAGATTTTTTTCTCGCTCGGCGGCCGGTCGTGTCGGCACCGGCGATGCACGAACGTCCTTGGATCAGCCGGATCGCAACGACCCGGCTCGAGCGTAACCAATGGACCGCCCGGTGAACGAACGACGCGGCCTGCACTTGGAAGGAAGGGACGTCTGCCATGGCAAAGCACAAGAACACGATCTGTCTGTGGTTCGACAAGGACGCAGAGGCCGCCGCGCGCTTCTACGCCGAACTGTTTCCGGACAGCGAAGTGACGGCGGTCCATCGCGCGCCGGGTGACTACCCTTCCGGCAAGGCCGGCGACGTGCTGACGGTGCAATTCACGGTGTGTGGCATCCCCTGTCTCGGCCTCAATGGCGGACCTGCGTTCACCCACAACGAATCCTTCTCGTTCCAGATCGCCACCGACGATCAAGCGGAGACGGACCGCTATTGGAGTGCCATTGTCGGCAATGGCGGCCAGGAAAGCCAATGCGGCTGGTGCAAGGACAAATGGGGCATCTCCTGGCAGATCACGCCGCGCGCGCTCACCGACGCGATGGCAGCCGGCGGAGCCGAGGCCAAGCGCGTGTTTGCCGCGATGATGACGATGAAGAAGATCGACGTCGCCGCCATCGAGGCAGCGCGGCGGGGATGACCCTCGCCAGCCGGAGCGCAGCATCGCCGCGCTCCGGCGTCACGGGCGCAGGCACCGCAGATGCAGGAATAGCGGCACGCGCAGCCAGCGCCGGCTGCTGTCGCGGGTGATAATTGCTTCGGGAATGGACGGCTCGCGCAGCGCCTCGATCAGGAATCCCTCCGCTTCCAGCGCTTCGAAATAGCTCTGCAGCGGGCGATGCGCGCTGTGGAAGGTCATGCTGAGCCCGTCGCGCTCGATTGCGTCGCTGAAGGTGTAGGAGTCCAGATAGCTGCCCTGGATGACGAAGGGCGCATCCGATGCCAGGCTCGCGAACCGCCCGGCCGAGTTGAGCGGGTGGACGATCGCCATGCAGAAGCGGCCGCCGCGCCTGAGAACCCGCGCAAGCTCGCGCACCGCGGCCGGCATCGCGTCAACGTCCTGCAGCGACATGAAGGCGATCGCGAGATCCGCGCATGCATCGGCCAGCGGCAGCGCGGCCGCGTCGGCACGCACGACGCCGATCGTGGGATCGGCCGCCCGGGCCGCGGCGATCAACGACGGCGATGCATCGACGCCGACCACTCTGTGCCCTTCGGAGGCGAGATGTCGCGACAGCCTGCCCTCGCCGCAGCCGATGTCGAGCGTGAGCGCACCGGGCGGCGGCAGCAAGCGGCTGAATTGCTCGCGATGGTGGCGCCAGAAGCTGTCGTGACCCGGCGCTCTCGCCCAGGCGAGCCACCGGCCGGCCTCTGCTTCCCACTGCTCGCGCAAATTCATCGCGGCCTCCTCGCCCGACCCTGCGGATTCAAGAGCCGCGCTTCTTAAACTGCTTCCTCGCCCAAGTCATCAGCGGCGCGGGTCGTTACCTGACGGGCATGCCCGTCCGTGTGCCGCTCGAGACCAACAGCGTCCTGTCCGATGTCGCCACAGCGCCGCACAGGCAGCCGTTCGACGCCAAAACAAATGCCACCGCCGGGGAACCATGGGATTGCCAGCAGATTGGTTCCATGACGCAATCCCCGCACCCGGAGTCATGTCATGACCATGAAGATTCTTACGATCACGCTCGCAGCCGCCGCGAGCACATTGATGGCCGCAGCCGCCTCCGCTGCCCCGCTCACGGCCGGCATATCGGTCCTCCCGGAGAGCAGCATCCAGCAGGTTCGCATGGTCTGCAACGAGAACGGCCGCTGCTGGCGCCAAGGCCGCGAACGCCGTGTCATCATCCGCGAAGACCGCGGCGCCTACGGCTATGGCCGGCACGAGCGGCGTGGCTATGAAGGACGTGACTATGAAGATCGTGGCGGCATCGGCATCCACGCGCCCGGCGTGAGCGTCGGAATCGGCCGATAACACGTCCGACGTCTGACTCATGCCAAGGCATCGTGATCAGGACTGCACATGATCTACAAATGAGCCAAGCGTCCGACGTTCGCATGTCGATGCAACGATGCTACGAACGTCGGATGAGCCGCAGGGCCAGACTCGCTCTCGCTTCAGGCGATGGCGGCGACCGGATCCTCACGGCAAATAATTTCGGCTGGACCTCGCTATTGCGCGCGCACACACCATATGTTGATGATCACCGCGCGTCCCCCGGCTGCCATCGGTGACTGAGAGCCATGCGCTCCCGCCGCAACCAGAAGGCGGACAGCATGTCGAAAACTTCGAACACCTCTTCGAATACCACCACGTCCGGTGCGCGCGTGGTTGGTGCGACCGCTCCTGGCGCCGCCATTCTTTGGGCTGCCGATCGTCGCCGCGATTCTGATCCGGTGGCCGCCGTTCGCAGTGGGGCGCTTGCGCCAGGTCACCCCGACAAGCCGTCCGAGCCGGCCAAGCGAGAGCGGTCATCGCTGCACGCGACGCTCGCCACCAGGGCGGAGAATGCGCTGGAGACGGCGGGCCTGATGCAGCAAGGCGGCGAGCGCGCTGCCGCGATCAGGAAGGCGACCATCCTCGCAAACGCCGCCGAGATACTCGGGCATTTCAACGGAAATGTCCGCTCGCGAACGAAGTGACGCTGGGGCGGCCTGCTCCTGCGTACCATTGTGCCCTCCGAGGGCGGCATCCGGTGCAAGGACATGTCAGCCAATGCTCGAGATCAACCTCACCACAGAGCCTCCTCACGGCACGGTCGTGGACCCCGACTTTCTGCTGACGGAAATCATCGGGCTGAAGCGCCTGCTTTCCGAGGCCGAGAGCAATGCCAAGACCCGGTCCGAGCAGGCCGAAATCGAGGCGAGAGAACGCGAGACGGCGAGCAGGCTGCAAAAGCTCATTCTCGAGGAGCTGCACCATCGCATCAAGAATACGCTCGCGACCGTCACCGCCATCGTCTCCCAGAGCCTCCGCAACGTGCCGGCGACCAAGGATGCACAGCATGCCATCTCCGGGCGGCTCCTGGCCCTCGGACGGGCACACGATCTCCTCCTGCAAGCGAAATTGTCCAGCGGCGACCTCCGCACGGTGATCCGTACGTCCGTCCAGGCGTTCGACACGCCCGACGACTCACGCTTTGCGATCACCGGACCCGACGTGCTGGTGACGCCGGATGCCGTCATCGCCCTCGCGATGACGCTCAACGAGCTATGCACGAACGCCCTGAAGTTCGGCGCGCTGTCCGTGCCGGAAGGACGCGTCGATCTGCTTTGGACCGTCGACCAACACCGGGTCCGCTTCGCCTGGACCGAAAGACACGGCCCGGTCGTTCAACAGCCCGCCAGCCGAAGCTTCGGAACCCGGCTGATCGAAACGCTCGGCGTGCAGCTCGGCGGCGAGGTTCAGTTGACCTATGCGCCGTCAGGGCTCTCCTACACGTTCGATGCGCCGATCGCCGTTCTCGACTCTCCCGTGAGACCGCCGATGCACGCAACAGAAAGGGATCTCCGATGTCGCTGAGCCAATTTCGCGTCGATGAGCAGCCGCATACGATGGACGGATTGCGCCTGCTCGCCCAAGATGGCGCCGTCGGCGTCGAGGCCTTCGTCAGCCGCAAGGTGATGGACATCTGGGCCGAGTCGATCGAGCACACGGGCAGCCGGCAGAGCCTGTTTCGTGTCCAATACAATGCGCTGGGACAATTGAACCTTGCTGCGATCGAGCGGATCGTGAGCAGGAAATATCGGCGCGGCGCCGCATCCAACCGGCAGCATCCCTTCATCGAGGTGCTGTTCTCGGATATCGCCGACAGCGGTGAAACGCTCAATCTGAGCGAGCTGGTGCGAGAGCCATTGGCGCCGTCATTCCATCGGCTTGCGTGAGACAGGCGGACGGCGCACCTCAGGTCTGACCGATCAGGGTGTGCGCGGACGCGGCGCAGATCTCCTCGAGGAAGTCGAGGAAGGCGCGGGCGCGCGAGGAGATCAGCTTGCGGCTCGGAAAGATCGCGGTCAGCTGGGCGGCGCGGGTGTCGAACGCGACCCCCCTGCCGATCTCGACCAGCCGGCCCTCGCCGAGCAACTCGACGCAATAGTGCTCCGGCAGAAAGGAAATGCCGGCGCCGTGGGCGACGGCCCGGCGCACCGCCAGCGGATTGTTGATGCGGGCGACATGCGCACCGACGTCGAAGCGGACGAGATGGCCGTGCTGCTTGATCATCAGGGTGCGATCGCCATAGCGCCGCTCGCAGATCATGAGATGGCGCTCCAGCGCGCGGACGTCCTCGCCGATGTCGTGCGCGGCGAGATAGGCGGGGCTGGTCACCCAGATCAGGCGGCCGCCGATCAGCACCTTCTGCGCCAGCTCGGAATTCTCCTGCACGCCGACCACGACCGCGATGTCGAAGCGGTCGGCCAGCATGTCGATCGCGCGCGTGGTTGCCTCGACATCGAGCTCGATGCGCGGATAGCGGCGGTGGAATTCGGCGAGCTGCGGCGCCAGGATCTCCTCGCAGAACGCCGGCGGCAGCGCCACCGAGAGCCGGCCGCTGGGCACGCCGACCAGCCCGGTCATGACCGCGTCGGCCTCCGAGACCTGATCCAGGATCTTCTGACATTGCTGGAAGAACAGCTCGCCCTCGCGGGTCACCCGGACGCGCCGCGAGTTGCGGTCGAACAGCCGGATGCCGAGATCCTGCTCGAGCCGGGCGACCGATTTGCTGACCGAGGATTTCGGCATGCCCAGGGACCGCGAGGCGCCGGTCATGCCGCCGGTCGCCACCACCGCATGGAACACAGGAATGTCCTCGATCCGCCATTTCATCCGAGAGCCGCTCGTTCATCGAGAGAAACGATCCGTGCACGTTAGCATGATTGTCTAGCAGGGGAAACTTCGTATGGTCCGTCCCGGCGCGGCCGCGGGTGACAGTCAGCGGCGGCCCATTCGCGGAGGGACACATGGCCCGGATCATCGGCGGCATCGGCGCATCGCACTCGCCCACCATCGGCTTCGCACGCGACACCAACAAGCAGAACGACCCGGCCTGGAAGCCGATCTTCGACGGCTTCGCGGTCGTGCGCGACTGGGTGAAGCAGAAGGACATCGACGTCCTGTTCATGATCTACAATGATCACATCACCTCGTTCTTCTTCGATCACTACTCCGCCTTCGCGCTCGGCATTGACGACCGCTATGTCGCCGCCGACGAAGGCGGCGGACCGCGCAACGTGCCGCCGGCGAAGGGCCATCTCGGCCTGTCGCAGCACATCGCGATGGCGATGATGGCGGACGAGTTCGACATGTCGTTCTTCCAGGGCAAGCCGGTCGATCACGGCCTGCTGTCGCCGCTGTCGATGATGGGCGATGCCAGCGGCGCGTGGCCGGGCATGGTGGTGCCGCTGCAGGTCGGCGTGCTGCAGCTGCCGATTCCCAATGCGAAGCGGATGTGGAAGCTCGGCAAGACCCTGCGCAAGGCGATCGAGAGCTATCCGGAAGACCTGAAAGTGGCGATCTTCGCCACCGGCGGGCTGTCGCACCAGGTTCACGGCGAGCGCGCCGGCTTTCTCAACGAGGACTGGGACAACGAATTCCTCGATCTGCTGGAAAAGGACCCGGAGCGGCTCACTACGATGCGGATCGCCGACTATGCGATCAAGGGCGGCATGGAGGGCGCCGAGGTGATCATGTGGCTGATCATGCGCGGCGCGCTGTCCGAGAACGTGAAGCTCGTGCACAGGCAGACCTACGCACCGTCGGTGACCAACATCGCTACCCTCGTGTTCGACGATCTCGGCGGCGCGCCCGACCCGCGGGAGGTCGCGGCCTATCGCGCGCATATCGGACATGAGCTCGCGGGCGCCGAGACGCTGGCTGGCACCTATCCCTTCACCCATGGCCGCAGCCAGGCCAATTTCCGCATCAACGACTTCCTGCACCGGCTCGTGATCCCCGCGCATCGCGCGAGATTCGTTGCGGAATTCGACGCGCTGGCGGACGAGCACGGTCTCACGGACGAGGAGCGCGACCTGATCCGCAACCGCCGCTGGATCGAGATGATCAGGCGGGGGGTCAGCTTCTTCGTGCTGGAGAAGATGGCGGCGGTGATCGGCGTCTCCAACCCGGAGGTCTACGCAGCCTTCCGCGGCGAGACGCTGGAAGCCTTTTTGAAGACCCGCAAGGTCCCGATGCGCTACTCCGTCGCCGGCGGCGCCAAGGCGGCCGCGATCGACGGACATTGATGGCGACGTACGAGCTGCGTCGCCCGGCAGGGGCGACGCAGCTCATGTCTGCGGCAGCTCGATCCCGCGCGCCTTGGCCCAGCGCTCCAGGACCTTGCGCTCGTCCGCGTTAGCGACGCGGTTGGCGAAGCCGCGGATCTGAACCGCGCGGTGCCGCGGGTTGAGCTCGATCGTCAGCAGCCGCTGCGTCTTGCCGGCGTGACGATAGCGCAGCGACCAGATCGAGGCGTGGCCGGCAATGCACTTGTCCGCGTAGCTCGCGACACAGTGATGCATCGCCCTGGACTCCGCGACGAGATCCTCGGCGGTCCGCAACTGCATGATGACATACGCGTCGCGCGTGGCCGAGCCCTTCGACGGGCTCCATGACCAGTCCGTCAGCGCGGCCCCCGGCCAATGCGCTGGCTCCGCGGTCCGTGCCGCCATGCGGCCACGGGCGATCTCGGCCCGCCGGCGCGCCGCCTCGATGCGCGCGATCACCGCGAGATCACGATGCCATGCGTTCATCAGCCGGCGCAGCGCGGCCAGCGAGCGGCCCTTGAGGCTGAACTGGCGCTGGCGCCGGCGACGATGCGCGATGTAGTCGCAGAGATCGTCGATCTCCTCGCCCGTCGTCGGATGTGCGCAGAAGAACTGCGCCGCCTCGCGCCAGAACGCGATCTCGCCGCGCGGCGTCCGCGCAATCCTGGACCGGGCGATCCGCAACACGATCGCCGGATCGCTCGTGTAGGACCGCGCGATCGCCTGCCATATCGCCTCGTCGAAGCCGACCTGCCCGAGCGGATGGAGAAAGGCGTGAACCTCCTTGCGCGACAGCCAAGCCGAGGCGCCTGCCTTGTACAGCGAGCCGCCGCCGGCGACCGCGATGTACCAGCGCTTGCGCAGGATCGTCTCGTCGCGGCCGAGCCCGCCGTCATCGATCCAGATCAGCTCCAGGTGCTGGGCCACCGAATAGCGGCCAAACAGATGACGCGCAGCCGCCAGCCGCAGCCGCGCGGCGTCGCGCGTCTTCAACTGGGGCTTCCAGCCGTCTGGATCGCGAATGATGTCAGCCTCGAAGCCGCGCCGCGCCTCGCGGATCGCATTGTGCAGATCCGGCGGCGAACGCGTCGGCCGCACCGCGCGGCGCAGCGTCAGCTGATAGGCTTCAACCCGCGCGCGCTCGGCCTCCCGCCGGCGCGCCATCAATGACTGTGCCATGGTCGTTCAACATGATGGAGTGACTGTCAGCCGAACGCACTGCGGGCGTCGGCACGGATCGTGTCGCGCACAGTGGACTTGACATGGCTGATGGCCTCTCGCGTTGAACGCTTTGGGTATTGAAACGGGCGACGCTCATACATCCGAACTGCAGATATTGCAAGCCGTCGCGCGCCACTCTTCAGCGCAGGCATGTCACGAGGCATCAGCGGCGGGGCACGCCAACGCTATATTCTTTCAGCCGCGCATCATCACGAAGCGCGGCGCTGTTAGTTGCAAATGATTCTATTCACCGACGAGCAGGATGCAGCGCCCAATCAGGCATGCGGCAGAACGTCGCACGCGCCCAACGAATATTTCTCCTCCGCCAGACAGAAACAAACAGACTGGAAAGCCGGCCCGCTGCCCGTTCGATGACGACTTTGCAGCGGCCGACGGCCCGATTGTGTAACTACAAAGCTCCTCACGTCACGACATGCACCATCCCGACGACCTGCATCGAAGCGATACAGGCGAACGCAGATGCATTGCCGACCAGGATTGTCATGCCGCGACAGCAGTAAAGTGTGAGGAGACGATCGAATGGCCACCAACTTCAATGCGACTGCGCTCGCCAACGGCACGTCCAACCTGCTCACGCGAGCGAGTGCGCTCAATCTGTCGACCGATCTGGTTCAAGCCGGCGTCGTCTTCGACGACGCCGTTCGCATCTCGCTCGGCCTCTATTCCGGCAGTCAAGGCAGCGGCAATTCGAACACCTTCCTGTCGAACTACACCACTGACATCCATGCGGTGCAGAACGATATCGCGGCCATCCTGGCCAACCCGAACGACGTGACGATCGGTGGCGAGACGTTTGCGCTGAACTCCACAGACATCGCCGCGCTGACCAACGTCCAGACCCAGCTCGGCACGCTGCTGACCGCGGCCGCGCAGACCACGAATGCGACGACATTGTCGGCGGCGTCGCAGACCATCCACGCGTTGCAGACCGAGATCCTGTCGGAGATCAACAACGACGCGCATCTGTCGGCGGCACTCAACAACGTCACCTTCACCGCCAATACCGGCGCGACCGACGTTGCGTTCCAGAACCTGCCGGCAGGCGCAGACGATCCGACCACGCTCGCGGCCGCGACGGCGGGCACCAGCCTGAAGGTGGTCGGCGAGGTCTTCAATGCCGCAGTGAGCGTCATCTCCGGCGGCATCAACGCGACCAATCTGACCCAAGTGACCAACGACCTGTCGGCGGTGCAATCGGGCCTCACGGCCATCCTCGCCAACGCGACCCTGCTCGCGCAGATCGAAGCCGGAGAAACCACCAACGCGGCAGCCGCCACGACGCTTCACCTCCAGACGGTGCTGAATCAGGTCACACTGCAGCTCGAGAAATACGATGCCGCCGCCGCGACCGGAAACACCACCGCGCTGCGAGGCACGGCGGACAATCTGCTCGACATCATCGACATCGTCCAGAACGACGCCGCTTTGAACGTCGCGGCCGGCGGTAACGGCAATCCGGGCCACACCGGCGGCTTCGCCGAGGATCCGGGCGGCCTCACCGGCACGGTCACGCGGTTCCAAGACAATCAGGCGCAAACCAATTTCTGGGCCACCTTCGTCGCCGAGGCGAACACGATCAACGCGCAACTGATGGCGATCGTGAACGGCAGCGGTACGGCCAGCCAGGCGCTGATCACGCAGATCGAGAACTACAACAATTTCGGCGCCAGCTTCGATGCCGCCCAGGGGGCCGTGTTCCAGGGCCGTTTCGACAACGAGCTCAACAATGGCACCCTGCAGGCGGACTCCGCCACCGCCATCAAAGGACTGCAGGGCATCCTGAACGGGGATACCGGCGCGGCGCTCACTTCGGACCTCGCGATGCTGACGGCTGCCGGCGAAGGCTTCGTCGCCGACGCGAACGACGTCAGCGGCAACAACATCGCGATCGGCGGCGCGACCTATGTCGGATCGGCAACGACGGTCTCCAAGGCGACATCGGTCGCCGGCCTCGCCCAGGGGACGACGAAGGTCACGGCCACGCCGAACATCGCAAACGGCACCGGCGGTACCAGCACGTCCACGGCCGCGACATCGAGCGGCGGAACCACGACCAAGACCGGGACGACGATCGCGACCAACGCCACCGGCAATACGACATCGACGACCACCAAGACGACCACTCAAGGCTCTTCGCACCATCACCACAACAACACGACGGCCGCCGCCCACAACTCGACCCCCGCCCACACCACGGCAGCGGCGCATTCTTCGACCGTCGTCGATCATCACCACCACGCATTGCACCACATCTGGGGCTGATATAGCCGACGGCGGGCGCCGGACATCGGTCACCGCTCCACGGTAGCTGTCGCGCAGGAAGTCGAGCTCGGCGCCCGCGAGCTGCGCGAGGTTGACCTCGACCTTGTCGCCGAAGCGCAACTGCTCCATGAGCGGAGCAAGGTGCGGAAAGGCCGCCGCCATCGTCTCGATGGTGGTGCGTTCGATCTGCAGCTTCATGGTTCGCACCTCGATGCCGTCCGACTCACGACGACACTCTCGTCGGCGGGCGCATCGCCGCTTCCGCCTTCGTCAGCAGCAGACGGTTCGCGGCGAGCGAGAACTCCTGCCAGGCGGCGGCGATGTCGCGCAGGATCGTCTGCAGATAATCCTTCGACGGCTTGTGCTCGAACGGAAAGTTCGACAGCGCGCAGGAGGTGCGGTTGAACGCGACGGCGTCGTCGAGCAGCGACTGCATGACATCGCGAAACGGCTTCTGGATCTCGGGCATCAGGGCGGAGCGACCGCGTTCGACGGCGACGTCGCGCATGTCGAAGGCAAGTGCGTCCAGCACCTGCAGCGCCGCAGCGAACACCTGCTCGGTGGCCCCGAGAAGAGCGAGCTGCGTCAGTTGTTCGCGCTGCTGCGTGGCGAGGCTGCGGTTGAGCCGCTGCCGATAATCGTCGAACGCGGCATCACGCTGCGCGGCGACCCAGGCGCCGAACCAGGCGAGGCTCGCAGCGTTGCCCGACAGCCCGTCGCCGATCGCCACGGCCGGCCGCCGCCCGGCGATCTCGCCCATGCTCCGGGCCATCGCACGCTCGATGCGCCTGGCGGCGTTCAGGGCACCTTCGAGATAGCCGGCCGCGTGGCTTGCGGTTTCGGCGCCACCGAGATGCAACCGCCCGTCCCATAGCGCCCGCCGCAGCATCGGATTGGCGATCTCGCTGTGCTCGCCGCGCGGCGTGGTGCGATCCAATGCGCTGCAGGTGAAGCGCTCGGCCGCCCAGTCCTGATAGTGCTGCTCACCGCCTTCCAGCGCGGAGCCGAACAGTTGCACCATCTGGCTGTCCATCAGCAACGGCAGCCCGACGCTGAAGGTCGCGCGCAGATCGGGCGGGAACGCAAGGAAGCCGCCGAGCGCTGCGCGGTCGCCGCCGGCATCGCAGGCATCGAAGGTCTCGCCGATCACGGCCTGCTCGTGGCTGACGAATGCATTGCCGGACCGGCCCTGGTCGCGCCAATGCGCCTGGTCGTAGGCGATCACGACCTTGGCCTGTGCCGCCATCCAGGTCTCGGCGCCACGCATCGCCTCGAAGGTCGCGTCGTCCAACGCGGGAAAGAAGCCGACGTGGTCGATCAGCAGCCGCGGCGGCAGCGCGAGCACGGCGCGCCTGGCCTCGATCGCGACCGATTCCGTTGCTGTGGCGAAGATCAGCCGCACATGCGTGCCGCAATCGACGATACGCATCAGCTCATGGCCGAGATGGATGAAGGGCTGCGGCAGATCGCGCGCCAGCGCCTCGATCAATTTCGTCATGCCGCCGGAGAGCCGACGCGCGCCCTGGTGGACCGGCGGCCCGCTGATCTGCTCGGCCGGCTTGTCCGCCTCTTCCAGATGGAGAACCGTGCCGTCATCGTGCTGGGCAAAGTCGGACAGGCCGAGCTCCGCGACCAGGCCGGCGAGCAGCGGCTGGGTGTCCGGCCAGAACCAGGTCGGGCCGAGGTCAAGCGCAAGCCCCGCCTTGCTCCTGGCCGACAGCACCCGTCCGCCCAGGCGATGTCGGGCTTCGAACAAAGCGAACGTGCTGCCGCGCTGCTGCAGGCTGCGCGCGAGTGCCATTCCGCACAATCCACCTCCGACAATGGCCGTTTCGAGCATGGCAGGACCTCGGCTGATGCGTTGCGATCGCGTCTCGACCGCGTCCTGCAAAAAGCTTGCAAGTTTTCGCAGGCGCGCGGATGTGCGTTTCCAAACATTGCTTGATTTTCGCACCGGCTTGGCTCACGCCATCACGATGAGCGATGACCGCGAGATCCTGGCCGCCAATGCGGCCTTCTATGCCGCCTTCACGGACGGTGATTTCGCGGCGCTCGTCGCCCTCTGGGCCGATCGCGACGGCATCTCCTGCATTCATCCCGGCTGGCCGGCGATCGTCGGCCGCGCCGCCGTGATCGGCAGCTGGCGCGACATCCTCGCCAACCCGGGTCGGCCGAACATCGTCTGCGCGGATCCGCACGCGATCGTCGACGGCGATCATGGTCACGTGCTCTGCATCGAGCTGGTGGACGGCGCGGCGCTCGCCGCGGCCAATCACTTCGCGCGCATCGACGGCGCCTGGCGGATGATCCACCACCAATCCAGCCCGATCGCGCAGCTCGCAACGCCGGAAGACGACGCCGACGGCCATCGCCTCCACTGACCGCCGCATCTGGCACGAAACTTGATGTGTCCTCCCTGACCGGCAGCAATGTCGGAGATTGTTGATTTTCGTCGCGTCGGATTCGGACCGGATGTCCGTCTCCACGCAAGGCGATCTGCGACGGCTGCGACCAGCAATGTGCAGATGCCGACGGGAGACAGGGATGGCACGCGTTCTGACCGCCTATCTAAAACGCAGCGATGTGCCGACGCGCACAGCGTTGCAGCACGCCATCGACCTCACGCTCGGCCAGGCGCGGGGAGCACGGGAATGAACATCACGGCTCCGCTACAGCCGACCGCGATTCATGCCGTTCCCGCCGAGCTCTGCGACTGCGGCTTCCGCTTGCTGATGATTCGGCAGTTCAACGTCGGTGCCGTGCCGCCGGCGTTCGCCATCATCGATCAGCGCGTCATGCGGATGCCGCAACGGCTCGGCCGCCACGGCGTGTCGTTTGCCGCGACGTTCCTGCCCGAGGTGATGGCGTGGCTGATCGATCACCTCGGCCGGCCGTCGCTACATGACGAGACCGGCCGCTCCTATCGCAATCCGCGCTGGCCGGTGGTGTGCTGGCACGACCAGGAACGCTATTGGCCGAGCGGCGCTGTCACGGTCGAGTGGTTCGCCGAGGTCGCCTTTCAGGATCACGCCTCTTGGATGGCGTTCCGTACCCATTGGCATGACGACCTGATGGGCCGGAATGGCGACGTTGACGCATCCGGTGGAGAAACCGATGCGTGCGAGCGGGACGCGGCGGGAAAGGAATTTGCCGACGACGCGTTGCAGCGAGCATGATTTGCCAAAGTCGCGCGACAGCATGACCGGACCTTGTCCGCGCAATTCTGCCGCGTGATAGTCGAGTGGCCACAGCAGCTGCGGAGGATCTCATGCGCTACGTCTCGTGGTTTGGAGGCTGGCTCGGCACCTTCCGTTCCGAGCGCATGGCGGAGCAGAGGACGACCGGACGAAACGCGGCCGTTCTTCCGCGGCGGTCCGCCGGGCTCTCGAGCGAGGATTTGTTCTACATCGCCATGCTTGGGCCGCACGTCTGACCGGCGCTGCCGCCGAGCGCAATCGGGGGCGGCGGGCTGGACAAACGGTCGTCCTGCCGCCACACAAGGGCGATTCCATGCGCCCCGGCCCCGGGCCGCGCACCGTGATTGTGGGTCCATGCCGCAGGTCTGCTCCACGGACGCATGAACGATGCCGGGGACCGCGGCGGACCTCACCTGCGGACTCCCGAATGACATCGCCGACGCCCTCTCACCTGCCCCGAAATGCATCCGATCAGCCGCGCCAGACGACCCCGACCGAGCTGCGGCGGCGCTGGCGTGCCGGCGAGGAGGTGGCGCTGCTCGACGTCCGCGAGGAAGGGCCCTACTCGCTGTCGCACCCGTTCTTCGCGGTGTCGCTGCCGCTGTCGCAGATCGAACTGCGCATCCTCGATCTCGTGCCGCGGCTGAATGTACCTGTCGTCGTCTATGACGATGGCGAAGGCTATGCCGCGCGCGCGGTGCCGCGCATCCGGGCGCTGGGCTACACCGACGTGTCGGTCCTCGCTGGCGGGCTGTCGGGCTATGCGCGGCATGGCGAGGTGTTCCGCGACGTCAATGTCCCGAGCAAGGCGTTCGGCGAACTGGTCGAGGCCATCCGGCACACGCCGTCGCTGTCGGCCGACGAAGCCAAGGCGCTGATCGAGCGCGAAGCGAATCTGGTCGTGCTCGATGCCCGCCGCTTCGAGGAATACCGCACCATGAGCATTCCGCGCGGGGTCAGCGTCCCCGGCGGCGAACTGGCGTTTCGGGCACGCGAGATCGCGCCGTCGCCCGACACCACGATCATCGTCAACTGCGCCGGACGCACGCGCTCGATCATCGGCACGCAGTCGTTGATCAATGCCGGGCTGCCGAACAAGATCTATGCGTTGCGCAACGGCACCATCGGCTGGACCCTTGCCGGCCATCAGGTCGAGCGCGGCAGGACCGCGCGCATGCTGGAGCGGCCAGAGGCGAGCTACGCGACCGCGCTGGCGGATGCCAAGGCCTGGGCCGAGCGCGTCGGCGTCGGCGTGCTCGATGCCGCGACCTTCGCGCGCTATCAGGCCGAGGCTGGGACGCGCACGCTGTATTGCCTCGACGTTCGCACGCCCGAGGACTACGCCGCCGGCCATCCGGCTGGCTTCGCGTCGGCGCCGGGCGGCCAGCTGGTGCAGGCGACCGACGAGTGGGTCGGCGTGCGCGGCGCCCGCCTGGTGCTGTTCGACGATGACGGCGTGCGCGCGCGCATGACGGCGTCATGGCTGAAGCAGATGGGCTGGGACGTGGCGGTCGTGGGACCGGATGTCGTTGGAACGACCGAAACCGAAATCCGCGCCGCACGCCGACCGCCGCTGCCGCAGCTTGGCGACGCGGCGATCAGCGCCGAGCAACTCGCGGCCGATGCGGCGGCGTGGACCATCGTCGATCTCACGCGCAGTCCGAGCTACAAGGCCGGACACATTCCGGGCGCACACTTCGTGCTGGCGTCGCGCTTTTCATCGGATCTCGTCAAGCTGCCAGGCGACGGTCCGATCGTGCTGACAAGTGACGACGGCGCCGAGGCGGCCTTTGCGCTTGCGGATGCACGTGCCGCAACGACGCGTGAGCTCCGCGCGCTCACCGGCGGTACGCGCGCCTGGACGGCTGCCGGCCATGTGCTGGAGAGCGATCGGTCCTCATGGATCTCGCATGCCGACGACGTCTACAAGCGTCCCTATGAGGGCACCGACAACGCCGCGGAAGCGATGCAGGCCTATATCGACTGGGAGCTGCAGCTCGTCGCCCAGCTCGCCAACGACAGCGTGTCGAATTTCCACGTGGTGTAGGTCGGCGACGGACTCGACCTCGTCATTCCGGGGCGCGCGCCGCGCGAGCCCGGAATCCACCGGGGGGCATGAGGACAGATGGATTCCGGGCTCGCGCGGCGCGCGCCCCGGAATGACGATGGTGGATGCCGAAGAGCCCCGGCTAAGACGCCCTGTCAGAGAATGTGCGGCGTATAGCGCTCAGCGGCGCTGGTTGTAGACGTCGATGCAGACGGCACCTAACAGCACAAGGCCCTTGATGACCTGCTGATAGTCGATGCCGATGCCGAGGATGGACATGCCGTTGTTCATCACGCCCATGATCATGGCGCCGATGACAGCGCCGCCGACCCGTCCGACGCCGCCATAGGCCGAGGCGCCGCCGATGAAGCACGCCGCGATGACGTCGAGCTCAAAGCCGAGCCCGGCCTTCGGCGTCGCGGTGTTGAGCCGGGCGGCGAAGATCAGGCCGGCCAGCGCGGCCAGCACGCCCATGTTGACGAAGGTCATGAACACCAGCCGCTCGGTCTTGATGCCCGACAGCTTGGCCGCCTTGGCGTTGCCGCCGACCGCATAGATCTGCCGGCCGATCACCGTGCGGCGCGTCATGAAGCCGTACAGCGCGATCAGCGCGGTCATGATGACCAGCACGTTGGGCAGGCCGCGATGCGAGGCGATCAGGTAGGTAAAATACATCAATGCGCCGGCCAGCACGACGTTCTTGGCGGCGAAGAAGCCGAACGGCTCGACCTCGATGCCGTGCTCCACTTCGCGCGCGCGGCCCTTGACGCTGGCATAGACCAGAATGAGCGTCAGCACCGCGCCGATCGCGAGCGACGTGGGATAAAGGTGCGCCGCGCTCGGCATGAACTCAGGGATGAAGCCGGACGACAGCTTCTGGAACGTGCCCGGGAACGGCCCGACCGACTGCCCCTGCAGCAGCGCCAGCGCCAGACCCTTGAACACGAGCATGCCGGCCAAGGTGACGATGAACGAGGGAATGCCGAAATAGGCCACCCAATAGCCCTGCGCGGCGCCGATCGCGGCGCCGACGATCAGGCAGGCGATGATCGCGAGCGGGAAGTCGACGTGATAGCGCACCATCAGCACGGCGGCGACCGCGCCGACGAAGCCCGCGACCGAGCCGACCGACAAATCGATGTGCCCGGTCACGATCACCAGCAGCATGCCCAGCGCCATGATGACGATATAGCTGTTCTGCAGCACCAGGTTGGTGAGGTTGAGCGGCTGCAGCAGGGTGCCGTCGGTCATGAACTGGAAGAACAGCATGATCACGAACAGCGACAGCAGCATGCCGTAGCTGCGCAGATTGTTCTTCAGGAAGCCGCTATGCGACTTCTCCTCCGGGAGCGAAACCGTCTTGTCGGTCATTGCTGGCGTCCTCCCGACCGCTTACGCGGCCGTCTCCTGGTTCTTGATGGTTTCGTTACGCATGATGGCGCGCATGATCTTTTCCTGCGTCGCCTCCGGCCCGGCGAACTCGCCGACGAAGGCGCCGTCATTCATCACGCAGATGCGGTCGCAGATTCCGAGCAGCTCCGGCATCTCCGACGAGATCACGACAACACCCCGGCCGGCATCCGCGAGCTCCTGGATGATACAGTAAATCTCATACTTTGCGCCAACGTCGATGCCCCGCGTCGGCTCGTCAAGGATCAAGACCTTGGGATCGGTCATCAGCCATTTCGACAGCACGACCTTCTGCTGGTTGCCGCCGGAGAGCTGGCCGGCCTCCTGATAGACGTCGGAGCAGCGGATGCGCATCCGGCCGCGGTAGCCGGACGCCGCCTTGAGCTCGGCGATGTCGTCGATCACGCCGTTCGGCGCGACCTGGGATAGGCTCGCCAGGGTGATGTTCTTGCGCACGTCGTCGGCCAGGATCAGGCCGAGCTGCTTGCGGTCCTCGGTGACATAGGCGAGGCCGGCATCGATGGCCGCCGGTACGCTGTTGAGATTGACGTCATGGCCTTCGAGGCGGGCGCGGCCCGTGATGTTGACGCCCCAGGAGCGGCCGAACAGGCTCATGGCGAATTCGGTGCGCCCCGCGCCCATCAGGCCGGCGATGCCGACGATCTCGCCGCGGCGCACCTGGAAGTTGACGTTCTTGATCACTTGGCGGTCGGAATGCTGCGGGTGGTAGACCGACCAGTTCTCGACCGTGAACACGGGCTCGCCGATCTTGGGCTGCCGCTCGGGGAAGCGGTGCGCCATGTCGCGATTGACCATGCTCTTGATGATGCGGTCCTCCAGGACCGGCTCGGCGCGACAGTCGATGCTGTCGACGCTGCGGCCGTCGCGCAGCACCGTGATGCGATCGGCGACGCGGGCGACCTCGTTCAGCTTGTGCGTGATCAGGATCGAGGAGATGCCCTGCTCGCGGAAGGTGACGAGGCGGTCGAGCAGCGCCTGGCTGTCGGCCTCGTTCAGGCTCGCGGTCGGCTCGTCGAGAATCAAGAGCTTGACGCGCTTGGACAGCGCCTTGGCGATCTCGACCAATTGCTGCTTGCCGACGCCGAGATCGGTGATCAGCGTATCCGGCGATTCCTTCAGGCCGACCTGGGCCAGCAGTTGCTGGGTGCGCCGGTAGACCTCGTCGCGATCGATGACGCCGAAGCGCTGCGGCGCATGCGACAGGAAGATGTTCTCGGCGATCGACATCAGCGGGATCAGCGCGAGCTCCTGGTGGATGATGATGATGCCGAGCGCCTCGGAATCGTTGATGTCGCGGAAGCGCCGCTCCTCGCCCTCGAAGATGATCTGGCCCTCATAGCGGCCATAGGGATAGACGCCGCTCAGCACCTTCATCAAGGTCGACTTGCCGGCGCCATTCTCGCCGACCAGGGCGTGGATCTCGCCCGCCTCGACCGTGAAGCTGACGTCGCGGAGCGCCTGCACGCCCACGAAGCTCTTGCTGACGCCGCGCATCTCGAGGATTGCCGTCATCGCCCTGTTTCCCGCAACACTTGAGCCGCCCTAAACGAGAGTAGCCGGCGAGCGCATGGCCGCGCTCGCCGGCCGGTTGAGATCACTCGACCTGCGACTTCTTGTAATAGCCGCTGCCGATCAGAACCTTCTCCCAGTTGCTCTTGTCGACGACGACCGGCTTGAGCAGATAGGCCGGGACGACCTTGACGCCGTTGTTGTAGGTCTTGGTGTCGTTGACCTGCACCTGCTTGCCGCTCAGCGCAGCATCGACCATGTCGGCGGTCACCTTGGCGAGGTCGCGGGTGTCCTTGAAGATGGTCGAGTACTGATCGCCGCGCAGGATCGCCTTGACGGACGGCAC
This sequence comes from Bradyrhizobium sp. SZCCHNS30572, assembly GCF_032484415.1. Classification (NCBI taxonomy): domain Bacteria; kingdom Pseudomonadati; phylum Pseudomonadota; class Alphaproteobacteria; order Hyphomicrobiales; family Nitrobacteraceae; genus Bradyrhizobium; species Bradyrhizobium sp. SZCCHNS30572. The sequence goes on along the minus strand of NZ_JAUESY010000003.1, from coordinate 616,762 downwards.
TTCGGCGTCCTGGCCGGAGATGACCGGCATCGGCTGGTTGCCGCTGCCATAGCCGACGCCCTTCAGGGAGGAGATGATGCCGATCGAGAGGCCGTCATAGGGCGACAGCACCGCGTCGACACGCTTGTTGCCGTAATAGGCGCTGAGCAGGTTGTCCATGCGGGCCTGGGCGGTGGCGCCGTCCCAGCGCAGGGTCGCGACCTTGTCCATGCCCTTCTGACCGGACGCCACCACGAGCTTGCCGGAGTCGAGATAGGGCTGCAGCACCGACATCGCGCCGTTGTAGAAGAAGTAGGCGTTGTTGTCGTCCGGAGAGCCGCCGAACAGCTCGATGTTGAACGGGCCCTTGCCGTCCTTCAGGCCGAGCTTGTCGACGATCGACTGCGCCTGCAGCACGCCGACCTGGAAATTGTCGAAGGTCGCGTAGTAGTCGACATTCGGCGTGTCGCGGATCAGGCGATCATAGGCGATCACGGTGACGCCCTTCTCCTTGGCCTGCTTCAGCGCGTCGGACAGCGTGGTGCCGTCGATCGCCGCGATGACCAGCACCTTGGCGCCCTTGGTGACCATGTTCTCGACCTGCGAGAGCTGGTTCGGGATGTCGTCCTCGGCATATTGCAGGTCGGTGTTGTAGCCGCGCTCCTTCAGCACCTTGACCATGTTGTTGCCGTCGTCGATCCAGCGCGCCGACGACTTGGTCGGCATCGCGATGCCGATCGTCGGCTTGCTCTGGGCCATTGCAGCGCCGGACAGCGCCACGGCGCCGAGGCCGGCCAGCGCGGCGGCCATGATGGTCTTGAAATTCAGCATGCTTCACTCCCTCTAAGATTTTCAGATTTGAACTAGGAATACGCGATTGCGTATCTTGATACCAGATGGCTGTTAGGCTGAACGACGCTCGACTCGATTGTTCCTCCTCTCAGATCGACAGCTTGACGTCAGGCTCGGCGCGACCGTGAGCGCCGACCTCGAGAAGGAAAGTCTGGCCATGGCCAGGGTCGGCCGCCTTGGCCGCCGCGTCCATGTCCTGCCAGGCCGACGTGACCAGCAGGCGCGACAGACCGGGACCGACGAAGGCCGGGCAGCTCGCCTGGCTGGCCGGAACCGCGATGCTGCGGAGATGCTCGCCCTGCGGGCTGTAGACATCGACGCAACCGCCGCCCCAGCGTGCGTTCCAGATGCGCCCCTCGGCATCGACGACCGCGCCATCCAGCCCACCGACGCCTGCATGGCGCAGCAGCACCTCCGGCTCACCGCGCGGCAGGCCCGTCTCCGGGTCGAGCGCGACACGATAGAGGACGTTCTCGTCGGTGTCGGCGAAATAGCCGATCGCGCCATCCGGCGAGAAGCAGATCGCGTTGGGAATGGTGACGTTGGGGAACAGGCGGATGATCTCGCCGCGATGCAGCGCGTAGATCGAGCCCAGCCCGCACTCGGCGTTGCGGCCCATGGTGCCGATCCAGAACGTCCCGGAGGGATGAACCCGGGAGTCGTTCGACCGCGTCGCCGGATTGTCGGCTTCGAGCGGCAGATACAGGGATAGCTCACCGTCGGCGATGCTGCGGATGTAGAGCCCGTCCTCGGCCACGATCAACTGCCTGTTGGCATCGATACGGCCGAGCGCGCTCGCCATCCTGCCGAGGCCATGGCGGCGGAGTTCGCCGCTGCCGATCTTGGCCTCGAACAGCAGGCCTTCACGAATGTCGAACCACCAGGCGGTGTCGGTGTGGGGATCGTAGGTCGGCCCCTCGCCGAGATGGCAGCGCTCGTCGCAAAGGATCGTGGTCGGCACCTGCTCCATCATGCGGACGCTCCCGCGGTCGAGAAGCGATACACCGTCTCGTGCTTGTAGACGTCGTCGGGCGCAAGACGCGCGCTGGGAAAATCCGGACGGTTCGGACTGTCCGGCCAGACCTGCGGCTCCAGGCAGAGCGCGTCGGATTGACGATAGACACGCCCCTTGCCGGTCACGGTCCCGTCAAGATAGTTGCCGGAATAGACCTGCAGGCCGGGCTGATCGGTCAGCAACTCCATGACGCGCCCCGAGCGCGGGGACGCCAGCCGGGCGGCCAAGCGCACCCCCGCCTGCTGTCGAAGGCAGAAATTATGATCGTAGCCGCGACCGCATTTGATCTGCGGGTCGTCAGCGCGGATGCGGGCACCGACCGCATGCGGCTCGCGGAAATCGAACGGCGTGCCGGCGACGGCGTGCGGCGGCCCTTCCAGCGGGATCGCGGTTTCGTCGATCGCGAGATAATGGTCGGCTTCGACGGTCAGACGATGATCAAGGATGTCGCTGCCGGCGGCCAGGCCATCGAGATTGAAGAAGCTGTGGTTGGTCAGGTTGACCACCGTCGTCCGGGTGGTCCGGGCGCTGAAGCTGACAGCCAACTCCATCGGCCCGGTCAACTGATAGGTGACACGAACGTCGAGCCGCCCCGGATAATTGGCCTCGCCATCGGGACTGACATAGAGCATCGTGACCGAGGGCTGGGCGCCGTCTTCGGTCGCGACGATCTGCCAGAGCTTGCGGTCGAAGCCGTCGGGACCGCCATGCAATGCATGTGCACCATTGTTGGCGTCGAGGCGCAGATCCTGACCGTCGAGCGAAAAGCGCGCCTTGGCGATGCGGTTGGCGTAGCGCCCGACCGTCGCACCGAAGAACTTTCGGAGCTTGACGTAGCTCAGCAAGTCGTCATGACCGAGCACCACGTCATCGACAAGCCCCTGCGCATCCGGCACCAGCAGCGTCTGCAGCGCCGCGCCGTAGGTGATGATCCGCGCCTCGAAACCGTGAGCGCCACGCAAGGTGACGCGCTCGACCTCGCGGCCGTCCGGCAGGCTGCCAAACACATCCCTGGTGATCCGCGCTTCTGCCATCGCTCTAGTCCTCGAACGGCTCGACGAATTGCCGGCGGCCGAGCAGGAACGCATCGGCCACCAGCCGCAGCGGCGCAAGATCGACGTCGCTCGCGCCGGTCTTCGTCAGTTCGACGAAGCGACGATAGAGGCCGGGATACTCGCGTTCCTTCTCGTCGACCATCGGCTGATCGTCCGCGGTCATCCGCGCGCCGCCGAGCGACAGCTTCAACTGCCCGGCGTCGGTCTCGATCCGGATGTCCCAGCTCTGCGGCCCGGTCTGGCGGAAGTCGAACTCGGCCGCGATCGGCAGGTCGCTGGCTGTCGACAGTGACAGGTTGGCCGCGATCGGCGCCTGGCGGTTGGACGGAAACGACAGTTCGGCCTCGGTCAGGAACACCGGCTCGGGCAGGATGCGGGTCAAGATCGACAGCGCGTTGATCCCCGGATCGAACACGCCGAGCCCGCCCGGCTCCCAGATCCAGGCCTGTCCGGGATGCCAGACGCGCACGTCCTCCTTCCAGTCGATCCGCACGCTGCGGATCTGACGCGACGACAGCCACGCGCGCGCCGGCTCGACGGCCGGCGCATAGCGCGAATGCCAGGTCGCGAACAGCGTGCGCTGCTTGGCAGCCGCGAGCGCGATCAATGGATCGAGCTCGCTGACCGCCGCACCCGGCGGCTTTTCCAGCATCACGTGCTTGCCGGCCTCGAGCGCGGCCTGCGCCTGCGCGCGGCGCACCTGCGGCGGCGTGCATAGCGAGACGGCGTCGATCTCCGGCCCGTCGCGCAGCAGCTCCTCGATGGTGCCGAAATGCGGCAGGCCTGGCAGAGAGGCGTTGCGGCTCGCCACCGCCGTCAGGGTCACGCCCTCGGTGGCGGCGATCGCCGGCACGTGCTGATCCCTGGCGATCTTACCGAAGCCGACGATGGCGACACGAAGCTCACTCATCTCTAGCGTCCCCAGCGCAGCACGACTGGGTCGAGCCGGCGCGCAATCTCGATCAGTCCCTTCTGGGTCGCCGGATGAATTGGCGGCTGCGGCGCTCGCAGCGTGTCGTGGCGGATCACGCCGCCCGCCTTCATCAGGATCTTGCAGGTGGCAAGCCCGCACTGCCGGTTCTCGTAGTTGATCAGCGGCAGCCAGCGCTCATAGGCCGCCGCCGCGGCCTCGCGGTCGCCCGCGAAATACGGATCGATGATCTTGCGAATGCCATCGGGATAGCCGCCGCCGGTCATCGCGCCGGTGGCGCCCGCGTCGAGATCGGCCATCAGGGTGATTGCCTCCTCGCCGTCCCACGGACCTTCGATCGCCGGGCCGCCTGCCTCGATCAGCGCGCGCAACTTGTCGGCCGCACGCGGCACTTCGATCTTGAAATAAGCGAGGTTCTCGATCTCCTTGGCCATGCGCGCCAAGAACGGCACCGATAGCGGCGTGCCGGCGACCGGCGCGTCCTGCACCATGATCGGGATCGAGATCGCGTCGGAGACGCCGCGATAGAATTCATAGATCGAGGTGTCCGGCACGCGGAAGGTCGCGCCGTGATAGGGCGGCATCACCATGACCATGGCAGCGCCCTTCTCCTGCGCCCGGCGCGAACGCTCGGCGCAGACAAAGGTCGAGAAATGCGTCGTGGTGACGATGATCGGCACGCGGCCGGCAACATGCTCCAGCACCGTGGTCATCACCAGATCGCGCTCGTCATCGGTCAGCACGAACTGCTCGGAGAAATTGGCGAGGATGCAGATGCCGTGCGAGCCGGCATCGATCATGAAGTCGATCGCTCGCTTCTGGCCTTCGAGGTCGAGACGGCCGTCGGCGTCGAACACGGTCGGCGCCACCGGGAAGACTCCCTTGTAGAGCTTTCTGGCGGAAGCGGTCATGGGTACCTCTCAGTGATTGTCGCGCGGCACGGGCGAGCCGGTGCGGCCGACGAGGAAATCGAAATCGACGCCGCGATCGGCCTGCAGCACGTGATCGATGTAGAGCTTCTGATAGCCGCGGGCCGCATGCGGCTTCGGCGGCGTCCAGGCGGCGCGGCGTGCGGCCAGTTCCTCGTCGCTGACATGCAGATGCAGCCGGCGCGCGGCGACGTCGAGCGTGATCATGTCGCCGTTCTTCACCAGCGCCAGCGGTCCGCCGACGGTAGCCTCCGGCGCGACATGCAGCACCACCGTACCGTAGGCCGTGCCGGACATGCGCGCATCGGAGATCCGGATCATGTCGCGCACGCCTTGACGCAGCACTTTCGCAGGCAGCGGCATGTTGCCGACCTCGGCCATGCCCGGATAGCCCTTCGGCCCGCAGTTCTTCAGCACCATGATGCAGGACGCATCGATGTCGAGATTGTCGTCGTCGACCGCGTCATGCATCTCCTCGACGCTCTCGAACACGACCGCGCGTCCCGTATGGTTCATCAGTTCCGGCGAGGCCGCCGACGGCTTGATGACCGCGCCGTTGGGCGCGAGATTGCCGGTGAGAATGGCAATGCCGGCTTCCGTCTTGAACGGCGTCTCGAACGGTGTGATGACCTCGGCGTTCCAGTTCGGAGCCTCGGCGACATTGTCCCACAACGTCTTGCCGTTGACGGTGCGCGCGTCCTTGTGCAGCAGGCCGCGCTCGCCGAGCGCGCGCAACACGGCCGGCAGGCCGCCGGCGTAGTAGAAGTCCTCCATCAGGAAGCGGCCCGACGGCATCAGGTCGACCAGGCAATGCACGTCGCGGCAGAGCCGATCGAAATCATCGAGCGTCAGCTCGACGCCGACACGGCCGGCGATCGCGAGCAGATGCACGACGGCATTGGTCGAGCCGCCGATCGCGGCCAGCGTGCGGATCGCGTTCTCGAACGCCTGGCGCGTCAGGATATCCGACGGCTTGAGATCCTCGCCGACCATCTGGACGATGCGCCGTCCGGCCATACGGGCCAGCAGGTTGCGCCGCGCATCCGCAGCCGGAATCGCCGCATTTTCCGGCAAGCCGATGCCGAGCGCCTCGACCATCGAGGCCATCGTCGAGGCCGTGCCCATGGTCATACAGCTCCCGGCGGAGCGGTTCATGCCGGCCTCGGCCTCGTGGAATTCCTTCAGCGTGATCTCGCCGGCACGCAGCTGCTCGCTCATCGAGATGATGTTGGTACCGGAGCCGATGATCTGGCCACGATAGACGCCGCGCAGTTGTGGGCCGCCTGAAACACCGATCGCAGGCAGGTTGGCCGAGGCGGCGCCCATCAAGAGCGCCGGCGTGGTCTTGTCACAGCCCATCAGCAGCACGACGCCGTCGAGCGGGTGGGCGCGGATCGCCTCCTCGACATCCATCGAAGCGAGGTTACGGAACAGCATCGCGGTGGGGCGCATCGTCACCTCGCCGAGCGAGGAGACCGGAAACTCCAGCGGATAGCCGCCGGCATCGAGCACGCCCTGGCGAACATGCTCGGCGATGACGCGGAAATGCGCGTTGCAGGGTGTCAGCTCCGACCAGGTGTTGCAGATGCCGATGACCGGACGGCCCTCGAAGCGATCCTGCGGCGTGCCGCTGTTCTTCAGGAACGAGCGATAATAGAAGCCCATCTTGTCCTGGCGGCCGAACCACGCCTGGCTCCGCAGCGTCTTCTTCTCGTTGTCGTTGCTCATTCCCGGTCCGTTCGTGCAGCCGACTGGGCATGGCGCCGCCGGCCGTTGTAGATGACTTCGATCATGGCCTCGGAGGCGCCCTCGGCGTCTCCATCGGCGATCGCGTCGATGATGCGCTGGTGCCAGACCAGCACGGTGTCGCGATCGGCGGTCTCGATCGGGGCGCTCAGGACGAACGAGGCGCGCAACGCGGCCTCGATGACAGCGCCGATCGAGCGCATGAAGGGATTGCCCGAGGCGTTGGCGACCGCGATGTGCAGCGCAAGGTCAGCCTCGGCGAAAGCGACCGATGTCGATGGCTCGCGCTCCATCTGCGCCATCGCCTTGCGCATCGCCGCGACGTCGTCATCCGTACGGCGTTCCGCCGCGAGCGCCGCGGCGCGCGGCTCGATCGCCAACCGGATCTCGGCGAGGTCGGCGAGGAAGCGCTTGTCGATGCCCGCGTCGAGGTGCCAGGCGAGCACGTCGGGATCGAACATGTTCCAGTCCGAGCGTCCGCGCACCACGGTGCCGACGCGGGCCTTGGTCGACAGCAGACCTTTTGCAACGAGGGTCTTCACGCTCTCGCGCAGCACCGGCCGTGAGACGCCGAAGGTCGCGGTCAGCTCGGCGTCACCCGGCAGCCGCGCCCCCTCGGCCAATCGGCCGGAGATGATGTCGATGCCGATGCTGCGGGCGACCTCGGCGTGGTTGGAATGCGCGCGCCGGGTCGGAATCGAGACGATGTGCGACGTCGTCATGTCGGCGCCCCCATCGGCTTGGCCCCTGCGGGCTTGACGGATGAGCGGCGCGCGAGCGCCATCAGACCTTGTTGCAACGCAATGAAGACGAACAACAGAACCCCCGTGGCGATCTTGGTCCACCAGCTCGACAGCGTGCCGTCGAAGTTGATGTAGGTCTGGATCATGCCCTGGATCAGGACGCCAAGGAAGGTGCCGATGACCGAGCCTTGTCCGCCCGTCAACAAGGTTCCGCCGATCACCACGGCCGCGATTGTATCGAGCTCGACGCCGACGGCCGAGAGCGAGTAGCCGGCGGCGGTGTAGAACGAGAAGACGATGCCGGCGAGGCCCGCAAGCACGCTCGACAGCATATAGATGCGGATCGTCATCGGCCCGACCGGAATGCCCATCAGGGCTGTCGCCACACGGCTGCCGCCGAGCGCGTAGACGTTGGCGCCGAACCGGGTCAAATGCAGCAGCAACGCGCAGAGCACCAGGATCACGAGCATCGCCATCGCGATCGCGGTGAGCCGTCCGCCGCCTGGCAGCCGGATCGCAAAGTCGGAGACGGCACTGTAGATCGGAGCGGTGATCGGAATCGACTCGGTCGACAGCAGGAAGCTGACGCCGCGCGCCAGGAACATGCCCGCGAGCGTCACGATGAAGGGCGGCAGCTCAAATACGTGAATGACCGCCCCCATCGCGGCGCCGAACAGCGCGCACAGCACGAGCACCATTGCGAACGCGGCAAACGGCGGAATGCCCCAGCGCTCGACCGCCAGCGCCACGAACACCGTCGTGAAGCCGATCACCGAGCCGACCGACAGATCGATGCCGCCGGAGATGATGACGAAGGTCATGCCGGCCGCGACGATGCCGAGGAAGGCGTTGTCGGTGAGCAGGTTGGCGACGACGCGGGTCGAGGCGATGTTCGGGAACTGCAGCGCGCACAACGCGAAGCCGGCGACCAGCACGAACGCCGTGATCGCAACCGAGGTCGAGGCCTTCATGGCTTGGTCCTCCGCCAGCGCGCGGTGAAGCGCGAGAGATCGCCGAGCCGCGGCGATTGCGCCAGCAGCACGGCAAGCACGACGACGGCCTTGACCAGCAGATTGAGCTCCGGCGGATACCCCGACAGCAAAATGCCGGTGTTCATGGCCTGGATGATCAGCGCGCCGGCCACCGCCAGCACCAGGCTGAAGCGGCCGCCAAACAGCGAGGTGCCGCCGATCACGACGGCGAGGATCGCATCGAGCTCGAGCCACAGCCCGGCATTGTTGGCATCCGCCCCCATGATGTCGGCTGCGGCGATGACGCCGGCGAGCGCCGCGCAGAGGCCGCACCAGACATAGACCGACAGGATCATGGCGCGGGTGCCGACGCCCGACAGCTCGCTGGCGCGCGCGTTGCCGCCGGTCGCCTCGATCAAGAGCCCGAGCGCGGTGCCGCGCACGACCGCCCCCGTCACCAGCAGCATGCCGATCGCGATCACGACCGGCGTCGGCAGGCCGAGCACGGCGCCGTTGCCCATCCAGACCAGATCGGGCGAGGTGAAGGTGACGATCCGACCTTCCGTGATGAGCTGCGCGATGCCGCGTCCTGCGACCATCAGAATGAGCGTGGCGACGATCGGCTGGATACGCAAGAAGGCAACGAGAATGCCGTTCCAGAGCCCGCAAACCAGACCGACAGCGAGCGCGGAGCCGATGACCACCGGCAGCGAATGCGTATCGGCGAGGCTCGCCGCAGTAGCGCCCGCGATCGCCATCACGGCACCGACCGAAAGGTCGATGCCTCCGGTCGCGATGACGAGCACCATGCCCAGCGACAGCAGCGCCACCGGCGTGCCGCGGTTCAGGACGTCGATGACGCTGCCGAACAGCCGGCCGTCCTGCAGATGGAGATTGAAGAACTGCGGCGACACCGCGCGATCGATGATCAGGATCAAGATCAGTGCGAGCGCTTGTGCCAGGCCACGGCGGGGAATGCGAAGCGTCATGATGCGGCCTCGCGCACGGACTCGGTATCCGCAGCGATCGCCGCAAGAATGCTGGAGACCTCGACGGCGTCGCCCTTCAGCTCCTCGACATGGGCGCGGTCGCGCAGCACGATGACGCGGTTCGAATAGGTCACGATCTCGTCGAGCTCGGAGGAGATCACAAGCAGCGCCAGCCCCTGCTCGCACAGCTCGCGCACCAGCCGGATGATCTCGGCATGGGCCCCGACGTCGATGCCGCGCGTCGGCTCGTCCAGAACGAGGAGCTTCGGCGACGTGGCGAGCCAGCGCGCCAGCAGCGCCTTCTGCTGGTTGCCGCCCGACAGCAGCCCGATCGGACGTTCCGGATCCGGCGGCCGGATGTCGAGCATGCGGATGTAACGCATCGCGATCTCGTCCTGCTCGCGCCGCGACAGTGGCCGGTGCAGGCCGCGCCGCGCCTGTAGCGCCAGCACGATGTTCTCGCGCACGGTGAGGTCGGCAACGATGCCCTCCGTCTTGCGCTCTTCCGGACAATAGCCGAAGCCGAGCCCGGCGGCATCGCGCGGCGAATTCAGCCGGACGGTCTCACCGTTGACGGTGGCCGCGCCGCTGTCGGCGCGCTCGGCGCCGAACACGAGCCGTGCCGTCTCGGTGCGTCCGGAGCCGAGCAGGCCGGCGAGCCCGACCACCTCGCCGCGGCGCAGCTCGAGATCGAACGGCGCAAGGTAGCCCTGCTTGCCATAGTCCTTGAAACTGATGCAGACCTCGCGCGCCTTGTCCGGCTGGCTCGCTGCGCGTTCGTGGGTGGTCTCGGCCAGCTCCCGCCCGAGCATCATGCGGATCAGGTCGAGCCGCGGCAGATCGGCAATCTCGCGCGTGCCGATCAGCCGGCCGTTGCGCAGCACCGTGACGCGGTCGCAGATCTCATAGACCTGATCGAGGAAGTGGCTGACGAAGATGATGCCGATGCCATCAGCCGCGAGCTTTCGCATCACCTTGAACAGGATCTCGACCTCGTGGCGGTCGAGGCTCGCCGTGGGCTCGTCGAGAATGAGGACGCGCGCCGACAGATCGACGGCGCGCGCGATCGCCGTGATATGCTGGACCGCGACCGAGTAGCTCGAAAGCGGTGCGCCGACGTCGATGTCCAGCCCATAATCCAGCAGCAGCGCATGCGCGCGCCGCCGCATCTCGGCCTCGCGCACGACGCCGAACCGCGTCGGCTGCCGGCCGAGATACAGATTTTGCGCCACCGAGAGGTTCGGCAGCAGATTGACTTCCTGATAGACGGTGGCGATGCCGGCATCGACCGCGTCCTTGGCCGAGCGCGGCGCGATCTCCCGATCGGCCAGCCGCACGGTGCCGGCGTCCCGCGCGAAAACGCCGGTGACGACCTTGATCAGCGTCGACTTGCCGGCGCCATTCTCGCCGAGCAGCGCGTGGATCTCGCCCTCACCCAGCATGAAGTCGACATCCTGCAGCGCCTTGAGCGCACCGAAGCTCTTGGTGAGGCCGCGGATCTCCAGAAGAGACGGACGCATCGCCGGCGGAGCTGAAGGATCAGACATGACGAACTACTTGGGCAAGACCGGAAAGTCGACGCCCGCACGCGATGCGGGCGCCACGATTGATTTCCGTCGTCCCGGCAACAGCCAGGACGACGGCGAGATCTTCGGCTCAGTAGCCGAGCCCCTTCTTGCTGTCGTAGACCTTCTGCGGATCGTCAGTCGCGGTGTAGAGCTTCGATTCCGTCTGGATCCACTTCGGCGGAACGGTGCCCTTCTCCTTGAAGGCCACGATTGCGTCGAACGCCGGGCCCGCCATGTTCGGCGTCAGCTCGACGGTGGCGTTGGCTTCGCCGGCGGCGATCGCCTTGAAGATGTCCGGCACGGCGTCGATCGAGACGGTCAGGATGTCCTTGCCCGGCTTGAGCCCGGCTTCCTTCATCGCCTGGATGGCGCCGACCATCATGTCGTCGTTGTGGGCATAGACCGCGCAAATCGACTTGCCGCCGTTCTCGGCCTTGATGAAGCTTTCCATCACCTCCTTGCCCTTGGCACGGGTGAAGTCGCCGGTCTGGCTGCGAACGACCTTCAGGTTGGCGTTCTTGGCGACGACGGCGTCAAAGCCCTTCTTGCGGTTGGTGGCGACGCTGGCGCCGACCGTGCCCTGCAGCTCGACGACGTTGCAGGCCTTGCCGCCGACCGTCTTGGCGAGCCACTCGCCTGCCACCTCGCCCTCGTGCACGCTGTCGGAGGTGACGGCGGTCAGATAGAGGTCCTTGCCGGAGGGATCGATGTCGCGGTCGAGCAGCACGACCGGGATCTTGGCTTCCTTGGCTTCCTTCAGCACCGCGTCCCAGCCGGAGGCCACGACCGGCGCGAGGAAGATCGCGTCCACGCCCTGGGCGATGAAGGAGCGGATCGCCTTGATCTGGTTCTCCTGCTTCTGCTGGGCGTCGGCGATCTTCAGATTGATCTTGCGCTTGGCGGCTTCAGATTTCGAGACCGAGGTCTCGGCGGCGCGCCAACCGGACTCCGATCCGATCTGCGAGAAGCCGACGGTCAGCTCAGCCGCGCCAGCAGACGTGGCAAGCAACAAGGCGGCCGTTGCCGAGGCCGCAAAGAGGGCTTTCAGGGTCATCAGACGTTCTCTCCCAAAAAGGTACTGTTTTTTGATGCGCCGCCGCAAACAGCGGTGCCGACGCACCTATTCACCCGCCTCGACGGCCGGTGACGTCCGTTATTCCACGGAACACTTGGGATGACTAGTCATATTATTTGACTGTAATACTTTTTGAGAAGGACAGGCGCCGACGGAGGCCCACGCTGCCGAAGATGAGCGTCGGACACAAACAAAATTTTAAGTTGTGGATAGGCCAGATCAGCGCAGCTTCGTCGCGTCGCGGGCGCGCTGCTCGATCGCAGCCCAGGCCCCGGCCCTGATGTCGGCCGCGGGGGCGACCCAGGAGCCGCCGATCGCAACGACCTTCTTATGCGCCAGCCATTGCGCAGCGTTGCCGGCATTGATGCCGCCCGTCGGGCAGAACCGTACGTTGGGGAACGGCCCGGCCAGCGCATCCAGCGCGGCGAGCCCACCGGCCGGCACCGCAGGAAAGAACTTCACCAGCTCATAGCCGCGCGTCACGCAGGCGATGAGATCAGAGGCGGTCTGAATGCCCGGCGCGAACGGCATTTCGCCCGCATTCGCGGCATCGAGCAGGCCGATCGACAGGCCCGGGCTGATCGCGAAGGCTGCACCGAGCCCGGCGGCGCGCTCGTAGTCCGCCGGCGTCAGCACCGTGCCGATGCCGACAACGGCGTCCGGCACCTCATCGATGATCGCGCGTGCGGCATCGAGCCCCGCCTGCGTCCGCAAGGTGATCTCGATGACGCGGAGACCGCCGCTAACGAGCGCGCGCGCAAGCGGCACGGCATGCGCGGCGTCCTCGATCGTGATCACCGGAATCACCGGCGCCAGAGCGAACACCGCATCGAGCTTCGTGCGCTTGTCCAAATTGTTCATCATGCCTCGCTCATCGTCAGAATGTCCCGCGGCATCGCGGTGGCCGGGATCACGGCTCCCGGCGCCATGATCACGGCGCCGGCAAGCCGGTGGCCGGCCAACGCCGCCTTGCGGGGCGGCGCGCCCTTGATGCGCGCGGCGAGATAACCCGCATTGAAGGAATCGCCGGCCGCCGTGGTGTCGATCGGCTTGAGCACCGCAGGCGGCGCGATGTCGACCAGCACACCATCGGCATGGATCAGGCAGCCGCGTGCGCCTCGCTTGACGACGACCTCGCCGACCCCGGCTTCCTTGAAGCGGCGCAGGCTGACGGAGGCGTCGGCATCGCCGAACAGCATCTGCTCATCCTCGAGCGTCGGCAGCGCAACGTCGACCAGCGGCAGGATCGCGCGGAACGCGCGCTGCGCCACCTCGCGGCTGGCCCAGCCGCGCGGTCGGTAGTTGCCGTCGAAGACCACACGCGCGCCGCGCTTGCGCGCCACCGTCAACAGCTCACGCAGCTTGGCCTTGCCGGTCTCGCCATAGAGCGAGAGGCTGATGCCGGAGAGATAGATCCAGTCGAAGCGGGAGAGCCTATCGAGCATGTCGCGGTCGGCGCGATCGAACAGCTCGCGCGCCGGCGCGCGGTCGCGCCAATAGAGGAAGCTGCGCTCGCCCCGGGCATCGCGCTCGATCATGTACAGGCCGGGCACGCGGCCCTCGACCTGCAGCACCTCCGAGGTGTCGATGCCCTCGGCCTGCCAGGCCGCCAGCATCTTGGCGCTCAAGGGATCATCGCCGAGCGCCGTGACGTAGGAGGTGGGCACGCCGAGCCGGGCCAGATAGAGCGCCGTGTTGAGCGTGTCGCCGCCGAAGCCGCGCCGGAACAGCGAGCCGTCCTCCTGCGCAAACTCCACCATGCACTCTCCGATGCAGGCGACTTTCATCGGCGTCAATCCATCCATCAAAACGTCAAATGAACCTTCATCGACCGGCTTCGATCGCTGGCGAGCTCGAAGGCGGCGACCGCCTGCTCGAATGGCAGCGCAGCCGAGATCAGCGGCTTGACGTCCAGCAGCCCCTCGCCCATCAGCCGCAGCGCCAGCTCGAATTCGCGGTCGAACCGGAACGTGCCGCGCAATTGCAGCTCCTTCGTGACCAGCGTGTTGACCGGCAAGGTCATCTCGCCGCCGAGCCCAAGCTGGACGATGACGCCGCCGGGCCTCATGACGTCGAGCGCCGCCCGCAGGGCGGCCTGGTTGCCGGAGGCCTCGAACAGCACGTCGAACGTGCCCTTCCCGCTCCGCCACGGATCGAGCGCCGACGGCTCCGCCCCGAGATTGAACGCATGGCTGGCGCCGAGCGTGCGCGCCATCGCAAGCGGCGCGTCGGCGACGTCGGTCGCCACGATCTCGGCTGCGCCGCCGTAACGCGCGACCAGGATCGACAGCGCTCCGATCGGGCCGCAGCCGGTCACCAGCACGCGCTTGCCGAGCAGCGAACCGGCCTGGTGCGCGGCATGCAGGCAGACCGACAGCGGCTCGGCCATCGCGGCCTCTCCCAGCGACAACGACGGCGCGATCGGCACCGCCTGCGAGGCATCCACGGTGACGAACTCGCGGAAGCCGCCCTGCACGTGGGGATCGCGCATCGCGCTGCCCATGAAGCGCATGTCCAGGCACTGGTTGCGCCGCCCCTCGCGGCAATAGGCGCATTTGCCGCACGGCAGGCTCGGATTGACGGCGACGCGCGTGCCCTCGGCGAGGCCGGTCACGCCGGCACCGACCGCGGCGACGTGGCCTGCGATCTCATGACCCAGCGCCATCGGCTGCTTGATGCGGACCGTGCCGAAGCCGCCGTGATGGTAGTAATGCAGATCCGAGCCGCAGATGCCGCCGGCCTCGATCTTGACCCGGACCTCGCCGGGTCCCGGCGCCGGATCGGGAAAGCTGTCGATGCGCAGATCTTTCGGCGCGTGAATGACGACCGCACGCATGGCCGGCCTCCCTGTCTCGTGTCTTCCGCGATCCTACATCGCCGCCAGCATGCCGCCATCGACATAGATGGTCTGGCCGTTGACATAGGTCGACGCGTCGGAGGCCAGGAAGATCGCGGTGCCGACCAGTTCGTCGGGACGACCCCAGCGCTTCGCCGGGACGCGCGACATCAGCCAGTTGTTGAAGTCGGGGTTGCTCATCAGCGCCTGGTTCATGTCGGTCAGCATGTAGCCGGGACCGATCGCATTGGCCTGGATGCCGTGCGCGGCCCATTCGACGGCCATCGCGCGGGTCAGGTTGCGGATTCCGCCCTTGGCCGTGGTGTAGGGCCCGATCGTCGGCCTTGCCAGCTCGCTGCCGAGCGAGCCGATGTTGATGATCTTGCCGCTGTTGCGCGGAATCATCCGCTTGGCGGCCTCGCGCCCGATCACGAACGCGCTGGTGAGGTTGGTCTCGATGACGCGGCGCCACTCGTCGGTGGTGAACTCGACCAGCGGCTTGCGGTGCTGGATGCCGGCATTGTTGACGAGGATGTCGATCGCGATCCCCTGGTCATCGAAACGCGCGAAGGCGCTGACCACGGCCTGCTCATCGGTCACGTCGAACGGGCAGGCCTCGGCCTGATGGCCCGCGGCGCGGAATTCTTCCGCCGCCGCCAGCGTGCGTGCCGGGTCGGTGCCGTTGATGACGAGCCGCGCCCCGGCCTTGGCAAAGCCTTCGGCAATAGCGCGGCCGAGGCCGCGGGAGGAGCCGGTCACCAGCGCGGTCTTGCCGGAGAGATCGAAGAGCGAGGTCGACATCTGTTCAACTCGTGGACGACGTTCCGGCTGGCATCCTCGTTGACGGACAGCGCGCTGACAAGCGCGTTATCCGGCCCTGACGATCAAACCGGCAGACGGTTAATGGCCGCGACGGCGGTCATCACCCCGCGGATCTCGGCGAGGCCCTTGAGCCGGCCGACCAGCGGATAGCCGGGATGCGTGCCGCGGCCGATGTCGTCGACCAGCTCATGACCGTGATCGGGGCGGAATGGGATCCGCCAGTCCGGATCGCCCTCGGCCTTGCGGCGCGCCTGCTCCTTGAGCAGCGTCGTCACGATCGCAACCATGTCGACATCGCCGCGCAGATGCTCGGCCTCCATGAACGAGCCGTCGAGCATCTTGGTGACGTTGCGCAGATGGACGAAGCGGATGTGCGGGGCGAACCGCTCGGCAAGCCGCGGCACGTTGTTGTGGCCGCCGGCGCCGAGCGCGCCGGTGCAGAACGTGATGCCATTGGCCTTCGACGGGACGGCCTCGACGATGAACTGCAGATCCTCGGCTGACGACACCACGCGCGGCAGGCCGAACAGGTCGCGCGGCGGATCGTCGGGATGGACGCACAGGCTGACACCGCACTCCTCCGCCGTCGGCACCACCTCGCGCAGGAAGCGCGCGTAGTTGGCGCGCAGCTCGGCGTGGCCGACGCCGCGATATTTCTCCAGCATACGGCGCAGCCCGGGCACGTCATAGCGGTCATAGGCGCCGGGCAACCCGGCCATGATGGTCGCGAGCAGCCGGTCCTTGTCGGCTTCGGAGGCCTGCGCCACCCACGCCTTGGCGCGGTCGAGCACGTCGGAGGAGAACTCCGCCTCGGCGCCGGGCCGCTGCAGGATGTAGCAGTCGAACGCCGCCAGGCGGTCCATGTCGAAGCGGAGCGCGGTGGCGCCGCCCGGCAGGCGGAAGGCGAGCTCGGTGCGGGTCCAGTCCAGCACCGCCATGAAATTGTAGCAGACGGTGGTGACGCCGCAGGCGGCGAGGTTGCGCAGCGACTGGCGGTAGTTGTCGAACAAGGACGTCAGATCGCCCTCGCCCAGCTTGATGGCCTCGGAGACCGGCAGGCTCTCGACCACGCTCCAGCGCAGCCGCAGCGATGAATCGCCTTCGATCAAGCCGATGCGCCTGATGATCTCATCGGTGCTCCACACCACGCCGTAGGGAATGTGATGCAGCGCCGTCACGATGCCGGTCGCGCCGGTCTGGCGAACCTGCGGCAAGGTGATGGGATCATCGGGTCCGAACCAGCGCCACGTCTGTTCCATGTCGTCACCTTCCAGAATGAATCAAGCGCGCGATCAGCGCCGCCGCCGTGCCCGCGTGCGCGGTTCGGCCTGCGACGTCTCCTCCTGCCGGGCAAAAATGCCGTCAGCGCGGCGAAACACCTCGCGCAGATGCCGGCGCATCGCCGCGACCGCCTGGGCCTCGTTGCAGGCGGCCAGCCCGTCCAGGATCTCCTGATGCTGCGCGATCAGGAGCGGAATATGGCCGGCATCCTCGATCAAGGTCAGATGGCGGACGCGGTCGAAATGGATCTTGGTCTGACGGATCACCTGCCAGACATGGGGATGCCGGCTGGTGCGGGCAATCGTCTGATGGAACGCCTCGTCATGGACGTAGAACTCCGCCGGCGTCGCCGCCGCCTTCTGCTTGTCGATCAGCTCGGTCAGCTCGCGCAGCGCCGTCGCATCGATGTAGCGGACGGCCTCGGCAACCAGCGCACATTCGAGATGCTCGCGGATGAACTGCGCCTCGCCGAACGCCTCGCGCGACACCGGCGCCACCACGCTGCCGCTTTGCGGATAGATGCGCACGAGGTCGACATCGGCGAGCTTGATCAGCGCCTCGCGCACCGGCGTGCGGCTGACGCCGAGCCGCTCGCACAGGTCGAGTTCGGCCATCGGCGTGCCCGGCGGCAGCGCGCCGGAGACGATGTCCTCGAGCAGCCGCTCGTAGACCTGGTCGGCGAGCCGCCGGCCGGCCTTGCCGTCCAGTCGTGTCAGCGGTGTCAGATCGTCATCCATGGCGGCAGTCTACCCGATTCACAGGAAGCCGATCGAGATCCATGGCAGGAACACGATCAAGAGCAGCGCAACGACGAGTGCAGCGAGATGCGGCCAGACGTGGCGGATGACCTCGTCCGGCGAGGCGCGGCCGATGGCGCAGGCGAGATAGAAGCCGACGCCGAAAGGCGGCGTGAACAGGCCGAGACCCATCGCGAACACCGCGATGATGGCGTAGTGCACCTCGTGCACGCCCATCATGCGCGCGATCGGGAACAGCAGCGGCCCGAACAGCACCACCGCCGGCACGCCCTCGAGCACGCTGCCGAGCACGACGAAGGCGAGCGCCGAAATCAGCAGGAAGCCCCAGCGGCCGCCGGGCGCGGCGACCATGAGGTCGACGAGCTGCTGCGAGAAGCCGGACTGGGTCAGCGCCCAGGCCATGCCGGTCGCAGCCCCCACCACCAGCAGGATCGCGCCGGACAGCGAGGCCGTATCGACCAGGATGGGATACACCCGCTTCCAGTCGAACTGGCGATAGACGAAGATGCCGACCAGCACGGTGTAGATGACGCCGATCGTCGCGACCTCGGTCGCGGTGGCGACGCCCTCGACCACAGCCGAGCGGATCACGATCGGCAGACCGAGACCGGGAATAGAGATCGCAAACAGCCGCAGCCGCGTCTTGGCATCGAAACGCTGCGCGCCGCTCATGTCCTCCTTGCGCGTCTGCAGGAAGACGACGACGGAGAGTGCGATCAGGCCGACCACCGCCGGCAGCAGCCCGCCGGTGAACAGCGCCGCGATCGACACGCCCGTCACCGATCCGACCGTGATCAGCACGATCGAGGGCGGGATCGTTTCCGACATAACGGCCGAGGCCGACAGTAGCGACACCAGGTCACCTTCCGAGCTGCCGCGCTGCTTCATCTCGGGAAACAGCGCCGGCGCAACCGCTGCCATGTCGGCCGCCTTGGCGCCGGAGATGCCGGAGACCAGGTACATCGCGCCGAGCAGCACATATTGCAGGCCGCCGCGGAGGTGGCCGATCAGCGACACGAGAAAAAGGATCATCGCCCGCGCCAGCCCGGCGATCTCGATCAGCGCACCCAGCAGCACGAACATCGGCACCGCCAGCAGCACCATGTGCGACATGCCCTCGCTGACCCGGCCGGGAACGATCAGGACCGGCACGGTGGTGCTGAAATGTAGATAGGCCACGGTGGCGAGCAGGAAGGTGAAGGCGATCGGCGTGCCGATCACCATGGCGCTGGCGACGAGCACAAAGAAGAAGATGAACAGATTGTAGTTGCCGAGATCCTCCAGCACAGGTGCGGCCGCATAGAGCGCCCCCGCACCGGCGAGCACCAGGGCCAGAGCGCCGACGACCTGCATGAGGCTCGCCTGCTGGATCAGCCGGTCGACCGCGGTGAGCAGCATCAGCAGCACGCCGACGAGCATCGCGGCCTCGCGATAGCCTTCGCTGATCTCGAGCACGGGCATCTGGCTGATCAGGTGGCTTTCGAGGTGGTGCCAGGACGGCATCACCAGCGCGACCAGCACGGTGCAGACCAGCATCAGGCCGAGCGCGTCGGTGCGCGCCCGCCACGCCGGCGACAGATTGCGGACGAAGGCGGTGAGCCGCATGTGCTCGGCGCGTCGCAATGCGACGACGGCGCCGAGCATCGCCAGCCACACGAACAGCACGGTGGCGAGTTCGTCGGACCAGATCAGCGGAGCATTGAACACGTAGCGCGCGGCCGTGGCCGCACCGAGCAGGACCAATTCGGCGACCACGATCGCGGCGGCCAGCGCCTCGACGGCGCGGCCTAGCAGATGATCGAAACGCGCAAAGGCGCCATGCGACGGCACCGAGGTCGTCGCGGTCATGTCAACGGCCATTCCACCCTCCCCGCAAGATCCTGCTGATGTCCGCGCATGCGGACATGCATCAGGGATGCAACGGCAGCTCGCTCAGAGCTGGCCGACCGATTTCTCCAGCAGGCCCCACGCCTCGGCGCCGAACTTGGTCTTCCACTCGGTGTAGAAGCCGGCGGTGCGCAGCGCGTCGCGGAACGGCTTGGTGTCGACCTTGTTGAAGGTCACGCCGGCCGCCTGCATGTCCGCCTGCGCCTTCTCGTTGAAGCTCTGGATGTCCTGGCGCTCCTTGACGGCGGCCTCCGACAGCGCCGCGGTGATGGCGTCGCGGACGTCGGCAGGCATGACATTCCAGCGCGCTGCATTGGCGAAGATGTAGTGGCCGTCCCAGATATGGCCTGATAGCGCGATGTACTTCTGCACCTCGTAGAGCTTGGCGCTCTGGATCAGCGCCAGCGGATTCTCCTGGCCGTCGACGATGCGGGTCTGCAGGGCCGCATAGAGCTCGCCGAAATTGATCGGCGTCGGCGCCGCGCCGAGCGTCTTGAACAGCGTCACCCACAACGGATTGCCGGGCACGCGGATCTTGAAGCCCTTGAGATCGTCGGGCGAGGCGATCGGCTTGGCGCCGGAGGTGATGTTGCGATAGCCATTGTCGAGGCATTTCGGGAGCACGTGCAGGCCGACCTTGGCGAACTCGCCGCGCACATGGTTGCCGAGATCGCCGTCCATCGCCGACCACACCTGGTCGTAACTCTCGAACGCGAACGCCACCGCATTGATCCCGCCGATCGGCACCACCGTCTGGTTCACACCTGACGTCGACATGAAGTCGAGCGCGCCGCTGCGCACCTGCGAGAACATGTCGGGCTCGCTGCCGAGCTGGCTGTTCGGATAGACCTGCAGGTCGACCAGACCATTGGTCTGCTTCTTGATGACCTCCGACGCCTCGATGATCCGGACGACGCCGGGATGGGTGGCGGGAAACGCCGTGCCGTAGCGCAGGCGATACTTCGCCGACTGCGCCCGGGCGGGCGTGAACGCCAAGGCCGAGGCTCCCGCGAGCGCGGTGCCGACGAAACTGCGACGAGACATGGATGTGGGCAAAGACACTGGCAAACCTCCCCTGCCGGCCCGCTGTGGGGCCTTTGTATGTCATTCCTGTATGCTAAGCCTATAAGGGATACCAAATATGCTTTCAATCAAAAACTTGTATCCAAGATTTGGGATTGCTATACGACGGCAGCTCGCGGTCGAAATGGGCGAGAAGGATGGAGGAGCGCGTGAAGAGCCTTGTGGTGGAGCGGCCCGGCCGCCTGTCGATCGAAACGCGCCCGGTTCCCGAGCCTTCGGCAGGCGAGGTCCGCATCAAGGTCGAGCGCGCCGGGATCTGCGGCTCCGACATCCACATCCTCCACGGCAGCAACCCGTTCGCGCGCTATCCGCGCGTGATCGGCCATGAATTCTTCGGCCGCATCGACAAGCTCGGCGACGGTGTCAGCGCACGGCTCGGCGCCCGCGTGGTGGTCGATCCCGTGGTGGCCTGCGGCCATTGCTATCCCTGCTCGGTCGGCCGCCCCAATGTCTGCGCTGAACTCGCCGTGCTCGGCGTCCACCGCGACGGCGGCTTTTCGGAATATGCCTGCGTACCGGACGCAAACGCGCATCTGCTGCCGGACAGCGTCGACGACGACAAGGCGCCGCTGGTCGAGCCGTTCTCGATCGCCGCCAACATCACCGATCATACGCGCGTGTTCGCTTCCGACGTCGCGCTGGTCTATGGCGCCGGGCCGATCGGGCTGACCGTGATCCAGGTGCTCAAGCACGTCTACGGCGTGAAGCAGCTGATCGTCACCGACCGCATCGATTCGCGGCTCGAAGCGGCCCAGCGCAACGGCGCCGACCGCGTCATCAACACGGCAAACACCGCCCTGCCCGCAGCGCTCGCGGATGCCGGCGTGAGGCCAACACTGATCATCGATGCCGCGTGCCATCCCGCCATTCTCGCCGAAGCGATCGAGATCGCCTCGCCCGCCGCACGCATCGGCCTGCTCGGCTTTTCGGCGGAGCCCTCGACCATCGTGCAGCAGAAGGTCACGGCCAAGGAGCTCGCCATCCACGCTAGCAGGCTCAACAGCGGCAAGTTCGCCAAGGTGATCGACTGGTTCGCGCGCGGCATCTTGCAGCCGGAGCGCCTGATCACCCATCGCTACGGGCTCGACGCCTACGCCACTGCGTTCGACACATTCGAGCATAACCAGACCGAATGCTGCAAAGTGCAGCTGATCTTTTAAGGTCCCGATATGGACCGCCTCAGCCCCGCCACGCTCCACCGCCTGCCTGCCGGCATCCTCAAGCCGGACTACGATCGCACGGCGGTCGCGACCGGCATCGTCCATCTCGGCCTCGGCGCCTTCCATCGCGGCCACCAGGCGGTCTACACGGATGCGCTGCTCAAGGACGATCCGCGCTGGGGCATCCTCGGCGTCTCCCTGCGCTCGCCCGACACGCGCGACGCGCTCGCACCGCAAGGCGGGCTCTACAGCGTGACCGCGAGCGACGGCGCCGGCCAGCAGCGGCGCGTCATCGGCGCGCTCACCGGCCTTGCGGTCGCGCCGGAGGATCCGGCCGGCCTGCTCGCACGCCTCGCCGATCCCACCGTGCGCATCGTTTCCACCACGGTGACTGAGAAGGGCTACAACCACGATCCGGCGACCGGTACGCTGCGCGCCGATGATCCCGACATCCGTCACGACAGCGGTCACCTGACGCATCCTCGCAGCACGCTCGGATTCATCGTGGGCGGCCTGCGGCTGCGGCGGCAGCAGGGCCTGCCGCCCTACACGGTGCTGGCCTGCGACAATCTTCCGGCCAATGGCCATACCCTGCGCGGCCTCGTCATCGCCTTCGCCGAGCTGGTTGACCGCGACCTCGCCCGCTGGATCGCCGACGAGGTCCGCTTCCCCTCGACCATGGTCGATCGCATCGTGCCGGCCACCACCGACGCCGACCGCGCTGATGTCAGCACCGCGCTCGGCCTCGACGATGCATGGCCCGTCGTCACCGAGCCGTTCAGCCAATGGGTCATCGAGGATGATTTCGGCGGCGATCGCCCGGCGTGGGACATCAGCGGCGCGCAGTTCGTCCGCGACGTCGCGCCGTTCGAGCTGATGAAGCTGCGGCTGCTCAACGGCGCGCACTCGACGATCGCCTATCTCGGCTATCTCATGGGCTGCGAGACGGTGGCCGCGGCCATGGCCGAGCCCGACCTCGCCGGCCTCGTCGAGGACATGATGTGCGACGAGGTCACGCCGACTCTGCCCGCGCTCGGCGGCTTCGACGTGACAGCCTATCGCGCCGCGCTGCTGCAACGCTTCCGCAATCCGGCGCTGAAGCATCTGACAGCGCAGATCGCGATGGACGGCTCGCAGAAGCTGCCGCAGCGCCTGCTCGGCACCATCAGCGACCGGCTCGCCCGCGGCCAGCCGATCACCCGCCTCGCGCTCGCCGTCGCCGGGTGGATGCGCTACGTCAGCGGCACCGACGAACACCGCCAGCCGATCGCGCTGCGCGACCCGCTGGCGGCCAGACTGCGGGCCCTGGCGGATGACGCCGGCCCGGTTGCGGGCCGGCTTGCGCCCGCATTGTTGTCGGTCACATCGGTGTTCGGCACCGAGCTGCCGAACGATCCTCGCTTCACGGGCGCCGTTGAGGCAGCACTCGACAGCCTCTTCCTGAACGGAACCCGTGCGACTGTCGCGCAGACCCTGCAGAACCCAGGCTGACGTCACACCGGTCCTGATTGGGCGAACGCGACGTCAGCACCGACTACACATTCGGCAGCAGCTTGCCCGGGTTCATCAGACCATGCGGATCGAGCGCGCGCTTGAGCTGACGCATCAGCTCGAGCTCGAGCGCTGGCTTGCACAGCGGCATCTCCGCGGTGCGGAGCTGGCCGATGCCATGCTCGGCGCTGATCGAGCCGCGGCGACGGGTGATCTCGTCATGGACGAGGCGAGTGATCCGCGGACCGTGCCCGTCAAACTCGTCCTCGCTGATGTCGAGCGGCCGCATCAGATTGTAGTGCAGATTGCCGTCGCCGAGATGGCCGAACACCATGGGACGGATGCCGGGCAGCGCGGCGTCGACCGCCGCATCCATGACACCGACGAAATCGGCGATCTCGGCCACGGGCACCGCGACGTCGTGCTTCAGCGCCTTGCCTTCCCGCACCAGCGCCTCGGACACGCTCTCGCGTACGCGCCAGAACGCCTTGGCCTGGATGCCGTCCTGGGCCACGACGGCGTCGGAGGCAAGTCCTTCCGCCATCGCCTGAGCCAGCGCGGTTTCGAGACGCGCCGTCAGCGCAGGCTCGTCGCTGATGTCGCTGAGCTCGATCAGCACCGCTGCGTCGGGCAGCGCCGTGAACGGCAGCCGCGCATCCGGGATCTGGCGCAGGATCATGTCGAGCGTCGCCGAGGTCAGGAATTCGAATGCAGTGAGACGATCGCCGCAATGAGCGCGCGACAACTGAAGAAGCTTCAGCGCGGCAGCCGCATCGGGGACTGCGACGAACGCCGTCGCGCGCGCCGTCGGCTGCGGGAACAGCTTGAGCACGGCACCGGTGATGATGCCGATCGTGCCTTCCGAGCCGATGAAGAGATCGCGCAGCGCATAGCCGGTGTTGTCCTTGCGCAAGGCGCGCAGGCCGTCCCAGATGCGGCCATCCGGCAGCACCACTTCGAGCCCGAGAGTCAGCTCGCGCATCACGCCATACCTTAACACGGCGACGCCGCCGGCGTTGGCCGCGAGATTGCCGCCGACGGTGCAGCTCCCCTCGGACCCGAGGCTGAGTGGAAACAGCAGGCCGGCCGCGCCGGCGGCCTCCTGCACCTTCGCCAGCACGACGCCGGCATCGACCACCATGGTCTGGCCGATGGGATCGAGCGCGCGGACGCGGTTCATCCGCGCCAGCGACAGCACGATCGCTCCGCCGCTCGCATCGGGTGTCGCGCCGCCGGACAGGCTCGTGTGGCCGCCCTGCGGCACCACGGCGACGCGGGCCTCGGCGCAGGCCGCCATGACCGCGGCGACCTCTGCCGTCGACGCAGGACGCACGACGGCGATGGCAGCGCCACGATACTTGCCCAGCCAGTCGCGCAGATACGGCGCCTGATCTTCGGCTGCGACGAGAACATGCGCTGCGCCGACGGCGCTCTGCAGCCTTTCGATCAGCACCGTCATGACGCGCGATCCAACCCTTTGATGACCTGAGATGGCGATGCGCACAAACTAACAGCTCCGCCGATCGCGGCCCCAATACCAAGTTGTCCGCCATCCATAATCGATTGTTATGGGTGAGGATCAGGCCGGTGCCAGCGCCATCGGCGGGTCGATATGCGGAACGGCATCGACCAGCTCGCGCGTGTAGTCGGTCTGCGGATTGGCGAACAGCGCCCGGCTCTCGCCCTGCTCGATGATGAGGCCTGTGCGCAGCACGATGGTGCGGTCGCACATCATGCGCACGACATTGAGATCGTGGCTGACGAACAGAAAGGCGAGGTTATCCTCGCGCCGAAGCCTGTTCAGGAGCTGCAGCACCACGGCCTGCACGGAGACGTCGAGCGCCGCGGTCGGCTCGTCCAGCACCAGCAGACGCGGCCGGCAGGCGATGGCGCGGGCGATTCCGACGCGCGCCTTCTGCCCGCCAGAGAGCTGATGCGGAAAGCGCGACAGCAGCTCGCGCGGCAGGCCGACACGCTCGGCGCATTCCTCGACCCGCCGGCGCAGTCTGTCGCCTGAGCGCATGTTCATCAGTCGCAGCAGCGGATGGGCGATGCAGTCGAATGCCGTGTAGCGCGGATTGAGGCTGTCGTTCGGATCCTGGAAGACGATCTGGATGTCCTTGCGCAGCTCGGAACGGTGGAAGTCGCGCGCCGGGATCTGGCCGATCGACTGGCCGTCGAACAGGATCTCGCCGGCGCTGGCATCGATCAGCCGGCAGATCATGCGCGACGTCGTGCTCTTGCCGGAACCACTCTCGCCGACCAGGCCGACGCTCTCGCCGCCGCGCATGGTCATCGAGAAGTCCGCGACGCCCACGGTGCCGTCGTCGAAACGCTTGCTGACAGTCCTGACGTCGAGCAGCAGCGGCGTGCCGTGCGGCGGAGGCGGCAGCTCCGTCACCGCGACCAACGGAATGCGCTCGCCGTCCGGCACCAGATCCTCAATGCGCGAGGTCGCCGTCGGCGACGCCGCGACCAGCCGTTTGGTGTAGGGGTGCTGCGGCCGATGGAACAGCGTGAGCGGCTCGGCCTCCTCGACCAGCCTGCCCTGCTCCATCACCACGACGCGCGCGCAGTAGCGCGCGGCCAGCCCGAGATCATGCGTGATCAGGATCGTCGCCATGCCGCGGTCGGCGGCGATATGAGCGAGCAGGTCCATCACCACCTTCTGCGTGGTGACGTCGAGGCCGGTGGTCGGCTCGTCCGCGATCAGCAGCTGCGGGCTGCAGGAGATCGCGATCGCGATCATCACCCGCTGGCACATGCCGCCGGAGAGCTCATGCGGATAGGCGCTCATGCGCCGCTCGGGATCGCGGATCTGCACGGCCTTCAAGAGTTGCAGCGCCTCGGCCTGCGCCTCCTGCCGCGACAGCCGTCTATGCGCGAGGATCGCATCCGCAATCTGCTGGCCGACGGTACGGATAGGATTGAGGGCCGCGCGCGGGTTCTGGAAGATCATCGCCATCGCAGCACCATGCAGGCTGCGCAGATCGGCGCCGCCGGCGCGGGTGATGTCCTGGCCCTTGAAGCGGATCCGGCCGCCGGTGATGCGGCCGGCCTTGTCGAGCAGATGGGTGATGGCAAAGCCGGTCACCGACTTGCCGGAGCCGCTCTCGCCGACGAGGCCAAGCATCTCACCCGGTGCCAGCAACAGAGACACGCCGCGCACGGCCTCGACGATACCACGACGGGTGGAGAAGGAGACCTTGAGGTTCTCGACCTCGAGCAGCGGTGCGCTCACGTTCTCATCCTCGGATGCGCCACGCTGATCATCTTCAATTCGCCCGTCATGTGCGCATCCGGGGATCGAGGATATCGCGCAGGCCGTCGCCGAGCAGATTGAAGCACAGCACCGCGCTCATCAGCGCAAGTCCGGGAAACGCCACCAGCCACCAGCGCCCCGTGGAGATGAAGCGGGCGCCCTCGGCGACCATGATGCCCCATTCCGGCGTCGGCGGCTTGACGCCGAGGCCGATGAAGGAGAGGCCCGCGGCATTGAGGATCGCCCAGCCGAGATTGAGCGACATCTGCACCGCCATCGCCGGCAGCACGTTCGGCAACAGGAAGCGCAGCACGACCGCGACATGGCTCTCGCCGCAGGCCCGCGCGGCCTCGACCCAGCCGAGATTGCGGCGGATGTTCACTTCGGCGCGGGCGAAGCGGATGTAGAACGGCAGATTGATGATCGCGGTCGCGATCACGATGTTCTCGACGCGGTTGCCGAGCGCGGCGACCATCGCCATCGCCAGCACGAACAGCGGGAACGCCATCAGGACGTCGATGAAGCGGCCGACCGCCTTGTCGAGCCGGCCGCCGGCATAGCCGCAGAGTGCACCGATCACCGAGCCGAGCGCGAAGGACACAGCAACCGCCGTCACCGCGATCGTGAGGTCGAGCCGGCTCGCGACGATCAGGCGGCTGAGCACATCGCGACCGAGCTGGTCGGTGCCGAACCAGTGCGCCGCGCTCGGCGGCTGCAGCGCCTGCGGTACGTCGGAGACGACCGGATCATAGGGCGCGAGCCACGGCGCAAAGATCGCGATCAGCGCCAGCAGCAGCGCACCGCCAGCCGCGACAGCGGTGACCGGATTGCCGCGCAGCACGAAGGCAGTGTGGCGCAGGGTCGACGAGGCCTCGATCGTGCTCATGCTCACGCCACCGTCGCCCTGGGATCGGCGATGCCATAGAGTACATCGACCAGCAGATTGACGATCACGAAGATCGTCGCCATCAGCAGCACGAAGCCCTGCACCGGCGCGTAGTCGGAGACCAGCAGCGCATCGAGCGCGTAGGAGGCGACGCCGGGCCAGGAGAACACCTTCTCCACCAGCACATTGGCGCCGAGCATGGTCGAGAACACGATCCCGGCGATGGTGATGACCGGCAGGATCGCGTTCCTCAGCGCATAGGTCACGACGATGCGCCACCACGACAGCCCGACCGAGCGCGCCGTGCGCACGAAGTCGCTGCCGAGCGACACCAGCATCGAGGCGCGGGTGATGCGCGCCAGCGGCGCGATCACGAACAGCGCCATGGTCAGTGCCGGCAGCATCAGCTGCCGGGCCGCCGCCCACCAGCCCTCGACATCGCCGGCGAGCAGGAAGTCGATGATCAGGAAGCCGGTCCGCGACGGCGGCAGTGTGGCGAAGATATCGATGCGGCCCGTGGGGTCCGGCGCCAGGCCGAGCAGATAATAGAACACGTAGATCAGCAGCAGACCGGAGACGAAGGTCGGAACGCAGACGCCGAGCGAGCAGAACAGCCGCACGCCGTGATCGACCAGCGAGCCCGGCCGCAGCGCAGCCAGCACGCCGAGCGGCACCGCCGACACCAGCGCGATCAGCAGCGCCGTCAGGGTCAATTCGAGCGAGGCCGGCAGCCGCTCCTTGAGATCCTTGGCGACCGCCTGCCCGGTCATCATCGAGCGGCCGAGATTGCCGCGGCCGACGTCGTAGAGATAGATCGCGAGCTGGTTCGGCAGCGGCTTGTCGAGCCCGAGCTGCCGGCGGATGACCTCGATCTCCTCCTGGCCGGCATTGGGGCCGGAGGCAAAGAACACGGCCGGATCCCCCGGCAGCACGCGCATCAGCAGGAAGGTGAAGACCAGGACCCCGAACAGCGCCGGCAGCGACGAGACGAAGCGTCGTCCCGCCCGAGCCAAGGTTGCGCCGATCGTGCCCATGGTTATCAGCCGTCCCCGTTACTTGCGACTCAGGTTACGATAATCGACCTGCCGCGTGAACTGGTAGACGTAGCCGTCCACCGTCGGCTGCATCACCGCGTCCTGCGCCGCCTGCCAGATCGGGATCTGGAACATCTGGTCGAAATGGATGGCGTTGAGCGCCTTGCCCTGCTCTTCATATTTCGCCTTGTCGGCCTCGAAGCGCGCCTCCTGCGCGATCTTCTCCAGCTCGGCATTGTCAGTCGAGGAATAGTTCCAGCGCTGCTTGCCCGTGTAGAAGTTGCGATAGAAGTAGTCGGTCGAGGGCAGCCAGGCGACGATGCCTTCGGTGAAGAACGGCAGCTTCTTCTCGTTGATCGCGGTCGACATCTGCGCATCCGGCAGCTTCTGGATGTCCACCTTGATGCCGATCTTGGCGAGCGATTCCTTGACCAGCGCGGCCATCGGCTCGGCGGTCGCCGCCTGGCCGACATTGAAGCTGAAGGTGGTGGAGAAGCCGTCCGCCATGCCGGCGTCCTTCAGATAGGCCTTGGCCTTCTCCAGATCGAGCTTGATCGGCTGCGGGATCGGATAGCCGCCGCTCGGCGGCTTGCCGTCGGCCCACGTCGCGCCGTAGAGCGGCGCGCCGCGGCCGAACAAGGCCGCCTTGAACATGTCGTCATAGGGCAGCGCGTAGGCTATGGCGCGACGCACATTGACGTTGTCGAACGGCGGGATGGTGTTGTTCATCGAGATGAAGGTCACCGCGTTGTATTGCGGCGTCGAGATCACCTTCAGCTTGCCCTTGCCTTCGAGCGACTGCACGTCGCTCGCCTGCAGGTCGATGACGAGGTCGGCGTCGCCGCGCTCCACGAGGTTGGCGCGCGTCGCCGGTTCAGGCACCGACTGGATGATCAGGCGCTTGAACGCCGCCGGCTTGTCCGGCGCGCCGCGATTCCAGGCCTCGCTGCGCTTGGCGATCACCTGCTCGCCGGGCTTGAAGGTCTCGACGATGTAGGCACCGCTGCCGGCCGCGTTCTCCTTGGTCCAGTTCAGCGCCCATGGGTCTTCGGCCGTCGCATGCGCCTTGGCGAGCTTGGAGTTGATGATGATCGGATAGACGGTCGCGAGATTCGGCAGCGCCAGCTTGTCCGGCTTCGGCAAGGTCACTTCGAACGTCAGGGGATCAATGACCTTGAACTGATCGGCCGACGTCAGCGAGCCCGTCAGCAGTTGCGCCTTGCCGAGGATTGGCGCGGTGACGCAGCGGTCGAGCGACCATTTGACGTCCTCGGCCGTCACCGGCGAGCCGTCCTGGAACTTGGCGTCGGGGCGCAGCTTGAAGGTGATCTTCAAACCGTCAGAGCTGACCTGATAGGATTCAGCGAGCTCGCCGGTGATCGTGTCGAGATCGAACACCCACTTACCATTGAGCTGCTTGCGACCGAACGACACCAGCCGGTCGTAGCTCGACATCGACAGCGCGAAGGCCTCGCGCGTCGAGCCCGGAATGTTCGGATCGAGCGTGTTGACGGTGGCACCGGTGACATAGCGCAGAGTCTCGGCGCGGCTCTGCGCATGCGCCGATGGCGCAGCCAGCATCACCGCGAGCAAGGCGGGCGCAGCGAACAACGAACGTTTGGACATCTCGAAACTCATCGCCCTTGTTCCCTCATTGGTCTCAAAATCCGGGACTGAAATACCCTGCCAGCGGTCACCGGCGACGCAAGCACATCAGATGGAAGCGCATCAGATGGGAGCGCATCAGATGGGAGTTCAGCAGCAAATCACGTGCCACGGCGCACCTCGGCCTGCTTCACATCGTAGGCCTGGAAGTTGGCCCAATGCTTGTCGATGTCGGCCTTGAACAGCCCGCGCGTCAGCCCATGCACGAGCTTCGGCACCGCGGTGGTCATTGCATTGATGGAAGATCCCGACGCGCCGAAGCTCATCGTCGAGGCAATGGCAAACACATGGACGTCGCGGATCCACGGCGTCCGGCCAGCCACACGCTCGCACAGCGCATAGTCGTCGGCGAGATAGGGAAAGGCGCCGAGCCGGTCGTTGCGCTCGCTGGCATCAGGCGTGTAGCGATCGCACCAGCGTGCGATATTGGCGGCAAAGCGCTGCAGCTCCGGACGCTTTGCGAAGTCCATCGAGATGCCCGTCGCGCTGACCACGAAATCGACTGTGACTTCGCCTTGCGGTGTCCGCAGCACGACTCCCTCTGACGTTTCGCACGCGATCAGCACAGGCGCGCCCTCATGCAGGTGGAACGCAGCATGACGGGCGCAGCGATCATAGGTGTGCTGCGGAAAGCCCTCGCGCAACTCGAGGACCGCGCGCATGAAACGCCAGCGCCAGACGTCGTCGAGTTCGGAGAAATGCCGCAGGAAACCACGGAACGTCAGCCAGCGATAGGGTTGGATCAGTTGGATTTCCGTGCGGCGGCATAGCAGATCGACGCTGTTCGCACCGGCTTCGAGCGCAGCCGCCGCATTGTCGAACGCCGAGGCACCGGCCCCGATCACGGCGACGCGGCGGCCGCGCAAGCTGTCGAAATCGATCTCGGCGCCGGAATGGGCGCAGCGCGTTGCGGGCAAATGGCGCAGCGGCTCCGGAATGCTCCAATCGCCCATCCCTTCCTGCCCGGTCGCCAGCACGATCTTGCGGGCATAGATCGTCGTCTCACCATCCTTGCTGCGCACTGTCGCCTGCAGCAGTCCGTCAGCGGCCGGTGCGATATCGACGACTTCGCAGCCGTTGCGCACGGGAAGGTCGAGCACCTCGCGATACCAGGCGAGATAATCTGCCCAATATTCGCGCGGAATCAGATCAAGATTGCGCCAGCTCTCGCCGCCAAACTTCGCCTCGTGCCACGCCTGATAGGTCAGACAGGGGATGTCGAGATCGGGTCCGGTGAAGTCCTTCGGGCTGCGCAGGGTCGGCATGCGCGCATAGCTGAGCCACGGTCCTTCGCGGCCTGCCTCGGCTTTGTCGAGCACGAGAATGTTGCTGACGCGCGAGCGCAGCAGCGCGAAGGCGGTGGCAAGACCCGATTGGCCGCCGCCGACGATCAGCACATCGCGCGCAGGCCGGCCATCGGGACCGACGACGGGCGTCAGCCATGGCATGCTGGGATGGGCGATCCTGGCAAGATCGCCACGGACCTGGGCCGTCAGCGCGGCGAGGCCATCGCTCATGCCGGGCACCGGAATTGACACGCGCAATCGCGATCGAAACGCTCGCTGTCGCTCACGCTCTCTCCATCAGTCATGTCACCCGGCACGCGAAGCTTAGCAAAGCAGGTCCGGCACCGACCATACCGATTTGTCCGCCGCCCATAACAGCTTGTTATGGGGCGGCAGCGGCGGCTAGAGTCGACAGCCATCCACAGCGAGACAAGAGGTCGCATGCCGCTCAATCTGCGCCAGATCGAGGTGTTCCGCGCGATTATGATGACGGGCTCGATCAGCGGCGCTGCGCGGCTGCTCTCGGTGTCGCAGCCCGCGATCAGCCGGCTGCTGGCCTATACCGAGGATGGCCTCAAGCTCAAGCTGTTCGAGCGCATCAGCGGCCGGGTGCAGCCGACGCCGGAGGCCAAGCGGTTGTTCGCCGAGGTCGAGCACGTCCATCGCGGCGTCGCGCGCATCAACGACCTCGCCGACGAACTGCGCGCCGGCGGCACGGGCACCATCCGCGTGGTGGCGAGCCCGAGCGCGGCCCACAGCATGGTGCCGGAGGCGCTGGCGCGGCTGCGCGGCCGCTTTCCAGATCTGCGCGTCGAGTTCGAATCGTTGACCCTGCTGGAGATCGTCAGCCGCGTCGGCACAGCCCGCGCCGATCTCGGCATCACTGTGCTGCCGGTCGACGAGCCGACAGTCGCGGTCGAGACGATCGCGGAGGGCGCGCTGCACGTGATCATGCCGGCCGATCATGCCCTGACGAGGCTGCGCAGCATCAGGCCGAAGGACATGCTGCCCTATCCGCTGGTCGGCTTCGGCCCGCAAACGCCTTATGGTCACATCGTCACGTCGGCCCTGGCCGGCGGCCCGGAGCCGACCACGATCGTGCGCTACACGCCCGACGCCTGCGCCATGGCCCGCGCCGGCGCGGGCCTTGCCGTGGTCGACCAATTCGTGCTGCGCGGCCGCGCCTGGCCCGACCTCGCGGCACGGCCACTCGCACCGAAGATTCCGATGCGCGCGTATCTCCTGACGCCTCGCTTCGAGCCGCTGTCGCGCAACGCCGCCGCGCTCGCGGATATACTGCGCGGACGCGATCGAAAGGGAACGGCGACGAAGCGATGAGTTGCCGAGCCATCGCCGCGGCGACGGTGCGCTCCCTCTCCCCGTTCTTACGGGGAGAGGGTTGGGTGAGGGGGGCAGCCACGCGCACCGGCCGTGCGGAGAGTTCCCCTCACCCCGCCCCTCTCCCCGCAAGCGGGGCGAGGGAGCACACTGCGATCGAGGCGCGAACCCGGCTCAAACGATCAGAGCGGAATTCACCCAATCTCTACGCCGCCAGCCACCCGCCATCCACCGGCAGCACAACTCCCGTCGTGAACGACGCCTCGTCGCTGGCAAGAAACAGCGCCGCAGCGGCAACCTCGTCCGCCTCACCGAACCGCTTCATCGCGTGGCGCTGGCGCGAGGCCTCGCGCACCGGCTCCGGATCGACGTGGCGCGCAAAGCTCCGGCGCAGCAGCGGCGTGTCGATCGCACCCGGCGCCAGCGCATTGACGCGGATGCCGTCGGTAGCGAAGTCGACCGCCATGGTGCGGGTCAGGCTGATGATCGCGCCCTTGGCGGCGATATAGGCGCTATTGCCTTTGCCGCCGGCGACCGCAAGCTGCGATGCCACGGTGATGATCGACCCGGCCTTCTGCTTCTGCATGATCGGCACCGCGACCTTCGCCCACAGCCAGGTGCCGCCGACATTGGCGCGGAACACCGCGTCCCAATCCATGGGATCGGTCGTGACCACGGTGCCGCCGCAGGAGAAGCCGGCAGCGGTCATCAGCACATCCAGCCGGCCGCGCGCGGCTGCCACGCTCTCGACCGTCGCCTTTGCAAAATCCGCATCACCGACATCGCCGACATACACGCGGCCCTGGCCGCCGGCCTTGGCCAGGAGCAACAGGGTTTCCTCCGCGCCTGCCGCGTCGCGGTCGACGAGCGCAACATAAGCGCCCTCGCGCGCGAACATGACGGCGCTGGCGCGGCCGATGCCGGAGCCGCCGCCGGTGATGACCGCGACCTTCGCGTTGAGCCTCATCTCAGTCTCTCCCGTACTGATCGAACCAGCGGCCGAAATGCTCGGCCGATGCCGCGCAGTCGAAGCGCGCGCGCCAGCCGAACTCCTCGGCCAGTCGCGTCGTCGACAGCCGGCCGCGGCTCGGCGCGAACACCGGCACCGTCGGCGTCTCGCCCTGCTCCGCAAGCCGGCAGACGAAGCCGGGGCGGCCTTGCGCGAAGGCGCGGCCCCAGGCCTCGGCTGTAAACGTGGCTACGCTGGAGATGTTGTAGAGCGTGTGCTGCGGCCTCTCGGCTTCCAGCAACCGGCAGACCGCGTCGGCGACGTCGACCGCATAGACCCAGTCTTTGTCGCCCGGCTCGTTCAGCAGCGCCGGCGCATTGCGCGCGCAACAGGCCGCGATCAGCGCCTGCGGCGATGGCGTGTCGCGCACGCCGCCGCCGCGCTCGAACGGGCCGAACACCGCCGACAGGCGCACGCTGATCACGTCGGTTTGCCACAGGTCCGACAGCCGCGACGCGACGCGCTCAGAGGCGAACTTGCTGATCGCATAGAGCGACACCGGCTCGCACGGCGTGCTCTCCTCCAGCACGGCAAAGCGCTGACCGCTGGCGCCGTAGGACGCCGCCGAGGAGAGATTGATGACGCGGCGGATGCCGCTGCGCCGCGCCGCCTGCAGGATCGGCACCTGCGCCAGCAGATTGACCGCGAGGATGCGCTCGGGGTCGGATGCGTCACGCTCCGGACCGGCGGTAATCGCGGCGCCCATGACAACGGCATCGCAGCCGCCGGCGATCGCGGCCGCAACAGCGCTCGCATCGGTGACGTCGCCCTGCACGAGGTGCAGACGCTCGCGATACGGCGCAAAGGCGCGCTCCGCCGCGTTCGGCAGAGCCGCTGCGTCGAAGATCGTCGCGGCATGGCCGCGCTCGAGCAGCCCTTGCGCGATGTTGAGCCCGACGAAGCCGGCGCCGCCGAAGATCAGGACATGCATCAAGGAGGTCCTCGCCTGGACAGCGATCGACGAAGGGCATTCAGCTCTCGCCCCACGTCATGGCCTGGCGCCGTCCCGGCCATCCACGTCCGGCGGCATCCCGGGAAGCACGTGGACGCCCGGGTCGAGCCCGGGCATGACGGCGGAGAGCGGAGCGACCGCGTCAACATGATCAGCTACTCCAACAGCTCTTCGCGTCTAGAGCAGCTTCGCCCCAAAATTCTGCTCCGGGTCCATATCCGCGACCAGGCGCCCCGTCGGCTTCGCAGCCTCGCCGCCGCTGCGGGCGAGGAACTGGCCGGAGCCGGGCGCGGCCGACAGTCTGCCGTTGTCAATGATGACGCGGCCGCGCGACAGAACGGTCACCGGCCAGCCCTGCACGCTGCGCCCCGCAAACGGCGTGTAGCCGGCGAGGTCGTGCATGGCGGCATCGCTGATCGTGACGTGCTTGTCCGGATCCCACAGCGCGATGTCGGCATCGGCGCCGATCGCGATCGCGCCCTTCCTCGGATGCAGATTGTAGATCTTGGCCGGCGCCGTCGCCGTGAGCTCGACGAATTTGTTGAGGCCGAGCCGGCCCTTCGACACCATCGCATCGAACAGCAGCGGCAGCCGCAACTCCAGGCCCGGCAGGCCGTTGGCGATCTGCTTGAAGTTGGGGGTGGGGCCGGCGCGCAGCTTGCCGGTCTCGTCGAAGCGATACGGCGCGTGATCGGAGGAGATCGTCTGCAAATCGCCGAGCGACAGCGCCTGCCACAGCGCCTCCTGGTCGGGCGCGCGGCGCGGCGGCGGGCTGCACATCCACTTCGCGCCCTCGATGCCGGGCTTGTCGAGATCCTCGGCCGTCATGAACAGGTATTGCGGACAGGTCTCCGCGAACACCTTCAGCCCCTGCCCGCGCGCATCCCGGATCACTTTCGCACCTTCCGCGGTCGAGACGTGGAAGATCATGATCGGCTGATCGACGAGGGCGGCCATGCCGATCAGGCGGTTGAACGCCTCGGCCTCGGAGAAGCGCGCGTGGCTGATGGCGTGGTATTTCGGCGCGGTGTAGCCGCGCGACAGCAGCCGCTTCACCATCCAGGAGATGATGCCATGGTTCTCGGCGTGCGCGCACAGCATGGCGCCGCCCTCGCGCGCGGCGACGAGAATGTCGAGCAGCGGCTCGTCGTCGATCTTGAGCCGGTCGTAGGTCATGAAGATCTTGATCGAGCCGTGGCCCTGGCGGATCAGCGCCGGCAGGTCGCGCTCCAGCGTCTCCCTGGTCGGATCGGCGACGATCATGTGGAACGCGTAGTCGATCACGGCACCCTTGCGCGCCAGCGCGTGATAGTCCTCGACCACCTGCGGCAACTGCATGCCGACATGCTGGGCCGCGAAGGAGATCACGGACGTGGTGCCACCGAACGCGGCCGACGTGGTGGCGCTCTCGAACGTGTCGGCGTTGACGATCCCTGCCGCCGAGAGCTGCTCGATATGGCAGTGGCTGTCGACGCCGCCGGGCAGCACATATTTGCCGCGCGCGTCGATCTCGCGCTTCGCCGGGCCGAGCCCGCGGCCGATCGCCGCGATGGTCTCGCCTGTGATGGCGACATCGGCCTCGAACGTATCGGTGGTGGTGGCGACGCGCCCGCCTCGGATGATCAGGTCATAGGCCGGCTCGGTCATCGCGATCTCCTAGTTCTGCCAGATGGAACGCCGTGGACGCGAGGTGACCGCATCGGCCCCATTGCGTCAGCCGTGGCATAGTGGTTGCCTGTCACGCGCCGTCAACACTGAAGAAGCAGGTAGCTCCCATGTCCCGCCCGCGCATCACCGTGATCAATCCGAACTCCAACCAGGTGGTCACCGACGGCTTGGCGGCGGCGCTCAAGCCGCTGATGTTCGCCAATGGGCCGGAGATCGTCTGCGAGACCTTGAAGGAAGGTCCCTACGGCATCGAGAGCCAGAAGGATGCCGACAGCGTCACCCTGCCGCTGCGGCGTTTCGTCGAGGGCGACAACGCATCCAGCGCGTTCGTGATCGCCTGCTACAGCGACCCTGGCCTGCATGTCTGCCGCGAGGCCACGGCACGGCCGGTGCTCGGCATCGCCGAATGCGGCGTGCTCACCGCGCTGACCCGCGCCGATACGTTCGGCGTGCTCGCCATCGCGCAGCGCTCGATCCGCCGCCACATCCGCTATCTCCGCCAGATGGGCTTGATGGATCGGTTGGCCGCGGAACGCCCGCTGGACATGACCGTGGCGGAAACGGCGTCAGGTGAAGGCACCTTGGCGAAGATGATCGCGGTCGGCCGCGCGCTGAAGGAGGAGGACGGCGCCGGTGCCATCGTCATGGGCTGCGCCGGCATGGCACGGCATCGCAAGAACCTGGAGGACGCGCTGGGAATTCCGGTGATCGATCCGACCCAGGCCGCAGTGACCATGGCGCTCGGCGCGGTGGCGTTTGCGGGGTGAGTGGTTCGCACATCCGTCGTTTGCCCCTGCACGGACCTGCCCGGCCGGCCATCTCACACTCCGCTGTCGTCCCGGCCTTGAGCCGGGACCCATAGCCGCCGGCCGACGTGAGGCAGGCAACTGTCAGCTCCGTTCCTCGATAGCTTCCGCGGTATGGGTCCCGGCGTTCGCCGGGACGACACTGTTTGTGTAGCGGCGCTCGTGCCTGACAATGCAACTGCTGATCAGCGTGGTCAGGCCCACTCTCTCTCCTGCCTCACTCCGGCGGCACCGCGCCGGTGCGGCTGGTGATCAGCCCGTAATGCTCCACGCGGCGATGCCTGGCGAAATCGAAGATCGTCTGCTTGCCGAAGCGCGTCGCATCCATGTCGCACGGCACCACGAGCACCTCGTCGCCTTCGGTCACCGCTTCGGCGACGATCTCGCCGTCGGGATTGACGATCAGGCTGCCACCGATCAGGTGATGACCGTCCTCGACGCCGGCCTTCGCGACCGCGACGACCCAACACGAGTTGTGATAGGCGCCGGCCTGCGCGGAGAGCCGGTTGTGGAACAGGCGCTGCTGCAGTCCCTCGGCCGATTTCAATGAGTTCACCGACGGCGTGTTATAGCCGATCAGCACCAGCTCGACGTCCTGCAGCCCCATGACGCGATAGGTCTCCGGCCAACGGCGATCGTTGCAGATCGCCATGCCGATAATGCCATCGAGACTGCGCCAGACGGGAAAGCCGAGATCGCCCGGCTCAAAATAGCGCTTCTCCAGATGCTGGTGGCTGCGCTCCGGCTCGAACTCCTCGTGGCCGGGCAGATGCACCTTGCGATACTTGCCGACGACGTTGCCGGCGCGGTCGGTGAGAACTGCCGTGTTGTAGTGGTGCCCGTCCGGTGTCAGCTCGGCATAGCCGAGATACATGGCCATCTGATGCTGCGCGGCGCGATCGAACAGCGGCTGCACGGCCGCATTGGGCATCTCGCGCTCGAACCAGCTGTCGACTTCGGCCTGATCCTCCATGTACCAGCGTGGAAAAAACGTGGTCAGCGCCAGCTCCGGGTAGACGATCAGGTCGGCGTCCTTGCGCTTGGCCTCGTCCATCAGTGCGATCATGCGCGCGACGACCGCCTCGTGGCTGTCAGCGCGCTGAATCGGTCCCATCTGGGCGGCGGCGACGTTGATCACGCGCATTGCAGAACTCCTATCCGGACTCCGACGTCATTGCGAGCGAAGCGAAGCAATCCAGGGCTACACGAGGACTCTGGATTGCTTCGTCGCTTCGCTCCTCGCAATGACGAATGTGGCGACAGCGTCATGCACCACCCCTCATCGTTTCACCCCGGCCGGTACAGCACCGGCCGCGTCCGCGAGAACGACGGCCGGCCGCGCTTGAGGCCCCAGAGCGGCTGCGCCAGGGTCGCCACGGCCTCGGTCGGCGTCGCCGCATCGATGCAGACGAGATCGGCCGGCGCGCCGACCTCGATGCCGTAGTCATCGAGCCGCATCAGCCGCGCCGCGTCGTGCGTGACCATGTCGAGACACCCCGCAAGATGATCCGGCCGCGAGACGTGGCAGACGTTGGCGTAGAGGTTCGCCATCCGGATCAGCGAGCCGTCGCCATACGGCGTGAACGGGTTCAGCACGTTGTTGGTCGAGAGCGAGCAGGTCACCCCTTGCGCGCGCAGCGGCTCCAGCGGGACCACGCCGCGCGGGATCGCATGATCGTGCCGGCGCCCCATCAGATGCAGGTCGGTCGAGGGCAGCACGGTGACTGCGACGCCGGCATTGGCGAGCTGCGTTGCGATCGCGTCGAAACGCTCCGGCGGCAGCAGCGACAGCTGCGTGACGTGGCCGACCGCGACGCGTCCGCCCCAGCTGTATTCCTCCGTCTTGCGGCAGACATATTCGATCTGCATGTGATCGAGCGTCTCGGCAAGATCGAGATGCATGTCGATGTCGACGTCGTGCTCGCGCGCGATCGCGAAGATGCGGTCGATCTGGGCCGGCGGGTCGGTGTCGAAATACGGGGCGGCGCCGATGGTGCGTGCGCCGCGGCGCAGGCCCTCGATCAAGAGCTCCTCGGTGCCCGGATAATTGGTGAGCCCTTCCTGCGGAAACACGCAGATCTCGAGGTCGAGCGCCCAGGCATAGTCGCGCGCGAGCTGCTGGATCGCCTCGAAGCCGATGAAACCGATGCCGGGATCGAGCTCGACATGGGTGCGCATCCGCATCGTGCCGTGGCTGACGCAGCGCTCCACGGTCTGCTTCGCCCTGTCATAGACATCGTCGGCCGTGAAGTTGCGCTTGGCGGCCGCAGTCTCGCGCACCGCCTCTGCCACGGTCCCTTCCCTGATCGTGCAGCGGTCGAGGATGCAGGTCTTGTCGAGATGGATGTGCGTCTCGATGAAGCCGGGCACGACGAGGCAGTTCTCGGCATCGCGCTGTTCGCCGTCGGCCTGCAATGACGGCGCGATCGCCACGATGGTGCCGTCGGAAATTCCGATATCGGCCCGGCGCAGCTCACTGTGCTGCGCCAGCACCGCATTGCGAATGATCAGGTCCATGCCGCCGTTGCCGTCGAGAATTCCAGATGCGCGCCAAGCTGGCGGCGTCGCCTGCAAAAGGCAAGCGCCATGCCAGGGCCTGACGCCGCGGGACCGCCGACCGGGATCCGAAACCATTCGTTTACAAATAACCGGCCACCCGGGACCACTTGTTTGGCGGGGAAAAACTGCTATATTGGTGCATGGAAAACGTGAACGCGTTCTGCTCAGGCCCGTCGTCAAGGCGGGCCGTTGCCGTTTTGGGGGTGGCTGTCCGATGACTCGCTCCAACCGTACGGATCACATCCGCCTGACCTCGCACCCGGTGCCAGGCGCCAAGCATAATTTCCCGCTCCACTGGGGCGCCGAAAGCGCACGCGAGCGCGGACCCGTGATCGGCACGGTATCACGTCCGCAGGACCGCAACGTGATCGGCAGCCATGGCGGTTCCTACACGGTCTACCGCGCGCTCGCGGTATCATCCGGTGCGCTCGATCCGATCCGCCGCCCCGATCTCACCAACACCCATCCCGCCGCCACGATCGGCCCGTTCGCGCAGTGGCGAGATCCGGCGAAGATCGTCGCGCTCGATCCCTGGGGTCATCTGGTGGCCGAGAATTTCGGCGGCGAGATCGCGGAAGGAATCGATATCCGGCCGACGATCGCCGTGACCAAGGCGCGGATCGAGCTTCCTGAGTTGCATGCGGCGCTCGCGGCCAAGCGCCTCGTTCATGACGGCGACGTCGTGCATGCCAATGGCAGCGTCTCCGTGGTGAAGATCGCGATCGACCCGGTGTGGTACCTGCCCGGCGTGGCCGCGCGCTTCGGCACCAGCGAGACCAGTCTACGCCGCGGCCTGTTCGAGCAGACCGGCGGCATGTATCCGGAGCTGGTGACCCGGCCCGACCTGCAGGTATTCCTGCCGCCGATCGGCGGCACCACGGTCTATCTGTTCGGCGACGTCGACAAGCTCAATGACAGCCGGACGAAGATCACATGTCGCGTGCATGACGAGTGCAACGGCTCCGACGTGTTCGGCTCCGACATCTGCACCTGTCGCCCGTATCTGATCCACGGTATCGAAGAATGCGTTGCGGCCGGGCAGAACGGCGGCCTCGGCATCATCGTCTACAACCGCAAGGAAGGCCGCGCGCTCGGCGAGGTGACGAAGTTCCTGGTCTACAATGCGCGCAAGCGCCAGGAGGACGGCGACGCCGCGGCGGCCTATTTCGAGCGCACCGAATGCGTCGCCGGCGTGCAGGATGCGCGCTTCCAGCAGTTGATGCCCGACGTCATCCACTGGCTCGGCGTCAAACGCATCGACCGCTTCATCTCGATGAGCGACATGAAGCATGACGCGCTGGTGGGCCAGGGTGTCGACATCGTCGAGCGCGTGCCGATCCCCGACGAGCTGATCCCGGCGGATGCCCATGTCGAGATCGCGGCCAAGAAGGCCGCCGGCTATTTCTCGCTGGAGCCGCAGAAGCCCGAGGCGCTCGGCGACACCGTCGGCCGACCGCTCGAAAAGTACTAGCGCAGCGGCTGATCATGACCGACGTTTCATATCTCCTGTCCGCCCGCGCAGTGCGCGAGCGGGCGCATCAGCTGCTTGCGCTCGGTCTCGCCGACAAGCTGCCGCACTTCCGCATCGACCTCGCAAAGCTCGATGCGATTGCCGACCTCGTGCTCGACGTGACCCGCAGGGCCTATCCAGGTGGCGAGGTGCCGTTCCACTCGCGCTGGCGGCATTTCGTGGTCGGCGGTGTCGATCGCTGGGCCGCGATCGCCGACAATGTGAATTGGCCGGATGCGGCTTCACGGGCGCGCGCCGAGTTCGATCTCGCCATCACCAGCGTGCTGCTCGACGCCGGCGCCGGCGCGGCGTGGCGCTATCGGGATGCCGTGACCGGCGCGCGCATCGGCCGCTCCGAAGGGTTGGCACTGGCGAGCCTCGACATGTTCGCACGCGGTGCGTTTTCGGCCGATGCAAGCCATCCGCTGCGGGCCGACGCCGCGAAGCTGCAGCACATCATCGTCGCCGATCTCGAACGCGGCTTCCAGGTGAGCGCCGACAATCCGCTGGTCGGACTCGAAGGCCGCGTTGCGCTGCTGCGCCGGCTAGGCGAGGTCACGGCTGCAAAGCCGGATATCTTCGGTCGGAAAGATACCCCACGTCCCGGCGGTCTGTTCGATCAGCTCGCCGCCGGGGCGACCGGCGGCCACCTCCAGGCCGCTGACATTCTGCAGCAGGTGCTGCTGCAGCTCGGCCCGATCTGGCCGTCGCGGCTGACGCTGCAAGGCATCGCGCTCGGCGACTGCTGGCGCCATGCTTCCCTGGTCACCGATGACGCGACCAGCGGTCTCGTCCCATTGCACAAGCTGTCGCAATGGCTGAGCTATTCGCTGATCGAACCGCTGCAGCGCGCCGGCCTCGTGGTCGAGAACATCGACGGCCTTACGGGACTCGCCGAATACCGCAATGGCGGCCTGTTCGTCGACGGCGGCGTGCTGGTGCTGCGCGATCTCGCCGATGCCGCGCGGGCGCATGCCGTTGATTCCCCGCTGGTGGTGGAATGGCGCGCGCTGACCGTCGCCCTGCTCGATCGCCTGGCGGCGCTGATCCGCCAGCGCACCGGCCAGACGGCGGAACAGCTGCCCTTGGCGCGCATCCTCGAAGGCGGCAGCTGGGCCGCCGGCCGCAAGCTCGCCTTCGAACGCCGTCCCGACGGCTCGCCGCCGCTGACCATCCTCAGCGACGGCACGGTGTTTTAAGAGGTGTTTGGTAGCCTTGCTTCATAACAGCCGACGTCATTGCGAGCGAAGCGACTTGTCCGCCATAGGCCGAAGGGCGACGGCGGAAGCAATCCAGAGCCCGGAAGAAAGTCTGGATTGCTTCGTCGCTTCGCTCCTCGCAATGACGCAATTCATAAGTTGCGCGTAGGGTGGGCAAAGCGCAGCGTGCCCACCATTCCAAGCTGAGCTAGTATCAGGTGGGCACGGCGCTTCGCGCCTTTGCCCACCCTACGCTTTGGAGATGAAAGCCATGGAAGGCGTCACGGTCGTCGATCATCCGCTGGTGCAGCACAAGCTGACCTTGATCCGCGACAAGTCGATCTCGACCAAGTCGTTCCGCGAGCTCCTCAAGGAGATCGGCATGCTCCTGTGCTACGAGGTCACGCGCGACCTGCCGCTCACGGAGGTCGAGATCGAGACGCCGCTGGCGCGAATGCAGTCGGCCAAGATCGCCGGCAAGAAGCTGGTGTTCGTGCCGGTGCTACGCGCCGGCGTCACCTTCGTCGACGGCATGCTCGATCTGGTGCCGACCGCGCGCGTCGCCCATATCGGCCTGTACCGCGAGCCGCAGACCTTCACCGCGGTCGAGTACTTCTTCAAGGCGCCGTCCGACCTGCAGGAGCGCCTGGCCGTCGTCGTCACGCCGGTGCTCGCGACCGGCAACAGCGCAGTCGCCGCGGTCGACCGGCTCAAGGAGCGCGGCGCCAAGGATATCCGCATGGTCTGCATGATCGCGGCGCCCGAGGGCGTCGAGCGCGTCCGCGGCCTGCATCCCGATGTCGCACTGTGGACCGCCGCGATCGACGACGGCCTCGACGACGACGCCTTCATCGTTCCCGGCCTCGGCGACGCCGGCGACCGCGCCTACGGCACGCGGTAGC
The DNA here is from genome assembly GCF_032484415.1 of Bradyrhizobium sp. SZCCHNS30572. NCBI lineage: Bacteria > Pseudomonadati > Pseudomonadota > Alphaproteobacteria > Hyphomicrobiales > Nitrobacteraceae > Bradyrhizobium > Bradyrhizobium sp. SZCCHNS30572. The sequence continues at coordinate 573,515 of NZ_JAUESY010000003.1, read as the reverse complement.
AGCATTCAGCCGGCGAATGCGGCCTCTGCCTCCGGCAACGCCCGGATCTTTTCGATCGCTGCAGCGCCTGCCGCCGTGATCGCCGCCTCGTCACCGTGGAGATAGCGGCCGTCGTGGATCAGCAGCCGGCCGTCGATCATCACCTGGTCGATGTTGGCGCGGTTCGCGAGCGCGATCAGGCCGCGACGCGGGTCGTGTAGCGGCTGAAGATGTGGATGCATCATGTCGACGACGGTGAGGTCGGCGGTCGCGCCGGGCGCGATGACGCCGAGATCGTCGCGCTTGATCATGGCGGCGGCCGTCGTGGTGACGGCGTCGATCAGTTCCGGCGCGCTCGCCGTCTCGGCGCTTCCCAGCGCGATCTTCGAGATCATCGACGCCGCGTTGAGCTCGCCGAGCAGATCCATGTTGTAGCCGTCGGTGCCGACCGCGGTGCGGACGCCATGCGCGGCGAAGCGGCCGAAGGCGGCGGTGACTCCGGCGCGCGCGAACACGCGCGGGCAGTTCAGCACGCCGGCACCACGCGCCGCCATCAGCGCAAGGTCCGCATCGGTCGACGCGTGGCAATGCGCCGCCAGCAGATCGGGACCAAGCAGGCCGAGCCAGTCGAGATATTCGGCCGGGGTGCGGCCGCCATGGCGCTGCGCGATCGTCGCGACCTCGCCCGCGCTCTGCGCCATGTGCGTGGTGATGGGAACGCCGAGCTCGCGCGCCCGGCTGGCAGCCGCGCGCAACAGATCCGGTCCGCAGGTATCGGTCGCGTGCGGGCTCATCGCAAGCCGGATGCGCCCGTCGCCCTGGCCGTGCCAGCGCTGATGGAGCGCATTCCAGACCGCCATGTCGGCCTCGCCGTCATCGCCGGCGTAAGTCACGACGCCGGAGGCATCCGCCTTGGCATCTGATGTCGAGAACAGATAGGGCGCGCCATAGAAGCGCAGGCCCATCTCGAGAGCCGCATCGAACAGCTCCGGGATCGTGTTGCGGAACGGCTCCATCACCGTGGTGGCGCCGCCCTTCAGGAGCTGCAGCACCCCCATGCGGCCGATCGCCAGCCGCTCCTCCACCGAAAGGATTTCGGCCCCGCGCTTGGACAGCGGCAGCAGCACGGTGTAGACGATGCTCTTGTTGTTGCGCCGGCCGTTGCCGTCCTCGGTGAGCGTGCGTGCGATCGCCTCGCTGAAGATGTGGTTGTGCAGGTTCAACAGGCCTGGCAGCACGAAGCGACCCGGACGATCGAACACCTCGTCCGCCGCCGGCCGATCACGCGTCACGGCCGCGATGCGCCTGCCCTCGACCAGCACCCAGTGATCGCGCAGGACGTCCTGCGCGCCGTCCTTGCGCGTCAGCACGTAGCTGCCGAAGATCGCCGTCGTACTCATGCGTCCTTCGCTTCCGCCGCCTCATGGCGCTGGTAGTTCGCCGCGATCTCGGCTCCGGTCGTGATCCACACGTCCCGGCACGATTTGGCGTAGGTCAGGAACTCGCGCAGCAGCCGGAAGCGCATCGGCCGGCCCGAGACCTGCGGATGCAGCACGGTCGTCACCATCGCGCCCCAATCGCGGACTTCGTCCAGCTCATCCTTCCACATCGACAGCACGTGCTCTTTCGGAAAGATCGAGCGCGGCGAGAACCGCGCCGACAGGCCGTGCATCCAATCGTCATAGCTCGCGGTCACCGGGATCTCGATCGTGCCCGGCGAGCCGGAGGCCAAGCGATGGCGATAGGGCCTGACGTCATCGCGGAACGAGGAGGTGTAGACGATGCCCTGGCGCACCAGCGCTGTCAGCAGCTCCTCGCAGAACTCGCCGAACGGCGCGCGGTAGCCGATCGGCCGGATGCCGAGCCGGCGCTGGATCGCCTCGAAGCCGCGCTCGATCTCCTCGACGATGAAGGGATCGCCGGGATCCGGCAGCAGATGGTGATAGCCGTGATGGCCGATCTCGTGGCCCGCCTTCAGCACCGCTTCCGCCATCGCCGGATGCGCGTCGACCGCCCATCCCGTGATGAAGAACGTCGCCTTGAGATCGAGCTCGGCGAGCAGCTCGAGCAGCTTCGGCGTGCCGACGCGCGCCTCGAAGCCGCCGAAGCTCATCGTGACCAGACGCGCCGCATGCGCGGGATCCTTCGAGGTCCAGGCGCTCTCGGCGTCGATGTCGAACGACAGGAACATCGCCGCTCTGTGCGGCGCAGGCCATGGATAGTCCGGCGCCGGCGGCGCGGTGTTGGCGGGAACGACCGGGATTCCCGCGAGCGCCTTACTGTCCAGCATTGATCAGCACCTTCTCGATTCCGTTGTCGCTCAGCTTCCACTTCGCCAGCAGCGCCTTGTAGCTGCCGTCGGCAATCAGGCCCTCCAGCGCGGCGCGCAGCGCCTCGCGCAGTTCGTCCGCCTTCACCGGCGTCGCCAGCCCCGTATATTGGTACGCGATGGGCGTGCCGACCGGCACGTAAGTGTTCGGCTCGAGATCCATGATGTAGGGCAAGGTCTCGTTGCCCTGCACGGCGGCGTCGATGCGGCCCTGCTTGAGCTGCGTGCGGGCGTCGGCCGAGCCCTCGGTGCCGACGAACTCGATTCCGCTCGCGCCGCAGTTCTTCTCGCTCCAGGCGGCGATGTCCTTCGGGAACATCGTGCGCCTGGAGGCGCCGACCCTCTTGCCGCACAGCGCCGTCGGCTCCTTGAACTCGCTGGCGCGCGAAGCCTGCACGAAGAATCGCGGACCGCTGCGCAGGTAGTCGATGAAGGTCGCGGTATCCTGCCGGCTCTTGTAGTCGGTCATGCCGGTCAGGATGATGTCGAAACGCTGCGTGGCGAGGCCCGGCATCAGCTGGTCGAAGCTGGTCTCCTGCCACACCGCGTTGACGCCGAGCTTCTTGGCCAGCGCCTCGCCGAGCTCGACGTCGAAGCCGGTCAGGGTCGCGGTGGCCGGATCCTTGAACTCCATCGGCGGATAGTTCGGCACCACCGCGATGCGCAGGCCGTTCTGCTTGATATCGGCCGGCAGCTCGGCGGCGAGAGCCGCGCCCGCCACGGCCGCGCTCATGAGCCCAGCCAACACGATCGACTTCAATTCCATCACCTCACCCCACTTCAGCTGCCAGAAATGCCTTGGTCCTCGCCTCGCGCGGCGCACGCAGCACCTCGCCGGCCGGACCACTCTCCACGATCACGCCCTGGTCCATATAGACAACCCGGTCGGCGACCTCGCGCGCGAAGCCGAGCTCATGCGTGACGACCAGCATGGTCATGCCGGACCTCGCCAGCTCCTTCATCACACCGAGCACCTCGCCGACCAGCTCCGGGTCGAGCGCCGAGGTCGGCTCGTCGAACAGCACCAGCCGCGGCTTCATTGCGAGCGCGCGTGCGATCGCCACGCGCTGCTGCTGACCGCCGGACAGTTGCGCCGGATAGGACTGCGCCTTGTCGGCAAGGCCGACCCGGCGCAGCAGCGACAAGGCCTCGTCCTTCGCCTCGGCAAGCCTGCGCCTCTGCACCTGCACCGGCCCCTCGATCACGTTCTCCAGCGCCGTCATGTGCGGGAACAGGTTGAAGCGCTGGAACACCATGCCGCAGGCGAGGCGTTGCCGCGCGATCTCGCGCTCCGACAGCCGATGCAGCCGACCGGCCGTCTCGCGGAAGCCGAGCAGCGCGCCGTCGAGCCAGATGCCGCCGCTGTCCGCCGTGGCCAGCTGGTTGACGCAACGGAGCAAGGTGGTCTTGCCGGAGCCGGATTGCCCGATCAGGCACACCACCTCGCCCTCGAAGACATCGAGCGAGACTTGCTTGAGCGCCTGGAATTCCCCGAAGCGCTTGCTGACCTGACGGATGGCGACGAGCGGCGTCATCAGCGCCCCCGCGCGATGCCACGGGCAAAACGGTGTTCGAGCAGCATCTGCAGCGGCGTCAGGACCGAGACCACGAGCAGATACCAGAGGCCGGCGACGATCAGGAGCTCGATGACGCGCGAATTGGCGTAGTAGATGTTCTCGGCCGAGTGCAACACCTCCGGATACTGGATCACGCTGGCGAGCGAGGTCGCCTTGACCAGGCCAATGAACTCGTTGCCGAGCGGCGGGATCACCACGCGCATCGCCTGCGGCAGGATGATCCGGCGCAGCGCCTGCAGCCGTCCCATGCCGATCGCCTGCGCCGCCTCGTATTGCCCGATGTCGACCGAGAGCAGCCCTGCCCGCATCACCTCCGAGGTGTAGGCGCCCTGGTTGATGCCGAGCCCGAGCAGCGCGGCCAGGAACGGCGTCATCACGTCGACGGCGCGCGCGCTCCACAGGCCGGGGATGCCGATGGTCGGAAACACCAGCGCGAGGTTGAACCACAACAACAACTGGAGGATCAGCGGCGTACCGCGAAACAGCCAGGTGTAGCCGGCGGCGACCGACCGCAGCACCGGATTGGGCGACAGCCGCATGATCGCGACGACCACGCCGAGCGCGATGCCCAGCGCCATCGCCGCGACGGCCATGACCATGGTGTTGACGATGCCGCGCAGGATCACCGGCGCGGTCACGAAGCGTTCGACGTAAGACCATTCGATCTGGCCTCTGGCGAAGGCGCGGCCGATCGCCAGCAGGATCACGACAATGACGGCAGCCGTAAGCCAGCGGCCCCAATGCGCCTTGCGCGCGATCCTGTGCGCCGACAGGTCGGGAAAGCCATCGGCCAGTACGTCGGCGCGGCTCATTGCGGCGCCGCGTTGAGCATCGGCTCGCGCACCGCATTGGCGCCGAGACCCCATTTGTCGAGAATGGCCTTGTAGCTGCCGTCGGCGATCATCGCCTTGAGCTGTTCGGTCACGACCTCGCGAAAGCCTGCATCGTCCTTGCGGAACATGATGCCCTGGTAGCCGAAGGCGATGGGCTCACCGACGATGCGATACTTGCCGGCCTCCTGCGACTGCGCATAGGGCAAGGTCTCGCTGCCCTGCACGGCGGCATCGATGCGGCTCTGCTTGAGCTGATTGCGGACATCGATCGAGTTCTCCCCCGGCACATATTGCGCGGCAGGCTTGCCTGCGGCCTCGCAATTGGCCTTGCTCCATTTCTCGATCTCCTGCGGGAAGCTCGTCGAGCGCGTGGTGCCGATCTTCCGGCCGCACAGATCGGTCGCGACCTTGGCATCGCTCTCCGCCAGCACGAAGAACTGCGGGCCGGTGACGAGATAGTCGACGAAGTCGGCGGTCTCGCGCCGCGAGGCACGGTCGGAGATGCCCGAGATGATGAAGTCGGCGCGCCGGGTCTGCAGCGAGGGAATGAGTTCGGCGAACGCCGTCTCGCTCCACACGATCTTGACGCCGAGCCGCCTCGCCAGTTCGTTGGCGAGATCGATGTCGAGCCCCTTCAGCTCGTTGGTGGCGGGGTCGTGATATTCCATCGGCGCGTAGGTCGAGTTGACCGTGAGCTTGAGTACGCCGGCCTGCTTGATCTCAGCGGGCAGCTCCGCGGCCCCCGCCGGAGCAAGCGAGGTGAGGATGACGAAACCTGCGAACAACGAACGGCGCATCCTGCAACTCCCCACGTGAACGGCTAATCGACCACGGCCGGCTCGACGGCGCCGGCGCGCTCGGTGATGAGCCTGTACTGATCCGGCCGGCGATGCGCCGCGAAGTTGAACATCTTGTCCTTGCCCTGGCGGCACAGATCGAGGTCGATGTCGGCGACGACGACCTCGTCGGCGAGCGTCTTCGCCCGCGCCACGATGCAGCCATTGGGATCGACGATGCAGGAGCCGCCGATCAGCCCGCTGCCGTCCTCGTCGCCCGCCTTTGCGACCGCGATCGCCCACGTCGCATTCATGTAGGCGTTGGCCTGCGCCACCAGGGTCGAATGGAAGGTGCGCAGCGAGGCATCCTCGGTGTTGCCGCCATTCGGATCATAGGCCGCGGAATTGTAGCCGACGCAGACCAGCTCGACGCCCTGCAGCCCCAGCACCCGCCACGATTCCGGCCAGCGCCGGTCGTTGCAGATCATCATGCCCATGATGGCGCCGCCCCACTCGCGGCCGGCGCGCACGGCCGGAAAGCCGAGATCGCCATAGCTGAAATAGCGCTTCTCCAGCTGCTGATACTTGGCACTCGGGCGCGGCTCGACGGAGCCGGGCAGATGCACCTTGCGATATTTGCTGATGATCTCGCCGTCGGGATCGACCAGGATGGAGCTGTTGAAGCGGCGTCCGTCCGGTGTCAGCTCGGCATAGCCGACATAGAAGCCGACGCGAAGCGCCCGCGCCCGGTCGAACAGCGCGGCAACGGACGGGTTCGGCATCGCGCGCTCGAAATAGCTGTCGAGCTCATCGCCTTCGAGGATCCAACGCGGGAAGAAGGTCGTGAATGCGAGTTCCGGAAACACCACCAGCTTCGCGCCCTGGGCGGCCGCCTGTTCCAAGAGCCCGATCATGCGCGACAGCGTGTGCCCCCGGCTGTCGGCGCGCTGGGTCGGCCCCATCTGGGCGGCGGCGGCGCGGAAGATACGGCTCAAAACTCTGCCTCCGATCTGTGCGTCATGCCTTTCCAGCAGGCGGCAGCACCGCCCCCTGCGACGCGCAAGAGAAGCATCAATGAAGCGAAACCGGCGCAGGAATTGCAACCAGTCGGGACGACCTCGGTCTATGATATTTTGGCCGAGACCATCACCCGGGCTAATAGGGCGACCATGCCATGAACCTGCGCCAGTTGGAGATCCTGCGGGCGGTCATCCGCCACCACACCACGGTCGCTGCGGCCGAGGAGCTCGCGCTGTCGCAGCCTGCGATCAGCAATGCGCTGAAGGCGATGGAGGCGCAGGCCGGCTTCACGCTGTTCGAGCGCGTCAACAACCGGCTGTTCCCGACACCCGAGGCGATGACGCTCTATGAGGAGAGCGAGGCGATCTTCACCCTGCACGTCCGGCTGGAAAACCGCGTGCGTGACCTGCGCGAGCAGAAGACGGGTCATCTGTCGATCGTCGCCACGCCGCCGCTCGCCTACAGCATCATCCCGCCGACCTTGTCAGGCTTCCTGCGGCGCCGGCCGCAGACGCGGATGTTCTTCGACGTGCGCCGCTACGAGGGCATCATCGAGGGCGTGCTCGGCAACGTCGCCGAGCTCGGCTTCGCGCTCGGACTGTCCGATCATCCCGGGATCGCCCATGAGGTCGTGCATACCGGGGAGATGGTGTGCGTGATGCCGGCCCGGCATCCGCTTGCCGAATGCGACGTGATTTCAGCGCGGGATCTCGCCGGCTCCCCGCTGATCGGCCTCGAACGCGGCACGCGCCTTGGCGAAGCCGTGCGCGAGAGCTTCCGGCAAGCCGATGCCGACTTCCAGCCGACCGTCGAAGTGCGTTACTGCAACACGGCCTGCGTGCTGGCTTCGACCGGCGTGGGCGTCGCCGTGGTCGATCCATTCTCGCCGCGCCAGGGCGCGCATGATCTCGCGGTACGGCCGTTCACGCCGAGCACCAAAGTCTCGGCCTATGTGCTGTGGTCGGAGGCGCGGCCGCTGTCGAACCTGGCGAAGACGTTTCGCAGCGAGGTGCGAAACGCGAGCCGCAGTCTTGCGGACGGCCTCGACGCGATCGGGGCTCCGAGCCTCGCCGCTTCCGCGCAGCGCGGCTGAGCTTGCCGATCGGCATGCGTCCATCAAACCCGTGGACGTATCGTTTGCGGCGCATCATCCGAAACGCCCGCCTGCGACGGGCTTCTCGGGAGGATGCTCCGCGTCACTGTCATCTTGCGGCTGGCGGCGGAATTGGTGCAGTGGACCATGGCTCGCCCGCCCGCAATCGCGCCGCCAGCGCCGCCGCGCAGCCGGCGAGCAGCTTCTCGCCCTTTGCAGCAGATGCCTTGCGCGCATCGCCTGCGACGCCGGAGGTGGTGATGTCGGCGAACGATCTGAACATTTTCAGCGACGGGACCAGCGAGCCCATGATGTCGAAGCTCGGCCCAAAGGCAGCGTCGAGCCTCGCCGCGTCGACGAGGCCGGGATGAGCCGCCATCATCATCGAGGTCTCGGCTTCGCAGGCATGCATCACGCCCTCCTGATCCTCGAGGACCTTGGCCATGGTCTCCCGCCCTTCCATGAAATAGGTCGTCGTCGCGATCGGCGCATTGAGCTCGCGCGTCAGTTCGCCGGTGAGGGTGGCCAGCGCCTGGATGTTGCCGCCATGGCCGTTGACGATCACGATGCGGCGGAAGCCGGCATTCAGAATCGAGCGGCACAGGTCTCTGAGCACGGCGTGGTAGGTGGAGAGACCGAGGGTGAAGGTGCCACCGAACGGAACGTGATGGTCGGCGAGCCCGCACCAAACGGTCGGCGCGACCACGATGGGATGGTCTGGAGTCAGCTCCAGCGCGGTGCGACGGCAGACCTCGCTGCACAGGAAGTCGTCAACTCCCGTCGGCAGATGCGGGCCGTGCTGCTCGGTCGAGGCCACCGGCAACAGCACGATCGCGTCTCGGGCCGCGAGCGCGCGAAGCGCTGCGGCGGAAAGTCTGTTCCAGGCGGTTTCGGTCATGATGGCTGCTCGCATGGTCGGAGATGAGGCAGATTGGCTCATATCACGCAGCCACCGCAACAGCCCATCTCGGCGTATCTGGCGCGCAGGCCGACAGTCGCCTGCGTGCACCCCAGCCCGCACGCCACTGCGCGATACTGCGCCCTCTCCCACAGGGACGAGGACGCGGCGACCGGCACCGTACCCTCGGCTACATCAGGAGCATGCTCTCCATGCACTCAAACATCGACAGCGATTGCGGCCTCGACAAGGTGCAACGGCCTTGCCGTCCTCACAACACCACGCCCCGCGCGGCAGGCCAGTCTCACGCCCGCGTCAATTCGATGTCGTGGGTCTGCTTCGTCTCCGCGTCGTACACCCTGATCTGCAACATCGGAAACCGGCGCTTGAGGTCATGCGCGCCGTTGTGTGCGCCATCCTTGGTCTTGAATTCGGTCTTGATCTGACCATCGACCACGACGGCATAGCCGGTCAGCGGAAGGTCTTTGCCGGATTTGTCTTGAGCAGGCTTGTTGTGAACAGACTTCTCTTGGGCAGACTTGAGCATTGCGAGCCGACGTCGATTCGTGAGTTGAAGGGGTGTCGAGCGCGCGATCTCTCCGCCTCGGACGACTCCGATGTAAGGTGAGTCTGTCGCGACGAGCAAGCGAAGACGTGTTCTTCACAAGCAGGGCGATTACGGGTTCAACCTGACGGCGCAGCGCCGGCTCGCGATGATCTCGGGATGTTCAGCGTGACCGAGGCGCGCAAGTTCCGGACTTGCAACGCGAACGTTCCGGTCGCTCGCCATCATGCTCGCCACCGCGAACGAGGAGCGCCGTGGTCGCGCGTCTCTCAGCGTCCGCAGCGCCCACCTCGCGCCGCCCCCAAGGCAGCAGCCCGATTCCAACTCGAGATGCGCTCTCCGACTGAGCACGGGTAGACGCAAAATCCCGGGGCCATCGGACGAACGAATCAGCATGACCGCCATGCGCGAATTGCCCGTCGTGCCAGTCTGCCGCAGATAAACAGCTTGCACCGTCGGGCAAATCAGGACGACATTTCCGCGCATCCCGCCTCATGAAGAGGGGCGTGTCGCGAACGTCACGAGACGTGGAGTGCGGGATGCGATGGACGCGACGTGTCGCAGCGGGTGTCATGCCTGCGGACGAACGGCACGGCGCGGACGGCGAAGTCGCATGGTCCTGGCGCCGCGACGCTGGCGTCAAGCTCGTGACGAGGTTTCAGCCTCGCGCGGGTGACGGTGGCAAGACAGCCCGTTCACCGGGGAGAATGCGTATAAGCCGTAACACTATCGCGCAGGGAAGGCCGGGATGTCTCAGCCGAACCTGTGGTTCCTGCCCCGTGCATTCTTTCCGCACGGGGGCCACGGGGGCGGCGAGCTCCCGGCCTTCCCTGCGCCCTCTCACTTGAAGAGGGCTCCGTCAAGCAAGACTCGGGCGCGATAGGCGCCGCGAGATCGCGACGTGCTGATTTGTAGACGTTCTGTTTGTCGATGGCTGTTTGTCGATGGCTGTTTGTCAGAGTGAACTGCTGACCATTGTCACGTGCCGTGCACGGGACCACGACGATCCCCGTAAGATGACGGATGGGCTTGCCGACCGCCGGTGCCGCTGCGGTAGCAAGGGATCGTAAACGACTGCGCCGGACGTTGACCCGCCATTTACCTCACGGTCCAACCACGACATCGTGATTTGATGCAGGTCAACATGCCCGGCCCGAACGCACCACCTACTGACAAGGCGTTCAAGCGAATCAGGCCTTGCCGTTACCTCGTTCGGCGTCCCTCGAACGGTCCTGTGCACTTGTCATCATGGAGAACCACATGAGCGAGACCGGCGTGACCGCCCTGGATCACACCGTCCAGGAAACCAACATCTGGCTGAAGGCCATCGAGCAACGCCTCGCGCTGGCGAGCCGGCAGCAGGCCTACAATGCACTGCGTGCCGTGCTGCATGTGCTGCGCGACCGTATGCCGATGGCCGTCGCCGTGAATTTCGGCGCCCAGTTGCCGATGCTCATTCGCGGGATCTACTACGAGGGCTGGCACCACGCGGCAACCCCGACCAAGGACCGCCATCTCGAATATTTCGTCGATGACATCTTCCGCCAACTGCCGCCGCAATTCCCGGTCGATCCGCTCACGGCTGCGCGCGGCATCTTCGAAATTCTCTGGGAGAAGCTCGATCCCGGCGAGTTCGACAAGCTGATGGGCCACCTGCCGGTGCCGCTGCGCAATCTGCGCGAGCCGGCGACCTGAGGGCCGGACCCCTTCGATCAGCTGGCCGGTATCGGTCGTCGGTACGGCGGCAGTGCGCCTCTCGCCTTCAATGCGCGAGCTGCCGGTACAGCGCCGGCAGCGCGGCGGGCAGTCGCCTGATGTTGCCGACGATGGCGTAGCCGCCGCGGCCGAACAGGGTGGGAAAATACGACTGCGCCGACGCATCGATGGTCACGCCGAACACCGCGACGCCGCCGCGCCGCGCTTCCTGCACCGCCTTGCGCGTGTCCTCGATCGCGAACCGTCCCTCATAGTGATCGACGTCGTTCGGCTTGCCGTCGGTCAGCACCAGCAGCAGGCGCTTGCGCTCGGATCGCTCGGCGAGCTGGCTGGCGGCATGACGCACCGCCGTGCCGATACGCGTATAGTAGCCGGGCCTGAGCGCGCCGATGCGGCGCTCGACCCGCCCGCTCATCGGCTCGTCGAATGCCTTCACGGTCTCCAGGCGGACCCATGAGTTGCGCCGCGAGGTGAAGGTGAGAATGCTGTGGCTGTCGCCGCAGGCCGACAGCCCATGCGCCAGCACCAGCAGCGCCTCCTTCTCGACGTCGAGAACGCGCACGCCGTCGATCCACGCATCGGTCGATAGGGACACGTCGACCAGGAGAGTCACCGCGAGATCATGCGCGAGCGGGCGCATCGCCAGATGCACGCGATCAAGTCCGCCATGGCCGGCATTGAGATCGCTGCGCGCGCGCACCAGCGCGTCGATGTCGAGGTCGTGGCCGTCGGCCTGCGCGCGCATCACCTCATGACGCGGCCGCAAGGTCTCGAACCTGCGCCGCACGCTGCGGATGCGCCGGCGCATCGCATCGTCCGGAGACCACGCCTCGCCCGCCTCGGCGGCATCGCCGGTCACGACGCGGCAATGGTCCGGCAGATAGGCCCCGCTGCGATAATTCCACTCGGGATACAGCCGACCGCTGTCGAGCCGGGCCGTGTCCACCGCCTCGGGCGGCAGGTCGAGATCGAACTTCAGCTTGCTCGCCGGACACCCCTTGCGCCTGGCGATCGCGAGCTCATCGAGATCGTCGGCAGCCTTGCGGGCGTCGTCATCGTCGGTATCGTCGGAAGGGCGATCGACATTGACCATCTCCGCCATCGCCAGGATCTTCTCGAAGCGGTTGAGAATGAATGGATCGCGCTTGGCCGTGTCGTCGCGCTCGCGCCGCGCGAAGCGTTTGCGGGTGTCGGGTGCACCCTCCTGCTCTGCGGGCGTCTGCGTCTCGTCGTCCTCGCGCGCCGCGGCAACGGCATCGCGGCTCCAGCAATCGCCCCACAGCGGACACGGCAGCATCGGCCGATAGCCGGGCGGGGCGGCCTCCGGCAACGCGCCGCCAGCGATGACCGCATTCCACAGCGCGCCCTTGGGCGGCGCGCCGGCGCCGAGCAGGGCCATGACGATGTGCTCGACCTGCTGCTCGAGCCGAGGCAGCGGCCGCCGCGGACGCGCCACAGCCAGCGCTTCGGCGAGTTGCGCATGCGGACGCGCCAGTCCAGGGAAGCGCGCCAGCACCAGCGAGGTCGTCTCACAGGCCCGGCGCAGCGCCAGCAGATCATGCCGCAGCGGATCGCGCTCCGCGATCGGCTCGACCGCCATGGTCGCGAACCACGCCGCGAGCCAGTGATAGAGCTGCGTATTGAGCGCGCGACCCGGCAGCAGCGCGATGGTCTCCGGCAGGAACACGGTGGCGCCATCGCGCCCGGCCTGATCGAGGCATTCGTCGCCGAGGCCAATGCGCTGGCGCCAGCCGAGCCGATGGCCCGATTTGCGCGCCTTGGCTCCGGCGACCTGCACGCCGCTCTCGCCGCCCAGCGCGCGGAACATCACGGCGATGCGGCCGCTGATCTCGTTCAGGGCGACGGCCTGATCCGGATGGACCGGATAGCTCGAGGTCGTGCCGACCAGGCGATGCCAGGCGCGGCCGACGGTCTCCTCCAGTTCGAGGAAGTCGAGCATGGCTCACCCGATCACGGCATGCGCGACCTCGCGCAACGCGGCCTTGACGTCGGCGTCGTCGGTGAGCGGCTCGATCATCGCGGCGAGCACGGCGTCCGCGATGGATGCTCCGGCAGCGACGAGCGTCGCGCAATAGACCAGGAGCCGCGTCGAGACGCCCTCCTCCAAGTCATGGCCTTGCAGCGCTCGCAGCCGATGCGCGAGCGCCACCAGCGGCCGAACGCGCTCCGGCGCCAGCCCGCTCTCGGCGGCAACCACCGCGATCTCCTGCTCGGCGGGCAGGAAGCCGAATTCGATGGCGATGAAGCGCTGCCGTGTCGATGGCTTCAGCGCCTTGTGCAGCGACTGATAACCCGGATTGTAGGACACCACCAGCATGAAGCCGTCGGGCGCGAGCAGCTCCTCGCCGGTGCGCTCCAGCGGAAGAATGCGGCGGTCGTCGGTGAGAGGATGCAGCACGACGGTCACATCCTTCCGCGCCTCGACGACCTCGTCGAGATAGCAGATGCCGCCCTCGCGCACCGCGCGGGTCAGCGGGCCGTCGGTCCACACGGTGTCACCGCCCTTGAGCAGATATCGCCCGGTGAGGTCGGCGGCGGTGAGGTCGTCGTGACAGGCGACCGTGTGCAGCGGCAGGCCCAGTCGCGCCGCCATGTGCGCGACGAAGCGGGTCTTGCCGCAGCCGGTCGGCCCCTTCAGCAGCACCGGTAAGCGATGTCGGAACGCATGCTCGAACAGCGCGCATTCATTGCCGGTCGGCGTGTACGAGGGGAACGACAGGACGGTATCGATCGCGTGCAGCACGAGCTTCATGATCACTCTCCGAATCGGGGGATGCAGGCGGCGGCATCGGAGCCGCCGCCTGCGGGGTTTTACTCCGCCGGCTGCAGGGCGCCGGGGATGATCGCCTGCTTGGCGCGGCCGGGCACCAGCACGGCCCAGACGAACATCAGCGCCGCGATCGCCACGAACACACCGGAGCCGAGCCGAACCCAGTAGAACATCGCGAGCTGGTCCTGCACGTCCATGTAGCTCTGGCCGAGCACGCGCTGCAGATGCACCTGGATGATGCCGGCGAAGGTCAGCGCAAAGGTCATCGTCATCATCGCCGTGCACATGATCCAGAAGCTCGCCATCGAGAGCCACTGATTATACGGCGCACGCTGGCGCAGCTGCGGCACCGCATAGGCCATGACCGCGAGGTTGAGCATCACATAGGCGCCGAAGAAGGCGAGATGGCCGTGCGCGGCGGTCACCTGGGTGCCGTGGGTGTAGTAGTTCACGCTGGACAGCGTGTGCAGGAAGCCCCACACGCCGGCGCCGAGGAACGCCATGACGGAGCAGCCGACCGACCACAGCAGCGCGGCGCGATTCGGATGCTTGCGTCCCGCCTTGAGCGTCATCTGCACCGTGAAGATCACCATGGTGAAGAACGGCGCGACCTCGAGCGTTGAGAACAGCGAGCCGATCCACTGCCAATAGCCGGGCGCGCCGATCCAGTAGAAATGATGGCCGGTGCCGAGGATGCCGGAGAACAGCGCCAGGCCAATGATGACGTAGAGCCACTTCTCCACCACCTCGCGGTCGATGCCGTTGAGCTTGATCATCAGGAAGGCCAGGATCGAGGCCATGATCAGCTCCCAGACGCCCTCCACCCAGAGATGGACGATGTACCACCAGTACATCTTGTCGACGGCGAGATTGGCTGGGTTGTAGAAGGCGAACAAAAAGAAGATCGCGACGCCCCACAGACCGAACAGCAGGATGTTGGTCACCGTCGTCTTGCGACCCTTCAGGGCGGTCATCGTGACGTTGAACAGGAACATCAGGCAGACGACGACGATGCCGACCTTGATGATGAAGGGCTGCTCGAGGAACTCACGGCCCTCATGGTAGTGGAAGAGATAGCCGACGACGGCCGTGCCGGCCGCGCCGAAGAACATCCAGAACTGGATCTTAGCGAGCAGCGGGCTGTAGAGCTCGGTCTCGGTCTCCTCGGGCAGCAGGAAGTAGGTGGCGCCCATGAAGCCGATCAGCGACCACACGATCAGCGCGTTGGTGTGGATCATGCGGACGATGTTGAAGGGAAGCAGGACCGACAGCGTGTTCGGCAGCACGTAGATGGTGCCGGCGAGCAGGCCGAAGATGACCTGGGCGAGGAAGAGCGTCAGCGCGCCGTAGAAATACAGCATCGCGACCTTCTGGGTCTCATATCTCATCGCGGATCTCTCTCATGACGGGGACGGGATGCCGGCTCAGCCGGCCTTGTTCGGCGGCCAGTCCTGGCGCTTGATCGTGTCGGTCCATTGCAGGAAGTCGGCGAGGTCGTTGAGCTCCTGGTCGGACAGATTGAACTGCGGCATCTGCCTGCGGCCGGGCGCACCGGAGGGTTGCGACTGCATCCAGGATTTCAGCATCTCGCGCGCGGCGGCCGGGTCCTGCCTGCCGCCCCAGCGGTCCCAGACATTGCCGACCTCTGGCGCGAAATAGGCGCCCTCGCCGAGCAGGGTATGGCAGTTGATGCAGGAGTTTCTCTCCCAGACGTGCTTGCCGCGAGCGACTCCGTCGGACAGCGTCGACGCATTGGTCGAGGTCGTGACCATGTAGTAGTGGCTGTGCGCTGTGAGCCCGAGGAAGATCGCAAAGAAGAAGGCCGAACCGCCGTAGAAGACGTTCCGTGCGGCCGACTTGGTCAGGCGTTCCGCCATGACACGTCCTTTCCGTTTTGGTGAAGGTCGATGGTGAAGGCAATCTACCGGCACTGCCGGGAGTCTCTTTGTCGCGGCGCAAGCAGCACGGCGATGGCCCGTCAGACCAGCGCGCGGAGCGCCACCGCCAGCCCGGCGAGCGCAACCAGGCCTAGGAGCCACGATGCGAGCAGGCCGCGCCACAGCGCGGGCGCATGGCGCAGGCCGAGAAAATCCAGCACGATCACCCTGCCCTTTGCCAATGCGAGCGCGAGCACGAGGGCATCGGCGAGCCAGCGATTCGGCAGCAGCAGCGAGGCCGCGAGCGTGGCAACGGCGAAGCTCAGCAATTGAAGCCAGGCGAGCGTGAGGCGATCGCGGACCATGACTCATCCCACCAGATAGAGGATCGGGAACATCACGATCCAGACCAGATCGACCATGTGCCAGAACGCCGTCCCGGTCTCGACGCTGGTGGGCGCGGCATGACGACCGACGATTCCGAGGATGACCATCCCGAGTACGACGTGAAGCAGATGGAAGCCCGTGAGCAGAAAATAGAGCGTGAAGAACGGCGACGTCTCCAGGCCTGCGCCGGCGGCAATCTCCCTGCCATACTCGGTCAGCTTGACGGCAATGAAGGCCGTGCCGAGCAGGATCGCCAGCATGATCCAACGCCGTGCTGTGGCCGGCGATCCGCCTCTCGCCGCCGCCGCCCCGCGCGCCGCAGCCCACCCGCTCGTCACAAGCACGATCGTGTTCAATGCGGCGAGAGGTCCGTCCAGCATGGCCTGCCCGGCTGCGAACACGACTGGATTGACTGCGCGCGCCACGACGAAGGCGCCGAGCAGCAGGCCGAAAGCGACAAGCTCGCTGAGGATCAGGACCCACATCATGGGGTCGCCCGGCAACCCGTCGAGCACGCCCCAGCGCTCCGTTGGTTCCGGTTCGTATGTGAGTGCCGACACCGCCACCTCCGATCAGATGTCGGCAAAGCTAATCGGGGCGGCAGACATGCTCTTTGTCGGCGCACAAACAGCACGGCGCCTGGATGCGCTACGGGATCGACATCAGGAGCATGTCCATGACCGAAGCGCAGCTCGGCCTCGTCACCGCTACCCCGATCATCATCGTGTTTGCAGCGGCGCTGCGGCGCATGGGCGTGCTGTCGACCACGGGGACCGTGTCCGCGATCGCGCTCTCCGTTGCGATTGCGGTTGTCCTGTTCACCACGCAATAACCTGGCCTGGAACCTTTGCCGTCCTCGGGCGTCAGATCGTCCGGAGGTGCCGCATGGACGACAACCGGTTCGCAGAGCTGCTCGGCAACGCCGCCATCGGCGTCTGGGGCGACATGCCGCGCGACATCCAGGAAGCGCTGTTCGAGACGGCGATGCGCGGTCACGACGATCTGAGGCACGAACTCGCCAAGCTGCTTCACGACCGGCATCCGCGGACACAGCATCCGCCGCATCCGGCTTGAGCGGTCTCAGTCGCGATGATCATCAGCCCCGAACTGTGATGGCTCGTCGTAGCCCTTGCGGCTGCTGTAGAACAACAGCACCATCAGCCCGATCCCCACGATGAGCGAAAACACCACGCCGAGCGTGAGCGCGATCCAGCCCTCGGTCGGCATCGGATCGCCGGGCAAGGTCATGCCCTGATAGGCGAAGACGACGGCGGCCGCGAGAATCAGCAGCAATGCGACGATGATGGTGATGGGTCCTGCACGCATGGCGGTCGCACTCCTGACACGAGAACAGGACGCGACCACGATCGTTCCTGGACGGGTGCGGTAACGGCGCACGGCGGCAGTTCCGAAATTTGAGGACGGCGTCCCCATCCTTCTCGCTGCGCCGCCGAAAGCATCGCGCTGCATCCAATCGCGGCATCATCTGCTCAAGGATGACGCGCGCTCCACCGCGCCTTGCCGCGCGCCGCATGGCTGCTCTCGCGGCGGATCGCTAGGCGTCGGGGAACTTAGCTGATAACCATACCGGCCCCCTATCGGCAGCAGAGGACAAGGACCGGAGATGGACAACCGCAGCGAGATCTGGCGCGGCGTCGACGCGATCAAGACCCGTTTCATCGAGCTCAGCGACCGGGTGTGGAGCATGCCCGAGGTCTGCTACACCGAGGCCCGCTCGTCCGCCGAACACCTCGCCGAGTTGAAGCACCAGGGTTTTCGGATCATCGAAAAGGTCGCGGGCATCCCGACCGCGCTGATGGGCGAATGGGGCGAAGGCGGTCCGGTCATCGCGTTCATGGGCGAATACGACGCCCTGCCCGGCCTCAGCCAGGAGGCCGGCGTCGCCGAGCATCGTCCGATCGAGACCGGCGGCCATGGCCATGGCTGCGGCCACAATCTCCTGGGCTCGGCGGCGCTGCTCGCGGCAACCGCCGTGAAGGACTGGCTCGCCGCCAACAAGGTTCCGGGACGCGTGCGCTACTACGGCTGCCCTGCCGAGGAAGGCGGCGCCGCAAAGGCCTTCATGGTGCGCTCAGGCGCGTTCGAGGATGCCGACATCGCAATCACCTGGCATCCGTCGAGCTTCTGGGAAGTGGTGATGACGCCCTCTCTCGCCAACACGCGCGCCGACTTCATCTTCACCGGACGCACCTCGCATGCGGCCGCCTCGCCGCATCTCGGCCGCAGCGCGCTCGACGCGGTGGAGCTGATGAATGTCGGCGTCAACTACATGCGCGAGCACATGCCGAGCGACGCCCGCGTGCATTACGCGCTGCTCGACACCGGCGGCATTGCGCCCAACGTCGTGCAGGCGCATGCGCGCGTCCGCTACTCGATCCGCGCGCGCGACCTGCCCGGCATGAACGAGCTGGTCGGGCGCGTACACAAGATCGCGCAAGGTGCCGCGATGATGACCGAGACCAAGGTCGAGATGAAGATCATCTCGGCGGTCTCCAACATCCTGCCCAACACGCCGCTCGAAGAGGCGCTGCACGGGATCATGGAGGAGCTGGGGCCGCCGCATTTCGACGCGAGCGACAAGGATTTTGCCGGTCAGATCCAGGCGACCCTGACCGACAAGGACATCGAATCCGTCTACTACAGCATCGGCATGGATCCGACCGACAAGCCGCTGGCCGACTTCCTGGTGCCGCTGAACGCCAAGCGCAATCCGCAGATCGGCTCGACCGATGTCGGCGACGTCAGCTGGGTGGTGCCAACGGTGCAGGTGCACGCGCCGACGGTGGCGATCGGCACGCCGTTCCACACCTGGCAGGTCGTTGCGCAAGGCAAGACGCCGGCCGCGCACAAGGCGATGGTGCAGGCCGCCAAGGCGATGGCCGGTCTCGGCATCAAGGCGCTCAATGAGCCGGCGCTGATCGCAGCCGCCAAGGCCGACCTGAAGAAGCGGACGCTGCGCACGCCCTATGTCAGCCCGCTGCCCGCCGAGGTCGAGCCGCCGCTGACCATGTCGGTCGTTTGAGAGATACACTGGGGGGAAACACAATGGCGAAAACAGCGACAAGGAAGAAGCCGGAGGCAAAGACCGCCAAGCCGGCTCCGAAGCGCGTGGCCACGCGCGCCACGGCCAACAGGAAGCCCGCAAAGGCGAAGCCGCAGGCCAGACCACAGGCGAGGGCCGCCGCGCCGAAGCCGCGGCTGCCGAGAGGACCGGTCTGGCAGTGGTCGGCGCTCGACACCGCCGCTGCGATCCGCTCGGGCGCGGTCTCCTCGGTCGAGGTGACCGAGGCGCACATCGCGCGCATGCATGAGGTCAATCCGAAGCTGAATGCGGTCGTCGTCGATCTGTCCGAAGAAGCATTGAAAGCTGCGCGCGCCGCGGACAAGGCGCGCAACAAGGACGGCCTGCTGCATGGCGTGCCCGTCACCATCAAGGAGAACGTCGACTACCAGGGACGGCCAAACCCCAACGGCGTTCAGGCGCAGATGGGAATCATCGCGCCGTCGGACGCGCCCGTCGTGCGCAACCTCAAGAACGCGGGCGCGATCGTGCTCGGCCTCACCAACACGCCGGAATTCTCATTCCGCGGCTTCACCGACAACCCGCTGCACGGACTGACCTTGAACCCGTGGGATCCCGAGATCACCTGCGGCGGCTCGTCGGGCGGCGCTGGAGCTGCGGTCGCCGCCGGTATCGGCACCATCGCGCATGGCAACGACATCGGCGGCTCGCTGCGCTGGCCGGCGCATTGCAACGGCGTTGTCACGATCAAGCCGACGCAGGGGCGCATCCCGGCCTACAACGAAAGCGCCGCGGCCGAGCGGCCGATGCTGGCGCATCTGATGTCGTCGCAGGGCCCGCTGGCGCGTAGCGTCGCCGACGTCAGGCTGGCGCTGGAGGTGATGAGCCGGCGCGATCCGCGCGATCCCTGGTGGGTGCCGGCCCCGCTCGAGGGCGAGAAGCCCAAGCGGCCGATCAAGGTCGCGCTCGCCAAGATCCCCGATGACATGGACGTCGATCCTTCGGTGCAGGCCGCGCTGCGGCAGGCCGCCGATCATCTGGAACGCTCCGGCTACCGGGTCAGCGAGGTCGAGGTCCCCGACATCTCCGGCGTCTGGCAGACCTGGTGCGACGTCATCACCACCGAGGTGGTCGTGATGCAGGAGGCCAAGATGCTGGCCGTCACCTCGGAAGACTTCCACAAGGCGTGGGGCGGGATGCGGGCCAAGGCCGAGATCCTCGACCTCGCGGGCTGGATGAACGCGACGGCGCAGCGCTCCACCCATATCCGCGCCTGGCAGCTGTTCTTCGAGGATTATCCGGTGGTGCTGGCGCCGACGACGGTCAAGCCGACGCCGGGCCCGCGCGAGGACACGGTAAGCCCGGAGCGCGTGCGCGAAATCTTCTTCAACGAGATCCGCTTCATCTCGGCCATCAACGTGCTCGGGCTGCCCGGCGCGGTGGTGCCGGTGGCGGTTCACAATGGCCAGCCGATCGGCGTGCAGCTGATCGCCGGCCGCTATCGCGAGGATCTCGCGCTCGATGCCGCCGCGGCGATCGAGAAGCGTGCGGGCATGCTGGTGCGGCAGCTCTGGGAGCGGATGGCTTAGTCTCGCGCCGGCCCGAGAACCCCGGCTCTCGGGCCGTCATGTTTCCAACATCGCTTCAGCCTCGATTGTCGAAAGTCGTACACTGACGCCCATCGCGTTTGCCCGAGGGGCCCCTCGGGTTGACGGGACGTCGCCGACCTGTCTATTTTGATGTATACGAATGAATATAGCACGGCATCGGTACGGGCGCTGCGCCGGAACGGGACTTGCAATTCACCGAAGCGAACCCGTCTCTGCGATATGAACGAGGACAATTGTGATGAGATCGATGCGCTTCGTCGCCGCTGCCCTGTGCGCGGCTGCCGCTCTCCTGACTGGCGCAAATGCGTTCGCCGGGAGCGCCAACATCGCCGTGGCCGCCAACTTCACCGAGCCGGCCAAGGAGATCGCCGGTCTGTTCAAGGCCAAGACGGGACACGAATTGGTGCTGAGCTTCGGCGCGTCCGGACAGTTCTACACCCAGATCAAGGAGAACGCGCCGTTCGCGATCCTGCTCTCCGCCGACGACGAACGGCCGAAGAAGCTGGTCGACGAGGGCCTCGGCGTCGCCGGGAGCCGTTTCACCTACGCGATCGGCAAGCTCGTTCTGTGGAGCAAGGACCCGAACGCGGTGAGAGGCGAGGAAACGCTGAAGGCGAACGCGTTCAACAAGCTGTCGATCGCCAATCCCGCCGCCGCGCCCTATGGCGCGGCTGCAGTGGAGACGCTGAAGGCGCTCAATCTCTATGAGACGATCAAGCCCAAGATCGTGCAGGGCAACACGATCTCGCAGGCGTTCCAGTTCGTCGATACCGGCAATGCCGAGGTCGGCTTCGTCGCACTGTCGCAGCTGATGCCGAATGCGGGCGGCTCGCGCTGGCTGGTGCCGCAGAACCTCTACAGCGAGATCCGTCAGGATGCCGTGCTGCTGAAGGCATCCGCCGGCAACGAGGCGGCGACCGCGTTCCTGACCTTCCTCAAGACTCCGGAAGCCCGTGCGGTCATCGAGAAGTTCGGCTATGCTCTGGACCCGAAGTCCGGCAGCTGAGCGCTCACGTCGATGAACTTCCAAGGATGAACTTGCACGTCTCGGCCGATATCTGGCAACCGGTCAGTCTGACCCTCGAATTGGCAGCGATCACGACCGTCATTCTGATGATCGTGGGAACACCGATCGCATGGTGGCTGGCGCGGTCGCAGGCGTGGTGGAAGGAGGCGGTCGCAGCCCTGGTGGCGATTCCGCTCGTGCTGCCGCCGACCGTGCTCGGCTTCTATCTGCTGGTCGCGCTCGGCCCGAGCGGTCCGGGCGGGGCGCTGGCGTCCTTGTGGGGTGCACGCACCCTCGCCTTCACTTTCCCAGGCCTCGTGATCGGCTCGGTGCTGTTCTCGATGCCGTTCGTGGTGCAGCCGATCCGCAACGCCTTCGAGGCCATGGGCGAGAAGCCCCTGGAAGCAGCCGCCACGCTGCGGGCCACGCCCTGGCGCGCGTTCTGGACGATCGCCGTGCCGCTGGCGAGCCCCGGCTTCCTCACCGGCGCGATCCTCGGCTTTGCCCACACCGTCGGCGAGTTCGGCGTCGTGCTGATGATCGGCGGCAACATTCCCGGCAGGACAAAGGTGCTGTCGATCGCGATCTACGACTACGTCGAGACCTCGCAATGGACCGAAGCCTCGGTGCTGGCGCTCGGCATGGTCGTGTTCTCGTTCGGCGTCATTCTGACGATGATGCTGATCGAGAAGAAGATGACGCGACGCGCGTCATGAGCACCGTCAAGGTCGATTTCCGCGGTACGCTCGGGCGCTTCGAGCTGAACGCGCGGTTCGAGGTGCCAGCGCGCGGCGTCACCGCGATCTTCGGCCCGTCCGGCTGCGGCAAGACCGCCGTCATGCGCAGCATCGCCGGCCTCAACCGCCTGGACGGACGATGCTCCGTCGCCGGCGACGTCTGGCAGGACGAGAAGACCTTCCGCCCGGTGCACCGGCGCCCGATCGGCTACGTCTTTCAGGAAGCCAATCTGTTCCCGCACCTCTCCGTCCGCCGCAACCTGATGTACGGGCATCCCGGCCCGTCCGGCCCCACCGCCATCGGCTTCGATGAGGTCGTGTCGCTGCTCGGCATTGCCAAGCTGCTGGAGCGCTCGCCGCGCCATCTGTCCGGCGGCGAGCGGCAGCGCGTGGCGATCGGCCGCGCGCTGCTCAGCCAGCCGAAGCTGCTGCTGATGGACGAGCCGCTGTCGGCGCTCGACCAGATCACCAAGGACGAGATCCTGCCCTATCTGGAGCGGCTGCATGCCGCGCTCGACCTGCCGATCCTCTACATCAGCCACGATATCGCGGAGGTCGAGCGGCTCGCCGATCAGCTGGTGCTGATGCGCAATGGCAGCGTCCTGGCTTCAGGTCCGCTGTCCGTGCTCCAAGCCGACCTGACACTGCCGCTCGCGCTCTCCCGCGATGCAGCGGTCAGTCTCGACGCCACCGTTCTGAAGCACGACGCCATCGACGGCATGGTGACGCTTGCGGTGCCGGGCGGGCATTTCGTGCTGCCGGCCGAGCCGCTTGCGCCGGGAACACGCCGCCGCCTGCGCGTGCTGGCCGATGATGTCAGCCTCGCCTTGGAAACGCCGAGCCGCAGCACCATCGTCAACGTGCTACGCGCGAAGATCCTGGAAATCCGCAGCCAATCGGACCACCGCGTCACCGCCCTGCTCGGCCTCGGCGAGGACGGCCAGGGTGCACGATTGCTGTCGCGGGTCACCCAACGCTCGTGGAACGAGCTCGGCCTGCAGGCAGGGCTTGCCGTCTACGCCCAGGTCAAGGGCGTCGCGCTGGTGCGCCGCGAAGAGCCCATCGCCTGATCGGCACGCGCCGACCTGCCCCACCATCACGACATGTTGTATAAGCGACAATATAGCATCCGCTGTTATATCCTAGACAATACAGCTCTGGATCAGACAAACCGAGGCATGCCTGCTTTTCCTCAATACAATGAACAAGTTGATCGGCGCGCAACGATCTGGCCCGCGGCTTGCTCATTCGATCTCGCAACACGAGGTCATCAGCATGAAAGCCGCCGCCGTCACTTGGCATCCGAACGCGCCCAAGCCGCTCGCGCTGGTGCTGGGCACCAACGAGATCGCCTCCGCGATCGCGGCCAAGCTCAACCATGAGCGCTTCGCGCTCGTCCTCTGTCACGACGCCTTTCCGCCGGTGATCCGACGCGGCATGGCCTTCCACGACGTCCTGTATGGCGAGGCCTGCGACATCGACGGCGTGGTCGGCTGCCGGGCCGAGGGCATCGCGGACGTCGTGCGCATTCATCGCGAGCCCAGCCAGGTCGCCGTCACCGGGATGCATCTCACCGACATCATCGCGTTCCGCTATCCCGCGGTCATCGTCGACGCACGGATGCAGAAGCATCTGGCCACGCCGGATCTGCGCGGCGTTGCCGGCATCGCCCTCGGCATCGGACCGCGCTTTGCGGTCGGGCACAATTGCGACATCGCGATCGAGACGCATCCTTGCGAGACCGGCGCGATCGTGGCGCACGGCACCACGCGCGACGCTGACAGCAAGGCGCGCGCGCTCGGCGGCGCCGGCCGCGAGCGCTTCGTCTATTCCAATCAGGACGCCGTCTGGCATACGCCGCTCGACATCGGCACCCGCGTCTACAAGGGACTGCAGCTCGGCTCGCTCGGCGGCACGCCGGTGCTGGCCCCGCTCGATGGCGCACTGCGCGGCATCGCGCGCGACGGTTTGCGCGTGCCGGCCAACGTCAAGCTGCTGGAGATCGATCCGCGCGGCCGCCACGCCGCATGGACCGGCATGGACGGCCGCGGGCGATCGATCGCCGCGAGCGTCGTCTCGGCTGTCCACGAGATCATGCAAACCGGTCGGAAGGCGGGCCGCGTCTCCGCCAACGTGTGAGGAGGACTGCCATGGGTGTCGCGGAGGTCGGGACGTGTCAGATCGTGGCGCTGCAGGGCGCTGCGTCCACCGTCATCCAGGAGCTGCTCGATGAGCTCGCCACGCGGCTCGCAGGCATCGGGCTGCGCGTCTCCGGCGTGATCGAGAGCAGCGCCGACAAGACCAGGCCGTGCAAGGCCATGATGCTGCGCAGCCTCGACGACGACCGCGTGTTCTCGATCTCGCAGGATCTCGGCCCGGGATCGCAGGCCTGCAATCTCGATCCCGAAGGATTGGTGCTGGCCTGCGCCGCCGTGCAGCAGTCGATCGCGCGCGGCACGGATGTCGTGATCCTCAGCAAGTTCGGCAAGCAGGAGGCGGCGGGAGGAGGCCTCGCCGACGCCTTCGGCTCGGCGATGTCAGCCGGGCTTCCGATCATCACGGCGGTATCGCCCGCGATGATGGAGGCGTGGACGCGCTTCGCCGGCGTGTTCGCCGAATGCGTCCCGGTCGATGTCGCGCGCCGTCCCGGCTGGATCGAGGCGTGGTCCGGCCGCATGGTGACAGCGCGAAGCCCGCGTGACATGATCGGCTCACAACGCGAGCGGATCGGAATAGGATGAAGCGCGAAGCTCAGATCGCATTGACCATCACTTTCGGCAACGGCGGAAGTCTGTCGCCCGAAGATCTGCTGCTGATCGACTTCATCCGCCGGGAGCGCTCGATCCTCGGCGCCGCGCGCGCGAGCGGCATCTCCTACCGCAAATGCTGGCTGATGGTCGATGCGCTCAACCGCACCTTCGAGACGCCGGTGTTCGAGACTCATCCGGGGCGACGGGGCGGCGGCGCCGAGATCACGCCGTTCGGCGAGCGGCTGATCGCGCTGTATCGCTCGATGGAGCGGCGCACCCGCACGGCCACCGCCGCGGCGCTCGCTGAGCTGCAGAAGGCTACCGATCCCCGCTATCAGAAGCGGGCCAGCGGCGCGGCCGAGGCAGCTCCGAAGGCCGAACCGCGCCGGGTCCGATCGCGACGCTCTTGATCATCGCCCAGGCCGACAGATCCGGCTCCAACGCCAGCCGCTCGACGGACTCCAGCGTGACCAAGGCGTGCAGCTTCGTCGCACCGAGATCGAACGTCACGCGCACATAGGGCGGATCGAGCGGCAGGATCTCCTCGATCCGGCCGGGTAGCCGGTTGGTGATCGAAACATCCATCGGCCGCGACAGCGCGATCGACACGTCGCGGGCCTCGATGGTCACGGAGACGCCGGCGTCGATCGCGGCGTCGACCATCGGCACGCGCAACTCGCCGTCGGCGAAGAACAACGTCGACATGCCATATTGCGGATCATGGCGCAGCACGCGCGCCGGCACCGTCGTGCTGAGAACGACGGTCGAGGCTGAGGACGATGCAGACGAGCCGGTCATCGCGCGGCAGCCTCCACAGCCTCAGGGCCGGTCGTGATCGTACAGGACGCGAACGCGGATCGTGCCCTCCACCGCGCGCAGCTCCGACAGCAGCGCCTCGCCCTCACCGCCGACCACGTCGGTCTCGAGCACGACATAGCCGACCTCGGGATCGGTCTGCAGATATTGCGCGAGGATGTTGATGTTGTGCCGCGAGACCGCCTCGTTGACCTGGCGCAGCACGCCGGGCACGTTGCGATGAACGTGGATGAAGCGCGTGCCCGTCGGGCGCGCCGGCAGTTGCACCTGCGGGAAGTTCACGGCGCCGAAGGTCGAGCCGACATCGGAATAGTCGATCAGCTTGCGCGCAACCTCGCCACCGATGCGATCCTGCGCCTCCTCGGTGGAGCCGCCGACATGCGGGGTCAGGATCACGTTGGGCAGGCCCTGCAGCGGCGAGACGAACGGATCGGCGTTCGATGCCGGTTCGACCGGAAACACGTCGACGGCAGCACCTGAGAGCTTGCCCTCGCGCAATGCGCTGGCCAGCGCCTCGATGTCGACCACCGTGCCGCGCGAATTGTTGATCAGATAGGCCCCGTCCTTCATGTGACGGATCTGGCGCTCGCCGATCATGTTGGCGGTCGCCGGCGTCTCCGGCACGTGCAGCGACACGACGTCGCTCATCGCCAGGAGCTCGTCGAGGCTCTCGACCGGCTCGGTGTTGCCGTGACGGAGCTTGTCGGTGAGATCGAAGAAGATCACCCGCATGCCCATGGCCTCGGCGAGGTTCGACAGCTGCGAGCCGATGTTGCCATAGCCGATGATGCCGAGCGTCTTGCCGCGCACCTCTCGGCTGCCATTGGCCGACTTGTCCCAGCCGCCGGCATGCGCCGACACCGAGCGCGGGAAGATGCGGCGCATCAGCATCACGACCTCGGCGATCGTCAGCTCGGCGACACTGCGGGTGTTCGAATAGGGCGCATTGAACACGGGGATGCCGAGCCGCTTCGCGGCATCGAGATCGACCTGGTTGGTGCCGACGGAGAAGCAGCCGACCACCATCAGCCGGTCGGCGGCCTGCAGCACATCGGCGGTGAGATGCGTCCGCGAGCGAATGCCAAGCATGTGCACGCCCGACAGCATACGCTTCAACTCCGCCGAACCGAGCGCCTTCGGCAACCGCTCGATTTCCGTATAGCCGTTGGCCTCGAACATGCGGACGGCCGAGTCGTTCACGCCCTCGAGGAGCAGAACGCGGATCTTTTGCTTGGGAAGCGATAACGGCATGGGCCTGGCCTGGTTCAGTCGTGGATGTGGCGTAGTGTAGCGGTTGTTACAGTCGCGATGCGTTGAAACTTGGTGAATGCGACGCGGCAGGGTCGCTTTCTGTCGCTTTCTCAGGGTCTTGTCCACTCCGTCGCGGCCTTTTGACCGGCGATGCAAAATCAGCGCCTGGCATACCGGCCGCACCGCACGGCCCGCACTGCAACAACCGCAGATCGCTGTTTTGGCTGCTGACAAACCATGCGAGCAGAGCTAGCCTTTCTTCCAATCACAAAATCATCGGGAGGTCAGCATGTCAGACGGGGTTGTCGAGACACGCGCGTCGGAGGTGTCGGGCGGTGAAACGCAGACGGTCGATGTCGCCGTCGTGGGTGCCGGATTTGCGGGACTTTACCTGCTGCACCGCCTGCGCAAGGCGGGCTTCTCGACCGTGGCTCTGGATACGGCCAACGATGTCGGCGGCACCTGGTACTGGAACCGCTATCCCGGCGCGCGCTGCGACATCCAGACCGTCGACTACAGCTACACGTTCGATCCCGAGCTCGAGAAGGCGTGGCAATGGTCGGAGAAATACGCCACCCAGCCGGAGATCCTGCGCTATCTCGGCTTCGTCGCCGACCGCTACGATCTGCGCCGCGACATCCGCTTCGGCACCCGCGTCCTCGGCGCCTCCTGGGATGACGCCAAGGAGCGCTGGCTGCTGACGACCGACAAGGGCCCCGCCGTCTCCTGCCGCCACTACATCATGGCGACCGGCTGCCTGTCGCAGCCGAAGCCGCCGGAGATCGACGGCGTGCACGACTTCAAGGGCGAGATCTACTTCACCAGCCGCTGGCCGCATGACGGTGTCGACCTCCGCGGCAAGCGCGTCGCGGTGATCGGCACCGGCTCGTCCGGCATCCAGTCGATCCCGATCATCGCCGAGCAGGCAGCACAGCTCACGGTTTTCCAGCGCACGCCGAACTTCGCACTGCCGGCGCATAACGGCCCGCTCCCGGCCGATCGCGCCGCGCAGCTCGCAGAAGATCGCAACGGGCTGCGCGAGCAGGCGCGCTGGTCGATGGCTGGCGTGCCGATCCCGCCGGCCACCGACTTCAGCTGGGCGTTGAGCGAGGCCGAGCGCCGCGAACGCTTCGAGAAGCTGTGGGCGTCGGGCGACCTCGTCGGCATGCTGACGCAGCTCTGGGCCGACCAGGGTGTCGACCCCGACGGCAATGCGCTGCTCGCCGACCTCATCCGCGAGAAGATCCACGAGATCGTCAAGGATCCCGAGACCGCCGCCGCGCTCACGCCTCACGACCATCCGTTCGGCGCCAAGCGCCCGTGCTTGGACACCAACTACTATCAGACGTTCAACCGCCCCAATGTCACGCTGATCAATCTGCGCCAGGAGCCGATCACATCCATCACCGCTGATGGCATCAAGACCGACAGGCGCAGCTTCGACATCGACGTCATCGTGTTCGCGACCGGCTTCGATGCCATGACCGGTGCGATCCGCGCCGTGCATCCGATCACCGGGCGCGGCGGCAAATCGCTGGAGGATGTCTGGGCCAACGGACCGCAAACCTATCTCGGGCTCACGGTCGCAGACTTTCCCAATCTGTTCCTGATCACGGGTCCCGGCAGCCCATCGGTGCTGTCGAACATGGCGGTCTCGATCGAGCAGCATGTCGACTGGGTCGTCGATCGTCTCGTCGCCCTGCGCGAAGCCGGGTTCACGACCATCGAGGCCACGGAGACTGCGCAGGCCGGCTGGGCACGCCACATGGCGGACTGCGCGACCGTGACGCTGCATCGGCTCGCCAACACCTGGTACACTGGTGCCAACGTGCCGGGCAAGCCGCAGACCCTGATGCCCTATACTGGCGGCGTCGGCCCCTATCGCGGCATCTGCAACGAAATCGTCAGCCGCGGCATGCTCGGCTTCAAGCTGTCAGGTCCGAACGGCGCGTCCCAATGCAATGACGGCGAGATCGTGCGGCTGCAGCCGGATGTCAGGCTGGTGCTGAACATGCTGGCCGAGATGAACTTGCCGCCGATCGAATCGATGGGCGCCGCTGGCGCCCGCGAATTCGTTGCGCAGTTCAACGCGACGAGGCCGCCTGGACGTCCCGTTGGCGAAGTCAAGGGTGGCACATTGCAGGGCGCCGACGGTCCCCTGCCCTATCGGCTTTATCGGCCGGCGACGCCCGGGCCGCATCCGATCGTCGTCTACTTCCATGGCGGCGGCTGGGTGCTCGGCGACGAGCAATCGGACGATCCATTCTGCCGCGACATGTGCCGCCGCTCCAACATGATCTTCGTCAGCGTCGGCTATCGCCATGCGCCCGAGCACCGCTTCCCGGCGGCGGCCGAGGACGGCTATGCGGCGACGCGCTGGGTGGCCGAGCACGCCGCCGAGCTCGGCGGACGCGACGGACCGGTGCTGGTGGCCGGCTGGAGCGCCGGCGGAAACATCGCTGCGGTCACTTGCCAGCTCGCGCGGGATCGCGGCGGGCCTCTCGTCGGCGGACAGTTGCTGGTCTGCCCGGTGACCGATTGCAGCTTCGATCGGCCGTCCTACACCGACAACGCGGCCGGCTACTTCCTGACGCGCGGCCTGATGTACTGGTTCTGGGACATCTACTGCTCGCCGGCGGATCGCACCGATCCGCGCGCGTCGCCGTTGCGGGGCAAGCTGCAGGGCCTGCCGCCGGCCTACATCGTCACCTGCGAGTTCGATCCGCTGCGCGACGAGGGCGTCGCCTATGCGGAGGCGCTCGCCGCCAACGGCGTGCCGGTCGGGCAGCTCAAGGCCCACGGCCACTTCCACTCGTCGTTCACGATGGTCGACGTCGTCATCACCGGCGTCGGCGGCCGCATGCAGATGGCGGAGGCGCTGCAGGCATTCACGCAGTCTGCGGAAGAAGGCGAATCGCCGGAGATCAACGCCGCCGCCAGCTGACCAGCGGAGGCTGCGGCCGAGACGTATCGCGACGGCCCGCAACTTTGCGGGTCGTTGCCGCAACACGCAGCTTGCGCCGGATCGCCCACGCTGTCACCGAGACGACGAGCCACGCCGTCGTTGCGGCGACGAAGGCGGCCGCGACGCTTGACTGAACCAGCGTGGAGAATACGGCCGCGAACGCCAGCATGCCGAGACTGCCGAGCACTGCACCTGCGGTGTCGAGTGCAGCCGCTTCGCGTCCGCGCCGCTCGCCGGAGAGTCCCTGACGGCGCTTGCGCCTGATCTCGTGCGCCTCGATCAGGGTGACGCTGGCACAGAAGATCGCCGGCAATGCCAGGAAGAGGCCGCCGATCGCAGGACCGAAGGCTTTGGCAATGAGCCCGGTCGCGACTGTGGCGGCGCCGCCCAGCGCAAAGCGGATGACGTATTCGTGCCACTTGCCGTCCTTCAGCGCCGAGGGCGAGATGCAGATCAGCATCACGCCCCTCCGGAGAAGACCGCCTGCAGTCCCAGCGCTGCGACCAGCCACACGGCCGTTGCGAGCAGGCTCGCGCTCAATGCGCGCATATGCTGCCGCATCAGCAGCCGGCACACGGTCATGCTATAGAGACAGAGCGCGGCTGCGCCGAACATCATCGAATGGCTCTGGACCGCCGCATAAGCGGCATCATGCGTGACAACCGCAACGCCCAACGTCGCCAGCGCGACCGAGGGCGCGGCTCCGAACAGGCCGGCAAAGCTCTTCGGACGCAACACATCGCCAATGATCGCGAATGTCGAAACGATGACGCCGCCGATCAGGAAGCGGATGACGGATTCGGTCATGTCCGGCTTGCTCCCGGTTGTTCGTAGCCGGTCCATGCGCGCAAGCTGCGTTCAAGGGCCGCCCGTTCCGGAGGCGCGGACCAAGACTCTTGCGAGCACGAACAATTGGTTCCCTTCCAACGCCGAGCTCTGACGACAGTTTCAAGACAGCGTCACGAAGCCGTCATGGAGCGTGATCTGCTCAGCCCGTGGCTGCGATGGCATCGTCATAGGCACGCACGGAAGCGACCGCGGTGTCTCGCACATCGCTCGCGCTCATCCCCGGCTTGTACAGGCTGGAGCCGAGTCCGAAGGCTCGCACACCGGCTACGGCATAGGAGGCGAGATTCTTGTCCGACACACCGCCGACGGCACCGACCACGACGCCTTTCGGCAGGACGGCAAGTTGCGCTGCAATCCCCGACGGACCGAGCACCGACGCCGGAAAGTATTTCAGGGCCGAGGCGCCGCAACGCAAAGCAAGAAAGGCCTCCGTCGGCGTGAAGACCCCGGGCATGGTGACCATGTCGTAGGCCTGCGCCGTCGCCAGCACTTCGACATCGACGTTGGGGCTGACCATCAGACGCCCGCCGGCCTCCGCGACACGCACGCAATCTGCGGCATTGACGACCGTCCCTGCACCGATCAGGCAGTCCTTGCCGAACCGGGCGGCGAGACGCTCGATCGAGACGAACGGTTCCGGCGAGTTGAGAGGAACCTCGATCAGCTCGAAACCGGCTTCGATCAGGACATCGACGATGGCCTCGGACTCGTCGGGTTTGATACCGCGCAGGATCGCAACCAGCGACCGCTTGACATGCGGCCAGGCAACGGACTTTGTCATGGTCGGAAACGCGCTCCCCAGATCTGCCGCGCGGCCTTGACCAGGCCGCGCCGGGACGCCTGCTCGGCATCACATTCGTTCACGTCGAAACCAGCAGCGGCCAGCGCCGCGCGATAGAGCCGGCCGAGCCGGCCCGCTCCGATCAACCGGAGTGGAAGCTCGGCGCCAAACCGCGCCCGAGCGTCGGCGATCTCACTGCCGATCAGAAGCCCGGAGAGCCTCGCAGCCCCATCGGACCGCTGCTCAAAACCGAGGAGCTGGGCTGCGCGCAGCCGGAACAGCGCATTGGTCAGTGCCGTCGGCGCGGCAAGCGACGCTGCGAAGCTCTCGCGGAACGCCGCGTCGTGCTCGACGGCCGAGGCCTCCGGTTCGACGGCGTGCATCAAAATGCTATGTTGAGAGACGACCGCGAACAGCTCGCCGGTCATGTAGGTGGCAAAGTCGATCACAGCGCCGGCATCGATCCGGATCCATTTGCTGTGGGTGCCCGGAATGCAGACGATCCCGGTGAAGTCCGGCTCGGTGACGCCGAGCAGCTGGGTTTCCTCGCCGCGCATCACGTCCGGCTGATCCGCCCGCGCCTGCGCCAGTCCCGGCAGAATCCTGACGTCGCCATCCGTGTCGACGCCAATCGCGCCGGCATGCAGCGCCTCCAGCCGGGTGGGCGTGTGCAGATAAGGCGCCTCGACCCAGCCTTGCCGCGCGCCGGCCATGCCGCAGATCAGCACCGGAACATCGGCCGGCGCGCCGAGCTTCGCCAGATGGTCGCGCAGCACCGGCGCGAAGCCAGATGTCGCGCAATGCAGCATGCCCTCGCTACCGCGGCTCCCGGCCAGCTCCGTCCCGTCTCCGGCCATCAGCCAGGCGCGGAAGCTGGATGTCCCCCAGTCGACGGCGACAAGGGCCGGCGTTGCTGACGAATAGACGGCGGTCACACCTTGCTCCCGATCACTTCGACCTCTGGCAATGCCATGCCGCGCGGGCCGCGCAAACAACAAATTGCGCAATGCACGATTATGCACGTTGTTATTCTTGTTTATGCCTGATATGAGGACGGCATGTCAGACCCTCCACTGGCGCGCCGCGACCAGATCGCCGGCCGCCTCTCGGCGGGGCACGCGGTCGTCGCGGCCGCCCTGGCCCACGAATTCGGCGTCTCCGAGGATGCCATCCGGCGCGATCTTCGTGCGCTTGCCGCCGAAGGACGCTGCCGCCGGGTGTATGGCGGCGCATTGCCGATCGCCGGCGGCATGACACCGATGGCGGCGCGGATCGGGCAAGATCGCGAACGCAAGCTGGCGCTCGCCCGGACGGCCGCCCGCGGCATCGCGCGTGGCGAATTTCTCTTCCTCGATAGTGGCAGCACCAATCTCGCCCTCGCTGAAGTCCTGCCCGATGATTTCGATCTCACCGTCGCAACCAACGCCATCGACATTGCCGCAACCGTGCTGCACCGGCAGGACCTGCAGTTGATCATGATCGGCGGCTCCGTTCATCCCGCAGTCGGCGGCTGTGTCGACGCCGATGCGCTCATGCAGGTGCAGCGCTTGAACATCGACCGCTGCTTCATCGGCGCCTGCGCTGTATCGGCGCAAGGCGGCATCAGCGCGGTTGATCCGACTGACGCAGCATTCAAGCGGACGCTGCTGTCGCTGAGCCGCGTAAGCGTCGCAATGGTCACCAACGAGAAGCTCGAGACCCGAGCCCCCCACCGTATCGCCGGCGCCAAGACCATCAGCCAGCTCACCGTCGAGCATGATGCGCCGGCGGCCCGGCTCGCCCTGCTCAAACGGGCGGGAGCCACCATCATGACGGCCGCCCCGCCGGTCTGACAGCGCCCTTCAGAAAGTCAGGAATCTTCCAAATGAGTTCTGATCACAGCGCGGCGCGGCTCGCGACCCGCCTGGCCTTCTTCGTCGCCGGCTTCGGCATCGCCTGCTGGGCACCGCTGGTGCCGTTTGCCAAACAGCGGCTCGGCGTCGATGATGCGACGCTCGGGCTGCTACTGCTCTCGCTCGGCGTGGGCTCGGTCGCATCGATGCTGGCCGCCGGACTGCTGAGCGCCCATTATGGCAGCAAGCCGGTCGTCATCGTCAGCGGTATCGCTCTCGCGCTGTTCCTGCCGCTGCTGGCGATCGCAGCAACGCCAGCGACTCTCGCACTCGCATTGTTCGCCTTCGGTGCGGCGCTGGGCTCGCTCGACGTCGCGGTGAACATCCAGGCGATCGACGTCGAGCGGCTGAGCGAACGTCCGCTGATGTCAGGTTTCCATGCCCAGTTCAGCATCGGCGGCTTCGCGGGCTCCGGCGTCATGACCGCGCTGCTCGCGTTCGACGTCGCGCCGCTGCTCGGCACGCTCGCCTGCTGTGCCCTCGCCCTGGCCGCGATGATCGTGGCTGCCCCGCGACTGATGGCGAGCAAACCCGCGCAATCGGGGCCTCTGCTCGTGCTTCCGCACGGCGCGGTGCTGCTGCTGGCGGCACTCGCCGCAATCATGTTCCTGGTCGAGGGCGCGATGCTCGACTGGAGCGCGCTGCTGCTCGCCGGTTCCGGCCGCCTGCCGGCCGCGCAGGCCGGATTGGGCTACATCATGTTCTCGATCGCAATGACCGCAGGGCGCCTCGTCGGTGACGCCGTGGTTGCACGGATCGGTGATCGCGCAACGTTGCTCGGGGGCAGCGCCATCGCCATCGCGGGCTTCGTCCTGCTGCTCACGGCTCCGTGGGTTGCTGCTGCCATGGCGGGCTTTGCGCTGATCGGCCTCGGCGCGTCGAACCTGGTCCCGGTGCTGTTCCGCCGAGCCGGGGCGCAGACCGCCATGCCGGTCGGGCTGGCCGTCGCGGCCGTCACCACCGCAGGCTACTCAGGCGTGCTGCTGGGCCCCGCAGGCATCGGCTTCATCGCCGCAGCCACCAGCCTGCCGGCCGCATTCTGGATGTTGGCTGCGCTGCTGGTGATCGTGCTGCTAAGCGCGCCGTTGGCCGCGCGGACGCCGCGCTAGGAACGCCGTGCGCGGCTCCGGTTCCGGCATCTCATGCCTCGGCCATTCGTCTGCACGAAGCGACGTCGTCTATCGCTGAGCTGCCGGTCTCACGCCGGCGCCGAACCATCTTGGAGCACGCTCTCGCGCATTTCCTGATAGCGCGCACCGGTCTGCGGCTTGACGAACAGCGCCGCGACGATCGGATGCCGCGCCCTCAGCTCGCTCTCGATCGCAACCACGGCGCGCTCAATGTCGTCGGCGCGCTGATCGTCCGCAAACTCGATGCTCAGCGCGACAACGACATGCTGCGGTGACAGCTGCACCGTGAGCAGGCCATTGGCTGACTTGACGCCCTTCCTCTTGCGCGCGATGTCGAGGATCGAACGCGCCAGCTCCGGGTCCGCCGGCTCGCCGATCAGGAGACTCTTGCTCTCCCGCGCGAGCACCATCGAGGTCGCCGCAAGCAGCACACCGATCAGGATCGATCCGATGCCGTCCCATGCCAGCTCATCGAAGGCGACGGCCGCAGCCATCGCGGCAGCAGCAATCACGATGCCGATCAGTGCCGCGCTGTCCTCGAACACGACCATGAAGGCCGGCGGGTCCTTGCTGCGCCTGAACGCCTCGAGATAGGAGAGACCCGGCGCAGCCGCGCGAAACCGCCGCACCGCCACCCACCAGGAGCCTGCCTCGAACACGAAGGAGAGCCCGAGCACGACGTAGTTCACCGTCGGGTCTTCGATCGGCCGCGGATGCATCAGGTGCGTCACGCCTTCATACAGCGAGACGCCGGCGCCCAGCGCGAACAAGAGCAGCGCGACGATGAAGCTCCAGAAATAGAGCTCACGGCCATGGCCGAGCGGATGCCGCTGGTCGGGCGGACGGCTTGCGCGATGAAAGCCGTAGAGCAGCAGCAGTTCGTTCGAGGTGTCGACGGCGGAGTGGATCGCCTCGCTCATCATGGCCGAGCTGCCGGTCCACACCGCCGCGGCGGTCTTGGTGCAGGCCACGAGCAGATTGCCGGCAAGCGCGGCATAGACGGCAACCTTGGAATCCGCGTTTGCCGCCATGTCGCCTGCCTGTTCCCTGCGCTCGTGCGCCGGGCAACGCGAGCTGCGGGGCATCGGTTCCCGTGGCGCGCTTGCGGACGTCGCCGCGCCGGAGCAGGATCGCCCGATCCGCAACGGAGCAGAGTGACGATGGCGCCGAGAGATGAGGCGAGAGACGGACAGAGGCAAGCCGGCGCCCAAGACCGGGACGCAGATTTCCTGCGCCACAGCTTCGCCATCGCCCGCCGCGCGACATCCAACGGCAATCATCCATTCGGAGCGGTGCCGATCGCTGCCGACGGCCGCGTTCTGATCGAGGCCGAGAACGGCTACATGCCAGCTCATGACGCCACGGCCCATGCCGAGCGGCTGGTCGCGACCCAGGCCTGCGTTTCGCTAGCGCCCGAGATCAGGGCGGCGGCCACGCTGTATTCGTCGGCAGAGCCGTGCGCGATGTGCGCGGGCGCCATCTACTGGGCCGGCATCGGACGCGTGGTCTATGGCCTCAGTGAGCGGCGGCTGCGCGGCATTACCGGCAATCATCCGGAGAACCCGACCCTCGACCTGCCGTGCCGCGACGTGTTCGCGAGCGGCCAGCGTGCGACCGAAGTCGTCGGCCCCCTGTTGGAGGAGGAAGCCGCGACGCTGCATGAGGGAGCCTGGGACAAATGAAGCAGGCGCCGCGACCGGAGGCGCGGCGCCTGCTTGCGTGGCTCGATCGATATCAGAACTTCACGGTCACGCCCGAATACAGCGACGACTCGGTGCAGGCGCCCGTGGCGACGCGGGTGCCGCCGACACCGGCGACGGAACAGCCGACCGCGTTGTTGTGGTCGAGGCCGAACTTGTTCTGCCAGTAGCGATAGGCCACCCAGACGTCGATCAGGTGGCTCTGCTTCTCACCCCACATCGCCTTCGACGCATCGAAGGTCAGGCGGATCGGCTCGGAATTGAACTCGATCTTGGTCGGATAGACGCCGTTCGCGACGCTGGCCGGGAGCGGCTCGGTGTCGGTGCCCTTCTTGCCGTACCAGCCGGCGCGGCCCGAGATCGAGAAGAACTGCATGCTCTCCGGCAGGAAGCCGAGATCCATGTAGTAGTTGGTCTCGACGGCCCAGGTCGGCTTGAACGAGGTATTGCCGTCATTGATGCAGGGGTTCGACCAGCCGGCCCCGCACTGCGAGAACGAATTGTGGTTGGCGAACTCCCAATACATCAGGGGAGCGACGTTGAAATAGCCCTTGTAGGGCAGGTTGAACGCGAACTGCAGGCCGGCAACCACGTCGCGTTTGGCGGCGCCGAAATAGCGGTTCTCGGTATTGGCATCCATGCCCACCTCGAACGAAATGTTCTGCAGCGGGCCCATCGTGAAGGCCTTGGTGTTGAAGATCTGGTTCCAGCCGAAGGTCGAGCGGAACAGTCCGTAGATTTCGGTCGCACCGGCACAGCTCGCCGGCGTGAAGGCGAAACCTGCGTTGGGCGACACGATCCCGCCGGTCTGCGTGCACGGCCCAGCGGGGTCGTTGTGGTCCGACTTGAACAGCGAGATCGTGAAGAAGTTGGTGCCGTAACCCCAGACGTCGAAATGGGTGAACGAGTAGACCTGCTTGGCGGTCTTGGCGTTGAATGTGCCGTTGCCGTTGACACTCCATGCACCAGGCTGGCTGGCATCGAAGATATAGGAGTAGCTGACGCGATTGTCGACGACGAGGAAGAACGGCACCTCGGCCGGCGCCTTCTTCGCGATCGCCTTGGCGGACAGGTCAGCGGCCCCCGCTGCACCGACCGACGTCAGCGCTGCCGCGCCCATTGCGACGACCGCCGCGATTGTTTGACGTAACGACATTCAGAACACCCCCAGTTGACAAGCGCCGATTCCCGACTTGCATGCACAGTTGCGCCGTTCCACGGGTGGGAGAAGCCTCAACTTTCTCCAGGACTTGCCCGCAGTTTGATCAAGGTTCCGCCGTATTGCAGCGGCGACGACATCGGTCGCGAGCTTGGGCATGGGACGATTGGCCGCGGCCACGATGCTCCCAGACCCCGATCTTGCGGCTTCACATTGCTGAAGTTTTTCCGAAAAGCCCCGCCTGGCCTTCCGCGCGCGTTCGCGGCAACGCGCGAGCGCAAGCGCGCCCCTGGACGCGCATGGGATGACGCTGCTCATCCAACGGGCAACGTGCTGCGGGCGGATCGATTTCCGGCCGGTGTCTCAAAACTGCCACAGAACTTTATCGTTCGCTCCGCTCGACCGATTGCGGGACGTGATGCCTGCAACCGCTGGCGCACTGCATTCGCCGAACGCGGCGCGATGGACGCTTGGACAAGAGTTGGGCAGACGATGGCGCTTTTCGCCTCTTACGCGCCGCGGCAAATTAGATCACAATTGAGGCAGCTTCATTCCCCTGCCCCATGACGCAGCAAATGCCTGACCCCGCGCCGGCCGATCCGAACCCTACGCCTCCGCTCCTGCAGACGATCGGATTGACCAAGCGCTATGGCGACTTCGTTGCCAACGACAAGATCGACATCGAGATCCGGCCACGCGAGATTCACGCCTTGCTCGGCGAGAACGGCGCCGGGAAGTCGACGCTGGTGAAGACTATCTACGGACTGGTGCAGCCGAGCGCCGGTGAGCTGCGCTGGCAGGGTGTGCCCATCACGCTGTCCGGTCCCGCGGAAGCGCGATCCCTCGGCATCGGCATGGTATTTCAGCATTTCTCCCTGTTCGACAACCTCACGGTGGCTGAGAACGTGGCGCTCGGGCTCGATGGCAAGGAGCCACTCAAGGCCATGTCGGCGCGGCTCGCGGACGTCGCGCGCGACTACGGACTGCCGCTCGATCCGAAGCGCGAAGTCTGGCAATTGTCGGTGGGCGAGCGGCAGCGCATCGAGATCGTGCGCGCGCTCATGCAGAATCCGAAATTCCTCATCCTGGACGAGCCCACCGCCGTGTTGACGCCGCAGGAGGCCGACCAGTTGTTCGTCGTGCTCGAGCGACTGAAAGCAGAAGGCCGCGCCATCCTCTACATCAGCCACAAGCTCGAAGAGGTGAAGCGGCTGTGCGACACTGCCACCATCCTGCGCGGCGGCAGGAAGGTCGCGACCTGCAATCCGAAGCTGGAGACGGCTGCCTCGCTGGCGCGCATGATGGTGGGGACCGAGATCAAGGACGTGAAGCCGCCGGCCGAGCGGCGCACCACCGTGCCGCGTCTGGTCGTCAATGATCTCACCCTCGCCCCCAGCGAGCTGCATGGCGTGGGCCTCAAGAACGTTTCCTTCGAGCTGAAGGGCGGCGAGATCCTCGGCATCGCCGGTGTCGCCGGCAACGGCCAGGACGAGCTGTTTGCTGCGTTGTCCGGCGAACGCCTCGTCAAAGAGCCCAGCGCGATCATCATCGACGGCCTCGCCTGCGGCAATCTCTCGATCACCGAGCGCCGCAAGATGGGCGCGGCGTTCGTGCCGGAGGAGCGGCTGGGGCATGGCACCGCGCCGCGGATGAGGTTGTCCGAGAATGCGCTACTGACCGGACACGCCGCGGGCGACATGGTCCGGCACGGCTTCATCAACGCCGCAGCGACATTGCGGACGGTCGATCTGACGACCGAGACGTTCGATGTCCGCAAGGCCAAGCGCGATCCGGAAGCGGCGAGCCTGTCCGGCGGCAATCTGCAGAAGTTCGTCGTCGGCCGCGAGATCCTGCGCACGCCGGCTGTGCTGGTCGTCAACCAGCCGACCTGGGGCGTCGACGCAGGTGCCGCCGCGATCATCCGCCAGGCGCTGATCGATCTCGCCAGCGCGGGCGCTGCCGTCCTCGTCACCAGCCAGGACCTCGACGAACTGATCGAGATCGCCGACCGCATCGCGGTGATGTTTCACGGACACTTGTCGGAGGCGCTGCCACGCGCGGAGGCGACGCGGGAAAGGCTCGGCCTGTTGATGGGTGGCGCCAGCCTCGAGAAGGAGGCGGCGCATGCAGCTCGTGCTTGAGAAGCGCGCCGAGCGTTCGCGCACCATCGCGCTGGTTTCGCCGCTGATCGCGATCGGACTGACGCTGGTGACCATGAGCGTGCTGTTCGCCGTGCTCGGCAAGAACCCGATCACCGCGCTCGGCGTCTACTTCATCGCGCCGCTCACCGACGGCTATTCTCTGCAGGAGATCGCGGTGAAGGCCACGCCGCTGGTCATGATCGCGATCGGCTTGTCGCTGTGCTACCTCGCCAACGCCTGGAACATCGGTGCCGAGGGCCAGTTCCTGATCGGGGCCGTTGCCGGCAGCTGGATCGCGGTGAAGACGCAAGGCACCGAAGCGGGACACTGGGTGCTGCCGGCGATGCTGGTCGCAGGCGCCGCAGCCGGCGCGCTCTATGCGCTGATCCCGGCGCTGTGCCGCGTCAAGTTCGGCGCCAGCGAGATCCTCATCAGCCTGATGCTGGTCTATGTCGCCGATCTCCTGCTCGACTATCTCGTTCGCGGCCCCTGGCGCGATCCCGCCGGCTTCAACTTCCCCACCACGGCGGAGTTCGATCCGGTCGCCACCGTGCCGGTGCTGATCGAGGGCGGACGCCTGCATCTCGGCAGCATCATCGCACTGATTGTCGTTGCCGGCGCCTTCGTGCTGCTCGAGCGCACCATCAAGGGGTTCGAGATCCGAGTCGTGGGCGTGGCGCCGCGTGCGGCACGGTTCGGCGGCTTCAATGCGAACCAGCTCATCCTTCTGACGTTCGCCGTGTCGGGCGCATTGGCCGGTCTCGCAGGGATCATCGAGGTGGCGGGACCCATCGGACATCTGCAGCCTGGCATCTCGCCGGGCTATGGCTTCACCGCGATCATCGTGGCCTTCCTCGGACGGCTCAATCCGGTTGGAATATTCATTGCAGGGCTTTTTCTCGCATTGACGTTCATTGGCGGCGAGCAGGCCCAGATCACGATGAAGATTCCGCTCGATGTGACCAAGGTGTTCCAGGGCATCCTGCTGTTCTACGTGCTCGCCTGCGACTCGCTCATCCTCTACCGTTTCAAGCTCGTCTTCGCCGCGCGGCAGGTGCAAAGTGGTGCTGGTTGAAGCAATCATCCTGTCGGTGCTCGCCGCATCGACGCCGCTGCTGCTGGCGGCCACCGGCGAGCTGGTCACCGAGCGCTCGGGCGTCCTCAACCTCGGCGTCGAGGGCATGATGATCGTCGGCGCGGCCTGCGGCTTCGGCGGGGCCTGGCTGTCCGGCTCGATCATCGTCGGCGCGCTGTGCGGCATCGTCGCCGGCATGCTGATGTCGCTGATCTTCGCGTTCATGACCCTCGGCCTCGCCGTGAACCAGGTGGCGACGGGCCTCGCGCTGACCATTCTCGGCACCGGTCTGTCCGGCCTGATCGGCGCGCGCTTTGTCGGCGAACGCATCAGCACCGCGCCGCACCTTTCCATTCCCGGCCTCAGCGACATCCCGCTGGTCGGCCGTATCGCGTTCGGCGAGGATGCGTTCGTCTATCTGTCGCTCGTCTTGATCATCGCCGTCTGGTGGTTCCTGTACCGCACCCGTGCCGGCCTGGTGCTGCGCGCCTGCGGCGACAACCATGTCTCCGCCCACGCGCTCGGCTATCCCGTGCTGCGCATCCGTTTGCTCGCGGTGCTATTCGGCGGCGGCTGCGCCGGGCTCGCCGGCGCCTATCTGCCGCTGGCTTATACGCCGTTCTTCATCCCCGGCATGACCGC
Source organism: Bradyrhizobium sp. SZCCHNS30572 (assembly GCF_032484415.1). Taxonomy (NCBI): domain Bacteria; kingdom Pseudomonadati; phylum Pseudomonadota; class Alphaproteobacteria; order Hyphomicrobiales; family Nitrobacteraceae; genus Bradyrhizobium; species Bradyrhizobium sp. SZCCHNS30572. Next base: position 532,127 of record NZ_JAUESY010000003.1, on the reverse strand, counting down.
GGGGCGCGGCTGGATCGCGCTGGCGCTGGTCGTGTTCGCATCCTGGCGACCGGGCCGCCTTGTCATCGGCGCCTACCTGTTCGGTGCGGTGACGATCCTGCAGCTGCATGCGCAGGGCGCCGGCGTCGGCATCCCCTCGCAGTTCATGTCGGCGCTGCCGTACCTCGCCACCGTGATCGTCCTGGTGCTGCTGTCGCGCGCCCGCACCGGCGGCTCCACCGCGCCGGCAGCGCTGGGGACGGTGTTCGTGCCGGATCGCTGAACCAATCATCCGGAGCGCCAGCGATGGGGCGCTGCGCTCTGGCTCACGAGGTTTTCCCCGGATTGTTTGGAGGCATGGACGATGATGAAAAGGCTTCTGGGGGCTGCCGCCGCGCTGGTGCTGGCGGGAAGCGTCGCCGGCGTGGCGCACGCCGCCGACAAGCTGAAGGTCGGCTTCATCTATCTCGGGCCGATCGGTGACCTCGGCTGGACCTATCAGCATGAGCTCGCGCGCCAGGCGTTGGTGAAGGAGCTCGGTGACAAGATCGAGACGACCTATCTGGAGAACGTACCGGAAGGCCCGGACGCCGAGCGCGCCATCGAGCAGTTGGTCCGCGCCGGCAACAAGCTGATCTTCACGACCTCGTTCGGCTACATGGATCCGACCCTGAAGGTCGCCAAGAAGTATCCCAACGTGCATTTCGAGCACGCCACGGGCTACAAGCGCGACAAGAACATGTCGACCTATTCGGCGCGCTGGTATCAGGGCCGCTACATCCAGGGCATCATCGCCGGCACGATGTCGAAGGCCGGCGTGCTCGGCTATATCGGCTCGTTCCCGATCCCGGAGGTCATTTCGGGCATCAACGCCACCATCATCGGCGCGCAGACGGTCAATCCGAACATCAAGGTCAAGATCATCTGGGCCAACACCTGGTTCGACCCGGGCAAGGAAGCCGACGCCGCCAAGGCACTGATCGACCAGGGCGCCGACATCATCATGCAGCACACCGACAGCCCGGCTGCCATGCAGATCGCAGCCGAGCGCGGCAAGCTCGCCTTCGGCCAGGACTCCGAAATGATCAAGTTCGGCCCCAAGGCGCAGCTCACCTCGATCCTCGACACCTGGGGCCCCTACTACATCGCGCGCGTCAAGGCCGAGCTCGACGGCACCTGGAAGTCGGAGGACACCTGGGGCGGCCTCGATTCCAAGATGTTCGAGATGGCGCCCTATACCAACATGCCCGATGACGTGAAGAAGCTGGCCGAGGAGACCCAGGCCGCGATCACCGCCGGCAAGCTGCACCCGTTCAAGTGCCCGGTGCTCGGCCAGGACGGCAAGGAGATCGAGTGCAAGGGCGGCGACCATCTCGCCGACGGCCAGATCCTCGGCATGAACTTCTACGTCAAGGGCGTCGACGACAAGGTGCCGGGCAAGTAGACGCAGCACCCGGCAAGAACTCCCCCCACACGTCGGGGGGAGTTCTCGAGCGGATATTTTCCAACGCTGCGCGCTTCACCCTCCCCGCATGGCCTTGGCGGCCGCGCTGTGCCGATCGATCAGCCCGCCGACGTCCAGTCCCGGAATGGCGCCGTCGATCACGGTCCAGCGGCCGCCGACCATCACGCGGTCGGCGCGATGCGCGCCGCACAGCACCAGCGCGGCGATCGGATCCCCTGAACCCGAGAAGCGCAGCTCGTCGAGTTTGAACAGTGCGAGGTCGGCGGCCTTGCCCACCGCGATCTCGCCGAGCTCCGGCCGGCCGACGCAGGCGGCCGAGCCCTTGGTTGCCCAGCGCAGCGCATCCTTGTGGCTGATCCGGCCAACGCCGTAGCGCGCCCGCTGCAGCAGGAACGCGGCACGCACCTCCTGCATCAGGTTTGAGCCGTCGTTCGACGCCGAGCCGTCGACGCCGAGGCCGATCCCGACGCCCGCCTCCTCCATCTCGCACACCGGGCAGCAGCCGGATGCGAGCAACTGGTTCGAGCAGGCGCAGTGAGTGATCGCGGTCTTGGCCTTGCCGAGCCGTTTCATCTCCTCGGCATTGAAGAAGATGCCGTGCGCCAGCCAGGTTCGCGGTCCGAGCCAGCCATGCTTCTCCAGATAGTCGAGCGGACGGCAGCCGAACATCGCCTCGCAGAAGCGGTTCTCGTCCTCGGTCTCCGCGAGATGGGTATGCAGCCGCACGTCGAGCTTGTCGGCGAGATCGGCCGTCTTCTGCATCAGCGATCCCGTGACCGAAAACGGCGAGCACGGCGCCAGCGCGATCTGCACCATCGCATCCGGCCCGCGCTCGTGATAGGTCGCGACCACGCGCTCGCTGTCGGCGAGGATCGTATCCTCGTCCTGCACCACACTGTCCGGCGGCAATCCGCCGTCGCGCTCGGACAGGTTCATCGAGCCGCGGGTCAATAGCACTCGAATGCCCAGCCGCTTCGCCGCCGCCACCTCGATGCCGACCGCGTCCTCGAGGCCGGCCGGAAACACGTAGTGATGATCGGTCGTCGTCGTGCAGCCGGACAGCATCAGCTCGGCCATCGCAACCGTGACCGCCGCATCCAGTGCCTCCGGCGTCAGCTTCGCCCAGATCGGATAGAGCGCCTTCAGCCAGGGGAACAGCTCGCGGTCCATCGCGGCCGGCAGCGCGCGCGTCAGCGTCTGGTAGAAGTGATGATGGGTGTTGATCAGCCCGGGGATCACGACATGCCCGCTGGCATCATAGATCGCCGCATCAGCGGTGGCCGGCTCGGCCCCGGCAGGCACCAGCTCGGCGATGCGGCCGTCCTTCACGACGACACCGCGCGCAGCACCCTCGGCGAGAATGGCGAGCGGGTCCTTGATCCAGATCGGCGTCGTGCTCATGGCTGTCTCGTCTCGGTGATTGGGCGTTTGCATGTGCCGGTAACTTGCAAGCGGAAGGCCAGCGTCATCCTATTGCCAGTTGGCGCTGGTCTTGCAAGGATTCCACCCGCGATAGGCTGCGCCCACGAGCTGGCTTCACCATGGATCTGAACACCATCACGGCGGTCGTGCGCCCGAGGACGCGGGCCGAGCTGCCCAGCTGGCAGGCAGGCGATGCCTGGCTGGCCGGCGGCACGTGGCTTTTCTCGGAACCGCAGCCGCGCCTGTCGCGGCTGATCGATCTCAGCGATCTCGCCTGGCCGTCTCTCAGCATCAGCGATCAGGGCCTGTGCATCGCCGCGACCTGCAGCGTCGCCGATCTGGACGCGCTGCCCTGCCCGGCCGAGTGGATCGCGGCGCCGCTGATCGATCGATGCTGCCGCGCGTTCCTCGCTTCGTTCAAGATCTGGAAGACGGCGACCGTGGGCGGCAATCTCTGCATGTCGCTGCCGGCCGGGCCGATGATCTCGCTGCTCGCCGCGCTCGAGGGCGTCTGCACGATCTGGAAGAACGACGGCAGCGAGCAGCGCATCCAGGTCACCGACTTCGTCACCGGAAACAACAGCAACGTGCTCGCGCCTGGAGATCTGCTGCGCCAGATCGACGTTCCGCTGGCCGCGCTCAAGCGCCGCGCTGCCTTCCGCCAGATCGCCCTCACACCGGTCGGACGCTCCGGCGCGCTGCTGATCGGCACCTCGGGCCGCAGCGGCGACCTGCTGCTCACGGTAACCGGATCGACGATCAAGCCGCAGCAGCTGCGCTTCGCCACGATGCCCGACCCAACCGAATTGCGCGCCGGCATTCTCGGCAGCATCCCAGACGCGTCGTATCATGATGATGTTCATGGCAAGCCCGCCTGGCGCAAGGCGATGACTCTGCGCCTCGCCGAGGAGATCCGCGCCGAGTTCGCGGGCTTCAGGCCATGAGCGTGATCGTGGATGGCAAGGAGGTCGATGCTGCCCCGCGCCCCGGGCAATGCCTGCGGACCTTTCTGCGCGACACCGGCCATTTCGGCGTCAAGAAGGGCTGCGACGCCGGCGATTGCGGTGCCTGCACTGTGCTGCTCGACGGCGAACCGGTGCATAGCTGCCTGATCCCTGCCTTTCGTGCCGATGGCAAGGCGGTCACGACTGTCGAAGGCCTCGCGACCGATGACGGCCTGCATCCGATGCAGCAGGCCTTCCTCGATGCGCAGGCGTTCCAATGCGGCTTCTGCACCGCCGGCATGATCGTCACCTGCGCCTCGTTGAACCAGGCGCAGAAGAAGGATCTCGGCGCGGCGCTGAAGGGCAATCTGTGCCGCTGCACCGGCTATCGCGCCATCGAGGACGCGCTGCTCGGCCACGTTCATGTCGAGCAGGTCACAGCCGGCGAAGCCTTCGGACGCAGCCTGCCCGTCCCCGCCGGCCCCGACGTCGTACGCGGCCGGGCGCGCTACACCTTCGACACGACGGTCGAAGGCCTGCTGCACGTCAAGCTCGCGCGCTCGCCGCACGCGCATGCGCGCATCGCCGGCATCGACAAGAGGGCTGCGCTGGCGGTGCCGGGCGTGCACGCCGTGCTGACGCATGAGGATGCGCCGGCGACGCTGTTCTCCACCGCGCGCCATGAGCAGGCCTGGATGGATCCGGCGGACACCCGCGTGCTCGACGACGTCGTGCGCTTCATCGGCCAGAAGGTCGCGGCCGTCGTCGCCGAGACCGAAGCAGCGGCCGAAGAGGCCTGTCGGCGTCTCGTCGTCGACTACGAGATCCTGCCTGCCGTGGTCGATCCCGCTGACGCGATCGAGCCCGGCGCGCCGGTCATTCACGCCGGCCGTGGCAGCGCGCATCGCATCGCGGACGTCGCCCGCAACATCGTCGCCGAGACCCATGGCGAGTTCGGCGACGTCGCCGCCGCGCTCGCGTCCGCCGCCGCGACCTATGAAGGCACCTTCACCACCCAGCGCGTGCAGCATGCGGCGCTGGAAACGCACGGCGGTCTCGCTTGGCTTGACGAGAAGGGCGTACTCACCGTCCGTTCCAGCACGCAGGTGCCGTTCCTGACGAAACGGGCGCTGTGCGAGATCTTCGACCTCGCGCCCGATAATGTCCGCGTGTTCTGCGAGCGCGTCGGCGGCGGCTTCGGCGGCAAGCAGGAGATGTTCGTCGAGGACATCCTCGCGCTCGCCGCGCTGAAGACAAAGCGCCCCGTGAAGCTCGAATTCACCAGAGAGGAGCAGTTCATCGCGACCTCGACGCGGCATCCGATGCGCGTCACGGTCAAGGCCGGCGCCGACAAGGATGGCAAGCTGACCGCGCTGCAGCTCGATGTTCTTTCCAACACCGGCGCCTACGGCAATCATGCCGGGCCCGTGCTGTTCCATGCCTGCGCCGAGTCGATCTCGGTCTACAATTGTCCCAACAAGAAGGTCGACGGCCTCGCCGTCTACACCAACACGGTGCCGGCCGGCGCCTATCGGGGCTACGGCCTGCCGCAAACCACGTTCGCGGTCGAAGCCGCGATCGACGAGCTCGCGCGGCAGCTCGGCATCGACGCTTTCGAGATGCGACGCCGCAACATCGTCAGGCCGGGCGATGCCATGCTGGCGCCGCCGGCATCCGGGCACAGCGACGTGCTGTACGGCTCCTACGGGCTCGACCAGTGCCTCGATCTGGTCGAGCGCGCGATGGCCGAGGCCACGCCGACGCCGGAGCTGGCGGCCGAGTGGCTGAAGGGCGATGGCATCGCGCTGACGATGATCGACACCGTGCCGCCCGATGGACATATCGCCGATGCCACCGTCAGCCTGCGCGACGACGGCGGCTTCGTGCTCACCGTCGGCACCGCCGAATTCGGCAACGGCACCAGCACCGTCCATCGCCAGATCGCCGCGACCGTGCTCGGCACCACCGTCGATCGCATCACGCTGAAGCAGTCCGACACGGCGCATGGCGGCCACGACACCGGCGCCTATGGCTCGACAGGCACCTTCGTCGCGGGACGCGCGACCCAGGCTGCGGCCGAGGCGCTGGCCGAGACGATCAAGCGGTTCGCTGCCGACAGGTGGAACGTCGCTCCCGGCGCCTGCGTGATCGCCGATGATGCAATCACCTGCGGCGCACACCGTCTCGCTTTCGCCGAGCTCGCGAACGCCAGCGGATCGCCGCTCACCGCGAGCGGCAGTTCGCAGGGCACGCCGCGCTCGGTCGCGTTCAACGTCCAGGGCTTTCGCGTCGCTGTGAACAAGGGGACCGGCGAGATCAGGATCCTCAAGAGCGTGCAGGCCGCGGATGCCGGCCGGGTCGCCAATCCGATGCAGTGCCGGGGCCAGGTCGAGGGCGGCGTGGCCCAAGCGCTCGGTGCCGCGCTGTACGAGGAGATCGTGATCGACGACATGGGCCGCGTGATCAATCCGCGCTTCCGCGACTATCACCTGCCGTCCTATGCCGACGTGCCGCGCACCGAGGTGCTGTTTGCCGACACCCACGACACGATCGGCCCATTGGGGGCGAAGTCGATGAGCGAGAGCCCCTATAATCCGGTCGCCGCCGCGCTCGGCAACGCGCTGCGCGCTGCGACCGGCATCCGCTTCGCGGCCGTGCCGTTCAAGCCGGACCGGCTGCTTCCGCAGTTGCAGGAGAAATTCGGCGAATGAGCCGGTCTGGGGAAACGGCTGCGCTATGGCTTGGGCCGGCGATCGTACGACCAACCGAACACGCCGCTCCGCTGGGTCTCGGGCTCCGCTTCCGCAGCCGGCTCCGACCGCTGGGCGGCCGCCTGTGGCGGGGCGGCGGGAGCGACCGGCTTGGGGATGCTCTCGCATTTCATCGCATAGACCAGCTTGCCGTCCTCGGTTCGTCCGATCGGCGCGCAGGCATCGGCGCGCTTGGCCGTGCTCTGCTTGGGTGCGGTCTGCGCCGCCGCCAGAGGCACACTAGCGAACTGTCCCAGCACCAGCATGATCAGAACCAGTCTCGTCATTCCGCCCGTCCCGCTTGTCAGACCGCCACATTGAACGCAATCGCGCCGCCGGAGTCCACCGCATCACGCGCGCATGACAGCTAATCTGTTGTGCACTGACTGCCACAGCGACGCGCTGGAAATCAGATGCGATCGATGCCACAGATGAGACGCCGGCACTCGGCTCTGGACTTGCCCTGTCGAAGGAGATGAGCGCACGATGTGGGCTTCGATCATATCGGAATGGCTGAGCCTGATCTTCCGCTGGCTGCACGTGATCGCCGCCGTCGCCTGGATCGGCAGCTCGTTCTACTTCATTGCGCTCGACCTCGGCCTGAGGCCGCGCGAGGGCCTGCCGACCGGCGTGATGGGCGAGGCCTGGCAGGTGCATGGCGGCGGCTTCTACCACATCGTTAAATATCTGGTGGCCCCGGCGCAGATGCCGAGCGAGCTGACCTGGTTCAAATGGGAGGCCTACACCACTTGGCTGTCCGGCTTCGTGCTGATGATCGTGGTGTACTATCTCAACGCCGACCTGTTCCTGGTGGACAAGTCGATCCTCGATCTCACGCCCCTTCAGGCCGGCCTGTTCAGCTTCGGCTCGCTGGCGCTGGCGTGGCTGCTCTACGAGGCCGCCTGCCGCAGCGGCCTTGCCCGGCACGAGCTGCCATTCGCGATCGGCGGCTACATCTTCCTCGTCGCGCTCACCTACGCCTTCACCCACGTGCTGAGCGGCCGCGGCGCCTTCAACCAGATCGGCGCCATCATCGGCACCATCATGGTCGCCAACGTGTTCGCGGTGATCATCCCCAACCAGAAGAAGATCGTCGCCGCGCTGCTCGCCGGCGAGGCGCCGGATCCCAAGCTTGGCAAGGCCGGCAAGGAGCGCTCGGTCCACAACAACTATCTGACCCTGCCGGTGGTGGTGCTGATGATCAGCAATCACTATCCGCTCTTGTTCGGCACCCGCTACAATTGGGTGATCGTCGCCATCGTGCTCGCGCTCGGGCCGGTCATCCGCCACTTCTTCAACGAGCGTCACAAGGGCAATCCATCGCCATGGTGGGTGTGGGGCGTCGCAGCCGCGGGCATGATCGGCATCCTGCTGCTGTCCGCAGCGGGTCCCCGCGACGCCAAGACGGCCCTGAGCGCCCCGCCGAGTTTCGCGCAGGTCGAGGAGATCGTGACCTCCCGCTGCAGCATGTGCCATGCCGCCGAGCCGGTGTGGGACGGCATCGTCAGCGCGCCCCGGGGCGTGCGGCTCGACACCGCCGAGCACATCCAGCGCAATGCGCGGCTGATCGCGCGCAACGCCGCCTGGTCCAACGCGATGCCGCCCGGCAACATCACCGAGATCACCGGCGAGGAGCGCGCCGTGCTTGCGGCGTGGGCCAGCGCGCAGTAGCAGCACGTCTGCCGATCGTCTTGCTGGCCATCTCAAACAGCCGGTCTCGTCGGGTACTGATGCGCAGAAACGCATTTGATCCGTTACTCGGAGAGATGACGCGGCTTCGCGTTGCCGCGACGCGATGCGCCCGGATCGTGCGATATCTCGGCCCTCATCGTAACGAGAGGGCGCAGGGAAGGCCGGACCTCGGCGACGATGGATGCTCGCTTCGGTTCCCCACGACGAATGCGCGAAGCCGGCACAAGGACAACCGGATCTTCGCAACGCGGAGTTGAACTGCGACGCGTGCGACGACGATTGAGCTGGAGCACATCCGATTGTCGTCATGACCTTGCGGCAAAATTTACCACCCATTGGGACGCGGCTTGGCGGCAGAAAACATGGCGCTAGAGTGGCGCCCACAATCAGCTACCAGCGAAACGCCCCATCATGTCGATCTCCGTCAAAGGCCGGCTGGCCATTGTCGCGCTCATCGCGCTTGCCTGCTTCGCAAGCTCGGTGCTGAAGCTCTATCTGGGGCTGCTGTGCATCTCGCTGCTCTTGAGCTTTGCCGTGGTCGGCGTCGTGGCCCGGCTGGTCGAAGGGATTGCCATCAGGCGCGACCGGAGCAGCGAGCGGCGTCTGGCACGTCGTCGCGATCGCTCCGCTCTCATCGACGAGCCGCAGCCGGTGTCGATGGCGACGATGGATCATGTCGACACGCCGTCGCCGGCGGGCCCCGTGCGATGAGCGGGATGCGTACGTCCGCGCCGGCCTCGTCGTTCCGCCTGATCGTCAGCATCGTCGCCAGCGCCGAACGACGTCTACGGTCATCGATCCACCGTCTCGCGATCGCGCGCTGAAGGACTGCGATGATCGCACATCGGAGAATGGCAAATGGCGCTACGAGCTCGACCGTTGGAACGTCGAAGACCAGATCGTCCTTCCGGCCCAGCCGATCGCGGACACGGCGACGCCGCGCACAGTGGCGATGCATCGGAAGAGCAGCGCGTGGCCGTTCAAATAGCTGCCCTGATCGCATCGATACGCCGCCTGTACCTCATGCCTTCGTCCGCTTCCGCTTCGCCTCGAGAGCGTTCAGATAGGTAGCCATCATCTCCGGCAACGCGGCCACCACGACGTCGCGACTGCGCGGATCCTGCTCGCGCGTGAACAGCAGGGTGCCGAGCACGACGGCATCGAGCGTAGTGGCCGCCTGTTTGCCCAGTTCGTCGCCAAGCCTGGCGCGCATGACGCGGTCGATGACGGCCCTGAACTCGGCATGCACGGTCTGGTCGTGCAGATCGAGCGTCGCCAGCGCATCGGGATTGCGGACGAAGTAGCGGATCGCCCAGCCGATCAGTTGCTCGATGACCTCGGCGGGCGCCAACGCTGCCCATTCCGCATCGCTCCGCTGCAGCACGCGATCGAATGCCGGCTGCAGCTCGGCATCGTGACGTTCGGCGAGCGCATCCAGCATCTGATCCTTGTCGCGGAAGAAATGATAGACCGAGCCGATCGAGGCGCCGGCGCGCTGGGCCGCGGCATGCATGCTGACGGCACCAATCCCGGACTCGGCGATGATGGCGGCTGCGGCGTCGAGCAGCTGCTCGCGCCGCTCACGGCCCCGCGCCTGGCGCGGCGCACGTGATGTCGTGCGCGCGGGGTCATTCAGGTCAGTCGCAGCTTTGCGTCGCACGTTCGCGTCATGCCTTGGCTCACCGCGGCGGCAGCGATGGCCGATGTCCCAACGGGAGCGCCCGGCAACCCGCACAGGGGGAATTCGAAACCGCCACGAGAATGTTACTAGACGAATTATTCTAGATTTGATTGTCTAATTCACGCACTGTCAAGAGGATGGTGTTCAACTTTCGCGTGAACCTTGCCTGCAACGGCGGGCGGCTGCGCGGGTTCTGCGCGCTGCTGACGACCAACAGGCGCTTTCCGGTCCTTGCGTGCTTGCGCGGCAGGACGGGAATGATCGCCACCACCCAACCGGGCCGAAGATACGACCATGTCTCCAATCACAGGATTCCCCTTCCTTCGGGCGCCGGGCTCACGCCTGCTGACCGCGGCCGGCTGTGCTACCGTCGGCCTGCTGCTGGCCGGCTGCGAGCAGAAAACGGCCGCAACCCCACCGCCGTCCCGGCTGGTGCGAACCGAGGTGGTCAAGCTGTCGGAGCGCCGGCAATCGATCACGCTGACCGGCGACGTCCAGGCGCGCGTGCTCGCCGACCTGTCGTTCAGGGTCAGCGGCCGCGTCACGGAGCGGCTCGTCGAGGTCGGCGCGCACGTCAAGGCCGGACAGTTGCTCGCCAGGATCGATCCGGCCGAGCAGCAGGCCGACCTGGATTCCGCCGAGGCCGCCGTGACCGCCGCGGAGTCGCAGGTGAAGGTCGCGACCTCCAACTTCAATCGGCAGCAGACGCTGCTCTCCAGCGGCTTCACGACGCGCGCGACCTTCGACCAGGCCCAGGAGACGCTGCGGACGGCGGAAGGCTCGCTGGAATCCGCCAAGGCCCAGCGCGACACCGCCAAGGACGCGCTGACCTTCACCGAGTTGCGCGCCGACGCCGACGGCACGATCACCGCGCGCAATATCGAGGTCGGCCAAGTGGCGCAGGCGGCGCAGTCCGTGTTCACGCTCGCGCGTGACGGCGATCGCGATGCCGTGGTCGACGTCTACGAGGCGGCGCTGTCGTTGAAGTTCGACGGCACCAAGGCCGCGATTGCGCTGCTCTCGGATCCCTCGGTGACGGCCAAGGGTCAAGTGCGCGAAGTCTCGCCGACCATCGATCCCAAATCCGGGACCGTCCGTGTCAAGATGGCAATCGAAAATCCGCCGCCCGAGATGATCCTCGGCAGCGCCGTCAGCGTCACCGGCTTCATCAAGCCGGAGCAACGCATTGTGCTGCCCTGGAGCGCGCTCACCGCGGCCGGCAAGAAACCGGCGGTGTGGCTGGTCGATGCCGCCGACAAGACCGTGTCGCTGAAGCCGATCACGATCGAGGACTACGAGACCGGCGCGATCGTGGTGTCGGCCGGGCTGCAACCGGGTGACCGCGTCGTGACCGATGGCGGCAAGCTGCTCAGCGTCGGCCAACAGATCGTATTCAACGAGGAGAAGCGGTCGTGATGACGCCCATGCGTTGTGTTCTTCCGCTCGGCGCGCTCGCTCTGCTCGCCGGCTGCAACGAAAAGGCCGCCGCTCCCGAGCCGGTCCGGCCGGTGCTGTCGATGAAGATCGAGCCGCAGGCGGCCAACGGCTCGGCCGTCACCGGCACGATCGAGCCGCGCTACAAGGCCGATCTCAGTTTCCGCGTGCTCGGACGGCTGATCGCCCGGCCCGTCTATGTCGGCGACATGGTCAAGCAGGACCAGGTCGTCGCGGCGATCGATCCCGCCGCGCTCGAGCTCGCCGTGCGTGCCTCGGCCGCCGAGGTCTCGCGCAGCCAGGCACAACTGACCAATGCGACCGGCACCGAGGGCCGGCAGCGCACCCTGCTGGAAACCGACGCCACCACCAAGGCGACCTTGGAGAGCGCCGAGCAGTCGCGCGCGGCCGCCCAGGCCTCCGTCGTCAAGGCGCAGTCCAATCTCGCCAAGGCGCGTGAGCAGCTCGGCTACGCCCAGCTCAAGGCGGATTTCGCCGGCATCGTCACCGCCGTCGGCGCGGAGGTCGGCCAGGTCGTCTCGCCGGGACAGAGCGTCGTCACGGTGGCGCGGCCCGACATCCGCGAGGCCGTGATCGATGTCGGCGACGACATTGCCGGGGCCTTGCAGGCCGGCACGCCGTTCACCGTGCGGCTGCAGGTCGATCCCAGCGTCAGCGCCGCCGGCAAGGTGCGCGAGATCGCGCCGCGCGCCGACGCCACCACGCGCACGCGCCGCATCCGCATCACGCTCGACAATCCGCCCGAGATCATGCGGCTCGGCACCACGGTGACCGCCTCGCTCGATATCGAGCAGAAGACCGTCATCCGGCTGCCGCGCTCGGCTGTGCTCGAGCAGAACGACAAGAGCTTCGTCTGGCTGGTCGACGCTACCAGCAAGACGGTGAAGCGACAGGAAATCACGATCGCCCGCAACGAGGACGGCAGCGTCCGCGTCACCGGCGGCCTCGAAGCCGGGCAGCGCGTCGTCACCGCCGGCGTGCACAGTCTCAAGGATGGCCAGTCCGTCCGCATCGATCAGGAATCTCAGCCGTGAAGTCCTTCAACCTCTCCGACTGGGCGCTCGAGCACCGCTCGCTCGTCTGGTATTTCATGATCGCCTTCATGGCTGCGGGCCTCTTCTCCTACGTGCATCTCGGCCGCGAGGAGGATCCGTCCTTCACGATCAAGACGATGCTGATCCAGGCCAAATGGCCCGGCGCCTCCGCCGAGGAGATGACGCGGCAAGTCACCGACCGCATCGAGAAGAAGCTGGAGGAACTGCCGGCGCTCGACTACACCAAGAGCCTGACGGTGCCCGGCCAGACCACCGTGTTCGTCAATCTGCGCGACACCACCAAGGCACGCGACGTCGTCCCGACCTGGCTGCAGGTGCGCAACCTGATCAACGACATCAGGGGCGACTTCCCGTCCGGCGTCGTCGGGCCGGGATTCAACGACCGCTTCGGTGACGTGTTCGGCAACATCTACGCCTTCACCAGCGACGGCCTCAGCCAGCGCCAGCTGCGCGACCGCGTCGAGGAGGTTCGCGCCAAGGTGCTGACCGTGCCCAATGTCGGCCGGGTCGACATCGTCGGCGCGCAGAACGAGGTGATCTATCTCGAATTCTCGCCGCGCAAGGTGGCCGCGCTCGGCATCGACCAGCGCACCATCCTCAACGCGCTGCAGGCGCAGAATGCGGTGTCGCCGTCCGGCGTGCTGCAGGCCGGCCCCGAGCGCGTCGCCGTACGCGTCTCCGGCCAGTTCACCTCCGAGGAGAGCCTCAAGGCGATCAACCTGCGCATCAACGACCGCTTCTTCCCGCTCACCGACGTCGCCACCATCACCCGCGGCTATGAGGACCCGCCGACGTCGCTGTTCCGCTTCAACGGCCAGCCTGCGATCGGGCTTGCCATCGGCATGAAGGCCGGCGCCAATCTGCTCGACTTCGGCGAGGCACTGAAGGAGGAGATGACCAAGGTCATCGCCGACCTGCCGGTCGGCGTCGGCGTGCATCTCGTCTCGGACCAGCCCAAGATCGTCGAGGAAGCCGTCGGCGGCTTCACCAAGGCGCTGTATGAGGCCGTGATCATCGTGCTCGCGATCAGCTTCGTCAGCCTGGGCGTGCGCGCCGGCCTCGTGGTCGCGATCTCGATCCCGCTGGTGCTCGCCATCACCTTCCTGTTCATGGCCTACACCGGCATCTCGCTGCAGCGCATCTCGCTGGGCGCGCTGATCATCGCGCTCGGCCTCTTGGTCGACGACGCCATGATCGCGGTCGAGATGATGGTGGCGCGGCTCGAGGTCGGCGACTCCTTGCGCAAGGCCGCAACCTACGTCTACACCTCCACCGCCTTCCCGATGCTGACGGGAACGCTGGTGACGGTCGCGGGCTTCATTCCGATTGGCCTCAACAACAGCGCCGCCGGCGAGTTCACCTTCACGCTGTTCGTCGTGATCGCGGTGTCGCTGGTCGTGTCCTGGATCGTCGCCGTGCTGTTCGCGCCGCTGCTCGGCGTCACCATCCTGCCCGCGACCTTGCCGAGTCACCATGCCGAGGGCGGCCGGCTGACGCGGATCTTCCGCGCCATGCTCAATGCCTGCATGCGGAACCGCTGGACCACGATCGTCGCCACGGTCCTGATCTTCGGGCTGTCGGTGTTCGGCATGCGCTTCGTGCAGCAGCAGTTCTTCCCCTCCTCCGACCGTACCGAGTTGGTGATCGACTTCAACCTGCCGCAGAACTCCTCGATCGCCGAGACCAACGCGCAGATGGCGCAGTTCGAGCAGGAGGCGCTGAAGGGCAATCCCGACATCGACCATTGGTCGACCTATGTCGGCTCCGGCGCCCAGCGCTTCGTGCTGTCGTTCGACGTGCAGCCGGCCGACGTGTCGTTCGGCCAGATCATCATCGTCACCAGGAGCCTCGAGGCGCGCGACCGCGCCCGCGCCAAACTGCAGGCCTATCTGACCAAGACGTTCCCCGGCACCGACGCCTATGTGCATCTGCTCGACATCGGCCCGCCGGTCGGCCGCCCGGTGCAGTATCGCGTCAGCGGGCCCGATGTCGCCAAGGTGCGCGAGATCGCGCAGGAATTGGCCGGCGTCCTGCGCGGCAACAGCCATCTCGGGGCGGTCATCTTCGACTGGATGGAGCCGGCGCGCGTCGTGAAGGTCGACGTGCTGCAGGACAAGGCGCGCCAGCTCGGCGTCACCTCGGAGGACATCGCGAATGCGCTGAACAGCGTGCTCGACGGCACCTCGATCACCCAGGTGCGCGACGACATCTATCTGATCGACGTACGCGGCCGCGCCCAGGCCAAGGAACGGCAGTCGCTGGAGACCTTGCGCGACCTGCAGCTCTCCGGATCCAACGGCCAGTCGATCCCGCTCGCGGCGCTCGCGACCCTGCGCTACCAGATCGAGCAGCCGGAGATCTGGCGCCGCTCGCGCCAGCCGACGCTGACCTTGAAGGCCAGCGTGATCGATCAGGTGCAGCCGAACACGGTGGTCGATCAGCTCAAGCCGGCGATCACGGCCTTCGACGCCAGGCTTCCGGCCGGCTACAAGGTCGTCACCGGCGGCAGCGTCGAGGAGAGCGCCAAGAGCCAGGCGCCGATCATCGCGGTCGTCCCGATCATGCTGTTCACCATGGCCACCATCCTGATGCTGCAACTGCAGAGCTTCCAGCGGCTGTTCCTGGTGTTCGCGGTGGCCCCGCTGGCCTTGATCGGCGTCGTCGCAGCACTGCTGCCGAGCGGCGCGCCGCTGGGCTTCGTCGCCATCCTCGGCGTGCTCGCGCTGATCGGCATCCTGATCAGAAACTCGGTGATCCTGATCGTGCAGATCGAGCATCTGCGCGAAGAAGGACGGCCGCCGTGGGAGGCCGTGATGGAGGCGACCGAGCACCGCATGCGGCCGATCATGCTGACGGCGGCCGCGGCCTCGCTGGCGCTGATCCCGATCGCGCGCGAAGTGTTCTGGGGTCCGATGGCCTATGCGATGATGGGCGGCATCATCGTCGGCACGGTGCTGACCTTGCTGTTCCTGCCGGCGCTCTACGTCGCCTGGTTCCGCATCAAGGCGCCGGACACGACGGCGACGTCCGAGGCCACGCCGCACGGGGCGTGAATCGCGGATAATTGCGTGGGATAAGCCGTTCGCGTGGGTTAAACGCCACGCGGCGGCCGGTTAGATTCGGCTTTCATGGAAGGAAGCGAATCATGACCGATCCTCAGATCGTCTGCCCCTCCTGCCGCACCGAGATCAAGCTGACCGAGCAGCTCGCAGCGCCCCTGATCGCGGAGACGCGCCGGCAGTTCGAGAAGCAGCTGCAGGCGAAGGAAGCCGATTTCGGCCGCCGCGAGGCGCAGCTCAAGGCGGCGCAGGAGCAGATCGCGCAGGCCAGGGCCGCGATCGATCAGCAGGTCGCCGCCAAGCTGAAGGCCGAGCGCGCTGCGATCGCGCAAGCCGAAGCCGAGAAGGCGCGCCAGGCCGTCGCGGATGAGATGGGCAATCGCGATCGCCAGCTCGCCGAGTTGCACGAGACCATCCTCAACAAGGACGCCAAGCTCGCCGACGCCCAGAAGGCGCAGGCCGAGATGATGCGCAAGCAGCGCGAACTCGACGAGGCCCGCCGCGAGCTCGATCTCACCATCGAGACCAAGGTGCAGGAGAGCCTTGTTGCCGTGCGCGACAAGGCGCGGCTGGAGGCCGAGGAGTCGCTGAAGGCCAAGGTCGCCGAGAAGGAAACCCAGATCGCCGGCATGCAGCGCCAGATCGAGGAACTCCGCCGCAAGGCCGAGCAGGGCTCGCAGCAGCTGCAGGGCGAGGCACTGGAGATCGAGCTGGAATCGCAGTTGCGTGCGCGCTTTCCCCGCGACCTGGTCGAGCCGGTTCCGAAGGGCGAGTTCGGCGGCGACGTGATCCATCGCGTCGTGGCCCCCAGCGGCCAGGTCTGCGGCGCGATCCTGTGGGAATCCAAGCGCACCAAGAACTGGAGCGATGGCTGGCTGGTCAAGCTGCGCGACGACCTGCGCGCCGCCAAGGCCGACATCGCGCTGATTGTCTCGAGCGCGCTGCCCAAGGGCGTCGACGGCTTCGACCTGATCGACGGCGTCTGGGTCGCCGAGCCGCGCTTCGCGCTGCCACTGTCGCTGGCACTGCGGCAGTCGCTGATCGACGTCGCCTGCAGCAAGCTCGCGCAGGAGGGCCAGCAGACCAAGATGGAGATGGTCTACGCCTATCTCACGGGGCCCCGCTTCCGCCACCGCATCGACGCCATCGTCGAGCGCTTCACCGAGATGCAGTCGGATCTCGACCGCGAGCGCAAGACCATGATGCGGCTGTGGGCCAAGCGCGAGGAGCAACTGCGCAGCGTGCTGGATTCGACGGCGGGCCTGTATGGCGACCTGCAGGGCATCGCCGGCCGCGCGATGCAGGAGATCGAGAGCCTCGACGTGCTGCTGATCGAGGGCAAGAGCGAGGCGGCGGAGTAGCGCACACCGGCCGCCGCCCCGATCCGAGGTGTGCCAGCACCAGCTGCGCGCTTATGCTTTCCGACGCGGCCGCGTCTCGCATTCCCACGGCGGCATGCGGATGCAGATGACCGCTACTGCTTCGCGATCTGCGTGCTCGCCTGTGCGTCCCTTGGCACAGCGCCCTTGTCGACCCATTCCGGCGGTGCGCCCAGACGGTTGGCGACCATGCCGATGACCCCGGGATCCCTGCCGAACGCCTCGCACGCCGCGTTCTTCGGCTTGCCGCCGAGCGCCGCGCCGATCCGTTCGATCGACGGCAGCTTCGGCACCTTTCCGAACGGGGTCTCGCCGGTCACCAGCATCTGGCCGAAATCGGCGCTGAACGAACCTGCCAAATCATAGGCATCGCCGGCCTGCGACAGCACCGGCGAGTTGGTGAACGAATTGGCGCCGCGCGCCCATACCATTGCGGCCTGCTGCCGGCCCTTGCGGTCGAGTGCCTCAGCCTCGATCGTGAGACTGCCGAGCCCGATCGGCAGCCGCGGCACCGGAACGGGAACGCCGAGCGCGCCCGGCACGGCCGACACGACCTTCGACGCACCGGCGGCGACCGGATCGGTCGGCGTCGCCTGGGTGATGAAGGTGCGCGTCGTCAGATCGGCCCTCTGATTGGGCGCCACGACCGTGAAGCGTTCGCTCAGGTTGAGACACAGCGCGCGGTCGACGGCATTGGCGACGAGCTGCCGCTGCTGGTCCGTCAGCACCGCGCCGGCCTGGCCCGAGAAGGATGTCGGCATGATACGCACGGTCTGGGCCGCGAGCACATTGTCCTTGTCGACGTTGAGCTGCGACTTGGCGAGCAGGCCGTTCGATTCCGCCAGCGACTGATAGGATGCGAGCGCGCCGCTCTGCGTCATCTGCGCCGTGGCGCAGCCCGACAGGCCGAGCGCCGCGCACAGCATCATCAGGCGGATGGTGGCGGGGGTACAGGATCTCACGAAAGCCGCGACGTCGATCTCGACCATGCTTCTCCCGCCTCACGCCCACGATGATCGCCCTCTCGCGGGCGGCGCATCCTTCTCCGAGATTTCGGACGGCGTGGGGCGGAAGAATGGAGAGATGTTTCGAAACGGCACCAACAAGGGAGACGGTGTGGCGAGCGCGGCTCGCTCCGGCGCCATTATGGCCGAGAGAAGACGGTTCACCCCACCAGCTTGTCCAGCGTGATCGGCAAATCCCGTATGCGCCTTCCGGTGGCGTGATAGACCGCGTTGGCGATCGCCGCGGCGACGCCGACGATGCCGATCTCGCCTACGCCCTTGATGCCCATCTTGTTGATGATGCGATCCTCCTCGTCGACGAAGATCACCTTGATATCGTGAACGTCGGCATTCACCGGCATGTGATATTCGGCGATGTTGGCGTTCATGATGCGCCCGAACCGCTGGTCGATCTGGGCTTCTTCGTGCAACGCCATGCCGATGCCCATGACGACCCCGCCCATGATCTGGCTCGAAGCCGTCTTGGTGTTGAGGATGCGCCCGGCGGCGACGGCATTGACGATGCGCGTCACTCTGATGACGCCGAGCTCCTCGTCGACCTTCACTTCGGCGAAAACCGCCGAGTGGGCGTTGTGGGCGTGCTTGTCGTCGTCCTCGAAATCCGAGCCGCGCTCCTTCTCGATGCGGTCCTTGCCACCGTGACGCATCACGTCCGACATCGCCAACGACCGGCTGCGATCGGAAATGGCGACGATGGCGCCATCGGCGAGCGTCACTTCGTCGGCGGTGAGCCCCTGCAACGGCGAGCCCGGGATGGTGTGCGCGATCTTCAGCAGCTCCGCCCGGATATCATCGGCCGCGTTGACGATCGCATGCGAGATCGAGGCTGCGGTCCACGAACCTCCCTCCACCGGCGCCTTGGGCAGCGTGGAGTCGCCCAGCTTCACATTGATGCTGTCGAGCGGCACGCCGAGCATGTCGGCGGCGACCTGCGCCATGATCGTGTAGGTGCCGGTGCCGATATCGGAGGTCGCGCTCGCCACCTCGACATGTCCATTCGCCGTCATCACGATCCGCGTCGCGAACGGCATCTGCAGTGCCTCCCAGGCGCCGCTCGCCATGCCCCAGCCGACGAGTTCTCGGCCGTCACGCATCGACCGCGGCTCGGGATTGCGCTTCGACCAGCCGAACGCCTCGGCGCCCTGCTGATAGCACTCCTTCAGCCGCTTGCTGGAGAACGGCAGATCCTTGTCCTGATCCCGATCGGAATAACAGCGCAGGCGCAATTCGAGAGGATCCATCTTCAGCGCGACGGCGAGCTCGTCCATCGCGCATTCCAGCCCGTAGACGCCACTGGCGGCGCCGGGCGCGCGCATGTCGCCGGGCGTCGGCACGTCGAGCTTGGCGAGGCGGTGCGTCGCGCGCGAAGTAGCGGAGGTGTAGAGCACATCGCCCCAGCCGATGTCGTTGCGCGAGAACGCCTCGTGCTGCGAGGTCATCGCCACGGCCTCGTGCGTCAGCGCCGCCAGCGTGCCGTCCTCACGGGCGCCGAGCGCCAGCCGCTCGATCGTCGCAGGGCGATAGCACAGGCCATACATCTGGGCGCGGCTGAGCACGACGCGCACCGCGCGCTTCAGCTTCAGCGCGGCCATGGCGGCGAGCACCACTTGGTATTGCGGCCGCAGCCCGGAGCCGAACGCGCCGCCGACGAACGGCGACATCACCTGGACGTCGTCGTCCGTCAGCTGGAACACGCTGCAGACGTAGCGCTGCACATTCTGCACGCCCTGGGTCTTGTCGTAGACCACGAGCTTGCCGCCGTCGCGCCAGAGCACCGTCGACGCGTAGAGCTCCATCGGGTTGTGATATTCGATCGGGACGCCATAGTCGGCATCGTGACGCACGGCTGCGCCGGCAAGCGCCTTTGTCGCGTCGCCGCGCGGCTTGAGCGGCTTGTCGACCTTGAAAGCCTGCTCGCGCCGCGCATGCAGGTCGGTCGCGAAGCTCTCGGCCAGATACTCTACCGCGACCAGCGTCGCCGCGAAACGCGCGGTGTCCTCGTCCTCGGCGACGACCAGCGCCACCGGCTGGTAGTTGAAATGCACCCGGTCGTCATAAAGCGGACGATAGGGCGAGCCGTCCTCCGGCGCGACCTCGTCGCGATAGGCGTCATCCTTGTCCGCCATCCTGACCCGGTTGGCGTGGGTCAGCACGTCGAGGACGCCATCGACAGCCAGGGCGCGGCTGGTATCGATGCGCACGATCCGCCCCTTCGGAATGGTGGAATTGACCACGACGCCGAAGGCGAGATCGGGCGCGGTGAACTCGGCGGCATATTTGGCGACACCGGTGACCTTGGCGCGGCCGTCGATGCGGGAGGTGGCTGTGCCGATGCGAGCTGTCATGACATCACCGGATGGTCTTGATGGCTTGAATCTGGGGCGTTGCGTTCGCGGCCTGGGTCAGGGTGCGCACAATGGCGCGGCGCGCCAGCGGGATCTTGAAGGCGTTGTGCGTGGCGGCTTTCGCATCGCTCAGCAGGATGTTCGCAGCGCGGCCGAACGCCTGGGGATCCGGCGCCTGCCCGCGCAGCGCGGCTTCGGCCGCCTCATTGCGCCACGGCTTGTGGGCGACGCCGCCGAGCGCCAGGCGCGCCTCGCCGATGCGGCCGCCGTCGAGCTCGAGCGCAGCGGCGACCGAGACCAGCGCGAATGCGTAGGACAGGCGATCGCGGATCTTCAGATAGCTGTGATTCGCGGCGAAGCCCTGCGGGGGCAGCTCGATCGCGGTGATGATCCCGTCGACGCGCAGCGTGTTGTCGAGATCCGGCCGGTCGCCGGGCAGCCGATGGAAGTCCGCAAGGGCGATGACGCGCTCGCCCGAGGAGCCCGCGACCTGCACCTTGGCGTCGAGCGCGGCGAGCGCCACGCACATGTCGGAGGGGTGGGTCGCGATGCAATCGGCGCTGGCGCCGAGGATGGCATGGCCGCGGTTGAGACCGTCGACCGCCGAGCAGCCGGCGCCGGGCGTGCGCTTGTTGCAGGGCGTGGCGGCGTCATAGAAGTAGGCGCAGCGCGTCCGCTGCAGCAGATTGCCGCCGGTCGAGGCCATGTTGCGCAGCTGCGCCGAGGCGCCGGCGAGGATCGCGCTCGCCAGCAGCGGATAGCGGCTCTCGATGAGGGGGTGATAGGCGAGCGTGCTGTTCGGCACCAGCGCGCCGATCCTGACGCCGCCGGCGCTCGTCTCCTCCACATTCGTCAGCGGCAGGTAGCTGATGTCGATCAGCTGACGCGGCTGCTCGACGTGATACTTCATCAGGTCGATCAGGTTGGTGCCGCCGGCGATGAACTTGGCCTCCGGCGTCGCCGCCTTGAGCCTGACGGCCTCGGCGACATCGCTGGCGCGCGCGTAGTCGAAATTGTTCATCGGCTGCCTCCCATCGCCTGCTCGATGGCGCCGACGATGTTCGGATAGGCGCCGCAACGGCAGATGTTGCCGCTCATCAGCTCGCGGATCTCGTCCTTCGTCTTCGCCCTGCCCTCGGCGATCAGGCCGGCGGCCGAGCAGATCTGGCCCGGCGTGCAATAGCCGCATTGGAAGGCGTCGTGATCGATGAAGGCCTGCTGCAGCGGGTGCAGCTCATCACCCTTGGCGAGTCCCTCGATGGTCGTGATCTCGGCGCCGTCTTTCATGACCGCGAGCGTCAGGCAGGAGAGCACGCGGCGGCCGTCGATCAGCACGGTGCAGGCGCCGCATTGACCGTGATCGCAGCCCTTCTTGGTGCCGGTGAGGTCGAGATGATTGCGCAGGAGATCGAGCAGCGTGGTCCAGGGTGCCACCCACAGCGTGTGCGACTGGCCATTGATCTGAAGCGTGACGGACAGAGGAGCAGGCTTTGCGGTGGACGCGGCGCTCTGGCGCGGTGGCGGCGGGCTCATGCGGGGTCTCCGTTGACGGACCCGCATCAACCCGCGATGGCGCGAATGGTTCTTGGCAATTTTCGAACAGCGGACAGCAGGAATTGCTCAGCCGGCACGCGCAGAATGTGCACGGCAGAACCGCTTGCCGATCAATCGTTTCGTCAACCAGACTCAGGCGGCGCGGCCGAGCCACGCCCGCATCTTCTGCGCCAGGCTGCGGCGTGGCGCACCATCCAGCGCCTCCGCATCCGCGGCGGCCACGTCTTCGCGCGGCGCGGCGGCTTCTGCGCCGGCATTCGGCACGTCCGACGGCCTGTCCTTATTCGGGCTGCTTTCGGCATCCGGCGCGGCCTTGCTCGGCACGAGCGACTTGATCGCTGCGGCCACGGCCTCGATACGCTCGAGGTCCGCCGGCTCACGCTCGCTTGCAGCGGGTTCGGCCGCCATCGGGACCGGGTGGGCCTCCACCGGCACTGCCGCCGGATCCGAAGCAGTCGGTTCGGATTGACCGAGGTCGGGCGCCGCAGCCGCGAGCACGGCTTCGGCGGGCTGCTCGCCCGGCACGGCGATCGCGAGGTCGGCGATCTCCGGAGCCGGCGCTGGGGCGGGCTGCTCCACGACCCGGCTGCGGCGCTTCCTGGCGGTTGCAGGCTTTGCCGCGACCGCCGCCGTCTCCGCTGCGACCTTCTCGACCGGCTTCTTGTCAGCGGCGGTCTTCGCCGCCACCTCGGGCGCTGACTTCGCCTTGGTCTTGCGGATCAGGCCTGCGAGCGCGTACGGCCCGACGGTCTCCAGGAACGTCTTCTCATGATCGCGCGACAGCCGCCCCACCGCCGCATCGAGCGGCAGCCAGTCGACGGCGCGGACATCGTCCATGAGCGGCTGCGACGGCTCGCCGGCCGCTTCCATGCGCCAGTAGTGCACGACCTTGGCACGCGTGCCGGTATCGTAAACCAGGGTGCCGAGGAATTCATGCACGGTGACCTTGTGGCCGGTCTCCTCCAGCACCTCGCGCCTGGCGGCGTCGCGCGGCGTCTCGCCGTCGTCGAGCTTGCCCTTCGGCAGCACCCATTCGTCGCGCTTGCGCAGGCGCACGACCGCGATGCGCGGCGGCTGTTCCCGCCGCAGCACGATGCCCCCTGCCGCCATGATCGGCGCTCTCGCCATCGCCTCTCCCGAGCCGCAACGACCGCAACTCCCGCGGTCTGATTCGTCAGTTGAACGCTCCGATATAGGACTGCGCAACGCCGAAATCGAGATTCCGCAAGCGTGGACCTGACATTCATCCGGCGGCGACGCGCCTGCGCCACAGTGGCTGTCCGGCCCGGATACGGGCGCCTTCCGCCACATCGCGGCAGAATGTGAAGTCGCCGGGCGCGAGCAGGATGATGGTCGAGCCGTGCTCGAACCAGCCGAGCTCGTCCCCCTTGCGCACATTGTTGTTACAGGCGTAGGCGAGCGGCCGCTCGGTCTGCGCGTTCAATACGCGGTCGAGCGCATGCAGCCGGATACTCGCCACCAGGATCGCCGCCACCGGCACGATCGTAAACGGCTCGCCGGAGGCAAGATGCGTGCGGATCACCGCGCGCTCGTTCTTGCAGAACAGCCCCTCGACCCGCTTCAGCGCGATCGGATTGACGTTCCAGACATCGCCATGGATCAGGCTGACATGCTCGATCGTCATGTCGGCCGGCGCGTGGAAGCGGTGATACATGCTCGAGGTCAGACGCAAGGTGACGAAGCTGCCGTTGCGATGGGTCTCGACCACGGCCGGATCGGCGACGAGCTCGCGCAGCGAATAAGGCGCGCCCTTGATCTGGTAGAGCTCGCCGTCGCGGATCAGGCCGTGGGCGCCGATGATGCCGTCGGACGGGCTGGTGACGATGGCGGGATCCGGATCGAACGGCCGCAGGCCGGGCTTCAGCTCGCGCGTGAAGCAGGCGTGCAGACTCTTGAAGCGGCTCTCCTTAGCCTCGGAGAGATCGAGGTCGGAGAACAGCTTCCACAGCGCGATCGACGCGTCCCGGATGAGCGGGTTCTCGATCTTGGAGAACCAGCCCATGAAGCGGGTCAGCGCGGCGCGCGGCACGCGGTTGGTGAGCAGGAAGTTGAGGTCTTCCTGTTGGGTGACGGAGGCGATCAGGCTTTTGACTGTCATGAATCTGTCAGCAGGAGGGGTTAGCGCTTTTGGACATGATGGAAAACTCGATTCCTTATGTATCGCTCGCCGTTGGCGCTGCCGTGACGGCCGCCATGGCCCCGAAGGTCAAGGCCCGCATCGAACTGTCGCGCGCCAAGCACCGCTCGCTGGCGGGCCATTCCAAGATGTCGCGCCGGATCTCCAGGCTGATCCCGCGCTATGAGTTCGAGATCGACGACTTCTTCCGGTCCGACGGCGCACCGCGGGCGATCGCCACGCAGCGCCAGGACGGCTTCTTCCGGCTCGGCGCGCTGTTCCAGGAGAAGTTCGCCAAGAGCCGCGCGCTGACGGCGGAAGCCGCAAGCCGCATCTCCGACCTGCAGTTCACCCAGAGCTACCGGGTCCCGTTCCAGTACAGCCGTCTGGTCAAGGAGCAGCTCGGCGCCGGCTCGTTCATGCAGGCTTCCTCCGGCGTGACCCTGACCGATCTCGACGGCAACCGGTTCTACGACCTCACCGGCTCCTACGGCGTCAACATCTTCGGCTATGACTTCTACAAGGAGTGCATCGCGGCTGCCGAGCGGCGCGCGAGCGCGCTCGGCCCGGTGCTCGGGCTCTATCACCCGGTCGTCGCTGACAACGTGAAGCGCCTGACCGAGCTGTCCGGCATGGACGAGGTCTCGTTCCACATGTCCGGCACCGAGGCGGTGATGCAGGCGGTGCGGCTCGCCCGCTACCACACCGGCCGCACGCATCTGGTCCGCTTCGCCGGCGCCTATCACGGCTGGTGGGGCGACGTACAGCCCGGCGTCGGCAACCCGATCGCGCCGCACGAGACCTACACCTTGGCCGAGATGTCCGAGCGCACGCTGCACGTCCTGCGCACGCGGCGCGACATCGCCTGCGTGCTGGTCAATCCGCTGCAGGCGCTGCATCCGAACGGCAATGCGCCCGGCGACTCGGCGCTGGTCGATTCCTCGCGCAAGGGTCGCTACGACCGCGAAGCCTACACCGCCTGGCTGAAGCAGCTGCGCGAGGTCTGCACGGAACGCGGCATCGTGCTGCTGTTCGACGAGGTGTTCCTCGGCTTCCGGCTCGCGCCGGGCGGCGCCCAGGAGTATTTCGGCGTCAAGGCCGACATGGTGACCTACGGCAAGAGCCTCGGCGGCGGCCTGCCGATCGGCGTCGTCTGCGGCAAGCGCGAGCTGATGCGCCGCTTCCGCGACGACCGCCCGGCCGACATCTGCTTCGCCCGCGGCACCTTCAACTCGCATCCTTATGTGATGGCGGCGATGGACGAGTTCCTGAGCCGGCTCGACAGCCCGAACCTCCGCGCCATCTACGACGGCCTGGATGAAACCTGGAATGGCCGCGCCGCGCAGCTCAACGCCGCGCTGGCCGAGCACGACCTGCCGGTGCGCGTCTCCAATATGCATTCGATCTGGCTGGTCGAATACACCGTGCCGTCGCGCTACAATTGGATGCTGCAA
This sequence comes from Bradyrhizobium sp. SZCCHNS30572, assembly GCF_032484415.1. NCBI lineage: Bacteria > Pseudomonadati > Pseudomonadota > Alphaproteobacteria > Hyphomicrobiales > Nitrobacteraceae > Bradyrhizobium > Bradyrhizobium sp. SZCCHNS30572. The sequence goes on along the minus strand of NZ_JAUESY010000003.1, from coordinate 506,731 downwards.
TACTACCTGCGTGCCGAGGGCCTGGCGCTGAGCTGGGTCGGCACCGGCCGCTTGATCTTCAGCCTGAACTACACCGACGCCGATTTTGCCGAGGTGACGAAGCGCTTCGTCTCGGCGGCCGAGAAGATGAAGCAGGACGGCTGGTGGTGGAACGACGGCACGCTCACCAACAAGGCGATCAAGCGCCAGATTCTGAAAGAGATGCTCGGCGCCGCATTCGGGCGCTGACGGCGCAACCACCCTCCCCTGAAGGGGGAGGGTCGGCTCGCATGAGCGGAGCGAAATGCGCGCCGGGGTGGGGTGACGGCCTGTCCGCACATGAGGTGCGGGTGAGCAAGTGGAGAGATCACCCCACCCCGACGCGCGCTTCGCACGCGTCGACCCTCCCCCTCCCCCTCCAGGGGAAGGTGGCACGTGCCGCATGGCTGCAAGCTCGCTCGATTTCACCTCACAGCCCCCCACAAACACCGATGCCCGGGACCGGCCCGGGCATCGCTTTACTCTGGGCTTCAAGCCGGCTCAGGCGTGCTGCTCTTCGAGGCCTTCGTTCATCAGGTGCAGGCCGGGGTCGATCAGCTCGCCACGCAGCAGCGCCAGCGGAGCCGCGCGGTACTGCATGAAATCGTTGAACGGGTCGGTGATGATCTTGGTCATCCAGACCAGCCCGGTCTCGACGTCACGGATGAAGAACAAATGAATGGTGCGGAACAGCAGGCCGCCGATACCGATCACGAGCCACAGCTTGGCGGTCTCGCGCACGAATTCCATCGCCGAGGTCCAGGGCGGCAGCAGGCCGAACAGGGTCGGCTGCAGATAGAGCACCACGGGGGCCGCGGCCCAGATCGACATCAGCACGACCTTGCGCTGCAGATTGTAGCCGACCTTGATCTCTTCCTTGTGCTCGTGCGTCGCCTGGTTGACGTGGTCGTAGCCCTTCGGCTCGAAGAAGAAATGGCCCGCCTGGCGCGAGGTCATCGACACCAGCCAGCCGATCAGCGCCGAGACCAGCGGGTCGAACACCATCATCACATAGGCGATCATGAAGCTGAGCGCGCTGACGAAGTGGAGGCTCTGGTTGATACGGCTGTGATGATAGTAGCGATGGTCGTCCCAGCGCTGGATCCGCAGCTGCTCCAGGAAATGCTTGATCATGGTTGCTCCGAAGAATGAGTTGCAGGTCTTGTACAGGGATTCGGTGTAGATCGCATGACATCATCAAGATGTCATGCGATCGGACGCAGCGAAACGTTTCGGACTACGTAGAACGTCGCGGAGGCGGTAGAGGGCGGCCGCGGCTTCAGGCCGCGGCGGCACGCTCCAGCTTGCGGAAGCGGACCAGCGAGAAATGGCCGAGCGGCGGGATCAGGCGGCGCTCGACCAGCTCCATGCGCTCGGCGCCGGCGAGCCAGCGCAGGTAGCGCGACCAGCCGAACTCGGCGGTACGGAAACCGAGCCGGCGCACCACCGGCTGCAGCGCCTGCTCGATCACCCGGCGCAGGCCGTCATCGGCGCTGACGCGGGTCAGGATGATCAGTTCGCCGCCCGGGCGCAGCACGCGCGCGAACTCGTCCAGCGCGACCTCCGGGTTCGGCACCGCGGTGACGACATATTGCGCCATAACGACGTCGAACGAATCGTCGGGAAAGTCGAGCTGCTCGGCGTCCATCACCGCGAGACCCTCGACGTTCTTCAGCCGCTGGTCGGCGACGCGCCGCATCGCCTTGCCGAGCATCGCCTCGGAGATGTCGGTGCCGAACACGCGGACATGCGGCGCATAGAGCGGCAGCGAGATGCCGGTGCCGACGCCGACCTCGAGCACGCGCCCGCCGAGCTTGTTCGTGGCTGATATCGCGGCCTTGCGGCCCTTCTCGAACACGCCGCCGAACACGAGGTCGTAGATCGGTGCCCAGCGGTCATAGGCCTGCTCGACCTGCTCGCGATCGAAGTCGAGCTCCCGCGCGCCGCCGAGCTTCATGGTTTCTGCCATCGTTACATCTCACTTGGGTTTGGAATTGATGGAGTGACGCAAAGTTCGCCGTCAGCCGCGCACGGCGCTCTGACCGGCCAGCACCGGTGTCGGACGCACGACGCGGGACGGCTGCAGCACGGCGAGATTGCCGATGAACTGGCGCGCGCTGTTCTCCCAGGAGCGGTCGAGCGCAAATGCCCGGCAGGTCTCGCGCGACATCGTCAGCGCCTTCAGGCAGGCGGCGCGCAGGTCCCAGTCGATCGCCCCGATCGGATGATCGGCGATGACGTCGAGCGGACCGGTGACGGGGAAGGCCGCGACCGGCGTGCCGCAGGCCAGCGACTCCAGCTGCACGACGCCGAACGTATCGGTCAGGCTCGGAAACACGAAGACGTCGGCGGCCGCCATGTGCGCGGTCAGATCGTTGCCGGTCTTCTCGCCGAGGAAATGCGCCGCCGGGAAGCGACGCTCGAGCTCCGCCTTCTGCGGGCCGTTACCGATCACCACCTTCGAGCCCGGCAGGTCGAGCGCCAGGAAGGCTTCCAGGTTCTTCTCGACCGCGACGCGGCCGACGGTCATGAACACAGGACGCGGCAGATCCAGCGCGACCGGCGCGTCCGGATTGAACAGCTTCGTATCGACGCCCCGGGTCCAGAAGCCGAGCCGCTTGAAGCCGCGCGACGCGAGGTCCTGCTTCAGCGAATTTGTCGCGACCATGGTCATCGCGGCGGCGTCGTGGAAGCGGCGCATCACCCAATAGCCGACGGCATCGGGAATGCCGGTGCGCACAGCGACGTACTCCGGAAAGCGCGTCGTGTAGGACGTCGTGAACGGCAGGCCATGGCGCAGGCAGTAGCGGCGCACCGCCCAGCCGACCGTGCCTTCGGTGGCAATGTGGATCGCATCCGGCGCCGCCGCCTCGATGCGCCGGGCGATCTCGCGGCCGTTGGTCATGGCGAGCCGCAGGCCCGGATAGGTCGGCACGCCGAACGACGGAAAGCCTTCCGGCGTGAGGAAGGTGATGTCAGCGCCGAGGCCGGCGGCCGCGCGAGCCAGCGAGGTGAGCGTGCGCACTACGCCGTTGACCTGCGGGTGCCAGGCGTCGGTTGCGATTAAGATCCGCATAAGGCGATCCGGAAAGTTGCAGCGATTCTGAACAGCCGCAAATTCCGACATTGTTATTTCAGGCGTGTGACGTCATCGAACTGTCGAAGGGTCTTTTTGCCCGCCAACTGCTGTTTTCCCCGCGATCTGTGGCTGTCCCGCGCGGCTGCTGTCGTGAAACCGTCATGAAACAAACGGTTAAGCCGACGAAACCTTTTTGCGCGCAGCGCGCAAACGCAACGAAACTTTTCTCCCCTATGAGTTGCAGCATCGGGCGCGGGTCAATGCGCCGCAGGGAATGATGACAGGCAACTGATTTTGACGACGCCGGTCGAGACAAGCACGGCGCGCACCAAGCGATCAAACGAGGGGACGTCCATGTTCACGTCAGGCACAGTCGGTTCGCGATCCCGCATCCTGTTTGCTGCGCTGATCGTCGGTACGTTCGCTGCGGCAACGCCGACGCGAGCCGCGCCTCCGGCCCCGCTCCCGTTCCCTTTCCTGCTGCCGCCGCCGATGGCGACCTACGAGCCGCCGGCAACAACGCCGCAACTGATCACGCCGCGCGAGGACGAGGCGACCGCTTATGAGATGCCCGCGCGCCTGCGCCGCCAGGTCGTGAGCTACGCCACCCGCGAAGCGCCCGGCACGATCATCATCGACACACCAAACAAGTATTTGTACTACGTGCTCGGCAGCGGCCAGGCGATGCGCTACGGCATCGGCGTGGGCCGCGACGGCTTTACCTGGTCCGGCGTGCAGTCGGTGACCAGGAAGGCGGAATGGCCGGACTGGACGCCGCCGCCGGAGATGATCGCGCGCCAGCCTTATCTGCCGCGTCACATGGCCGGCGGTCCCGGCAATCCGCTCGGCGCCCGCGCGATGTATCTCGGCGGCACCGTCTACCGCATTCACGGCACCAACGCGCCCGAGACGATCGGCACGCATGTGTCGTCGGGCTGCATCCGCCTGACCAATCAGGACGTGATCGACCTCTATGCCCGCGTCAGCGTCGGCGCCAAGGTGATCGTGCTGCCGATGGAGCGCCGCGCCGATCTCGGCCGCATGACCCGCTGAGCTGCGCGGGCCGCACCGCTCGTTCCTTCTCCCGGATCCTCCCTGACTGGACCGCCGAGGCCCGAAAGCCGCGGCGGTCATTTCTTTGCGCGCATGCCGCCGTTCACCATCACGGCCGATTGATGATGGTCCGCGTCACGGGCTGCCCTGGCGCGCCTCCGTCCGGCCCTGTAAGCTCGGCAATCTTGTATTAACCGCGATCTCGCCGCTTCCGGCATGGGCCGGCGCGGCAGTTGGAGTCCGTGGATCCGACATGAACCTTCCGACACCGCGACCGGATTGGCAGAGCAGGCCGCATCCGCTCGCCCCGAAAACGCAGCCGCCGCCGCGGCGCTCGCCGCCCCGGCTGCGGCTGATCCTGATCGGCACCGCCGGCCTTGCCGCCGTCGTGCTGATCGGCATCATCATCGTGGAGGTGTTTCTGTTCTCGGGCAGCACGCCGGCGCCGCAGCTGACCCAACTGCCGCCGCTGCCGCCGGCCACGCGCAACTCGATCATCATGACGCCGGTCTCGATCTCGCTCGGCGCGATTCGTGACGCCGCCGAAAAGGCCACGCCGCGTAATTTCTCCGGCAAGGCCGACAACCCCGTCAACCAGATCCTGCAGAATGCCGACATCGGCTGGACGGTCACCCGCGGCGCCATCGCCGCCACCGGCACCCAGGACACTTTGTCGCTGGCGACGCCGCTCTCGGGCCGGCTGAACGTCACCGGATCGCTGTCCGCCAAAGCGACCGGCGCGCTCGGCGACGCCATCGGCGGCCTGCTCGGCGCGGATGCCGCCAAGCAGATTGGCGGCATCAACATCAAGAACCTGAACGCCACCGCCGACATCAAGGGCAACGTCCTGATCGCGATGCGGCCACGGCTGGCCGCCTCCTGGTATGTCGAGCCGAACTTCACCGCCCAGGTCAATCTCGGCGACACCGCGCTGACCGTCGCCGGCGCCCGCGTCAACGTGCCCGCGCAGATGAAACCGGTCATCGACAAGACCGTCAACGACCAGCTCAACGCGCTCAGCGAGAGGCTGCGCAAGGACCCGACCATGCGGCGCGTGGCGCAGGCGCAGTGGGCCCGCGCCTGCCGCTCGGTGCCGCTTCAGGGCACCACGCCGGGACTGCCCGCCGTCTGGCTCGAGATCAAGCCGACACGGGCGCTGGCCGCGCAGCCCGCGATCGATGCGAACGTCGTCAGCGTCACCATGGGGATCGAGGCGGAGACCCGGGTCACGGCGGCCGAGACCAAGCCGGAGTGCCCGTTCCCGGACAAGATCACGATCGTTCCGCCCACCGCGGGCACCGTCAACGTCGCGGTTCCGATCGATGTCCCATTCACCGAGCTCAGCAAGCTCGTCGACTCGCAGCTCGCCGGGCGGACGTTCCCCGAGGACGGCTCCGGCCCGGTCACGGTCACGGTGAAGCATGCGACCGTCGTGCCCTCGGGCAACCGGCTGCTGATCTCGCTGCAGGTGAAGGGAAAAGAGAAGGAGAGCTTCTTCGGCCTCGGCGCCGACGCGACGGTGCACATCTGGGGACGGCCGATGGTCGATCAGGCGCAGCAGATCCTGCGGCTGTCCGACCTGCAGCTCGCCGTCGAATCCGACGCGGCGTTCGGCCTGCTCGGCGCCGCCGCGCGCGCCGTGGTGCCACATCTGCAACGCGCGCTGCTAGAGCGGTCGGTGGTCGATCTCAAGCCGTTCGCCGACAATGTCCGCGACAAGATCGCGACCGCGGTCGCCGAACTGCAGAAGAACGAGAACGGCATCCGCGTCGACACCGACATCAACAACCTCGCTTTGACCGACATCGCCTTCGACGCCACCGTGCTGCGCGTGATCGCCTCGGCGGAGGGCACGATGTCGGTTCGAGTCAATACATTGCCAGGACTGTGACGGGCCGTTTCGGAACGTCGCATCCCGTCGCTGCACGCGTTTGCGGACCGTGCAACGACCGGCAATGATTCAATCGGGCCTGACCTGGTCTGGCGACACTCACGAATGTCCGCGCCGTTTCCGGTAGCCGGATGCAGCCGCATCGCGCGAGCGTGCGGCGGCCCCGAGGCCATACGTTTCGCGAGGCTTGACGCGCCCTCACGAATTCCGCAACACGGCGCAGAGAGACGTTGTCGGGCCCTTTCCGCGCGCCCGTCGTAGGAAACATTCCGTAACAAAATTCTTCGCAAAACGCCGCGATTCTAGGTCACTTGTCGGTATGGCCCAGACACAACCACACATTCTTGTCGTCGAGGACGACCGCGAGACGCGGACGCTGATCGCGAAATATCTGCGCAACAATGCCTGCAACGTGACCACCGCGACCGACGGCCGCGAGATGACCCGCATCATGGGCGACCACCGTGTCGATCTCCTGATCCTCGACGTCATGCTGCCCGGCGAGGACGGCCTGACCTTGTGCCGCAAGCTGCGCGCGGAATCGCAGGTGCCGATCATCATGCTCACCGCGCGCGGCGAGGACGTCGACCGCATCCTCGGACTGGAGATGGGCGCCGACGACTATCTGCCAAAGCCGTTCAATCCGCGCGAGCTGCTCGCCCGCATCAACGCGGTGCTGCGCCGGCAGGCGGCCGCGATGACGGCGAGCGCAACCGAAGGCGCGACGGCGCTGAGCTTCCTCGGCTGGACGATCGACTTCCGGCTGCGCGAACTACGCAATCCCGAAGGCGCACGCGTCGCGATGACGAGCGCCGAGTTCGATCTGCTCCGCACCTTCTGCGAGCGGCCGGGCCGCGTGCTGTCGCGCGACAGCCTGCTCGACCTGACGCAGGGCCGCAGCGCCGGCTCGTTCGAGCGCTCGATCGACGTGCTGGTCAGCCGCATCCGCCGCAAGATCGAGCCGGACCCGCAGGAGGCCACCATGATCAAGACCGTGCGCTCCGGCGGCTACATGTTCACACCCGTCGTCGAGGTGGTGACTGGCCCGCAAAGCCATTGACCGGCCCGATCGAATGGCGATGTCATGATGTCGTTCGGCTTTCTCAACCTCAAGGGAATCCGCGGCCAGATCACGGCGCTGGTCGCCATTTCGATCGTGGCGCTCCATGCCATCATCACGGCGACGTTCCTGATCTATCGCGCCGAGCAGCCCGACCCCGAAAACGAAGTCGGGCCACTTCAGCTCGCGACCGCCATCCGCATTCTTGGACGCGCGCCCGCTGCCGAACGGCCTCGACTGATCTCCGACATTGCCCGCGCCTATCCTGAGTTCGAGCTTAAGCCTCACGTGGGGCCTCTGCCGGGTGCTTCCGGCCGCCGGCGCGAGCCGGCCGGCCCCGACGTCGAGGCCGGGACCGGTGGCGACGAGCGACGGCCGGCCCCTCCGGAGCTCGCCGACGGACGGCCTCACGGTCCAGGCGGCTTTCGTGGCCTTGGCCCAGGCTATCGCGTCTTCATGCCGCCGCCCGGCTCCCAGACGCGCACCGTCATCTTCGCTCTGCCCGATGGCAACATGGTTTCGGCTCGAATGGCCGACCGGCCGCACCGGCCACCGTTCTGGGGCGCCCCATGGCTGACGACGATCATGTTCGCGCTGATCAGCACGACACTGCTCGGCCTGTGGGCGGCCCGCGCGCTGACCTCACCGCTGTCGAGCTTCGCCAAGGCTGCCGAGAGCTTCAGCCTCGATGGCGATGCCACTGCCCTGCCCGAGCGCGGACCGGAAGAGATCCGGTCGCTGGCGCGCGCCCTGAACCGTATGCGCCAACGCATCACGGCGCTGATGAACGACCGGACCAAGATGCTGGCGGCCATCAGCCACGATCTGCGGACACCGCTGACCCGCATGCGGCTGCGCTGTGAGTTCGTCGAGGACGAGCTGCAGCGCAATCGCATGCTGGCCGATCTCGATCAGATGCATGCGATGCTGGGCTCGGTGCTGTCATTCCTGCGCAACGGCCGCAAGCTCGAGCCGATGACGCTGGTCGATATCGCGAGCATCCTGCAGCTCGTCGCCGACCAATTCGCCGATGTCGGCCACAGCGTCACCTATATCGGCCCGGCGCACGCGATGGCGACGGTGCGTCCCGACGACCTGATGCGTTCGGTCACCAACCTGGTCGAGAACGCCGTGAAGTACGGCAAGGAAACCGTCATCAGACTGGTGGCGTCGGGGAAGTGCCTGACGATCGACGTGGAGGATGATGGACCCGGGATCGCCGATGCGCGCAAGCCCGACATGCTGGAGCCCTTCGTGCGCGGCGACGATGCCCGCAACATGGACGAGGCCACCGGGTTCGGCCTGGGCCTCTCGATCGCGAAGGCGATCGTCCAGGCGCATGGCGGCGAGCTGTCATTGCACGATCGCAAGCCACGCGGACTGATCGCCCGCATCGAGCTGCCGCTCGGCCAGACCACCTTGCGCCCCGCAGCATGACGCGCGAACGCGCCCGGACGGATCCGGGCGCGCCGCTTGGGCAGTCAGCTAGACGTCAGTGACGCCGTTTACTCTGAGTACTTGAACTCGGGCATCGACTTCAGCTGGTCCTTGGTGGCGTTGATCATCGCATGGTCGGGATACCAGCGATTCTTCGAGGAGCTCATCGACGAGGATGACGAAGTGCCGGTGGCGGCGCCGGTCGTCGTGGCCGGCGGCGTGGTCGCCTTGCCCGAGGCCGGAGCGTTGGAGGCGGTGTTGGCCTGAACCGGCTGGTCCGAGAACTTGATCTGGTCGAACGAGACAGCGACGAGGTGCTCACCCATGCCGAGGAAGCCGCCGACGCCGATCACGACGCCCTTGACTGCGCCGCTCTTGTCGATCAGCAGATCGTCGATCGAGCCGACATTCTCGTTGTTGTTGTTGTAGACCTTCACGCCGACGAGCTTGGAGCTGCGCCAGTCGCCCTGATAGGACGCGACGGTGGTGTCGCTCTTGATCGTGGTGTTGGTTGTGGTGGTGGTGCTCTCCGCAGCAAAGGCGGCGGTCGCGAGCAGCAGGGAACCGGCGAGGCCGGCCGCAACAGTCTTCATCATCATGTGGTGTCTCCTCTAGGTGGATGGTGACGAGAGAACGGCAATGGACAGTCGGCGTTCCGCGGGAACCACGATTTCGTCATGCTGCGCGACAAGCAGCCTCAGTGCGCCGCGGCAGTGTCACTTTGTGACGTTCGGGGGATCCGGGTGACGTCGCTCACATCGCCAAGCCGCACCGCCGCGCCTAGCACGGGAGCCCGACTAACAGGTCTACATTGGCTGGAGCTGGGTAAGCCTATTGCTGCTAGCTCGGTTTCACCTCTCCCCCGCCTGCGGGGTGGGTCGGATTGCATCGCCAGTTGCGATCCGGGTAAGAGGGTACAGATCTCCCCATCGGCGCTTCTCGTGGGTCTGCCCTCCCCCCAACCCTCTCAGCGCGAGCGAAGCTCGTCGCGCCCCCGTAAGAACGGGGAGAGGGAGCCGACCGTCAGCGCTGCAACGTCCCGCGATAGTCAATCGAGCCTACGCCGCCATCGCGCCGTTCTCGTCGACGGACTCGGCATAGAAGGCGATGGTTTCGTAGCGATAGTCGCAGAGGCGGCAGTGCCAGAGATAGGCGGTGCGGCGGCCATCCTTTTCGACCCAGGACGGCAATGCGATCGCCTCGCCACATTGGGCGCAGGGATTGTTGCGCGGCAGATCCACGACGCGAACCGTGGATGGCATCGCGTCGATATCGAATGAATGGTCGATGCTGGGTGAATGATCGTCGGCTGCCTTCACGGCCATGACGCGCTCCCTCTCTGTTCAGTCTTCTTGAATGAGTCAGGCATGCTGTCGAACTGACGGCCCTGATCTTAGCCGCGCGGCGGTTGTTTTGCACGCGCCGGGATGCCGCGCGACATCCGACCTCACGGAGATGGGATCAACGCGTTTGATTCAATTGCCGCCGGAGAGACCGCCGGTTCCGCGACATGACGGGCATCCGCCTTGCGCAGATGGATGGTGGCGATGTCGTCGGCATAAACCTTCTGCCAGCCGTCGACGTGATCGAGCAGCTTGGTCGCAGCACTCTGCGTGCGCAGCAGGGTCGCCTCGATGTCGTAGTCCTTGAGCAGGCGGAACAGATTGTCCGGCTCCATCAGGCCGGACGCGGCGTTGTGATCGACGAAGAACTTTTCGCCATAGAGCTCGGTGCGGCCGTCGATGAACGGCGCGACACCGGCTGAGATCAGGTAGCCGCCGAAATCATAGTCATTGAGAACCCGCGTGAGGTTGAGCTTCTTCAGCTCGGTCACGGCCGCGACCGGGGTGCCGCGCATGTTTGGCGTGTAGTTCAGGATCGAAGCCGAGGCGACCGTGCCGGCGCCGAGCGCGAGCATCACTGCCGCCGTCAGCGCCGCTCCCGACGCGCGCCCCGGCGGCAGCACGGGCGACGCGCCCGCCTGCCGCGCCAGCGGTGCGGCGAGCACCAGCGGACCGACCAACGCCAGGATCTCCGCCGCGCGCGCCTGCGCCAGCGCCATGTGCAGCAGGCCGAGCAGCATCAGGATCCGCACCGGAGGCAGCCTGAGACCATGGAACAGCGCGACCCCGATGGCGATCAGCAGGCAGATCTCGAACGGACCGAGCCCCTGGAAGTCGGTCGCCTTCCATTCCACGATCAACGGCAGCGCCTGGCCCAGCGAGAGGATCTTCTGCGACGCCAGCAGCGCATTCCAGCCATAGGGCGTGCAGCAGCTCGCCGCCAGCGCGAGCGCGGCAAACCCGGCCCAGCGCAGCGCCAGGCCGGCGCGGACCGAGCGATCGGCATTCACCAGCGCGTCGAGCGCGGCGGGCGCGATGAAGAACAGGCCGAACACGAATCCGCCATGCAGATTGGCCCACAGCGCGATCAGCGGCACCAGCTGCCATGGCGGCGCGGCCCTGCGATCGGCCGCATCGACAAGTCCGGCGATCCAGGCGACCAGGATCGGAAACGCCAGCACATGCGGCCGCGCCAGCAGATGCGGCAGGCAGAGCAGGAACGCCGCGACCACGAACACCAATGTCGTGGCGTCGCGCAGATGCCGGCCGAGGGCGCGCGCGAACAGCGCGAAGGACAGCGCGGTCGCCGAGGCCGCCAGCACCACCGGCCCGGCCCAGCCGGCGAACGTGTAAGCGGCCGCATAGGCGACCTGCGCCAGCCACTGCGTGGAGATCCAAGGCGCGCCGCGCATGGTGAAGGAATAGACGTCGACCTCGGGGACCGCACGGTGGTCGACGATCCACTGCCCCACCGTGATCTGCCACAGCGTGTCGGGATCGTTGAGCAGCCGGTTGCCGGAGATCAGCAGCAGCGCATAGACGCCGGCGCCGACCCATAGTGGCAGCAGCGCCTGCGCGCGCCCGGCGGTCGCTTCGGTGTGGGTGACGGACAGCGTCATCGCGGCAGGGCCCCGTTCGCAAAATTGCGCCGCCAGCCAAGCATGAACGGCATAATTCGCGGTAAACCGCCGGAGCATCCGCACTCGCCCGGAGTCACCGCCCCATTCTTGCCACATTATCGCCCGGCGTTCGCGCCAATTACGGTGTGCAAAGTGTAAAGCGCGTGCTGGGGGGCTACTCGGCATGCGTGTGGTTCCCGGGGGATCCTGACACATGAGACGTCTTGTGCTGACGGCCTGCATTGCAGGCTTCGCGATGGCTGGTCCCGTGCCGCCTGCAATGGCTGCCGATGATGCGAGCACCGCATCGGACAGTGCGGCCAAACCGAAGGCCGGCAAGGTCAAGCTCGCCCATGTCCGCTCTGACGGAACCAGGGAGCTGGCGGCACGCAGCGCGGTGACGAAGGCCGCGCGCGAGGTCGAGGCGATCGAGGCGGTCAGCAGCGCTGACACCTCGCCGCCGATGGACGCCAATGCCTCAGCCCCCGCCGACACCGATGCCATCCCGGCCGCTGCGGCCGAGCCCCGCGAGGCCGAGCGCGGGGCGGCCGAGGCCAAGCCGCGCCACATCGACACCGGCCATCCGCACATCGACGCGCTGGTGGCGGTGCACGCCGCCGCCAACAACATTCCGGAATCGCTGATCCACCGCGTCATCGTGCGCGAGAGCAAATACCAGAAGGACCTGGTCGGCCGCTGCGGCTGCATCGGCCTGATGCAGATCAAGCTCGGCACCGCGCGCGGCCTGGGCTACACCGGCGACGCACAGGGCCTGCACGATCCGAACACCAATCTCACCTATGGCGTGCGCTATCTCGCCGGCGCCTATCGTGCCGCCCGCGGCGATCACGACCGCGCCGTGCTCTACTTCGCCAGGGGCTACTACGAGGAGGCCAAGCGGCAGCGCCTGGCCGACGCGCGGCCCGCCGGCCGCTCCGAGCGGACGAGCGGCCCGCTCGACATCACCCCGAAGATTGCAACCGGCCGCCACGCGCGGGCGCACTGATCGCCATTGGTTCCAAGGGACACCGGCTTTGTCTTTCCGTGACACTCCGTTGACACGGGGGGATATCGGTCTATTTTAAGTGCGTTCCGAGGGGAGCTCCGAGGGGAGCTGAGATACCGCAGCGTGATGCGGTGACCCTTTGAACCTGATCCGGGTCATGCCGGCGAAGGGACAGGGATGCAGCAGACAACCACGCGCGGGGATGTCCCCGTTTCCATCATCGGTGCGGGCATCGCGGGTGCCTGGCAAGCCTTGCTGCTCGCGCGCGCGGGCCGCGAGGTCACGCTGCACGAGCGCAGCGACGCCGATCTGATGCTCTCCACCAGCCATTGGGCCGGCGGCATGCTGGCGCCCTATTGCGAGAGCGAGGTCGCCGAGCCGATCATCAGCCGGCTCGGGCTCGCCTCGCTCGACATCTGGCGGCGCGAGCTGCCGGACACGCCGTTCAACGGTTCGCTGGTGATCGCGCATGCCCGCGACCGCGCCGACTACGACCGCTTCGCCCGCCGCACCTCCGGCTATCAGCGGCTCGACGCGCAGCAGCTTGCGGCGTTGGAGCCGTCGCTGGAGGGCCGCTTCCGCGAGGGCCTGTTCTATCCGACCGAGGGCCATGTCGAGCCACGCCGCGTGCTGCCGAAGCTGCATCAGCGCATCGTCGAGGCTGGCGGCCGCGTGCTGTTCAACAGCGACGTCACGGCTGACGATCTCGACGGCCTCGTGATCGACTGCCGCGGGCTGGAGGCGCGCGACGCCGAGCCCGAGCTGCGCGGCGTCAAGGGCGAGATGATCCTGATCGAGACCGCCGAGGTGCAGCTCGCGCGGCCCGTGCGGCTGATGCATCCGCGCTTCCCGCTCTATCTGATCCCGCGCGAGGACAACCTGTTCATGCTCGGGGCGACCTCGCTCGAGGCCGAGGACACCGGCGTCAGCCTGCGCTCGGCGCTGGAATTGCTCGGTGCCGCCTACTCGGTGCATCCGGCGTTCGGCGAGGCGCGCATCCTCGAATTCGGCTCGGGGCTCAGGCCGGCCTATCCCGACAATCTGCCGCGCATCACCATCAAGGGCGAGCGCGAGATCCGCGTCAACGGCCTCTACCGCCACGGCTTCCTGATCGCGCCGGCGCTGGCGCAGGCGACCTTGAACTATCTCGCGCACGGCCAGATCGACAACGAGGTGATGCGATGCGCGTGACCGTCAATGGCGAGGCCCGCGACATCAGCGCGACCAGCGTCGCCGCGCTGCTCTCCGAGCTCGACTACGAAGGCACCCATTTCGCGATCGCGCTGAACTACGACGTGGTGCCGAAGAGTCGCTGGGCCGAGACGCAGCTCAAGACCGGCGACGAGATCGAGATCATCACCCCCCGGCAGGGAGGGTGATGCTCATGGAGCTCGCGCCACAACCACCACTGTCATCGCCGGCTTTCGCGGGGATGACAGGCTTCGTTGCGGCGACCACCGTCCGACATGACGGAGACCATTGATGCCCACCTTCTACGACAAGACTTTCGCCTCCCGCCTGCTGATCGGCACCGCGCTCTACCCCTCGCCTGCGATCATGCAGGACGCGATCCGCGCCTCGGGCGCGCAGATCGTCACCGTGTCGCTGCGGCGCGAGGCCGCCGGCGGAAAGACCGGCGATGCGTTCTGGAAGCTGATCAACGCGCTCGATGTCACCGTGCTGCCGAACACCGCCGGCTGCCGCAGCGTGCGCGAGGCGGTGACGACGGCGAAGCTCGCGCGCGAATTGTTCGGCACGAGCTGGATCAAGCTCGAAGTGATCGGCGACAACGACACCCTGCAGCCCGACGTGGTTGGTCTCGTCGAAGCCGCTGATATCCTGATCAAGGACGGTTTCGAGGTGTTCCCCTACTGCACCGAGGATCTCACGGTCGCGATGCGGCTGGTCGATGCCGGCTGCAAGGTCGTGATGCCCTGGGCGGCGCCGATCGGCTCGGCCAAGGGCATCATCAACCGCGACGCGCTGAAGCTGCTGCGCGACCGCATGCCCGATATCACCCTGGTGGTCGACGCCGGCCTGGGCGCGCCGAGCCACGCGGCGGAAGCACTCGAGCTCGGCTACGACGCCGTGCTGCTCAACACCGCGATCGCCAAGGCTGCCGACCCGGTGGCGATGGCGCGCGCCTTCCGGCTCGGGGTCGAAGCCGGCCGCACCGCCTACGAGGCCGGGCTGATGGACGCCCGCGATTTCGCCTCGCCCTCCACCCCTGTCGTTGGGACACCGTTCTGGCATGCCGTATCCTGATCGCTTCTATCCCGTCGTCGACAGCCTCGCCTGGGTCGAGCGCCTGACCAGGCTCGGCGTCGGCACCGTGCAGCTGCGCGCGAAGGACCTCAACGACGGCGAGGCGCTGCAGATCGTCACCGACGCGCTGGCGATCACCAAGGGCACGGCGACGAAGCTGATCGTCAACGACTACTGGCGCGCCGCGATCGTTGCCGGCGCGCAGCACCTCCATCTCGGCCAGGAGGACCTCGCCGACGCCGACGTCGCCGCGATCAAGGAGGCCGGCCTGACGCTCGGCCTCTCGACGCATGACGATGCCGAGCTGGAGACCGCGCTCGCCGCCAAGCCCGACTATGTCGCGTTGGGGCCGATCTTCCCGACGACGCTGAAGGCGATGCGCTTCGCCCCGCAGGGCATCGCGAAGATCGGCGAGTGGAAGAAGCGTGTCGGCACCATCCCGCTGGTCGCGATCGGCGGCATCAAGCTGGAGCAGGCCGCGGAGATCTTCGCCGCCGGCGCCGACTCTATCGCCGTCGTCAGCGACGTCACCCAGAACCCCGATCCCGACGCCCGCGTCCGCGCGTGGCTCGATGCGACCAGGGAGCCGGCATGATGCGCGCGGATTTTGCGAATGCGTCTGAGAATTGTTGCAGGAGATCACCTCCGCGAACGCGGTGTGCCCCCCTCCCCCTTGCGGGGAGGGGTCGGGGGTGGGGGTCCACGCGCACAGCTCTCCATGTGACGTCACGTCCGGCACGCTGCAGCTCTAAGGAATCGCCCACTCATCAGCATCGCATTCCGGGCACCCCCACCCCCAACCCCTCCCCGCAAGGGGGAGGGGGGCGCACTGCACTCGCCGCAAGACCTCCCGCCAACACATCGCCTCTGAACGCCGGGCGCTTTGGCCGGAACAACAACAATTGAGAAGGAGGATCCCATGAACATCCGCTCCAATCCCGACACCACCCTGCCCGCCGTCACCACCGGCCCGCTGCCGTCCTCGCGCAAGATCTACGCAACGCCGGACTCCGCGCCCGACCTGCGCGTGCCGCTGCGCGAGATCATCCTCTCGGAAGCGGCCTCCGAGCCGAACCTGCCGGTCTACGACACCTCCGGTCCCTACACCGATCCGACCGTGACGATCGACGTCAACGCCGGCCTGTCGCGCGCCCGCACCGCCTGGGTGCGCGAGCGTGGCGGCGTCGAGGAGTACGAAGGCCGCGACATCAAGCCCGAGGACAACGGCAATGTCGGCGCCGACAAGGCCGCAAAGTCGTTCACCGCGCATCACAAGCCGCTGCGCGGCCTCGACGGCCACAAGATCACCCAGCTCGAATTCGCCCGCGCCGGCATCGTCACCAAGGAGATGATCTACGTCGCCGCGCGCGAGAATCTCGGCCGCAAGACCCAGCTCGAGCGCGCCGAAGCTGCGCTTGCCGACGGCGAGAGTTTTGGCGCATCCGTGCCCGCCTTCATCACCCCGGAGTTCGTGCGCGACGAGATCGCGCGTGGCCGCGCCATCATTCCCTGCAACATCAACCATGCCGAGTTGGAGCCGATGATCATCGGCCGCAACTTCCTGACCAAGATCAACGCCAATATCGGCAACTCGGCGGTGACATCCTCCGTTGAAGAGGAAGTGGACAAGATGGTGTGGGCGATCCGCTGGGGCGCCGACACCGTGATGGATCTCTCGACGGGCCGCAACATCCACACCACCCGCGAATGGATCCTGCGCAACTCGCCGGTGCCGATCGGCACCGTGCCGATCTACCAGGCGCTGGAGAAGTGCAACGGCGACCCGGTCGCGCTGACCTGGGAGCTCTACAAGGACACCCTGATCGAGCAGTGCGAGCAGGGCGTCGACTACTTCACCATCCACGCCGGCGTGCGTCTCGCCTACATCCACCTCACCGCGAACCGCGTCACCGGCATCGTCTCGCGCGGCGGCTCGATCATGGCGAAGTGGTGCCTCGCGCATCACAAGGAGAGCTTCCTCTACACGCATTTCGAGGAGATCTGCGACATCATGCGCAAGTATGACGTCTCGTTCTCGCTCGGCGACGGCCTGCGCCCCGGCTCGATCGCGGATGCCAACGACCGCGCCCAGTTCGCCGAGCTCGAAACACTTGGCGAGCTCACCAAGATCGCGTGGGACAAGGGCTGCCAGGTCATGATCGAGGGCCCCGGCCACGTGCCGATGCACAAGATCAAGATCAACATGGACAAGCAGCTCAAGGAGTGCGGCGAGGCGCCGTTCTATACGCTCGGGCCGCTGACCACCGACATCGCGCCGGGCTACGACCACATCACCTCGGGCATCGGCGCCGCCATGATCGGCTGGTTCGGCTGCGCCATGCTGTGCTACGTGACGCCGAAGGAGCATCTGGGCCTGCCGGATCGCAACGACGTCAAGACCGGCGTCATCACCTACAAGATCGCCGCCCACGCCGCCGATCTCGCCAAGGGCCACCCCGCCGCGCAACTGCGCGACGACGCCCTCTCCCGCGCCCGCTTCGAGTTCCGCTGGACCGACCAGTTCAACCTCGGCCTCGACCCGGACACCGCCAAGAGCTTCCACGACGAGACCCTGCCGAAGGAAGCCCACAAGGTCGCGCATTTCTGCTCGATGTGCGGCCCGAAGTTCTGCTCGATGAAGATCACCCAGGACGTCCGCGACTACGCCGCCACGCTGAACGACCCGGCGACGGTCGGCATGACCATCAGCGGCACGATCGAGGACGGCATGGCCCAGATGAGCGCCAAGTTCAAGGAAATGGGCGGCAGCGTGTATCTGGATGCGGAGAAGGTGAAGGAGAGCAACAAGGCGTTGTCCTGAAGCCCACTCAGTTCCACTCTCTCCGTCGTCATGGCCGGGCTTGACCCGGCCATCCATCGAAGCCGGGCGCAAGCCCGGCTTTTTGCTTCTACCAGCTTCGGCAGGTGTTTAGCCTTAAGGATTCACTTCACGCGTGCCGGCCAAACCAGTCAAGAGATCGTTGAGCAAGGAATTTCTCCCCGTATATGCTATGATATTCCACTTTAACTGAAAGCTTTGACAGGGCTGCACGAATGCTTTGCCTCGCAGCGATAGAGGCCGGGTCGGCTTCATCAACGTCGAACAATATGAGGTCGATATCCTTGCCCGGCGCGAATGCACGCCCAGAGATGTTCTTGACGAACGTCGCCCACAAGAGATCTCTGGGCATAAGATCGATCAACGCTTCGCCAATCTTAGCGCCATTTTCGTTTTGCAGAATCGATACTCCGTCGACAATCATGGGACCCACACCATCATTCCTTAGCCGCACGAATAGCTGATTTTCGTAATCACCCATACTTAGATTGCCAAAAGGCATCACTGTTTTTCGATAATGTGCTCTCTGCATTCTCATATTGCTCACCGCGATCGCAATTGAAACGGTTGATGCAACAATCGCAAGGATGGCAGTCCAACTCGTGATGAAATCTCTGTTCGTTGTAATCCAATGGACGAAATCAACCATAATGGCGCTCTCCCTTCTCAATCAAAAATGACTAGATACCCCGATATTCGCAACAGAACGCAAGTACTCAAACATGCCCATCCACCACATCCCCGCCCCACCCCACATCAAGGCCCCGCCGCTGTCGTTCGGCACCCGCGTCGGCGATCTCCTCTTCATCTCCGGCATTCCCGGCTTCGACGCCGACGGCGCCCTGCCCGACGAGTTCGAGGCGCAGTTCGCCAATGTCGTTACCAACTTCACCCACGTCCTGACCGAAGGCGGCGCGACCATTCGCGACCTCGTCAAGGTCAACGTGCTGCTGACGCGAGCCGCTGATGTCGCGACCATGAACCGACTCTATGCCGCGGCGTTCGGGCCGGCACCCTACCCCGCGCGCACCACCTGCGTGGTCGCAGCGCTGCCTGATCCGAAGATGCTGATCGAGATCGAGGGTGTCGCGGCGGTCGCGAAACGGTAGGGTGGGTTAGCGGACGGCAACCGACGATCTCTCCACGCTCGCACATGGCTGAACGCCGTTCGCGTAACCCACCATTCCAGGCGGCGGGTTACGCGCCCTGGCAAACATTCCCTCCGCGGTGAAATCGTCCCGCGGGCGCTAACCCGCCCTACGTTCTGCCCGATCCGAAGATGCTGATCGAGATCGAGGGTGTCGCGGCGCTCGTCGTAACGTGAGCTGGTCAGGCCGAGGGCGTTGCGCGATCCGCTTCGGCGCGCGCGAATGCCCCCCACCCGACCGTCGACCGACCTACGGCACGTTGATCTGCTTCCTGCTCGTGGCGCCGATCACTTCGATCCCCTTCTTGCCGCGCACGTGTGTGATGTCGAGGACAACGTGATACGGCGCGGTCTGCGGCAAGCCGATGCCGCTTTGGCAGCCGACCACCTCGATGCCCCAATATTCGGGTTGCCGGATATAGATCAGCGGATGCAATTCGACCTTCATCGTGACCCAGGGCTTGGTGCCGGTGACGATCAGGAAGTAGGTGTTCGGAACGATGCCAGGCACCACGGTCGCGCTGTCGAACGTGATGATCCTGCATGAGGTGGACTGAGGCAGAGCCTCGAATGACTTGATATGCGCTTCTTCCATGACAAGCTCCGTTGAAATGAAACTCAAAAATTGGCCGCGCTCAAACAATCGCGGATTTTAGACTTCAATTCCGCGATTTACAACCAATGATTGTCGCTCCGTGTTGGTGACACCGACACCGTCGTGGACGCGCATTCACCCGTCTAGCGCCCCCACTCCAGAAGATGCTGATCGAGGGCGTCGCGGCGGCCGCGACACCGCAGGGTGGGCAAAGCCGCCGTCGGCGCTCGCAGAGCGGCGGCGGAGGCGCGCCCACCGCGGAGGGCATGGTGGGCACGCGTCAGCCGACGCGCGGCGATGCAGCGAGACGTCGCTTCGCCCACCCGGCGGTTTTGCCGATGAGGCGACGGTCAATGACTATGATCGTCGTCCAGCGATCGTGCTGCCGATCAGCGGACGCCGCTCTGCCGTTCACGCGACCTCGAGGAGCGGAAGATGCCGGTCGAGCAACACGCCGTTGCGCTCCGCAGCAGCACCGCGAGTTTCCCTTCGCATCACCTGCGCTGACGCCGCCGTTTGCCGCCACCGCGGCGGCCTGCCTCATTCCGCCGCAACCCTGCGTCGTGATGGCCCCCGTCCTGCTATTTCGTCTCTTGCGGTCGATTTAAATTTTAAATAAGATTTAATAGTCCGAAACATTATCTCCGAAAATTTCACGATAGATGTTTTATTCATTGCCGATCCATGCCCTGTTGCGCCTCGCAGGCACCGCCACGGCGCCGTTGCGGGAGGCGATCCGGGAGGCCTTCCAGGCCCAGGTCTATCCGCTCGGCTACGTTCCCTCGCATGACGGCATGCGCGGGCTGATGACGCTGGGCGTCGTCACGGCGCATGTCTCCCACAGCCTCGTGCCGGGCGCGGTGCTCTATATCGACCTGTTCTTCGTCGCCAGCGCCTATTACATCACCGGCCTGCTGCTGCGGGACATCGACAAGCACGGCACCGTCAGGTTCCGTCAGTTCTACGCCCGGCGCTTCGCCCGGATCGTGCCGCCGCTGCTCCTGATGCTCGCGGCCTATCTGCTGTTCACCTGGCTGCTGCGGCCGCCATTGCTGCCGGCGGTCGAGCGCGCGGCGATCGCGCTCTCCTACATTGCCAACTACTGGTACGTGCTCGATCCGAAGACGATCGAGGACATCGGCCACACCTGGACCCTGTCGACCGAGGAGCAGTTCTATCTGCTGTGGCCGCTGACCTTCGCGTTCCTGGTGAAGCGGTTCGGCGTGACCTGGCGGCTGGTCGGCGCCATCTGCGCCATCGCGGCCGCAATCTGGGCCTGGCGCGTGGCGCTGGTGATGGATGGCGCGGAGTGGCGTCGGCTCTACACCGCGTTCGATACCCGCGCCGATGCGCTGATGGCAGGCTGCGCCATGGCCGTCGTGCTCAGGCTGGTGCCGCGGGGCGCCTATCCCGCGCTCGATCGCCTGTGGCCGAAGCTCGCATGGCCGCTGCTGATCTACTGGATCACGGTCACCTTCCTGTTCTGGCCGGCGGACGGGCCGAGCATGAACTACTATCTGTTCGGCAGCATGGTGTGCGGCGTGCTTCCGGGCATCCTCGCGCTGACCATGCTGGGGCGGAGCCACGGCACGATCTGCCATCGCATCTTCGAATGGCCGGTGGCGATCTTCCTCGGCCGGATCTTCTACGGCATCTATCTCTGGCACCTGCCGATCCTGAACTTCCTGGACAGCTACGGCGTGTGGTGGCCGCTGCGGCTCGCGATCGGGCTGCCGCTGTCGATCGTGGCGGCGACGCTGTCCTACGCCTATCTCGAGCGCCACTTCCTGCGCCGGCGCGCGCAGCCGGTCACCTCGCCGCCGATCGTCACGGGCGCGTCTCCGGTGCTGGTTCCGGCAGCGAGCTTCGGCGCGGATCTCCGCTTCTCGTCGCACGCGAGCACCGAAGGCGTCCGCCCCTGAGCCGTGCGCCGAGGTCGCCGAAACGACCGCGCCAGCCCCGCAATCAAGTCGACGCGCCGAGCCTGCAGACCCGCCTCCCCTTCCGCCGGGATCATCAGGAGTGATCAGGTGACCACGATCGCGCGCTTTTGACGCACGCGTTCTGCAGACTTGCCTTCAAAATGAACGAGACCGCTCCGACATAGGGCCACCCGCTGGCCGGGCCAGTTCGCTGCCGGAGTTGACGATGCCTCGTTTCACCACAATCTTTTTTGCTGCATCTCTCGCGGCCGCGCTGCTCGCCGCCGCGCCCGCCCAGGCCGGCTACTACATCATCCGCTGGGACAACACCGGCATCTGCCAGGTCTGGAGCGAGGCCTTCGCCTTCAAGCCGGTCGCATGGCCGTCGAGCTATCAGGTCATCAGCCGGCCGGTGCCGACGTTCAACGACGCCGTGAGCCGGCAGATCAGGCTGCGCCAGCAGGGCCGCTGCACGCTGTGAGCCCGCTCGCACCTTATGGCATCACGTGACGGCGGCAAGTCGTCGTTTCACATCCCGGACATCGCTGTGAATGACGGCACGCGCGGCTTGCGTTGCGCGCGCTTTTGTCGCACCACTTTGGCCTTGGTCCGGCCGCAAGGCCGGTGGCCCGCGCGGGCGGGCGATTGTCGTTGTTTTGTTTGAGGAGATTGATGATGCGTCGCCTGACCACGCTCGCCGCCGCCGCGGCCATTGCAGCCGCCTCGATCGTGCCCACCGCCTTCGCCGCGCCTGCGCCCAAGTCCGGCTACTACGTGATCCGCTGGGACAACACCGGCATCTGCCAGATCTGGAACACCGAGCTGCAGTCGAAGCCGGTGGAGTGGCCGTCGACCTACAAGATCGTGTCCAAGCCGGTGCCGACCTTCGTCGAGGCGACCAACATCCAGCTCAAGCTGCGCGACGAGCGCCGCTGCTTCCTGTAAGCGGCGTTCGCACGCAGTCGTACATGGCGGCGGTCAGGCTGCGCTGACCGCGCTCGCCTGCATCGGCACGAAGCCGGGCAGATCGGCGATCCGCGCCAGCCATGCTTGCACGTTGGGGTACGGCGTCAGCGATACGCCGCCTTCGGGCGCATGCGCGGTGTAACTATAGAGCGCGACGTCGGCGATGGTCGGCGTCGCGCCGGTCAGATAGGGCCGCGCGGCAAGTTCGCATTCCATCACCCCGAACAGGCTGTTGGCGAGCTGGTGCGCCCGCCCCATGTCCAGCGGCACGCCGAACAAGGTCGCAACCCGCGCCGCCGCCGGGCCGAACGCGAGCGGACCGGCCGCCGCCGACAGCCAGCGCTGGACCTGGGCCTGGCCGAGCGGATCGCGCGGCAGCCACGTGCCGGAGCCGTCATAGCGGCCGGCGAGATAGAACAGGATCGCATTGGAATCGGGGATCACGGCATCGCCGTCGACCAGCACCGGCACCTGGCCGAACGGATTGAGCGCGAGGAAGTCCGGCCGCTTGTGCGCGCCGCCCTTGAGGTCGACCTCGACGAGCTCGCAAGGCAGGCCGAGCAGGCTCAGCATCAGCCGCGCGCGATGCGCGTGGCCGGAGAGGGCGAAATGGTACAGACGACGTTGCGACATCAGGTGCTCCCGTGGCTCCGCGTCACCTAGACCAGGGACGCCGCAGCAACAATGCGGCCTCCCGGCAACAGGCTGTTGCAGCGGCTGCAACAATGCGACAACGCCAGCCATGGACCGCCTGCCCGACCAGCTCCAGCCCGGCCTGCGCCTCGTCTTCGTCGGCACCGCCGCGAGCGAACGCTCGGCGGCGACCGGGCACTACTACGCCCATCCCGGCAACCGTTTCTGGCGCACGCTGTTCGCGGTCGGCCTGACACCGCGGCTGTACCAGCCGCAGGAATTTCCGGCGCTGCTGTCGCTCGGCATCGGCTTCACCGATCTGTGCAAGCTGGGCGCGGGCATGGACCATGTCGCGCTGAAGGCCGGCGTCGACGTCGCCGGTTTCGCCGCAAAGATCCGACACCATCGCCCGGCAACCGTCGCCTTCACCAGCAAGAAGGCCGCGAGCCTGTTTTATGGCAAGCCGACCGGCACGATTGCGCTGGGGCGGCAGCCGGAGCGGGATGGCTTTCCGACAACGTTCGTGCTCGCCTCTCCGTCCGGGGCGGCGTCTGGCGCGTGGACGTTGCAGCCGTGGCAGGAGCTGGCAGCGCATGTGGCTTGCGCTTCCGGAACTCTGGTCATCCGAGATCGTCTCGATTGAGGCGGAAGGCCGCAGAGGACTGGATGCCCCGCCGACGTGGGACATGACGGTCCAAGGTGCCGCGCTCTGGCTCGCGCTCGCAAGTGCAGCGGATCGAGCTCCGCCGCAGCTCAACATGCAGGCGTCATCGTCCGCGAAGGCGGACGATCCAGTACGCGAAGGCGGCGCGATCGCATGAAATGCCGCGGCGTCGCCATGCCTCGCGCGATCAACAACCGGTTTGCCCGACAGGCAATCTCCGCATCCCCGCCATGCACCAACTGCCCGTCGTGTTAGTTTGCCGCACGTCCGCGCGCTTGCCATGTCGGGCAAATCAGGACGATGTTTCCGCTCAACCCGCCTCATGCAGAGGGACGTACGCGTCGTCACGATACGTGGAGGTGGGCCGCGGTGGACGTGATCGCTGCGCCCGACGAGCGCGAGCGTCACGTACGGCGAAATCGTGATGTCCTGATACCCCGAAGCTGGTATCACGTGCGTGCTCATGCGGAAGCGTGACGCGTGCAATGGCGGCCAACAAGCCGGCGCGCCAGGGAGACCACGTATAAGCCGTCAGACCATGCGCGCAGGGAAGGCCGGGATGTCTCCGCCGAACCTGTGGTTCTGCCGCGTGCTTATCTGTTGCACGCGGACCATGGGAGCGGCGAGCTCCCGGCCTTCCCTGCCCCTCTCAATTTTCGATGGGGCTCGTACGATGCATCCCTCGCGCACGCGATGCGGCGAGAACGCGGACTTATGAGCAGGAGTGAGGGAGAGAGATGGTGTTGGCAGTGCTCAGCACGCAACGACGGTCCTCGCCCGCGCAGGCGGGCGATGACACCTGTTGTGAGTTGCTACGCAGCCACGATGACGACGACGATGACGCAACTACCTGATCGTGATCGCGAGCCCGGACAGATCGACGTTCGCCAAGAGGCCGATCTGTTCACCCGAGAGTTCCAGCACCGCGCCCTTCTGGTTGGTCAGCACGATGCCGCGCACGCCGCGGCCGACGGCGAGGCCCGCGCCGGCGGCGCCGTAGACGCCCTCGACGTCGGACGGACGCCAGATGTTGCTGACGCGGCCGCGCAGCACCGTGCGCGAGCCGCCGAACACCAGGCCCCAGTCGAGGCCGCCGGTCGACAGCGGATAGGCGCGGCCGTGGAAGTTCAACACGCCGCTGCCGCCGGAGCCGCCGATGATCCACCCCGCCTTGTAGATGGTCAGCGTAATGAAGCCGCCATCCGCGTGCGCCGTGGCCGGAATGACGGCGCCGCAAGCAGCCGTCAGTGCCACCAGCAGACCGCGAAGCGAGGATGCAATTGTCATGGATGAAGTCTCCAGCGAAGTGAATTTGGGCTTGAGGTCATTCGATGGCCGTGTGTGACGATCATGCCCCACCAAGCGAATCGATCGGGCCGAATTTAGCCCTTTGCGCGGCACCACGCATGCGCCGCCGCCGGTGTGTTCGAAATGACGCGCTCTCACCGCAGGAATTTGGCAATGCAAACGGCCCGCCGCCGACATTGACGATGGCTGTCGGAGGGCAGGCCGACCGGGCGGGCCGTGATGTGCCGCCGGCCGCCGGCGAAATGGGTCGAGACCCGCGCAGAACCAAGGCGATTTCAGGGTATTTGGCGCGCTGGAGGCGGCCGGACGCCGGCGTTAAGGCCCCATTAACCTTGTCCGACCACGGTGATTTACGGGCTGGATGTTTAGTTGGTCTCGATGTTTACGCGTCGTTTCAGTGGCGGCGCGGGCGTTGATCGGGAGGAGTTATGTCGCAAGAGTTGTCATCCGAAGCCGCAAGTCCGTCACTCGTGCCGCTTGCCATGCCACCGTCGCGCTCCGCGGCGGAGGTCCTGCCGCTGTTGATCGGCACGCCCTTGTCCGAGATCGAGCGCGAGCTGATCGTGCAGACCCTGGCGCGCTGCAACGGCAATCGTACCCACGCCGCAAGGCTGCTCGGCATGCCCGTGCGTACCTTGCGCAACAAGATCCGCATCTACACGGCCGACGGCATCGCGGTGCCGGCCTATTCGGCCTGATCCGACGGCGGCCACGCGATATCCCATCGCGTGGAACTCATCAGGATGCGGCGCCGATTGATGTTGATCAATCGGCCTCGCAGCCCTGCTGCAATTGCTGCCGTCGTCGCGGCTCTGTTAGGCTTCGCTGCGAATCAAAGACGTGTAGCGGAGTTGCGGTAGTGGCAAGGAATCCGGCCGGACGCGGCCTGCAGGGCCCGGTGGGTCCACGTGGCCCGCAAGGGCAGCCCGGGCGGCGCGGACCGGATGGTCAGCGCGGCAAGCCCGGTCCCGACGGCAAGGCGGGTCCGCAAGGCAGGCCCGGTCCGCAGGGGCCCCGCGGCGAGGCCGGTCC
Source organism: Bradyrhizobium sp. SZCCHNS30572 (assembly GCF_032484415.1). Lineage (NCBI taxonomy): Bacteria > Pseudomonadati > Pseudomonadota > Alphaproteobacteria > Hyphomicrobiales > Nitrobacteraceae > Bradyrhizobium > Bradyrhizobium sp. SZCCHNS30572. The sequence continues at coordinate 480,854 of NZ_JAUESY010000003.1, read as the reverse complement.
GCCAGGCAAGCCGGGACCTGCCGGACCGCAAGGTCCGCAGGGCGAGCCGGGAGCGCCAGGCACGCTGCCGACGATCGATCAGCTGATGCCCTGGCTGGAGCAGATCTTCGCCGCCTATGACGACTACAAGCGCAACCGCGATCGCGAGGCGCATGAGCGCGAGGCCGAGCTGGTCGCGGTGCGCGACATCTTCGCCGCCACCACGCATGACGATGCACTGGACGAGGCCTTCGAGGACGACGATCCGCACGACATCGACCTCCCGAAGAAGAAGAAAAAGAAGAAGGGCAAGAAAAAGAAGAAGCACGACAAGCACGCCCAGGGGCGCGGCGACCACGACGACGAGGGTTTCTGAGCTTCGCCCTCCGTCAGGGCACGATGGGCCTCAGCGCGGGCCGAACCGGGCCGCCGAGCGTTCCCGCGCCTTGGCCGCCTCGATCTCGCGGTCGCGCGGCGGCGCCTGGGTCTGCAGCGAGGTCAGGAGCCGTCGCGCGGCATCGGCCACCTCCTCGACCGCGCGGGCGAAGGCGGCCTCGTTGGCCTGCGAGGGCACGTTGAAGCCGGACAGCTTGCGCACGAATTGCAGGGCCGAGGCCTGAATTTCAGCCTCCGTCGCCGGCGGCTCGAAATTGAACAGCGTCTTGATGTTGCGGCACATGATGAGTCCCATCAATCCGGTACTGAACCAGGTCGCAGACCGTGCTATCATGCCTCCGACGCGGCCGGAAGAGTCGCGCATGATCAGGGGGAGTCCATGTTTCGACCGCTTGCCGCCGTTCTTGCCGCCGTCATCGTTGTTTGCGCGCCGGCCCGCGCCGCCGACTATCCCGCCCCGAAGCAGGGCGACTTCGTCGTCAAGGATTTCAAGTTTCACACCGGCGAGACGCTGCCGGAACTGAGGCTGCACTATACGACCGTCGGCGAGCCGACCGGGCAGCCGGTGCTGGTGCTGCATGGCACCGGCGGCTCAGGCGGAAGCATGCTGGTGCCGACCTTCGCCGGCGAATTGTTCGGCAAGGACCAGCCGCTCGATGCGAGCAAATACTACATCATCATCCCCGACAGCATCGGCCACGGCAAATCGTCAAAACCCTCCGACGGGCTGAAGACGAAATTTCCCGCCTATGACTATGCCGACATGGTCGACGCGCAGCACCGCCTGCTGACCGAGGGGCTCGGCATCAAGCACCTGCGGCTCGTGATCGGCAATTCGATGGGCGGCATGCACAGCTGGGTGTGGGCCACGCGCTATCCGGACTTCATGGACGTCGCGGTGCCGATGGCCTCGCAGCCGACCGAAATGGCGGCCCGCAACTGGATGCTGCGCCGGCTGATGCTGGAGACGATCCGCAACGATCCCGACTACAACGGCGGCAACTACACCGCGCAGCCGCGCATGATGAAATACGCCGTCACGGCCTATGCCACCGCCTCGGCCGGCGGCACCATCGCCTACCAGCTCGCGGCACCGACCGCCGCCAAGGCCGACAAGCTGGTCGAGGAGCGCCTCGCCACGCCGATCCCCGCCGACGCCAACGACTTCATCTATCAGTGGGACTCCTCGCACGACTACAATCCGTCCGTCGATCTCGACAAGATCAAGGCGACCGTGATGCTGATCAACTCGGCCGACGACGAGCGCAATCCGCCGGAGACGGGCGTCACGGTCGACGCGATGAAGCGCGTCGCCAACGGCAAGCTCTTCCTCATCCCGACCTCGGCCGAGACGCGCGGCCACCTGACCACCGGAAATGCGAAGTTCTACGCCGAGCCGCTGCGCGAATTGCTGGCGACGGCGCCGCAGCGCGGCATGTAGATCGGCAGAGGGAGCGAACGAATGCGCAGGACGATGCTGGCCGCTGTCACGATCGGCTCGTTCGCCTGCGCGACCGTCGCGGCCGCCTTCGACAACGGGCAGTTCGACAACGTCCCGCCCGATATCCGCGCGTGGTTCAAGAGCGTGATCGCTCCGAACGGCGTGCCATGCTGCGATGTCTCCGACGGCCACCGCACCACCTATGACGTCCGTGACGGCACCTATTGGGTACCGATCGAAGGCCGGTGGATGCCGGTGCCGGAACGCGCCATCATCCGCGACCGCGGCAACCCGATCGGCGAAGCCGTGGTGTGGTACGTCCATCACCGCGGCGACATCATCATCAGCTGTTTCGTTCCCGCCGATGCGGTATGACGCGCATGTGCGCCATCTGACTGTGACTGCTGCGAGTCGTTGGCGACAAGACAGGTCTCAAGCGAGATTTTCAGCTCGGCTCGCGGGCTCGTGACCGGACCCTGTTGACGCAGCTCAACAAATACGGAAATTGGCCGAAATAGTGTGCAGAATGCGTCATGCATGAACGCGAAGATTCCTGATCGAAATGCCCAAGCGATTGTTTTTCCGGTCCGCAGGCCGTCTGGCCCGCGCGTCTCTCGCGCTGGCTCTCGTCGCCGCGCCCTGCGCTGCGTTGGCCGATGATGAGCTGAAGCTCACGCCAAGCCAGGCGCAGAACCTCGGCGTGCGCGTGACGCATCCGATCTCCAGCCGGATGGACCGGACGCTGCCTTATCCCGCGCAGATCGTCATTCCCACGCCTCAACTATGGGTCGTCAGCGCGCCGGTTGCGGGGATGATCACCAACCTCGCCGTTGCCCGCGGCGATCGCGTGACCGTCGGACAGCCGCTGCTCACGCTGGAGAGTCCGAGCTTCGTCTCGCTCCAGCGCGATTACCTGCACGCGCTGGCCCAGGAGGGACTCGCGGCTCAGCAGTTGAAGCGCAACGCCGACCTGTTCGAAGGCAAAGCCATCCCGCAACGCGTGCTGGAGTCGAGCCAGGCCGAAGCGCGCCAGGCCAGCATCGTCGTCGCCGAACGACGGCAGATGCTGCACATCAGCGGGCTGTCGGACGAAGCCATCGCCCGGCTCAGCAATGAGGCGGCGATCAGCGCGACACTCACCGTGACGGCGCCACGCGCCGCGTCCGTGGTCGAGATCGCGGTATCGCCGGGCCAGCGCCTTGAGCAGGCCGCGTCCCTGGTAAAGCTTGCACGGCTGTCGCCGCTATGGGCCGAGATCGCGATCCCCGCGACCAACATCGGCGCCATCAAGACCGGCGCCAAGGTCGACATCGAAGGCTATGCGACACCGGGCCAGGTCATCCTGGTGTCCGAGACGACAGATGCCGCCACGCAGACCATTCTCGTCCGCGCCGAGATTCCAAACAACGGTGAGCTGCATTCCGGACAGATGGCGGCCGCTCGCATCGGCTTCATCTCGGCAGGCGAAAGCGCATGGGAGATTCCCTATAGCGGCCTCGTCCGTCGCGGCGAGCAGACCTCGGTGTTCGTCGCCACGGAAGGCGGTTTCCGGCTCGTCCCCGTGACGCTGCTCGCGGAGGATCAGGATCACGTCGTCATCGCCGGCCCCCTCACGGACAAGGACGAGATCGCCATCGGCGGCATCTCGGCGCTGCGCGGCATCCTCTCGCGACTGGGGCAGTAGATGCTACAGCGGCTTGTCGCATTCGCGCTGTCGCAGCGGCTCTTCGTCATCCTGAGCACACTGCTGGTGATCGGCGCTGGCGCCGTCGTCCTGCCGAGCCTGCCGATCGATGCCTTTCCGGACGTCTCGCCGGTCCAGGTGAAGATCATCATGAAGGCCCCCGGTCTGACGCCGGAAGAGGTCGAGCAGCGCATCACGGTCCCGATCGAGCTGGAGCTGCTCGGATTGCCGAACAAGAAGATCCTGCGCTCGGCGACGAAATATGCGCTGGCCGACATCACCGTCGACTTCGAGGACGGCACCGACATCTACTGGGCCCGCAATCAGGTCTCGGAGCGGCTCTCCAACATTTCGCGCGACTTCCCCGAGGGCGTGAGCGGCGGCCTTGCGCCGATCACGAGTCCGCTCGGCGAGATGTTCATGTTCACGATCGACAGTCCCGATCTGTCGCTGGCCGAGCGCCGGACCTTGCTCGACTGGGTCATCCGCCCGGCCCTGCGCACCGTGCCCGGGGTTGCCGACGTCAACGCGCTCGGCGGCTATGTTCGCGCCTTCGAAATCGTGCCGCGGAACGATGCGCTGGCGGCGCGCGGCATCTCGTCCGAGCTGTTTCGCAAAGCCATCGAGGCCAACAGCCGCAACGACGGTGCCGGGCGGGTCAACCAGGGCGAGGACAGCGCGCTGGTCCGCATCGAGGGCAGCATCCGCGGCATCGACGACATCCGCGCGATCATCGTCGACACCCGCGACGGAATCCCGATCCGGGTCAGCGACGTCGCCCGGGTCAAGATCGGCGCCCTCACCCGCTATGGCGCCGTCACGAAAGACGGCAAGGGCGAGACGGTCGAGGGGCTGGTGCTCGGCTTGCGCGGCGCCAACGCCGGACAATTGGTGCGCGACGTTCGGGCACGGCTGGATGAGCTGAAGCCGTCGCTACCGAGCAGCGTCACCATCAACGTGTTCTACGACCGCAGCCGGCTGGTCAACCGCGCCGTCGGCACGGTGGTGCGGGCGCTGGGCGAAGCCACGGTGCTCGTCGTCGTGCTGCTGCTGCTGTTCCTCGGCAATTGGCGCGCCTCGCTGGTGATTGCGCTCAGCCTGCCGCTCGCGATCGTGATGGCGCTGATCGTGATGCGGGCTGTCGGCATGTCCGCCAACCTGATGAGTCTCGGCGGCCTTGCGATCGCCATCGGCATGCTGATCGACGCGCTGGTCGTGGTGGTCGAGAACATCGTCGGCAATCTCGCAAAGCACGATCACGCAAGCACCACGCCGCTGATCCACATCGTCTACCGCTCGGTCTGCGAGGTTCTGCAGCCGGTCGCCTCGGGCGTCCTGATCATCATCATCGTGTTCGTTCCGCTGCTGACCTTGCAGGGGCTGGAGGGCAAGCTCTTCATTCCGGTCGCGCTGGCGATCATCTTCGCCCTGGCCGCGTCGCTGCTGCTGGCGCTGACGGTGCTTCCGGTCGCAACATCCTTCGTGCTCACATCCGCGTCGCATGACGATCCATTGCTGATCCGCGCAGCGCAGCGCGTCTATGCGCCCGCGCTCGACTGGGCGCTCGGCAACGAGCGCAAGGTGATCATCGCGGCGCTGGTCTGCCTCGTTGCCGCGGGATATGGCTACACCCGGCTGGGCAAGACCTTCATGCCGACGATGGACGAAGGCGACGTCATCGTCAGCGTGGAGACGCTGCCATCCGTCAATCTCGACGAGTCCCTCGCCATCAATGCCCGGCTGCAGGCGGCCCTGATGAAGGTGCCCGACGTCGCCGGCATCATCGCACGCACCGGCTCCGACGAGCTCGGGCTCGATCCGATGGGCCCCAATCAGACCGACACGTTCCTGGTGCTCAAGCCGGCAGACCAGCGGCAGACCAGCGACCGGGATGTCCTGCTCGAGACGCTTCGCGAGGTTCTGACCGGCTTCCCCGGTGTCTCGCTCAGCTTCACGCAGCCCATCGACATGCGCGTGCAGGAGATGATCAGCGGCGTCCGCGGCGACGTCGCGGTCAAGATCTTCGGCCCGGACATCACCAAGCTCAACGAGATCGCAGCGAAACTGTCGGCGATTCTATCCGAGATCGATGGAGCCCAGGACGTCTACACGACCCTTAACGAAGGCGCGCAGTACTACACGATCGTCGTCAACCGGATGGAGGCGGGCCGGCTCGGGCTCACGGTGGACTCGATCTCGGCCTCCCTGCGCACGCAGATCGAAGGCCGAACGATCGGCACCGCGCTCGAGGAGGGACGCCGGACGCCGATCCTGGTCCGCGGCGGCGAGGCCACGCGGCAGGCGCCGACGATGCTGGCGGCGCTGCCGCTGACGCTTGCGTCCGGCCAGCATGTTGCGCTCTCGCAGGTCGCACGCATCCAGCGGGTCGATGGCCCGGTGAAGATCGATCGTGAGGACGGCAACCGCATGAGCGTGGTTCGCAGCAATGTTCGCGGCCGCGACATGGTCGGTTTCGTCCAGGCGGCTCAGCAAAGGGTCGCAGCCGAGCTGCCGCTGCCGTCCGGCTATCGGCTGACATGGGGCGGGCAGTTCGAGAACCAGCAACGTGCAGCCGCGCGTCTATCGGTCGTGGTGCCGGTGGCGATCGGCTTGATCTTCGTGCTGCTCTTCACCACGTTCGGCTCGGTGCGCCAGGCCCTGCTCGTCCTCGTCAACATTCCGTTTGCGCTGATCGGCGGCGTGTTCGCGCTGGTCTCGAGCGGTGAATACCTCTCCGTTCCAGCCTCCGTCGGCTTCATCGCACTACTCGGAATCGCCGTGCTCAATGGTGTCGTGCTGGTGTCTTATTTCAACCAGTTGCGCGCTCACGGGGTCCCCGAGCAGCGCATCGTGGTCGATGGCGCCAAGCGCAGGCTGCGGCCTGTGCTGATGACGGCGAGCATCACGGCGCTGGGTTTGATCCCGCTGCTGTTTGCATCGGGGCCCGGATCGGAGGTCCAGCGTCCGCTCGCGATCGTCGTGATCGGCGGCCTGCTGTCGTCCACGCTGCTGACGCTGATCCTGTTGCCGATCCTGTATCGCCGCTACGGCGCTGCTGCGAAGGAAGCCACATGAGCAGCCAAGCCGTCTGCCTGACCCTGATCGTGCCGGATGCACTTCACAGCGAGGTACTCGACCATCTGAGCGAGCAGACCGATCTCGTGACGGGCTTCACCGCCTCGGAAGCAGCCGGACACGGTGCGCGCGTCCGGCTACGGAGCGCTGCAGAGCGGGTGAAAGGACATGCCGACGAGGTCGTCGTGCGGATCGTGTTGCCGGAAGAGGATCTCGAGCGGCTCCTCGAGCGGCTCAGAAGCGCGTTTGCGGGAACGCAGCTCGTCTATTGGGTCGTACCCGTCACCGCCTTCGGCATCATCGCGTGAGCGGGTTCGACGTCAGGGGCGGTCGATTCAAGGCTTGAAACACCAGCCCTGAATCGCCTCCCGTTCCGAAGCGGACTGCCGCCTCGCCGACGCCGTCAGTGCTCGCTCTCGAGGCCGCCGACGTGCTTCTGTGTGTAGAGTTCGAGACCGATGCGGTTGATGAGGTCGAGCTGGGTCTCGAGGAAATCGATGTGATGCTCCTCGTCCTTCATCAGCTGCTCGAACAGGTCGCGTGACACGTAGTCCTTGACGCCGTGACAATAGGTTGCGGCTTCCTGATACAGCGTCCGCGCACCGATCTCGGCGGCGAGATCGCATTCGATGATCTCCTTGACGTTCTGGCCGATGCGCAGGGGATCGAGCACCTGCATGTTGGGGAAGCCGTCGAGGAAGAGAATGCGGTCGGTGAACTTGTCGGCGTGCTCCATCTCCTCGATGGATTCCTTGCGCCAGACCTTCGCCATGTCGAGAAGGCCCCAATTGTTCAACAGACGATAGTGCAGCCAATATTGGTTGATGGCAGTCAGCTCGCTGCGCAATCCCTTGTTGAGATATTCGATGACCTTGGGGTCGCCCTGCATGGATAAGCTCCGAAAAAGTTAGAGGCCGCAGGCGCTCAATAACAGGTTCGAAGTGCGGAGACGACCCCCGTTCATGTGCATTTTTCGGGCGGAGAACGATGCGACTGACGGCAATGCCTGTCAGCAGGCAGCGAGCGCGAAACGGCTCTGAAGGTCGTCATCGATCGCCTTCACCGGTGTCGTCCCATGGTGGTGGCCGTGCTGACAGCCGGCCTGGCAGGCGCGAGCACAGGGACCCAGCGCCTCGTCGATGATCGTCTTGATCGTGCGCGCACAGCGGCCGCATTCCGCGCTGCACCCCAGGCAACCGTAGACCTGCTTGGGGTTCCGCGGCAGTTCGTCCGCGGACTTCACCGCGTTGCGGATATCGTGATCGCTGATGACGTTGCAGGAACAAACAATCATGAGAAACCGGCCAATCGTCCTTGGTCAGGTATCGATAGTCATCCGCAGCTACCCGCGCAAAGGAAAAACGGCGCTTTTGAAGCTATTCCAATTTCCCGATCAATCTAGAATGCCTCCAACTGTACGAGCTTGCCGCAGATCAAAGTTACCGCCGAATAACAATGGTGGGCGGCGATCGAGCAGGCGCAACTCAGTCGCCACCACCACCGTCCCCTCCACCACCGTCCCCACTGTCACCTCCGCCGTCGATCGGGTTTCCCATGACGTCCGACGAGGTATTGGAAAACCAACTTGCGAGACCGCCGCCCTGACTGGAGCTGGACCCCCCGTGGGAGTCGACGCTGGTGCTGTCCGCGGACGAACGGCGGCGGTTGGGCCTGCGGTCGACACGAACCAACAGCGCGTAGCAGACGGCCGAGGTCAATCCGATCGCCACGACCATCGCCATCGTGGGGGTCATGCCGGCTCCAATGCGGCAGTGAATTTTGTGCAATGCAGCATTGAACGTATCCTGGACTTGGGTCGTCCAATGGGACGCCCCCGTTCATTGATCATTCAAGCGGGATGTGTGAACCTGCCGTATCGCTTGATACGCGATCCGCCGACCTGGAGTGAGAGAGGTTAAGGTCATGAAGAAGACTCTTGCGGCCCTGGCCGCCGTCGCAACGCTGTCGACCGCAGCGCTGGCCCCTGCTCCTGCTGAAGCGCGCAATGGTCGTGTCGCCGCCGGTGTCGCTGCCGGCCTGCTCGGGGGTGCCCTCATCGGTGGCGCCATCGCTGCGGGCAGCAATCCCTATTATTATGGGCCCGGATATTCTTACGAACCGGGCTACTCCTATTACGGCGGGCCTGCCTACGTCGCCGATCCTGGCTACGCCTGCTATTGGCAGCGCCAGCGCTTCTGGGACGGCTACGGCTGGCGGATTCGCCGCGTCCGGGTTTGCGAGTGATCGTTCACCTTCATTAATTCCATGACCTTGCACCGGAATTTCGAGAACGGCGGCCGGCACGGCCAGAAAAAACCGTTTTTCCGTCGCATCAGGTCGAACAGAGTTTACGAAGGGTTGACGGATTGTCGTGTTTTCTCACGATGCTGACGGCCCAGATCGTGCGTGAATCACCAACCCGGCGCCTGCGAGGGCGCCTTCCAGGAGATCTCGGAACATGAAGAAGATCCTGACCGCAGTGCTTGCGGTTGCGACCATCGCCGGTTCGCTGAGCGTGACGGCACCGGCCGCCAAGGCTGGCGACGTGGGTGCCGGCGTGGCAGCCGGCCTGATCGGCGGCGCCCTGCTCGGCGGCGCGATCGCGTCCAGCCGTCCGGCCTATGGCGGTCCGGTCTACGTCGAAGCCCCTCCGCCGGGCCCGCCGCCGTGCGTGTGGCGCCGTGAGCGCTATTGGGACGGCTATGGCTGGGTGTCCCGCCCGGTTCGCGTCTGCTACTGATCCTGACGATACATCTCGATGCGAAAAGCCCGGCCTTGCGGCCGGGCTTTTTACTGCCGGCTCCGGCCTTCGCACCGAATCGGCCGCTCAGCGCGCGGCGTTGATCGCCTGCAGCACCGATTCGCTCGGCCAGCAGTCGACCTTCAGGCCCGCCTTCTTCTGAAATGCGCCGAGCGCGGCGCGGGTCTGCATGCCGGCCTTGCCGTCGAGCTTGTCGCCGTAGAGACCGAGCCGCGTCAGGCCCTTCTGCATCGCCTCGACGTCCTTGCTCCGAAGCTGCTTTGACGCCGACCATGGTGTCGCGAACGGAGCCGGGCTCGTCATACGGTCCGCGAGGTGACCGACGAACAGCACATAGAGATCGGAAAAATTGTATTCCTTGATGACGAAGTAGTTCGCCGTCGTCAGGAACGCCGGACCATAGATGCCCTCAGGCTGCAGCAGCGACGCGGGCTGCTGCTGCTCGGCTGCGCTGAGCCGCTGGCCGCGTACCGGGACAAAGCCGGCGCGCAGCCATTCGCCGATCGGCTTCTTCACCTCCGGCACGCCGATCGCGCAGTCGACAGTCGCTGGCGGCTTGACCTCGTAGGCCCAGCGCAGGCCGCGCTGCCACCCCTTGTTGGCAAGCTGCAGCGCCGCCGAGCCCAGCGCGTCCGGCACCGAATGCCAGAGATCGACCTTGCCGTCGCCATCGAGATCGACACCGTGCTTGTAGTACTCCGACGGCAGGAACTGGGTGAGCCCGACCGCCCCGCCCCATGACGCCCTGAGATCGCGGCGCGACACCACGCCGTCGCTCAGCATCTTCAGCGCCATGATGAACTCGGTGCGGTACTGGTCCTTGCGGCGGCCGACATAGGCCTGCGTCGCCAGCACGCGCAGCGCATCGTAGGGCAGCGCATAGCGGCCGAAATCGGTCTCCCGGCCCCAGATCGCAAGCACGACCGGCCCCGGCACGCCGAAGCGGCGCTCGATCTCGGCGAGTGCCGGACGATATTGCTGGATCAGCTTCTCGCCGTGCGCGGCCAGCCGCGCGATCGACGCTTCCTTGATGTAGTCGGCTGGCACCTGCACGAACTCGGCCTGCGCCGGCGCCCCCGTCGCGGGCCGGCCGGGCAGCAGCAGATCGGGAAGCTTGTAGTCAGGCTCCAACCCGCGCGTCTCCGCCTCGAACGTCGCACGGGAGACGCCCTGCTCCTTGGCTTCGGGCCAGAGCGAGTTGATGAACTGCGTGAAGGCGGCGTCAGCCGCGCTCGCTTGGCCATCGCCGAACATGCAGAGCGCCAGACCGACGAGAACGAGCCTGCGCAAACGGAGTAGCAGCTGCCGAACCATGCCTCAGGGCTACCATAGCCCGCGGCACTTGTGAACGTCAGCAGGCCACCGACGGAACCCGAGGCTGCCGCTCAATGCCCCGCCTGCTTCGTCTCTTCGATCGCGGCATTCGACAATTTGTCGACCACGGCGATGCCGATCGCGGAGAGGATGAAGACCGTGTGGATGATCGTCTGCCACATCACGCCGGTCTCGGTGTAGTTCGACTTGCCCGACGAAAGCGCGCCGGCCTCGATGAAGGTGCGCAGCAGGTGGATCGACGAGATGCCGATGATGGCCATCGCCAGCTTGATCTTCAGCACGCTGGCATTGACGTGGCTGAGCCATTCCGGCTCGTCGGGATGGCCCTGCAGATTGAGCCGCGACACGAACGTTTCGTAGCCGCCGACGATCACCATCACGAGCAGGTTCGAGATCATGACCACGTCGATCAGTCCGAGCACGGCGAGCATGATCTGCTGCTCGGAGAAATCGAACGCGTGCGCGAACAGGTGCCAGAGCTCCTTCAGGAACAGCACGACATAGACGCCCTGCGCGATGATCAGCCCGACATAGAGCGGCAGCTGCAGCCAGCGCGAGCCGAAGATCAGCATGGGAATGGGGCGCAGCGCTCCGCCCTTGGAGGACAGGGTCGCGTCGGAGGAAGACATGTGAAGAATCTCGCGGCTGGGAGGGATTGCGGATCATGTATCTACGCAATCGCAGCACGCGGAAAAGCGACAACTGGCCGCAGCCGGGGCGCGACGCTTTGTCTCGGAACAGAGACCGCGTCGCGCCTCGCGAGATCAGGGATCAGCGCGTCAGCTTCTTGTACTTGACCCGGTGCGGAATCACGCTGTCCTGGCCGAGCCGGCGCATCTTGTCCTTCTCGTAGTCCTGGAAGTTTCCTTCGAACCATTCGACATGGCTGTCGCCCTCGAAGGCCAGCATGTGGGTCGCGATGCGGTCGAGGAACCAGCGATCGTGGCTGATGATGACGGCGCAGCCGGCGAAATCCTCCAGCGCCTCTTCGAGCGCACGCAGGGTGTCGACGTCGAGGTCGTTGGTCGGCTCGTCGAGCAGCAGCACGTTGGCGCCCGACTTCAGCATCTTGGCGAGATGAACGCGATTACGCTCGCCGCCGGACAGCGCCCCGACCTTCTTCTGCTGGTCGGCGCCCTTGAAGTTGAACGCCGAGCAATAGCCGCGCGAGTTCACTTCCTTCTTGCCGAGCAGGATCAGCTCGTTGCCGCCGGAGATCTCCTCCCACACGGTCTTGTTGCCATCGAGCGCGTCGCGCGACTGGTCGACATAGCCGAGATGCACGGTCTCTCCGATGGTGATGGTGCCAGCGTCCGGCTTCTCCTGCCCGGTGATCATGCGGAACAGTGTGGTCTTGCCGGCGCCGTTCGGACCGATCACGCCGACGATGCCGCCCGGCGGCAACTTGAAGGTGAGATTGTCGATCAGCAGGCGGTCGCCGAAGCTCTTGGACAATCCGTCGAAATCGACGACGTTCTGGCCGAGCCGCTCGGCGACCGGAATGATGATCTGGGCGGTCTGGGTCTGCTTCTCGCTGGCCTTCTTGAGCAGCTCCTCATAGCGCTGGTAGCGCGCCTTGGACTTGGCCTGGCGGGCCTTCGGCGAGGCCGCGATCCACTCCTGCTCGCGCGCCAAAGTGCGCTGATGCGCGGCATCCTCGCGGCCCTCCTGCTCCAGCCGCTTCTGCTTCTGCTGCAGCCAGGACGAATAATTGCCCTCGTAGGGGATGCCCTTGCCGCGATCGAGCTCCAGGATCCAGCTGGTGACGTTGTCGAGGAAGTAGCGATCGTGGGTCACGATCAGGATCGCGCCCGGATAATTGCGCAGGTGACCTTCGAGCCAGGACACCGATTCGGCGTCGAGATGGTTGGTCGGCTCGTCCAGCAGCAACAGCTCGGGCTGGTCGAGCAGCAGCTTGCACAACGCGACGCGGCGGCGCTCACCACCGGACAGCTTGGTGACGTCGGCATCGTCGGGCGGACAGCGCAGCGCATCCATCGCCTGGTCGACCTTGCTGTCGAGATCCCAAAGGCCCTGCGCCTCGATCTCGTCCTGCAGCTTGGTCATCTCGTCGGCGGTCTCTTCCGAGTAGTTCATCGCCAGCTCGTTGTAGCGATCGAGGATCGCCTTCTGCTTGCCGACGCCGAGCATGACGTTCTCGCGCACCGTGAGCTTCGGATCGAGCTGCGGCTCCTGCTCGAGATAGCCGACGCGGGCACCCTCGGCCACCCAGGCCTCGCCGGTATAGTCCTTGTCGATACCGGCCATGATCTTGAGCAGGGTCGACTTGCCCGAGCCGTTGACACCGAGCACGCCGATCTTGGCGTCCGGATAGAACGACAGGTGAATGTTATCGAGCACCTTGCGGGTCGGGTAGGTCTTGGACAGACCCTGCATGAAATAGACGAACTGGCGCGCCATCGCGTGTCCCTTGAAGCCTGCCGGAATTTTCGGAAAATGGTTGCCGCTGATGTAACCGCGCGGTCCCCAAAGGGCAACCGGCGAGCCGGTCTCGGCGGGAACAAATGCCGGGAGAATCACGGTCGTTCCTGCGCCGGCCCGGCCTGCCGCCCACGGACGAATACGGGTCCATCACCTTGTGTGTGGCGGATCACGACAATTGCAACCATCTTTTAATTAATTCGGCGGGACACTCGGTCTCGGCCCGCAAGACCCCGCGCGCCCAAGCGGCAAAAGCCGCGACCGACAACAGCGAGAGCCCGTCATGGCAGCCTTCACCTCAGCCTCCCTGCCCGCTCCGGCGGCACACCGCAAAGACCGATCCGGGATCGCGGACGACATCCGCGGCTTCTGGCGCGAATTCGTCGCGCGCGCCTTCAACCCGTACCGGCCAGAATTGCACTATATGCGCGGCCCCGGCCCCGCCTGGCGCGCCAAGTACGGCCATGACGCCGCGTTCAGGCTGAAGACCCGCCTCGACTAACGTCTCCTGGTTCCACGTGAGCGTGACGATGCCTTGCGCAACCAGCGCGTTGCGCGCAAGCATGGCTCCATTCCTGACGGCCTTCACCATTGCCGCCGTCTCCCGATGAATGGACCCTGCCGATGACACGGCTGCGCTGTGCGATCCTCGACGACTATTACGATACGGCCCTCTCATTGGCCGACTGGCCCCGGCTGGCCGACAGAGTGGATGTGACGGCTTTCACACAGCCGTTCGGCAACGAGGAAGCGGCCGCCGGCGCGCTCACCGATGCCGACATCATCTGTGCGATGCGCGAGCGGACGCCATTGCCGCGCTCCCTGATCGAGCGGTTGCCGAAGCTGAAGCTCCTGATCACCTCCGGCATGCGCAACGCCGCCATCGACCTGGAGGCCGCCAAGGCGCGCGGCATCATGGTCTGCGGCACGCAATATGGCCGTGACCCCACCGCAGCGCTCACCATGGGCCTGATCCTGGAGCTGACCCGCAGGATCGGCCAGGAGAATGCTCTCATGCATGCCGGGCAGCCCTGGCAGACGCTGGGCGGCGTGGAGATCGAGAGCAAGACGCTGGGCGTGATCGGGCTGGGCAAGCTCGGCACCAAGGTCGCCGGGCTCGGCAAGGCGTTCGGCATGAACGTGATCGCCTGGAGCCCCAACCTGACGCCCGAACGCTGCGAGGCGGCGGGAGTAGGCTACGCGACCAAGGAGGAGCTGTTCACCGCCGCCGACGTCATCACCGTCCACGTCGTGCTCAGCGACCGCTCACGCGGGCTGGTGGGCGCGGCCGACATCGCGCGCATGAAGGCCACCGCCTATCTCGTCAACACCTCGCGCGCGCCGATCGTCGACGAGGCCGCATTGCTGCAGGCACTGCGCGACAAGCGCATCGCCGGCGCCGGCCTCGACGTGTTCTCCGTGGAACCGCTGCCCGTCGCCCATCCGCTGCGCCAGCTCGGCAATGTCGTGCTCACGCCGCATCTCGGCTACGTCACCGAGGAGAGTTTTCGCGCCCATTACGGCCAGATGGTCGATTGTATCGCCACCTGGCTCGCAGGAGCCGAGCCGCCGCGCCGGCTGGCTTGAAGCAGGCGAGCGCGGCCCTCACAGCAAAACACCCTCCGCGAGGAGGGTGTTTTCAACGTAATCAGCGCGCACCACGCCCGCCTCAGCGGATCGTCACCGGCGGCGGCAGCGGCTGCATGTTGGCGGGCTGGCCAGCCGCCGGCACAGTCGCCTGGGCCTGGACGGGCGCCGGAGCCGGAGAGGCCGCGGCAGCAGCCATGTTCTTGCCGGAACCCGGAGGCGCACCGCCCGGCATCACGACCACGCGGGTGCCGACCTTGACCCGGTCGAACAGGTCGGCGACGTCGTCGTTCAGCATGCCGATGCAGCCGGAGGACACGAACTTGCCGATCGTCGACGGCTGGTTGGTGCCGTGGATGCGGTACACGGTCGAGCCGAGATACATCGCGCGGGCACCGAGCGGATTGCCCGGCCCGCCGGCCATGAAGCGCGGCAGATAGGGCTGCCGCTCGATCATCTCGCTCGGCGGATACCAGTCCGGCCACTCGGTCTTCTTGGTGATCTTCTGCACGCCGGTCCAGGTGAAGCCTTCGCGGCCGACGCGGACGCCGTAGCGCATCGCCCGGCCGTTGCCGAGCACCAGATAGAGGTAGGTGTTGGGCGTATCGACGACGATCGTTCCCGGCGGCTCCTTGGTGACGAAGTCGACCTCCTGGCGGCGCAGGTTCGCCGGCAGCGGCGCTGGCGCCGCGTCGGGTTGTTCCTCAGGCGGCAGAGCTGCTACCGTCATCGGACGATCTCCGGCGGACGGGGCCTGCGCCGCGCCCGCGACGGCGGGAGCGCCACCGACGGCGCCGGGCGGCCGCGGCGCGCCTGCGTCGCCACCGGGCGCGCTGTTGCCATAGGCGCCACCATAGGCCTGTTGGCTGGAGGCGGGACGATCACCGTAGATCACCGGGGGCGGACCAGCCGGGCGGCCATACCGCGGATCATCCGGGGACATCACCGGGCCGGTCGGAGCGGCTCCATAGACCGTCGCACCGGCCGGACGTCCATATCGGGGATCGTCGGGAGAAAGGATGGGACCGGTCGGAGCGGCAGCACCATAAACCGGCGCATTGGCTGGACGACCGTAGCGCGGATCGTCCGGCGAGATCACCGGGCCGGGCGGCGGCAACGCCGCGGAATTGCCGGGCGCATCCTCATCGTCGAGCGCGTCAAAATCCTGCCCCTGCCCGCGCGCGTCGGCCGGGTAAGGCGTCGGCGCCGGTGAATACGCTCCAGGCGCGGTCTGATAGACCTGCTGTGCCTCGGCAAACGAAGTTGCCGTCACGCCCGCTGCCGCGACCGCGCAAACCGTCAGGATTTGTCTGATCATCATCGCCCTTGCAGTATCCCCAAGCCGCCGATTGGGACCTTTGCTGTGCCAGATGGCCGAAGATAGCGGCGCATTCAAGACAATTCCGGCCAGAGCGGCCCGACTTCGGCAATTTGTGATCATGTCTCCGTCGTTGCACGGAAGTCTCACGCCGCCGAAAAAGTGCGGCGAAGCCCCCGCAGGCCCTATCGATGCCGTGATTTGCCGAGCGGGCGGGAACACTTCCGGTATTCTGACCTGAGCCTGATTCGCGATGCACGGCAGAAGCCGGCCTCGTCGCGAACGCGGCTATTCCCTGTGATCACCGCGTTCCCTACTGGCTCGAATGTCTCGGCAGTCCCCGCTGCCGTGGCGAGAGTTACCGTCAATGCTTCCCGGCTTTCGTTTTCTGGTCGCCGCGATCGTCTGTTCCATCTCTCTCACCATCTTCGGCATGGGCGCCGCGGCCCTGTTGCGCGCCGCCCACGAGCAGTTCGCCAGCAACGCGTCCTGGCGCACGACTCAGGCGTCGGGCTTCACGACGTTCCTACCGCCGGCCGAGCCCACGCCGGTGCTCGCAGTGCTGCGGGTGGATTCGATTCCGACACCGCCGGTGACGCCGCCGCCGGTCGTGGCCGATGCTGCCCCGGCAACGTCCGAACAGCCGAGCGCGCCGTCGACGGCGGCGCCGCTCACAGAAGCGCCCGAAGTGACACCCGTTGCGGTGGCCACCGACGTGCCGACGCCCTCGCTGCCCGCGGAAACGGTCGACACGTCCCGCACCTCCGCCATTGTCGCGACCGCGTCCGCGACGAACGACCGGATCGAGAGCACCAAGCCGGAGCGCCCCATTCCGGACACGACCGCTTCGATCGTCGCTCCGGTCGAAAAAGCGTCCGACAGGCCGAGCATGGACAGCTCGCCCGAGACTGCAGCGCCGGCCCCGCCGCGGGCGTCGAGCGAAACGGCGGCCGCCGTGGTCGCACCACCGCCGCCAGTTCCTCAGGTCATCGCCAGCGCCGATCCGATGATGACGACCGCAGCCGTCGCTTCAACCGCGCTCGCGCCCGTTCCGGCGGTGCTCGATCCGATCGCGGCCAAGCTCGCCGCGCTGGCCGAACAGCCGGCTCATCAGGAGCGGCCTGCCGCCAGCGAGCATCGTGCCTCGGTGAAGGTCGCGAGCGTTCAGTTGCGCCGGAGCATCCTCAAGAAGCGCCAGGCCCGGGAGAAGCAGATCGCTGCGCGCCGCGCCAAGCAGCGGCGCATCGCCCAGCGGCTCCGGTCGGCTCGGCAAGCCGCTGCCGCCCAGCAGCAACAGACTGCCTTCCCCGATCCATTCGGACAGCAGCCGTTTGGTCAACCGCAGGCGGTCGGCCAGCAGGCTGCCGGGCCGCGCACGCGATAGGCGGAGCCAGCCGATCAGGCCGGCCCCGTCGCAACCGGCGGACCGTTCTCGATGCCCCACTCCGACCACGAGCCGTCGTAGAGCGCGGTGTCGCGGATGCCGAGACGATAGAGCGCCAGCGTCAGCACGGCCGCCGACACTCCGGAGCCGCAGGAGGTGACGATCGGCTTGGCGAGATCGACGCCAGCGGCGCCGAATGCCTCGCGCAACCGGTCGAGCGGCTTCATCACGCCGGTCGCCGCGTCAAACAGCTCCGCATAAGGCAGATTTCGGCTGCCGGGGATATGGCCGGATCGGAGGCCGGGCCGCGGCTCGGCGACCTCGCCCGCGAAGCGCGGCGCCTGCCGTGCATCGATCACCTGCTCGGCATTGCCGGCGAGATTGGCAACCATCTGCTCGATCCGGCGCACGCGCGCGGCATCGAACTTCGCGCTGAACGTGCCGAGCGCCGGCGTGACCTGTCCGCTCTCGACCGGGCGCCCCTCCGCCATCCACTTCTTCAGCCCGCCGTCGAGCACGCGCACATCCGTGTGGCCGAATGACAGGAACATCCACCAGGCGCGCGGCGCGGCGACCCAGCCGCCGGAATCATAGACCACGACCGTATCGCCATTGCTGACGCCGAGCCGGCCCGCGTCGCGGCCGAACTGCTCGGCGCTCGGATACATGTGCGGCAGCGGATTCGAATGGTCGGAGACCTCGTCGACGTCGAAGAACACGGCGCCGGGGATGTGCGCCTTCAGATAATCGTCCTTCGGCAGCGGCAGCACACCCGGCATCTTGAAGGTCGCGTCGAGCACCTTCACCTTGGGATCGCCCAGATGCGCAGCGAGCCAGTCGGTGGAGACGAGAGGGTCGTCGTGGGTGGTCATGCGCAAGAGCTCCGGACTTCACATTCAGTCGTCATCGCCGGACTTGAGATCCGGCGATCCACCTTGTCGAAGCGATGGACACGCGGGTCAAGTCCGCGCGGGATGGGCAGCGATCAATCCTTCTTCTTCGGCGCCCAGGCCTCGACCGGCCCGCCGGCGTCGCGCCACGCCGCGAAGCCGCCGCCGATATGGGCGACCGGCGTCAGACCCATGTCCTGTGCGGTCTTGGCCGCGAGCGCCGAGCGCAGGCCGCCGGCGCAATGAAAGATGAACGTCTTGTCCTGCTGAAAGATCGGCTTGGCGTAGGGGCTCTGCGGGTCGATCCAGAACTCCAGCATGCCGCGGGTGCACGAGAACGCGCCGGGAATCCTGCCCTCGCGCTCGATCTCCCGGGGATCCCTGATATCGACGATCACGACATCGTCGCGCTTCGCCGCCGCGATCGCCTCAGCCGCCGAGAGCGTCTCGATCTCGGCGTTGGCTTCATCGAGCAGCGCCTTGATGCCGCGCGTGATGGTCTGGGGCATGCCTTCTTCCTTCGTCGTGTCCAGCCGTCGCGCGGCGCCGTTTCGACCTCGTCATTCGGGGTGGTCGGTCAGGACCGAACCGCCCGGAATGACGGGACTGCCTACCGGACCAGCTCCTTCATCGCCGCTTCCAATCCCTCAATCGTGATCGGATACATGCGCTCGGAGAAGATGCGGCGAATGATGGTGGTGGACTCAGAATAGTCCCAGTGCTTCTGCGCCACCGGATTGAGCCACACCGCGTGTGGATAGGTGCGGATGACGCGGTCGAGCCACACCGACCCCGGCTCTTCGTTGACGTGCTCGACCGAACCGCCGGGCACCATGATCTCATAAGGCGACATCGAGGCGTCGCCGACGAATACGACCTTGTAGTCGTGCGGGTACTTGTGCAGCACGTCCCAGGTCGGCGTGCGGTCGGTGAAACGCCGCTTGTTCTGCTTCCACACGCCCTCGTAGAGGCAGTTGTGGAAGTAGAAATATTCCATGTGCTTGAATTCGCTCTTGGCGGCCGAGAACAGCTCCTCGACCTGCGCGACGTGGGAATCCATCGAGCCGCCGATGTCGAAGAACACCAGCACCTTCACCGCATTGCGCCGCTCGGGACGCATGTGCACGTCGAGATAGCCGTGGTTGGCGGTTTCGCGGATCGTGGTGTCCAGATCGAGCTCGTCGGGCGCACCGGTGCGGGCGAACTTGCGCAGCCGGCGCAGCGCCACCTTGATGTTGCGGATGCCCAGCTCGACATTGCCGTCGAGATCCTTGAACTCGCGCCGGTCCCACACCTTCACGGCGCGGTTGTTGCGGTTCTTCTCCTGGCCGATGCGGACGCCTTCGGGGTTGTAGCCATAGGCGCCGAACGGCGAGGTGCCGGCGGTGCCGATCCACTTGTTGCCGCCCTGATGACGGCCCTTCTGCTCCTCCAGGCGCTTCTTCAAGGTCTCCATGAGCTTGTCCCAGCCCATGGCCTCGATCTCTTTCTTCTCCTCCTCGGTGAGGTATTTCTCGGCCAGCTTCCTCAGCCATTCCTCGGGAATCTCGGCCTTCTCCATCGCGTCGAGCAGGTTCTCCAGCCCCTTGAACACGGTGCCGAATACGCGATCGAACTTGTCGAGATTGCGCTCGTCCTTCACCAGCGCGGTGCGCGAGAGATAGTAGAAGTTCTCGACCGAATGCTCGGCGAGGTCGGCGTCGACCGCCTCCATCAGCGTGAGATATTCACGCAAGGAGACCGGGACCTGCGCATCGCGCAGTGCTGTGAAGAATTGCAGGAACATGCCCATTAGATCGCGCGGCTGGGAGGGCGCGTCAAGGGCCGCTCCACGCCCCACGCTGGACCCGCCGGCATTTTGCTCTACAATCCCTGGAACAACAGGTGGAATGGGGGCTTTGATGGGTATTATTGCAGCACTGATCATCGGCGCCGTCGCGGGCTGGCTGGCGGGGCTGATCGTGCGCGGCGCAGGTTTCGGCCTGATCGGCAACATGGTCATCGGCATCATCGGCGCGCTGGTCGCAAGCTACGTGCTGCCGGCGCTGCACATTGCGCTCGCCAGCGGCACGCTGGGGGCGATCCTGGACGCCACGATCGGCGCCGTCATCGTGCTCGTGATCCTCTCATTGATCAGGCGCGCTTGATTATTTCTGCTTCCGATGGCAGCCATCATCTTAAGGCCGCAGCGGCGCTGCCGCTCTGTAGCCACTCAACACAAGTTCGAACGATGAGCGAGACGCAATGAAATTTACCGGCACCCAGGACTACGTCGCCACCGACGACCTCAAAGTGGCCGTCAATGCGGCGATCGTGCTCGAGCGCCCGCTGCTGGTGAAGGGCGAGCCGGGGACGGGCAAGACCGTGCTGGCCGAGGAAGTCGCCAAGGCCGTCAACGCGCCGCTGCTCACCTGGCACATCAAGTCGACCACCAAGGCGCAGCAGGGCCTTTACGAATACGACGCCGTCTCGCGGCTACGCGACAGCCAGCTCGGCGACTCCAGGGTGTCCGACATCAAGAACTACATCAAGCGCGGCAAGCTGTGGGAGGCCTTCACGGCCGAGCAGCGACCGGTGCTCTTGATCGACGAGATCGACAAGGCCGACATCGAGTTTCCGAACGACCTGCTGCTCGAGCTCGACCGGATGGAATTCCACGTCTACGAGACCAACGAGACCATCAAGGCGAAGCTGCGCCCGATCGTCATCATCACGTCCAACAACGAGAAGGAGTTGCCGGATGCGTTCCTGCGCCGCTGCTTCTTCCACTACATCAAGTTCCCCGATCCGGATACGATGGGCCGCATCGTCGACGTGCACTTCCCGAACATCAAGAAGCGACTGGTCGAGGAGGCCCTGCGCATCTTCTTCGAGGTCCGCGACGTGCCCGGCCTGAAGAAGAAGCCGTCGACCTCCGAGCTGCTCGACTGGCTCAAGCTGCTGCTCAACGAGGACATCGGTCCTGAGCAGCTGCGCGAGCGCGACCCGCGGAAGCTGATCCCGCCGCTGCACGGTGCGCTGCTCAAGAACGAGCAGGACGTCCACCTGTTCGAGCGGCTCGCCTTCCTCAGCCGGCGCGAGGTGTGAGGCGCCCAGCTCCATCCGACCGGCGCGTCATTGCGGCGCCGTCTTCTTGATCAGGCGTCCGAGCGCGCGCATGATCCCATCGACGGCAATCGGCTTCTCGCAGCGGAGGATCTTCGAGAAGCGGTCCGGAATAACCGATTCGTCATAGCCGGTGGTGAAGACGAAGGGCACGCCGCGTTCGACCAGCAGATCGGCAACCGGAAACGCCATGTCGCCGCGCAGATTCACGTCGAGAACGGCGCCTTCGATCCGCCCCTCGCGTTTGATCAAGGCGAGCGCGTCGGGGACGGTTCCGACCGGGCCCAGGATCGTGCCGCCGGCGTCGCCGAAGGCGCAGCGCAGCTCGTCGGCAAGCATGTACTCGTCCTCGACGATGAGGATATGACGGTCGCGAAGCGAGCGTTCAGGCATGATCCTCGAGCTCCAGTGTGGTGAGCGAAACGGGAATCGATATCGTGCAACGGACACCGTCGGATTCGAAGGCGTACGAGGTCCTCGCGCTGAGCTGATAGGGCAAGGCCTGTTCGATCAGCTCGCGCCCTTGCCCCGTGCCGCTGGGCATCGTGGCTGGCGGCGGCATGTCGACGCCGCTTTCGCGCCACTCGATATGCAGCCAGGGCTGTCCCTCCGCGCCTTCGCGCTCGAGCGACCAGACCACGCAGAGCCGGCCCGACGGCTGCGCCAGCGCGCCATACTTGACCGCGTTGGTGGCGAGCTCGTGCAGCGCCATGGCAAGGGTCTGAACGGTCGACGACCGCAGCCTTACGCCGGACGGCCCCGACAGCCCGATGCGCTCCGAACCGCCGGCGACAGCCCACAGCTCGCTACGGATCAGATCGTCGAAGGTGACGCGATCATGCTCCTTGAGGCGGGACAGCAGGCCCTGGGCGCGTGACAGCGTATCCAGCCGATCACGGAAGCGAGCTCGAAAATCGCCGAGATCGGTGCTGGCGCGCGCCGTCTTGTCGGCCATCGAGCGGACCACGCCCAGCAGGTTGCGGGTGCGATGCTGCAGTTCGGCCACCAGCACCTTCTGCCGCTCCTCCCATTCACGCCGCTCGGTCACGTCGACCATGGCGCCGGTCATGCGGATCGGTCGTCCCGCGTCGTCATAGAAGAAGCGCCCACGGCCGTAGAGGTAGCGAATTGCGCCGCCCGGATGCACCACGCGAAACTCGCTGACATACTCTTGGTGCGCCTCCATCGCGCGGTGAAGCGCGGCTTCGGCTGCGGGACGATCGTCGGGATGGATGCGTGCCGCCCAGGCCTCGTAGCTCGGAGTCAGTTCGCCAACGCCATAGCCTTCCATGCGGAAGTGCTCGTCCGACCAGTAGACCTCGCCGGTCGCGACGTTCCAGTCCCACAGGCCGAGCCGACCGACCTCGACCGCGCTGCGCAGGCGCTCCTCGCTCTTGCGCAACTCCCGTTCGGCCTTGTTCTGCTCGGAGATGTCGCGCGCCGTCCCGAACCACTCGATGATCTCGCCGTCACGCCCGAGAATGGGGATGGCGCGCGAATGGATCCAACCGAGGCTGCCATCGATCCGGATGACACGGTGCTCCAGCTCGAACATGCTTTTCGTCGCGACCGCCCTGCTGATCGCCGCAGTCACCTGCGCCTGATCGTCCGGATGAATGTATTTCGCGAGCCAGCCTTGGCTCGGGTTCATTGTATCGGCGATGAAGTCCTTGCCCTGCAACTGGCGCATCTCCCGCCAGTCGGGGCTCATGCGATAGATGACGTCGGAACTCGCGGTTACGAAAGCGCGATAGCGCTCCTCGCTGGCGCGCAGCCGCTCCGTCGCTTCGGCACGCAGACGGGCCATCTTGAGATGCGCCTCGACGCGCGCCAGCAGTTCACGCGCACTGAACGGCTTGATGAGATAGTCATCCGCACCGGCCTCCATGCCTTCGACGCGGCTCTCTTCTCCGGCCCGGGCCGACACCAGGATCAGCGGGATAGTGCCGACCCGTTCATCGGCGCGCAGCCGCGCAAGCAACTGCATGCCGTCGATGCGCGGCATCATCACATCAGACAGAACGAGGTCGGGCTTGTCGCGGGCGATGGCCGCGAGCGCGGCTTCACCATCGGCGACGGTCTCGACATCGTAGCGCGTGGCGAGCAGGCGGCGGACATAGTCGCGCATATCGGCATTGTCGTCGGCCAGCAGGATACGGGGGCGCGGCCCGGCCCTGTCGGCTGACAGGGTGGTGATGTCGATGTCCGGAACGGCATGCGCGTCGAGCGGCGGCGGATCCGGCAGCCAGCGCAACGCCTCCTCGATGAAGGGCCGCGCACCGCGAAGGATCGGTTCCTGCGCTGGCGCCGCGTCGACCTGGTCGAACGGCAGATGACTTCGTCCCCTGGGAATCCTGACCGCGAACGTGCTGCCCTGCCCGGCTTCGCTGGTCGCTGCGACGGATCCGCCGTGCAGCTTGGCGAGCTCATGCACCAGCGCGAGCCCGATGCCCGAGCCTTCATGGGTGCGGCCGAACGCGCCGGCGACGCGATGGAAACGCTCGAACAGCCGCGGCAGCTCGTGCTGCGGGATGCCGGTCCCGGTGTCCTTCACGCTCAGTTCGAAATGACGATCGCAGGTGACGAGCCGGACCTCGATGTCGCCCGCAAAGGTGAATTTGAACGCGTTGGACAGCAGGTTGAGGACGATCTTCTCCCACATTTCGGGATCGACATAGGCCGGCTCCGGCAGCGGCGGGCAATCCACCATCAGCCTGAGGCCGGCGGCCTCGATCGCCGAGCGGAAGGTGCTGGCGATCTCCGCGGTCAGGCTCGCGAGGTCGACCGGCGCGTAGACCGCCTGCATCCTGCCGGCCTCGATCCGCGAGAAATCCAGCAGCGTGTTGACCAGCTTGAGCAGCCGCAAGGCATTGCGCTCGGCGATCTCCAACCGGTCGCGATCCGCAGGCGGCAAGGCCTGCGACCGCAGCAGGACATCTTCGAGCGGACCGAGCATCAGCGTCAGCGGCGTACGGAATTCGTGGCTGACATTGGTGAAGAACGCGGTCTTGGCCCGATCGATCTCGGCGAGCGCCTCTGCGCGGCGCCGCTCCTGTTCATAGGCCAGCGTCTCCGCAAAGGAGCTGCCGAGCTGAGCGGCCATCAGATCGAAGAAGCCCTGGTGCTCGGCATCGAGGGCGCGGCGCGGATTGACGCCACAGATCAGGATCGCCGTCGCCTGCTCCCGGCCCGTCGCAACCGGCAGCACCAGCGCCAGCTGTGGCGGCTCGGGCCATGCGCCGGTCGGCACGCCGGCAAATTTCCCACGATCCAGCACGACGCGAATCGGCGCCACCGCGCGCGCCGCCGCCCGGATCGGCCACAGCCCGTCACAGTCGAGGGCAATCTGCGCCGGCGCGATTGCACTGTCCGGGTGCCCCCCCGCGGCGCTCAACAACCGTGCCGATCGCTGATCCTCGCTGAGTTGGTAGATCAGCGCAAACGGGACATCATGCGGATTCTCGGCGAGGACGTCGGTGGCTTCGCGACAAGCATGCGCCAGACCGTCGGCACGGCCGCGCGCGGCGAGATCGCGCAAGGTCCGCATGCGGCGCTCGCCCACGACCCGGGCCGTCGTCTCGATGACGGGGGTGAAGACGCCGCCGACGCCGCCGGTCTCATCGCGAATCGGCGAATAGGAGAACGAAAAATAGGTCTCCTCCAAGTAGCCGTGGCGGTCGATGAACAGCCGCATATCGCGTGAGCGGGTCGCTTCGCCAAGCCCAACGACGTGCCGCAGCATCGGGCCGATGACCTCCCAGATCTCGGACCATACCGCGCGCCCTGGCGCCCCCAGCGCCGCGGGATGCTTCTGCGAGCCGAGGATCAGGCGATACTCGTCATTGTAGAGCATGACGAGCTCCGGGCCCCACCAGATCAGGATCGGGAACGCGCAGTCCAGGCAGGTGCTGATCGAAGTGCGCAAGGACTGAGGCCAGCTCTCGGGCGGCCCCAACGGCGTCCGCGACCAATCATGGATGCGCATGAGCGCCCCCATCTCCCCGCCCCCCTGCAGGAAGTCGGCTCCGCGCGCGAACGCCTTGAACGTCGCGTGACCGGCATCCGAATGCTCGTTCACTTCTGGCCCCTTTTTCGCCGCACAGTACCGTCAAATGCGCGCGGGCGCCAAGCACCGGCCCTCACGGCAAGAGGCGCGTCGACAGGGAACTGGGCAGCCCGCGATCGGGTTCCATCTGCGAACCATCCACAGCCCATCCCGCAATCTGGGACAGTCCATTGCAAACGCTCGACGTGCGCGCCCGCGCTTGTTAAGCGCCAGCCTCTGCGTGAAGCGGGCTTGAGTCGGGGCACATGACGGTTGCAATCGAGATGGGGCAGACGGCGGCGGGATCGCCTGCGGCCCTGGACCTCGAGGAACTGCTGGCGACCCGGCTCCTGGTGCAGGGCAATTCCGGCTCCGGCAAGTCGCATCTCCTGCGTCGCCTGCTGGAGCAGAGCGCGCCCTGGGTGCAGCAGACGATCATCGATCCGGAGGGCGACTTCGTCACGCTGGCTGAGCGATTCGGCCATCTCGTGATCGCGGCCGAGGACCACACCGAGCGCGCGCTGCAGGTCGCCGGCGAACGGGCGCGGATGCATCGCGTCTCGACGGTGCTCAACCTCGAAGGCCTCGACGCCGAGAATCAGATGCGGCGCGCGGCCGCCTTTCTCAACGGCCTGTTCGAGATCTCCCGCGACCACTGGTACCCGATGCTGGTCGTGGTCGACGAAGCTCAGCTGTTCGCACCGGCCGTCGCGGGCGAAGTCTCCGACGAGGCCCGCAAGGCCTCGCTCGGCGCGATGACCAACCTGATGTGCCGCGGCCGCAAGCGTGGGCTGGCGGGCGTGATCGCGACGCAACGACTGGCGAAGCTCGCCAAGAATGTCGCGGCCGAGGCCTCGAACTTCCTGATGGGCCGCACCTTCCTCGACATCGACATGGCCCGCGCCGCCGACCTGCTCGGCATGGAGCGGCGCCAGGCGGAGGCGTTCCGCGACCTCGAGCGCGGCCAGTTCATGGCCTTGGGGCCCGCGCTGTCGCGCCGTCCACTCGGCCTGCGCATCGGCCCGACCGATACCAAGCCGCGCAATGCAACGCCGCGGCTGATGCCGCTGCCGGAGGCTTCGCTCGAGGACGCCCGCGCGGTGATTCTCGCCGCACCGCCGCCCGAGACCAACGCGCGGCCGCAGCGCAAGCCGCAACCGGAGTTGCTCGACCAGCTCATGGCGGCGAAGTCCGCCGCGCTCGAGCTGCGCCCCGAACCGCCAGCACCCGCCGTCAGCGAGGAGGAGCTCGCCGAACGCAAAGCCCGCGTCGAGCGCGTGCTGCGCGCGGTCTTGGCCGAGCCCGACGCCGGCTTCCGCGCCGTCGGCGTGCTCTACCAGGAATTCGTCGTCCGCTGCCGCATCGAGGGGCTGGGCACGGCCGTGCCCGACCTCAACGAGTTCCGCCGCATGCTGACCCGCGCCCGCGCCGGGCTCGGCGGCGACGAGACGGCCGACGATGCCGGCTGGCAGGACGTCACGCTGCGCGCCTCGCTGCTGCCTGAGGACATGCAGGGCGTGTTCATGATGATCGCCCGCGCCGCCAAGGACGGCCGCCCCTGCCCGAGCGATGCGGCGATCGCCCGCGCCTATGGCTCGCATTCGCTGCGCCGGGCGCAGCGCCTGCTGACCTATATCGAGGACCAGGGCCTCATTGTGTGCCAGCTCGACGGCGCCGGCCGCCGCATCGTCACCCTGGTCGAACTTGCCTGGGCGACGGCGCCCGGCGATCCCAATGCCGACGACGCAGCACCCGAAGGTCTCGTCACCTCGTCATCTTGAGGATGCGCCCGAATCGCTCCGGGCGCATCCCGATATCGTTCGCGATCAGGTCGCGGCGATCCTGCCCATCGCCGGGTCGCTGATGCTGGGCCGGCCGTTCTCGACGTGACCCGCGAGCTGCCAGTTGAAGTTGGCATCGCTGTCCGTCGTGACCGTCAGGTCGTACCAGCCATGGGTCTGCTGCAGGCGAACCCGCGTCTCCAGCCGCTGGCCACGCTGCAGGCGGTGCCGCTGGCTGCGTCCCGTATAGTTGTCGGCCAGTGTCACGACACAGCTCGCCCCCTTGTTGGTGAGCGCGATCGCAAGGCTGCGCGAATCGTCGTCATCATCCCAATCACAGAGATGGACCGTATCGACGTCGACCAGCGCGGCGGTGGTGGCGACGCCGCCCTTGAAGTGGCGGAAGAAGCCGTTCGGGCCGTACACCGACAGATCGTACTGGCCGGCGCTGGCCGCGAGGTCCCACACGCCGTGCAGCGATTTCCCGGCTTCGACGGTGTAGCTCCACGGGCCGGTCGCGGTGTTGCCGGAGCGGACGTGGAAGCAGGCGCCCGCCTGCCCCGGATTGGCGAAGCGGATCGCGAACGTCTTGTGCGCAGCATCGGCGTCGCCATCGACCCTGAGATCGTAGGGCAGCGGGCGCGCCGGGCGAATGCCCGGCTCCTGCTGCGGCAACGCCTGCTTGGCCGGCGGCACCGGATGATAGTCGTCGAAGCGGGCACCGGAGGTGATGTCGGCGGCCGGCGGCTTGTAGCCGGCCGTGCTCGGCAGCGGCGCCATGCCTTCGTTGGGCGAAGTGAAGTTGAACGCCGAGGTGAGATCGCCGCACACTGCGCGCCGCCACGCCGGGATGTTGCTCTCGAACAGATCGGGCGCCTTGTGATGGAAGCGGCGCTCGATGAAGCGGATCACAGACGTGTGGTCGAACACTTCCGAGCACACGAAGCCGCCGCGCGACCACGGCGACACCACCAGCATCGGCACGCGGACGCCTAGTCCGTAGGGGCCGGCAACGTGGCTTCCGTCGCCAGCGAAGAGGTCCGTGCTCACATCGACGGTCGACTGGCCCCAGGCCTGCGACATCGCCGGATACGGGCCGACGACATGGTCGAAGAATCCGCCGCCCTCGTCGTAGTTGATGAGCAGCGCGGTCTTGCTCCACAGCTCGGGGTTCGACGTCAGGATGTCGAGCACCTTGGAGATGTACCAGGCGCCCGGCCCGGGCAGCCAGTTCGGATGCTCGCTGAACGCCTCCGGAGCTGCGATCCACGACACCTGCGGCAGCGTGCCGTTGCGGACGTCGTTGCGCAGCCCGTCGAACAGGTTCTCGAACGTGCCGCCATTGGCGATGTTGCTGCCACGCAGCGCCTTCTCGTACAGCGGGCTGCCTGCTTGCGAATTCTGGTACTGATGGAAATACAGCAGCGAGTTGTCGCCGTAATTGCCGATCCACGGATTCTGGGTCCAGCCCCAGGAGCCTTCCGCCGTCAGGCCGAGACCGATGTCCTGGTAGACCTTCCAGGAGATGCCGGCCTTCTCCAGCCGCTCCGGAAACGTGGTCCAGTCGTAGCCGGCTTCCGCATTGGTGATGACCGGGCCGCCGCCCTTGCCGTCGTTGCCGTCCCAACCGGTCCACAAGTAGTAGCGATTCGGATCGGTCGGGCCCATCACCGAGCAGAAATAGGAATCGCACACCGTGAAGGCGTCGGCCAGCGCATAGTGCCAGGGCAGATCCTGCCGGTTCATGCAGGTCATCGTCGTGGTGCCCTTGTTGGCGATCCACTTGTCGTAGTTGCCGTTGTTCCAGGCCTTCTGGCCGTCGTTCCAGCCATGGGCGACGTCCTCGACATAGACCTGGCCGGCATTGTCGACGCGGAACGGCATCACTGCCCCCGCGCCGTTCGGCTGCTGCCACACCGGATTGCCATTCGGAAGCTTCACGGCGCGCGGATCGTTGAAGCCGCGGACGCCGCGCATCGCGCCGAAATAGTGATCGAAGGCGCGGTTCTCCTGCATCAGCACCACGATGTGCTTGACGTCCTCGATGCTGCCGTGGCGGTTGAACGCCGGAATGGCATGCGCGCGCTCGATGCTCTGGCCGAGGGCGGCGGTCGCAGCCGACGCTCCGAGCAGCCGCAGGAACTCGCGCCGGTTGTGCGCGATCGTGTTCGACATCTCGTTCATTCCCCATGGTGATGACGGTGTCGAGCGGCTTAGGTCGGCGCGTTAACAACCGCGTGACCGGGCGGTAAAGGATGTGTGGCAGGCTTTTGACGCCGCGCGGCGGAGCGGCGTTCGCGGCGAGGGCGCCCTGCCGCGATGCGCGTCGAAGCCGCCATTGCCCTTGCGCCGGAGACGAAAAGCTGAATGATCCGTTCGGGTTGCGACGACGACCGGCCGGGCCGCCCCCGGATTTGGCGCGCTGCGTTGTTGAGGATGATTTGCATATGCCGACGTTGACGGTGCAAGCGGCGGGTCTGCAGGGAGCGCCGGTATGGGCATGGCTGCAGGTCGTATCCAACGGACTGATCGCCAGCGCCTTCTTCACCATCGCCTTCGTCGTCGGCACGTTCCTGCGGCGGCGCTGGCGCGACGTCATGTTCCGCGGAATCGTCGGGGCGCTTGCGACCTTCGTGGCCGTCGTCGGGGTCACCCGCCTGCTTGCGATCGTCGATCTCTGGGTACCGACCTCGACCATCACGGACGTCATCAACGTCTTTCTCGGCGTCACCTCGATCGGAATCATCGTCATCATGATCAAGATGCTGCCGCAGCTTCTGGTGCTGCCGACGCGCATCACCTTGCAGAAGGCCTATGCGCAGCTCGAGGAGGAGATCCGGCAGCGCCGCGCCGCGGAAGCGATGGTGCGGCGATTCCAGGAAATCGAGGCCAACGAGGCCCAGGTCCGTCAGGCGCAGAAGATGGAGGCGATCGGCCAGCTCACCGGCGGCGTCGCGCACGACTTCAACAACATCCTGACCGTCATCACCGGGACGATCGAGATCCTTGCCGATGCGGTCAAGGACAAGCCCCAGCTCGCAGGCATCGCCGGCATGATCAGCGCCGCCGCCGAGCGCGGCGCCGATCTGACCCGGCACCTGCTCGCCTTCTCGCGCCGCCAGCCGCTGCAGCCGCGCGCCACCGATATCAATGCGCTCATCGTCGAGGCCGGCCGTCTGCTGCGGCCGACGCTCGGCGAGCAGATCGAGATCGAATCGATGCTGGCCCATGACAGCGCGCCGGCGCTGATCGATCCGAGCCAATTGTCGACCGCGATCCTCAACCTCGCGCTCAATGCGCGCGACGCGATGCCGGACGGCGGCAAGCTGACCCTGGAGACCAAGAACGTCACGCTCGACGAGCACTACGCGCAACTGAACCGCGACGCCAAGCCCGGAAGCTACGTCATGATCGCGGTCAGCGACACCGGCCAGGGCATTCCGGCTCCACTGCTCGACAAGGTGTTCGAGCCGTTCTTCACCACCAAGGACGTCGGCAAGGGATCGGGCCTCGGGCTGAGCATGGTCTACGGCTTCGTCAAGCAATCGAACGGCCACGTCAAGATCTACAGCGAGGAAGGCCACGGCACGACGGTCAAGCTCTATCTGCCGCGCGCCGCCGGACTGCCGGAGACGCCGGCCGCAGAGCCCGGCCGGCCGGCGGTCGCGCGCGGCGACGAGACCATCCTGATCGTCGAGGACGATGCGCTGGTGCGCGACTACGTCGTGGCTCAGGTGCGCCGTCTCGGCTATCGCACGCTGTCGGCCAGCAATGCCGCCGATGGGCTGACAATCATCGACAGCCAGGAACGCATCGACCTGCTGTTCACCGACGTCATCATTCCCGGCGGCATGAACGGCCGGCAGCTCGCCATCGAGGCCGAGAAGCGCCGCCCCGGACTGAAGGTGCTCTACACATCTGGCTACACCGAGAACGCGATCGTGCATCATGGCCGGCTCGATGCCGACGTGCTGCTGCTGGCAAAGCCGTATGTCAGCGCCGATCTCGCGCGCATGATCAGGACGGCGCTGGAAGCGTAAGGCGAACCGCGATGGTGGCGCCGGTCGATGTCTCGTTTGCCAGAGCTCGCGCGTCACGACCGGTGTCGTCCCGGCCTTGCGCCGGGACCCATGGCCACCGGCCATGGTGGCGAAGCGAAATCGATCCACCAGCGTGCCTCACACATATTCCTGGGGTTATGGGTCCCGGCGCAAGGCCGGGACGACGGCTGAGGTTGCGGTTGGCGCCTTCCATCACACTGTGCCCGAGACATCCCATAAGACACGACGCCGCCTTCCCGCCGCCCATGAGGCCCAGGTGATGCGGCAATCATGCCCCTTCTGAACAACGAGAGGGCGCGAGGAAGGCCGGACCTCGGCTGAGGCCCGTGGCCCGCCTGCTCAAAAGAATGCAGGCGGCAGGTACCACAGGTACAGCCGGACAGACCCGGCCTTCCCCGCGCGACGGTGTTAACGGTGTCCTTCGTGCTCTCCCTGGGGATCGGCTTTCTTGCCCCCATCGCCCGCGCGTGCCGTCAAGCAACGACCACGGACTTGACCTCAGCGTCGAGAGGCCAGGACCACACGACTTCGCCGTCCGTGCCGCCTGCGCTCGTCTGCCACAGCCGTCACGTCCATCGCAGCCCACCTCCACGTTCGTGACGACGCGTACGTCCCTCTGCTCGAGGCGGGATGGGCAAGACCATCGGTCTGATTTGCCCGACGACGCAAGCCGGCGCGGCTGCGGCAAACTAACTCGACGGGCATTTCGCGCATACGAAGCATGCGGAGATTGCCCGTCGGGCACATCTGGCCGGTGCTCCATCCAGACGTGATGCCGTGAAGGTCGGCTGACGATCAGCGGACGGACGGAGCAGCGGCGGCTTCACCCCGCGCCGCCAGCGGCAATGACGCCTGCCTCAGACTTTCCGACGGCGTCTCACCATAGATCTTTCGATACTCCCTGGCGAAATGCCCCGGATTGCTGAAGCCACATCGCAGGGCGATCGACGTCACCGTGTCACCCGCTTTCGCATCGTACAGCATGCGGTGCGCATGTTGGATTCGCGTCAGCTTGATCTTCTCGGCCAAGGACACGCCACTCTTCGCGAAGTACTGATAGACCGTGCGGGGGCTGACGCCGTAGCGAACCGCGAGTTGCTGGATCGATATCTTCTGATCCCAGTTCGTCTCAATGTGTTCCAGGATCCTGCGAATGGACTCCGGCACCTGGCTATCGCGATCGAGATGATCCGCGGTGACGTCGATCGTCGCGCCGACGAGATGGGTTCGTCCATCGGACGGACTGTAGACGGAGGTCGCCATGCCACGGACCCAGCGCACCGCACCGGCTTTGCCAAGCACCCGGTAGTCGCGCGTGTAGCCGGTTCGCTTCATGATCGCCCGACGGATGACCTGCTCGAGCCCGTTCCGATCCTCGGGATGCACGTGGCACAACATGTCGCGCAGCGACGATGGCGACGCCGGCGGAAAATCTCCCTTGGAATCGTCTGCATCGACGATCAGGTTGAACGTCGACAGCCCAGCGAGCTTCTCCGCGGCCGCAAGCTGTTCTTCCAGGATCCTGGTTGTCGTGATGTCCTCGACCACGGCGCAGAACCACTTCAGGCGGCCCCTGGCGTCCCTGACGGGATTGACGGTCACGCGTCCCCACACGACGCTTCCGTCCGGCCGAAGATAGCGCTTGTCGAGCTGATAGGTCGCGATCTCGCCTGCAAGCAGCTTGTCGTGCTGCAGCCGATTGCGCTCCCGGTCCTCTGGATGCGTCAGATCGACA
Organism: Bradyrhizobium sp. SZCCHNS30572; assembly: GCF_032484415.1. NCBI lineage: Bacteria > Pseudomonadati > Pseudomonadota > Alphaproteobacteria > Hyphomicrobiales > Nitrobacteraceae > Bradyrhizobium > Bradyrhizobium sp. SZCCHNS30572. The sequence continues at coordinate 447,835 of NZ_JAUESY010000003.1, read as the reverse complement.
AAGGTCAGCCCACCGGTCTTGAGCTGCTCCAGCGTGTATCCGACGATCCGGCAGCATTCGGCGTTCGCAAACCGGATATGTCCCGTTGCACTGTCGATGATCGAGATGCCGATGCCGAGGCTGTCGAGAAACACCCTCGGCACCGCGATGACTTCGGCAATGTCCTTCTCTGGCATGTCGAAGCCGATACCATCCAATCCGAATGGAGCCTAGCGCCGAGGATCATGTCGATCTTGATCTAAGGCAATCCCGGCCCTGCGACACCTGAACACGCCCCGCAGATTCACGGCCATTCCTGCACAATCAGAACATCTCTGCAGATTGCTGCCTAACCGAATCTTACTGACGAGCTGTTAGATTGAATAAAGCCCCCCGGGAATTTACGGGGATCATCGAGTTCAGGAATGATCGCAGTCAGCGCCGTCTCCGGATCACAGCAACTACCGCGTGATCACGAGGATGTGCACATCGCTGGCGTGATCGTTTGCACAGGAGACCATCATGTTTGGCCGCAAGAACAACGCCGCATCCCTGGCCGCCCTGGCCGCAAACGCGATCACCGCGAAGGTGATGGTCGCTGACGACAAGCTCAACATCGTCTACATGAACGAGGCGGTACGGGCGCTGATGCGTGAGGCGGAGGCCGATCTCAAGACGCAGTTGCCGAACTTCCGCGTCGACGGCCTCATCGGCACCAACATCGACGTCTTCCACAAGGACCCGACCCACCAGCGCCGCATGCTGCAGGCCCTCGCCTCCGAGCACCGGGCCACCATCAAGATCGGCAAGTGGACGTTCGATCTGATCGCGCAGCCCTTGAAGCACCCGGACGGAAGCCGCGCCGGAACGGTCGTCGAGTGGTCCGACGCCAGCGTGCGGCTGCAGAACCTCGACTACAGCGCTCAGGTCGCGGCCATCGGCCGATCACAGGCCGTGATCGAATTCAACCTGGACGGCACCATCGTCACCGCCAACGACAATTTTCTGAATGCGCTGGGCTACAGCCTTCCGGAGATCCAGGGCAAACATCACAGCATGTTCGTTTCGCCGGAGGAGCGCAACAGTGCCGCCTATCGCGAGTTCTGGGCCGCCCTGAACCGCGGCGAATATCAGGCCGCGGAATACAAGCGAATCGGAAAGGGCGGCAAGGAGGTATGGATTCAGGCGTCCTATAATCCGGTGTTCGATCAGAACGGAAAGCCCTTCAAGGTCGTCAAGTTCGCCACCGACGTGACCGCTCAGAAGCTTCGGAATGCCGATCTCGCCGGACAGATCGCCGCCATCAGCAAATCGCAGGCCGTGATCGAGTTCGAACTGGACGGCACCATCATCGACGCCAACAACAATTTCCTGCAGGCGCTCGGCTATACGCTGTCCGAGATCAAGGGCCGCCATCATTCGATGTTCGTCGATCCGTCAGAGCGCGACGGTGCGGCCTACCGCAACTTCTGGGCCGCCCTGAACCGCGGCGAATATCAGACCGCGGAATACAAGCGGATCGGAAAGGGCGGTCGCGAGGTCTGGATTCAGGCCTCCTACAATCCAATCCTCGACCTCAACGGCAAGCCGTTCAAGGTCGTGAAATACGCCACCGACGTCACCAAGCAAGTGCTGGTGCGGATGGGCAATGAGCGAGTCCGCGGCATGATGGAGTCCGTCGCCGCGGGTGCCGAGGAATTGAACGCCTCGGTGCGCGAGATTTCCGAGGCCATGACGAAGTCCCGCGAGACCGCGATGGGGGCGGCTGACCGGGTCGCCTCCGCCGATTCGCAGGCCAAGCGCCTGAGCGAGGCGACGCAGGCGATGAGCGGCATCGTCGAGCTGATCGGCAACATCACCGGGCAGATCAACCTGCTGGCACTCAATGCCACGATCGAATCGGCGCGCGCCGGCGATGCCGGCCGCGGCTTTGCCGTGGTCGCGTCGGAGGTCAAGAATCTCGCCACGCAGGCCAAGGCCGCCACCGACAAGATCGGCGCGGAGATCGCCGGACTGAACGGGATCTCCAGCGAGGTCGTGAATGCGCTGAACGCGATCAAGGTCGAGATCCAGAACGTCAGCGAATACGTCACCTCGACCGCCGCCGCCGTCGAGGAGCAGAGCACGGTCACCGGCGAGATGTCGTCCAGCATGCAGCGCGCAGCCGCAGAGGCGCAGGCGATCGCAGCAGGCAGGGCGTAGAGGCCGCCTGAGCACGGCGCCCCCCCCCGCAAGGGCCGCGGCGAGGATCAATCCTGCGTCGCGTCCCAGGTCACCGGCAGATTGAGCAGGCCGCGAAAGGCCCAGCCGCCGATGCGCACCGGCTCGGTGTCACGCAGGCGCAGGTTCTTGAGCCGCGCGAACAGCGTCGGCAGCGCGACGTCGGCGATCATCGCGCGCGAGGCCCAGGCGCCCGCACAGAAATGCGGGCCTGCGCCGAAGGCGATGCTCTTGGAGACGTCGCGGCGGACGTCGAAGCGATCGGCGTCGGTGAAATGCGCCTCGTCGCGATTGGCCGAGCCGAACATCAGGAACACGCGCTCCTCCGGTTCGAAGGCGACGTCGCGAATCGTCCAGGGCTTGGCGATGCGCCGGGGCGACATGCCGATCGGCGAGATCCAGCGGGCATATTCCTCGAACACCTGGAGCCAGCGCACCTCGCCATGGATGGCCAGCGCGAGCTGCTCGGGATGCGTCAGCAGCGCCCACACCGTGCCGGCGATCGCATCGCGCGGTTCGTTCTGGCCGCCCGAGATGGCGAGCTTGATGTTGGCGCGGATGCTCTCCATTGGCATTTGCGTGGCGAGCATCACGCCAAGCAGGCTCTGGTTCGGGGTCTTCTCCAGCACCGGCAGCATGTCGTCGATGGCAGCGTCGATGCCTGATGTCGCGGCGTTGCAACGCGCCTCGACCGCGGGATCCCCGGTGTAGTTGGCGATGCCGTCGATCATGGCCTGCGACCACGCATTCATGTCCTGGAAGCGCATGTTGGTGAGGCCGGTGATCAGCTTCAGGCACTCGGCCGAGAACGGCAGCGCGAAATCGCCGACGAGATCGACATCCCTCGCCGGGTCGAGCGCATCGAGCAGCCGGTCGGCGTGGGCCTGGAACTGCGCCAGCCAGTGCACGCGCACGGCGCGCGGCGACACCGCCGGCGCGATCGCCTGGCGCTCCGCCATGTGCGCCGCGCCGTCCTTGCGCATCATGTTGTCGCCCATCAGCCGGTTCATCAGGCCCTGCGGCTGATGTGAGCTGAAGACGTCGATCTGCTTCTCGGAGACGAAGATGTCGTCGCGACGGCACAACAGCGTGCTGCCGAGCTGCGGCACAAAGGCGATCGGCGTCTCCTGGCGCATGCGCGCCAGCGCCGGATAGGGATCGGTCCAGAACGCGGCGGTATCGATGTCGAAATACGGTGCTGTGCTCACTCTCGGTCTCCGGTTCTGACGGCGCAGGCTAGCCGCACGCTCCGGCAACGTCTGTCCCGGCGATGGGTGACAGCGGGCGAGCCCCTCGCTCAGTTCAGCGGCCGCGGTGTCGTCATCAGGCGGAGGGCGATCGCGAACAGCTCGTTCTGCGAGGCGATGCCGAGCTTCTCATAGGCGCGCTTGCGATAGGTGAAGACGGAGTTGAGGGCGATGCCGAGAGCCCCGGCGATCGCCTCGGAGGTGAAGCCTTCGAGGATGCGACGGCAGACGTCCTTCTCCCGCGCGGTGAGGACCGACAGCGGTCCGCCGGCGGCGAACAACGAAGCAAATCTGTCGGCCGGATCCATCGCGGCAGCGCGATCCTGGCAATGACGCGCGACGATGGCCCCCACGATCGGGGCGACCGCGGCGATGCGCTGGCGCTCGTGGGGCGCAAAACCGCCTTGGGCAGCAGTGCGATAGAAGTTCACGTAGGTGCAGTGCTCGCCGACCCAGATCGCGGTGGCGGCCTTGTCGACGATCTCGGAGTCCTCGAAGAACAGCTTCCGGTAGCCCTTCGGGTACATGCGGCGCGCGAAGTTCGGCAGCAGGATGTGGCGCGCCTCCGCGCGCTCGCGAAAGATCGTATCCCGGTTCGGATCGGCGATGTGGAAGTGCTCCGAATAGGCCGCGCCGAGGTCGGGCCCGATCGCGATGTTCCCCGTGCTGAGCAGGCAGCGCGCCGAGCGCTGGTCCTCGAAGGCGAACACCATGCAGTGGCCGACATCGGCAACGATGCGCAACGTCTCGATCAGGACTTGCGGAAATGCGGGCTGTCCGATCGCGAGCACCATCGCGCCGACGGCACCGGCCGCCTCGATGCCAGGCTCCTGAGCCTCCATGCGTTCCTCCCGGATCTCTTTGTTCGCCGAAACCTAGCAGCAACCCGCCCTGGCTGGAAGCGCCGCCCCGCGTCACCAACCACGGGGACAGACACGAGGCCGCCGGTCCGGCTACGCTCATCGGCCAAAGTCTCGGCCAGTCAACGCGCCGAGCACGCTCAACGGGGAGGATATGCGATGAGAGCCGCGCTCACGGCGATCGGAATTGCTGCAACGATGGCTTTCGGCTCGCCCGCGTGCGCCGACATCAAGGTCGGTATCGTGGTGTCCGCAACCGGGCCCGGCTCGGCGCTCGGGCAGCCGCAGATCAAGGCGGTGGCTGCGCTGCCGAAGGAGATCGACGGCGAGAAGATCGTCTACATCGCGCTCGACGACGAATCCGACAGCGTGAAGGGACTGCAGAACGCGCGCCGCCTGGTGATCCAGGACGGTGTCGACGTCATCATCGGCTCCTCGCTGACGCCGGTCACCATGCCGATGCTCGACGTCGCGCTCGAAAGCAGGACGCCGCTGCTGTCGCTGGCGGCCTCGACCGCGATCGTGCAGCCGATGGACGACAAGCGCAAATGGGCATTCAAGGTCGTGCCCAATGACGACATCATGGCCGCGGCGATGCTCAAATACATCGCCAAGACCGGGGTGAAGACGCTCGGCTTCATCGGCGTGTCCGACGGCTATGGCGAGGGCTATTATCAGGAGGTGACGAAGCTGGCGCCGAAGCTCGGGCTCACGGTGACCACGCACGAGGTCTATGCGCGCGGCGACACCAGCGTCACCGGCCAGGCGCTCAAGGTGATCGCCACCAATCCGGATGCGGTGTTCATCGCGTCCGCCGGCACGCCGGCGGTGCTGCCGCAACAGGCGCTGCGCGAGCGCGGCTATGCGGGGAGGATTTTCCAGACCCATGGCGTCGCGACGCAGGAGTTCATCAAGCTCGGCAAGGAGAATGTCGAGGGCGCGGTGTTCGCCGGCGAAGCGTTCTCGATCGCCGACGACCTCCCCGCGGAGGATCCGTTCCGCCGCGCCAATGACGAATTCGTTTCAGCCTATCGGGCCGCCAATGGTGACAAGCCGAACATCTTCGCCGCACATCTGTGGGACACCGCCACGCTGCTCAAGCGGGCCATCCCGGGCGCATTGAAGGCGGCCAAGCCGGGCACCGCAGAGTTTCGCGCCGCGCTGCGCGACGAACTGGAGCGCGGCAAGGATGTCTATCTCAACAACGGCCTCTCCACCATGAGCCCGACCGACCACAACGGCTACGACGAACGCTCGGCGTTCCTGATCAAGGTCGAGGGCGGGCGGTTCAGGCTGGTGAAGTAGTCAAGCTCGTGATCGGAAGCATAGTCTGCCGCGCAGGCGGTGCACTCCCCTCCCCGCAAGGGGGAGGGGGGCGCACTGGTCGTGCGGCACGACACGGGCTCGAACGATAAGCGGCGACGGCCCCAACTACGCCGACAAACTCTCCGCCACCGGCGCCTTGCCCAAAATCAGGTCCGCCGCCTTGTCGCCGATCATCAGGGTCGCGGCGTTGAGGTTGGCGGAGATCATGCGCGGCATGATCGAGGCGTCGGCAACGCGCAGGCCCTCGAGACCATGGACGCGGAGCTGGTCGTCGACCGTTGCCCAGGTCGAGTCCGCTGGGCCCATCCGGCAGGAGCAGCCGGGATGGAAGGTGGTGGTGGCGCGCTGCGTCGCCGCGGCCAGGAACTCGTCGTCGCTGTTCACCTTCGGTCCCGGGAAATCCTCATAGGCGTAGTACGGCGCGAGCGGGGCCGAGGCCAGCAGCCGGCGCGCCAGCTTCATGCCGGCGACGACCACGCGGCGGTCGAGCTCGGCGGTGAGATAGTTGGTCTGGATCAGCGGCGGCGCGAACGGGTCGGCGGAGCGGATGCGGACGTAGCCGCGGCTCTCCGGGCGCTGCTGCCAGGAAGCGACCGTCATGCCGGGCTCGTCCTCGAGCTGGCCCTGCACGCCCTCCTTGTAGCTCGCCGGCGTGAAGGTGAGCTGCAGGTCGGAGCGCTCGGCGGTCTCGCCGGAATGCCAGAAGCAGTAGACCATGGTCGGCGACAGCGACAGGATGCCGCGCCGCGTCACCGCCCATTTCAGCGCCTCGCCCCATAGATTGAGGCCGCGCGCGAGCTCGTTGACGGTCTTGATGTTCTTGACACGCGCCACCGTGCGCGGCGCGTAATGGTCCTGCAGGCCCTCGCCGACGCTGTTGAGCGCATGGCGCACCTCGATGCCATGCTCCTGCAGCAGCGCGGGCGCGCCGATGCCCGAGAGCTGCAAGAGCTGCGGCGAGTTGTAGGCACCACCGGACAGGATCACCTCTTTTCGCGCGCGCACCTCGACCGGCGCCCCGCCGCGCCCGCCGCGGCTGTAACGCACGCCGACCGCGCGTTTGCCTTCCAGCACAACGCCGGTGGCATGGGCGTGGGTGCGAACCTCGACGTTCGGCCGCTTGCTGGCCGGACGCAGGAATGCGGTCGCCGACGACACGCGGCGGCCGTTCTGGATGGTCCGCTGGACGTATGAGACGCCTTCCTGAATGGCGCCGTTGTAGTCCGGGTTGCGCGGGATACCGAGCGAGACAGCGCCATCCATGAAAGCCTCGCACAGCGTGTCCTTCCATTCCATGGTGGTCACGATGAGGTTGCCGTCGCGGCCGCGATACTGGTCCTCGCCGGCGCCGATGCGCTTCTCCATGCGCTTGAAATTCGGCAGCACGTCGGAATAGCTCCAGCCGCGATTGCCCATCTGCGCCCAGGTGTCGAAATCCTGGCGCTGGCCGCGATTGTAGACATGGCCGTTGATCGAAGAGGAGCCGCCGAGCGTCTTGCCGCGCGGCGCATAGATGCTGCGCCCCGCCGTGTACGGCCCCGGCTCCTGCTGATAGCCCCAGTTGATGCTCTTCATGTAGAAGGTCTTGATGAAGCCGGCGGGCAGATGGATGTAGGGATGCCAGTCGCGCGGCCCCGCCTCCAGCACGCACACCGTGACCCCAGGGTCCTCGCTGAGGCGGCTCGCCAGCACGCAGCCGGCGGAGCCGGCGCCCACGATCACATAGTCGAAGGTATCCATCTGGTCGTTCGTCCCGGTCTCGTCATCGTCAGCCGCGCGAGGCGGCAAGCGGCCATAGCGCGGTCAGCGCGGCTTGTCATTCAATTGGTAGTCGAGATGCGCCTTCACGGTCGGCCATTCGGCCGCGGTGATGCTGTAGACGACGGTATCCCGCAGCGTACCGTTCGGCGCGATCTGGTGGCTGCGCAAAATGCCGTCCTGCTTGGCGCCGAGCCGCTCGATGGCGCGCCGGCTCTGGTGGTTGAAGAAATGGGTGCGGAACTCGACGGCGATACAGTCCATCGCCTCGAAGGCGTGCGCCAGCAGCAGCCGCTTGCACTGCGTGTTGAGCGCGCTGCGCTGCACCCGCTTCGCATACCAGGTCGAGCCGATCTCGACGCGGCGGTTGGCGGCATCGACGTTCATGTAGGTGGTCATGCCGGCGACACGGCCGTCGGCATCGAGCACCGTGAACGGAAGCATGCTTCCCGTGGCGAACAGGCCGAGCCGCCGCTCGATCTCCTTGGTCATGGTCTCGGGTTTCGGAACTGCGGTGTACCACAGCCTCCACAATTCGCCGTCACTGACGGCCTCGACCAGCGCGTCGTGATGGTCCGCCGACAGCGGCACAAGGCTCGCATGCGGGCCGCGAAGGGTGACTGGTTCAAGAAAGGGCATCAGCAGTGTCCGTCATTGCGAGGAGAGCGAGCGACGACGCAATCCAGAGTCGCATGTGCCGCCCTGGATGGCTTCGCTGGCGCTCGCGATGACGGAACTATCACGTAGAGCGTCACTTGTTCAGAAAATTCAGCGCCAGGCCCGGTCGCGGCCAGTCCATCGCCACCAGCTCACCCCTGCCCGACAGCGTGATGTAGGCCGTCTTCAGCTCGGGACCACCGAAGGCGATGTTCGTCGTGACGCGGTCACCGGTCGGCACCTGCTCGACCAGCGTGCCGTCGGGCGCGATCACGCTGATGCAGCCGGTCACCAGCGTGGCGACGCAGACATTGCCGTTCGCCTCGACCGCGAGCGAATCGAACATCTGGTAGCCTCCGAGCCCCGCGATCGGGCGGCCGCGCTCGCCGCGATAGATCACCTCGCGCGGCTTCACGGTGCCGGGCTCGGCGAGATCGTAGGCCCAGAGACGCGCGGTCGGCGTCTCCGCGATGTAGACCGTCTTCTCGTCCGGCGACAGCCCGATGCCGTTGGCCGGCAGAATGCCGTGGACGGCCTCGATGATCTCGCTCATGCCGGGCTTGAGGTAATAGAACGCGCCGACGTCCATGTCGCGGGCGCGGCGCTTGCCGAGGTCCGAGAACCACAGGCCGCCGTGACGGTCGAACACCAGATCGTTCGGCCCGCGCAGCGCGTGCTCGCCGCAGCGGCTGACGACGGTCTCGATCTTGCCGCTCTGCAGATCGACGCGCTGGATCGAGCCGCCGAGATAGTCCTCGGGTTGTGGGCCCGGCATGATCATCTTGCCGGTCGGAATCCAGGAAAAGCCGCCATTGTTGCAGATGTAGATCTTGCCGTCGGGCCCGAGGGCTGCGCCGTTCGGCCCGCCCGGAATCTGCGCCACGATCTCCTTGCGGCCGTCGGGAAACACCCGCGTCAGGCGCTTGCCGCGGATCTCGACCAGCACCACCGAGCCGTCGGGCATCACCACGGGCCCTTCCGGAAATTCCAGATCTGTGGCGAGCACGCGCATGTCGGACATCGGACGACCTCCCGCTTTCGTCGCCGCGCTGCGGCGCATGGTTGTTAGGCGTGAGTTATCGCAAAGCCGGCACGGCTTGCCAAGCAAGCGGCTGAGCGCGAGACCGCAGAGCAGCCCTGCTGAGGGAGACGCTTGCAGCGTGTCGACGCAAGTTGGTACCGCGCGCGATGTTTAGCGGATCACCGGCAGCCAGATTTCCAGGCCGCCATTGCCGGTGAGCGGGTCGAAACGCCGATCATAGCGCTCGAAGTTCGGCGCATCGGCGACCTCATAGCCCGACTGGGGCAACCAGCGATTCCAGATCGTGTGTACAGTGCGGCGGATCGACGAGACGTGGCCGGCATGGGTGAACACGGCGAACGTCGCCGCCGGAACCCGCACGCGGCTGAAGGTCCGAAGCAGGTCGGAAAAATCGGCCACCTCGACGCCGGCGATGTAGTCGAAATTGCCGGCATCGTCGCCGTTGCAGCACACGCCATAAGCCACCACGCCGCGGCGCGCCGGAACCTCGTCCACGATCTCGTTGAAGCGACGCCACAAGGCCGGGATGCCGGCGCCATTGTCGACGCTGACGCGGTCGCCGAGGCCGGCGACGAGCAGCGGCTGCGCGGTGACGAAGCGTGGGGCGGCGAGATCATCGAGCGGGGTCTGGTCCATCAGGATCGGCTCCTGCAGTGCGAGGCCATCGAGGCGCGCACGGGCGCGCACCGCTTCCGGCGTGACGCCGAACTGGTCGCGGAACGCGCGCGTGAACGCTTCGTGGGAGCCGTAGTCAGCCTCGAGCGCGAGACTGAGAATGTCGGGTGCGCCAGAGGCCAGAGCCCGTGCCGCCTCGCTGAGACGGCGCAGCCTGACATAGCGCATCACCGAGACGCCGGTCGCCGCCGCGAACGCGCGCACGATGTGGAAGCGCGACACGCCGGCGATGGCCGCGACCTCATCCAGCGTCAATGGCGCCGACAGATGGCTCTCGATGAACCAGAGCGCTTTCTGGGCCGGGTTGGTGGACACGCCTCTCTCCTATCGAAGCGCCCGATCCTGCGCGCGGAGATCCACATGCGCTTGATCGTTGTTGCGCTGCGGGCCGTGCTATTTGCCGGCCGGCTTCGCCGGCGCCGCGTCCTTGGCGGCCGGCGCATCGGCCTTCTTCCTCAGCTCGTCCGCAAGTTTCGCCTGCGACGCCTTGAGTTCGTCGATCAGGCCCTGCTGCGAGATCAGCGCAGCCTTCAGCGCCTGGATCTGCCGATTCGCCGCATCGAGCTTCTGCTGCTGATCGAGCGATTGCTTGGTCATCGTCTTCTGCAGGAAATCGATATTGCTCTGCAGACATGATGTCCGTCGATCCATCGCCTTTTCTGCAGTGCAGATTTCGATGCCCGGAATATCCTGCGCATGTCCGGCAGAACTCACACCTGTCGCGAGCGCGCTCGCGGCAAAGATGATTCGCGCGGCAATGAATTTTCGCATCACAATTTTCTCATTGGCTTGCCCAACACATGATTTTGCGTGGAACTGACGGAGTTTCCTGATTGATACCATACTGAGACCTCAATCGCGCATTGAAGTTCCGGCTGGGACCCGTTTTTAGGGAGATGGACAGAATGGCTACGCGCGAAAAACGGCTGGCGCAATTCGACGGCAGCGGTGAGCCGCCGCCCGGACAGACGGTCGAGGTGCTGTGCGAGGATCACAGCGGCACCTATCAACTGCCGTTCCCCTGCTTCTACATTGATGGCAAATGGCACAACAAGGAATCCGGCGGCGCGCTCGAAGCCACCGTCATCGGCTGGCGGTTCCCGCGCGCGCGATTTGACGAGCGCAATGGACGCCGTCCGCAGCCGAGCTTCGTTGCCGATCGCGCTTCGTCTTATTGATCATGCCGGGCCCTGAGTTCTGCTCAGGGCCGGTCTTGCCGAAAATATGGTTTTGAACGCAGATTGAGCATCACGACCGGATAGGCCATCAGCAGCGAGCCGGCGACGATCGCGAGGGCAGCCGTTCCAACGTCGAGCACACCGTCACCCCACGCTCGCCGCCACATCGCAATTGCAATCGGAAAGAACAGAATCAGCGCCGTCGCCAGCCCCGGCGAGAATCTGCCTCCGCTGCGCAGGAACGGCAGGATGTGGAAGAAGACGGCGTTGATGATCATCAGCGCCGCGTAGGTGAGCGCGGCCGGCGGCCACGTCTCGGCAAGCTCTGCCTGCACCGCGCCGAGCACGACCACCAGCGCGTTCGTCACGTAGAAGTCGCTCCACTCGACCGGCAGCTTCATCACCGTCCGCGCCCAATTGCGCCAATCGAACGTGTATTCCTCGAGAATATGCGCGCCGTAGGCCGCGAGCGCGAGCCAAGCCAATGTGGTCAATGTCATGATCGATGCTCCCCTCGCGGGTGATGGACCGGCGCCAGACCGGTCGCAAGGGGCAATGTAGAGCACCCAGGCGCGAAAAAGGCAGCGCGCGTGCCGTGTTTCAAAATGCGACGGCGCTTCCTTGCAGTCTTAATCCTCGGAACGCTGCTGGAACGAATCGCGTCCGAATCGGATGCCGCATCTGGTGCGCGATCTGTTCACGCTAGATGTCGGACACATCGGAGACGACCCACCACATCGTGAGGGGAAGCCTGCGGCCGCTTGCCGCAACCGGATGCCAAAGACTAACGGAGAAGCAGATCTGGCGCTCAGGTCCAGGGCGTGACCGGCGGCACGTTGTCGGTCGCCGGCGGCATCTCGACCGTCTTGAAGTCGGCCGGGCTGACGATCTCCATATATTCCATGTCAGGGGAATAATCGTAGAGGTAGTGCACGATGCCGGGACGCTGGTGCACGACGTCGCCGGCCTTCACCAGGGTCGGCTTGTCCTCGTACATGAAGCGGGCCCAGCCCTTCATCATGATGACGATCTGGAAATCGCAATCATGGCGATGCCAACCTGTGCCATCCACCGGCGGACGATCCGGATTGGCCTTGACGAGGTGGCAGATCACCTGGCCGCCGGTGGCGTCGGCGATGCCGAGATCGCGGTACAGGAAGAAGTCGCGCAACCCACCGCCCTTGTAGTCGGTGTCCTCGGGCTTCACGTGCGAGAACTTGGTCACCACTGCATGCTGGTTCATGACGGCCTCCACCGGTTGATCGCGACGTCGGCGACCGTTGCGGCCCATCGATCGGCCACAGCGGCCACCACGTCCGAAAGCGGATTGTGCCATGCGAAAGCCACGCCACGCTCTGTCTGCAACGCAGAGATCGGTAGGCCAGGGCGGCATCGCGAGCCGAACTGATTGCCAACAACCGGGTTTTGGCCGACGCCACACGGCAATGGTGACGTGCTGACAGCTCGCGCCACGCGCCGAGAAGACGCAAATCCGGCTTCAAATTGAGCAGCCGCTGCCCGCGGCGTGAGCCGTTCTCGCTGGAGCCGCGGCTGCAAAGGGCCGCGGGCACGCGCCGCTGACGGCAGAACACCTAGTACTCGACCTCCAGCTCCTCGATCTCCTCGGGCTCGGCCTTGGCGGCCTCGATCCATTGCTGCATCTCCGGCATCGCCATGATCAGGTCGGCATAGGCCCTGAGCCGCGGCTCGAGCTTCACGTCATAAGTCACGAAGCGCGTCACCACCGGCGCATACATCGCATCCGCCATGCCACGCTGGCCGAACAGAAATGGGCCGCCGGATATGTCCAGGCAGTCGCGCCAGATCGCCCAGATGCGATCGATGTCGGCCTGCGCCCGCGTCCAGACCTTGAAGCCCGGAAAGTGGCCCTTGAGATTGACCGGCAGCGACGCCCGCAGGGTCGTGAAGCCAGAATGGATCTCGCCCGAAATCGAGCGGCAATGCGCGCGCTGGATGCGGTCGGCTGGCAGCAGGCCCGCCTCCGGAAAGGTCTCGTTGAGGTACTCGCCGATCGCCAGCGTATCCCAGATCGTCGCACCATCGTGGCGCAGGCACGGCACCAGGATCGAGGACGACAGCAGCAGGATCTCGGCGCGAGCCGATGCGTCGTCCGGACCGACGATCACCTCGTCAAAATCCAGTCCGGCAAACCTGGCGAGCAGCCAGCCGCGCAGCGACCACGACGAGTAATTCTTGCTGCTGATGGTCAACGTCGCTTTGGCCATGTCGCCCTACCCTCTTGCCGCATTGTCGTTTGTCGTTCGCCCATCGTGCCGCTCGTGCGACCGGCATCATGCGCGGAGCCGGATACGTCGGAGATATCATCGAGCAAGCGACATGCCAGTTTTTCAGGCAAGACTCGGCCGTTCTGGCTCCGATATTGCATACAGCAATGCATGTAATGGATCGGACGCGATGGCGCTGCTGTACCAAGCCTATCAGAACCACATGGACCTGACCGAGCCGTGGCGCCAGAGCGCGGCAGCCGCCATGCGCTATCTCAACCTGATCCCATCAGGGCTATCCAGCCGCGCCATGCGGCGTCTGTCCGCCGCGCTCGAGCTGATCTCCCGCTCAGCCTTGACCTACGCCCGCCCGGCGTATGGCATCGATAGCGTAATGGTCGGCAACCGCGAACTCGCCGTCACCGAAGAGGTCTCGTTCAAGACGCCGTTCGGCTCGCTCCTGCACTTCAAGAAGGACGCTGCGCCGGAGCAGCCCAAGGTGCTGCTTGTCGCGCCAATGTCCGGCCATTTCGCCACCCTGCTGCGCGGCACCGTGAAGACACTACTGCAGGATCACGACGTCTATATCACAGACTGGCACAATCCGCGAGACATCCCGCGCGATCACGGCCGCTTCGGTCTGGAAGATTACACCGATCATCTCATCAGTTTTCTCAGCCAGCTCGGTCCGCGGCCGCACATGGTCGCGATCTGCCAACCGTCGGTGTCGGCACTCGCGGCCACCGCCGTGATGTGCGAGGACGACCATCCGTCGCGCCCCGCCACCTTGACCTTGATGGCCGGACCGATCGACACGCGGATCCAGCCGACCAAGGTCAACGAGTTCGCCAAGAGCAAGCCGATCGACTGGTTCGAGGACAACCTGATCCACTACGTGCCCTTTCAATGCAGGGGCGCCTTCCGAAAGGTCTATCCGGGCTTCGTGCAGCTCACGGCCTTCGTCTCGATGAATCTCGAGCGCCACGTCAAGCAGCACATGGATCTCGCCAACCATCTCGCCAAAGGCGAGGTCGAGAAGGCCGAAACGATCAAGACCTTCTACGACGAGTACTTCGCGGTGATGGATCTGCCGGCGGAGTTCTACATCGAGACGGTGCGCGACGTTTTCCAAGAGCATCTGCTGCCGCAAGGCAGACTGATGCATCGCGGCCGTCCCGTCGACCCGAAGGCAGTCCGGCGCATCGGCCTGATGACGGTCGAGGGCGAGCGTGACGACATCTGCTCGATCGGCCAGACGCTCTCGGCGCAGGACATCTGCACCAATGTGCGCGCCTATCGCCGCGTCCATCACATGCAGGCCGGCGTCGGCCATTACGGCGTGTTCAGCGGCAAGAAGTGGAACAACGAGATCTATCCGCTGCTGCGGGATTTCGTGCACGTCAATTCGTGAAGCGACCGCGCTGCACGCGTTGCAGCGTGGCCGACGGCGCCTCCCCGAACTTGTTGCGATAGGCCCCCGCCATCCGCCCGAGATGGGTGAAGCCAAGGTCGAAGGCGATGTCGATGATCCGCGCCTCCGGTGGAGCCGCCATCAATTGCGCATTGAGCCGCGCCAGCCGGATGTCGAGCAGCATGTCGGAGATCGACATCCCGAAATGGCGGCGAAAGCCGCCCTGCAGCGCCCGGATCCCCACGCCTGACGACGCCGCAAGTTGCGCCAGATCGAGCGGTTCGGCTGCGTGCGCCGCCAGAAGATCACGCGCCCGGCGGACGGCCTGCGGCAATGTCTCGACCCGGCCGGAATGCAGCCTGATCGCCTCCGCCAGGCCATTGCCGGGCTGCTCGAACAGAATGTCCAGCAGCGTCTCGCGCCAATTGGCTGCCGCAACCGGTGGCAGGCCGCGCCCACCGCCGAGACGCTCGGCGAGGTCCGCGAGCCCGAGCATGTGAGCCCGGAGCCGCGAGCCAGGACATCCCGACAACGCGATTGCGGGATCGAATTCGATCGGTTGCACCGCGCGCCCGGACAGCGCTGCTGCGCGCTGTTCCACGAGACGGCGGTCGAGCAACAGGATCAACTGAGCGCAAGCGTCCCAGACCATCCGCGTGGGCAATGTCGGCGACAGCAGTGATGCCGCATGGTCTGGCGCCGTCGCGACCTCGCCGGCCCCGGCAAAGACCCGCGCGGTCCCCGCCAGCGGGAGCTGCAGCAGAAAGAAGCGGTCGAGACAGCCCGGATCGATGGTTACCGCACCGCCATAGGCGACGTAGTTGATGGAAAAGCCATCGAATGCCGCGCAATTATGCAGAGCGAGGAAATCGCGCGCAGTATCCGCCTCCGGTTGCAGCCCATGCGGACAGAAGATGCGGCCTATTTGTTCAGCCGCCTCATCGACATCGTGCGTTGCAACACGGCCATAGGCTGTAAGCCGCGGCACAGCCGGAGACTTCCAACTACGATCAGCGGCTGCATCTGCAGTCATGGCCTACGTCGCCCGTCGAGATCGTTTGAAACCTATAATAATTAGCAACTGACGTCGAGGGATTCGTTTTCTGGATAGACTCGGCGTCGCCCCGGCTTGATCCTCCCACGCGTGCAGCAAGGAGATCCGGCATGATCACACTCGAAAAAGGCATCACGCGCGCAGGTACCGGCTATGCCGGCAAGACCTGGAATATCCTGGGTCAGCTCTATTATCCGAAAGCCGTCACCGACTCCACGTTCGCCTTCGAGACCAACAGCGAGCCCGGGCAGTTCGTGCCGGTTCACGTTCATCCCACCCAGGACGAGTTCATCCTGGTGCAGGAAGGCGTCCTCGACCTCAAGCTCGACGGCGTCTGGGTCAAGGCGAATGCCGGCGACCTCGTGCGCATGCCGCGCGGCATTCCGCATGGCTACTTCAACAAATCCGACAAGCCGGCGCGCGCGCTGTTCTGGGTCTCCCCGATGCAGAAGCTGGAAGCGCTGTTCAACATGCTCGACAATCTCGCCGATCCAGCCGAAGTGGTGCGGATCTCGGCGGAACACGAGGTCGACTTCCTGCCCCCGGAGGCCAACGACTAGGCGGCAGCGCGGGCCCCAGCGGGCGCCCCCGCCCTTTTGTTGCGGTACGAACGGCGCGCGATCATCGCTATCGGCTCCGTGCGCCTGCGGCATGAGCAGCGGCTGCGCTCGAACGAGATGCGATCGGCGAGATCCGTCTCGCCCTGATTTCGATGCTGCCGCATCCGTCGGCATCGCACGCCTCGGTCGCGCCGGGCGACCTTCGTCACCATCAAACTCTCGCGGGCTTCTGCAGCGCGGCGGGCGAATGCCGCCCGAACGCGGCTGCGCGCTCGACAACAAGGAGGTCCCATGATCAGCCGAAAGAATGTCTGTGTGATCGGCGCCGGTGTCTCCGGCCTGGCTGCAGCCAAAGCATTCACCGCCCGCGGGCACGACGTCACCATCGTCGAGCGGAGCGCCGATCTCGGCGGCGTCTGGGAGCCCGCGCGGTCCTATCCCGACGTGCAGACGCAGAGCCCCAAGGAGCTCTATCGCTACACCGACAAGGCGATGCCGGATCACTACCCCGAATGGCCGAAGGGACCGCAGGTCCATGCCTATCTTGCCGACTACGCGAAATCCCACGACCTCATCCGCCTGATGCGGTTGAACACGACCGTGCTTGCGATGCAGCGCCGCAGTGACGGCAAGCCTGGATGGAGCCTCGACCTCAAAACAGGAGACCGGACGCGCCGGGAGGATTTCGATTTCGTCGCCGTCTGCACCGGTCAGTTCAACGAGCCGCAGACGTTGTCGCTTGGCGGCGAAGATCAATTCGCGGCCGCCGGCGGCTTGATCCTGCATTCCTCGAAATACAACGATGCCGCGCTCACGAAGGGGCGCGACGTGGTGGTCCTCGGCGGCTCGAAATCGGCAACCGACATCGCGGTCAACGCCGTGCGCTCCGGCGCGCGCTCGGTCACGATCGTGCTTCGTGAAGCGGTGTGGCGCATTCCCTACTTCATCGGCGGTCTGATCAACTTCAAGCGCATCCTCTATATCCGCGCCCAGGAGCAGATGTTCCCAAGCTGGGGCATCGGCCCGCTCTCGCGCCTTGCCCATCTGCTGGCCAAGCCGCTCGTCTGGGCCAATTGGCGCGGCCTGGAAAGCCTGCTCAAGATGCAGTTGAAGCTCGCCAAATGCAACATGGTGCCGAAGGGCAGGATCGAGGACGGCGTGAACTGCTCAGTCCCGATCGCGACGCCCGACTTCTTCCCGATGGTCGCAGACGGCCGGATCAAGGCCGTCTACGGCACCTTCGGCCATTACGAGCCGAACACCATCGTGACCAGCGGCGGCGAACGAATTCCGGCCGACGTCGCGATCCTCGCCATCGGCTACAAGCTCGGGGTCCCGTTTCTGTCGGATGCCGACCGCGCCAGACTGGTCGATCCGGACGGGCAGTACCGGCTCTATCGGCTGATCGCCAATCCCGATCTTCCCGACATGGGATTCGTCGGCTTCAATTCGAGCTTCTGCACCGTGCTCTGTGCGGACATGGCCGCCAACTGGCTGGTGCGGTATGCCGACAAACAGCTGGCGCATCAACCGAGCGAGCGCGAGATGCGCGACAACATCGAGATGATGCTGCATTTCAAGCGGATCGAGCGCCCTGCCGCGGGCGTGTATGGCGGACTTTGCGTCGCGCCCTATCACTTCAAGCATTTCGATGAACTGCTTGCCGACATCGGCGCTCAGCGCCGACGGCCCAATCCATTGGCCGAGATGTTCACGCCGCCCGATGCGGACGCGTATAACGACTTTCTCGCATCCGCGCCGGCCTATCAGGCCGGCTGAGGTGGCGGCGAACAGTCTCGCCGCGCTGCAGACACAGTGACGCCGCAAGCGCGACGCATTGCAGAGGGATGGCCGGCCCTGTGGAGCGCTGGCCTTCCCGACACAGTCGGGCTATCCAAGGCGCCCCGGCCTCCAGCCGTTCGCCTCGGAGCCTGCCATGATCCTCTCGACCCATCTCCGCACCATCGGTCTCGCCGCTTCGGCCGCGTTCCTCCTGACCACCGCGGCCCAAGCCGCAGAAGTCCACGTCATGATCTCCGGCGGCATGACCGCTGCGTTCAAATCCCTGGTGCCGGAATTCGAGCGGCGCTCGGGTCACAAGGTCACGATTGCCTACGGCCCGTCGATGGGAACAACCACGAATGCGATTCCCGTTCGCCTCGAGCGCGGCGAACCTGCCGATGTCCTCATCATGGTGGGCTACGCACTCAGCGATCTCACCACCAAGGGCAAGGTGACGCCGGATAGCCGCGCGGACCTCGCCAACTCGCCGATCGGCGTCGCGGTCAAGTCGGGGACGCCGCATCCCGATATTTCGAACGCGGAAGCCGTGAGACGCATGCTGATCGCCGCCAAGACCATCGCCTATTCGGACAGCGCGAGCGGCGTCTACGTCTCCACCGAGATGTTCGACAAGCTTGGCATCAAGGACGAGATGAAAGGCAAGGCGCGGATGATTCCGGCCACTCCCGTCGGCGAGATCGTCGCCCAGGGCGAAGCGGAGATCGGCTTTCAGCAGATCAGCGAGCTCAAGCCGGTGAAGGGCATCGACATCGTCGGGCCGCTGCCGGCCGGACTGCAGAAGATCACCGTGTTCTCCGCCGGCATCGCTACGGCCGCCAAGGAGCCGGAGGCCGGCGAGGCGCTCATCAAGTTCCTGCAATCACCGGATGCGCGTCACGTCATCGCGGAAAGCGGCCTCGATCCGATCGTGAGGCGGGCGCCGAACTGACGATGAAGCGTGCCGGCTGAGACGATGGCTCTCCCCCGCCGGTGGCGTGGGAGAGTCCGCCAAGCAGCGTCGGTGCGCTTACTGGGTGAGCAAAGTCGACTCGCTCAGATTGTTGGCGCCGTAGGCCTTCTTGAGCAGACCGTTCGCCTTGGAATCCGTCATGAACTTGGTGACGAAGGCCAGCGACTGCGGATGCTTCAGCGGCACCGCAACCGCGGTGTCCGTCTTCTTGAAGGTCTCGGCGAGCACCTTGGTGCCGGAAATCTGCTTGGCGATGAGATTCAATTGATCGCGCGCCAGCGCGAGCGCGTCGATCTCGCCGGCGCTGAGCAGCGCATAGACTTCCTCGTAGGATTTGAAGCCGGTGACGGTCGCCTTCTTCAGGAAAGCCTTGGCACCGCGCAGCACGGTCGTGTCGTTGATGGCCGCTACCTCGGTGCCGGCCTGGTCCAGCGCGGCGATGTTGGCGACGTCGAGACCGGCGCGGATGATGAAGGTGGTTTCGACCGAATCGTAGACCGGACCGAACGAGACCTTGGTTTCGCGCTCCGCGTCCTTCGGCATGAAGGCCACATCCCAGACGCCCCGAGCAGCTTCATCGGTGATCGCATTGGAATTCGGATGCTCGACGAACTCGACGGGCACACCGACCTGCGCGGCCATGGCCTTGCCCAGTTCGACCGGAACGCCTGAATAGCCGCTGTCCGACTTGACGCACCAGAACGCACCGCCGGCGGGGCCAACGGCAATGGCGACACGAAGCTTGCCGGTCGGCGCGATTTCTTCCTTCAAGCCGGCTGCGCCGGCGGCGTTGCCGGCAAACGTGACTACCGCAGCTGCCAGGGCTGCGTCACGCAGCCAGCGCCAAAACGCCATGGCCCTCTCCCATTGGATTGCAGGTTGGATACGAGCCGCACCTTGCCGGGAGCACCGTTAAATACAACTTACCTCGCTTGCGCAAAGCAGCATGCGACGCGCAAAACTTGCGCGTCGCAATTACGGTTTCAAATAACTCGATACCGAAAACCGATTAAGCGTCGCTTAAACGCAGCGCCGAACCGCGACGCCATTGACGATGACCGTGCGGCACGCCGCAGCCGCCACCGGCGGCTTGCGAACCACCACGGCGCCCGCCGCACCGGCGCAGCCGGCCCGCACGACGCCCCGAGCGCAGACCACGGCGTTGGCATCCGACATCGACACGAACGGCATCGCCGCCAGGATGAACAATCCGCACAGCGTGGAAATAATGGCACGTGAGACAATGGCGCTCATCTTCAAACTCCTGATCATGATCTCATTGGTCAAATATCCACCCCGTCGCGACCTTGCCTGGGACTTCCCCGCCCGACAATTGTGACAATTTGGGTGGATCGCGCTCGTATGCATCTCGGATGGTAACCATGGACGGCAGCCGCTCCGCATCAGCGATTGGCCGCGAACTGCGCGAGCATGCCCTTGCAGCCAGGCGTCAGCGCGCCGGCATTGGCCGCGAGGCACTGCGCGATTCGACCGCCACCCGGCTCGATGCCGCTGCACAACGCCCGCGCGTCGGCGCCGCAGGCGGCCCTCACGATGCGCAACTCCTCGAGCGGCCGCAGCGGTCGCAGCACCAGCGCCGGCGCCGTCGGTGCAGCGGTGGTTGCCACCGCGGGCGCGGCGACAGCCGCAGTCGCCGGCGCGGCGCCGCCGCGCGAAGACGCCATCGCCTGGGCGCAGGGAGCGGACAGCTTGGCCTTGTTCTGCTCCAGGCATTGCAGCGCCGCGGCGCCGCCCGGCGGCACGCTGCTGCAGACCTTGCGGTAATCGGAGCCGCAGGCACTCCGGATCGCGGCCACCTGCGCCTCGCTCGGTTGGGCTGCGGGCGCTGACGCCGCTGCAGCCGGCTTGGCCGCCGGGGACTGCGTAGGCACGGCCGCAACGGCCGCGGCCGGCTGCGCCGCTGCCTTCGGAGGCTCGGGAGGCTTGCTCGCCTCGGCGACGGCCGGCTTGGTCGGGGCGGACGGTACCGAAGCCGGCTTGGCTTCCGCGGCAGGCTTGGTTTCCGCCGGCGGCTTGGCTTCCGCCGAGGGCCTGGTCTCTGCCGTGGGCTTGACCTCTGCCGCGGGCTTGGCCTCTGCCGCGGGCTTGGCCTCCGCGGCAGGCTCGAGCGCCTTGACCGCCGTCTGACAAGATGAGGACAGGCTCGCGATGTTCTTCTGCAGGCATTGGAACGCCGCCGTGCCGCCGGGCGGCACACTCGCGCATTTCGCCATGTAGTCGGACCGGCACGCCGACTTGATCGCGTTGCGCTGCGCATCGCTCTGCGCCAGCGCCTGCGTTGCTGCAAGGCCGGCCGCCGCGGCCATCCCGAGCACCAGCATTCTCCTGAAGCGATTGATCATCGGTCGATCCTCAATGGTGTCGTGCTTCAATGACTTGTCGCCAGCGCAGCCGCCCGCATGGTGGCCAATCGGGTCTCATCAGTATGCGCACGCGCATATCGGCCCAGGCTGCGCCGGCGGCGGATGCCTGACAATTGGGAAAATTTGGGTGGATCGCATTCTCACTCCGCCGGCGCCGGCCGCAGCGCCGGCTGCGCCGCCGGAAGCTCCGGCGGCAGGATCAGCGCGGCGATGACCGCAACCAGGCAGAGCGCGGCGAAGGCCTGCAGCATGGTGACGAAGCCGCCGCGCTCATACAGCCAGGCGACCAGGCCGACCGAGGCGCCTGCCGCGGTGAAGCCGATGAAATAGCGCACCGCATAGGCGCGCGAGCGCCATTCCTCCGCCGTGTACTTGCCGACCATCGCGTCGTTGACCGTGACCTGTCCGAACGCGCCCATGACGATGCCGATCGAGGCCACGATCAGCGCCCAGTCGCGCGCATCGGCGGCGAGATAGAGCAGCGGCGCCAGCACCAGCGAGAGCGGCAGCGCGATCGTCTTCAGCGCGTGGCGATCGAGCAGCCGGCCGATCGTGTACTGCGTCATCGCGCCGAACACGTAGACGCCGGCCGCGATCACGCCGAGCAGCGCCGGGCTCTGCGTCAACCCGGCCAGCCGCTCCGCGAACAGCTTTGGCAGCGCCACGGTGATCGCGTTGAACGTCGTGGAGATCGCGATCACCACCAGCAGCAGCGCGAGCACCACGCGCCACATCTGGTCGCGCGCGACACGGGCCTGCGCCGCGGCCTGCTTCGATCCGCGGCGGTCCTCATGCACGACCGACAGCGCGAACACCACGCCGATCGCCACCGTGATCACCCCGGGCACGATGAAGGCGAAGCGCCAGCCGAGATATTGCCCGACCACGCCGGTGACCAGCGCCGACGAGGCGACGCCGAGATTTCCGAACACGCCGTTCAGCCCCATGTCGCGGCCGAGCCGGTCGGCATAGGACACCAGCATCGCGGTTCCCACCGGATGATAGATCGAGGCGAACAGTCCGATCGAAAGCAGCGCCGCGCCGAGCTGCCACGGCGTCTGCACCAAGCCGACCGAGATCATCGACAGGCCGATGCCGAGATAGAAGATCAGCATCATGTGCCGCCGGCTCCAGCGGTCGCCGAGCCAGCCGGTCAGGAGCGACCCGGCGCCGAAGGCGATGAAGCCCGGCGTCGCATAGGGCAAGAGGTCCGCATAGGCCATGCCGAGCGCCGGGCCCATGATGATGACCGCGGCTGCGAAGATCAGCATCGCATAATGGTCGATGAAATGGGCCGCGTTGACGAAGCCGATGACGCGGCGGGCGCTGTTCATGGGAGCTGTCCTCGATTCCTGACGGATCGGTTATAGTCGACGCGACCAACGAGAAGCCGCCAATGACCATCGTGGACACGCCATTGAAGCCGCTCGGCGCCGACCGGGTGACGACCGAGCCCGGCGTCCATCTGATCGCGCGCCTCTATCAAAAAGGTGCGCGGCTCGATCCGCACATGCACCGTGAATCCCAGTTGATCTACGCCTCGCGCGGCACGATGCAGGTGACGACGCCGCGGGGACGCTGGCTGGTGCCACCGGACCGCGCGGTCTGGGTGCCGGCGCGCCATGGCCACGCCATCGACATGCTGGCCGACAGCCAGATGCGGACGCTGTATTTCGAGCTGGACTGGCTGAAGCGGGAGACGCGGAGCGCGCGGCTCGACCGCGAGTTCGTCGTGCAGGTGTCGCCGCTGCTGCATCAGGCGATCCTGGCGCTGTTCGCGGCGGACGGCGGGCCGGAGCGCACGGCGCTGCTGGTGCGGCTCGCTCTGCTCGAATTGCGCCGCGCCGAGGATTCCTCGACCTTCATCCCCTTGCCGCAGGATCCGCGCGCGAGACGTGCCGCCCACCTCGTCCTCGCCTCTCCCGCGAGCGAGGAGGACCTGGCGACCCTGGCGGGCAAGGTCGGCAGCTCGGCCCGCACTTTGTCGCGGCTGTTCGCGGCGGAGACGCGGCTGAGCTTCAAGGCGTGGTGCCAGCGCGCCCGGATCGCCGCCGCGATCGAGCGGCTGTCCACCGACCGTCACCTCTCCGTCAAGCAGCTCGCCGCCGATCTCGGCTATGCCAGCGTACCGGCGTTTTCGCATGCCTTCAGGCAGGTCACCGGCCGCACTCCGACCGAATTCGCGGAGCAGACAGGTGCATGACTCGCCGGCCGCATATGCACACCGCGACGGCGGCGTTGACGATTTGTTATGTTTGAATGTCGCCAGCTTTGCCATAAATCCATGTAACATCGCCTTCATCACGCTCCGGGATTCGACCGACATCAGATGGCCAACGCCTTTTTCACCGACCTGATCACCACAATTTCCGAGCGAGGCCGGACGCTGCTGCGCGGCGGCGGCGCCCCTGTCGACAAGCATGATGCGAAAAGCCTGGCCGAGCTGTGCGAGGCGCTGGTGTCCGGCGCCGGCGAGGCCTCGGGCACGGCGATGGCCCGCGACGTTCTCGACGGCTATCACGATCTCGACCCCGAGGGCCGCAAGGCGTTCTTCACCGCGCTGGTGCATGATTTCGGGCCGGACAAGGCCAGGCTCGCCAAGGCGATCGACGACTGGCGCGCGACGCCATCGGACGAAGGCGCGAGCGCGCTGCATTTCGCCTCCGAGCCGCGCCGGCAGGAGCTGATCCGCCGGCTCAACCGCGCGCCGGGCGGCACGCCCGAGCTGGTGGCGATGCGCACCGATCTCCTGGATCTCATCAAGGGCAATCCGGAACTCGCCGCGCTCGATCGCGACGTCGTGCATCTCTTGAGCTCATGGTTCAACAGGGGGTTTCTCGTGCTGCGTAAGATCGACTGGTCGACGCCGGCGAACATTCTGGAACAGATCATCCGCTACGAGGCAGTGCACGAGATCCACGACTGGGACGATCTGCGCCGCCGCATCGATCCGGTCGATCGCCGCTGCTACGCCTTCTTCCATCCCGCGATGCCCGATGCGCCCTTGATCTTCGTCGAGATCGCGCTGACCGAGACCATCCCCGGCGCCATCGCGCCGCTGCTCGCCGTCGATCGTCCGCCGGTGCCGGCCGACCGCGCCCGCACCGCCGTATTCTATTCGATCTCCAACACCCAGCGCGGCCTCGGCGGCATCTCGTTCGGCAACTTCCTGATCAAGCAGGTGGTCGAGGAGCTGCGGCGCGAGCTGCCGAAGCTGGACACCTTCGTCACGCTGTCGCCGGTGCCCGGCTTCATGCACTGGCTGAAGTCGACGACCGATGCGACCGAAGAGGATCGCAACGTGCTCAAGCTGCTGAACGAGCCGCGCTGGGTCGAGGATGCCGAGATGACCGCCGAGCTGCGCCCGGTGATCGAGCCGCTCGCCGCGCACTACTTCCTGAAGGCGCGGACGTCGAAGGGCAAGGTGATCGATCCCGTCGCCCGCTTCCACCTCGGCAACGGCGCGAGACTCGAGCGCATCAACTGGCTCGGCGACCTCTCGTCCAAGGGCCAGCGCGAATCCGCGACCGTGATGGTGAACTACCTGTATCGGCTCGAGGACATCGAGAAGAACCACGAAGCCTATGCCAATGACGGCGAGGTCGTGGCCTCGAGCGCGGTCAAGAAGCTGCTGCGCGCCGAGGGCCGGCGGCTGCTGGATATGCGGCTGTCGTCGTAGGACTTGCGGCAGACTGCAGCACTGTCTCACATCCACCTCGCGCCATTGCTGGGCACGCCGCCCACTCCAAACTCCGTCGTTGCGAGGAGCGAAGCGACGAAGCAATCCAGAGTCTTTCGCGTCGCCCTGGATTGCTTCGCTTCGCTCGCAATGACGCCGGTGAGAGACTGTGCTTACGCCACAGCCACCATCGTCATCCCGGCGAACGCCGGGATCCATAACCACAGGTCGTCGTTTGAGGCAGGCCAGTCGTTAGACCTCGCCAAGCCACATCCGCCGCGGCGTATGGGTCCCGGCGTTCGCCGGGACGACGATGAGGTTGGACCGGTTTCACATTTCAAACAGCTTGGGGACGCGCGATCATAGCCTCGCGGCGCATGGCGCCCGAGTTGCTGCGAAGCATGTCCCTCCGACAAATACAGAGGGCGCAGGGAAGACCGGGTGCTGGCCGCAACCCATGGCCCCCGTGCGTGAGAAAGTGCACGGGGCAGGAACCACAGGTACGACCGGTGCATTCCGGCCTTCCCTGCGCGATGGTTTGAACGGTGTCCTTCGTGCTCTCCCTGGGGATCGGCGTTCTTGCCCCCATTTTGCGACAACGCGCCTTTGGCGCGTTGCGCAGACCTCAGCGTCGAGAGGCCAGGACCACACGACTTCTCCGTCCGTAGCGACGCCGGTCGTCCACCGTCGCCGCTGCGGCCACCGCATCCCTATCCCGACGTTCGTGACGACGCGTACGCCCCTCTGCGAAAAGGACAGGACATGCGCATCATTGCTGATTTTCGGAATTTGTCAAGGTGAAAGATTCGGGCACCGCTCGCGGTGCCCGCCGGGACCTCGGCCCCCTCGCCCTCACGACGCCTTGCGTTTCGCTTCCACATGGCGCGCGAAGCTGTCGAGAATGGCCTGCCAGCCGCCCTGCTGCTGCTCGACGGAATGGGTCGTTTCGGCATCGAAGGCGACACGAACGACAACGCCATTCGGGCCGGGCTCGAAGTGGACCTCGGCCTTCCGGTCGCCGAAGGCATATTCGATCAGCTTGTGCTCGACGATCTTCGCGTAGGTGCCGGCAAAGTCGAAGCCCATGCTGCCGTCCTTGGCCTCCATCCGCGACGAGAACGCGCCGCCCTCTCTCAGGTCGACCGTGGCCTTGGTCGTATGCCAATCGTCGGAGGCCGCGTTCCATCTCACGATGTCGGCCGGCGTCGTATAGGCACGCCAGACCTGATCGATCGGGGCTGCGACGTTGGTTTCGACGGTGATCCTCATGAACATTGCTCCTAGTTCGTGTTGAACGATCACTGCACTTGTGCAGGAGTGATGCTCGAAGGACGATGGGGACCGGCCGGTCCCGACAGACGGTAGGACAAATCTTGCCTCTTGGGATACCGCAGGATTTTCGATGGGAAAAGCGATACGAGTGTCATTCGTTGCCGCCGCAGCGCTGACAGGCGGCGCTTTTGGAGCGGTCGGTCTCGGCTACGCGGCCTTGGCAGTCGGCTTCTTTGCTCTCAGTTTCGCGCCTGGGGGCATTCACAGCGACTGGAGCATGCTCGCGCTGTTGGGTGTCGTGGTTGGCGTCGGTCTCGGCGGCCTCCTTGGAATTTGGGCGGGCGTGACGGTGGCCAAGTCTTTGCTCCGGAAAAAGCAGAAACTGGAACTCCCAGGCCATCCAGAAACCGAGAGATAATCATGAGCCCCTCAGCGGAGATTTCGAAACGCATATTCGAGCTGCTCTCGGAAGATGGCTTTTGGCAGCCGTCCCGTGGGATCTATGTCAAACCATGGATCGACGCGTGGCGAGGATGGATTAGCATCGACTCCGGACGTTACAACCTGGGCCCTGTGGTCGGCCTGTTCAACGACGAACTTTTGAAGGCCAGCAGCAAAGCGCTGAAACGATTGGGGGCTCCATGGCGATACGGCAAGAATGGACCACCGTTGATCATGATCAACCTGCAGCAGCTTGCCGAGCAGGACTCAGAGAGCAGGACGAGAATCTCTTGGACCTATAGCGGCGAACCATTGCAGGTAAGCGTTGCGGACGACATCGTTTGCTGCATACGGACCTGCGGATACCCCTACATCCAGCGGCACACCAGCATCGAGGCCGTGTTGCGCGCAGCCGTGGACGAAAGGAGGGCATCGCCGGCCTTCATCATGTACTTGCCGATCCTCCTGATCAAGCTCGGCCAACTGGACACACTCCGCCAAGTCGTAGCCATCCAGCGCGAGCGCCCCGTCAGCGCGGACCTCTCGGTCAGCTACGAGCAATACGTCGATGCCCTACTGGAACTTCGTGATGGCAGCCAAAGTGAATGATCCTTGCGATAGGATCACATCACATCCTCGGCTTGTCGATATGAAGTCCTCGCGCCGCCAGCGCCTCGATCAGATGCGGCCGGCGCTCGTCGATCCATTCGACGCACTGTTCGGGAATGACACGAATGCCGTCATTGACCATCCGCGCCAGCGGGCCCGGAGCCCACGCAAGGATATGGCTGGTGGTGGGCCCCTCCTGCAGGTAGGCCACCCACGTATCCCAGGGCGGCACGTTGCCTTCGGTGAAAAAGCCTTCGGTCTCGTCGTGGGCCACGCCACAATCGAGACTATCGTCAGGAAAAAACGCAAGCAACCGGCCTTGAAAGCTGCAGATGTTTGGGGGGGTGATGTTGCCGCCACCCAGGCGGCAACGGCGCTGCTGGGCGACCGACTGAACCCAGGCCTTCCGCGTTCGGCTGCCGAATTCGGGCGCGATGTCGGCGCTCCGGAATGTCGTCGAGGGCCACCACGGGCGCGGACGCGAGGCGCACCAGGCGATGGTCTCGGCCAGATGCTGGATGACCTCGTCCAACGTGTGGCCGTTCTCGTGATCAAGATTCATGGCGGGCTCATGTCGTTGCTGTCAGTCGAACGCTAGCATCCACCGGCCCTCGCCTCCTGTCCAGCATAGCACTGCGTCCGAAGCTCCCGCGGCACACTGGCGATTCATCATTGCTCTCTGCGCAACGATTCATGCACTGTCGTTAAGATTTCACGGACACACGTGATGCGCTGTCTCACGCAAAATTCGTGACACGGTCTCGCCATGTGGGGCATAGTGACATAGGCTTCGCCTGAGGATGCATGACGTGAGGACTTCAGAGCTGATACGACTGCTGGCTGGTCACGGAATCTCAAGACAGGCTTTCAGCATCGACGGGGTTGGGGCCTGCGAAGAGCAGTACAGACTGGACCGGGACGGCCCCCTCTGGAAATTCTACTACTATGAGCGCGGCGAGCAGGCGGGAGTTCGGCAGTTTGCCAGCGAGGATGAAGCGTGTCGTTTCATGCTCGACACCCTGCTGGCGGATCAGACGACGCGGCGCTGAGCCCTCTCGCGCGAGCGATCTGAAGGTGAGTTGATCCGGAAGAGGCGCAGAACTTGATCACAAGCACTCATAGTCGTGCTCTCCGGCCCCGCTTGCTCACTTGAGCATTCGGACCTCATTGTTCTCAAGGCGATGCGAGAGCACCGCCTGAACGCGCCGCGCGCGGCACTCCTCACCATGAGGGTGTATGCTGTCGCCGCGCCTCACCCGACCGCCCCCTGCGGCCTCAGCCGCAGTATCGCCGGCGGGAGGTTCGCCGCCAGCCATTCCGCAATCACCTTCTGCTTTCGGTGATACGCCAGTCCCACCGCGACCACCGCGACGCCGATCAGCGACAGTGCGAACGGGAACAGCAGCGAGTCCTTGAAGACGACGTCGGCGAGGTGGCCGAGATACATCGTGATGCCGATGGCGCCGAACACGGCGTAGGCGCGGCGGACGATGATGACGGCGATCGCGAGCAGGCCGACGTTCAGCAGGCAGTAGATCGCCTTGCCCAGCTCGGTCGCGCCTTCCGTGGCGCTGACGCCGCCCCAGAAGGCCATCAGGCCGAACAAGTGCAGCCAAAAGCCGAAGTCGCGGCTGTGGCTGGTGTAGTCGACGATCCACGCCACCGCGAGAATGCCGAGGCCGAACCAGATCGACACGACGCGGCGCATCTCCCAGTCGAAATGGCTGACGTTGAAGATCCAGGGCGTGAGGTCCATCGACATGAACCACAGCGCGACCGACATGATCGCGACGATGAAGGGCACGCGATAGAAGCGCAGCGCGATCGCGCCCGCCGCGATGGTGGCGATCTCCATGAACAGCCAACTGCCCTTGATCCAGACGTAGAAGTCATGAACCGTGCCGGGCTTGCCGAACTTGCCCCACCAGCCGAATTCGGCTTGGACGCCGTAGACGGCGAGCGGTGCCATCGACACGGCGATGGCGATCAGCAGGCCGCCGGGGACGCGCAGGTCGCGGCGCCAGAGGTGGTCGCCGGCGAAGCCGAACGCGGCGGCATAGGCGAGCGCGCAGGCCGTCAGGGCGCGGCCGCCCATCTGCGAGAAGGCCACCGTCGAGAACAGGCCCATGGCGCCGATCACGATCAGCGCGCCGGCGTACCAGAGCAGATGCGCGGCATCGAATTTGGCGTGCGCCGCCGGACCCGCCTTCGCCTGTTGCTCGAGGTAGGTCAGCAACCGCTGCAACTCGTCGGGCCCGATCGCGCCTGCCCCGGCGGCGGCGCGCAGATCTTGTTCCGAATAGGCCATCGTCATCACCCTCTGTGACCCCGCCGGGAGACGGCACGCAGGGGTCCGATCGCGCAAACGCCTGGGGACGTCGCGCCTCGGGACCGGTGCCGACGGGGCGGATATGGGTGAGTGTAGCGGATTGTGAGCGACGTTCAATATAATTTTGAACGACGCTCAAATATCTACGACCAACGTTCTAAAATACCCATCGCGACGCGGGGGCTAAAGCTGCTTCGACCCCGCCCTTCTCCACACCGTCATGGCCGGGCTTGTCCCGGCCATCCATATCGTGCACCTGGAATGACGACGGGGATGCCCGGGACAGGCCCGGGCATGACGAGTCCTGGGTTGGCGGTTTGCCTCATCGCTGAGGGCAGAGGTTGGCGGATACGACCACCAGAGGCCCGCAGCGCAGTCGCCTCAATCCTTGAAATACGGCTCGACCGGGCCGTGGACCTTGATGGTCAGCGGGTTGCCGTGGCGGTCCTTGGCATTCCCTGCGGCGACGCGGATCCAGCCTTCGCTGATGCAGTATTCCTCGACATTGGTCTTCTCGGCGCCCTTGAAGCGGATGCCGACGTCACGCGACAGGATCTCCGCATTGTAATAGGGGCTCTTCGGATCAACCGACAGCCGGTCAGGAAATGGGGTCGCAGTCGTCTCGTTGTCGCTCACAGCAGTGCCTCGATCTCTTTCTTCAACGCCTCGGGCGTGGTGGTCGGCGCATGGCGCGACACCACATTCCCATGGCGATCGACCAGGAATTTGGTGAAATTCCATTTGATCGCCGAGCCCAAGAGGCCGGTCTTCTCGCCCTTCAGGAACTTGTAGAGCGGATGTGCATCGGTACCGTTGACGTCGATCTTCGCAAACAGCGGGAAGGTGACGTCGTACTTGCCGGCGCAGAACGCGCCGATCTCCTCGGCCGTGCCGGGCTCCTGGGCGCCGAACTGGTTACAGGGAAATCCGAGCACGGCAAAGCCCCTGTCCGCATAGGCGCGGTGCAGCGCCTCGAGGCCGCGATATTGCGGCGTGAAGCCGCAGGCGCTGGCGGTGTTGACGATCAGCAGCACCTGCCCCTCGAAGCGCTTCAGCGGCACCTCCTCGCCCTTCAGCGAGGTCGCGGTGAAATCATAGATGCCGGCCATCAGCCCAGCACCGGATCGATCGGCGACGGCGGGGTACCGCCAGCCTCGATCGCTTCGCCAGCGAGAAGGCACGCGTCCTCGCGAAAGCGCTGGCCGACAAGCTGGACGCCGACCGGGACGCGGCCGACCATGCCGGTCGAGACCGTCAGGCCCGGCAGGCCGAAGAACGGAATCGCGATCTGCGTGAGCTGGGCGTGCCAGACCTGCTGGAACGACTCCTCGTCCTTGCGGTCGAGCTGATCGGCGAACGGCAGCATGCCCGACACCGGCATCAGCAGCAGCGGATGCTGCTCCATGAACAGGAGCCATTGCCGGGTCAGCGCGGCGCGGCGCGCGAGCGTCTGCGACAGGTCGAATGGGTGAACCTTGTCACTGACGCCGCGCAGGCAGGCCAGCGCGCCCGGGTCGCCCTCCTTTTCCGCAGCCGCGAGCTGCGCCTCGTAGCCGTCGCCGAGCCAGAGACGGGTCTGCAGCAGCGCGGCCTCCTGCATCGGCGGCGTGTCCGCGATCTCCTCGACGGTCCAGCCGGCGGCTTCCAGCCGCCTGGCGGCATCGCGCAAGGCGGCCACGACCTCCGGCACAGAGTTCAGCCCGTCCGGGTTGACGCAGAGGGTGACGCGGTTCGGCAGCGGCGGGCCCTCGAGCGGCACCGGCATCCACCAGACATCGCGGACGTCGCGCGCCGACATCGCGGCCAGCGCGATCCTGACGTCGTTGACCGTGCGGGCGAGCGGGCCGGAGACGGCGCTGATCTGCGGGCCGATCGGGCGCTCGGGGAACTGTGTATTGAAGGCCGGGATGCGGCCGACCGTCGGGCGCAGGCCGTGGATGCCGCAGGCGTACGCGGGATAGCGGACGGAGCCGGCGATGTCGGTGCCATGCCCGATATGGCCGATGCCCGCCGCGGTGGCCGATCCTGCGCCGCCCGAGGAGCCGCCCGGCGTGATGCCGGGGTCGCGTGGGTTCTTGGTGTGGCCGTGGATAAGGTTGCTGGTGAACCAGCGATAGGACACCGCCGGGGTGTTGGTGCGGCCGAGCAGCACGGCACCGGCCTTGACCAGGTTGTTGACGACCGGATTGTGCGCCGAGGCGATCGCGTCCTTCTGCAGATTGAGGCCGTTGGTGGTGGCGAAGCCGGCCTGGTCGACATTGACCTTGATCGTCACCGGCACGCCGGCGAGCGGCCCCGGATCCTCGCCGCGCGCCAGCCGGGAGTCGATGGCGTCGGCCTGTTGCAGCACGTCCTCGGGGCGATGGTCGACCACGGCGTTGATCGCGGGGTTCACCGCATCGAGCCGCGCCAGCGCCGCGGTCGCGGCATCGCGGGCGGAGACCTGCTTCGACTTGATGAGGGCGGCGAGGTCGGCAGCCGGCAGGCGCCAGAGATCGGTCATGGGGAGCTCCGTGGTGTCGGGGCTTGTTCTAGCGCGAGCACTTGTCGGGAGAAAGCCGTCGCGGCGCGGCACTCCAGCATAGCTTCGGCAGCAAACCGCATGGGTCTTGTTGCACTCGCCCTCGCCTCCTCGTCATGGCCGGGCTTGTCCCGGCCATCCACGTCGTGCAGCGCGCGTGGACCGACGTGGATGCCCGGGACAAGCCCGGGCATGACGGAGAGACAAACTGGCCGCGTGTTAGGGGTGCGAAGTGCGGTCGCGATCAATACCCATCCTGCATCGATCGATCCGGAATCAGGCTTGGTCAAGCTTCACGTTCGACTTTAAGAGCTGAAGCAAGCACATCACAAAAGGGGGAAACCACATGATCAGACCGGGCACCATCATGGCCGCAACATTCGTTCTCGCCGCTGCAGCAACGCTGGCGCCGCGCGCGGGCCACGCCGAGACCTATGCCTATGTCGGCAACGCCGACAGCAACGACATCAGCGTCTTCAAGTTCGATGCTTCCACCGGCGAGATGACCCCGGCGCAGACGGCTTCCTTCGTCGGCGTCGACAAGCCGGGCTCGTCGACCCCGCTCGCGGTCAGCCCGGACAAGACGGTGCTGATCGCCGGAATCCGCTCGCAGCCGTTCCAGGCCGAGAGCTTTGCGATCAATGCCAAGACCGGTCAGCTCAGCCACATCGGCAACGGGCCGCTCGCCGACAGCATGGCCAACATCGCCTTCGACCGCACCGGCAAGGTGCTGTTCAGCGCCTCCTATGGCGGCAACAAGGTGGCGGTGAATCCGATCCAGGCCAATGGCGTCGTCGCGGCGCCGAGCCAGGTGATCCCGACCGGGCTGAACGCCCACGCCTTCCTGCCCTCGCCCGACAACCGCTTCGTGTTCGCGACCAATCTCGGCTCCGACCAGGTGCTCGGCTTCGCCTTCGACGCCGCGACGGGCACGCTGACGGCCAAGGAGGCGCTGACGGTGAAGACGCCGGAGAAGTCAGGGCCGCGCCACTTCATCTTCCACCCGAACGGCAAGTTCATCTACCTTCTGCACGAACTCAACGCGGATCTCGCGGTCTATGCCTATGACGCGGAGAACGGCACCTGGAGCGAGCAGCAGCGCACCACCGCCCTGCCCTCAGGCTTCACCGGCAAGCCCTGGGCGGCCGATCTGCACGTGACGCCGGATGGCAAGTTCCTCTACGCCTCGGAGCGCGGCTCGAACACGATTGCCGGCTTCAAGGTCGATGCGGCCAGCGGGCGCGTGAGCCTGATCGGCAGCGTGCCGACCGAGACCCAGCCACGCGGCTTCGCCATCGATCCCACCGGGCGCTATCTCGCCGCCGTCGGCGAAGTGTCGAACGGGATGACGGTGTATCGGATCGACCCGGCCAGCGGCGCGCTCACGAGCCTGAAATCCTACGCCGTGGGCAAGAAGCCGAACTGGGTGGAGTTCGTCAGCCTGCCGTGAGCGAACGACAGGGCCGCCACAAGATCGGACGTGGCGGCCCGGCGTTTCCATCGGCGCTGCGAGTGCCTATATACAACGCCATGACGATGCCTGCCGCCCAGCCTGACCGCCATCCCCTCGCAGTTCAACATCCGGAACTCGACGACGCCTCGATCCGCCTGCTGGTCGAGACCTTCTACGGGCGCGCAAGAGAGGACGAGCTGATCGGCCCGATCTTCAACCGTACCGTGGAGGATTGGGACGACCATATCGGCAGGATCAGCGATTTCTGGTCGTCGATGTTCCTGAAGACCGGCCGCTACAGCGGCGCGCCGATGCGGCCGCATCTGTTGCTATCGTTGCAGGGGCCGCATTTCGACCGCTGGCTGCAACTGTTCGAGGCGACGGCGAAGGACCTGTTCGCGCCGGAGCTCGCGGAGCTCTTCATCGTCCGCGCCCGCCGCATCGCCGACAGTTTCGAGATGGGCATCGCCAGCACGCGCGGCGACATCGCGCGCCCGCGCCATTCGGTCTGATCTCGGCCGCAAGCACGCGGGCGTTCGGGAAACGGCCATGCGGCCGTTCTGCGCTCAATGGCGCGTCATCGATTGCGCCGGCATGTTGAAGATCGCTTCGGAGAACGGGAACTCCAGCACGATCTCACCGTCCTCGTCGGTCACCTCGATGACGGCCGTCATCAGCGCCGCGTTGCCGCCTTCGGTCCGCAGCAGTTCCTTGATCATGTCGCGCGCGACTTCCCAGGCGCGGTCGGGACTGCGCAGCACCTCGCCGTCGGTGTCGGAGACCAGTTCCTCGCCGATCCGTGTGTTGAAGAAATATCTAGGCATCATCAGCTTCCAATGGGGTCGCGCGCTGGGGTTTTGAAGTCTCGAACATCTCACGACTGCTTTATCCGGCCAGCTCAGCCCCCCAAGCTAGGGACCGAATTGAACGGTGTTGCGAAGCCATCGATCACGAATTCGTTGTTTTCACGGCTCGTTCCGACGAAAACGGCAGCAACTCGCATCTGCAACTTCGCACTGCAATAAACAGGCCTGAGAGGCTCAAACAAAAAGATTCCACTGGCGAACTTTTCGTAGCACGGTAGTTTATTGCTGAGGACGATAACCGTCCCGACTTGAAGGAGAGGACAATGGCCTGGAAAGCACCGAAGATCGTTGAAGTGCCGGTCGGCATGGAAATCAACATGTACGCCTGCGCGGCCCGCAAATAATTCGCGGGTGTGACGTCCAGGTCTCGGCGATCAGGACGTCGACGCTTGAGGGTGGGGATCAGCGACCGCGTATGTGCCAGCCCGTACGCTAGTCGGATGTCCCACCCTCGTCACCTTCCCTGCGGGCGGTCCTGACCATTGGTCAGCCTGCCTGTCGGTGATCCTGCCGCTGGTAATCGCGTGCGCCACCACAGCTGAATTCCAGGAGACGGCTCATGCTTCGCCTCGTCGTCCTGGGCGCCGCCGCAGGCGGTGGAGTGCCACAGTGGAATTGCGGCTGCGCCGTGTGCCGTGCCGCGCGCACCGATCATCCCGAGATCAGCAACAGCCAGGCCTCGGTCGCGGTCAGCGCTGATGGCGCCAACTGGTTCCTGATCAACGCCTCGCCCGATCTGCGCCAGCAGGTTACCCGCACGCCGCAACTGCATCCGAAGCCCGGCACCCTGCGCCACAGTCCGATCGCCGGCGTGATCCTGACCAATGGCGAGATCGACGCGGTCACGGGGCTGCTGTCGATGCGCGAGAGCTCGCCGTTTTCGATCCATGCGCACCCCAAAGTGCTTGCGATCCTCAGATCGAACAACATCTTCGATGTGCTGAAGGACGAGACCGTCAAGCGCGTGCCGATCGTGATCGATGTGCCGTTCCGGCCGCTGCTGCAGGACGGCCGGCCCTCGGGCCTGGAGATCACGGCCTTCGCCGTCTCGGGAACGAGCGCGTGGTATCTGCGCGACAAGCAGCATCCCGGCGGCAGCTCCTCGACCGGCGACACGCTGGGCCTGAAGATCGCCGATCTCGAAGGCGGGCAATATTGCTACGTCATCGCCGCCTGTGCCGGCGTGGACGATGATCTGAGAACGAGATTGAGGGGCGCGCCCTTGGTGCTGTTCGACGGCACGGTGTGGCGCGACGACGAGATGATCCAGGCCGGACTCGGCAACAAGACCGGGCAGAGCATGGGACATATCGCGATGTCCGGAGAAAGCGGCGCGATCAAGCAGCTGGCGGACCTCGCGATCGGCAGGAAGGTCTTCCTGCACATCAACAACTCCAATCCGGCGTGGCTGCACGCCTCACCCGAGCGGCAAACGTTGGAACGCGAGGGATGGGAAATCCCCGCTGAAGGGATGGAGATCGTACTGTGAGTGAGGTCAATCTGAGCGGAATGACGGCGCTGTCGATCGGACGCGGCGTGACGCTGAACAGTGCAAGCGAATTGGAAGCAGCACTTCGCCATATCGGCGCGACGCGCTATCACAACCACCACCCGTTTCATAAGCTGCTGCACGGCGGCAAGCTCAACAAGGGCCAGGTGCAGGCCTGGGCGCTCAACCGCTACTACTACCAGTCGACGATCCCGCTGAAGGACGCGATGGTGATGACGCGCTTCCGCGACCGCGCCACGCGGCTGGAATGGCGGCACCGCATCGAGGATCATGATGGCGATGTCGGCAGCGAGGGCGGCATCGAGCGCTGGATCAAACTGACCGAAGGCCTCGGCCTCGACACGGCCTACGTCGAATCGACCGAAGGCATCCTGCCGGCCACCCGCTTCGCGGTCGAAGCCTATGTGCATTTCTGCCGCGACCGCTCGCCGCTGGAGGCGATCGCCTCGTCGCTGACCGAGCTGTTCGCGCCGAGCATCCATGAAGAGCGCATCTCGGGCATGCTCGAGCACTACGATTTCGTCAACAACGACACGATGAGCTACTTCAAGCGCCGTCTCACCCAGGCGCCGCGCGACGCGAACTTCGCGCTGCATTACGTCAAGGAGCACGCCACCACGCCGGAGCAGCGCGCCGCCGTGTGCAACGCGCTGATCTTCAAGACCAACGTGCTGTGGGTGCAGCTCGACGCGCTGTATCATGCCTATGTCGAGGGCCACATCCCGCCCGGCGCCTTCGTGCCGAAGGAGGGCTGAGCGTGGTCTTCGCGGCTCTCTCAAGGGTACCGGTGCCACCCTCCCCTGGAGGGGGAGGGTCGGCTCGCGCGAAGCGCGAGGCGGGGTGGGGTGAAGCCACCTGCCGCGGTGCGCATGGAGAGATCGCCCCACCCCGTTGCGCATCGCGGGCGATGCGCAACGACCCTCCCCCTCCAGGGGAGGGTGGGCACCGCCGATGCCGCGGCATCGGACAGAACGCAACAATCATCGGCTAGAGACCCGCCATGGCCCCGCGTCACATCCAAGTTGCCGAGACCAGCCGCGTGGTGCTGCCGCGGCATGCCAAGCTGAAGTTCGACGAGACCCGGCAGGTCTGGGTGATCCTGGCGCCGGAACGCGTGCTGGCGCCGGACGAGATCGCGATCGAGGTGCTCAAGCTGTGCGATGGCGCGCGCAGCGTCGCTGATATCATCGACGAGCTCGCGGCGAAATATGCCGCGCCTCGCGACGTCATCGCGACCGATGTGGTTGCCATGCTGCAGGATCTCGCCGACAAGGGATTCCTGACCGAGGTTCGGGAGACGACATCATGACCGAGCTGACCGACACCTCACCGCCCATCGACAGCAATGACGGCCTCGCCGTGCTGGAGCGGCGCGGTTCCGTGGCCGAAACCTACGGCATTCCGCTCGCCGTGCTGCTCGAACTCACGCATCGCTGTCCGCTGCAATGCCCCTATTGCTCCAACCCGCTGGAACTCGATCGCGCCGGACAGGAGCTGACCACCACGGAATGGAAGAAGGTGCTGTCCGAGCTCGCCGAGATCGGCGTGCTGCAGATCCACTTCTCCGGCGGCGAGCCGACCGCGCGCAAGGATCTGGTCGAGCTGGTGCAGCATGCCAACGACGTCGGCCTCTACACCAACCTGATCACCTCGGCCGTGCTGCTGACGCGGGAGCGGCTGAAGGAGCTGGCCGATGCCGGGCTGTCCCATGTCCAGATCAGCTTCCAGGGCAGCGAGGCCGGCATCGCCGACCGCGTCGGCGGCTACAAGGGCGGCCACGTCAAGAAGCTCGAGGTCGCGCGCTGGACCCGCGAGCTCGACCTGCCGCTGACGGTCAACGCCGTGATGCACCGGCAGAACCTGCATCAGCTGCCCGACATCATCCAGATGGCGGTCGATCTCGATGCCGACCGGCTCGAGGTCGCCAACGTGCAATATTACGGCTGGGCGCTGAAGAATCGCGCCAGCCTGATGCCGACCTATGCCCAGTTGGAGGAGACCGACCGTCTGGTCGAAGAGGCGCGCGAGCGGCTGAAGGGCACGCTGACGATCGACTACGTCGTGCCGGACTACTACGCGCTGCGGCCGAAGAAGTGCATGGGCGGCTGGGGCCGGCAGTTCTTCAACATCTCTCCCTCGGGCAAGATCCTGCCCTGCCACGCTGCCGAGAGCATCACCGGGCTCGACTTCATGTCCGTGCGGTCGAACCATTCGATCGCCTGGATCTGGCAGAACTCCGAGGCCTTCAACCGCTACCGTGGCACCGGCTGGATGAAGGAGCCGTGCAAATCCTGCGAGTTCCGCGAGATCGATTTCGGCGGCTGCCGCTGCCAGGCGTTCGCGCTGACCGGCGATGCGGGGAATACCGATCCGGCCTGTACGCTGTCGCCGCTGCACGAGAGCATCTTCAAGCAGGCCGAGCGTGACGCGGCCTCGGGCCAGGACCGCTTCCTCTATCGCAATTTCGCCGGCGGCACGCCCGAGAGCAATGATGCCTGACGCCGAAGCCGGCCGCGCCTCCGCGCGCCGCAGCGATCCGTTCGCGCCGCTGACGTCGGAATGGCTAGATGTCTCCGGCGGTCACCAGATCTACGTCGAGAGCAGCGGCTGCGCCGCCGGCATCCCCGCGGTCTATCTGCATGGTGGGCCGGGCTCCGGATGCCAGCCGGATCACCGCCGACTGTTCGATCCCGAGCGCTTCCATGCCGTGCTGTTCGACCAGCGCGGCGCCGGCCGCTCGCGTCCTGCGCGCAGCCGCGACAACAACACCCTGCCCGACCTGATCGCCGACATGGAGGCGATCCGCGAAAAGTTCGGTTTCGACCGCTGGATCGTCGCCGGCGGCTCCTGGGGCGCCACCTTGGCGCTGGCCTATACGCAGGCGCACCCGACGCGCGTCACGGGGCTGGTGCTGCGGGCGACGTTCCTCGGCACCCGTGCGGAAGTGGAGACGGCATTCGGCGAGACGCTGGCGCGCTTTCACCCTGCCCTGCACCGCGACTTCCTGGAGATGCTGCCGGAGAACGAACGCGCCAACCCGTGCGACGCCTATTTCCGCCGCATCCTCGATCCCGATCCGGCGATTCATGGCCCGGCTGCGCGCGCCTGGCACGACACCGAGCGGGCGCTGTCCGAGATCAAACCCGCCCGCGCCCATCTGGATCGGCTCGCCATCCGCTCCGGCACCGCCTTGCCGGCGACGCCGTTCATGGAGGCGCATTACTTCTCGCAGGACAGCTTCATGGCGAAAGGCCAGTTGCTGCGTGATGCGAGCAGGCTCAGCGGGATTCCCGGAATCATCGTGCAGGGCCGCTATGACCTGCTCTGTCCGCCCTCCACCTCCGCGCGCCTGGCCGAAATCTGGCGCGACGCCGAAATCCGTGTCGTCGAAGCCGCAGGTCACAATCTTTATGATCCCGGCATCCGCGATGCGGTCATGAAAGCCATCTGCGATATGGCGACGCGCACGACTGCGCCTTAAACACATGGTCATCTCTCCTCATCCTGAGGAGCCATGCGCGGCATGGCGTCTCAAAGGATGAGGCCCCAGACATCCCCCGCCTCATGGTTCACCAGGCAATGCGCAGCATTGTCCGGGAGACGCGCCAAGTGACGCCCTCACCATGAGGAATTGGCCGCTGAACAAGGACATCTGCAATGCCCATCGCCGGGAAAGGCATGCTTTTGACATCGATGAACATCGATGCTGAGCATGAAGCCGATTTCAACCATTGGTATGACAGCGAGCATCTCGAAGAGCGCGTGGCCATCCCCGGCTTCATCGAGGCGCGACGCTATGTCGCCGAGCAGGGCAGCCCGAAATATCTCTGCCTGTATTCGACCGAAACGATCGACGTGCTCGACAGCGCGGCCTACCGCGCCCGGCTGGAGTCGCCGACGGAATGGTCGAAGGCGGTGATGGCGCGGTTCAAGAACATGATCCGCAGCGTCGCGCGCATCACGATCTCGATCGGCGCCGGTCGCGGCGCCGTGCTGGGCATCATCCGCCTGCGGCCCAAACCCGGGCAGGACAAAGCGTTGCGCGACGCGCTGCAGGTCGAGCTCGACCCAAGCAAGCTGAGGGGCATCATCTCAATGCATCTGCTCGAAGGCGATGCCGACCTCTCCGGTCCCGCGGCCGGAGTTCCTGCGAGCTCGCGCGATGCCGACTGGTTCATCCTCATCGACGGTACCGACAGTCATGCCATCGCCACCTTGATGACCACCCGCTTCGCGGCGATCGACGGTCCGCTGGCGACGCAGATCTCGGCCGGCATCTATCGCCTGATGTGGGACTTGAGCCGCGCCGACATCGCGGCGGCGAAGTGAGTTAGATCCCGCCTCTCTCCACATCGTCATGGCCGGGCTCGTCCCGGCCATCCACGTTGTGCGGCATCCTGGGAACGACGTGGATGCCCGGGACAAGCCCGGGCATGACGGCGGAGTGCGTGGCAACCCGCGTGCTCCACCCTCCATTCTTTAATTTATCATCATCCTCGCAATCTATCGTCACCGAAAATGCCGCATCGCAACACGTGGCAGCATCAGGCCGGCAATGCGGCGCCGCACACTGTGCATGAGGGGCAGCTTTGCAAATTTGCCTTTGTGCGCGCCTTGGAATGGCTCTAGTCTGATAAGACTATTCAATTGAGCCATTCAAAAAACAGAAGGGCGACGAACAGGACCTGCTCCGGACCCACATCGATCCCTAGCCGATCCTGAACAAGCAGTCGTCCTCACGTCAGGAAGGCCGCGCGCTCATGGTTCGCCGCGCGGACAGGGTATGAATGAGAGCGACTGATATCTCGGCCCCCGACTACTTTCACAAAGTGGTCGACTGCCAATGGGCTTGTCCCGCACACACTCCGGTCCCTGAATACATCCGCCTGATCGCTGAGGGTCGCTACAGCGACGCCTACATGATCAA
Source organism: Bradyrhizobium sp. SZCCHNS30572 (assembly GCF_032484415.1). Taxonomy (NCBI): domain Bacteria; kingdom Pseudomonadati; phylum Pseudomonadota; class Alphaproteobacteria; order Hyphomicrobiales; family Nitrobacteraceae; genus Bradyrhizobium; species Bradyrhizobium sp. SZCCHNS30572. The sequence goes on along the minus strand of NZ_JAUESY010000003.1, from coordinate 406,879 downwards.
TTGGAAATCGAATGTATTCCCGGGCATTCTCGGACGCACCTGCGATCGCCCTTGCGAGCCCGCCTGCCGACGGGGGCGTGTCGAGGAAAGCCCGGTCGCGATCTGCCGCCTGAAGCGCGTTGCGGCCGATTTCAAGGACGACATCCATCAGCGCCTGCCGCGCCCTGCCCCGAAGAACGGCCGGCGCATCGCGCTGGTCGGCGGCGGCCCGGCCTCGCTGACGGTGGCGCGCGATCTCGCGCCGCTCGGCTATCACTGCACCGTGTTCGATGCCGACCCAAAGCCCGGCGGCATGATGCGCTCGCAGATCCCCAAATTCCGCCTGCCCGACAGCGTCATCGACGAGGAGACGGGCTACGTGCTCGGCCTCGGCGTCGACTACAAGGCCGGACATCGCGTCGACAGCCTCAAGACGCTGCTGGCCGAGAACTATGATGCCATCTTCATCGGCTCCGGCGCGCCACGCGGCCGGGAGCTGAACATTCCCGGACGCAAGGAAGCCGCCGCGAACATCCATCTCGGCATCGACTGGCTCTCCAGCGTCTCGTTCGGACACACCGACAAGATCGGCAGGCGCGTGATCGTGCTCGGCGGCGGCAACACCGCGATGGATTGCTGCCGCACCGCGCGACGGCTCGGCGGCGAGGACGTCAAGGTCATCGTGCGCTCCGGCTTCGAGGAGATGAAGGCGTCGCCCTGGGAGAAGGAGGACGCGCTGCACGAGGACATTCCGATCCTCAACTATCTCGTGCCGGTCGCCTTCAATCACGACAATGGCAGGCTCACCGGCGTCACCTTCCAGAAGGTGAAGGCCGAATATGACGCCAGCGGCCGTCGCTCGCTGGTGCCGTCGGGCGAGCCCGACGTCACCTATGAGTGCGACGACGTGCTGGTCGCCGTCGGCCAGGAGAACGCGTTCCCCTGGATCGAGGCCGATTGCGACATCGCGTTCGACAAATGGCACATGCCGGTGGTCGATCCGACAACCTTCGTCTCGACCAACCCGAAAGTGTTCTTCGGCGGCGATGCGGCGTTCGGTCCGAAGAACATCATCTGGGCGGTCGCCCAGGGCCACGAGGCGGCGCTGTCGATCCACCGCCTGCTGTCCGGCGAGGACATCACCGAGCGGCCGCTGCCCGAGGTGCATGTCTCCTCGCAGAAGATGGGCATCCATGAATGGAGCTATGACAACGACGTTTCGTCCGAGAAGCGCTTCAAGGTGCCGCACCGCGACAAGGTGGTCGCGCTGAAGGACATCCGCGCCGAGGTCGAGCTCGGCTACGACGTCAAGCTCGCGCTCGGCGAGGCGCATCGCTGCCTGAATTGCGACGTGCAGACGGTGTTCTCCGACACGCTGTGCATCGAATGCGACGCCTGCGCCGACATCTGTCCGATGGACTGCATCACCTTCACCGACAACGGCGAGGAGGCGGATCTGCGTTCGCGCCTGAAGGCGCCGGCGCCGCATGTCGACCAGAGCCTCTACGTGTCGTCGGATCTGAAGACCGGGCGGGTGATGGTGAAGGACGAGGACGTCTGCCTCCATTGCGGCCTGTGCGCCGAGCGCTGTCCCACCGGTGCGTGGGACATGCAGAAATATTTCATCGAGACGACTCACGCAGGTAACGCATGTCCCAGCAAGCGCCGCTCAGCAGCGTAAACGACTTCGTCGTCCGCTTCGCCAACGTCAACGGCTCCGGCTCGGCCAGCGCGAACGAACTCTTCGCGCGCGCCGTGCTCCGCCACGGCGTGCCGGTCAGCCCGCGCAACATCTTCCCGTCGAACATCCAGGGCCTGCCGACCTGGTACGAGGTGCGCGTCACCGAAGCGGGCCATCTCGGCGCCCGCGGCGGCGGCACTGATCTGATGGTGGCGATGAACCCGCAGACCTGGGACAAGGACGTCGCCGGTATCGCGCCGGGCGGCTATCTGTTCTACGATTCCACCAAGCCGATGCCGGCAACCAAGTTCCGCGACGACATCACCGTCATCGGCGTCCCGCTGACCGCGATCACCAACTCGACCTATTCGGATCCGCGCCAGCGCCAGCTGTTCAAGAACATCATCTATCTCGGCGCGCTCTCAGCGCTGCTCGACATGGATCCGAAGCTGATCGAGCAATTGATCGGTGAGCAGTACAAGGGCAAGGAGAAGCTGCTCTCCTCCAACGTCCACGCGCTGCATCTCGGCCGCGACTGGGCGCTGCAGAATTTGAAGTGCCCGATCGGCCTGCGCATCAAGAAGGCCGACAAGGTCGGCGACCGCATCTTCATCGAGGGCAACAACGCCGCCGCGCTCGGCGCCGTCTATGGCGGCGCCACGGTCTGCGCCTGGTACCCGATCACGCCGTCGTCGTCGCTGGCCGAAGCGTTCAGCAACCACTGCAAGAAACTGCGGCACGATCCGGAAACCGGGCAGGCCAAATACGCGATCGTGCAGGCCGAGGACGAGCTCGCCTCGATCGGCATGGTGGTTGGCGCGTCCTGGAACGGCGCCCGCGCCTTTACCACGACATCGGGCCCCGGCGTGTCGCTGATGACCGAGTTCATCGGCCTCTCCTACTTTGCCGAGATCCCGGCCGTGATCATGAACGTGCAGCGCGCCGGCCCCTCGACCGGCATGCCGACGCGGACGCAGCAATGCGACCTGATCGCCTGCGGCTATGCCTCGCACGGCGATACCAAGCATGTGATGCTGTTCCCCGAAGATCCGGCGGAGGCGTTTGAGTTTGCCGCTGCGGCGTTCGACCTCGCCGAGCGGCTACAGACCACGATCTTCCTGATGCTCGATCTCGACATCGGCATGAACCAGCGGCTGTCCCGGCCGCTGAAGTGGGACGACGCCAAGCAGTATGACCGCGGCAAGGTGATGACGGCGGAAATGCTCGACGAAGGCCGCGACTTCGGCCGCTATCTCGACGTCGACGGCGACGGCATTCCGTTCCGCACCTACCCCGGCACGCATCCGACGAAGGGCTCCTACTTCACCCGCGGCACCTCGCGTGACCGCTACGCGCGCTATTCCGAGGAAGGCGCCGTCTATGCCGACAACGTGCAGCGCCTGCTGCGCAAGTTCCAGACCGCGCAGGACATGGTGCCGCGGCCGCTGCAGGCCAATGCGAGCAAGCCGACCAGATATGGCGTGATCTATTTCGGCTCGACCGCGCCGGCGATGGACGAGGCAATCGGACTGCTGGAGGCGCGCGGCTGTCAGCTCGACCGCCTGCGCATCCGCGCCTTCCCGTTCCATTCGAGCGTGGCGAGCTTCATCGCCGAGCACGACTTCGTCTATGTGGTCGAGCAGAACCGCGACGCGCAGCTGCGCCAGCTGATCGTCACCGAGAACGGCATCGACCCGGTCCGGCTGGTGCCGATCCTGCATTATGACGGCACGCCGATCACGGCGCGCTTCATCGCCGATGCGATCGGCGACCACCAGGACCACATCAAGGTCACACCGCTGCGCAAGGCGGTGTCATGACTTTACAGCCACTCTCTCCACGGTCATGCCCGGGCTTGACCCGCCTGCGCGGCCGGAGCCGCTCCGGCGCGGCGAAGGCCCGGGCATCCACGCCTCTCTTTCCTCGGACTCCCACGTGGATGGCCGGGACAAGCCCGGCCATGACGGCACTGGGCGACAGGGTGCTCTCATGACCTACATCGCAAAGCCGAAATTCCAGCATCCCGGCATCAAGAAGAACGCACTCGGCTACAGCCATCGCGACTACGAGGGCAAGATCTCGACCTTGTGCGCCGGCTGCGGCCACGATTCGATCACGGCCTCGATCATCGAGGCCTGCTTCGAGCTGTCGATCGAGCCGCATCGGGTGGCAAAAATCTCCGGCATCGGCTGCTCGTCGAAGACACCGGACTACTTTCTCGGCAATTCGCACGGCTTCAACACCGTGCACGGCCGCATGCCCTCGGTGCTGACCGGCGCCAACCTCGCCAACCGCGAGCTGATCTATCTCGGCGTCTCCGGCGACGGCGATTCCGCCTCGATCGGCTTCGGCCAGTTCGCCCACGCGATCCGGCGCGGCGTGAACATGACCTATATCGTCGAGAACAACGGCGTCTACGGCCTGACCAAGGGCCAATTCTCGGCGACCGCCGACCGCGGGTCGAAGTCGAAGAAGGGCGTCACCAACACCGACAATCCGATCGACCTGGTCGGCATCGCGCTGCAGCTCGGGGCCACCTATGTGGCGCGGTCGTTCTCCGGCGACAAGAAGCAGCTGGTGCCGATCATCGAGGGCGCCATCCGGCACAAGGGCGCGGCGTTCATCGACGTCATCAGCCCGTGCATCGCGTTCAACAATCACGCCGGCTCAACCAAGAGCTTCGACTATGTCCGCGAGCACAACGATGCCGTGAACCGGTTGGACGTGCTGACCGGGCGCGATCCGATCGAGATCGACCAGGATCCGGGCACGGTGCAGATCGTCGAGCAGCACGACGGCTCCAGGCTGGCGCTGCGCAAGATCGACGCCGACTACGACCCGCACGACCGGCTCGGCGCCATGACCTTCCTCCAGAAGCATGCCGCGCAAGGCCAGATCGTCACCGGCCTGCTCTATGTCGACCCTGAGGCCGACGATCTGCACAGCCACCTCAACACGGTGGAACGCCCGCTCAACCGGCTGGAGGCCGCGGATCTGTGCCCGGGCCAGGCCGCGCTCGACAAGATCAATGCGAGTCTGCGCTAGGCAGACCGCTGCGTGGAGAGCGTGCGCTCTGTAACCGTCCTTCGAGACGCCCGCCTCCGGCGGGCTCCTCAGGACAAAGGTGGAGTGCATTGCGCCCGCTTCTGGCGGGGCTATCGCATTTCACAATCGGAGTTTTGCGCTTGTCTATCTCCACGTCATGGCCGGGCTTGTCCCGGCCATCCACGTCGTTCGGCACGCTGATAACCACGTGGATGCCCGGGACAAGCCCGGCCATGACGGAGTAACTAACTATCAGATCGTTCGTTGCGACAGCTCGGCATATCCTGGTGAGCCGCGCCCTCGCTCCTCATCATGAGGAGCGCCGCAGGCGCGTCTTGAACCATGAGGCCCGTCATCGTTGATGACGATTACGCCCGCAACGCGCTTGCCCAGACGCGATCGAGCTGCGCGATCGCCTCGCGCAGCGGCAGCGCGGACAGCGCGTCATCTCCGCCGGTCACAAGGCCGAACTCCCGCAGCCTGATCAAGGCCTCCTCGACATTGAACGCGCGGCTCAATCCAAACATCTGCTGCAGCAACTCCTCGACATGGCTGCACAATGCTGCACGCGAGAGCGGCACCGACGCCAGCAGCAGGCCGCCATAGGCCAGCATCGCTTCCTTCCAGTCCTGGTCCTCGGCCTCGCCGATCAAATAGTTGAAGATGCCGGAATTGTTGTTGACGTTGCGGAAGTAGATGTTGTCGGTGACCTGCTTCTGATGGATCAGCGACTGGCGATGGAAGTTGCCCCATTGCCGCAGGATGAAGGCGCCGAGCGCGAACAATCCCGACAGCGCCGCCAGCGCCTGCTCCGTATCGTTGTCGTGCACGGTGCCGCTGAGGCCGAGATAAAAGCCGGCGACGATGAACAGCACGGTGAGCGTCGAAGCCAGCTTGAGCAGGATCGGTACGCCGCCGACCAGCGCCGGCACGCCCAGCGTCAGTTGCTCGCGCAGGCCCATGACGACGCGGACGTTCGGCAGCAGCGCCTCGAGGTCGAAGCGCGCGATGTGGCGGAAATATTTGAACAGCACCGCGCCGCCGCGGATCTTGTTGCGGCCACGCCAGGCGGCGGTCTTGCGCTTCTTCTGAGACGGCTCGTCTGGCCTGGTCGCGACCATCAGGATGATGTCGTCGTAGACCTCGATCTCCTGCTTGCGCCTCCGCAGGCCATACAGCATGGGGACCTCGATGGTCTCTTGATGCGTGCCGCGCCGGAACATGCGGACGGCGCGAAAGTCGGAGACCGGCGCCCTCAGCTTGACCCTGACAAGCGCGTGCTCGGCGAAGGCGCGCTCGATCTCATCGTGGCTGATCTCGATGAAGTTCGCTTCGCTCAGCACCCGGACGAATTCGTCGGTGAGGTTGCAATAGGCGGTGTCGAGCTCCTGAGCGGAGCGATGGCGGCCGGCGGGGACCTCGGGATCGAAGTCGAAATAGACGTCGCGCAGCCGATCGAGCTCGTCGAAATATTCGTGGTGCAGGATGGCGCCGAGCATGTGCGCCAGCTGGCGCAGGTCGGCCGCCAGGGCGTCATCCAGACCGCCATGCGAAATGACGGTGTCCAGGACGTCGGACTTGCGTATCGGAATGAACCGGTCCCGCCGATCCGTTGCCGCCGTCTGCTTTGGTCCAACCACGCGCCTTACGCCCGAGCTTTGATCATCGTCCGCAACGGCCGGCTGCAACCACCCGGCCAACGGCGGGCACCATAGCGGGCTCATCAGCCTTGCGCCACTCGACGCGGGATGGAAAAGCTTGGTGAGGCCGGCCGGGAGGGAGAGATCGTGACCAATGATGTAAAGAGGGTGTCCGCATTTCGCGCCATTCGCGCCATCGACTACACGGTGATCCTCGCCCGCGACTGGGACGTCATGCGGCAGTTCTACGAGGAGGTCCTGGGCTTTCCGCTGCTCCGGGAACTGTCGCAGGGGTGGATCGAATTTCAGATCGGCCCCAACACGCTCGCGCTCGCTCGGCCGCAGCGGCTGACATCGGACCGGCCGACACCGCCGGGAAGCGCGGCGCTTCAACTCGCCTTCAAGGTGGGACGCGACGACGTCGACCGCTGCGCGGCCGAGCTGACGGAGAAGGGCGTCGCGCTCCTGGAGCAGCCGAGGGACCAGCCCTTCGGCCATCGGACGCTGTTCTTCAGGGATCCCGACGGCAATCTGCTGGAGATCTTCGCGGAAATCTGACGTCGCTCAGGGCTTGGCGGCCGCGCTAGGCGGCCGCCGGTTGTATCCGGGGATTGAGCACGTACTCCTTCAGCACCTTGTCGGTGGCGGCGTCGACCTCGACCAGCGACACGTCGTAGCTCCAGAGATCGGCGAGATGCTGCAGCACGCGCTTGGTGTCGGTCTCGTTGAGCTGGGCGCCCTTGACCACCGTATGCCGCAGCATCAGGCGGCGATCGCCGGCGAGATCGACATCGACCACCTCGATGTTCGGGTCGATGTAGCCGACATCGTACTGTTTCGACAGCTCGCGCCGGATGCGGCGATAGCCGCGCTCGTCATGGATGGCGTCGACCAGGATGCCGGCACGTTCGGCCGGATCGTCATGCAAATGGAACAGCTTGAAGTGCCGGATCAGGTTGGGGCTGAGGAACTGGCTGATGAAGCTCTCGTCGCGATAATTCGCCCAGACGTCACGCAGCACCGCCATTTCGTCGCCGGTGCCGGCGATGTCCGGAAACCATTCGCGATCCTCGTCGGTCGGGTCCTTCACGATGCGCTCGATGTCCTGCATGATCGCAAAGCCGAGCGCATACGGGTTGAAGCCGGAGAAGCGCGGATCGTCAAACTCCGGCTGGAACACGACGTTGGTGTGCGACTGCAGGAACTCCAGGAAGTTGCCGTCGGTGAGGCGGCCGTCCTGGTGCAGCCGGTTCATGATGCGATAGTGCACATAGGTCGCCGTGCCCTCGTTCATGACCTTGGTCTGACCCTGCGGATAGAAATACTGCGCGATGTGGCGAACGATGCGCAGCAACTCGCGCTGCCAGGGCGCCAGCCGCGGCGCGGTCTTCTCCAGGAAATAGAGCAGGTTCTCCTGCGGGAGGCCGAGCAGCGCGCGACGGCGCTCGACGTTCAGCATCGCATTGGTCTTGACCGGGCCGGTCGGCACCGTGCGCCAGAGATCGTTGAACTGGCCCTCCTCGTAGAGCCTGCGCTTGCCCGCGCGCTTCTCCTCCTCGCGGAAGTCGAGCTTCTTCTTGCCGGGATAGCGGTCGACGCCGTGCGACATCAGCGCATGCGCCGCGTCGAGCGTATGCTCGACCGCGAGCCGGCCATAACGCTCCTCGCATTGCGCGATGTAGCCGCGGGCGAAATCGAGATAGTCGAGGATGCCGTCGGCGTCGGTCCACTGCTTGAACAGGTAGTTGTTCTTGAAGAAATGGTTGTGGCCGAACGCGGCGTGCGCGATCACCAAGGTCTGCATCGTCGCCGTGTTCTCCTCCATCAGATAGGAGATACAGGGCGAGGAGTTGATCACGATCTCATAGGCGAGGCCCATCAGGCCCTTGCGGTACGAGGCCTCGTGATAGGCGAAGTGTTTGCCGAACGACCAGTGCTTGTAGAACAGGGGCATGCCGACCGAGGAATAGGCGTCGAGCATCTGCTCGGCCGTGATCACCTCGATCTGGTTGGGATAGGTGTCGAGCCCGAGCTCCTTCTCGGCGACGGCTTCGCAGGCATCGTGGATGCGCTGCAGGGTGAGGAAATTCCAGTCTGCGCCCTCGAACAGCAGCCCGCTCATGACGCCGCCCTCTCCTGCGTGGTGCCGCGACGCTGAAACAGGTCGTGGAACACCGGGAAGATCTCGCTGCGGTCGCGGACCTTGCGCATCGACAGCGGCTCGCCATTGGCGCGCAGCCGCTCATACAGCGACCACAGCGCCGAGTCAGGCATCTCGAACGAATAGGTGCCGGATTCGCCGACCTCGAGATAGGCGAAGAACTGCGACACCGGCAGGATGTTGTCGGTCAAGAGCCGCGCGACGTTCTCGGAATCCGAGGTGGCGTTGTCGCCGTCGGAGGCCTGCGCCGCGTAGATGTTCCAGTCCGAGGGGCGGAAGCGCGAGCGGACGATGTCGTGCATGCATTGCAGGGCGCTCGACACCAAGGTGCCGCCGGACGCCGGTCCGTAGAAGAACGTCTGCTCGTCGACCTCCTCGGCGCGATCGGTATGGCGGATGAAGACGATCTCGACATGGCGGTAGCGCCGGGTCAGGAACACGTAGAGCAGCATGTAGAATCGCTTGGCGAGGTCCTTCATGTGCTCCGACATCGAGCCGGACACGTCCATTAGGCAGAACATCACGGCCTGTGCGATCGGCTTCGGCACGGCCTCGAAGCGCCGGTAGCGGATGTCGATCGGGTCGATGAAGGGGATGCGCTTGGCCTTCGCCTTCAGCGCCTCGATCTCGGCCAGAAGCGCGGCGCGCTTGTCGTCGTCGGTCTCCTGCTCCAGCTGGGCTTCGAGCTCGGCAATCGCCTCCGGCCGCGGACGGCGCAGCGCGACGCGGCGGGCCAAGGCGCGCGTGACGGTGCGGCTGATCGAGATATTGGCCGGCGACCCCGACGTCGAATAGCCCGCGCGTACCAGCCCCTCGCTCTCGGCCTCGGCGAATTTGCGCTTGGCGAGATCGGGCAGCTCGAGATCGTCGAGGAAGAGGTTGACGAACTCCTCCTTGCTCAGCACGAAGCGGAACGCGTCCTCGCTGTCGCCTTGTCCGGGCGCCGACTTGCGGCCGCTGCCGTCGCCGGAGCGCGGCAGGATGTCGCCTTCGACGAACTTCTTGTTGCCGGGCAACACCATGTCGCGGGTGCCGCCCTCGCGGCGGAAGCGAGGCTCGTCCATGCCGTCGAGCGGGATCGAGACCTCGCCGCCCTCCAGCACGTCCTTGATGTCGCGGTCCTGCGAGGTCTTCTTGACCGCTCCCTGAACCAGGGCCTTGGCGCGGCGCAAAAATCGCTGGCGATTTTCGAGACTTTTGCCGCCCGGATTCAGGCGCCGATCAATGATGTGCATGACCACGTTCCATACGCCTCCTGCTGCAGCGGCTTCGACTCCTGCTCTCCCCCGCCGCGATGCCGCGGTGCAGTATCGGACCGACACTGCAAACGGCACCCTCTGCCTGTCCGACGCCTCCCAGCGAAGCTCAGCGTCGAACGTTTCGCTCGTTTCGTAGCCCTGGCGCCGACGTCAGACCGATGGCCTGCCGCACCTGCAGTGAACATCGGCGCCGGACCACGATCAACCGGCCTGCTTCACGCGCATGTACCACTCGACCAGCCGGCGGACCTGCCGCTCGGTGTAGCCGCGTTCGACCATGCGCGCGACGAAGTCGTCGTGCTTCTTCTCGGTCTCGCCGTCCTTCTTGGTACCGAACGAGATGACCGGAAGCAGATCCTCGACCTGCGAGAATATCCTCTTTTCGATGACTTCGCGGATCTTTTCGTAGGAGGTCCAGGACGGATTTTTGCCACCATTCTGGGCCCGGAAGCGCAGCGAGAACTTGACAACCTCGTTGCGGAAATCCTTCGGGTTGGCGATCCCGGCCGGCTTCTCGATTTTGGTCAGCTCCTGGTTCAGCAGCTCGCGATTGAGCAGCTGTCCCGTATCGGGATCCTTGAAGTCCTGATCCTCGATCCAGGCGTCGGCATAGTCGACGTAGCGGTCGAACAGGTTCTGGCCGTAATCGGAGTAGGATTCCAGATAGGCCTTCTGGATCTCGTGACCGATGAACTCGGCGTAACGCGGCGCCAGATCCGCCTTGATGAATTCGAGGTAGCGCTTCTCGATCTCCTCGGGCAGTTGCTCGCGCTTGATCGACTGTTCCAGCACGTACATCAGATGCACGGCATCGGCCGACACTTCCGCCGTGTCGTGATTGTAGGTCGCAGCCAGCACCTTGAAGGCAAAGCGGGTGGAGATGCCGTCCATGCCCTCGTCGACGCCGGCGGCGTCGCGATATTCCTGCACGCTGCGCGCCTTCGGATCGGACTCCTTGAGGCTCTCGCCGTCATAGACCCGCATCTTGGCGTACAACGTCGAATTCTCGTGCTTGCGCAGGCGCGACATCACCGAGAATCTGGCGAGCGTGTCCAAGGTCGCGGGCGCGCACGGCGCGGCGGAGAGCTCGGAGCCCTGGATCAGCTTCTCATAGATCTTGCGCTCCTCGGTGACGCGCAGGCAGTACGGCACCTTGATGACGCAGATGCGGTCGATGAAGGCCTCGTTGTTCTTGTTGGTCTTGAAGCTCTGCCACTCCGCCTCGTTGGAGTGGGCGAGGATCACGCCGTTGTAGGGAATCGCGCCGATGTTCTCGGTGCCGATATAGTTGCCCTCTTGCGTCGCCGTCAGCAGCGGATGCAGCATCTTGATCGGCGCCTTGAACATCTCGACGAATTCGAGGATGCCCTGGTTGGCGCGGTTGAGGCCGCCCGAATAGCTGTAGGCGTCGGGATCGTTTTGCGCGTAGGTCTCGAGCTTGCGGATGTCGACCTTGCCGACCAGCGAGGAGATGTCCTGGTTGTTCTCGTCGCCCGGCTCGGTCTTGGCGATGCCGATCTGGCGCAGCCGCGACGGCTGGATCTTGGCGACGCGGAACTGCGAGATGTCGCCGCCGAAGGCTTCGAGCCGCTTGTAGCACCACGGGCTCATCAGGCCCGACAGGCGGCGGCGCGGAATGCCGTATTTCTCCTCGAGCATCGGGCCCAGCGTGTCGGGATCGAACAGGCCGAGCGGCGACTCGAACACGGGGCTCAACTCATCTCCCGCCTTGAGCACGTAGATCGGATGAGTTTCCATCAACTGCTTCAGCCGTTCGGCGAGCGACGACTTGCCGCCGCCGACCGGTCCGAGCAGATAGAGGATCTGCTTGCGCTCTTCGAGACCCTGCGCGGCGTGCCGGAAGAAGCCGACGATGCGCTCGATCGTGTCTTCCATGCCGTAGAAGCCGGCGAACGCGGGATACAGCCGAACCGTCCGGTTCAAAAAAATACGGCCAAGGCGTGGGTCCTTGGCCGTATCGATCATCTGAGGCTCACCGATCGCAGCTAGTAGTCGTTCAGCGGCGTTCGCGTATCGCATCGGGTCGGTTCGACACGATTCTAGATATTCCTGCATCGACATGTCGGTCTGGCTGCGTGCCTCGAACGACCTTGCGAACGCGTTGAACAACGAATCGTTGTACATGATCCCTCTCCACGTAGGTTCCGCTGCACTGCTGCAACGGGCCGAGATCCAAGTACGTTCCTGCTGATCCCGAACCGACTCAGAGTGAAGCGCGCTAGCCCCCATTGGGCACCGTCTTCGTCCTTTTCCGCAACGCAAAGTGCATGCAGCATATGCCCTATCAACATGCACTTCGCTCAATAGTTCGGCAAAAGCCGGCCGACTCTCCCCATTTGTACCCCATTGTCTCTGCTTCGCAACATCCGCAATACCCCGGCACCGTAGTCTTCCTGCGCCGCACAAGGTGTTGTGAAGCCACGTGAACTGGTGGCGTGACAGCTCCGGGATCAGTCTGTCTTCCGGAAGTGAACCGCGAGTGAACGCCAACGGTCGCGCAGCTGCGCCAGGCAGCGAATGTCTCATTCGTGGCGCGACATGATGCGCGCCGGCCACTGTGGTCGAACCAATGGCCCCGCTGCGAGCACGTCAGCCATCGCTCACGCGACGCCATCGTGATCAGGCGAGCGATGAACGCGCGCATCTCACAGCCATCCGCACACATGTTCACCGCTAGAACCGAATGTCGTGACGTAACGCGCGGCCGAACCCGGACGGATCACTCGATGCTGATCATTGCCATGATCAGCTTGCGGCTCGCCACCGAATGTCTGCAAGCAGAAAGCATCATGGGTTATCCGCCGATCACGAGCCGCAGCCGACGCGACAATCGCAAGACGCTCGCCTTGATCCGTGACGTGAGGCACCATTACCCAGAACACATGTGGCCGCTTTCCGGCATTGCAAGGCGGAGAAGGTTTGATCGACGGCATTTGCTCGCGACGATGGGAGACCTCCGGCGCGCGGGAGTCGCGGAGGCCGACGCGAGCCGAACGCTGGCCGCGCTCAGCGAACCTTCGCCACGCCTTGGTCGAACGGTCGGCAGCAGGCTTCAGGCTGCCTGCACGTCTCCCGCGGGGCGCGCGCCGCCGGCACGTCGAGCCCGGCGCGAAGCTCTTGGGATTCCAGAGGGATCAATCCATTATGAATGGCGTTCTCCTGTGGGCTGGCGCATAGTTGTTCATGTGACGTCCACGACCTGGCAGGCCGCCAGGCGGGAACCCGAAAAAGCAAGCCGACGCACATAGATAGGCATCATGAATCCGGTCAAAGCTCTCGAAGAACACGGCCAGGCGGTCTGGCTCGATTTCCTCGCACGCGGCTTCGTCGCCAAAGGCGACCTGAAGCGGCTGATCGATGAGGATGGCGTCAAGGGCGTCACCTCGAATCCCGCGATTTTCGAGAAGGCGATCGGCAGCTCCGATGAATATGACGCGCCGATCGCCACGGCGCTGAAGAACGGCGATCGATCGCCGACGCAGCTGTTCGAGGCCGTCGCCGTCGAGGACATCCAGAATGCTGCCGACGTGCTGCGGCCGGTCTACGACCGCTTCGATGGCAATGACGGCTTCGTCAGCCTCGAAGTCTCGCCCTATCTGGCGATGGACAGCAAAGCGACCATCACCGAGGCCGAACAGCTCTGGAAGGCGGTCGACCGCAAGAATCTGATGATCAAGGTGCCGGCGACCGACGCCTGCCTGCCGGCCATCCAGCACCTGATCTCCAAGGGCATCAGCGTCAACATCACCTTGCTGTTTTCGCAAGACGTCTACCGGCAGGTCGCCGAAGCCTACATTGCCGGCCTCGAGGCCTACGTCGGCGCCGGCGGCGATCCGTCGCATGTCGCCAGCGTGGCGTCGTTCTTCGTCAGCCGCATCGACAGCGTGGTCGACAAGCAACTGGACGAGAAGATCGCCCAGGCCAACGATCCCTCGGAGAAGGAGCGGCTGGCGGCGCTCAAGGGCAGGATCGCCATCGCCAACGCCAAGATGGCGTATCAGGATTACAAGCGGCTGTTCGCAGGCGCGCGCTGGGAGCGGCTGGCCGAGCAAGGCGCCAAGCCGCAGCGGCTGCTCTGGGCCTCCACAGGTACCAAGAACAAGGATTACAGCGATGTCCTCTATGTCGAGGAGCTGATCGGGCCGAACACCGTCAACACCGTGCCGCCGGCCACGCTGGACGCCTTCCGCGATCACGGAGAGGTGCGCGACAGTCTGGAGGAAGACGTCGATGCCGCCCAGGCCGCCCTGGAGGATCTGGCGAAGACCGGCATCTCGCTCGACGACATCACCGCAGATCTCGTGGTCGACGGCGTCAGGCAGTTCGCGGACGCCGCCGACAAGCTCTACGGCGCGGTTGCGCACAAGCGCGCCGTCGTGCTGGGGACAGGACTTGGGCAGCAGACGATCGCCGTTGCTGCTGATCTCGAGAAGAAGGTCGCCTCCGCTACCGAGGACTGGCGCAAGGACGCCAGGATCCGCCGGCTCTGGTATAAGGATGCGACCGTCTGGACCGGCCATGACGAGCACAAATGGCTGGGCTGGCTGACCAGCGCGGAGAAAGCCGATATCGGCGATTATGAGGACTATGCGCAGCGGGTGAAGGGACAGAAGTTTTCCGACGCCGTGGTCCTCGGCATGGGCGGCTCCAGCCTCGGGCCGGAAGTGCTCGCCGAGACATTCCCGCGCAGGGCCGGCTTCCCCAGGCTGCACGTACTCGATTCCACCGACCCCGCGCAGGTGCGCGCGATGGAGAAGGCGATCGACATCACCCGTACGGTGTTCATCGTCTCCTCGAAGTCGGGCGGCACCACCGAGCCGAACGCGATGAAGGACTACTTCTTCGCGCGCGTCTCCGAGGCGATCGGGCCGAAGAAGGCCGGCCATCGCTTCATTGCCGTGACCGATCCCGGCTCGTCGCTGGAGAAGGCGGCCAAGGCGCAAGGCTTCGCCCGCATCTTCCACGGCGAGCCGACCATCGGCGGTCGCTATTCGGTGCTGTCGCCGTTCGGCCTGGTGCCGGCCGCCACCGCCGGCATCGACGTGCGCAGGCTGATCACGCAGGCGCTGTCAATGGTGCGCTCCTGCGGGCCCGACGTGCCGCCGCTGCAGAACCCGGGCGTTCAGCTCGGCTTGGCGATGGGTCTCGCCGGCCTCGAAGGCCGCGACAAGATAACGATCTTCGCCTCGCCCAAGATCGCCGATTTCGGTGCCTGGGCCGAGCAGTTGATCGCGGAGTCCACGGGCAAGGAAGGCAAGGGCCTCATCCCGATCGATGGCGAGCCAGTCGCCTCGCCCGAGGTCTACGGTCATGATCGCTTCTTCATCGACATCAGGATCGGCGGCGACGACGTGGCCGGCCATGATGCAAAGCTCGCCGCGCTCGAGGAGGCCGGCCATCCGGTCGTGCGCATCGTCATGAAGTCGATCGACCAGCTCGGCCAGGAATTCTTCCGCTTCGAAATGGCGACCGCCGTTGCCGGCGCCGTGCTCGGCATCAACCCGTTCGACCAGCCCGACGTCGAATCGGCCAAGATCAAGACCCGCGAACTGACGGCGGCGTTCGAGCAGAGCGGCGCGCTGCCGGCCGAGGAGCCGGTGGTCTCGATCAAGGGCTGCGAGCTCTACACGGATGCACAGAACGTCGAGAGCCTGCGCGAGCATGGCGCCGACGGCACGCTCGCGTCCTGGCTGAAGGCGCATCTCGGCCGCGCCGGCGACGGCGACTACATCGCCCTGCTCGGCTATATCGACCGCAACGCAGGCAATATCGACACGCTGCAGCGGATCCGGCTGAGGCTGCGCGATGCCAAGCACCTCGCCACCTGCGCCGAGTTCGGTCCGCGCTTCCTGCACTCGACCGGCCAGGCCTACAAGGGCGGTCCGGACAGCGGCGTGTTTCTCCAGATCACGGCCGACGATGCCCAGGATCTGCCGATCCCCGGGCAGAAGGCGAGCTTCGGCGTGATCAAGGCGGCGCAGGCGCGCGGCGACTTCGACGTACTCACCGAGCGCGGGCGTAGGGCTCTTCGGGTCCATCTCAAGGGCAATCTGAAATCGGGCCTGAAGATGCTCGACAGCGCGATCAGTGAAGCGCTGAGCTAGGAAGGGCATCGTCGATGCAATTGGGAATGATCGGTCTCGGGCGGATGGGCGGCAACATCGTGCGCCGCCTGATGCGCGCCGGACACGCCTGCGTGGTCTATGATCGCGACGCAAAGGCCGTCGCCGCGCTGGTTTCCGAGGGCGCCACCGGCGCCGCGAGCCTCGAGGAGTTCGTCGGCAAACTCGCCCTCCCGCGGCACGCCTGGATCATGCTGCCGGCCGGCAAGATCACGGAAGCCACCGTCGAGCAGCTCACCAAGCTGATGAGCCGAGACGACGTCGTCATCGACGGCGGCAACAGTTTCTGGCAGGACGACGTCCGCCGCGGCAAGGCGCTCAAGGAGCGCGGTCTGCACTACGTCGACGTCGGCACCTCCGGCGGAGTCTGGGGCCTCGACCGCGGCTACTGCATGATGATCGGCGGCGACAAGCCGGTCGTCGACCGGCTCGATCCGATCTTCGCGACGCTAGCGCCAGGCATGGGCGACATCCCGCGCACACCGGGCCGTGACGGCCGCGACCCGCGCGTCGAACAGGGCTACATCCATGCGGGGCCGACTGGCGCCGGCCATTTCGTCAAGATGATCCACAACGGCATCGAATATGGCCTGATGCAGGCCTATGCCGAGGGCTTCGACATCCTCAGGAATGCGAACAGCGCGGCGCTGCCCGAGGCGCATCGCTTCGACTTCGATCTCGCTGACATCGCCGAGGTGTGGCGCCGCGGCAGCGTCATTCCGTCCTGGCTGCTCGACCTCACCGCCAGCGCGCTCGCGCGGCAGCCCGGTCTGGAGAAATATTCCGGCTATGTCGAGGATTCCGGCGAGGGCCGCTGGACCGTGAATGCGGCGATCGACGAAGCGGTGCCGGCCGAGGTGTTGACCGCCGCCTTGTTCGCCCGTTTCCGCTCGCGCCAGGAGCACACCTTCGCGGAAAAGATTCTCTCGGCGATGCGCGAAGGCTTTGGCGGGCACAAGGAGCCTGAACAGCACCCAGACCCGGCGCGCCAGAGCGCGCCCGAGATCGTCAAGCCCAGGGACGACCGCGCGTGACCCCGCTGCATCCGCACCAGCCGCAACATCAGAAGCCTGACGCTTGCGCCTTCGTGATCTTCGGTGTGACCGGCGATCTGACCCATCGGCTCGTCTTGCCATCGCTTTACAATCTCGCGGCCAATCATCTGCTGCCGGACAGGTTCTGCATCGTCGGCATTGCCCGCAAGGGCACGTCGAGCGAGCAACTGCGCGACAATCTCATGGAAGGCCTACGCAAATACGCCACACGCCCGATCGAGGATGAGATCGCGCAGCGCCTGTTGCAATGCGTGACTGCGATCGAGGCCGATCCGAAGGAGCCGGAAAGCTTCGATCAGTTGAAGGCGAAGCTGGAAAAGCTGGAAGCCGCGCGGGAGACCCACGGCAATCGGCTGTTCTATCTCGCGACGCCGCCGAGCGCCTTTGCGCCGATCGCGCAACAGCTCGGGCGCGTCGGGTTGCTGCGCGAGGACGGCAAGGCTTGGCGCCGCCTCGTGGTGGAAAAGCCGTTCGGCACCGACCTCGCCTCGGCCAAGAAGCTGAACGACGAGCTTCTGCAGCTCGTGACCGAGCACCAGATCTACCGGATCGATCATTACCTCGGCAAGGAGACGGTGCAGAACATCCTGGTGCTGCGTTTCGCCAATGGCATGTTCGAGCCGATCTGGAACAGGCATCACATCGACCACGTGCAGATCACCGTCGAGGAGAAGCTCGGCGTCGGCACGCGCGGCAGCTTCTACGACGCGACCGGAGCGCTGCGCGACATGGTCCCCAACCATCTCTTCCAATTGCTGTCGCTGGTGGCGATGGAGCCGCCGGCACGGTTCGATGCGCATACCGTCCGCTCCGAGAAGGCGGAGGTGCTGTCGGCGATCCAGCCGTTGAGCGAACGGGAGGCGCTGCTCAATTCGGTGCGCGGCCAGTACACGGCTGGCATGATCGGCGACGCCGAGCTGCCCGACTATCTGAGGAGCAAGGACGTCCGCCCCAACAGCACCACCGAGACCTATGCCGCCTTCAAGCTCACGATCGACAATTGGCGCTGGGCCGGCGTTCCGTTCTATCTGCGCACCGGCAAGGCGCTCGGCGCCAAGCGCACCGAGGTCGCGATCAAGTTCCGCCAGGCGCCGTTCGCGATGTTCAGTTGCACGCCGATCGAGACCTTGGCCGAGAACTATCTGGTCATCGGCATCGAGCCGACCCAGAGCATCACGCTGCAGTTCAACACCAAGGTGCCCGGCCCCACCATCCGCACCGATGGCGTGCAGATGAAGTTCAATTACAAGGACTATTTCCAGGCCGAGCCCGCCACCGGCTACGAGACGCTGATCTATGACTGCATGATCGGCGACAACATCCTGTTCCAGCGCGCCGACAGCGTCGAGGCCGGCTGGAAGGCCGTCGAGCCGTTCATCGGGGCGTGGAAGAAGGCCGGCCGCGATGGCCTGCATTCCTACGCGGCCGGCAGCGAGGGACCTGAGGCGGCGGCCGATCTCCTGGCCCGCGACGGCCGCAGCTGGCGCAAGCTGGTTTAGCCGTGGTCGGGCCGCAGAACCGCAAACTCGTGCGAGTCGCGGACCAGGCGACGATGGCGAGGGTCGCGGCCGAACATCTCCTGGCCCGCATCGACGCAAATCCGGGGACCATAGCCGTCTGCCTCACCGGGGGATCGAGCCCGAGGCAGCTTTATCAGCTGCTGGCGACGGACGCCTATCGCGAGCGGATTGCATGGCCGCGCGTGCACTGGTTCATCGGCGACGAGCGCTATGTTCCGGCCGGAGATCCCCTGCACAACATGACCATGGCCCGCCACGCGTTCCTCGATGCCTGCGCGCCGGCCGCCAACATCCACCCGATCGCGACCGATAGGTCGGACCCGGAGGCCAGTGCCCGCGACTATCAGCGCACGCTGGAAGCGTTCTACGGCGCCGGGCGGCTCGCCCCCGCGCGGCCGCTGTTCGACCTTGTGCTGCTCGGCATCGGCCCCGACGGCCATGTCGCGTCGCTATTCCCCGGTTTTCCCGCCGTTGATGTCGCCGATCGCTGGGTCGTCGGCGTCGACAAGGCTCACGTCGCTCCCTTCGTGCCGCGGATCAGCCTGACCTTGCCTGCGCTCGCCTCCTGCCGAACCATGCTGTTTGAGATCGCCGGTACCGACAAGCGCGCGATCATGACGCGGGTGCTGGCCGGTGAGGACCTGCCGGCCAATCGCGCCCGCTCAAATCGGGAGACGGTCCTGCTCATCGACAGCGAGGCCTGGCCGGAGGGGCGAAGTGGCGACATCTGACCTGCCCCATGCGCTCGTCATCATGGGCGTGTCCGGCTCCGGCAAGAGCACGATCGGGAAAACATTGGGGCAACGCCTCGGCTGGCGCTTCGAGGATGGCGACAGCTTTCACCCGCCCGCAAACGTCGCCAAGATGAGCGCCGGCCACCCGCTCACGGACGAGGATCGCTGGCCCTGGCTGCAGGCGATTGCCCAGGAGATCGCGCGTTGCCGTACTGCGGGCCAGCACATCATCATCGCCTGCTCTGCACTCAAGAAGGCCTATCGCGATATCCTGGTCGGCGGCTGTAACGATGTCCGCATGGTCTATCTCCAAGGCAGTCAGGAGCTGATCGGCGGACGGATGAGCCATCGCAAGGGGCACTTCATGCCGCCGGGCCTGCTCGCCAGCCAATTCGCCACCCTGGAACCACCTGACGCCGCCGAGCGTCCCATTACAGTCTCGGTCGACGCGCCAGTCGCGGCGATCGTGGACGACATCATGCAACAGCTTCACGCCGGTCGGGGCTGCGCCTGACCCGCGAACAGGAAGGGCTCATGACCCGCATCGCTCTCGTCGTATCCGACGTCGACGGCACGCTGCTGACCAAGGACAAGGTTCTGACCGAGCGGGCCGCGAAGGTGGCGCGACGGCTGCACGAATGTGGCGTCGCCTTCACGCTCACCTCGAGCCGCCCAGCGATCGGAATGCGCTTTCTGATCGAGCCGCTGCAGATCAGCCTTCCGGTCGGCCCGTTCAACGGCAGCTCGATCATCGACGCCGATATGCGCCCGCTCGAGCAGAGCCTGATCCCGCCCGCCGCCGCCGCGCGCTGCGTCGATCTTCTCCAACAATCCAGGGTCGACATCTGGGTCTTCACCAATGATGCCTGGCTGACGCGCAATCCGGACGGCGAATACGTCCCGAACGAGCGGCGCGCGATACGCGCGGAGCCGACGATCGTCGACGATTTCTCCCACTATCTGTCGAACGCCTGCAAGATCGTCGGCGCCAGCAGCGATTTCGAGCTGCTGGCGCACTGCGAGAGCCAGATGCAGCAGACGCTGGGGACCGAGGCGACGGCGGTCCGCTCGCAGAGCTACTATCTCGACATCACTCCGCCCGGGCGCAACAAGGGCACCTTCGTCACGGCGATGGCCAAGCGGCTCGGCGTTCCGCTCGACCAGGTCGCGACCATCGGCGACATGCACAACGATGTCGCGATGTTCGAGGTGAGCGGATTGTCGATCGCCATGGGCAATGCCAGTGACGAGGTGAAGAGCAAAGCCAAGCGCATCACCACGTCCAATCAGGACGAAGGCTTTGCCAATGCCATGGAGATGATCCTGGCGGAAAACGCGCAAGGCTCATCCGCAAGCTGACGCGCGGCAGCTCAGGCTCCCGACCGCTGCCTTGCGGGTTTGTCGCTGGCCTTCTTGGCGCTGCTCAGATTTTGCGCCGTGTTGATCAGCGCGATATGGGTCAGCGCTTGGGGAAAGTTGCCGGTCTGCCGCCGTGCCTCGGTGTCGTATTCTTCGGCCAGCAGTCCAACGTCGTTGGCGATGTTCACCACGCGGCGGAACAGCGTCTCGGCCTTCTCCGTATCGCCCGCCAGGACATGGGCGTCGGCCAGCCACAGCGTGCAGGCCAGGAACGCGCCTTCGATCGGCTGCTGCTCGTCCGGAGGGACCTCGCGCGGATCGTGCCGGAGCACGAAGCCGTCCCGCAGCAGATGCTCCTCGATCGCGTCGACCGTGCCGCGAATGCGCGAATCGGAGCACGGCAGGAAGCCGACCGCCGGCAACAGCAGCAGGCTGGCATCGAGCAGCCGCGAGCCATAGGACTCGACGAAGCTGCCGAGGCTTTCGTCGTAGCCCTTGGCGCAGACATCGCGATGAATCGTCTCGCGCAGCCGCCGCCAGCGCTCCAGCGGCGCCTTGAACCCGAATTTCTCCGCGCTCTTGATCGCGCGATCGAACGCCACCCAGGTCATCACCTTGGAGAACACGTAGTGACGGCCATCGCCGCGGCGTTCCCAGATGCCGTGGTCGGGCTGGTCCCAGACGTCGGTGAGATGGTCGAGCACCGCGCATTCCAGGTCCCAGGTGCCGTCGTCCAGCTTGAGCTTGGTCATGCGGGCCTGATGGAAGGCATCCATCAGCTCGCCGTAGACGTCGAGCTGGAGCTGCGCATGCGCGGCATTGCCGATCCGCACCGGCTGGGCACCCTCGTAGCCCGGCAGCCACTCGGCCTCCCACTCCATCAGCCGCCGCTGGCCCATGATGCCATACATGATCTGCATGTAGGCGGGAGCGCCCGCCGCGGCGCGCAGCAGCCAGTTGTGCCAGGCCAGCGCTTCCTCGGTGTAACCCGAGTTCATCAACGCGAGCAGCGTGAACGTCGCGTCACGCAGCCAGCAGAATCGGTAGTCCCAATTGCGCCGGCCGCCGAGCTTCTCCGGCAGTGAGGTGGTCGGCGCCGCGACGATGCCGCCGGTCGGCGCGTAGGTGAGCGCCTTCAAGGTGATCAGCGAGCGCATCACGAGTGCGCGATGCTCGCCCTGATAGGTGCAGCGCCGCGACCAGTCGGCCCAGAATGTTTCGGTGTCATCCAGCGCCTGATCCGGATCGATCGCCTTGGGCGCCGGCAGATGCGACGGACCGTAGGTGAGCACGAAAGGCACGGTTTCGCCGGCAGCGACCTCGAACTCCGCCACTGTGGTCATGTCCGCGCCGCGGGTCGCGACGGGCGTATGCAGCACCGCCATGTCCTGGCCGCAGATGGCGAGCAGCGCGGAGCGATCCTCGGAACGCTTGACCCAGGGAATCTCGATGCCGAACCCGAAGCGGATGATCAGCTCCATCCGCATGGCGACCCGGCCGGAGACGCCGCGGACCAGCCGAACGACATCGGAGGCCCTGCCCCGTGGCGGCATGAAATCGATCATCTCGACGGTGCCGGTCGCAGTTTCGTATCGCGTCTCGAGGATGAGACTGTCGCCGCGATAACGTCGAGACGTCGATCGGACGTCGCCGCGCGGCTCGATCAGCCAGCGGCCGTGGCTGCTATCACCCAGCAGGCCGGCGAAACAGGCGTCGGAATCGAACGCCGGCCAGCACAGCCAGTCGATCGACCCGTTCCGGCTCACCAGGGCAGCCGTCTCACAATCGCCAATCAGGGCGTAGTCTTCGATCCTGCAGGACATTTGGCATCCGCGTGCAACTGCCCCCCCAATCCCCCCGTACTAAACGCCGGCCGGGCTGATCCGTTCGGCGGTCGCCGCCTTCAACGCTGCGACGCTGGTCGCACCGGCGATGTCCTCGAGCTTGATCGGCATCTTGCGGCGCCAGTTCGGATGCTCGTCGATCGTGCCGGGAATATTGGGCTGATCGACCACCTCCAGCAGATCCTCCAGGGAAATCACCAGCAGCCGGGACCGCGTCCGCGACAGGAAGGCGATCGCTGAGTGGACATCGTTGGCTTGAATGCCGTGTTGGCGGAGCACCTCGTCCCAGAGCCCCAACGCATCCCAGCGATCCTGGTCGCTTTCACCGGGATCGATGCCCAGCCCGCGTTTGGTCTTGAGATCGCCGAACGAGCGCCAGCCGGCGTAGGTCGAGAGGTCGTGGGTATTCAGCGTCACCAGCGCGTTCGGCGGATAGAAGTCGACATCGCGGAAGCGGCCGTTGTCGTCGCGTTCGAAGATCATCACCTTGTAGGACCACAATCCCCAATCGGCCATCTGTTCGCGAAAGCCCTCCGGCACGGTGCCGAGATCCTCGCCGATGACGATGCATTCATTGGCGACGCTCTCGATGACGGTCGCGGCCAGCAGCGCCTCGAACGGCATCTGCACGTACGCGCCCTGCTTGGCCGGAAATCCATGCGGCACCAGGTACAGCCGCTTCAAACCGAGCACATGGTCGAGCCGGATCGCCCCGGCATGCCGCATCGACGCCCGAACCATCTCCCGGAACGGCTCGAAATTCTTCAGCGCCAGTCCGGGCGCGTTGAACCCGGCGAGTCCCCAGTTCTGCCCGACCGTGTTCAAGGGATCGGGCGGCGCCCCGACCGAGAGCGTGCGCGAAATGGCGCCCTGCTCGTTCCAGGCATCGAAGCCGTCGGATTGAACGCCGACCGCGACGTCGAGATACAAGCCGACCTTCATTCCCAGCCGATGCGCGAGATCCCGGCAGTGGCGCAATTGTCGCTCGGCGAGCCATTGCACATAGGCGATGAACTCGGCCTCCCTCCGGTCGGGGCCGCTGAGCAGCGCCGCGCAGCGCGCAGCATCGGGCTGCCGCCACTCCTCGGGCCAGTCCCACCAGGGCTTCTGGAAGCGATGCCGCAACACCTCGAAGCAGGTGAAGCGGGCCAGCAGCTCGCCACGCTCGGCCCGATAGGCGTTGAACTCCGCAGCGGCCGCGGCGGCCGGCGCAGCCATGAAAGCGTCGAAGGCCGCGCGCAGGGCCGGCCATTTCAACGCCGACACACCCTTGTAGTCCACCAGCTCGGCCTGCCGCAGCGGCTCCAGCACCTGGCTGCCGGGCCCCTTCGCGAAGCCCGGGGCCTGCTCGACATCGACATAGAGCGCATTCAGGAACAGCCGGCTGTTCGGCGCATAAGGGCTGAAATCGCCCGGCCGATCGTCGAACAGCGCGTGCAACGGATTGAGGCCGACGCCATCGGCGCCGATTTCGGCGCAAAGCGTGATGAGATTGGCAAGGTCGGTGAAATCGCCCATGCCCCAGTTGCGGCCGGATCGAATGCCGTAGAGCTGGACCGCCAGCAGCCAGACGCGGTCGAAATCACCGGCGAAGGCCTTCGCCGGTGCGACGAGCAGCGGCAGCTCCTCGCGGTACGACGACGCATCCACCAGCTCGAGGCGGTAGCTGCCGACCGGCAGATCACCCGGCCACTCGACCAGGGCCTCGCCGGCGTCTCCCTTCGCGATCTCAGCGTCGCCACGCCTGATGGTCCACCTGACCGGCAGCTTCGCCGCCTCGGTCAGGCGGCTGCGCGCGGGCTGCCCAGAGCGAATCACCACCGCATCGCTCAGCAGCCGATGCGGCGTGGGCCGGGGAAAGGCCTCCACGATGATCTTGAGGGCCGCTTCGTCGGTCACACGACGGTGCCCCTGACCATCGTAGAATTCTGTCAGGATTCCGAGACTATGGGCTTCGCTGTAGAGATCCATTCGGCACGCGATCTGGACGTAACGGCAAGTCGTACGTCGTAAAATTGTTGTGGGACGGCAAGAGGATAAGCCCCTAACGCCGCGGCAAGGCCGTCGTTCCCCGGGGAACAAAACGAGCCTTGCGGCTTTGTAATTGGGGTCGTCTCGGTTTCTAGCGAACCGGGACGCCGTTTTATTGTCAATGGCATCACCGTGAACAAATTTGCGCACACGTTCGAGAGCGTCGCCCTCAAAGACGCTTTCTCCCCTATTCTGCCCTCTTTTGAGGAGAGCCGCATCTGTCGAGGCCGAGACATCTTTCGAGACGCCTCCGATCGCAGCCGCATCATCATCCTCTCTCCTAGGTGAGGGCCTCATGAACCTGATGTCATCCCTGGATTCGCCCAGCCTGCAGACCGAGCCCGACGGCGACGGTCTCTGGTACAAGGACGCGATCATCTATCAGCTGCACGTCAAGGCGTTCGCCGACAGCAACAATGACGGCGTCGGCGACTTCGCCGGCCTGACCGACAAGCTGGACTATCTGCAGGACCTCGGCGTCACCACGCTGTGGCTGTTGCCGTTCTACCCCTCGCCCGGCCGCGACGACGGCTACGACATCGCCGACTACGGCAGCATCAATCCCGATTTCGGGACGATGAAGGAGTTCAAGCGCTTCATCCAGGAAGCCAAGCGGCGCGGCCTGCGGGTGATCACCGAACTCGTCGTCAACCACACCTCCGACCAGCATCACTGGTTCAAGCGCGCCCGGCGCAGCCCGCCCGGCTCCAGCGCCCGCAACTGGTACGTCTGGAGCGACACCGACCAGAAATATCTCGGCACCCGAATCATCTTCACCGATACCGAGAAGTCCAACTGGACCTGGGATCCGGAGGCCGGCCAGTTCTACTGGCACCGCTTCTTCTCGCACCAGCCGGACCTCAATTTCGACAATCCGCGCGTGGTCAACGCGATCATCCAGGTGATGAAACGCTGGCTCGATGCCGGCGTCGACGGCTTCCGGCTTGACGCCATCCCCTACCTCTGCGAGCGCGACGGCACCAACAACGAAAACCTCCCGGAGACGCATGCGATCATCAAGCGCCTGCGTGTCGAGCTCGACAATTACGCCAAGGACAAGCTGCTGCTGGCGGAAGCCAATCAGTGGCCGGAGGACGTTCAGGAATATTTCGGCCAGGGCGACGAATGCCATATGGCCTATCACTTCCCGCTGATGCCGCGCATCTACATGGCGATCGCCCAGGAGGACCGCTTCCCGATCACCGACATCCTTCGCCAGACGCCCGACATCCCCGCGACCTGCCAATGGGCGCTGTTCCTGCGCAACCATGACGAGCTGACGTTGGAGATGGTGACCGACGTCGAGCGCGACTATCTGTGGTCGACCTACGCCAACGATCCGCGCGCACGCATCAATGTCGGCATCCGCCGCCGCCTCGCGCCGCTGATGGACAACGACCGGCGCAAGATCGAGCTGATGAACTCGCTGCTGATGTCGTTCCCCGGCACGCCGATCATCTATTACGGCGACGAGATCGGGATGGGTGACAACATCTATCTCGGCGACCGCAACGGCGTACGAACGCCGATGCAATGGACGCCCGACCGCAATGGGGGCTTCTCGCGCGCCGACCCGGCGCGGCTCTACGCGCCGATGATCATGGACCCGGTGTACGGCTACGAGGCGGTCAATGTCGAGGCGCAGTCGCGCAGCCTGTCGTCGCTTTTGAACGCCACCAAGAAGCTGATCTCGGTGCGCAAGTCGACGCTGGCCTTCGGCAGGGGCACCATGACCTTCATCCGCCCGGCCAACCGGTCGGTTCTGGCCTATGTCCGCCAATACAAGGACGAGGTCATCCTCTGCGTCGCCAACCTGTCGCGCTCGGCGCAGGCGACCGAGCTCGATCTCTCGCCGTTCAAGGATCGCGTCCCGATCGAAATGCTCGGCCGCTCGCGCTTTCCCGCCATCGGCGAGCTGCCTTACATGATCACGCTCGCGCCCTACGGATTCTACTGGTTCCAGCTCAAGGAGCGCGAGAAGTCGGAGCCCATCATCCAGCGCGCGGTACCGGAGTTCGAGACGCTGGTCGTGCCGCTCGGCTCGACCTGGGTATCGCTGGCTCGCACTCGCAGCGTGTTCGAACGCGACGTTCTGCCCGGTCATCTGGCGCGCGCGCGATGGTACCCCGAGCGCTCGGCGGACGCGATCCATCCGACGCTGACCTCGGCGATCCCGTTCTGCGACATCGGCGACAATCGGCCCTGGCTGATCTTCTTCAAGGCCGCCGAGCGCGACGAGAAGCGGCGCTATCTGCTGCCGATGCAGATCGAGTGGGTGCGTTTCGATCGCGATCGCTACAATCCGCAGGCCTTCGCCGCCGTGCGCCAGGGCGCCCGCGAGGGAACGCTGCTCGATGCAGCGACGAGCCCGATCTTTCTTGCGCTGCTCCTGCACAATCTGAAGCAAGCGTTGACGGTCGAGGAAAACGGGGTGCGCCTCGAATTCCGGCCGACGTCGCGGTTTCCCGACAAGCAGATCCGCGAATCGGAGCAGGTGCGCGTGGTCGAGACCGACCGCTGCAGCAGCAAGGCGGTGGTCAACAACGAGTTCTTCATCAAGCTCCGCCGCGAGCTGGAGGCTGGTCCGCACCCGGAGATCGAGATCGGCGGTTTCCTCACGGAAACCGTAGGCTTCGGCAATGTCCCGCCGCTGCTCGGCAGTGTCGAGGTGATCCAGGAGGGCGAGCGGCAGACCGTCGGCTGCGTCCACGGCTTCGTCGAGAACCAGGGCGACGGCTGGACCGTCAGCGCCGCCTATCTCGATCGCTACGTCGACGACCAGCGCGTGTTCGCCGCGAGCGGCGACGAGCGGCAGAGCGAGGAGCTGTCGCCCTATCTGCGCTACATGGCGCAGGCAGGCCGTCGCGTCGGCGAGTTGCATGCGGCGCTCGCCTCGCGCAGCGACATCGTCGATTTCGCACCCGAGCCCACGAACGCAGATCATCTCGATCACTGGGTCGACCGGCTGCGCGGCCAGGCTGACCGGATCCTCACGGGCCTGAGCGAGCGCCGCGATCACCTCAAGGATCCGGAACGAGGGCTGGTCGACCAGGTGCTCGCCAGGCGCGGCGAGCTGTCGGAGCGCCTCAGCAGCCTGATCCCGCACCATATCGGCGGCTGCGACATCCGGCTGCATGGCGATTTCCATCTCGGCCAGATCCTCATCGTCAAGGACGATATTTTCATCATCGACTTCGACGGTGACGAGGAGCAGCCGCTTGCGGAGCGTCGGCGCAAGGCGCCGCCGGCGCGCGACATCGCAGGCTTCCTGCGCTCGATCGATTGCTCGGTCCGCGTCGCCCAGGAGCGCGCCCTGAGGGCGAGCCAGGACGATCACGGCCGTATCGCCGCCGCGCTGTCGGAATGGCGCGACCAGGCAGCGACCGCCTTCTTGGCTGGCTATCGCGAGATCAAGGCCAGTCAGCGCCTCTGGCCGGACGATCCGCATACGGCGGAGGCGCTCCTTAACTTTTTCATGCTGGAAAAAGCCCTCGGAGCGCTCGAATATGATCTGGCTCACCGGCCGGACTGGTTGCGCATCGCATTGAGCAACCTGCTTCGCGTCCTGTCCGAGCCAGCATCAGCCAGCGAGTCCTCATGACCCATCTTTCTCCCGAGGCGTTTGCGATCATCGAAGGTCGGCATCCCGACCCGTTTCGCTATCTCGGTCAGCACAATGTCGACGGGCGGACGGTCGTGCGCGCGTTCCTGCCCGAGGCCTCCCGCGTCGAGGTGGTCGGCGAGCACGGCGACGTCGCCGCGCTGACGCGCATCCATGATGCCGGCCTGTTCACCGGGACCATGCCGTCGCTGCAGCGCTATCGGCTTCGGGCGACATTCGGCGACCACGTCACCGACCTCGAAGATCCTTATCGTTTCCTGCCGATCCTGAGCGACTTCGACCTGCATCTGCTCGGCGAAGGCAATCATGAGCGGCTCTACGACAAGCTCGGCGCGCATCCAATGGTGCTCGACGGCGTCGACGGCGTCGGCTTCGTCGTGCTCGCGCCGAACGCGCGTCGCGTCAGCGTGGTCGGCGATTTCAACTTCTGGAATGCGCGGCGCCACCCGATGCGGGTCCGCGGCAACGGCTACTGGGAGCTGTTCATTCCCCGCGCCAGGGCCGGCGACCACTACAAGTTCGACATCATCGGCCCGCAGGGCGAGCACCTGCCGCTGAAATCGGATCCGATGGCCTTCGCGGCCGAGATGCGTCCCAAGACCGCATCGATCGTGGTCGACGAGTCCAGCCTGCCGCGACCTCGGCCGGCGCCGCATGACATCAACAAGCTGAACAGGCCGGTCTCGATCTATGAGGTGCATCTCGGCTCGTGGCGGCGCAAGGACAATAACCAGTGGCTGACATATCGCGAACTCGCCGAGCAACTGCCGGCCTATGCACGCGACATGGGCTTCACGCACATCGAATTCCTGCCGGTCAGCGAGCACCCGTTCGACGGCTCCTGGGGCTATCAGCCGACCGGCCTGTTCGCGCCGACCAGCCGCTTCGGCAGTCCTGAGGACTTCTGTGCGCTGGTTGATGCGTGCCACCGCGAGGGCCTCGCGGTGTGGCTCGACTGGGTGCCAGGCCATTTCCCGGATGACCCGCACGGCCTAGGCCATTTCGACGGCACCGCGCTGTACGAGCACGCCAACCCGATGCAGGGCCGGCATCTCGACTGGGGCACGCTGATCTACAATTACGGCCGCACCGAAGTCGCCAATTTCCTGCGCTCGAACGCGCTGTTCTGGCTGGAGCGCTACGGCATCGACGGTCTGCGCGTCGATGCCGTCGCCTCGATGCTCTATCTCGACTACAGCCGTCCGTCCGGCGGCTGGATTCCGAACAAATATGGCGGGCGCGAGAACCTCGAGGCCATCGAGTTTCTACGCCGGACCAATATCGACGTGTTCGGCCATTTCCCGCAGGCGACCACGGCTGCCGAGGAATCCACGGCGTGGCCGCAGGTGTCTCGCCCGGTCGACATGGGCGGGCTCGGTTTCGGCTACAAGTGGAACATGGGCTGGATGCACGACACCTTGCGCTACATCAGCAAGGACCCGATCCACCGCAAATATCACCACGGCGAGATCCTGTTCGGCCTGCACTACGCCTTTTCGGAAAACTTCATCCTGCCGCTGTCGCATGACGAGGTCGTGCACGGCAAGCGCTCCATCCTTGGCCGAATGCCGGGCGACGACTGGCAGCGCTTTGCCAACCTGCGCGCCTATTACAGCTTCATGTTCGGGCATCCCGGCAAGAAGCTCCTGTTCATGGGCTGCGAGCTCGCCCAGGAGCGCGAGTGGAATCACGATACCTCGCTCGACTGGCATCTGCTCGGCGACGCCAAATATGCCGGCATCCAGGCCCTGATCCGCGACCTCAACCACCTCTACCGCAACGTGCCGGCGCTGCATGAGCGGGACTGCGAGCCGGACGGCTTCGAGTGGTTGACGACCGACGACTCCGACCGAAACGTCTTCGCCTGGGTGCGCAAGGGCTTCGATGAGCACGCGCGCTGCGTCGTCGTCGTGAACTTTTCACCCAACGTGTATTACAATTACCGGGTCCGCGTGCCGTTCGGCGGCAGATGGAGGGAAGCTTTCAATTCCGACTCCCTGCATTATGGCGGCAGCAATGTCGGCAACGTCGGCCAGGTCCATGCCTCTGAAGAACACCAGCTCAACCTCATCCTCCCGCCCATGGCAGCGGTATTTCTCCTCCCGGAAGCCTGACGCAATGCGCCTGGCCGCTGGAAGCCACGCCCGTCTCGGAGCAACCTGGGACGGGCGGGGGACCAATTTTGCCCTGTTCTCCGCCAATGCCGAGAAGGTCGAGCTCTGCCTGTTCGACAGCCAGGGCCGGCGCGAGATCGAGCGCATCGAACTGCCGGAGCGGACGGAGGATGTCTGGCACGGCTATCTCAACGATGTCTCGCCGGGGCAGCTCTATGGCTACCGTGTCTACGGTCCTTACGAGCCGGAGCAGGGCCACCGCTTCAATGCCAACAAGCTGCTGCTCGACCCCTATGCCAAGCGGCTCGCCGGCCGGCTGGTCTGGAGCGACGCCCATTTCGCCTACCGCGCCGGCTCGCCGCGCGAGGATCTCTCGTTCGACCGGCGCGACAACGCCCGCGGCATGCCAAAGGCTGTCGTCATCGACGAGACCTTCAACTGGGGTCGGCGCGAAATGCGGCCGCAGATCCCGTGGGAGGACACGATCATCTACGAGGCCCATGTCAAGGGCCTGACCAACAAGCGCGACGACGTCCCACCCAATCTGCGCGGCACCTATGGCGGGCTGTCGTCGCCGGCGATGATCAAGCATCTGAAGCGGCTCGGCGTCACGACGATCGAGCTGCTTCCCATCCACGCCTTCATCGACGACCGCATGCTGGTCGAGAAGAAGCTGGTCAACTACTGGGGCTACAACACGATCTCGTTCTTCGCGCCGGAGCTTCGCTACGCGCAGGACAATCCGCTCGATGCCTTCCGGACGACGGTGGCAAGGCTGCACGATGCCGGCATAGAGGTCATGCTCGACGTCGTCTACAACCATACCGCCGAGGGCAACCATCTCGGACCCACCCTGTGCTATCGCGGCATCGACAACGCGTCCTACTACTGGCTGAAGCCCGACAATCCGCGCTTCTACGACGACTTCACCGGCTGCGGCTCGTCCGTTAACCTGACGCATCCGCGTGTGCTCCAGATGGTGATGGACTCGCTGCGCTACTGGGTCGAGGTCTGCCACGTCGACGGCTTCCGCTTCGACCTTGCCACCACCCTGGCGCGCGAGAAGCACGGCTTCGACCGGCGCAGCGGCTTTCTCACCGCGATCCGCCAGGACCCGGTGCTGGCGAGCGTCAAGCTGGTCGCTGAGCCCTGGGACGTCGGTCTCGGCGGCTATCAGGTCGGCGCATTCCCCTCGCAATGGTCCGAATGGAACGACCGCTATCGTAGCGCCATGCGTCGCTACTGGAGTGGCGAAGGCAGCCTGATCGGCGAGGTGTCGAGCCGCATGACCGGCTCGTCCGACATCTTCAACCATGACGGCCGCACCCAGCGCGCCAGCGTCAATCACGTCACCGTCCATGACGGGTTCACGCTGGCCGATCTCTTCAGCTACAACAGCAAGCACAATGAAGCGAACGGCGAGGACAATCGCGACGGCTCCAACGACAACCACAGCAACAATTTCGGTCATGAGGGGCCGACCGACGACGTGACGATCACGGCGCTGCGACGGCAGTCGCGCAAGAACCAGCTCGCCTGTCTGTTCCTCGCGCAGGGCCTGCCGCTGCTGCTCGCAGGCGACGAGGTCGGCAACTCGCAGCATGGCAACAACAACGCCTATTGCCAGGACAACGAGGTCGGCTGGGTGGACTGGAGCGGCATGGGCCGCGAGGGCGATGATCTCATCGACTTCATCGCGCACATGACCGAGCTGCGCCGCCGCTTCGGCCAGATTCGCGCGCGCCGCTGGCTCGATGGCCGCCGCCCGGACGGCAGCTTCGGCGTGCTGTGGCTGACGCCTTCGGCGGAGGAGATGACGCAAACCGACTGGACCTTTCCTGACGGACGATTTCTCGCCTATGTGCTCGCTCCGGTGGAACAGGAACAGGCTCCGATCTTTATCGTTCTGAACGCGGCCCCCGAAGAGATCGGATTCAAATTGCCCAAGCTTGCCGAGTACAAGACGTGGCAACAGGTCCTGAACACCACCGAAGCCCAGCAGACGCCGATCGATTTCGCGTCCGGTGCGGACCTCAAGGCCCCGTCCCGCTCCGTGCTGGCGTATGCGGGCCAGTCATGAACGGCCGTCAATTCGGACCTCGGCTCACGCAGGACGGCACGACGTTCCGGCTGTGGGCGCCTGCCGCCAGGCGCGTCGATCTGATCCTCGACGTCAAGCATGAGATGCAACGCGGGGATGGCGGTTGGTATTCGCTCGACGTCGCCGGCGCCGGCGCCGGCACGCGGTATAAGTTCCGTATTGACGATGAGCTCGACGTTCCAGATCCCGGCTCGGATTTCCAGCCGGAGGATGTCTCCGGCCCGAGCGAAATCATCGACCACCGTGCCTACACCTGGCGCTCCGAAAACTGGCGCGGTCGTCCATGGCAGGATGCCGTGTTCCTCGAAAGCCATGTCGGCACCTTCACGACGGAAGGCACCTACCGCGCAATGATCGACAAGCTCGATCATCTCGTCGAGACCGGCATCACCGCGCTCGAACTGATGCCGCTGGCGGACTTCGCCGGCTCCCGCAACTGGGGCTATGACGGCGTGCTGCTCTACGCTCCGGACAGCGTCTATGGGCGTCCCGATGATCTGCGCGCGCTGATCGACGAGGCGCATCTGCGTGGCATCATGGTGTTTCTCGACGTCGTCTACAATCACTTCGGCCCGGAGGGAAACTACATCGGCCGCTATGCGCCGACCTTCTTCACCGACGCGCATACGCCGTGGGGCAGCGCGATCGACTACCGGCGCTCCGAAGTGCGCGCCTTCGCGATTCAGAACGCGTTGCATTGGCTGACGGATTATCGCTTCGACGGCCTGCGCTTCGACGCCGTGAATCACATCCTGTCCAACGAGGGTGAGATCCCGATGCTGCACGATCTCAGCGCCGCCGTGGGCAAGCTGGTCGAAGCAACCGGGCGGCACATCCATCTCGTGCTCGAAAACGGCGACAACCGCGCCAGCATGCTGGATTCCGCAGAGGAGCCGCCGCGCGGCAAATTCCGCGCACAGTGGAACGACGACTATCATCACGCCTGGCACGTGATCCTGACCGGCGAGAGCGGCGGCTATTACGGCGACTACCAGCAGGCGCCGCGCCGCGATCTCGCTCGCGCGCTCGCCTCCGGCTTCGTCTACCAAGGCGAACCCGCGGCATTCTGGGGCGGCGATCCGCGGGGCGAGCCGAGCGGTCATCTGGCCCCCGGCGCATTCGTCAACTTCCTGCAGAACCACGACCAGATCGGCAACCGCGTGTTCGGCGACCGCCTGGAGGCGCTGGCATCGCCGGAAGGGATCGCGGCGGCACTCGCGGTGACGCTGCTCGCGCCCACCGTCCCGATGCTGTACATGGGCGAGGAATGGGGCTCGAAGCAGCCGTTCCCGTTCTTCTGCGACTTCCAGGGCGACCTCGCGCATGCCGTGCGCAACGGACGCCGCAGGGAGTACGAGTGGGCGTACGCCAAATATGGCGACGAGGTTCCCGATCCGCTCGACATCGAAACCTTCAAGTCCGCAATCATCGACTGGGACTCCCGCAATGAGTCGCCGGGGCGCGAGCGTCTCGCGCTGGTGCGCGCGCTCCTTGCGGTGCGTCACAAGGAGGTTGCGCCGCGGCTTCCGGGGGCGAAATTCGGCGAGGCGGACGTGACCGATGACGGTCGCCTGAGCGCGCATTGGCTGATGGGCGATGGCAGCCGGCTAAATCTGCTTGCCAACGTCTCCGACAAGGAGCTCGCGGCTTCGCCGACCGGCGTCCCGGGCACCCCGATCTGGGGCGGCACGCCTGGAGACCGCCTGCCGCCGTGGTCGGTGTTCTGGAGCATCGGGGGATAGCATGCCTCCGGCCATTCCCCTCGCGACCTATCGCCTGCAGCTCACGGGTGATTTCAACTTCGAATCGGCCGCACGCGTCTTGCCATATCTGAAGGCGCTGGGCATCAGCCACGTCTATGCTTCGCCCTTCATGACGGCGCGGAGGGGCTCGACACATGGCTACGACATCACCGATCATTCCAAGCTCAATCCCGAGCTCGGCGGCGAGGACGGCTTTGCGAAACTGAGCGCGGCGCTGAAGCAGCACAATCTCGGCCTCATCCTCGACTTCGTGCCGAACCATGTCGGCGTGCATTTCGACGACAATCCATGGTGGCTCGACGTGCTCGAATGGGGCCAGGCTTCGCCGCACGCCGCCTCGTTCGACATCGACTGGGACCAGTTGCCGTACCGCGCGCGCGGCGGCGTGCTGCTGCCGATCATCGGCACCTCCTACGGCCACGCGCTCGAACATGGCGACATCGAGCTGCGCTACGACCCGGACGAAGGCTCGTTCTCCTGCTGGTACTTCGAGCATCGGCTGCCGATCGCGCCCGAGCGCTATGGCGAGGTATTGCGCATCATCGTCAAGGAGGCCGGTGAGGAGAGCAGCGAGGCCGGCAAGGCGATCCTCGACCTGGCGTCGCGCTATCGCGGCCTGCGCCATCCGAACCGCAAGGAAGCGCCGGCGTTCAAGGCGGCCCTCAAGGCCATTCCCGGCGCAGCCGGCGTCATTGCCCAGGGGATCGCGGCCTATAAGGCCGGCCCCGACCGTGGTGCGCAGACGCTCGCTCTGCATCATCTGCTGGAGCGACAGCACTACAAGCTCGGCCATTGGCGGCTTGCGTCCAGCGACATCAACTACCGCCGCTTCTTCGACGTCAACACGCTGGCGGGCCTGCGCGTCGAGGATGCCGGCACGTTCGAAGCGATCCACCGGCTGGTCAAGAAGCTGATCGCGGATGGCCAGTTGCAGGGTCTGCGGCTCGACCATATCGACGGCCTGCGCGATCCCGCACAATATTTCCAGCGCCTGCGGCGGCTGATCCGCGACGCTCGGGGGCCCGCAGCCGGGCCGTTCTACGTCGTCATCGAGAAGATTCTCTGCGAGCACGAGAAGCTGCCGGGTTTTGCCGGCGTGCACGGCACCACCGGCTACGAGTGGATGAACGTCATCACCCAGGTCCTGATCGAGGGCAAAGGTCTGGAGCCCTTGGACGAGATCTGGCGCCAGATCAGCAACAAGCCGCCGAAGCTCGCGCCTGTGATCAAGGAGGCCAAGCGGCGCGTGCTGGAGACGCTGCTGACCAGCGAATTCACCGTGCTGACCCGCCTGCTGGCGCGCATCGCCAACGGCCACTACTCGACGCGCGACTATTCGGAAGACATCCTGCGCCAAGCGCTCGAGCTGTATGTTCTTCACTTCCCGGTCTATCGCACCTATCTCACCACAGCCGGCCCGACTGAGACCGACCGCAAGCTGATCGACCACGCCATCGCAGGCGCCCGGGCCGAATGGTTCGCCTCCGACGGCTCGATCTTCGAGTTCCTGCGCGATGCGCTGACCATGGATCTCATCAAGCGCGACCGCAGCACCAACCACAGCGTCCCGCGTGTGCGCCGCTTCGCCCTCAAGGTGCAGCAGCTCACCGGGCCGATGATGGCGAAGTCGCTGGAGGACACCGCCTTCTACCGCTTCCACCGGCTGCTCGCGCTCAACGAGGTCGGCGGCGATCCAGCGGCGCATGCTCTGGCGATCGCCGACTTCCATAAGCTGATGCGGGACCGCGCCAGGCATTGGCCGCACGGCATGACCGCCACTGCTACCCACGACACCAAGCGCGGCGAGGATGCGCGCACGCGGCTCGCCGCCATCACCGAGCTGCCCAACGATTGGACGTCCGCGATGGCGCGCTGGAAGACCTTGAACGCGCCGCACGTCATCACGGATGGCAAGATGCGCGCGCCCTCGGCGGCGTTCGAATACATGCTGTACCAGACGCTCGTCGGCATCTGGCCGGCAAGCGGCACCGATGGCACCCTGCCCGAGCGGCTGCAGGCCTATGCGCTGAAGGCCGCGCGCGAGGGCAAGGAGGAGACCAGCTGGCTCAATCCGAACGAGGCCTATGAGAACGGCCTGCGCGCCTTCATCGACCGCATCCTGGATCGCGAGCGCTCGTCCGAGTTCCTGCAGTCGCTGGAGACGCTTTCCAGGCGGCTCGCTTTGCTCGGCGCGCTGAACTCGCTGACCCAGCTTACGCTGAAGGCGACGATGCCCGGCGTGCCGGATTTCTATCAGGGCACCGAGTTCTGGGACCTTTCGATGGTCGATCCGGACAACCGCCGCCCGGTCGATTTCGCCGCGCGTGAGCACGCGCTGCGTGCGTGCGAGACTCCCGACTGGGCCCACCTCGCGGACCATTGGCCGGACGGCCGCATCAAGCTCGCCTGGACGCGGGAGCTGCTGAAGCTTCGCAACCAGATGCCCGCCGTGTTCACCGACGGCTCCTA
The DNA here is from genome assembly GCF_032484415.1 of Bradyrhizobium sp. SZCCHNS30572. Classification (NCBI taxonomy): domain Bacteria; kingdom Pseudomonadati; phylum Pseudomonadota; class Alphaproteobacteria; order Hyphomicrobiales; family Nitrobacteraceae; genus Bradyrhizobium; species Bradyrhizobium sp. SZCCHNS30572. Next base: position 370,359 of record NZ_JAUESY010000003.1, on the reverse strand, counting down.
CGAGCCGCTCGAGGTGAGCGGACGTCATGCCGATCACATCATTGCTTTCGCACGGCGGCGCGGGCGGGACGCCGTCGTCGTCGTCACCGTGCGCAACTTTGCACCCTTCACCGACGGTGGCCGGGTGTGGCCCCACGCAGATGGTTTCGACGCCGAGGTTCATGCCCGCGGCTACATACCGGCGGACATGCAGGACGGCATCCTGGCGGTGTCCTCCATCTTCACGCATTTTCCTGCAGCGGCGATCCCGGCGCGGACCGACGCGGCAGCCCACCCGCCTGGTCGACGTCGGACAGGAGCGGCGCCGACCTGATCAGCTCTTCTTCGTCAACAGCAGCTGGCCGCGGCTGCGGATCGCGGATTGCGCGGCCTCGGCAAAGCGCTGCAGCAGCCAGGGCAGCACGACCTCGACACGCACGTGATCGTCGGCGACGTCGACATGGCCCGACGCCGCCTGACCGAGCGCGCGAACGCGAAAGATCATCTTGTCGCCCTCCCAGCGCTCTTCGTCGACCTTCAGGACCGGAACGCTGGTCGCGGCGCGGCTGAGACCGGCCTGGAGCCGGCGCACGGCCTCGTCCTTGCCGAGGCGATGCGGAATGGAAACGACAAGCGGTCTTGACATCGCGATCTCCTGACTAACAACCCTCTCTACGTAGTCATCGGTGGCTACGACCGCAAAGACACACGCTGCATTTTACTTGTTCCCACGCGGAACTTTCGAAGTTCCAACCAGTTTCCTCGGCGAAGGCAGAGCACGTTGTCGCCCCGCTGCCGGGCACTGGAGGGAAGCACATGTCCATCGGAACTATCATCCTCATCATTCTCATCATCGCCCTGCTCGGCGGCTTTTCCGGCATCGGCGGCGGTCCGTTCTACGGCACCGGCTACTACGGCGGCGGCGGCCTCGGCCTGATCATCGTCATCGTGCTGATTCTCGTCCTGCTCGGACGCATCTGATCCGATCGATCTCATAGCCATCCAACTGATCAGCTCGGGCCGACGTGGCCGCGCCACGTCGGCCTGGCCTTGATTGCGCCCCCGCATCGTATCCCTTACACTTCGTTCGCGAGCTTCCTCATCGCCGGCTTGATCGCTCCGGCCGCGTCGTCATAGCCCTCCCACGCCTTGGTCTTGGGCAACAGCGCCGGCGCGGTTCGGACCGTGTAGCGCTTGGGTTCGAGCCCGTTCTTCACCTGCGCCCAGGTCAGCGGCATCGACACGGTGGCGCCTTCGCGAGCGCGCGGCGACAGCACGGCGACCGCCGTCGACATCCGGTCGTTGCGCAGATAGTCGAGGAAGATCTTCCCCTTGCGCAGCTTCTTCGACATGTTGAGCAGGTACTGCTCCGGGCGGTCGTTCGCCATCCATTGGCACACGCCCTGTGCAAACGCCTTCGCTTCGGGCCAGCTCACCTTGTCGCGCGCGCCGTGCAGCAACGGCGTCACCACATGCAGACCCTTGCCGCCCGTGGTCTTGCAGAAGCTCTCGAGCCCGAGGCTCTTCAAGCGCTGGCGCATCTCCTTGGCGGCCGCGATCACCTCCTCGAACGCGACGTTCGGCGCCGGATCGAGATCGAACACCAGCCGACCCGGGACGTCATAGGCGTCCGGCGCGCAATTCCATGGATGCAGCTCGACGGCGGCGACCTGGGCCACCGCGATCAATCCCTCGACGCGGTCGATCTGCAGATATGGTTTGCGGTCGCCCGAGACCTTGACCAGCTCCAGCAGGTCCGACATGCCCTGCATGCCGTGCCGCTGGAAGAATTTTTCGCCACCGATGCCATCAGGCGCACGCACGATCGAGCACGGCCGCCCCCTCAGATGCCCGATCATCCAGTTGCCGACGGCTTCCAGATAGGTCGCAAGATCAAGCTTGGTGACGGGCTCGCCGTCGCCGGCGTCCGGCCACAGCGCCTTGTCGGGCTTGGAGATTGCAACGCCCATCACGGTCGCCGAGCCCTTCGTGCGTGACGGCGTCTTGTGCAGCGTGGTGCCGACGGTCGCGACGCTCGCGGCGGCCCGCGCCACCGGCCTGGCAACCTTCGTCGCCACCACCGGCGCCTCGGCAACGACCTCGCGGGCTGGCTTGTCCTCGCGCAGTCCCTTGAACGAGGCCTGCCTGACATTGCCGTCGCCGGTGAAGCCGGCAAACTCGATCTCGGCGACCAGCTCGGGCTTGAGCCAATGCACGTCACGCGTCTTACGCGGCGCGTTCTTGCCGCTGAACGGGCTCTTGTCGGATGCCGCCGCCTTCAGCGCCGGCATGATCGCCTTCACCGTGTCCTGGCCGAAGCCGGTGCCGACGATCCCGACATAAGCGAGATGATCGTCCTTGTTGACGCCGACCATCAACGATCGGAATTTGCCGTTGGTCGTCTTCCAGCCGCCGATGACGACCTCGTGGCCGGGCCTGGTCTTGGCTTTGGTCCAGCTCTCCGTCCGTCCCGAATGATAGGCCGAGTCCAACTTCTTCGAGACGATGCCTTCGAGGTTCAGCTTGCGCGCCGACTCCAGCACGGCTTCGCCGTCGCTCTCGAAATGCTCGACGTAGCGGATCCGCGGTGTCTTGCCCTTGATATGCGCCTTCAGCAGCTTCGCCAGCCGTGCCTTGCGCTCGCGCAAAGGCTGGCGGCGCAAGTCGAACTCCTCGGCGAACATCAGGTCGAAGGCGAAGAAGATCAGCTCGTCGGTTTCACCCGCCGAGATCGCCGCCTGAAGGGCGGAGAAATTCGGATTGCCGTCCTTGTCGAGCGCGACGATCTCGCCGTCGATGATCGCGTCCGGCAGCTTCGCAGCCTCCTCCGCAATCGCGCCGAACTTGGCGGTCCAGTCCAGGCCCTTGCGGGTCTTCAGGGTTGCCTCGCCGCCCTCGACCCTGATCTGCACGCGGTAGCCGTCGAACTTGATCTCATGCCCCCACCCCTCGCCGCTCGGCGGTTGCGCGACCGACGTGCAAAGCTCGGGCGGCACGAAGTCGGGCAGCGACGATACCGTCTTCGGCGCAACGCGGGCCTTGGTGCCGTTTCCCTTCTCGGCCCTCGCTTTCGGTGATGAGGCCTTCGTAGTCGGCTTGGTTTCGCTGTCACTGCGGTTGGAGTGCCACACCGCATCCGCGTTCATGCGCTGCGTCTTGGCGAGCATGAACGGCTTCGGCGCCTTGCCCTTGCCGGCCGCGATCTGCTCCATCGTGCGGCCCGAGGCGACCGACTTGTCGGCATCCAGGATATCGTTGGCCTCGCCTTCCCGGGCAAACTCGTCGCGATGCTTGATCAGCAGCCAATTGGTCCGCTTGCCGCCGGTGCGATCGTGGCGCATCCGCACCAGCACCCAGCTGCCATGCAGCTTTTCGCCCTCGAGAGTGAATTTGAGATCGCCCTTCTTGAACCCGCGCTCCGGGTCCTCGCTGTCCCAATAGCCGCGGTCCCACAGCATGACGGTGCCGCCGCCATACTCGCCTTCCGGGATCGTACCTTCGAAATCGCCGTAGTCGAGCGGATGATCCTCGACCTCGACCGCCAGCCGCTTGTCGTGCGGATCGAGCGACGGCCCCTTGGTGACGGCCCACGACTTGAAGACGCCGTCGAATTCGAGCCGCAGGTCGTAGTGCAGGCGCGTTGCGTCATGCTTCTGGATGACGAAGCGCGGCCGCGCCGTACGCGCGACCTTGGCGTCGCCGGACGGCTCCGCCGTCTTGTCGAAATCGCGCTTCTTGCGATAGGTGGAAAGCTTCCCGAGCGCCACGGTGATCCCTCGCGTTGAGTGGTAGCGTAGCAAAGCCGGCGAACTCGTGGAACCGGCCGCATCGGCAGGATAACTTCGGGCAAAGTTCCGCGTTCCCGCGGCTCATGGAGGGCCCAGGCTGTGCTGGCGTCCGCCCTCTGCCAGTCGAGAGGGCGCAGGGAAGGCCGGGAGCTCGCCGCCCCCATGGCCCGCCTGCAGAAAGAAATGCAGGCGGCAGGTACCACAGGTGCAGCCGAGACATCCCGGCCCTCCCTGCGCGACGGCTTTAACGGCTGCTTCGCGTTCTCCCCGGTGCGCCGGGCTTGTTGGCCACCGTGTCGCGACAATGCGCCTGCGCGCATTGCGCTGGATACCAGCATCGGGGTATCAGGACCGCGCGACTTGACCGTGCATGCCGGATTGTTCGTCGGCGCGACTGAATCACGCTGCAACCCGGCACACCCATCGCATTCCGCTGCCGACGTCCGTGACGACCGCGATACGTCCCCTCCGACGCAACGGAACGGGTCGGACCATAATGCTGATTTTACGAAGTCGTCAAGCGAATTATTTTTTCCCGAAGCGACCTTCGCCGGGCCCATGGAACCCACACCGATGCTTGCCCGTTGCAGCCTCGTCCGGATTGTCCAAGGAGACCACGATGGCCCCCCGCGCCTACTGGAAAGGCTCGCTCAAACTCTCGCTCGTCAGCTGCCCCGTCGTGCTCTATCCGGCGTCGACGTCGGTCGAGAAGACGCGCTTCCATCTGATCAACCGCGAGACCGGCAACCGGCTCAAGCAGCAGATGGTGGACGCCGAGACCGGCGACATCGTCGAGGGCGACCAGAAGGGCCGCGGCTATGAACTCGCCAAGGGACAGTATGTCGAGATCGAGCCGGAGGAGCTGGAGGCGGTCCAGATCGAGAGCAACCACACGATCGACATCGACAGCTTCGTGCCGCGCGACGAGATCGACCAGCGCTATCTCAACCACCCCTATTACATCGCCCCCGACGGCAAGGCGGCGCTCGACGCCTTCGCGGTCATCCGCGACGCCATGAAGGACCAGGAGCGCGTGGCGCTGGCGCGGATCGTGCTGACCAACCGCGAGCACGTCATCGCCATCGAGCCGATGGGCAAGGGCATGCTCGGCACCACGCTGCGCTTTCCCTATGAGCTGCGCGACGAAGCCGAGTTCTTCGACGACATCAGGGCGCCGAAGATCAGCAAGGACATGGTCGAGCTGGCCGGCCACATCTTGCAGACCAAGGCAGCCCATTTCGACCCCTCGGAGTTCAAGGACCAGTACGAGACCGCGCTGAAGGCGCTGGTGAAGCGCAAGGCCTCGGGCAAGCCGATCAAGCTGCCGGAGCCGGCGGAGCGGCCCGACAACGTCGTCAGCCTGATGGATGCGCTGAAGCAGAGCCTGAACGGCAAGAGCCGAAAAAAGACCGCGCGTGCGGCGTCGCGGCGGACGAGCACGCATCGACGCCCGGCGAAGAAGGCGCATCGGTCGGCGGCGCGGCAGAGGAAGGCGGGGTGAAAGCCAGCAGCTGCCTGCGTGGCGCAAGCGGCCTCCACACCCACCGCCGTCGTCCCGGCGAACGCCGGGACCCATACTCCGCGGCGGGTGTTGTAAGACAAGACTTGTCCCACATCCCGCGCAATAACATCTCCCTGGGGTTATGGGTCCCGGCGTTCGCCGGGACGACAGCGGAGAATTTTGCGACGGCTGCGGGTCATGGCGTGCGCGATGATCGTAGCCCGAATGATCGCCTCGTCAGCTCTTCTTCGACTTCTTCTTCGTCGTTTTCTTGGTAGTCTTCTTCGTGCTCTTCTTGCTCGCCTTCTTGGCCGTCTTCTTCGCCGAGGCCCTCGCGCTCTTTTTCGCGGGCACCTTCTTGCCTTCGCGGCGCGCCTCCGACAGGCCGATCGCGATGGCCTGCTTGCGGCTCTTGACCTTGCGACCGGAACCGCCGCTGCGCAGCGTGCCGGCCTTGCGCTTCTTCATGGCCCGGCCGACCTTGGCCGATGCCTTGCGCGAGTATTGTCGTGCCATGAACATCCTCCCGATTGCGACACGTAAACCGCGTCGGCGAGACGAAAGTTCCAAAGCGCAAGCTGATGCCGCGTACCTCCACCCATGCTTTCACGATCGCGGGAATCGAAGCCCGTCGATACATCGAGATTCCAATGCAGCTTCGCGCTCATCGTTTCGATGACGGATAGACCGAGAAGCCAATCAGACGTTCTGATCCGCTGCATGAGGCGCAACTGGACAAGGCGACGGTCCGAATGATGCGTCCCTGGCCTCTTCCTCAGTCAGCAATTTCAGGAGCACCGTCCGCTTGGACTCATCGTTGAATTCAGCGAGACGTTTCCTGAACAGGATGAGGTTCTGCAGATGAATGTATTCTTCCATGACCGACCTCACTGATGGGAGCCAAGAACGACGTCGATGGACGAACGGCAAACGAAATCCAGGTGTGCAATATCTTTGATCTCATCGGGTCTTCCGAACCCGTCAAGGTCTGGATCTTGTGCTGCGATCTCGAACAGTCCCTGCAGGCTGAAAGATCGAACGCGCAGAACCCCTCACCGGGACATAGGCCGGCCTTCATGCCAAAGCGGCACCGCAACGCGTCGGGCTGACCTTGATTGAGATGAATTTCGGGCATGATGCTCTTCCCAGTATCGCCGATGACAATCTCTGCGCCGCAGTCGGCAGCCTCGCCCCCCCAAATTCAGATCGTGTTCTGACAAGCCGAGACATGGCACGTCCCGTGTTTACACCGTCGTGCATGCAAACGCACGATCAGCTGCGCCGATGAGGTGGCACGACCGCGGTCTCGATCATCCGTTGATCCAGAGAACGGGCGCCTGCGGACGTACTGTGCCGCAGCGCGAGATGACCGGCTGGTCAAAATTGCTCGAAAATATAACGAAACGAGCTGATGCCGCCCGCGGGACACGCAAGCTCGCCCATCGAATGGCGATGCCAACGCCCCTGACACACAGGACCAGTCGGCCGATACGGCCAAAGCTCAGTCCGGCGCGCGCAGCCGATAGCCGATGCCGGTCTCGGTCAATACGAATTGCGGGCGCTCGGGATCGGCCTCGATCTTCTGCCGCAGCTGACGCACATAGACGCGCAGATATTGCGCGTCGGTCAATTCGTCCCACAGCTCCTTGAGCAGGAAGCGGTGCGTCAGCACCTTGCCGGCGTGCTGCACCAGGACGCGGAGCAGATCGTACTCCTTGGGCGACAGCTTGATCTCGCGCTCGCCGACCTTGACGATGCGGCGCACCAGATCGACGGAGAGATCGCCGGTGCGGAACACCGGCCGCTCGCCCTGCACCTGCAACTGGTGCCGCAGCGCCGCGCGCAGCCGCGCCAGCAGCTCGTCCATGCCGAACGGCTTGGTGATGTAGTCGTCGGCCCCGAGATCGAGCGCCTGGACCTTGCCCGCCTCGTCGCCGCGGCTGGACAGCACCACGACCGGCACGGCCTCGTTGCGGCCACGGATGGTTCGCAGCAGCTCGAGCCCGTCGACGTCGGGCAGGCCAAGGTCGAGAATGATCAGCGCCGGCTCCTGGCCCAACAGCTCCAGCGCGATCCTGCCGTTCGAGGCTTCGAGAATCTCGTAGCCCTGCGTGGTCAGGCCCATCCGCAGCAGCTTGCGGATCGGCGGCTCGTCGTCGATCACGAGCACCTTGATCGGAGCGCCGGTCATGCGGCCGTATCCAGCGATCTGGCCTGCGCCGGCACGGGCAGGCGGATGGTGAGGACCGCGCCGGGCCGATCGGTGCGGTTGCCGGCGAAGATGCGGCCATGCATCGCCTCGATGAAGCCGCGCGAGATCGCGAGCCCCAGACCGGTGCCAGGCCGCACCTGGTCGCCCTTCTGCACGCGATAGAACTTGTCGAACACGTGCTCGACCTCCGCGGCGGGAATGCCGTCGCCTTCGTCACGGATCTCGAGCATGATCCAGTTGCTGTCGCGGGCCGCGCGGATCGCGATCGAGGTCTCGGGAGGCGCATATTTGGCGGCGTTGTCGAGCAGATTGAAGAGCACCTGCTCGAACAGCACCGCGTCGACCTCGACCATCGGCAGATCGGGCGCCAGTACCAGCGAGACATGATGACCGGCGAGGATCTTGCTCGCGCGCCGCAGCGCGCTGCCGACGATCTCGCCGACGTCGTGGAGCGCGGCGTTCGGCACGATCGCGCCCGATTCCAGCTTGGTCATGTCCAGGAGATTGGCGATGAAACGGTTGAGCCGTTCGGATTCGTCGATGACGGTGGCGAGCAGGTCGAGCTTCTCCTTGTCGGACAGCTGGGCCGCGAGATCGCGCATCGTCGAGGCCGCGCCGAGCACGGAGGCGAGTGGCGTCTTCAGATCGTGCGAGATCGAGGTGAGCAGTGCCGAGCGCAGCCGGTCCTGCTCCATGGTGCGCTTGACCTTGTCCATGTCTTCGACCAGCAGCACGCGCTCGATCGCGAGCGCGCCCTGGTCGACCAGGGCATCGAGCAGCCGGCGCTGGTCCGGCGTCAGCAGCGGCCCGGTGCGATCGTCATCAATGCCGATGACGCCGATCGAGCCGCGCCCCGTGCGCATCGGCAGGAACAGCCGCTTGGCGCCCGGCAGCGTGTCGGAGCCGCGCCCAGCGGCGCGGTCGTTGCTCCAGGCCCAGCTCGCGGCGGCGAGGTCGGCGTCGTCGAGCTGATCCTCCGGCGGGTAGCCGGTCATGACCGTGAGCTTGCCGTCCTGCGGCAGCAGCAGCACGACCCGTACCTTCAGCATCAACGCCGCCTGATAGGCCGTGGCCCACAGCACGTCATCGAGGGTCGCGGTGCCCGCAAGCTTGCGGCTGAAGGCATAGAGCTGCTCGGTGGTCCGGACGCGGTGGGTGGCGGCGTCAGCCTGAACGCGAACGCGCGCGGCGACGTTGGACACCAGGATCGCGATCAACATGAAGAAGAAGAACGCGCCGATGTTGGTCGGATCGGTGATCGTGAACGTATACAGCGGCGGCAGGAAGAAGAAGTTGTAGCAGAGCGAGGCGGCGAGGCTCGCCAGCAGTGACGGCCACAGGCCGTAGCGTGCGGCGACGCCGACCACGGCCGTGAGGAACACCAGATCGACGTTCTCGATGCCGAAGACGGGCTGGATCAGCTCGGCGAGGCCAAGGCCGACAGCCGTGATCAGCAGCGCCTTCAGATAGGGCTTCGGCTGCAGCGGCTCGCTGCGCGCTCGCGTCTGCACCGAGCTGCTCGTGGTGTCCGGCGCCTCCTCGCCGGCGATGACGTGGATGCTGATGTTGCCGGCGCCCCTGACGAGGTCGTGGACCACGGAGCCCCTGATGATCTCGAACAGGCGCGAGCGGCTCGACTTGCCGATGATGATCTGGGTGACGTTGTTGGCCTGCGCGAAGTTGATAAGGTCATCCGCGATACGCCGGCCGACGCCCGGAATCGTCAGCGCCTCGCCGCCGAGGGTCTCGGCTAGCCGCAGCGTATCGGCGAGCCGGTCGCGCTGCTTGTCCGTGAGTTGCAGGTTGCGCCGAGTCTCGATGGTAACGGCGGTCCACGGCGCGTGGACACGGTCGGCGAGCCGCTTGGTGTAGCGCACCAGCCCTGTCGCCCGCGGATCCTCCGACACGCAGACGAGGATGCGCTCGCCGGCTGCCCAGGGGCCGGCGATGGCATTGGCCTGCATGTGGGTGAGCAGTTGCTCGTCGACGCGCTCGGCCGTCCGGCGCAGCGCGAGCTCGCGCAGCGCGGTCAGGTTGCCGGGCGAGAAATAATGCTCCAGCGCCCGCTCTGCCTGCTTGGGCACATAAACCTTGCCCTCCTTCAGTCGCTGGATCAGATCGTCGGGCGTGAGGTCGATCAGTTCGATGGCGTCGGCGCGGTCGAGGACCGAGTCCGGGACGGTCTCGCGCACGCGCACATGGGTGATCTGGGCAACGACGTCGTTGAGGCTCTCGATGTGCTGGACGTTGACCGCGGTGTAGACGTCGATGCCGTGCGACAGCAGCTCCTCGACGTCGAGATAGCGCTTGGGGTGGCGGCTGCCCACCGCATTGGTATGCGCGAGCTCGTCGACGATCGCGAGCTTGGGGCGGCGCGCGATCACGGCATCCAGATCCATCTCCTCGACGATCTGGTCCTTGTAGGAAATACGTTTGCGCGGGACGATCTCCAGGCCGCGCACCAGCGCCTCGGTCTCGGCGCGGCCATGCGTCTCGACGAAGCCGATCACGACGTCGACGCCGGCCCTCAGCTTGGCATGCGCGCTCGACAGCATCTCATAGGTCTTGCCGACGCCGGGGGCGGCGCCGACGAAGATCTTGAGCTTGCCGGCAGGACTGTCCTCCCGCCGGGCCGCTTCGAGCAGGGCCTCCGGCGAGGGACGTTGGTCAGGATCGCGGCGTTGACTGGCCATGCGGCATTATAGACGGAGGGACCTCGGCGCCAAGACCAAGACCTTCAAGGCCAAGACCTTCAAGGCGTCATTGCGGTTTGGCAGCATCGAGTGCCAGGTTGAGCGCCAGCACGTTAACGCGGGGTTCGCCGAGCAGTCCGAGCAGACGGCCCTGGGTCTGCCGGGCGATCACGGCCTGGACGCTCGCCTCCGGCAAGCCGCGTGCCTTGGCCACCCGCGGCACCTGGAACAGCGCCGCCTCCGGCGAGATGTCCGGATCGAGCCCGCTCGCCGAGGTCGTCACCAGATCGACCGGCACGGCCTGCGCGGGATTCTCCGCCTTCAGCTTGTCGACGTCCTCCTTGACGCGGTCGGCCAGCGCCTTGCTGGTCGGGCCGAGATTGGAGCCGGACGAGTTGGCGGCGTTGTAGGGCGCAGAAACCGTCTTGGTGGAGTCGTTCGGATCGGCGGCCGAGGTCGCCGACGGACGGCCGTGGAAATATTTGTCGTCCTTGAACTCCTGACCGATCAGCGCCGATCCGATCACCTTGCCGTTGCGCGTGATCAGGCTGCCCTCGGCCTGCGCCGGAAAGATGGTGCCGGCGACGACGGTCATGGCGAGCGGGTAGAGCAGCCCGGTAATCAGGGTCAGCGCGACCAGGACCAAGATGGCGGGACGGATTTCTTTGAGCATGAGAATCTCCTGTGTCTCTCCCGTCATTGCGAGGAGCGAAGCGACGAAGCAATCCAGAGTCGCGTGGCCCGAGACAGTCCTGGATTGCTTCGCTTCGCTCGCAATGACGGCGGTTGGGGCTTTAAGCCAGATGCAAGGCGGTCACGATCAGGTCGATCGCCTTGATGCCGATGAAGGGGATGATGATGCCGCCCAGCCCGTAGATCATCAGGTTACGGCCGAGCAGCGCGCCGGCGCCGATGGCGCGGTAGGCGACGCCCTTCAGCGCCAGCGGGATCAGCGCGATGATGACGAGCGCGTTGAAGATGATCGCCGACAGGATCGCGCTCTGCGGGCTCGCCAGGTTCATGACGTTCAGCACGTTGAGCTGCGGGTAGAACGCCAGGAACATTGCCGGGATGATCGCGAAATATTTGGCGACGTCGTTGGCGATCGAGAACGTCGTCAGCGCGCCGCGCGTCATCAAGAGCTGCTTGCCGATCTCGACCACCTCGATCAGTTTGGTCGGGTTGGAGTCGAGATCGACCATGTTGCCGGCTTCGCGCGCGGCCTGCGTGCCGGTGTTCATGGCAACGCCGACATCGGCCTGCGCCAGCGCGGGCGCATCGTTGGTGCCGTCGCCGCACATCGCCACCAGCTTGCCCTTGGCCTGCTCGTCGCGGATCAGCTTGAGCTTGTCCTCAGGCGTCGCCTGCGCCAGGAAATCATCGACGCCGGCTTCGGCGGCGATCGCCGCCGCGGTCATCGGGTTGTCGCCGGTGATCATGATGGTGCGGATGCCCATCCGGCGCAGCTCGGCGAAGCGTTCGCGGATGCCGCCCTTGACGATGTCCTTGAGCTGGACGACGCCGAGCAGGCGCCCGTCCCTGGCGACCGCGAGCGGCGTGCCGCCGGATTTGGCGATGTCGTCGGAGATTGCACGGATCTCGCGGACAAGCTCGCTCTCGACCGGCTGGACCGCGCGCGCCGTGTTGCCGGAGACCGGCTGGGTCGGGCCGCCACCGATGGAGTTGAGGATGGCGTCGACCGCACCCTTGCGCACCGAGGAGCCGCCGGCATCGACGCCGCTCATGCGGGTCTGCGCCGTGAACGGCACGAAGGTGGCGCCGAGCTCGGCCATGTCGCGGCCGCGGATGCCGTATTTGTCCTTCGCGAGCACCACGATCGAGCGGCCCTCCGGTGTCTCGTCGGCGAGCGATGCGAGCTGCGCCGCGTCGGCGAGCTCCTGCTCGCTCACGCCCTTGACGGGACGGAATGCAGTCGCCTGGCGATTGCCGAGCGTGATGGTGCCGGTCTTGTCGAGCAGGAGCGTATCGACGTCGCCAGCGGCCTCGACCGCGCGGCCCGACATCGCCAGCACGTTGAAGCGCACCAGGCGGTCCATTCCAGCGATGCCGATCGCCGACAGCAGCGCGCCGATCGTGGTCGGGATCAAGGTCACGAACAGCGCCACCAGCACCACCACCGAGATCGAGCCGCCGGCATAGGCCGCGTAGCTCGGGATCGTCACCGTCGCGAACACGAAGATGATGGTGAGGCCGGCGAGCAGGATGTTGAGCGCGATCTCGTTCGGCGTCTTCTGCCGCTCCGCGCCCTCGACCAGCTTGATCATGCGGTCGATGAAGGTCGAGCCTTGCGCGGCCGTGATCCTGACGCGGATCCAGTCCGACAGCACCTGCGTGCCGCCGGTCACCGCCGAGCGGTCGCCGCCGGATTCGCGGATGACGGGCGCGGATTCGCCGGTGATGGCAGCCTCGTTGACCGAGGCGACGCCCTCGATCACCTCGCCGTCGGAAGGGATGGTGTCGCCGGCCTCGACCAGCACGAGATCGCCGACCTTCAGGCTGGTGCCGGGCACGAGCTTGTAGGTGTGATCGGCCGGGTTCGTGCCCGTCAGCAGCTTGGCCTGGCTCTCGGTGCGCGTCTTGCGCAGCGAATCCGCCTGTGCCTTGCCGCGGCCTTCGGCGACGGCTTCGGCGAAATTGGCGAACAGCACGGTGAACCACAGCCAGAGAATGATCTGGAAGGTGAAGCCGAGATCCGCTCCGCCGGTCACGACGTCGCGCAGGAAGATCACCGTGGTGAGCGCGGCGACGACCTCGACCACGAACATCACCGGATTTCTGATCATCAGCCGCGGGTCGAGCTTGACAACCGCGGCCCTGATGGCCGGCAGCACGATCTTCGGGTCGAGCATCGTCGACATCGACGAGCGCTTCTGCAGTTTCATGGTGTCCATGGAGGTTGCTCCGAGATCAAAACACGGTGCCGGCGGCCATCGCGAGATGCTCGACGATCGGACCGAGGGCGAGAGCCGGGAAGAAGGTGAGGCCGCCGATGATCAGGATGACGCCGACCACGAGGCCGACGAACAGGCCGCCCGTGGTCGGGAACGTGCCGGCCGAGGGCGGGATCGACTTCTTCCCGGCGAGCGAGCCCGCGATCGCCATCGCCGGAATGATCATGAAGAAGCGGCCGACGAACATCGACGACGCGAGCGTGAGGTTGTAGAAGAAGGTGTTGCCCGTGAGTCCTGCGAATGCCGAGCCGTTGTTGGCGGTCGCGGAAGTGTAGGCGTAGAGCACCTCGGTGAAGCCGTGCGGACCGGCATTGGCCATCGACGCGACGGCCGAGGGCAGCACCACCGCGACCGCGGTCCAGCCGAGATACATCAGCGGCAGCACCAGGATCGCCAGCATCGCCATCTTGACCTCGCGCGCCTCGATCTTCTTGCCGACATATTCCGGCGTGCGCCCGACCATCAGGCCGGCGACGAAGATCGCGAGCACCACGAACAGCAGCATGCCGTAGAGCCCGGCGCCGACGCCGCCTATGATGATCTCGCCGAGCTGCATGTTGATCAGCGGGATCATGCCGCCAAGCGCGGTGAAGCTGTCATGCATGGCATTGACCGCGCCGCAGGAGGCGGCCGTCGTGATCACGGCGAACAGTGACGACGCGACGATGCCGAAGCGGACCTCCTTGCCTTCCATGTTGCCGCCCGTCAGTCCGAGCGCGTTCAACGTGGTCGTACTGTTGGCCTCGGCCCAGTAGGTGATGGCGACGCCGGCGATGAACAGGACGCCCATCACGGCGAGGAGCGCCCAGCCCTGGCGCTGGTTGCCGACCATGCGGCCGAACACGTTGGTCAGCGCGGCACCGAGCGCGAAGATCGAGAGCATCTGGATGAAGTTCGACAGCGCGTTCGGGTTCTCGAACGGATGCGCGGCGTTGGCATTGAAGAAGCCGCCGCCATTGGTGCCGAGCATTTTGATCGCGACCTGCGAAGCCACCGGGCCGACCGCGATGGTCTGCTTCGCCCCTTCCAGCGTCGTGGCCTCGACATAGGGCCCGAGCGTCTGCGGGATGCCCTGCCAGACCAGGAACAGCGTGTAGACGATGCAGAGCGGCAGCAGCACATAGAGCGTGCATCTGACGACGTCGACCCAGAAATTGCCGACGGTCCGCGCCGAGGCGCGTGAGAAGCCGCGGATCAGCGCGATCGCGAGCACGATGCCGGTCGCGGCCGACAGGAAGTTCTGGTGCGTGAGCCCGAGCATCTGCACGAGATAGGAGAGCGTGCTCTCGCCGCCGTAGTTCTGCCAATTGGTGTTGGTCAGGAAGCTGATCGCGGTGTTGAAGGAGAGATCCTCGGCGACCGCAGACTGTCCCGCGGGATTGAACGGCAGCACGGCCTGCAGCCGCATCACGCCGTAGATGATCAGGAAGCCGCCGACATGGAACAGCAGCATCGCGACCGTGTAGGTCAGCCAATGCTGCTCGCGGCGCTCGTCGACGCCGCCGATCCAGTAGATTGCGGACTCGACCGGCCGCAGCACCGGCGACAGGAAGGTGCGCTCGCCATTGAAGACGCGCGTCATGTACCAGCCGAGCGGCTTGGCAAGCGCGACGATGACGGCGCAGTAGAGCAGGATCTGGATCCAGCCGATCACAGTCATGGGGATGTTGTCCTTGAAGGTGCGACGGTGGCGGTCAGAACCGCTCGGGCCGCAACAGCGCGTAGGTGAGGTAGATCAGAAGGCCGAGCGATACCGCGCCGGCGAGCGAATAGTCGAAGATCATGGCTCGTCTCCTAGAGCCGCTCGCAGGCGTAGGTGTAGCCGATCGCCAGGGCGAACAAGCCGGCGGCCAGCGCCAGCATCAGGATGTCCAGCATGGTGTGCTCCTCATGCGCGCGAAAGACGCGCAACGCTTGGAGCGGCCGGGAGCGCCGGTGCGGCCACGGTCCGTTCCATGGCGGACAGATGGCATCCGGCCTCATAGGTTTTCGAGACAGCACTGCCGACAGAGTTATAGGAAACTCATAAAGACCGCGGCGTTCTCGCGCCCCCCGGCAGAACCGCGCGGCCGCAGCCGCATATGAACCGGCCATGCCGCCGCGGCGTCTTTATGCGCCGGCTATTTCTTCCCGCCTTCGCCCCTCTCGCATTCCTACGCCGCCGTCGACCACATTGCCGATCAAGGCCCATCGGGCCATCGCTCACTGACGACGGGAGGCCGGCATGGCTGCCTTGACGACACGACCGGATGTGCCCGAGCGGGTACAACTCGCGCAGACCACGACGGCGATGCTGACGGCCCTGCTTGGCGAAGACGAGGGCGTCTCACCGTTGTCGGCGCGAGGGCGACGCCGGCTGCGGATCGCACGATTGCTGGAGACCGACGCGCGGATCGATGCCGCGCTGGAGCTGGCCGCGCTGCAATTGCCACGATGGCAGCTCCGGCGCATCGCCTATGATGACGGCGAATGGCACTGCGCATTGTCGCAACAGCGCGAATTGCCGGACTGGCTCGATCATTGCGTCGAAGCCCGCCACGCCGATCTCGCCCTCGCCATTCTCCACGCAGCGGCCGAGGCCCGCCGTCTCGAGCCCGGCGTCTCGCAGACTGACGCAAGGCGCGGCGTCCAGGCCGAACCCGGGCTTGCCGACCTGCTCTGCTGCGACAACTTCTGAGCCGGTATTACCTGCGCGATGCTCATCCCCACCGACAGGCCCGCTGAGCTTCCGGCGGCCAGGGTCCTGCTGCGATTTGTGCTGCGACTAGCAATCCTCATCCTGTTCGCCACGTTCGGCCGCATCGGCTTCGGTCGCAGCCTCGCCGCCCTGCTCTGGATGACCATGATCCTATGTGCCATGCTTGCGGTGCTGCGCCGCGAGGGCGTGTTCGCCGCAGGCCTGAACCATTGGGACGAGATGATCGGCTACACCGCGCTCTTTTGCGCGGCGATGGCGCTGATTCAGTCGTCCGGAAACCAAGCCCCTGCGCCGCAAAAAAAGGGGCGGCCGATCCGGCCGCCCCGCTTGTCTCATCGTCGATCGGTCAGAAGATCTTGACCGCGCTTTCCAACGTCTTCCAGACACCCCATGCCAGCGGCACGCCGACGAAGGCCCAGAACAGGGCGGCCTTGACGTCGAGACCGCCCTTGCCGATGCCGAACGACCCGTGCTGGATCGCCGACTCGTTCTTGGCGAGCTCCGCCTGGTACTTCGCGACTTCGTCCGCGCTCATGTTCCACTTGTCATCGACGGGCTTGATCAAGAAGTTGCAGATCAGGCCGGCGAGCAGCATGGCGCAGAGAATATACATCGTCGTGTTGTACAGCTGGTCGCGCGGCACGCCGGCGGCAAGCTGGAACTCGCGGATGTAGTTGACGACCACCGGACCGATGATGCCGGCCGTCGCCCAGGCCGTCAGCAGACGGCCGTGGATGGCGCCCACGAACTGGGTGCCGAACAGGTCGGCCAGATAGGCAGGCACCGTCGCGAAGCCGCCGCCATACATCGAGAGGATGATGGCGAAGGCCGCCACGAACAACAGCTTCGAACCCATCGCTGCGAAGGTCGGCGCCAGCGCATAGAGCACGATGCCGATCAGGAAGAAGCAGTAATAGGTGTTCTTGCGGCCGATGTGGTCCGACAGCGACGCCCAGAAGAAGCGGCCGCCGATGTTGAACAACGACAACAGGCCGGCAAAGCCTGCCGCGATGCCCGCGATCGCGGCCTTCTGGCCGGCGTCGAGCTGGTTGAAGCTGACGTCGGGCAAACCGATCAGCTTGCCGGCGAAGATCTCCTGCAGCATCGGCGAGGCCATGCCGATCACGCCGATACCGGCCGACACGTTCAAGCAGAGCACCCACCAGACCAGCCAGAACTGCGGAGTCTTGTGCGCGTTGTCGAGGTGCACATGGTGCTCCGAGATCATTGCCTTCTTGACCGCAGGCGGCGTCCAGCCTTCGGGCTGCCAGCCCACCGGAGCGACGCGATAGGCAAAGGCACCGATCATCATGAAGACGAAGTAGATCACGCCCATCGTGACGAAAGTCTCCCAGACACCCACCGAGGTCGGGGTCTTGAAGTAGTTCATCAGCAGGTTGGCGAGCGGAGCACCGATCATCGCGCCGCCGCCGAAGCCCATGATGGCCATGCCGGTCGCCATGCCGCGCCGGTCCGGGAACCATTTCACCAGGGTCGACACCGGCGAGATGTAGCCGAGGCCGAGGCCGATGCCGCCGATGACGCCGGCACCGAGCCACATCATCCAGAGCTGGTGAACATAGATGCCGAGCGCCGCGATCAAGAGGCCACCGCCCCAGCAGCAGGCTGCGACGGCACCCGCCTTGCGCGGTCCGGCCCGCTCGAGCCAGCCGCCCCAGACGGCAGCGGAGCCGCCCAGCAGCACGAAGAACAGGGTGTACATCCAGCCGAGGCTCGCGACCTTCCAGTCGCAGCTCGTCGTGAACAGCTCCTGCACCAGGGTCATGTCCGGGCAGGCCTGGGTCTTGGTCACGCCGATCGCGCGCGACAACGGCAGCCAGAACACCGAGAAGCCATAGGCCATGCCGATGCAGAGATGGATGCACAGCGCAGCCGGAGGAACCAGCCAGCGGTTGAACCCCGCCTTGGCGACCGTGTGCTCACGATCGAAGATCCCCGCCTGCGCGCCCGGGAGCGTGCCCGCGCTTTCAATGGTAGCCATGCATCCCTCCCCTACGGACTCTCGTCCAACGCAACAACGTCATGTTCTGTCCCCTTGATCAGAATCAATACGCCCACTCACCCCGCCCGCTATCGCGTACCAGAGCAGTCTTGCAACGCACAAACGCTCATCACTGCCTCGATGCGCATAACACCCCACCCGAGACGTTATGCCCTCACCATTCTTGTGCCGCTGGTCTGCCTGGCCCGCTCCCCAGCGGGCATGACTCGTCTCCCGCAACCTCCGCGGAAAGCGCCCCAATTGGTGCAGAACCGAGGCAAATTGTCGATAGTAAAATGGTAATAATCGGTCAATCTTGGTGGATTGATCGCACTGCAGCGCGAATGTGTTGCTAACACACACACAAATTCACGTGCAACCAACGCGACCGCCACTCACGGCTGTAGTCATGTTGCTCTCGATTACTTTCTCGACGCGTCACGACCATCCCTGATGAAATCAACTAATGAGATGTACCGACCGTCAGCGACGGACACGCTCATAGCCGCATGCGCGCGCTCGCGGAAACGTGAAGAAGGAACAACTTGTCCTTGCCTTGCAACAGCGTCGCAAGCCTGGACTGAGAACGCGGCATTGTTGTGAGCTCGGGTTGGCGCCGCTGCGACGATAGGAAGCAGCGCAATCTCTTGACAGTCCGACCAAGACCGCGCGCGAACTACGTAGTTCGAGCAGCCCGCAGCAGAGGATGTTCACCGCCGCACGGATCCGGCCGGTTCCGCGGCCTTCTCGATCCGAAACAGGATGCCGTGCTCGGTGCGATCGACGCTCTCGACCCGATCTCCGGTCTCCCGCACCAGATTCGGGATGTCGATCACGGCAAGCGGGTCGGTACAGCACACTTCGAGCCGCTCTCCCGCCTTGAGCGTCTGCAGCGCCTTCCGGGTCTTCAGCACCGGCAATGGGCACTTCAGGCCCGTCAGATCCAGCCTCGTCATCATCATGCGCGCGACCATGGAGAAGCGGTTCCGGGACGTCAACCGGGGCGGCAGCCTCCTATGGAACTCGGAACTGGGTTCCTGGGATGCCAGAAGATACAGGTGCGAGCTCGCGCGAGCTCCATCACGGAACACCAGGTTTGTCGCACAGCGCGAGAACGTCCGCCCGCGGCGTCGCCAGATGTAGGACGAGCGCCGCGATCGCCGGAATGTCGTCGAGATGAACGCGCGGCAACGCCGTCTCGACATCGCCGTCGCTGGCGAGCCCGACAATGCCTGGATCGTCGGGAAACAGCAGCGGCTTGCCATTGGCCGTGCGATGCACCTCGATGCGCCGATGCGGCCCGGCCTTGTACCCTTCGATGACGACCAGATCGACGGGAGACAACTTCGCCAGAAGCTCCGCGAGTGCGGGCTCCCTTGCGCCGCGCAGCTCGTGCATCAGCGCCCAGCGCGTGCCCGACGCGACGAGGACCTCCTCGGCCCCGGCCTCGCGATGCCGCCACGAATCCTTACCCGGGACGTCGACGTCGAACTTGTGATGGGCGTGCTTGATCACCGAGACGCGCAGTCCCTGCCCCCTGAGATGAGGAATCAGCCGCGTCAGCAGCGTGGTCTTGCCGGCGCCGCTCCAGCCGGCGAGGCCGATGACTTTCATCGCGGTCTCCAGAAAGGCCCCGGCGTTTTTCGCACAGCCAGGAGCGCGGGATCGATCGATGGCCCGAAGGCCCCGTGGAACGCCACGTCCACTCTTGGCGATGTCATGCCAGCAGCCCCATGGACCAGGCAAGGGCCCGTGGGGAGGGCCATGCCGGCATGGCCGCCGGGCAGGCGTAAATGGTGGATCGCGCGCGGCGCAACACTGACGCCCTGGCAGCAGTCGTGGTAACGAACCCGCGATGACAGCCATGACCTCGACTTCGATCCCCGGCGTGCTGCTCGCCGGCGGTCGCGCGCAGCGGATGGGCGGCGGCGACAAGCCGTTGCGCATGGTCGACGGCCGCACCATCCTCGAGCGCGTGATCGCGCGGCTGGCGCCGCAGTGCAGCCGGCTGATCCTCAACGCCAATGGCGACCCCGCGCGGTTCGCAGGCAACGGTCTGTCCGTCGTTCCGGATGGCGTCGCAGGCTTCCCGGGCCCGCTCGCCGGCATTCTCGCCGGCCTCGACTGGGTTGCGGCGCACATGCCAGAGGCCCGGTGGATGCTGAGCGCCGCCGGCGACTGCCCATTCCTGCCGCGTGATCTCGTCGCGCGACTGGCAACAGCGCGGGCGGCCGAGCTGGCCAAGCTGGCGTTGGCGGCGTCCGGCGGACAGATCCACCCGGTGATCGGACTGTGGCCGGTCGGGCTGCGCGAGGATCTCCGGCACGCCCTGGTCGCGGAGGACATCCGGAAGGTCACCCGCTTCACGGCGCGCTACAAGGTCGCGACCGTGAGCTGGCCGACGGTGCCGCTGGATCCGTTCTTCAATGCCAATACCGCAGTCGACCTCGCCGAGGCGGAGCGGCTCGCAGCTCTCGAGGATTGAGGCCGCCTGATGGACGCGACAACCATCGTTCGCCGCGCCGTGCTTGCCGTTGCCGCGCTCAATCTCGGATATTTCGGCATCGAGTTCGCCGTGGCGCTGGCGATCGGCTCGGTGTCGCTGTTCGCCGACAGCGTCGACTTTCTGGAGGACGCCTCGGTCAACATCCTGATTGCGCTGGCGCTGCGCTGGAGCGCCCCGCGGCGGGCGCTGCTCGGCAAGGTGCTGGCGCTGATCCTGCTGGCGCCGGCGGTCGCCGGACTGTGGACCGCCGGCGAGAAGTTCTTCACGCCGATCGTACCCGCACCGCTGCCGCTCACCGTGACCGGCCTCGGCGCGCTGATCGTCAATCTCGGCTGCGCGTTGATCCTGGCGCGGGTCAGGGACCACCAGGGCAGCCTCACCCGCGCCGCCTTCCTGTCCGCACGCAACGACGCCTTCGCCAACATCGCGATCATCGCGGTCGGTCTCGTGACCGCCTTTGTGTGGCCCTCGATCTGGCCCGACCTGATCGTGGGGGTCGGTATCGCGCTCATGAATGCGGACGCCGCGCGCGAGGTGTGGGAGGCTGCGCACGAAGAGCAAAAGACCGCCAAGGCCTGAACGGCCGAGAATCCTGCGCGCGCGCGACGACCTCACTGCTTGCGGCATTGCAGCGCACGGGATCGCTCCACCGCTCCGCCGTCCGGCATGATTGACGGCCGCCCTGGATTGATTGCAGATAGGCGGACCGGCCGGCAGAGCCGGAACAAACAACGGCGTCACGCCGCTACCGGTGGAGGACTGATTGCAACTCAGCTGTTTGAAGCGGGCGGCGTGGGCCGCAGCCGCGCTGCTGGTCACGACCGCCGCGCAGGCCGAGATCTCCGACAACGTCGTCAAGATCGGCGTGCTCAGCGACATGAACGGCCCGGCCTCGACGCCGACCGGACAAGGCTCCGTCACCGCGGCGCAGATGGCGGTCGATGATTTCGGCGGCAAGGTGCTGGACAAGCCGATCAGCGTCATCGTCGGCGATCATCAGCTCAAGCCCGACATCGGTGCCGCGATCGCGCGCCGCTGGTACGACACCGAGCAGGTCGATCTCATCGTCGACGTGCCGGTCTCCGCGGTGGGCCTCGCCGTGCAGACCATCGCCACCGAGAAGAAGAAGCTGTTCATCACCCAGTCGACCGGTGCCGCCGATTTTCACGGCAAGTTCTGCTCGCCCTACGCGATGCAATGGGTGTTCGACACCCGCGCACTCGCCACCGGCACGGCGAAGGAGGTCGTCAAGCGCGGCGGCGACAGCTGGTTCTTCATCACCGACGACTACGCCTTCGGCCATTCGCTGGAGCGCGACGCCTCCAGCGTCGTCACCGCCAATGGCGGCAAGGTCGTGGGCGCGGTGCGGCCGCCATTCGCGACGCCCGATCTGTCGTCCTTCATCCTGCAGGCGCAGGCCTCCAAGGCCAAGATCATCGGCATCGCCGCCGGCCCGCCCAACAACATGAACGAGATCAAGACCGCATCCGAGTTCGGCCTGCTCAAGGGAGGCCAGCAGATGGCGGCGCTGCTCGCGCTGGTCACCGACATCCATTCGCTCGGCCTGCCGGCGGCGCAGGGGCTCCTGCTCACCACCTCGTTCTACTGGGACATGGACGACAAGACGCGCGAATGGTCGAAGCGCTATTTCGCCAAGATGAACCGGATGCCGACGATGTGGCAGGCCGGCGTCTATTCCGCCGTCATGCACTATCTCAACGCCATCAAGGCGGCGGG
Source organism: Bradyrhizobium sp. SZCCHNS30572 (assembly GCF_032484415.1). Taxonomy (NCBI): domain Bacteria; kingdom Pseudomonadati; phylum Pseudomonadota; class Alphaproteobacteria; order Hyphomicrobiales; family Nitrobacteraceae; genus Bradyrhizobium; species Bradyrhizobium sp. SZCCHNS30572. The sequence goes on along the minus strand of NZ_JAUESY010000003.1, from coordinate 348,271 downwards.
CAGCGACGATCCGCTCGCGGTCGCCGCGAAGATGCGGGACACGCCGGTCGAGGACTTCTTCGCCCGCAACGGCAAGCTGCGAGCCGACAATCTCATGGTGCATGATCTCGTGCTGGCGCAGGTGAAATCGCCGGAGGAGAGCAAATATCCCTGGGACTACTACAAGATCCTCGCGACCATCAAAGGCGATGACGCGTTCGGCCCGCCGGATCCGGCGTGCCCGCTGATCAAGAAGTGACCGCGCACTGAACGATCGGCGGCCGGGGCGACCGGGCCGCCGCATGCGAGCTGAACGACAACAATCAATGGGGGAAGACGAGCATGAGGCTGGCGCGCGCGCTGCTGTTCGGGTTGATCGTCGCGGCGGGACTCGCCGCCAAACCGGGACCGGCGCTCGCCGCCTATCCGGACCGTCCCATCCGCTGGCTGATCGGCTTTGCCCCCGGCGGGCCCGTCGACATCGTCGCCCGCATCATGGCGCAGTGGCTGTCCGACCACCTGGGCCAGCAGGTCGTGGTCGAGAATCGCACCGGCTCGGGCGGCAACATCGCGGCCGCCGCCGCGATCAACTCGCCGCCCGACGGCTATACGCTGCTGTTCGTCGCGCCCAACAACGCGATCAGCACCTCGCTCTACAAGAAGCTGCCCTATGACTTCATCCGCGACACCGTGCCGGTCGCCAGCATCATGCAGCTCACCAACATGCTGGTGGTGAGCAACGACGTGCCGGCCAAGACCGTCAAGGAGTTCATCGACTACTGCAAGGCCAACCCGGGCAAGATCGCCTTCGCGTCCTCCGGCAACGGCACCTCGGTGCACATGGCGGCCGAGCTGTTCAAGGCGATGACCAAATGCGACATGCTGCACGTGCCCTATCGCGGCTCGGCGCTGGCCTTTCCCGACATCATCTCCAACAAGGTGCAGTTGATTTTCGACAACCTCCCGACGGCGCTGGAACAGTCGCGCGGCGGCAGCGTCCGCGCGCTCGGCGTCACATCGCCGCAGCGCTGGCCGACGGTGCCGGACGTGCCCGCGATCGCCGAGACCGTGCCGGGCTACGAATCGGTCGGCTTCTACGGCATCTCGGCGCCCAAGGGCACGCCGCCCGACATCGTCGAGATCCTCAACAAGGCGGTCGACGAGGCGCTGAAGGACCCCAAGCTGGTGGCGCGACTCACCGAGACCGGCGGCATCCCGCGCGCGATGACACCGGCGGAGTTCGGCAAGCTGGTCGTCGACGAGACCGAGAAGTGGCGCAAGGTGGTGGAATTCGCCGGGGTTTCGGTGGACTAGCGTCGCGGCGCGCCTGGACGGTCCGGCGGCGACGGAAGCGCGCCAAAACAATCGGGCAGCGGCATTGCCGGATGGCTGGCCAGGCTGTAAACGGAGCCCGAGCCGTCGTTGGGGTTCCGACGCCGCGCCGGACAGGCCCGCTCCTGCCCGCCGCCGGCAAGACCTCAGCGTCGCGGGGCCTGTAGCTCAATGGTTAGAGCCGACCGCTCATAACGGTCTGGTTGCAGGTTCGAGTCCTGCCGGGCCCACCAGCAAACTCAGTAACTTACCTGCTCTTATTTTCTCGCGGCGGGCTCACCGCACCAGAAACCGCACCAGATACGTCCACTATTCGTTCGTTTGGAAGCCGCAGGGCTCAGCGTCCACTGGCTCACGCCATCGTCGGGTAGCCTCGGCGATGTAAGAGAAACTCCTGGCCGCAGAGACGCCGCCTTGCCCGACGACAGCATCGTCTCACGCAGCGAGCAGGTGAGCTTTGATTAAGCAAGCCAGGCCACCAGGCCGCATGACCCAGCACGACACGAGGATATCGAGGCGATGTCTACGGTTCGCTTCGCTCAAGATCGCGAGGCGTTCATTCCGATTTGACCCGTCGCAACGCAATGACCGTACCCGATGTCGTCGCCGTTTGCTTGGGAACGGAATCACGCTTCGCGATCTTCTCGACGGCATCGGACAGATAGTCCGGATGATGGTGACCATAGGTATTCAGCAGGACCTCGAGCGACATGCCGAGATAGCCCGCGGCCTGCCAGGGGTCCGCGCCGCGCTGCATCAGCCACGTTGCTGCCGTGTGCCTGAGTGTATGGGGCGATACTCCAGGACCGAGCTCGGCGAGCTTTACAGCGTTCTTGAAGGCGGTTTTGACCGAAGCCACCGGCTTGCCATTGAACTCGACGAAATGCTTGGCCTCCGGATTGATCCGGTGCCAGCGTCGCAAGTGAGCGAGCAGGCGGGAAGGGATCGGAACCGTCGGCTGCCGCTTGTTCGTCTTCGCTACGCCCTGCTTCTGCCGATAGTACCGCCCCCGCTCAAGGTCCACATAAGAGCGCCCTACCGCCGGTATTGGGGACGCTGACGCGATGGCTCCTGCGCGGGTCCCGCTATAGATCCCAATCAGAATGAAGCGAGACAGATGTCTCAGCGGACGTTTCGCCGTTTTGATCTTGATGTCGTCCTCGGGGCGGCGCGATGCCTTCTGCCTTTCGCGATAACGCCAGCACGTCCAGATTAGCTTGGCAGCCTCGCCACGAGTGAGCCACCTGTCCCGGGGCTGCCCCTTCTCCGGCAATGAGACCTTGACAATCTCGCGATGAAATCCCTCGGCAGCATGATGGCCAATGGCGGCGCGCAGATCCTCCAGATCTCGCCGGGCGCCGCCCCGATTGCAGCGCTGCTTCCTATACGCGCGACACTCTTCGCCGTTGACCTCGCCGAGCGTCTTAGCGCCCCACCAGTCGTTCAATCGTTCAATCCGCTTCTTGAACTTCCTGATCGCCGGCACCGTGTCCTCAGCCTGACCGTCCACCGCGAAGCGGTCCCGCAATTTTTGGAGCTGAGCATCGATATAAACCGAGAGGACATCTGCGATCGGGATGTCGTCGATATGCCTCACGCGCCGCTTCGGCGTATATTTGGACGCTATGTATTCTTTGAGCTTCTTCTCGGCTGCTGCAACCTCATCCGCAGCGCAGCCTGTGCTGACATCCCGACCGTTGTCTCTGATGATCCAGGTCGCTCGGTGGGTGATCCTCCCGCGCTTGTCCCGACGGGCGGCCTTGAGCTGGAGTCGAGCTCCCTTGCTTCGTCGCGGCATAGCTCTCGCATCCGTTCAATGTGAGCCAGCGTCGTAAATTCCTTGCCGGCAATTCTCTCGATGATCAGCCGATTACGGTCGCGCTCCCGTCGCAGACCTGCAACTGTCATTCCTCCCAGAGGAAACGCGATCTTCACGGCATCGGCAAGGCGAAGGGGCGTGTCAGGCGCAATTTTCGGTTGCGGACGATCTGCCATCAGGATTCTTCAGAGCGAGAACGCGAGCTAGCACCAAACTAGCTGGAGCCGGACGCTGAAGAAATTGATAAGCCAAGGCTGGCGTGCAACTAAGTGTGCACGCGCGCAATCGGATAGCGCAGCGAAAACAAAAGACCTGCGCTTCAGCCGCGCCCTGCTGCAAATTAGAAATTCGCGGCGGCGCCACCCCCGTTCCTCAGGGCCAGCAGGCGCTGCCACTTGTCGAATTGCCGCGGGATTGCGGCCTGCTGAGTTACCGCAACAGCGTGGCACCGCCCCACGCTCGTCCCGTCAGCCTCGTTTGCTCTCGTGAAACAGTTCAGCCAGCGTCGCATCTAACGCGATGGCCACTCGGCTTAACGTATCGAGCCGAACATCGAGCTTACCCGCCTCCAGCTCGCTGATCAGCGCCTGCCGGAGACCAGCCGCATTAGCCAGTTCCTCCTGAGTCAAGCCCTTATCTAGCCGAAAACGCCGCAAATTGCGCGCCAGTATCTGCCGCGCGGCATGAATGTCCCGCCGAACCATGAGGGCAAGAGACACATTGGAAGCTCTTGCCATCTATACGTAATAACGTATATTCCGATCGATATCCTCAGAGCGGAAGACCTCTCGGGTGAGCGGATGCAGACTTTCAAGTGTGCAACGCCGCGGCCGAAGCTGATTGTGAGCGAGAAGTGCGATGCCAAGCAGTCCTTCTGAGCGGACAATTGCGGTGACAGCGATCGAGCACAACAACAAGGAGGCCGAGGGCCAGCACAACGCGTCTGCAACAGCGTCAATACCAGCGTGAGCGAATATTAGCCACCATCGAAACACCAGGGACCAAGCCGGTGGCGGCTTTGAGGCTGTGTGCTGCGCAAACGGTTCTGTCGGAGCTCAAATGGACACGCGAATCTCGTTCAATAGTCTCGACTCTGTGACGTCGTCGGACCCAGACGCCAGTCTCTCGGCTCTCGAGGAACAGTTTGTTGCGCTGGCGACAGAACTCGATCGTGACGCTCCCGACCTATCTAAGCGAGCTGACGAGTACGTTACGGCATATGACGAGGCGCTGCTGGCCCGTCTTGATCCCATCGAACGGGCGATCATGGAAACTCCTGCTCACACGGTGAAAGGCCTGAGCATAAAGGCCCGTCATTTAGCCTACGTCCTGTCGGAGTATTGGGAAGCTCCGATCGATCAAATCGAGTGGCAAGGGCGAGCGGTACGTCTACTCGTTGAGGCGATCTGTAAGATTGCGCACGCGCCTGTGCACATTCGTCAGCCGAATTCCAGCGAATAGCGCCGCTCTGTCCTGGCCTTCGGGCAACGGAGGCGTGGCGAATATCTGCAAGGCGACTGGTTGTGAATGAGCGTAGCGCCGCAGCTAAATAACTGACAGAACGAGAATTTTGGAAGATCCCCCATCAACGGGGGACGGAGAGTGGGGACGGTAGCGCGCGACAAATCGTGATCATCACGCCTGATCATGCCCAGTCGCCGGCGACCGTCCTGGCGCACGGCAGGACACCGTGTTTCTCTTGTCCCACGCGTCGAGTTCACCAATCGGATATAGGACCGCTTTCCCGATTTTGACGAAGGCCGGCCCAACGCGCATTGCTCGCCAGTTCCGGAGTGTTCCGACGCTCACTGCGCCACGGTAGCGATCCGAGACTTCCTCCGGTGTCAGGTATTTTCGATCCTCCATTGCATCACTCCCGATCACGCGACCATGAATGCAGTATTTTCCGGTCCCAGCGGCGCTCGATAGCCAGACGTACTCGTGGATAGTGAAAGAGAAAGCGAACGGCGGTACAAAGGCGTATCGTCCACTTCGATCTAGCGTCGCGATGTCCGGTGTGCTCAAGAAACCGCATCTCATTTCGATGAGTGATATCGTCAGCTTCAGGCCAGAAGCACACCTCAGCGATCGATTGACGGGTCGTAAAGCTGCGCTCTCACTCCGGCAGGCCCGCCAGCCGCAGCCCCTTCTTGAACGTAGCCCGATGCTCAGGCCGCTGGATCGGTATCCAATTCTCCAGATTGGACATCCGAAACGCGGGATGCAGCTTGAGCAAATGCGCGGCTGCGTCTTTCGCCTGCTCCATCCGCCCGGCAAGCGCGTGCGACGCGATGATGATCAGCACGACGAACCCTGAACTCGGCAATTGCCGGAACGATCGTTCGGCCCAGGACAGAGCCAGCTCGAAGCGCTCCGCGAACAAATGCGCCATCGCCATCCCGGCCTGCATCCGGAACATCTCTGGATCGAGCGGGCTGAATCGCATCGCACGTGTGAAGAAATCGATAGCGCTCTCGGGATCACCGCGCAAAACCCGCAGGAAGCCGCCCAAGAACCAGGCCGCCGCCAGATTGGGGTTGAGCAGCAGCGCCCTGTCGAGCAATGCAACCGCGCCCTCCAGATCACCGTCCAGATGGGCCAGTGTATGCCCCGCGCGGGTCAGCGCGACGGCGTCATCCCTGCCCAATTCGATCGCCGAACGAGCCAGCCGGATCCCTTCGGCGAACTCCAGGGACTGATCGGTCATCCAGCCGTTGATCTTTCGCAGGCAATAGCACCACGCCGCCATCGCATGGGCCGAGGCAAAACTGGGATCGAGCGAAAGCGCTTTCTGAAACAGAAGCGAAGCCTCGTCGATCGCGTCGCGCGTCCCGCGGTGCAAATGCGGCATCGCGCGCAAATAGTGATCATACGCGCTCAGATTCCCCGTCGGCTTTCGCCGGGCGCGGTCGATTTCCGCGCGCTCGAGTTGTGAGGCGATCACGCCGACGATGCTGGTTGCGATCTGGTCCTGAAGCTCGAAAAGGTCGTCGATCGTCTCTTCAAACCTATCCGCCCACAGATGAGTGCCGGTGGTCGCGTCCACGAGTTGCCCGGTGATGCGTACCCGGTTCGCGGACTGCCGCACACTGCCTTCGACGACGTAGCGCACGCCGAGCTCGCGGCCGACCTGCTGCTCATTCACGGTGCGTCCCTTGTAGGTGAAGCTCGAATTGCGGGCGATCACGAACAGCCAGCCGATCCGCGACAACGCAGTGATGATGTCTTCGACGACGCCGTCCGCAAAATAGTCCTGCCCGGGATCGCCGCTGAGGTTACGAAACGGCAGCACCGCGACGGAGGGAGCATCCGGGAGTGACAGCGTCGGCCGCTGGTCGCCCGCCGAAGAATGCGATCGGGCGTCTACGGCGGTGGCGGACACCTCGTCCTGCCGGACCTGCCCGATGAAGCGCATTCCCTTGCGCGAAATCGTCCGGATCAGGCGCTGCTCCTTGCCGCTATCTCCGACTGCCCGGCGCACGGCGTTGACGTGACTCGTCAATGTCGATTCGGAGACGATGCGACCCTGCCAGACGGCGGTCAGCAGATCGTCCCGTGTCACCACCTGATCCCTGTTGCGGACCAGGTAGAGCAGAAGGTCGAAAACTTTCGGCCCGACCGCGACGAGCTGCGAGCCACGGGTCAGCTCGCGCCGCTCCGCATCCAGGCAAAAATCTTCGAACAGGAAACGCAAAGCCGCTCCGCTTGGACGACAATCCAATGAGAATTGAAGGCCGATTCAGCCCGTCCGCAAGGCGTTCCTGCCCGCATCAGCTCATCCTCGCCGTCGCAATAAGGCCGTCTCCGGCTGGAAAAGTCGAGGAAAATCAGCATGAAGATCGTTGTCGTCGGGGGCACAGGCCGGATCGGGACCAAGCTTGCCGGCTTGCTGCGCCGCAAGGGGTACGATGTCGTTCAGGCCTCCCCCCGCACGGGTGTCGACGCCGTCACCGGTGACGGGCTCGACTTCGCGCTGTCGGGCGCGGACGTTGTCGTCGATGTCGCCAATTCACCGTCGTTCGAGGACGGCGCGGTTCTGGAATTCTTCACGAGGTCCACCCGCAATGTCCTTGCGGCCGAAATCGCCGCGCGCTTACAGCACCACGTCGCACTGTCCATCGTCGGGACCGATCGCCTTCCGGATTGCGGTTACTTCCGCGGCAAGCTCGCCCAAGAGCGTCTGATCCGGAATTCGGGGCGTCGTTACAGCATCCTCCGCGCCACACAGTTTTACGAATTTGCCGACGATATCGTCGCGACCTCCACGCATGGACAAGTCGCCCGGCTGTCGCCGGCGCTGTTTCAGCCGGTCGCCGCGGACGATGTCGCTGCCGCGCTGGCCGCCGTGACGCTGGCCCCGCCGATCGACGGCATCATCGAACTGGCCGGCCCGGAGCAGCTCAGCCTCGACGACTTCGGCCGCAGATACCTCGCCGCGATCAACGACCCGCGCAAGGTCGTCGCCGATATCCACGCCCGCTATTTCGGCGCGGAGCTGGACGACCGATCGCTCACGCCGGGCGACCATCCGCGCCTCGGCGTCATCCGCTTCGCCGATTGGCTTTCCTCCCTTCGCCAGTAACGCAGCGCGGCCGGCGGTGCTCTCCGGCAACCGCCACGCCGTCCTCGTGCGAGATGAACATGACCAAGGCAGTTCCACACGATCTTGAGGGAGAGGAGACGGCGGCAGCGCCCGAACCGCGCGAAGCCGTTCGCCCGTCGGCCAACCGCCCTCTCGCGGACGCCGAGATGGCCCGCGTGCTCGGCACCGAGCCATTTCGCATGGCACTGGACGCGACCGGCGGCGGGGTGACGCACTGGAAGCACGACCCGCTCCACGACGTCGTCGAGCCGATGACCCACCACGTCATCATGGCCTACAACGGCGTGGTTCAGCGCATGGAGCGGCGGTCGGGACGTTTCGTCTCGGCGGGCACGTTTCGTCCCGGCGTCGTGATCATCATTCCCGAGGGCGCGAGCTCGCGATGGGACATCCCGAAGCCGGTCGATGTCGTGCAGCTCTATCTTCCGCACAGCACGCTGGTTCGTGTGGCCGACGAAGCCGAAACCAACAGGCCGGCCGATCTCCTGGAACGGACCGCGCATCCCGACCCGATCACGTCCCGCCTGCTGCTGAGCGCGGCGGACGTCCTGGAAGGCAGCGAGGCCCTGGATTCGCTGTTCAGACAGCAACTCACCGACCTCCTCGCCACGCGTCTGCTGGCCGCGCACACCGGCGCGCCGACCGCGGTCCAGCCCATCGTCGGCGGTCTGGCGCCGAGAGTGCTGATGCGCGCCATCGAGCGGCTTCGCTCCGAGAGCGACGCGGACGTCTCGCTTGCGGCGCTCGCCGCGGACGCCGGCCTGTCGCGCTTCCATTTCTGCCGCGCCTTCAAGGAAAGCACCGGGCTCTCGCCGCACGCCTGGCTCCGCCAGCGCCGGCTCGAGCAGGCGATGCAGATGCTGCGCGACCCGGACGTGTCCGTCGTCACGGTCGCGGCCGCGCTCGGCTACGCCTCGCAGACCGCGTTTGCTGCTGCATTCAAGCGGCTGACCGGGGACACCCCTACCGATTGGCGCCGGCGGGCGCGTTAGCAGCAATTGCTCTTTAGTCGCCGCAACCGCGCTGGGGCACCAGCACACAGGGTTCGTTAGATCATCATCGTGTCCAAGCCCACCAATCGGAGATGACCAATGCCCTTGAACAAGCCGCTCAATCGGATTGTGAACACCACGCGCCGGAAGATCCTCGCGACCTCGGTGATGTCTGCGGTCTCGCTCAGCGTCCGTTCCACGACCGCGATCGGCGAGGAGTCAAGAAGCTCGACCTTCGCCGCGCAAGCGGTGGATCCGACGGCGTTCGTAACGACCAAAGACGGCGTGAAGATCTTCTACAAGGACTGGGGGCCGAAATCGGGTCAGCCGATCGTCTTCCATCACGGCTGGCCGCTCTCGTCCGACGACTGGGACACTCAGATACTGCATTTCGTCGGCAAGGGGTTTCGCGTGATCGCCCATGACCGCCGCGGTCACGGCCGTTCGAGCCAAGTCGGCGAAGGCCACGACATGGATCACTACGCGGCCGATGCTGCCGCGGTCGTCGACCATCTGGACCTGCGAAATGCGGTCCATGTCGGACATTCCACCGGCGGCGGCGAAGCCGCGCGCTACGTCGCGCGTCACGGCCGCGGCCGTGTCGCGAAGCTCGTGCTGATCAGCGCCGTGCCGCCGCTGATGGTCAAGACGGAGAACAATCCCGGCGGCTTGCCGATCGCCGTTCTCGACGATGTGCGCCGGCAGCTCGCCGCCGGCCGGGCGCAGTTCTATCTGGAATTCGCGAGCGGTCCGTTCTTTGGCTACAACCGCCCCGGTGCCACGGCGTCGCAGGCCGTGATCTGGAACTGGTGGCGTCAGGCCATGAGCGGCGGCGCCAAGGCGCATCTCGACGGCATCAAGGCGTTCTCCGAAACCGACTTCACCGAAGACCTCAAGGCCATCGCGGTGCCGACCCTCGTCCTGCACGGCAGCGACGACCAGATCGTGCCCGTCGCGGACTCGGCGCCGCTTTCGGCGAAATTGCTGAAGAACAGCTCGCTGAAAATCTACGACGGCCTGCCGCACGGCATCTGTACCACCCATGCAGCGATCGTGAATGCCGACCTGTCGGCCTTCATCGCCGGCTGATCCTCTGCATCGATCCAATCCAATCACAGGAGACACAAAATGCGACTGGTCGTCATCGGTGCCGGCTTCGCCGGTATGTATGCGGCATTGTCCGCCGCCCGGCTGCGCGACATCCACGGCGTTTCGCCCGAGGCGCTGGAGATCGCGCTGATCGCCCCGGAGCCGACCTTGGTTGTCCGTCCGCGGCTCTACGAACCAAACCCCGAAACGCTGACGGCGCCGCTGCTGGATGTGCTCAAGGCGATCGACGTGGTCTATGTGCAGGGCACCGCCGAGGCGATCGATGCTGCGGCGCGCGAAGTGAGCATAGCGGCACCCGGGGGCAAACGAACGCGGCTCGCCTACGATCGTCTGGTCGTGGCCACCGGCAGCCGGCTGTTTCGTCCGAGCATTCCCGGCCTTGCCGAGTACGGTTTCAGCGTCGACTCGCTGGACGACGCGGTGGCCCTCGACAGGCACCTGCACGGACTGGCCGGCCGGCCGGCCGGGAATGGCCGCGACACGGTCGTCGTCGCCGGCGGCGGGTTCACGGGCATCGAGGCAGCCACCGAGATGCCCGCGCGGCTCCGCGCCATTCTCGGCCCCGATGCGCGGCCGCGCGTCGTCATCGTCGAGCGCAATCCGGTCATCGCCCCCGACATGGGCGAAACCGCGCGTCCCGTCATCGAGAACGCATTGAAGCGGATCGGCGTGGAGACATGGCTGGGAGTCGGCGTTGCGTCGCTCGACCAGTCCGGCGTGACCTTGTCGGGTGGCGAGCGCATCGCAGCCGAGACCGTGATCTGGGCTGCCGGCATGCGTGCCGCGCCCCTGACCGCGCAGATTCCAGCCGAGCGCGACAGTTTCGGCCGGCTGCTGGTCGACCGCGACTTGCGCGTGCCGAGCGCGGCGGGCATCTTCGCGACCGGCGACGCTGCGCGTGCCGCCTGTGATGATGCCGGCAACTACGCGCTAATGTCGTGCCAGCACGCCACGCGGATGGGCGCTTTCGCCGGCAATAACGCCGCCGCCGAACTGCTCGGCGTTCCGACCGCGCCTTATCACCAGGCGGCCTACGTCACCTGCCTCGATCTCGGCGAGGCCGGCGCTTTGTTTACACGCGGCTGGGATCGGACGATCGAGATGGTCGGCGACCAGGCGAAGAAGACCAAACGCGAGATCAACACCGCCTGGATCTACCCGCCGCTTGCCGAACGTGCCGCCGCGCTCGCCTCCGCCGATCCGGAACGCGTCACCGATCTCTGACCGCCTCACCGAACGAGCCGGACGTCTTCAGGGATGAAACCAGCCTTCAATAACCTGCAACAGGAGACCAACATGAATCTGCAAAACACCTCACACCTCGTCACACCGAAGCCGGATGAACTGGTGCCGTCGCGCTATGCCCTGAAGGTCGGCGAGATCGACGTGCTGGTGATCAGCGACGGGGTGCTCCCGCTGCCGACCACGATGCTCGGGCACAACGCTGCGCCGTCGGCGCGGGCCGCTTGGTTCAAGGACATGTTCCTGCCGACCGACGCCTTCGATTGGGCCCTGAATGCCGTCGTCGTCCGGAGCGGCGGCAAGACCATCCTGATCGACGCAGGGCTCGGGTCGGATCCCGACCTGAACCTGCCGCGGGCCGGACAGCTGATCAAACGCCTCGACGCCGCCGGTATCGATCTCGCGTCCGTCACCGACGTCGTGCTGACCCATATGCACATGGATCACGTCGGCGGCCTGCTGGTCGAGGGCGTGAAAGACCGGCTGCGGCCGGACCTGCAGATCCATGTTGCGGCCGCCGAAGTCGAATTCTGGCGGGCGCCGGATTTCTCGCGAACGGCGATGCCGGAAGGCTTCCCGGACGCGCTGCGCGCAGCCGCGAAGCGGTTCGCGAGGGAGTACCACAACCAGATCCGGCAGTTCGACGAGGAGCACGAAGTCGCGCCGGGCGTCGTCGTCCGCCGCACCGGCGGTCACACCCCGGGACACAGCATCGTCCGCCTGACGTCCGGCGGCGAAGCGATGACCTTCGCGGGCGACGCCGTGTTCACGGTCGGCTTCGACCATCCCGACTGGCACAACGGCTTCGAGCACGACCCGGACGAGGCAACGCGCGTTCGCGAGGGATTGCTGCGGGACTTGGCGAAGACGGGCGAGCTACTGGTCGCCACCCATATGCCGTTCCCGTCCATCGGACGCGTCGGGCGCGAAGGTAACGTGTTTCGGTTCGTGCCGATCTACTGGGACTACTAATCGTTCACCGGATTGAAGCCGGGCTGCGGCGCAGGACATCACCAACGGAGTGTGCCTGCGCCGCAGTTTGCAAGGCTGGTCAGCCGGCTTCGCCGATCGCGCTTAGGCGCGAGCTCTAACTGGTTCCGGTGATCCGGCAGCGGTCCTCCACGGGCTCACGGCTAGGTCTTCCCAATTTTGCGAACCGGTTCGCTAGGCTGCGATTAGTGCCATCCGGCACGTTGATCTCTCGGGTCTTTCTTCTTCTAGCAACACTGTGGGTGTCGGAGCAGTGCCATACTGCAATAAGTGAGCAACAGAACTTACGACCGCCGAATCTACGCCGCGGAGAGGCGCTTTTATCTTGCCGCTTTAATCGGCCGGATGTTCTGCCTCTCCGCCACGATCGTCTTCGTCGTTTTCGCCATCGGTGCTCTCCATCTTCATTGTCAAAAACACGCCTGCAGCGCGGTCTGATCTGCAGCTCTTCGACAGCGAGGAGTTCCAGTGCGCCGTGCAGCTTTCCGCGCTCAGCGACGGCGTGGCGCGGCTGCACGATGGCAGCAGCATAGCCGTCGCGGCGCAATTTTCCATCGGTCTGACGGAGCCACGTCACAGGCAATTTGGCGCGATCGCGCCGTCCCTTCGGACACCGCGTCGCAGGCAAGATAGCGTGCGTTCCGTCGTCTTGGATCTGCACCGGTCCTCATCCGCTGCCAGCGGAGCTCCATCACTTCGCGCGTCGTCCGCGACGCCTATTCGTTGCTGCCGGGCTGTTGCTATGGTTCATGCCAGCGCTCCCAGCAGCCTGCGGTCCTTGCGCTTGGCATGGGCGGCCGCGTCGGCGGTGCTGACGGCCTGATCGCCGCAATACGCCGTGCCGTCGCACCACATCGCGTGCATGATCACCGCCAGTTTGCGCGCCACCGCGACCACCGCCTTGCGGTGTCCAGAGCGCTTGGCAACCGCCAGTCCCCAGGTCTTGACCTTGTCGCGACGCTTGAAGCGCGTCAGCAGCGCGCTCGCCGCCTCGTAGAGCGCGCGCCGCACGTCGGCGTCGCCCGCCTTGCTGATCGGCCCCTGCACATCGATCGAGGTGCCCGACTGCCAGCGCCGCGACGTCAGGCCAAAATACGCCGCGACATCGCGTGACCGCCGAAAGCGCGACGGATCGTCGATCGCCGTCATGAAGCTCAGCGCGGCGATCGGCCCGACGCCTGGAATCTGCATGAAGCGCCGGCACAGCTCGTGTCCGGCGACCAGCTTGACGACCAGGCCGTGCAGCCGACAGTACTCCTTCCACAGCGCCGCGCGTGCGTTCAGCATGGCATCGATCAGCTCGCTGATCAGCGCGTCGCCGGCCACCGCGTCGCGCACGGCCTGCGCAAAGGCGCCGCGGCCGATGCGGTTGAGCCGGATGCCGAACGCCTTCAAGGAGTGCCGGATCGCGTTCTCGAGATCGAGGAATTTGCGTTTGAGATTGCGGCGATGCGTCAGCAGCAGTCGCAACCGATAGCACGGCGCGGTCTTGATGTGCGCGCGCCGGAACCAGCCAGTGCGCATGATGTGCGCAATGCCAAGCGCGTCCGCACGGTCGGTCTTGTTGCGCTGCGCATGCAGCGCGGCGCGCACGTGCTGGGTCTCCAGACAGATCGCCGGCAGGCCGCGACGGAGCAATTCGCCATGCAGCCACGGCGATAGCGCGCCGGCCTCATGGCCGACCCGCCGCAGCCGGCCGAGATACGGCGACAGCGCTCCCTTGATCGCGTCCGGGTCGGTCATCACCGCGACCTCCAGCAGCACTTCGCCCTTGTCGTCGACCATGCAATCGCGGTCTGATCCATGCCGACATCCAGTCCGCAGAAGAACTCCATGGCGCGCCTCCTGTGTTGGTGAGAGCGCTCATTCTGCATGGCGGCCGCTGCCGCGTCAGCTGACGGACGGTCAGGTCGATTAAGGACGGCAGGGAGTAATCGGGCGCTTCTCCGCCTTCTGCTCCGACATGATCGTCTCCTCTGCTTGGTATTATACAGCTGCACACGAGCGGTCGACAACACGGCATTGGTACGGCTTTTGTCGTGATCTCGAGGTGATGACATCTGGTGGTCCATCCAGGAGTTCGTGCTCAGCCCCGCCAGCCAAGCGGGCGCACATGTCGTCGTCAGGATCGCGGGGCAACACAGACACAGTAGCGCGCTCGACGTCTCAATCGAGCTGTCGTCGCCGGCAAGATAGCGTGCTCTCCGCATCCGCTTCGATCCACCAAACGCCTCTCCGCCGGCCGGCGGAAGCTCAGCCAATCTTCTATTGTCGCATCGTCTGTCAGACGGTGCTCGCCAGAACTATCACATAGCGGCGGCGAGGGCCGTCGGGTTGCTAAAACTCGGTTCAGCGGCACTTACATCTTCGGCTGCGAAACCGGAACACAGATCCATCGATCCACATGCGATGCATAACCACCGCCAGCTTACGCGCAACGGCCACCACCGCACATTTGTGGCCACGCTTGGCTGCTATCCGAACACCCCAGGCCTTGATGCCGCACCATCTCTTGGAGCGCTCCAGCATCGCGCTCGCAGACTCGTAGGGCACGGTACGAACCTCCCCGTCACCGCACTTCGAGATGTGCCCTTCGATGTCGATCGATGTGCCCGTCTGGATGCGCCGGGAGGTCCGCCTAAAATGCGCCCCTTCGGTCTTCGACTTGCTGAACCTGTGCGGATCATCGATGGCCGCCTTGAAGGTCAGTGCCGTCACCGGACCGACACCGGGAGTGGCGCAACAGCGTCGGCAGAGCTCGTCCCGGCCGACCATCTGCACCAGCAGATCATGCAGCTTTTTGTACTCGGCCCACAGCGCCTCCCACGCTCTCAACATGCAGTCCGTGGCGGCGTCGAGCAGGACCAGCAGAACAACGTCGCATGCGGAATCCGGCTTGATTCGTCCGATCCGCTCTCCCCGGTTTGCACTCTCGGTGCAGGCGCGGCCTTTGATCAGGATGCGAACGGGGCCGCCGGAGCCATGCCGGATGGCGTCATATCCTGCCGCGCGCGCGACCGAGAGTTCGAGCCCGAGGCATTCCGCGGCGGCGAACTCGACGATTTCTCCAGTGACGCCGAGCGGCTTGCCGGTGAGTGCGTAGTACTCAGCCGCGAGAGCCGGACGGCCGCCAGGATCGCCCGGACGCGCGATGTGGGGCCGGCTTCGATGGGTGGCAGATTGGCTAGAGAACGCGCTGCCATCGTCATGCGGGCATCCTTGCAAGAAGATTTATCCGGCGCAAAGGGAATTCGGCCGTTGCGGTTCTCACGCTAGCGCTCTTTTGTTCAGCGCCAACGCCCCTTGCTCCGGCGTGATCGCGCCTGTTCGCCTGCAGGCAGGCCGTCGCTTAATGATGCAAGCGCACCATGGGAGCTCTCCTCCACTGCGTTGCGGTCGCCAACGATGCATCCGCCTCCTCCGGCGCAGCCGCCTCCGTCCAAGGCCGCGATTGGCGCGGCGAACGATGGAGGCTATCATGCGACTCCGGACAATTGGCAAACT
This sequence comes from Bradyrhizobium sp. SZCCHNS30572, assembly GCF_032484415.1. Lineage (NCBI taxonomy): Bacteria > Pseudomonadati > Pseudomonadota > Alphaproteobacteria > Hyphomicrobiales > Nitrobacteraceae > Bradyrhizobium > Bradyrhizobium sp. SZCCHNS30572. Next base: position 332,700 of record NZ_JAUESY010000003.1, on the reverse strand, counting down.
GATGCTGCTGACCCGGGATGAGCTCGGATGGCGTCTTACATCCGAGCCGGGAGTGCGGTCGAGCATCGTTGTAGTCGGTCCGCTAGCATCGGAGCGCGACGCGGGCCCGCACGAGCGAGGTGAACAGGGTCTCATTTAGCAGTTCATACCGTAGGCGGCCGTTGAAGCTCTCGATGAAGGGGCTTTGCATCGGCTTGCCCGGCGTGATGTAGTGCCAGGCGACACGGCTCAGATCGGCCAGTGTCAGGATGGCATGGCTGGTGAGCTCGCTGTCGTTGTCGCTCACTACCGTCTTGGGCTTGCCACGCTCGGTGGCCAGCCGGTCAGCTCTCAAGCGAAATGGGCGCCCGAGAGTGAGGTGTCGGAAGGAAGACTAGCGACGCCCCAAGTCCGATTATGAACGCGTAGAGATGCGTGGGATGCGCTCGCGACGGCCCTTATAACGTCGACGAGCCGCGGATTTCGATTTTGCAGGCAGCTTACGCCGCGATAGTTGCGCTTTCGCCGGCCTCCTCTCCCTAGCTCAAATAGACACGACCGACTTAGGGGAGCTTGACCGCCCTACTAGGTTGTGATGGAAATGTTGAACACGCAATCGAGCGGGGGCTCCAGGTATGCGTCGAGGTGGGGTCGCGTGCGCAATGCTGCTCGTAGGGCAGCAAGCTATTGCGCATGACGCCGTAAACGGCGCAAAAGGGCTTCACCCTGAGAAGACGGCAACGGCGTTCGATAAGATCAGCGCGCTCAACTTGCCGCCGGCGGGCCACATCGCCATGTTTTCGATCGTTCGCCGCGACAGCGTCTGGGGTGCGCGAGGCATCACGGTCTGTTTCGGCCCGGCCAATGCGGTGTCTGACCGCCAAGTACTGATTGAAAAGATCATAGCGGTCGCTGACGAGTGGACCGTTGGAACAAAGGTCTCTTTCGATTGGGGACCAAAGCCGTACCGAGTTTGTGAGAACATCACCTCTGCCATGGTCCGCGTGAATGTCACAGCGCCAGCGGATGACAATAGCGCCTACTTTACATCCCTCGTTGGCAATCAGTCTACCACGTCGTCACTAGCTGGTTATGAGCCATATTCGATGACGTTACAGTTTCCGAACGATAGCAAATTCTTCGGTCAAACTGAGGTCTTCCGCTTCTATGTGCTACACGAGTTCGGCCATGCGCTTGGTTTTGAACACGAGCACCAGCGCGTGGAATGCGACTTTGATTGGCAATATGTCGCCGATCACTTCAACTTCCCCAATGTCGCGGAAGCCAAAGCCAATATGGGCAGGATCTTTACTTCGACGATCCACGCCTATCCGGACAATGAGGCTGTCATCGATGGCGTATTCATCACGACCAAGTACGACAACTATTCCGTGATGAAGTACAATCTCAGCACTAAGGCGAGCCCGGGCGGCGATGATCCAGACATCTATGCCGACGGAAAGAAGAGCAGCTGCTATCGCAGCGGCTGGGTCTCAACGCTCACAAAGTTTGATCGCGCGGGTATGGCCAAAGCCTATGGCGAACCCCTGGTCGCCATATCGGCCATCGCGCAAGGCTTGCAAGACACGCGCGGTGGCCTTGATACCAAACTCAAGGAGCGTCTATCGAACCGGACCTTAGGACGCTCCGACGTGCTCTCTGCTGCCAGCATCAAACGTAAATTTGGGCCTCTCCCGCCGTCAATGCTGACGGACGAAGAGCGCCAGGTTAAACGTGACATTGAGACTCTTAAACAATTTCCAGGCGCCATATCGGCGCTCAAAGCGGTGCTGACGGAGCAACCGCCGAAGTAGATCGGAGATAGTGGCGTGCAGAAACGTGGCCAAATCCTTTTTGCTCTCGCAATACTCAGTCTCACGGGCTGTAGCAGCATCTACGAGGTATCCGTGGACCCAGGCACGACGGTCCCGGTGAATGTCGTATTTAAGGCGCTACGGTGCGAAATCATCACCTTTCTCGAAGCAAACCGGTTGCGTCGTGCGGCCTTCCCGGGTGCGGTCAACGCGCTCGGCTATCAGGCCGCCATTGATCAGTTTTCCTATATTGATCTGGATGAAGGAAAGTATGGCGCCCTACAAGTTGATCTAAAGACCATTGACACGGTCGGCCTCACGCTTGGTGTCGACTGGAAGACAGCGCCCATCCCTTCCGGAAAGTCGCAGACTTGGCATCTTGGCCCGTCGCTCAATGGCTTCAAGACATACACGCGGACGACCGTCTTCGCTCTGCCCCAGGACGGAAAATTAGGACCCTCAAAGCGAAACATGCAATCAAAGTCGGACCTGGCTGGCGAAGACGGGGCGGAGGACGCTGGGTTCTTTTGTTACGTCGAGCCACCGTCCGAGAGGCCCCTCAAGCGCACCGTCGCAGATATTGAGGCTCTCGTTGCGCACCAAATTCCAGAGGTCGAGAAATTCGAGCGCATCTACGTGGACGGCACGGCAACGTTGGCTCAATGGCTTGAACGGACAATCAGCCGCGAAATGGCGAAAAGCTGGCTCGCTAAAGGCGACTACATGGAATCCGTCTATGCCGGCCAACTTCAATACTCGTTCGCCCTCGACATCAAACCGGGGATCGATCTGAAATATACGTTGATCGCTAACAGCATCTCCCCGCTCGTCCCCGACCTGTCCGCCTCGCGCGAAAATTCGGGTACCTTCACCCTCAATCTGAACACGCAGCATGTCGTTGCTGCTTTCGGCGCAAAGAACGGCTCTGCGCTTATTGCCTCAGATGTGGGCCCGCCACCGCCATATCAGGTCTGGGGGCCGCCACCAGAACCCAAGAAGTCACCGCCAGGGGGTCATTTTGCGCCCGTTCCTAAGCAGAGGCAGGGGGCGTCGGCACCTACCCGCGCTCCTGCGGCAGTGCCGTCTCGGGGTCCAGGCGTGCGCTTGGAATATCCCCTGCCCTTGCCGTCACTGGTGCCTCCAGCCAATCAGTGACCTTCACAGCTCAGGAGTACAAGAATTGGCACACAACGGGATCGGATCGCGGTGCAAAAATACCTTTGGCATGCTTCTCATGTCTGCATGCCTCATTTTAGCTGCGGTCAGCGCGGCAAAAAGTGCGGACGACATCGACCACACGACAAGCGCTCGCAGGGACGAGAAGTGCTCACCCTGCGTGCTCATTCTTTTCCTCTACGACCTAAACAAGCAGTGGCACGTGATCCGAGCGGCAACTTATAACAGCCTTGAGGCGTGCAAGAATGAAGGCGCCCGAGTTAACCTGGACATGATGCGCGAGATCGACAAGAAATCGCGTCCCACAACGAATTTCTATTGCCTGAGAGAAGGTCTGTGAGGCTGCCGTCCAGTACAAACAGCTGGGGCAGGTCACATGTGGAAACGCTCGGCCCCGCCGACGATCACACGCTCGCCCTCAACCATGCGCCTGACTTCGCCGGTCCGCACACGCCGCACTGGGATCTGCTGCACGGGCCGGAAGGGTTACATCTGGTCTGATTTGTACGAAACTCGCGGACGGCTACGAAGCCTCGTGCTCCGCGAGCATCGAATAGCTAATCCAGACTAAGAGAACGAGAAATATATTCGTAGAGACGATCATCCACTGGATCACCCGAGAGGCGGTGCACCATGGCCTGCGTCGAGGCGCGATGGGCCATGGCTGCCGTGTGGCTTCAATCTGGAAATATGTTTGCCCGGCCAGATAGCTCATCACCACTAGGACAAGAAGAAGGATGATTGCGATGAAGCCGCCAAGAATTATGAGATGGCTCCAATGAAAGTTTCCGCGTAGCCAGACTTTTGCGTACTCAACGACAAGTCCCAGGCCCGCAGTGAGCGACGCCACGAATGTGGGAGCGAGCCCAGCCAGCTCAACTGCACCCGATACCAACTTCGTCGCGGTTTTTACGAGGTGTTCGTGATTGGCGCCGAGTTCAAAGGCTCTAAGATCTACGGCGACCTTAGGCTCGATGGCCCGCTCATTTACCGGGTTGATGAGCTCAACAACGATCGCAAAGAACGGCGGCAGTGTTGCGACGATCGCCGTTTCGAGGTCCATGTCATGTCGCCGCGATCGTCATGGAAAACGGAACGCCACATGTGGCCGACGACGAGGCAAGTGATCCGATAGAATCCTCCACATCATCGCATTGGATCGGCTCTGCCGAATTTTTGGGGCCGCCGTTCCGTCGCAGTTCAAAATCCAGAGTGACGGTTACGCCGGATGCGACCGATACACGGCTATCGCTCCATTGATCGTATGTTCCAGAGCCGTCTACAAACTCAATGCTCCGCGTGCTATTCGGCAAGCTTGCTTTGACTTTCACGTTCTGAGAAAGCGCGGATATGTTTTCGACGCTGATCACGTGCTTAATGGGGGGAGTTCCGCCTGGAATGCTAGAAACCGAGGATCCTGTCGAGTCTTTCACGTCCATGATCACATAAAACAAACCAGACACATTCGAAGTTGCCGCCACGCTCCCCCCCCCAAATGTCGTATCTTTTTATACGAAGAACTTACCCCGCTGCCGGACGTCTTCTCGGAAGCAGATTTCCTGAAAACTCTTCAAGCAGCGAAGATACCGCTTTGCGCTTCATCCCCAATGTCAGCTCAATTGCATGCGCAATAAACGATTGGCTCGCAGTCTCAAAGATATCTTGTGGTACGCTCACGCCGACATTCTGTCCGCCGTCTTCAAGGCTTTTGCGAACCGGGCCATTGACATTGGCCCACACGACGACAGTACCGGAGGGAGACTTCAGCTCTGCGCGGCAAGCATCGAAACTCTCGAGCGGCGGCTTTCCTTCCGTCGATTGCTGCTTCTCTTCCGGAACAAATTCGTCGTCGCGGATTGCGAATACAACTCTCATGTCCTTACCGTATGCAACAAACTTGCCGCCGACCGGTGGACGTTTTAAAAATTCCTTCGAAAGAGACTCCGCGGCTTCACGAACGATCGCGAGCATCTGAGTCCGCGATACATTACACGACCAATAGACCGAAAGGTCAGTCGCTGAATCGCTCACCTCAGCTCCAAGGGCCGGAGGTTTTCCGGTGGCTTCCGAAACGAAGTAGCGATTTTCGTGTACCGGGTCTTCACGAAGCTCAGCCATAAGTCCCCCACGATGTTGGGGCGTCTGATGTCAAGTCAGCTTCAACCGGCAGACCCGCACCGGTCGCGGCAACTTTCAAACAGCTCAAAACCGTAACACCCGTAGAAAGCCTGAGTTCCTGTCGGCCTCAAGCCGCCCTACGGCCGCGCGGGTCAGTCTTTGCCCAAAACGCGACGCTGTGCTCCGGTTTTCCCCCGAAAACCATTCCCGTTGCAAAAAGAATGCACACGAATCGCGAGAAGCGCAAGTTCGGCAATGTTGCCAAGGCCTTCGCTCATTCACGGTATGTTTCAAACTGTTGCAAAGAGCGCCCGATAAGGATCTCCGAAACACGTAAAGGAGACGTATATCCCTGTCGTTTACCATTAGTCGACGCAAGATGCTGTGACGTTCATCAGCTTGCTGTGACGGTAAGCCCCATTTGCCCGTTCATCGACCACGGCGCTTTCCAACCTTCCGACCACTTCCGTACGCCTTGACGGCCAGCTCGGTTATCCCGCCGGGTCGCCTTCGGCCGTCGGCTCCCGATGCAAGCGCCCCAAGACGAAGAGGACGCCCCTCCACTTCGTTGCGGTCGCACGCGATGCATCCGCCTCCTCCAGCGTTTCCCGCCTCCTCCAAGGCCGCAATGGCGCGACCGCGCGATGGAGGAAGAGATGCACCTTTGGACGATCGACGAATTGATGCTGATGACCCGCGATGAACTTTTCCGTCTAGCCGCCGGAATTGAGCAGGGGCTCGATGTGCTTGAGACCGGATCGCTGGCCCGTCACTACGCCCTCACATAGCTGGACAACATCCGCCGTGTGATGACCCGCCGCGGGCTGCACTTTTGACCGCCGCAAGAAAACGCCCTGCCGATCGCTCGACAGGGCGCATTCTACGAGGCGGCAATCCTGTTCGGACGTAACGGATGGACTCCAAATGCGGCAGCAGCGCTCAGCTGAGCTGCCGATGTTCGTGGAGCACGGCTTGGACGACCGCACCAGTTTCGCACCAGAAAGTGCGTGAACGAAACGATACGAACACTATCGAAATCGGACGAAAGCGCAGGAAAATCAACAAAGCCAGTCGACATACCGCCGCTCATAACGGTCTGGTTGCAGGTTCGAGTCCTGCCGGGCCCACCAATGAGCTCAAGAGTTTACGGCTTACGCACCAAGTGTTTTTCGAGGTGAACCACCGTTTCGACCACCGATACGTTCTGCTTGCGATCCCTCAAGGTAATCGCGGCCGCGGCCTCGCGCATGCAGTCCGGGATGATGATGGCCGAAGGTGTCGAGCAGCACCTTGACCGACATTCCGAGAAGGCCTGAGACCTGCCCCGGATAGCGTGCCGCTGCATGAGCCACGTCGCCGCCGTGTGGCGCAGCGCGTGCGGCGAGATCTTCCCCTCCTTCGGCAACAGCCCTGACAGCCGCACGCGTCTGTATGGCACGGTTGGCTTCACGTGCGGCGAGGACGCAGAGCCGGTCGTTAAGCTGGTTGGCCCGCACGGCAGCTGTACCACGCTGCCGGGCTGGACGCGCACTTCAGGCTCTATCCGGACGTGCGCCACGAAATGGGAATGACGCCGGCAATGTGGAACGATGTCTTGGACATGTTTCGAGGCGCACCTGGTGCCGATTGACGCGTTGAGCCCGCCGCATACGCCGCAAGGCCTACGACGCACATGTGGACGCGGCACACCTAGCCCAAGACCGCCTCGCATGTCCCCGCACCTTGACCTGCGATCCACTGAACGATCAGCGTATCGACTACTGCACACGGTTGCCTCAAGAAGCTGGTCCAGCGGGACTCTTATTGCCGGCAACAGGAACGCCGTGCAGCGGCGCGTAGTTGGCTGCGAAATCCGAGCAGAGCTTGTTCTGGTACTCGATAGGTAACGACGCAAGCACCGATGCGGCCGCCACCGCCCTTGCATCGTCCTTTGATTTCACGGTGATGTAGGCGATCATTCGGTGAAGTGTCAGAAAAATCGAGAAAAAGTTTCGTGTGTTGACGTAGAAGCAATGATTGCTTTCGAGCTTTGTGCCCGGCCGGTCCTGCCAATGCCGCTGCACGATTGCGGTCCCCGCATCGAGATCGGTAACGGCAAAATTGCCGTAGCCGAGCCGAGTAAACAGCGGACGATTGCTGAGAAACTTGGCAAGGTCGAGCTCCTGTCCACGCACGGCCCCGATCAGCAGCATCTGATCCGCTACAGGAATGTTCTCACGGATCTGAAATCCTTTCGACAGTTCAAGCGCGCAGACTACGTAGCGCGGAAGGCGGGTCGTTTCCATCGCCTTTCCCTGTGCGGCCGGCGTGCACAGATCCTGCCTGACGAGTTGGGAGAGATGAGCGAGCGCGCCTGATACCCCGACCGCCTTCCCCTTCAAGAGCAAAGGCGCCGGGTCTTTCTCACGCAACGCGATTCCAATATCCAGCAGCCCGTCAAATTCATCGTCTGCAGGCAGGTCGATCTCGAGCATGGAAGACCAGCCGAACGGCCACAGCCAGATGGTTGACCGCACTCTCCCCGCCTTGTGCCACACGGCCTCGTTCAGCGTTAAGTCGAGATTCTTGGGCCTGCAGCGTAGAGGCCACACGAGATCGCAGGCATCTCCAAACGAGGTTATGGTCCCCGGGATATTGCTAGCGACCGCCTGATAGCGCGGCCAGAAGTGATTCCGGCGCAGGTCGAATTCATCATTCAGTGGAAGAAGGACAAGGTTCGCGAGCTCGATCTTGGCCCCCTGGCTGCGCATCTGGCGATAATCACGAGAGGACCAAAGGAAGTGAACCCGTGGATCAAAATCGGCCGCAACGAACGGCCGCGACCAGAGGTGAACGTCAAAAACACAATAGACAGCGCGCGCCATTATCGATTTCCTCACAAGATCGATTTCCTCACAAGCGCAGCATCCCCGGCATCTCGCTTCGCCGGTCATCCGCAAACCATTGTCTTCTCGCGCTTTGCGCGCTATTCTCAACGAGCTGTACAGCTGGGCGACTGCCCAAATATGTCGCCAGTGCTTACCGACCAGGCGAGCAAGGCGGCAGCGATCTCCTGGGACCGGCCGCAAGGCCGGTCCCGGCCGGCTCTTCAGGTTAAGGTGAGCGGTTTCATTTGTGCAAGATCCTCGCGCCCGGCCGGCAACCGCGCTGCCTTTTCGTCAAAGTACATCCAGAGAAATTCGGTCGGCTCAAGATTGCCGGCTCTTGATTCCTTGATCGGGTCGAACATGGTCGGTTCGACTCCCCATCGGGCTGCTGCATCAATGGGTTTGATGAACTCGTCTTTATCGAACCATTCTTTCATTTCCGATCGGCACTTCGCATCAGGCGCCTTGAGCTGAAACCAGCCGAGCAAAATCCTGCCGCCATTGCTTGCAGGCACAACAAGCGAGCCGAAATATTGCTTGCCATCCGCGATCATCATAACCGGATCGAGCTTGCCCCCGGCCGCACGCACGGCTTTCTGAATGATCGGGCCGACCCTGTCGGTTTCTTGGACAATGCGCGCGATGCGCTCCCGAGCGCCGATCATCGAAATACCTTGCAAGACGGCAGCCAAGATTCCGCCAAGCACAATTGCAGCGCCACACAGCGCGAGAAACGCGATCGCGCTCACAGTCGATCCGATCCCCGCAAAACGCAGCTGCAAGGAAGGAATGAGGTATGCCGTCCCAAGGAACAAAAGAGTCGAGATAAAGATGCTGAGTGTAACGGACTCGGTCGCGCCCAGTTCAACTCTTGACTCCTTGGGGGCGAATAGCCGCAAAATCATCAAGAAGAACGTGCCGGGAATGACGTACGACGCGAGGCGGAGCGAAACACCGCCCACGCTCTCAGTCCCGAAAAGACCGATGCTCATCTTCTTTTCCGCAACAGATGCGCCGGCGATCGTCTTGTTGTCCTTCACGTTCTGGAGCGAATAACTGACACTGAACGCCAGGTTCTCGTCCCGCTCTGCGATGCTGGAATCGGCCTTGAGGCACATTCTGCTGCGCACCAAGGTCGAACCGGGCTCAACGGTGCCGAGACCGATGGTGTCTTTTACGTCGCATGTGCCGTCTGGCCCGAGGCTTCCGATCTTCAAAGAAGGAGGACCAAACAAGCTAAGACCCGCGTCCATGATCCTGGCTTCGGTCGCATTCTCGATCCATATGCTGAAGCCCATCGTCTGGCCGGCGAGGATTTCATTGCGCGCGAGAATAACCGTCAACGCCGGCTTGCCGGGAGCATCGGCCCAGGTGAGGCCGGGAAGCAAGCAGGCCACCAGTTGAAGGACGATGGTCCAAAAAGCCCCATTGAGCCGAGGAATTGGAATAGAGCGCACGTCCCGCTCCCAATGAATTTCGCAGCGCAAGCTGCGCGGCGCGTTACTGCAGCAAACCTGTTTTCTACTAAAGCTTGCAACAGCGTAGGCTTGCTCGGGGGGCAATGCAAGGCCACTCGGCATCCGACCGGCGAGTTGCTCCCAGGCCTAGGCTTGATCAGGATCAAGCGTTCAAAACGGCGTCACTTCTATCTTGATTCGATGAAAGCCGTCCTTCTGAGGAGCGATTGATGCCTCACAAGCAGGTGCTGTTTCATTCCGCGGCCCGTGAAAAGATCCTGCGCGGAGCCTCGCTGCTTGCGGACGCCGTGCGCGTGACGCTCGGCCCCAAATCAAAATCAGTGTTGATCCAGAAGAGCTGGGGCACCCCGATCGTATGCAACGACGGCGTCACGATCGCCAAGGAATTTGACCTCAAGGATCCGGAGGAGAATCTCGGAGCGCAGGTGCTGCGTCAGGCCGCGGAGAAGACCGGCGATCTCGTTGGCGACGGAACAAGCACCTCGACGATCCTGGCACATGCGATTCTTGCCGACGGCGTCAGGAACGTGGTCGCCGGCGCCAGTGCCATCGATCTGAAACGGGGCCTCGACCGCGCTGCCCACGCGACGATAGCGGCCCTCCATGCCATGGCGCGCCCCGTCAAGACAAAGGCGGAAAGAGCTCAGGTCGCCACCATCTCGGCTCACAATGATCCATCGATTGGCGCGCTGGTCGCCGATGCGCTCGAGAAAGTCGGCAGCGATGGAGTGATCTCGGTGGAGGAGTCCAAGACCACCGAAACGTCGCTCGACGTGGTGGAAGGGATGAAATTCGACCGCGGCTTCCTGTCGCCCTACTTCGTGACCGATGCCGATCGCATGGAAGCGGTTCTTGAAGAGCCATTCATCCTGTTGTGCGACCACAAGATCAGCGCCCTGCGCGACCTCATTCCGCTGCTCGAACAGATCGCAAAGTCGGCACAACCGCTCCTGATCATCGCCGAAGACATTGAAGGCGAGGCGTTGGCCACGCTCATCGTCAATCAGCTTCGCGGCGTGCTCAAAGGCTGCGCCGTCAAGGCGCCCGGTTTTGGTGAGCGACGCAAGGCGATGTTGCAGGATATTGCAATCCTCACTGGCGCCCAGGTCATCTCCGACGATCTCGGTTCGAAGCTCGAAAACACCACTTTGCAGCAGTTGGGACATGTCGCCCGTGTGGTTGCCGACAAGGAAAACACCACGCTGATCGGCAGCAAGGGCGAACGCAGCCAGATCGATGCGCGGCTGCAACAACTCCGCCGCGAGATCGAGAAAACGACCAGCGAGTACGACAAGGAGAAGCTTGAGGAGCGGCTCGCCAAGCTGTCGGGCGGGGTTGCCGTTATCCGTGTCGGAGCGCCGACTGAAGCTGAGATGAAATCACGAAAAGAGGCGCTTGACGACGCCATCAGTTCGACGAAGGCGGCCGTTGCAGAAGGTATCGTGCCGGGCGGCGGGCTTGCCTTGCTTCGATGCATCGAAGCCGTCGGCAAGGACGAAGCACTCTGCGAAGGCGACGAAAAGACCGGTGTACAGATCTTGAAGCGCGCGCTCGAGGCCCCCGCTCGCCAGATCGCGGAGAACTCGGCAACGGATGGCGGCGTGGTCGTGGCGCGCATGCTGAGTGGCGTCGGCAGTTTCGGGTTTGACGCCGCGCGCAAGCAATATGTCGATCTCGTCGAGGCCGGCATTGTCGATCCCGCGAAGGTCGTTCGGACAGCCCTCGAGAACGCGGTGTCGGTTGCCGGCATCCTCCTGCTCACCGAGGCGACGATGACCGAAATCGCGGAGCCAAAGCGCGAACGGTTAGCGGAACCCGAAATTCCGGTGTGACGCTAGACCACGAAACGGGGCCGTGCCCCCTCCCCCGAGCGGAGCACAACTTTGCGGCGGACCGGTTAGTGACGGCCGGCCATTGACTGTTGATTCAAGTCAACATGCCGCTTCATCCGACGGAGAGTATGGATTGGGTCCCGGAGGGAGGTCGTCGTGATCGATATCAACGACATTCTCGTGTATATTCCGACCGAGCAGCCACCGCAGCCTGTCGTTGATGCCGCCGTCTCGTTGGCTGCCCGGTTCGACGCCCATCTCGATGCGATTGCAGTCGGATACATCCCGCCCGGTAGCGCGTATGTGGTCGATGGAGGCGCGGGCGCAGCAGTCGCCGCTTCAGAGATCTTCGAAATGGAGCGGCAACGCGCCGCCCAACGCAGCGCGGCTGCACTCGCCATTTTCGAGACGGAAGCCCGGAATGCGAACATCTCTCACGCAAGCCGCTCGGTCGAGGACCTGCCCGGTGAAGCCGCGTCCGCGCTCGGCGCTGCGGCCAGGCTCTATGGACTGACGGTGGTCCTGCAGACGGACGCAACACAGGACAGCTACGACACTCGAACTGCGACGGAGATCCTGCTCCAGGCGGGCGGACCCGTCCTGTTCGTGCCGCATATCTTCCGCGGCCCCTTCAGGGCCAACCGTATCGGCATCTGCTGGGATGGAAGCCGCCTTGCCGCCCGCGCTTTAAAGGACGCAAGACCGTTTCTTTCTCAAGCAGAAGCGCTGGTCACGATTTCGATCAATGAGGCGCAGGTTGCTCCCACCGAGGCCTCAGCGCGGAAATTGACTGAACACATGGCTCGCGCCGGACTTACGACAACGCTGCTCGAGCTGACGGCAGAGCATTCCGAAATTCAGCCGTCCATCCTGTCCCTGGCCGCCGACGAAAGTCTCGACATGCTGGTGATGGGGGCATATGGGCATTCCCGCCTGCGGGAAGGCATTTTCGGCGGCGTCACCCATGAAATGCTGAGGACGATGACGATCCCGACCCTGCTGTCGCATTGAATCGAGGCCGGCATCCGTGCTCGCCGGATCATGGCAACGGACGTGATTGCGGTGACGCCGTCGATCCGGGATGCCGCTATTGTGGCCAATCTAGGAGAACGCATCATGAGCGTAACAGGCGTCACCGCGCTGGATCACACCATTCAGGAGACCAATCTCTGGCTCAAGGCGATCGAGGAGAAGCTGGAGCTCGGTAGTCGTCAACAGGCCTACAACGCGCTCCGGGCTGTTCTGCATGCGTTGCGCGATCGCGTATCTCCGGAGGTGGCGATCAAGCTTGGCGCCCAGCTGCCTGCGCGGGATCTACTACGAGAACTGGCACGCGGCGGGAACGCCGACCAAGGAGCGACATGCCAGCGACTTCGCGGATCACGTCGCCATGGAGCTGCCCCAGCAGTTTCCCATCGCGCCGCTGACCGTCATTCGCGGGGTGTTCGAGATCGCGTGGGAGAAGCTCGATCCCGGTGAATTTGAGAAACTGATGCACCATCTGCCGGTGCAGCTCCGCGAATTGAAATCCTAATCCGGTCATCTGGCCCCGCCCGGCACGTCCGCCGCGCACTCAGCGACGGGACGCCTTCGTACCGGCCCAATCGCGTGTCGCCAGACCAGCGGCGATGCCGTCAGACCGTCGAATGGACCGCGCAGCCGGCCAAGTGAGCTTCCCAAGTGAGCTTCGATGTGCAGGGATCAGCGCTTTCCTGAGCAGCGAGCATTCATTTCCTGACTGCAAGAATGTAGAGGTAGCTCATGATCGCGTAGACGTCCTCGTCGGAAAATTCGATTTGCGGCATGTCCCTGTGCTTCGACACCATGCCTTCCGACAGCTCCGCCTGCAACTCGCGCCGATTGAACCGGGCGTAGATATCGCGCATCGGCGGAGCATTCTCGAGCGGGCTTTCGCCAACCGATTTGATGGCATGACAGCGCCCGCATCTTTCCTGCAGGATGGTCCTGCCTCGTTGCGCGGCCTTGCTGAGGTTCGCGGCGTCCACGTTTGTCGGCCAACACGAGAGCAGTCCGACGAAGAGGCCCAGAGCCCGAAACTTGAAACGCCCCGACATGCGTCTGGCTCTCCGCGGCAATATAACAGCCCCGCCCGTTGCTCGAGTGCAAGCGAACTTAATAGCAGACCCGCACGTAATGCACATGCCCCCTGTGCCGGACAGCTCGGACATAGCAGTCGCCGTATCCGTACGGTCCCCAGAACGGTCCTGGCCCCCAATACGGTGCCGGTGGGTAGTAATAGACTGGCCCCGGATAGCCGTAATAGGGATACGGCCCCCAATAGCCGCCGCCGAGGGCCGCGCCGAACAGCGCGCCGGCAGCCAGGCCGCCGACGATTCCCGCGGCAATGCGCCCGTTGCGAGCGTCGGCACCCGTGGGTGCAAGCAGCGCGAGGGTCAGGACGGCCGCGGTCGCAACCGTGCCAATCTTCTTCCCGAAGCTCATTTCACCCCTCCTTTGCTGTCATCTAAGATGAGCGCAACTTCGCGTGCGCCACGTTGCGAAGGATCAAGCAATCCGGCTAGCGCTTCAGCATTTTCTTCGTCCGCGACAAGGGTTGAGTGTTGATGACGTCTGCGGCTTCGAGCCAGCCTCGGCGCGCCTGATCGACGCCGAAACGCATGTTGGCGAATCCAGCGGTCGAATGTGCGTCCGTCGAGATCGCCAGCTTGACGCCCGCGGACTTGGCGGCATGAACATGGATATCGTTGAGATCGAGCCGGTCCGGGTCGGCGTTGAGCTCGAGATGACAGCCGCGCTCGCCCGCCGCCGCAATGACGGCTTCCATGTCGATCTCGTAAGGCTCGCGGTCCCCGATCAACCGTCCGGTCGGATGGCCGATAATCGAGACATGGCGATTGTCCATCGCCCGGATGATGCGCTCGGTCTGCATCTTGCGCGAGAGCTCGAACTTGTAGTGAACGGAAGCAACGACCAGATCGAGCCGCGACAGGATCTTGTCGGGCAGATCAAGCCGTCCGTCCGCCAGAATATCGACTTCGGCGCCTTTCAGCACCGTAAAGCCATCCAGCCGGTCGTTCAAACGATCGATCTCGTCGATCTGACGCGACAGACGTCCGGCATCGAGACCATGGGCGACAGTGACGTGTTGGCTATGGTCGGTCAGAGCCATATAGGCATAGCCTCTTGCCTTGGCGGCAGTCGCCATCTCGGCGATCGCGGCGGTGCCGTCGGTCCATTTGGAATGGACGTGCAGGTCGCCTCGAATATCGGACAGCGTAATCAGTTTCGGGAGCTTCTTTGCCTTTGCGAGCGCGATCTCGCCGCGATCCTCGCGCATCTCGGGCGGAATCAGGGGCAGCCCGAGCTTGCCATAGATCTCCTCCTCGGTTGCTCCGGCGATGCGCCGTTTGCCGGCGAACAGACCATATTCGTTCAGCTTCCAGCCGTGGTCGGTAGCGAGTCCGCGCAAGGAGATGTTGTGCGCCTTGGATCCGGTGAAATACATCAGCGCGGCGCCGTAGCTGGCCTCAGGAACAACGCGCAGGTCGACGTGCAGCCCGGAGCGCAGCACCACCGCCGTCCGCTTATCGCCATGAGCGAGCACACTGGCGACATTGTCGTATCGAGAGAGTCTCCCGCCGGCGGCGTGGCCGTCACGTGCCACCATCAAGATATCAAGATCACCGACGGTATCGCGCCTGCGACGGTAGCTTCCGGCGACGATCACCTTTCCATCGGTCGCGTCTGGCCTCAGATAGCTGAGGAGTGCTTCCGCTTCGGCTTCGGCCTCGGATAGTCTGAAGCGCCTCTCGGCTCGAGGCTTGGCCAACGCCGCGGTGAGCTTTTCCTCGCTCTTGGCACCGAAGCCCCGAAGCTCTCTCAGCCGACCCGACCTCACCGCGCGCCTGAGGTCCGCGAGTGACCGCACGCCCAGCTTGTCGTAGAGCAGTTTGACGCGTTTCGGACCCAAGCCCGGGAGTGCCGCGATCTCTCCGAGATCGCCGGGCAGTTCACGCTTGAGCTTGTCCAGCACATCGAAATGATGGGTTGCGACGATCGTTTCGATCTTTCCTGCCAGATCCTTGCCGATACCTGGCAGCTCGGAAAGATCCTCACCCGCCTTCAAGAGGTTGGTGATGCTCTTGGGCAGACGTTCAATCACCCGCGCAGCATTGCGATAGGCCCGCGAACGAAACGGATTGTCGCCTTTGATCTCGAGAAGTTCGGCGGTCTGGTCGAACATCTCTGCAATTTCGGCATTCTGTACCGGCATCGATGCACCTCCGTCGCTTGACAAGCTAGAGAGGGATCGAGCCGCTTCCCTTGATGCAGATCAGAATTCAGGGACGCGAGCCTATCCGGTCGGCGACAGCTGCCAGCTGTTCAAGATGGCTTGAAATCTGCACCGGATAGGGCGCGACCGCTTTGGAGGTTCTCAGGTCCGGAGGCAGTAGATCGAGCTGCCGGCGCGCGTGAGCCCGGATGTCGTGAAGTGAAGGTTGAGAGGCGATAGGGCGTCCGCCGAGCATCACCGCCTGGATCAGCGTTTCCCCCTCTTGTTGGTCCTCCTCGGTCGAAAGAATGTCTGCGAGCATGCGGCCATCCCTGTCATACCGGCGCCAAACCTGCTTGCGGCCGGGCCAGGTGGCCTTTCCCGTCGAGCGCTTGCGACGGGGCAAGCCCGCATACTCCTGCAGCTTATAGGCACAGTCGAGTGCTGGCGCATCGGACGACGTGACGAGGCCCGTGCCGATGCCGATACCGTCGATCGGCGCCGCATCCCGAGCGAAGGCAATCAGGGTACCCTCCTCTATCCCGCCACTGACGAAGATGTCGGTGTCCTTGAGTCCGCCGGAATCCAGAATGCAGCGCACCTTCTTGGCGAGCGCAGACAGATCCCCGCTGTCAAGCCGCACGGCGCTGACCGCAATTCCAAGCTCCTTCAATCGGGGCGCCAGCATGACGACCTTCCTCGCGGCCGCCTCGGTGTCATAAGTGTCGATCAGCAGGACGAGATTCTCTGGCCTGGCGCGCGCAAACGCCTCGAATGCTGTAGCTTCGTCATCAAAGGATTGAACAAACGAATGCGCCATGGTGCCATAGGTCGGAATGCCGAATGACTTCTCGGCCAGGAGGGTTGCCGTACCGGAGAACCCAGCGACATAGCTCGCGCGGGCGGCCAGCAGCCCTGCCTCGGCACCATGGGAGCGACGCAAGCCAAAATCGACCAGGAGCTTGTCTGGCGCGAGTAAGACCATGCGCGCGGCCTTGGAGGCAATCAGCGTCTGAAAATGCAGGATGTTGATCAGGCGCGTCTCGACAAGCTGCGCCTCCGGTAAAGGAGCCGTAACCCTAAGGATCGGTTCGTTGCCAAAGAACACGGTGCCTTCCGGCATCGCGTGAACCTCGCCGGTGAAGCGGAAATTGGCGAGATAGTCGATCAACGACTTGCTGAACTTTTCCGTTCGCTCAAGCCAGCCGAGTTCGTCTTGCGAGAACCGTATGTTTTGCAGGAAGTCGAGCGCCTGCTCCAGTCCGGCCGCCATCAGGAAGCTGCGCTGAGGCGGCAGCTTGCGCACAAAGAACTCAAATACGGCTGTATCAGTCTGGCCCGATTCAAGATACGCTTCGATCATGGTCATCTGATACAGATCGGTTAGCAGCGCGCTCGGTAACGGGTCCATCGATGTCCTCGGCGCTCACATGACGTCAGCCATCCTGTCGATGTCTGCGCATCCCTATTTGACGCCGGTCAAGAGGCGGAAGCAAGTTGCCTCTATCCTCTTTGGTGGAAACGCCGCGGCGTCGCGAGCAAGGCGCGGCAGTGAGCGTCCGAGGCAAGAGCCATGCCCTATCGCACAAACATCGATCTTCCCCCTGCTGTTCGCGCTCACCTCCCATCGCACGCGCAGGACATCTATCGGGAAGCATTCAACCACGCCTTTGCCTCCCATGCGGAAGACGAACGGCAGGAAGAGATTGCTCACCGCACAGCCTGGGCAGCGGTGAAGCGATCCTACGTGAAGGTCGGCGACCGCTGGGAGCCGCTGCCCCACGACCATTAGGCGCCGGCTCGTCAGGAGGCGTGCATGGATCTGCTTGATGGAAACTGCCTCAAAGTGGCAATCACCTCGTCGTCGCTGACCTGATGAAAGTCGCGATAGAAATAGCCGATCGCGCCAAACTCCTGAGGCTCATGCAGACAGACGACGGCATCGACTTCCGCATGCAATTTCCTGATGGCGTCCGGCGGCGCGACCGGGACCGCAAGCACGAGCTCTTTCGGTTCCTGCTTCCGAACAGCCTTGATGGCGGCAAGCGTGGTTGCGCCTGTCGCAACGCCGTCATCGACGATGATCGCAACCTGCCCCTTGACTTCGGCGCGAGCCCGATCGCCCAGATAGCGCTTGCGGCGCCGTTCGATCTCAGCACGTTCCTCCCTGCAGACGACCTCAAATTCTTCGGAGGTGACGCCGGATAGCTCGATCACGTCCTGGTTACGTATGGTGGTCATGCCCTCACCATCCGCGATGGCGCCCATTGCGAGCTCCGGCTGCCCCGGCAGCCCGATCTTGCGGACCAGCAGCAGATCGAGTGGCGCATTGAGGGCTGCTGCGACTTCCGCCGCAACCGGCACGCCGCCGCGTGGCAGCGCAAGAACGACCGGGTGCCGCCCCTTGTATTTGAGCAGCGCCTCGGCGAGTTGCCGGCCGGCATCGGTTCGGTTCTGGAACAGCATGGCAGACCTCATGCGGAAGAGGGGCAGGATATGAGCCGGACAACCACTGCTATTGATCCGTATCAAGCTGCCGGCTGCCTCGATTGGCGATAGGCATCATATGCCCGGATGGCAGAATGAACCCTGGGGCGAGGACGCTGAGAATGGCAGCGCGACCGCTCTTGCTCGCAAGGTGGCGTTTCTCAGCCGGCCGGACAGTTATGTCCCGGTGCCCGACGCTGTGATCACGCGGGAGACCCACATGTCCTGGGTCTTCATGGTTGACGAGCGCGTCTACAAGCTCAAGAAGCCGGTTCATTTTCCATATCTCGATTTCTCCAGCCTTGAGCGCCGCGCAGAGGCCTGCCGCGCTGAGGTTTCGCTGAACCGAAGGCTGGCGCCCGACGTCTATCACGGCCTGGTGCCGCTGACGGCTGCGCCGGGTGGTTACGCCATCGGAGGAGGCGGACACATCGTTGATTGGCTCGTCGTCATGCGCCGGCTCGACGAAGGCCAAACACTCGAAGTCGGGCTTCGCGATCGCAAGGTCTCCCAGGCCCAGATCGATGGTTTGGCAAGTCGCTTGAGCCGCTTCTATTCGCATGCGCGCCGGATCATGATCAATCCGGAGAGCTACATGGTGACCCTGCAAAAGGCAGTTCTGGCGGATCGGCGAGGTTTGCTCGAGTCGGCCTTCGACCTGCCCCGCGGCACCATCGAGCGCATCGCCAACCTGCAATGCCGTTTCCTGCGGCAGCGGACCGATCTACTGGCGCAGCGGGTGCATCACCGGCTCGTCCTCGACGGCCATGGCGATCTGCGGCCGGAACATATCTGGTTGAGCCCTCCCTTCCCCATCATCGACTGCCTGGAGTTCAATGCCCGCTTGCGGACGTCGGATGCACTGGACGAAATTGCCTTCCTGCACTTGGAATGCGCTCGACTGGGAGGACCGTGGGTCGGTGAGAGGCTTCGGCGATATCTGGCCGTCCAGCTCAATGATGACCCGGCCAGCGGACTGTTCTTGTTCTATCGGATTGGCCGCGCCATGCTGCGCGCCAGGCTATCCATCGCTCATCTCGCCGACGCCCATCCACGGACGCCGGAAAAATGGCCGCGGCTGGCGCGCACCTATCTCAAACTTGCCAAGGCGGACGCAGCGCAGCTTGAGCGGCAGCTCACGGCGTGAGCCAGAATTTGAATTGCGGGGATCAATCCTGATACGGAAGCAGCTCCGTCAGCGGCTCGTTGTGGTGCAGCCGACGAATGGTCTCTCCGAGAAGGGGCGCCGCCGAGACAATCTCGAGCTTATCGCGAACCGCGCCCGGCGGAAGCCTGAACGGTGGCACGCTGTCGGTCGCGATGATGCGGCCGATCGCAGGGTCGGCGAGCGTCGTTGCCGCGCCCGGCATGAACAAGCCGTGCGCCACGCAAGCTATCACCTCTTCGGCCCCATGGGCACGGGCCGCCTTCGCCGCCCGCACCAGGGTTCCACCGCTGCTGATGAGATCATCCACGATCACGCACAGCGCGTTCGCCACCTCTCCGGCGAACAAGTCGCCCGAAACGACGCCGGAGCTGCGATGCTTCTCCACGAATGCCTTGCCGATCGGACGGCCGAGCGCTTTCCCCAGAACCTCGCGGAGCAGGTCCGCGCGCTTGCCGCCTCCGAGATCCGGCGAAACCACGGCAATCGGCCGATCAGCCGCGATCGCCTTGATCCTGCCGATCAAGAGCGGCGCCGTGCTCAGCGCTACCGATGGGCAACGGAACGCGTTCTCGAACGCGGCCTCGTTGTGAACTTCGAGGGTCACCACTGCGTCAACACCGATCGCCTCGAACATGGTCGCAAGATAACGGATCGTGACGGGGTCATTGGCCTTGGTGCGACGATCCTTTCGCGCATAGCACAGATACGGTGCGACCGCCGTCACCCGCGCAGCACCGGCATCCTTCAACGCTCCGACCAGGAACAGCAGCCGGCACAGCTTGTCGTTCGGACTCTCGTCAGGACCGCCATGGAGGCTATGCAGAACGTAGACGTCGCAGCCGGCGACAACTTCCAGCGGCCGCACCTTGTGTTCGCCGTCCTCGAAGCTGCGTTCTTCGACAGCGGCGAGACGGCATCCGAGCGCGTGAGCGATTTTTTCGCCAAGCCCTTCCGTGCCATGAAGACAGAACAAACGCAGGCGATCACCAATCATCGGTTACCTCCAACGTCAAACCTGCTCGCCGCTCGCGTCTCGGCCGCCGATCTAAGCCCGCAGCCCATGTTTCCCGAGCAATCTGACTGTGCTCGCCTGCGGTCCTTTTTCTCCGATCTCCTCGACGTAGCTTACGCGGGCGCCGGGCACGATGCTTGGTCCACCATCAACGACACTATTGCAGTTGAAATAGACTTCGTGGCCGTCGGCGGCTTCCAGAAAGCCGAACTGGCCGCTTGGATCGATACGCGCAACGGTTCCGATCGGTTGAGGCTCGTGCGTCTTGACATCGCCACGCATCAGTCGCGCCCGGTCCTGCAGTTGTCGACGCGCGCGTTTGAATGCGTTGTCCACGGCGAAGGTCAAGTCGACGTACCGTTCATCCAGCTTCGGGGTACGTCCAACGTGGACTTCCCGACCGTCGGGCAGCGCCAGCCGAACGCTCACCAGATATTGACCGCCGGTTTGGTGATGGCCGCCCGGACCTTTGACCATGACGCGCGCCGCGGTGATCCGGCCGAAGCGGCTCTCCAGTTCCGCGACATGTTGCTCAACGGCAGCCCGGATTTCAGCGGAGACGCGAATCCCTTCAAATTCGATTTGAACTGGTGTTTGCATTTCCGGCTCCTCTCCCGTGTCGAACTTATTGGACCACGGGAGCGAGGAGCAGCTTTGAGCAAGATCAACTTGCCTTTAGCGTTCTGGCTGCCACGCGATCACGATCAGCTCGCAGCAAACACGAAATCGTCTGCGCGATCGCTCGCGCAGACGCCAGGGCATCCGGAACCAATCAGCCGATCTCACCAGGGGCCGCCCCACGGACCGCCCCAGCCATAATAGCGATGCCGCCAATACGGACGGGCATAGTAGGGACGGCCGTAATACGGCCCGTAGCCGACGCCGACATAGCCGTAGGGCGGACCATAATAATAGGGATCGTCGTAGTAATAAGGCGATGCCGTCGCCGCGATCCCGGCGCCGAGAAGCGCGCCGGCCGCGAGCGCGCCTGCTCCCCAGCCCCAGCCGCCGCCACGCCAACCGCCACCACGCCAGCCGCCGCCATGCCAGCCGCCATAGCGGACCTGAACCGTGCTGAGCGGCGCAACGTCGGCCTTCGCCGCGGCCGACAGCGCAGTGACGGGTGCAGACAACGCCGGAGCGCTCGCTCCGGCCAGCAGCGCGCCGGACAGGGCCAGCGCTCCCACATAGTTCAAGCTTCGCATCGCAAGGACTCCTCGACCAAGGTCATCACGCATGACTGCCCGCGAAGGTCATCCGGCGCAGTCCTCCGCCGCGATCGCGGCGACGAGCAAATGAGTTGCTCGTCGCTACGAACCACCTGTCGGCGCGACTGTTCCATTGCAAAAGCGCGATCGCCGGCGAGACATCCCTTCAATGCCGGCCGAGATTGCTCGAGCTGCCGGAATTGTCGTCGCCGGAGCTCGGGCTGTTGTTGTCGAGCAAGCCGGTGGCGTCATTCGGCGCCGATGGCGTGCGCCCCGATCCGTTCCCCGCCGCACGGCTCCTGCCGCGCCCCACCCCATTCCGGTCGTCCCCGTCGCGTTTCCGGGTCCGCCCGGCGTTGAGGTTGTCGCGTCGCGGGAGGCGCCGGCGCTGCTGCCACCCGTGCCGCTGCTATCAGCCAAGGCGAGCTGCTCGACAACGCGAGCGCAGCAGCGGATGCGATCAAGGCCAATTTCATGAGGATGTCCTTCCTTAAGGAAGGACAACGCCGCCTCGGACGGGATGGTCCCGAAGGATCAGCTTCGCCGTTTGCGGCCCTGCGCTGCCGCGGCCTGCTTGCGCAGACCCTCGGCCGCGCTGCCGACGATCTCGGAAATCTGCATCAGTTGCTTGGCGAGCGGGCTGGTCTTGCGCCAGACCATGCCGACCGTGCGCTGCGGCTGCGGATCGGCGAAGCGCGCCAGCGACACCGACGCCGACCGCGTCTCGACGCCGACCGCCATCTCCGGAATCAACGTCACGCCCATGCCGGCGCCGACCATCTGCACCAGGGTCGACAGCGAGGAGGCATCGAGCATCTCGCGCGGCGCCTGCATGTTGCAGAACGACAGCGCCTGGTCGCGGAAGCAGTGCCCCTCCTCCAGCAACAGCAGCCGCATCTCGCGCAGCATCTCGCTGCTCGGCACCGCCGCGCCTTCATATTCCGGCGGCCGCACCAGCAGGAAGCTCTCCGCGAACAGCGCGACCTCGGTCAGCGACGGCTCCGACACTGGCAGCGCGACGATCGCGGCATCGAGCCGGCCCTCGACCAGTTCCTCGATCAGCTTCGGCGTCTTGGACTCGCGGACGTGGATGTCGATCTCGGGATGTCTGCGCGTCAGGTTCCCGATCACCTTGGGCAGCAGATAGGGCGCGATCGTCGGGATCATGCCGAGCCGCAGCCGGCCCGTGAGCTTGTCGCGCGAGGCGCGGGCGAAATCGCCGAGCTCATCGACCGAGCGCAGGATCTCGCGCACGCGCTCGGCGAGCTGCTCGCCGAATCGCGTCAGCACCACCTGGCGCGCATTGCGCTCCAGCAGCACGCCGCCAAGCGCGTCCTCCATCTCCTTGATCTGCATCGACAGCGCCGGCTGCGAGATCGCGCAGGCCTCCGCGGCGCGGCCGAAATGGCCGAGACGCGCCAGCGCATCGAAATAGCGAAGCTGCCGCATCGTCAAATGTATCATCAGTTTATCTTATCGTTCACCGCCGCGGAGTCAATTTTCCCTGACCACAATCTTGAGATGCAGCGGTCATGCACCGTGTCCATATGCGTTTGAATGGCGTCAGACCAGGTTCATCAGATAATCTTATCGTTGCGATCACCAATCTCAATTTCCCCTGATCGAAGCAGCCGCGTAGGGTCCCGGCTCCCACCCCAGGGGGGAACCATGACGATCACGTCAGGAGAGAAACATGGATGACGTCAGCAAGTGCCCGTTCTCGGGCGGCTTGAAGGGATTTTCGAACAAGGATTGGTGGCCGAACCAGCTCAATCTGTCGGTGCTGCATCAGCACTCGAACCTCTCCGATCCGCTCGGTGAGGCGTTCGATTATTCCAAGGAATTCAAGAGCCTCGATCTCGACGCGCTGGTCAAGGACCTGCACGCGCTGATGACCGATTCGCAGGACTGGTGGCCGGCCGATTTCGGCCATTACGGTCCGCTGTTCATCCGCATGGCCTGGCACGCCGCCGGCACCTATCGCATTGGCGACGGCCGTGGCGGCGCCGGCACCGGTCAGCAGCGCTTCGCGCCGCTGAACAGCTGGCCTGACAACGCCAACCTCGACAAGGCCCGCCGCCTGCTGTGGCCGATCAAGCAGAAGTACGGCCAGAAGATCTCCTGGGCCGACCTGTTCGTGCTGACCGGCAACGTCGCGCTGGAATCGATGGGGTTCAAGACCTTCGGCTTCGGCGGCGGCCGCGCCGATACCTGGGAGCCCGAGCAGGACATCTATTGGGGCCCCGAGGGCAAGTGGCTCGCCGACGAGCGCTACAGCGGCGACCGCGAGCTCGCAGGCTCGCTCGCTGCCGTGCAGATGGGCCTCATCTACGTCAACCCGGAAGGCCCGAACGGCAATCCCGATCCGCTGGCTGCCGCGCGCGACATCCGCGAGACCTTCGCCCGCATGGCGATGAACGACGAAGAGACGGTGGCGCTGATCGCCGGCGGTCACACCTTCGGCAAGACCCACGGCGCGGGTGATGCGTCGCTGGTCGGGGCCGAGCCGGAAGGCGCCGACATCGCGCAGCAGGGTCTCGGCTGGGCCAGCAAATACGGCTCGGGCAAGGGCGGCGATACCATCACCTCCGGCCTCGAAGTGATCTGGACGACGACGCCGACCAAGTGGAGCAACAACTTCTTCTGGAATCTGTTCGGCTACGAATGGGAGCTGACCAAGAGCCCGGCCGGCGCGCATCAGTGGAAGCCGAAGCACGGCGCCGGCGCCAACACGGTGCCGGACGCGCATGACAAGTCGAAGCGGCATGCGCCGTCGATGCTCACCACCGACCTCGCGCTGCGCTTCGATCCGGCCTACGAGAAGATCTCGCGCCGCTTCCTGGAGAACCCGGATCAGTTCGCCGACGCCTTCGCCCGCGCCTGGTTCAAGCTGACCCATCGCGACATGGGTCCGAAGGTGCGTTACCTTGGCCCGCTGGTGCCGAAGGAGGATCTGATCTGGCAGGATCCGGTGCCGGCCCTCGATCATCCCGTTGTCGACGACAAGGACGTCGCGGCGCTCAAGGCGAAGATCCTCGCCTCGGGTCTGTCGGTGTCGCAACTGGTGTCGACGGCCTGGGCCTCAGCCTCGACCTTCCGCGGCTCGGACAAGCGCGGCGGCGCCAATGGCGCGCGCATTCGCCTGGCTCCGCAGAAGGACTGGGCGGTCAACAACCCGGCCGAGCTCGCCAAGGTGCTCTCGACGCTCGAGGCCATCCAGAAGGAGTTCAACGCGCAGGCCTCCGGCGGCAAGAAGATCTCGCTCGCCGACCTGATCGTGCTGGCCGGCAATGCCGGCGTCGAGGCGGCCGCCAAGAAGGCCGGCGTCGAGGTGACCGTGCCGTTCGCGCCCGGCCGCACCGATGCCTCGCAGGAGCAGACCGACGTCGAGTCGTTCGCGGTGCTCGAACCGACCCATGACGGCTTCCGCAACTATCTCAGCGGCAAGCAGTGGCTGTCGGGCGAGGAGCTGCTGGTCGACAAGGCGCAACTGCTCACCTTGACCGCGCCGGAGATGACCGTGCTGGTCGGCGGCCTGCGCGTGCTCGGCGCCAACGCCAACGGCTCCAAGCATGGCGTGTTCACCGAGCAGACCGAGACGCTCTCCAACGACTTCTTCGCCAACCTGCTCGACATGGGCGTGGCCTGGCGTCCGGTCGATCAGGGCGAGCACACCTTCGAGGGCCGCGACCGCAAGTCCGGCGCGATCAAGTGGACGGCGACCCGCGCCGACCTGATCTTCGGCTCGCACTCGCAGTTGCGCGCGCTGGCCGAGGTCTATGCCAGCTCGGATGCCAAGCAGAAGTTCGTCAAGGACTTCGTCGCCGCCTGGACCAAGGTGATGAACCTCGACCGGTTCGATCTGAAGGCCTGAGGCGACAAGCCGACTGACCGACACCAAAGAGAAGCGGCGCTTCAGTGATGAAGCGCCGCTTTTTTCATTGGACATGTCTATCAGTCGCGGGCCCGTCAGCGCGCCGCGGCCGAGCCGCCGCCGTCGATCTGGCGGCCCATCAGCGCGATCGCCTTCTGATAGACGCCGGCGGCGTTCCAGGCCTCGATGGCGGCGAAGTTCGGCTCGCCCGGCTGATAGCCGGCGCCTGCCTTCCAGCCGTTGGCGCGCAGGAAGTTCGCGGTCGAGGCCAGCGCGTTGGCGGCGACGTCGAGATTGCCGACGCCGTAAGCGAGGATGTTCTTCGGCATGAATTGCGTCTGCCCGACCTCGCCATGCATCGAGCCGCGGGTGTTGCCCGAGAGCACGCCGCGGTCGATCAGCTTGAGCGCGGCATAGAGCTGGTCGGTGAAGAACTCCGGACGGCGGCAGTCATAGGCGAGCGTCGCGATCGACGACAGCATGTGCTGATTGCCGCGCTGGCTGCCGAACGCGCTCTCCATGCCCCAGATCGCGATCAGCGGTCCGGGCGGCACGCCGTAACGCTGCTCGATCGAGGCGAACATCGCCGCCTGCGACTGCTTGAGCTGGCGGCCGCGCGCGACGATCGCAGCAGCCCCGCGCTTGGCGAGGAACTGATCGAGCGACAGCGAGAAGCTGCGCTGGCCGCGATCGGCGGCGATCGTCGCGGAGGCGTAGTTGGTCTGCATCAGTGCGGCGATCGCGGCGCCGCCGACGCCCTTCGCCCGCGCCTCCTCGCTGAATTCGCGCTTCCACGCCTCGAACCCCGCCGGCGACGAACCGCACTGCGCCGCTTGCGCAACGCCGCCGCAGGCTGCGAGCAGCGTCGCGACGGTGAACGTGAAGGTGATCATGGCCCGGCGCTTAATCATTCAGACTCCTCTGGTCGCGTCCGCCGATGCGGCCTGCATCGTGACCCCTGTCGGGACATCGGACGCCGCTGCGCGGCAATATCGGCCGCTCCCGGTTGAAACGGCGACAACCTATCGGAAATGGAAGAAAATCATAGCCGGCGGCGTATTAGCCGCAGATGAACGCGCCGAGCACCCGTGATTGCGCAGCCGCCCATCGACATGCGTGGCCGTGCGGGTTCCAAGGATGCAGCTCCCGCAATCGTGATCAGCGCCATCTACATCATCATGAACGGCCGGACGTCCACCGGTTTCAGGCCGGTCGAAAACAGCGCCAAGGCGATCGCGATCCGCTCGCTGGCCATGAAGAGCAAACGCGAGATCCAGAGCTATCTCCCGCCACCTTATCAGTTCGCCAGGCACAATGGCTTGGCCTTCAACGTGACGGCGATCGCCCCTCCATCCCGAGGGCCACGGCGTCGGCTTCGACACCGACTACATGACGCCGCCGGTACCGTAACCTTGACATATACGCTGCCCTTTATTATAAAACGATACAGTTTCGTTTTACCACAACCGTTTTCCGAGGGAATGCTCTACAAGCACCGACCGAGATCGGAGACAGCAGGCCGTCATGAAACGAATCATTCTGTTGACCTTGATCCTGCTGTCATGGGCGCCCCTGGCGCACGCGGTCGCCGGGACCGGCTCCGGCATGCAGACCGAGAGGGATCCGTCAGCCTCCACCGATCCGGCACTGAGCCAGGAAACGATCGATCGCGAGCTCGACAAGTTCCGGCGGACGGAGGTGTCACTGCACCAGGCGCTGCGGATCGCCGAAAGGATTCATCCGGGCTCCAAGACCGCGGACATCAGCTTCGAGGGTGGGCTCGACGCGCCCGTCTACAAGGTCCGAACCCTGCAGAGCGGACGGATCTGGGAATCCGACATCGACGGCACCACGGCAAAGGTGCGCAACAGCGTGCTGTTCTCCACCGTGGATGGACTGAGCGAAAGCGATCGTAACAGCCTGGCTGCCCTCACCACGGTCCGGCTCAAGATGTCGGATGCGATTCGGATCGCCGAGCGCTCGGCGGCCGGCCGGGCGATCAGTGGCGGCCTGATGAACAAGGACGGCAAGCTCGCCTTCGTCGTGGTCGTCGTCAGCGGCAACGATCTCAAGCAGGTGACGCTCGAACCGTCATCGCTCCGGCGACGCTGATCGCGCTGCTCAGACCTTCGGCTGCAGCGCCAGGAACGTCTTGACTCGGTCACGGACGAAGCCGGGCAGCTCCCTGCGGATCGTCCTTTCGCTCTCGCCCATGAGCGAGCGCATGATCACCGGCATGACGATCAGATCGATGAAGATCTCGGCAGAAACGGCCGACGCCTTCGACGGCGTCCGGCGAGCGGTCGTGGCCGAGGCGCCGATCGTCTCGCCGAGCAGCACCGCCACGGCATGGGTGGCCCGCTTGCGCGAGACGTCATGAAACTGACAACTGAGATCGGGAAACCGGTAAGCCTCCCCGATCGTGACCCGTAACAATCCCAGCGAGTCCTTCAGCGCGCGATCGACGATGGCGATGGCCAGTCCAACCAGCTTTTCCTGTGCGGTGCCGGCCACCGGCGTGTAGGACCCAAGATTCATCACGTCGTTGATGGAGCGCGCGACGACGGCGGCAAACAAGGCGGCCTTGCCGGTGTATCGGGCATAAATCGTCGGCTTGCTGGCGGGGGCGCGCTCGGCGATCTCGTCGATGCTGGCGCCGTCAAAGCCGCGCTCGAGAAACACCGCGCGCGCAGCGTCCAGAATACGTTCCTCGATATTTCCAGCCAGCGCCTTCGGCGGCCGTCCCACCCGCCCGCGAAACGCTTCCGTGCGTGCAACGTCCGTACGTTTCAATTTGGCCTGCGTGCGGGCCATACTCAACGACCTCGACTCGACATGAAGATATGTCGTCAAGGGATTACACGTTCTTGTCGAGACGGCAATAGAACGACCACGCCACGCGGCTATGCGCATGGTGGCGTACATAATCGGCAACGCATCAGCACAAACACCTCAAAATACCTCAGGTAACAAGCTCCCCGAGATCGTCGAACACGGCGAGCGCACCGTCGAACGCGTCGTCATGAAAGTAGAGGCTGCGCGTGATCAGCACGGGAACGCCGGCGCGGGTCGCAGCCATCAACCCGTTACCGGAGTCCTCGATCGCGATGCAACTGGCCGCGGGTAGATCGAGCTGCGACAAGACCTCCAGGTAGACATCGGGCGCAGGCTTCTTGCGCACGACATCGTCGGCCGCCACGACGGCGGCAAATCCTGCCTCCCAGTTCGCGCCCAGCGCGGGCGCCAACAGGGCATCGATATTGGCGCGCGTGGTGGTCGTCGCGATCGCGAGCCGCTGCCCGCGGGCCGAGGCAGCCTCCAGCAATGCTTGCACGCCCGGGCGCAACGGGCAGCCCTTGTCGGCCATCAGCGCGGCAAACCGCTCCGTCTTGATGCGATGAAGCCGGGCAACGACGGCGTCGCTGAGCGGAGGACCCGTGCGCCGCATCTGGTCGAACGCACGAACGCGCTCCTTGCCACCGGTGACACGCAGCAGCTCCTTGTAGATGCGGCGGCCCCAGTGCCAGTCGATGCCCACCGCGACGAACGCCTCGTTGAAGGCCTCGCGATGGATTTCCTCGGTCTCGGCCATCGTGCCGTCGACGTCGAAGATCAGTGCGCCGGCGTCGGCGATGCGGCGCCGGAGGTCGTCGAGCGGCGCGTTCCTCACCAGAGCCAGACTCATGATTGCACCTCCACCCTGCCGTCTCCCGCGTCGGCCCCCTTGGCGAACACGCGGCTTGCCAGCACGTCGCTGGCTTCGATCGACATCACGTCATCGGACGTCAGCACGCGGTCGAGCCGCGACACCAGCCGGTTGGCCTGGCGCAGGCGGATCCGATCCAGCGCGTTGCGGATCGAGCGCGCGTTGGAGAACATGGGCTGAGTGCGCCGGACGGCGATGTATCTTTCGAAAGCGGCGCGGGCCTCCGGCGTGAAGCGATAATTCTGCCCTTCCAGCATCATCTCGGAGATCGTCAGCAGCTCGGCCTCCGAATAGTCGGGGAAGTCGATGTGGTGGGCGATGCGCGAGCGGAAGCCGGGATTGCTCTGGAAGAACTTCTCCATCCGGTCGGCATAGCCGGCAAGAATGACCACGAGATCCTCGCGCTGCGACTCCATGATCTGCAGCAGGATCTCGATCGACTCCTGGCCGTAGTCGCGCTCGTTCTCGGGACGGTAGAGATAATACGCCTCGTCGATGAACAGGACGCCCCCCATCGCCTTCTTCAGCACCTCCTTGGTCTTCGGCGCGGTGTGGCCGATATACTGGCCGACGAGGTCGTCGCGGGTGACGCTGATGACGTGGCCGCGGCGCACGAAGCCGAGCCGGTGCAGGATGCCGGCCATGCGCAGCGCGACAGTGGTCTTGCCGGTGCCGGGATTGCCGGTGAACGACATGTGCAGGGTCGGAAACGTCGTCGCCAGCCCCATCTTGCGGCGGATCCGCTCCATCATCAGCAGCGACGCGATCTCGCGGATTCGCGTCTTGACCGGGGTGAGCCCGACCAGCTCGCGGTCGAGCTGCTCCAGCACCGGCGCAATATCGACGCTCTCGAACTCGCGGCGCAGGTCGACGGTGTCGACCGGCGTCGCCTCGGTGGTGTCCGTCTGCGTGGCCTGCATCATCGACTGGTGCTCCGTTCTGGACGTTCGCATCAGATCGCCGTGCGTTCGATTGCGAACCTGGCAACAACGAAGCAACGGCAAATACAAGGTGATATGGCCGCTCCGGGCGGAGATCCCTGCCACGCCGCAGACCCGCAGACGCAGCAGCGACCTCCGCCCGCCAGGGATCAGTAACGCTGGCCTTCCGGGCGCTCGGCCGCGTAGGACCGCGTCGAATAACGCTGATTGCGCCCGACGGTTTCCTGCCGGTCGAGCCGGAAGCCCGGCTCGTTCTGCGGCCGGTTGACGATGAAGGACAACCGGGTCGATTCCCAGCCATGGCTGGAATCGAAGGCCGAGATGCGGATGTAGCGGTCGCCGTAGATCTTCCGGCACTCGGTCAGCTCGCGCATGATGCCGGCAGCGTCACGCAGGTCGAACATCGGCAGGCCCCACATCTCCCAATAGGTGTTGCGGGGATGCGGATCGTCGGTGAACTCGATGTTCACGGCCCAATTCTTCTCGAGGCAATACTGGATCTGAGCGGAGATCTGCTCGTCGGTCAGATCGGGCAGGAAAGAAAAGCAACCCTGGGTCACGCGCATGTTGATGTCTCCTGATATCGCTGAAACGGGCGAGCCGGTGTCCGGCTCGCATCGCGGCGTCGCATCGAACGATTGTTAGGCGGCAGGCGTCACTGTCGGGACGAAGTCCGGCGAATCGGTCGATTCGTAGTTGAAGGTGACGTCCTTCCAGATCTCCAGCGCCTCGCGCAGCGGCGTGCAGGTCTGTGCCGCCTTGGCCAGGATCTCCGGACCTTCATGCACGTAGTCGCGGCCCTCATTGCGGGCGAGGATCATCGCTTCCAGCGCGACGCGGTTGGCGGTCGCACCGGCGGCGATGCCGCGCGGATGGCCGATCGTGCCGCCGCCGAACTGCAGCACGACGTCCTCGCCGAGCAGGTCGAGCAACTGGTGCATCTGGCCGGCATGGATGCCGCCGGAGGCCACCGGCATCAGCTTGTTCAGGCTGGCCCAGTTCTGGTCGAAGAACACGCCATGCTCCAGCCGCATCGGATTGAAGTCCTCGCGGCAGATGTCGTAATAGCCGCGCGTGGTGTTCGGATCGCCTTCGAGCTTGCCGACCACGGTGCCGGCATGGATGTGGTCGACGCCGGCGAGCCTCATCCATTTGGCGATGACGCGGAACGACACGCCGTGCGCGCGCTGCCGCGTGTAGGTCGAGTGACCGGCACGATGCAGATGCAGGATCATGTCGTTCCGGCGCGCCCATTTCGCCATCGACTGGATCGCGGTGTAGCCGATCACGAGGTCGATCATGACAACGCATGACCCGAGCTCCTTGGCGAACTCGGCGCGCTCATACATGTCCTCCATCGTCGCCGCGGTGACGTTGAGGTAGGTGCCCTTGATCTCGCCGGTCGCCGCCTGCGCCTTGTTGACCGCCTCCATGCAGTACAGAAAGCGCTCGCGCCAATGCATGAACGGCTGCGAGTTGATGTTCTCGTCGTCCTTGGTGAAGTCGAGCCCGCCCTTCAGCGCCTCGTAGACGACGCGTCCGTAGTTGCGGCCGGACAGGCCGAGCTTCGGCTTGACGGTGGCGCCCAGTAGCGGCCGGCCGAACTTGTCGAGCCGCTCGCGCTCGACGACGATGCCGGTCGCCGGCCCCTGGAACGTCTTCACATAGGCCACCGGCAGCCGCATGTCCTCCAGCCGCAGCGCCTTCAGCGGCTTGAAGCCGAACACATTGCCGATGATCGAGGCGGTCAGATTGGAGATCGAGCCGGGCTCGAACAGATCGAGGTCATAGGCGATATAGGCGAAATAGCTGCCGGGCGAGCCCGGCACCGGCTCGACGCGGTAGCACTTGGCGCGATACTTCTCGGCCGCCGTCAGCCGGTCGGTCCACACCACGGTCCAGGTCGCCGTCGAGGATTCGCCGGCGACCGCGGCGCAGGCCTCGGTCGGATCGACACCGTCCTGCGGCGTGACGCGGAACAGCGCGATGACGTCGGTGTCCTTGGGCTGATAGGACGGCTCCCAATAGCCCATCTTCTTGTATTCCATCACGCCGGACTTGTAGCGATCCTTGCCGCGCACCGTGATCGATTGGTCGTTCATGTGTTCCTCCTGGATTTTCGTTGTGGCTGTGGACGTCACGCAGCTTCGGTCATTCCCCCAATTCGTGGATCGAGCGCGCCGGAGCGATAGCGCTTGGCCATCTCCGACAGCGGCAGCACCTTGATCCTGGATGCATTGCCGGCGGCGCCGAACTGCTCGAACCGCTCGCGGCAGAGCTCGCGCATCGAATCCATCGCGGGCTTCAGGAATTTGCGCGGATCGAACTCGCTCTTCGACGACGCGCCGACTTTTCGGAAGATGGCGGTCATTGCCAGCCGGCAGTCGGTGTCGATGTTGACCTTGCGCACGCCGTGACGGATGCCGCGCACGATCTCCTCGACCGGGACGCCCCAGGTCTGCGGCATCTCGCCGCCGAACTGGTTGAACATGTCCTGCAGGCTCTGCGGCACCGAGGACGAGCCGTGCATGACGAGATGCGTATTCGGCAGCCGGCGATGGATCTCCTCGATCACGTTCATGGCGAGAATCTCGCCGTCCGGCTTGCGCGAGAATTTGTAGGCGCCGTGCGAGGTGCCCATCGCGATCGCCAGCGCATCGACCTTGGTGGCGCGGACGAAGTCGACCGCCTGGTCGGGATCGGTCAGCAGCTGCTCGCGGCTGACCTTGCCCTCGAGGCCGTGACCATCCTCCTGCTCGCCGCCACCATGTTCGAGCGAGCCGAGCACGCCGAGCTCGCCCTCGACCGAGGCGCCGACCCAATGTGCCATGTCCGTGACGCGCCGGGTAATGTCGACATTATAGTCGTAGTCCGCCGCGGTCTTGGCGTCGGCCTTGAGCGATCCGTCCATCATGACAGAAGTGAAGCCGTACTTGATCGCGGTGGCGCAGGTCGCCTCGTCATTGCCGTGGTCCTGGTGCAGGCAGAGCGGGATCTGCGGATACATCTCCTCCAGCGCGTCGATCATCTTGGACAGCATGATGTCGCCGGCATAGGAGCGCGCGCCGCGCGAGGCCTGGATGATCACGGGGGCATCGACGGCCGCGGCCGCCTCCATGATCGCCAGCCCCTGCTCCATGTTGTTGATGTTGAACGCCGGCACGCCGTAGCCGCGCTCGGCCGCATGGTCCAGCAATTGTCTGAGCGTGATCCGCGCCATGTTGGTCTCCGTCCCTGGTTCGATGTTCTGCTTGGTGGCGCGGCTCAGGAAGCCCGCGCCCGGATGATGTTGCGCATCGCCGCATCGGCCACCGCCGCAGGCGTGATGCCGAATTCGCGGTACAGCACCTCGGCCGGCGCCGAGGCGCCGAAGCCGTGCATGCCGACGAACTCGCCGGCATCGCCGAGCCAGCGCGCCCAGTCGCCCTCGATCGCGGCCTCCACGCCGATGCGCGGCACGTGGCCGAGCACCGCGGCGCGATACTCTGCCGACTGCTTGCGAAACAACTCGAAGCACGGCGCCGACACCACCGCCGCCTGGACGCCCTCGGCCGCCAGCAGCTTGGCCGCCTCCAGCGCGATCGCCACCTCCGAGCCGGTCGCAATCAAAGTTACGTCGCGACCGGCCTCGGGCTCGATGACCACGTAAGCGCCGAGCGCTACCTTGTTGTGATCCGATGCCTCGGTGCGGAAGGCCGGCAGGGCTTGCCGAGACAGGCACAGCACCGACGGCGAGGTCTCCGCGCGCAGCGCGCAGTCCCAGGCTTCCGCCGTCTCGACGGCGTCGGCCGGGCGGAATACCAGGAGGTTCGGAATGGCGCGCAAGCTCGCGACATGCTCGACCGGCTGATGCGTCGGGCCGTCCTCACCGAGGCCGATGGAATCGTGGGTCATCACGTGGATAACGCGGATGCCCATCAGCGCGGCCAGGCGAATCGCCGGCCGGCTGTAGTCGGCGAACGCGAGGAAGGTGCCGCCATAGGGAATGAAGCCGCCATGCAGCGCGATGCCGTTCATGGCAGCAGCCATCGCGTGCTCGCGCACACCATAGTGGACGTAGTTGCCATCCATTGCGGCCGGCGTGACGGATTTGTGCGTCTTTGCCTTGGTCAGGTTGGAATGCGTCAGGTCCGCCGAGCCGCCGAGCAGATTTGGCAGCACTGTCGCAATGACATCGATGACGTTCTGCGAGGCCTGGCGGGTAGCGATCTTCGGCCGCTCGGCCGTGAGCTGCGCGATGAACTGCGCCATGCGCTCGGTATAGGCGGCCGGCAGCTTCTTGTTCAGCGCGTCATGGCACGGCGATCGGTCCGCGGTGCACAGCTTGCGCGCACGCTCCTTCCAGGCCTGGCGCACGCTGCGGCCGCGCGCGCCGATCTCGCGCCAGCTCACCAACACATCGGCTGGCACCTCGAACGGACGGTGCGGCCAGTGCAGTGCCGCGCGGGTCTTCTCGACCTCCTCCGGCCCGAGCGGCGCGCCATGCGCCTTCTCCGAGCCCTGCCGTCCGGGTGAGCCGAAGCCGATCGTCGTCCGGCACGCAATCATGCTCGGGCGGTTGCTCTGCCGCGCCGCCGCGATAGCAGCCTCGATGGCTTCGGGATCATGGCCGTCAATGCGGGACGTCGACCAGCCCGACGCCGCGAAGCGTGCGAGCTGATCGTCGGAGCAGGCAAGACCCGTCGAGCCGTCGATCGAGATGCCGTTGTCGTCGAACAGCACGATCAAGCGATTCAGCTTGAGATGGCCCGCGAGCGAGATCGCCTCGTGGCTGATGCCCTCCATCAGGCAGCCGTCGCCGGCGATCACATAGGTGTAGTGGTCGACCAGATCGTCGCCATAGCGCGCGTTCATCAGACGCTCGGCGAGCGCCATGCCGACCGCCGTCGCGATGCCCTGCCCGAGCGGACCGGTGGTGGTCTCCACACCAGGCGTGTGGCCATACTCAGGATGCCCCGGCGTCTTGGCGCCCCATTGCCGAAACCGCTTCAGCTCATCGATCGTGACGGCCTCGTAGCCAGTCAGATGCAGCAGCGCATAGAGCAGCATCGAGCCGTGTCCGGCCGACAGCACGAAACGGTCGCGATCGGGCCAGGCCGGATCGGCGGGATCGAATTTCATGAAGCGTGAGAAAAGGACGGTTGCCACGTCGGCCATGCCCATCGGCATGCCCGGATGACCCGATTTCGCCTTTTCGACGGCGTCGATGGCCAGGAAGCGGATGGCATTCGCCATCTCGGCATGGCTGGGATCGGCTTTCGGAGCCAGCGTTTGCACGGCGGTGGCGGTCATAGCGTGCGCCTCTTTCGGTCCATCAGTTGCATGATCATGGGGGTGAGAATGAGCTGCATCGCGAGATCGAGCTTGGCGCCGTGGATCACGATCGAATTGGCGCGCGACATGAAGCTCTGCGGAATCATCGAGAGCAGATAGGGGAAGTCGATGCCGCGCGGGTTCTTCAGCCGGATCACGACCATCGATTCATCGGGCGTCGGGATCCAGCGGGCGACGAACGGGTTCGAGGTGTCGACCGTCGGCACGCGCTGGAAGTTGATGTCGGTCTCGGAGAACTGCGGGATGATGTAGTTCACGTAGTCCGGCATGCGGCGCAGGATCGTGTCGGTGACCGCTTCGGTGGTGTAGCCGCGCGACGCGCGGTCGCGGTGCAGCTTCTGGATCCACTCCAGGTTCATCACTGGAACAACGCCGATCTTCAGATCGGCGTGCTGCGCGATGTTGACCTTGTCCGTGACAACGGCGCCGTGCAGGCCTTCGTAGAACAGCAGATCGGAGTCCTCCGGCAACCGGCTCCACTCGGTGAAGTTGCCGGGCCTTGTGTCGTAGAGCCGCGCCTCCTCCTCATCGTGGACGTAGTGGCGCGTCATGCCGGTGCCGGTCTCGGAATAATCGCGAAAGGTCTTCTCGAGCTCCTCGAACAGATTGGTGTCGGGGCTGAAATGGCTGAAGTGCTTGTTGCCGATCTCGGCCTCCTCGACCATCTTGCGGCGCATCTCCTCGCGATTGTAGCGATGGAAGGCGTCGCCCTCGATATAGGCCGCCTTGACGTTCTCGCGGCGGAAGATGTTCTCGAAGGTCTTCTTGACGGACGTGGTGCCGGCGCCCGACGAGCCGGTGATCGAGATGATGGGATGACGACGTGACATGAACTTTCTCCGGAAGGCGCGTTCGACAGGCGGGCTCAGCGGAACAGGCCGCGCCGCGCGAACAGGGGCGCATCGCTGGTTTCGAACAGCGGCTCGATGCCCTCATGCAGCTGGTCGACGTCGCGGACAAGGCGGACGTCGCCCATGATCAGCGGCGCGCGCTGATGCGGCGAGCGCGCCGACAATTCGAGGATGCGCGAACGGCCGCTCGAGGCCGAGCCGCCAGCCCATTCCATGATCAGCGCCATCGGATGCGCTTCGTAGACCAGCCGCAGCCGGCCCTCGCGATAGCCGGGGCGGGAGTCGGCCGGATAGAGGAACACACCGCCGCGCATCAGGATACGATAGGCCTCGGCGACCAGCGAGGCGATCCAGCGCATGTTGAAGTCGCGGCCGCGCGGGCCGGCCGCGCCCGACAGGCATTCGTCGACATAGTTGCGCACGGTCCCGCTCCAGTGCCGGCGGTTCGACGCGTTGATGGCGAACTCCGGCGTATCCTGCGGGATGCGGATGCCGGACTTGGCGAGCATGAACTCGTGCAAGGTCGGATGCAGGACGTAGAGATCGACGCGATGGTCGATCGCGAGCACCAGGCAGGTCTGCGGTCCATAGACAAAGAAGCCGGCGGCAAGCTGTGCCGTGCCGGGCTCGAAGAAGCTGGAGAGCACGTCGCGGCCCCGCGGGCGGATCGAGAAGATGGTGCCGACGGAGATGTTGTTCTGCAGGTTCGACGAGCCGTCGAGCGGGTCGATCGCCACGCAAAGTGGGGCAGCAGCATTGACCGTTTCCGGCCGGTCGACCTCCTCGGACAGGATGCCGGCGACCGGAGCCCGGCGCAGCGCATCCCGCATCAGATTGTCGGCGACGATGTCGAGCGCCTTCTGGACGTCGCCGTCGGCGTTCACGGTGGCGGCGCCTTCGTCGACGCCAGACAGCGGTGCGACCGCGATCTGCCGCGCGAGTTCGCGCGCCGCCCCGGCCAGAGCCTCGATGACCGCGGCGCAATCGGCGTCGGCACCCTGCGCCGCCAGATGTGCCTGCAATGTCTGATGTTGATCCATTTGGTGATTCATGGGCCACTCCCTCGCCATCAGCTCCTCTGCCGGGAACTTGATGAAGCCGCACGAATGCGTCGTGCCGCGCTGCTATCAACACTCGATTTGCCTAATTAGGGAAATTTCATTATCTTTGGATAGACCAAAGTTTTCCTTATACTGGCGATCTCATCGAGGGTTCCATGAGCCGGCACTTCTCTCGCGATCTCACCATCCGCCAGCTTCGGGCGCTGGCTGCCGTGCAAAACTCGGGTTCGGTGACGTCTGCGGCCGGCCGTTTGAACCTCACTCAGCCTGCCGTGACCCTGCAGATTCGCAATCTTCAGGAGCTCGCCGGACTGCCACTGATCCAGCGTACCACCGACGGGATGATCCTGACCGAGGCTGGCCGCAGCGTCCTGGCACTCGCCGAGCGCGTCGAAGCCGCGCTGCAGGACTGCGAGCAGGCGCTCGACATTCTGGCGGGACGCAGCGGCGGCCGCGTGGCGATCGGCGCGGTCAGCACCGCGAAATATTTCGTGCCGTTTGCGATCGCGGAATTTTCGCGGCGCTTCCCCAAGATCGACGTCACCTTGCGGATCGGCAACCGCGACAGCCTGCGCGAGGCGCTGCGCGGCTATGATCTCGACATCGCCATCATGGGCCGGCCACCGGCCGACGTTCCCGTGGATATGCGGCCGTTTGGCAAGCACCCGCACATCATCATCGCCCCAGCCAACCACCGGCTGGCGCGCCGCAAGCGGATCGCGGCCGAGGATCTCGCCGGCGAGGTGTTCATCACCCGGGAGCCGGGATCGGGCACCCGGCTGCTGATGGAGACATTCTTCGAGAAGCATGGTCTGAAGCCGAAGACCAGCATGGAGATGGACAGCAACGAGACCATCAAGCAGGCCGTGATCGCCGGCCTCGGCATCGCCTTCATCTCGCAGCACACCGTCGCCCATGAGCTCAGCGAGGGACGGCTGGTGACGTTGAAGGTCGCGGGATTGCCGATCATCCGCCAGTGGCACGCGGTGCGG
Source organism: Bradyrhizobium sp. SZCCHNS30572 (assembly GCF_032484415.1). Lineage (NCBI taxonomy): Bacteria > Pseudomonadati > Pseudomonadota > Alphaproteobacteria > Hyphomicrobiales > Nitrobacteraceae > Bradyrhizobium > Bradyrhizobium sp. SZCCHNS30572. The sequence goes on along the minus strand of NZ_JAUESY010000003.1, from coordinate 294,547 downwards.
CGCGCCGACAAGCTGCTGCTGCCGCCGGCGCAGGCGATGCTGGACTTCTTCGGCAAGGAAGGAGCGCGGTTTCTGCCGAGCTGAGCGCGACAACCGATGCCATTGCGGTGTCACGTCTCGCATGGCGCCGTCTCACCAGCCGATCTCGAACCGGCAGGCCTCGTCACCCCAGGCTTCGCAGGCGATCTCGCGCGCATGGGCGTCGGGATGCACGAGCGTTGCGAACAGCGTCTCGAACGTCCCAGCGTAGAAGTCGCAGACGGCACGATCGCCATGATGACCACGGCACAGCGGACAACGGCTGATCGCGTAGATGGTGGGCCGACCTGGGCGTGCGGTGAAGGTGCCGGTCCCAACAAACGTCCAGGCATGCGCGGATATCGCCCGCGTCAGCACGCCGCTCGCAAGCCGGGCCGGCAGCAGCCGGAGCACGCGCTGCGCCGCGGAGGGGATGCGATGCGCGAGCAGATAGGCCGCCGTCAGCCGCCCTGCCCTGGTGCTGACGGCGCGCGCAGCATCGTCGTCGAGCTCGGTCCGAAGCGCACGATGGAGCCGCGTGACCTCGGCTTCGTCGACCATCGCCGCCGGAGGCGTCGCGAGATAGGTGTCGAGCCGCGCGGCCGCGAAGACGCGGCGCGCCGCCTCCTCGCCGTGCAGCTGACGCAAGGCCTCCGCGGTCTGGATGATCGCGTTGGGACCGATGCGGCCGGCGATGTGGCCTTCAGCAACGCCGTCCTGATGGTCAGGCGCGGCGTCAGCACGCGGCAGCGGAACGTGCCGGGCGCACGTGCCGTGCATCTCAATGCACCCGCGTCTCGGTCTCGTCGCTCATCTGCCCGGCGCCGCCGCCACAGGCCATCACCTGCGCCTGCTGCGGTCCGCTCAGCTTGCGATTATGGCTCGTCTTCCATTCGATCTTGCCGGGATCGGCGCGCCTGCGCGACGTATCGAAGCCGAAATCGACCTTGCCCTTGGACTGCGGCCCCCAGTAATTAACGCGGCCGAGATCGTAGAATTTCCGCTCGAAGCCCGACTTCAGGAACGCCTTGAGGCAGCCGAGCAGATAGCGGCGGCGCTCGCCGGAGCCGGCCCAGGGATAGGAGAACAGCGCCTTTAGGATGTAGAAGCGGCGATAGTTGTTCATGACGCCGTCGAGCAGCTCGCCGCGGTCCATCGCGTCCGGCTTCATGATCGGGGTGACGAAATTGTACTTCTCGTAGTCGAAGATCTCGACCTTGTCGCCGAGGTCGCGGAACAGATCGGAGAACGGCCAGGGCGTGTACATCGCCCAGTTGGCGAGATCCGGCTTCCAGTCGCGCGCCATCTGGTAGGTCTCTTCCAGGGTCTCGCGGGTCTCGTTCTCGAGGCCAACGATGAACTGGGCCTCGACGACGATGCCGGCGTCGCGCAAGAGCTGGATCGCCTTCTTGTTCTGCGCGACCGTGGTCTCCTTGTTGAAGCGGTCGAGCTTCATCTGCGCCGCGGCTTCCGTCCCCAGCGAGACGTGGATCAGGCCGGCCTTGCGGTACAGCGGCAGCAGCGCCTCGTCGCGCAGGATGTCGGTGACGCGGGTGTTGATGCCCCAGAGGATCTTGAGGTCGCGGCGGATCAGCTCCTCGCAGAAGGCTATGAACTTCTTCTTGTTGATGGTCGGCTCCTCGTCGGCGAGGATGAAGAAGCCGACATCGTGCTCGCGCATCAATGTCTCGATCTCATCAACCACCTTCTTCGGGTCGCGGATGCGATAGTCGCGCCAGAATTTCCATTGCGAGCAGAAGCTGCAGGTGAACGGGCAGCCGCGCGCCATGTTGGGGATGGCGACCCGCTTGTTCATCGGGATGTAGATGTACTTGCTCCATTCGAGCACGCTCCAATCCGGCGTGATCGCATCGAGGTTCTTCACCGTCGGCGCCGCCACCGTCGCCACGACCTCGCTGCCGTCGCGATAGGCGATGCCCTTGATGCTGCGGCGGTCCGTCGCCCAGCGGCCGTCCTCGCGGGCGCGCATCAGGTCGACGATGATCTCCTCGCCCTCGCCGCGCACGATGGCGTCGATCCACGGCGCCTCGGTCAGCACCTGCTGATACATGAAGGTGGCGTGGATGCCGCCGAGCACGGTCAGTGCGTCCGGGTGCTCCTCCCGAGCGATCTCCAGAAGACGCTCGGCCTTGTAGATGGAGGGCGTGATCGCGGTGCACCCGATCACGTCAGGCTTTTCGCTGCGCAGGATGGCGCGGACCTGATCCTCGGAGAGATCGTTGGTCATCGCGTCGATGAAGCGGAGGTCGGTGAAGCCGGCCGCCTTCAGCGCGCCAGAGATATAGGCCGCCCAGGCGGGCGGCCAGTTGCCGGCGATCTCGGCGCCGCCGGAGTGATAATTCGGATGCAGCAACAAGATCCGCACGGCGTTCTCCCCGACTATCAATTTGTCTATCAATCTTAACGTCACGATCGATTGACAATTTGATCTGACTCAAACGCCGCGCGAAGCGTCACCTCATGCCGCTTGCGCGAGACCCATCTCGGCCCAGATCTCCGAGAGTGCCGCAACGAGATGCTCGATATCCGCATCGGAATGATAGGGCGACGGCGTGATGCGCAGCCGTTCGGTGCCGCGCGGCACCGTCGGATAGTTGATCGGCTGCACATAGATGCCGTAGCGGTCGAGCAGGATGTCGCTGATCCGCTTGCACAGCACAGGATCCCGCACCATCACCGGCACGATGTGACTGGGATTGTCGAGATGGCTGACGCCGGCCTCGTCGAGCCGGCGGCGCAGCCGAGCGACGCGGTCCTGGTGCCGGGCGCGCTCGGCATTGCTGGCCTTCAGATGCCGGATGCTGGTCAGCGCCCCCGCCGCCACCGCCGGCGGCAGCGAGCTGGAGAAGATGAAGCCGGAGGCAAAGCTGCGAACGAAGTCGCAGACCGTGTTGGAGGCCGTGATATAGCCGCCGATCACGCCGAACGCCTTGGCCAGGGTACCCTCGATCACGGTCAGGCGATCGGCCACGCCGTCGCGCTCCGAGATGCCGCCGCCGCGCGGACCGTACAGGCCGACGGCGTGGACCTCGTCGAGATAGGTCATGGCGTTGAACTCGTCGGCGACGTCGCAGACGTCCGAGATCGGCGAGATGTCGCCGTCCATCGAATAGACGCTCTCGAACGCGATCAGCTTCGGCGCCTTGGGATCGAGACCCGACAGCTTGTCGCGGAGATCGGCGACGTCGTTGTGGCGCCAGATCCGGGTGTCGCAGCGGCTGTGGCGGATGCCCTCGATCATCGAGGCGTGGTTGAGCTCGTCGGACAGGATCACGCAGCCGGGCATGCGCGCAGCCAAGGTCGACAGCGACGTCCAGTTCGAGACATAGCCGGAGTTGAACAAGAGCGCAGCCTGCTTGCCGTGGAGATCGGCGAGCTCCTCCTCCAGCAGGACATGATAGTGGTTGGTGCCGCTGATGTTGCGGGTGCCGCCGGCGCCGGCACCGCAGCGGTCGAGCGCCTCGTGCATCACCTCCAGAACCTTGGGGTGCTGGCCCATGCCGAGATAGTCGTTGGAACACCACACCGCGACATCGCGCTCGCCATGGGGGCCACGATAGGTCGCACGCGGGAAGGCGCCGGCCTTGCGCTCGAGGTCGGCGAACACGCGATAGCGTCCTTCGCGCCTGAGACCGTCGAGCTGGCGGCGGAAATAGTCTTCGTAGTTCATGGTACTCCCCCCTGTGCTGTCGTGTTCGGATCGACCGGCGGCGTGACCGGCACCGCGGCCAGTCCGGTGATGGTTTGCGCCTGCGCGTCAGCGCGGGCCTGGCGATAGGCTTGGCGGAATTGCTCTTCGAGCCGCTGCCGTGCTGCGGCTGCTGCATTCTTCTGAACAGAGACGGGACGCTCGGCCTGCGGCGCAGGAGAGACTACCGCGAGCACCGGCCGGACCAAAGGCGTCGCGGGCACTGGTGCGGGAGCGGCAGCCACGACCGCCATCGCTGGCACGGCAGGCTCGACTGGCGCGCTCCAGCGCCACAGATTGATCACCGGCATCGGCAGCGCCATGAAGCCATGCTCGAGCAGGCCGAGCGCGATCAACGATGCAAGCAGTGACAGCGCGACGCCGTCGAACGATGACGTTGCGCCGATCGCGGCAGCGGCGACCATCACGGTCGCGGTGGTCGCCGCGGCAATCGAGAACGGGAACAACGGGTTGGTGGACTTCTTTGCAAAATAGCTGCGCATGAAGCGGACCTGCTGCGGCAGCAGCTCGTCGTTCAGGGTGCGCACGCCAAGGAACAAATTGATCTTGGCGCTTTGCCGCAGCACCAGCAGCGCGGCGAAGGTCCACCAGCTCAGCCGGTTCGGCGCGCCCGATGTCACCGCGAAGACGAGGCCCGCGGTCGCGATCAGCGCCAACTCGTGATAGGCGATCGCCTGCAGCGCGAAACCGACGCGCGAGGCCGGTGTGCAGTCCCGCGGGCACGACTCGGGCCGCGGGCCGGTGATCCAGCCGGCGAGCAGCGACATCTCGACCGTGCCCCACAGGAGAACGGCGCAGGTGAAGGCGCAATAGGCGTTGGCATCCTCCGCCGCCTGGCTCGACACCGCGACGCCCGACAGGGCCGCGACGAAGGCTGCGGCCGTGCCCCATTTGAACGCGGCCGGATGGCGGGCGGCGAGCCCGACCAGCGCCAGCACGGCGCCGGTCGAGAACCACCAGACGAACACGACGTAGGGAATGGCAATCGCGGTCGCGCCCATGGCCGGCTCCTTGTCACCAGGCGGGTTGCAGCCTGATCTCCCGTGGCAGCTCGTTGCTCTTGGCCGGCAGCATGTACAGCCGGCCGAAGGTCAGCGCCGCCTTGAGCGGCAGCACGGCGCGCTTCAGCGTGCCCATGATGCCCCCCTGTGCCTTGGCATCGGCAATCGCCTCCGACACCTGGCGCAGCTGCTTCAAGCCGGCCCAGAAGCGCGGATTGTCGATGTCCAGCATAACCGGGAAGACCTGGCGCGAGATCTCCGAGGTGATCCGGAACACGCGCATGTCGTACTCGTCCACCGGCATGCCGAGCGCCTCGTAGAAGGCGGGGCGCATGTGGTCGCGGACATGCATCGTGGCGAACACCGCGAGCAGGAAGAACTTGATCCACAGCTTGTTGAGGCCGCTGAGCAGCTTCGGATCGGCGCGCATCAGAAGCGCGAACGCCTCGCCGTGGCGGAACTCATCGTTGCACCACCTCTCGAACCACTTGAAGATCGGGTGGAACTGGCGCTCGGGATTCCGCTCCATCTGGCGATAGATGGTGATGTAGCGGGCATAGCCGATCTTCTCGGAGAGATAGGTAGCGTAGAAGATGAACTTCGGCTTGAAGTAGGTGTACTTCTTCGTCTTGGTGAGGAAGCTGAGGTCGACGCCGATGCCGTGATCCTTGAGGATCTCGTTGATGAAGCCGGCATGGCGCGCCTCGTCGCGGCTCATGAACTGGAACAACTCGCGGATGTCCGGATTGGTGATCCGCTTCTTGATCTCGGCATAGAGCACGCAGCCGGAGAACTCGGCGGTCAAGGACGACACCAGGAAGTCCTTGAACTCCACGCGAAGCGCCTCGGGCAGCTCGTTCAGATCCTTCTCGAATTCCGGCGTGCGCACGAAGTGCTTGCGGTTGTGGTCGGCGCGCAGCTCGGCCATGACCGCATCCCATTCGCGGCGCACCAGGTCGACGTTGAGCCGGTCCATCGCCGCAAAGTCGGTGGTGTAGAAGCGCGGCGTGAGGATCGTGTCCTCCAGTGCCATCTTGGTGGAGATGTTGCCGCTTCCGCCTTCCATCGCGATCATCTGACCCTCCCGTCCGAAAAGCTGACGTCGTACAATTCCGTGAGCTCGAGATAGCCCGCGACATGCATCATCAGGCGCTTCAAGGGACCTGCCCGCACCACCGTGGCGGTGCGGCGCAGGTTGAGCTGCTCGCCGAACTTCACCACGATCGGCGCGCCCTGGATCAGCACTTCGTCGCCCGGACGAATGTTGACGTCGCGGTCGAGCGTGACATGGGCATGCAAGGTCTCGGAGGTCTGCTCGATCTCGATGCTGCAGCCGATGTCGAAGCGGCGCGGCCCGGCGGCCCATAATCCTCTCATCGCGGCTCTCCCATCGCCATCAATCCCGTGAACCGGCGCATGTTGTCGGCGCCGAACGGCGCGAGATCGATCCGCCGGCCGGTGGCGGGATCGTCCAGTGTCAGATGGCCGTCGGACCAGCGGTTGATCGTGAACGCCGGGCCCGATCCGATCGCGTGACGCTGGCGGTCGAAGGCCATGCTGCGCAGCACGGTGCGCAGGAAGCCATCGCCGCCGGCCTCGACAACGGTCACGAGCTTGCCGCTGTCGGGCGACACCACCGCAATGCCGCCATCGGCACGGTCCTCGAACCGCAGCGCCGTCGACTGCACCGCCGTGACGTGGTCGTTGCGCACCGTGCCGATACCCGTGACCCGGCCGACGCCGGCCGCGAGCAGGGCAAAGGCGACCAGGGCGAAGGCCGCGCGGAGCGCGCCCCTCGGAATGATGATCTCGGCTTCGGCATGGCTATCGGCGTTGCTCATCGCGCCCTCCTCCCGATCACGCCGCGCTGGCGACCGCCGCCGGCGGTGCGCCTTGCGACTGACCATTGGCTGCCGGCAGCGGCTGCGCGGCGACGGCGCCATCCGAAGCCGCAACCAGCGCCTTGGCGAGAATCTCGGCGACGTTGCGGGCGTCCGAAACGCCGCGCAGCATCGGCTCGACCTCGTTCAGCCGCCACGGCCGCGCATGCGGCCACAGCAGCAGATACGACAGCCGCTGCTGCGCGGTGACGCCGAGCGGCAGATCGCCGGAGCCATCGGAGAACAGCTTCGCATCCGCCCGTGCCACCTGCTTGAACGGCACGTTCAGGGTCATCGGCAACACGGCGCCGAACTGCAGCAGCACGCGACGGCTGGTAATGGTGTAGCGCGTGGTGCGGCTGTAGAGCACCGCGAGCCCGGTGAGCAGCAGCGTCGCCAGTGCCACCGGCGTCACCAGCGACGAGGCGCTGGCGACCGAGGCCGCGAGCGGCTGATGATCGAGCACGCCCGCCACGACGCGCGCGCCGAACAGCGCCGCGAAATAAGCCAGCACCAGGCGCAGGTGGAACACCCGCAGCAGCAGCGCCTTCACCGTGGGCTGTCCCTGCCAAAGCAGCCGCTCGCCCTCCGGCAGCATCAGCGTATCCATCTCCCTGCGCGTACTCACAGCAGCGGCTCCTGCCGTGCAGCAGTCGCGTAGAGATGACCGCCGCCATAGTAGCCGACGATCTTGTCTTCCTCGAGCTTGGTGACCCGGTCGGGGTTGGCAAGGCCCGGCACGCTGGCGAACTGCGAGCCGAGGATGGCATCGACCAGCACCGCCTTGCGCGACCTGTCGACGATGGCCATGGTCATCGGTAGCAGCACGTGACGTCCGACGATGCCGTCGACCTCGACCTCGAGGTATCGGATCAGCATCTCGGCGCGGTCGACCCAGACCTCCCGAACCTTGCCGCCGAGCCTGCCGTCGCAACCCAGCACTGGCATGCCGCGCGGATCCGGATCTTCGGAGGCGATGAAGATGCTGCCGTCGACGCGCAGCGGCACGATCGCAGGGATGTTGTCGATGGTCAGCTCCGGCTCGTCCTTGCGCGCGGCAAAGGAGCCCGGACCGACACCGTCGAGCATCGGATTGCCGGTCGGCAGGTAGGGCGTGCCCGGCCAGGGATACATCGGCGTCACCGGCGCATCGGCGCGGTCGTTGTCCCAGTTCGGCAGGGTCGCGTTGCGGCCGCCATGCATGTGGTAGGTCTTCGGGCTCGGCGGGGTCGGGAAGCCGTGACCGCTCGAGGCGGTCCGGCGGCCGACGCGGCCCTCGAACTGCAGCGGATAGCCTTCGCGCTTGTCCTCGGTGCGCAGGTAGAAGATCAGGGCTGCGAAGAACACCCAGAACCCGTAAAGCACCACCTGGGCGACATCGATGTAGCTCGTGAAAGACGTCTGCATGGTTTCCTCCCCGACCGGGCTAACCTGGAAATTCAGCGATTCCGAATTGTAGTTGCTGCGGCTCCGCCGCTCGCCGCCGCACCAGCGGTCCGATGACCGCAAGCGTGACGAACAGCAGCGCGATTTCGACGTGGTAGACGATGCTGTAGCCGGTCGCGGGACCGGCAAGGGCGACGCCGAGGCGGCCATCCAGCGCGAGCTGCGACATCACATCGCGAATGGCGCCGCCGCCGGCGATCGCGAGCCCCGCCGCCGTCGCCTGCACCGCGCCCCAGGCACCGAGCGCAAGCCCGCTCTCGCCGTTCTGCACCAGTGCCATCGCCGCCGTCAGCGTGCCCACGGCGAACAGCCCGCCGCCGAAACCGATCAGCGTGGTGCCGATCCGGAACAACAAGGGTGAGGCCAGCGGCGCCGAGAAGATGAGGGCGGAGAACGCGAACAGCCCGACAAGGCCGCCCAGCGCCGCGATGCGATACGGATCGGAGCCCTTGCCGAGCCGGCGCGCGGAAAGGCCGAAGCCCGCCAGCGTGCCGGCGGCGAACAGCGCGGTCAGCGCCGTGGTCTCGCCAACCGTGAGATGCAGGATCTCCGCACCATAGGGCTCGAGCAGGATGTCCTGCATCGTGAAGCCGGCGGTGCCGAGCCCGACCGCGACCAGCACGCGCATCGAGCCGCCGGCCTCGCGGAAGCGTCGCCAGGAGTCGCCGAAGCGCGGCGGCTCGCGGGCCGCCGACGTGCGCGACGGATCACGCGCCTCCTGCTTCCACAGCGCGATGACGTTGAGCACCATCTCGGTCAGCGCCGCGCCCTGGATCACCTGGATCAGCCGCATCTCGCTGAACTCGGCGAGCAGCCCACCGAAGGTCAGCGCGCTCGCCATCATGCCGAACATCAGCATCACGTAGAGAAAGGCAACGACGCGCGGACGCGAATGCTCCGGCGCGATGTCGGTCGCGAGTGACAGGCCTGCCGTCTGCGTGGTGTGCAACCCGGCGCCGACCAGCAGGAAGGCGAGCGCCGCACCGAGACGGCCGGCAATCACCTGGCCCGGCGCATCGGCCGACGACAGCAGCAGCAGCGCGAACGGCATGATCGCGAGGCCGCCGAACTGCAGCAGCGTGCCCATCCAGATGTACGGCACGCGGCGCCAGCCCAGCACCGAGCGGTGATGGTCGGACTTGAAGCCGATCAGCACACGCAGCGGCGCGAACACCAGCGGCAGCGCCACCATGGTGGCGACCAGCCAGGAGGGCACACCGAGCTCGACGATCATGACGCGGTTGAGCGTGCCGTTGAGCAGCACCACCGAGATGCCGATCGAGACCTGGAACAGCGACAGCCGCATCAGGCGCGACAGCGGCAGCTCGGTCGAGGCGGCATCCGCAAACGGCAGATAGCGCGACGACAGCCGCATCCACGCCTGCATGATCGATGGTGCGCGTGCGCTCATGACGGGCGGAGCTCCAGCGCCTGCGAGATATAGAAGCCGTTGGCGATGCGGCGGCTGCGGGCGCAGCGCCAGTCGGCGAGATCGTGATGGTCGGCGATCAGGCGATACAGCTTCTGCTCGGCGACCGGCTCGATCGACGGCGCGCGGTTGCCGCGCGGGAACACGCCACCGACGGCATGCATGACGGCGAGCATCGGCGTGCGCGGCGCATAGGTCATCAGGATCGCGTCGGAGGTGCGAGCGGCCAGACCGGCGACAATCCGCACGGCATCCTCGGCGCGGTAGTGGATGAACGAGTCCATCGCGACGACGAAGTTGAAGCCGCCGTGCCTGGGATCGAGCATGTCGCCGGCGACGAACTGAATGGCGTTGCGGCTGATGTCGTCGGGCAGCCGGCGCTGGGCGATCTCGATCAGGGTCGGCGAGATGTCGACGGCGACGACGTCGGCGCCGCGGCGCGCCGCTTCGATCGAGAAGCTGCCGGTGCCGCAGCCGGCATCCAGGATTCGCGCGCCGCGCAGATCGAGCGGCAGCCATGACAGCAGCGTCCGCCGCATCTCGTCACGGCCGGCCCGCACCGTGGCGCGAATGCGGCCCACCGGTGCGTCCGAAGTCAGCCGCGTCCAGGCGGCGACCGCGGTGCGGTCGAAATACGTCTCCACTTCACTGCGGCGGGCGAGATATTCCGCTGTCGTCATCGGCTGGCTCCACTCAATCAAAGCCAAGGAGATCGAAGATGTCGCGGTCCTTGAGCGGCACCGCCTGCATCGGCTCGCTGCCGGCGAGCAGCGAGGCCGCGAGGCGCAGATACTCGTTCTGGGCGCGCTCGACGTCGGGCGAGGCCTCCATCTCGAACAGCGTGCACTTCTTCAGCCGGCTCTTTCTGATGACGTCGAGATCGGGGAAGTGCGCCACCGTCCTCAATCCGGCCCGCTCGTTGAACTTGTCGATCTGGTCCGTCGCGGCGCTACGGTTGGCGATCACGCCGCCGAGCCGCACCGGATAGTTGCGCGACTTGGCCTGGATCGCGGCGACGATGCGGTTCATCGCGAAGATCGAGTCGAAATCATTGGCGGCGACGATCAACGCGCGGTCGGCATGCTGCAGGGGGGCAGCGAAGCCGCCGCAGACGACGTCGCCGAGCACATCGAAGATCACGACGTCGGTGTCTTCGAGCAGATGGTGTTCCTTGAGCAGCTTGACGGTCTGGCCGACGACGTAGCCGCCGCAGCCGGTGCCGGCCGGCGGCCCGCCCGCCTCGACGCACATCACGCCGTTATAACCCTGGTAGACGAAGTCCTCCGGGCGCAGCTCCTCGGCGTGGAAATTGACCTGCTCGAGAATGTCGATGACCGTCGGTACCAGCCGCTTGGTCAAAGTGAAGGTGGAGTCGTGCTTGGGATCGCAGCCGATCTGCAGCACGCGCTTGCCGAGCTTGGACAGCGCGACCGAGAGGTTCGACGACGTCGTGCTCTTGCCGATGCCGCCCTTGCCATACACCGAGAACACCTTCGCGGTGTCGATGACGACGTTCGGATCGAGCTGCACCTGCACGCTGCCGGCCCCGTCAGGGCGTCGCGGCGCGGTCGTCAGCGGCGGTCGTAATGTCACGTTCATGCGGCAACTCCCACGCCTTCGAGGCGATCTTCGAGCTCTTCCCCCGCCTTGCGCAGCACGTCGAGCATGTCAGGGTCCGGGGTCCAGTAATTGCGCTCATGCGCCTCGATCAGACGGTTGGCGATCTTCGCCGACGCGGCCGGATTGAGCGAGGCAAGCCGCTCGCGCATCGCGGGGTCGAGCACGAAGGTCGTCGTGATCTGCTGATAGACCCAGGGCGCGACCTGGCCCGTGGTGGCCGACCAGCCGACGGTGTTGGTCACATGCGACTCGATCTGGCGCACGCCCTCATAGCCGTGGGCGAGCAGCGCCTCGTACCATTTCGGATTGAGCGTGCGGGTACGGGTCTCCAGCGCCACCTGCTCCGACAGCGTGCGCACCGTGCCTTCGCCGCGGGTCTGATCGCCGATATAGACCGGCGCCGCCTCGCCCTTGGCGCGCTTCACCGCGCGGCTGATGCCGCCGAGCGTATCGAAATAATGGTCGATCGTGGTGACGCCGAGCTCGACCGAGTCGACGTTCTGATAGGCCGCATCGACGCCGGCCAGCACATGGCCGAGCAACGCGTCGCGCCGGACAGGGCGTCCGTCGGTGCCGTAGGCAAAGCCCTTGCGCCGTGTGTAGACGTCGGCGAGTTCGTCCTCATCGGTCCAGGCGCCGCAATCGATCAGGTGGTTGACGTTGGCGCCATAGGCGCCCTCGGCATTGCCGAACACACGCAGCGACGCATCCGCCAGCTCGCCGCCATGCGCGGCCTGGAACGCGACCGCGTGCTTGCGCACGTAATTCATGTCGGACGGCTCGTCGGCGGACGCCGCAAGCAGCGCTGCTTCGGCGAGCAACTTGGTCTGCAACGGCATCAGGTCGCGGAAGATGCCCGAGAGAGTGATGACGACATCGATGCGCGGGCGGCCCAACTGCTCCAGCGGGATCAGCTTCGCGCCGCAGAGGCGGCCATAGCTGTCATGGCGTGGCTCGGCGCCCATCAGCCACAGCGCCTGCGCGATCGGCCCGCCCTCGGTCTTGAGATTGTCGGTGCCCCACAGCACCAGCGCGATTGTCTCAGGCAGCTTGTGGCCTTCACCTGCATGGCGGGCGAGCAGCCGCGCGACCTGGCGCTCGGCATCCTTGAGCGCGAAGGCGCTGGGGATGCGGAAGGGATCGAAACCATGCAGGTTGCGCCCGGTGGGCAGCACGTCGGTGTTGCGCAGCAGATCGCCGCCGGGCACCGGACGGATATAGCCGCCGTCGAGCGCGTGCAGGATCGCGGGCGTCTCGCTGTCGGTGGCGAGCATCCTGTCGAGCTCGGCACGCTTGGCCGGATCGGCGATGCCGGCGAGGTCGAGCAGCTCGGTCCGCTGCCCCTCGGGCGGCGGCGCGCCGACGATGTGCAGGCCGTGTGGGATCAGCGAGTATTCCAGCTCCAGCACGCTCGCGGACAGCGCGCCGATGCTGGCATCGCGCTCGTCGCCCCACAGCGGCTCGGCCGCGGCAAGATCGACCGCCGCCGCCTGCGCCTGGATCAGCGCCGCGCTGCCGCCCCTCACCTGCTCGGTCGCGTCCGGCGACAGATTGCGCCAGGCGTCGAGCGAGGATTTCAGATCGGCGAGCCCCTTGTAGAGGCCGGCGCTGGTGATCGAGGGCGTGAGATAGCTGATCAGGGTGGCACCGCCACGCCGCTTCGCCAGAGCGCCCTCGGACGGGTTGTTGGACGCGTAGATGTAGAAGTTCGGCAGGTCGCCGATCAGGCGCTCCGGCCAGCATTCCGCGGACAGCCCGGCCTGCTTGCCCGGCATGAATTCGAGCGCGCCATGGGTGCCGAAATGCAGCACGGCGTGGGCAAGGAAATCCTCGCGCAGCCAGCGATAGAACGCCGCAAACGCATGCGTCGGCGCAAAGCTGCGCTCGAACAGCAGCCGCATCGGATCGCCTTCGTAGCCGAACGCCGGCTGCAGGCCGACGAACAGATTGCCGAACTGCTCGCCCAGCACGAGGAGGCTGGCGCCATCGGTCTGGTGACGGCCGGGCGCCGGCCCCCACTGCTTCTCGATCTCGGCGAGGTGGCGCTCGCGCCGGACATGCTGATCCACCGGGATGCGCGCCGCGACGTTGGCGGCGGTGCCGAAGCGCTCGGCATTGCCCTTGAGCACACGTGCGCGCAGCGCGTCCACGGTGTCGGGGACGTCGATCGTGTAACCTGCCGCGCGCAGCGATGTCATCACATTGTGCAGCGACTCGAACACCGAGAGATAGGCCGCGGTGCCGGCGCTGCCGCCGTTCGGCGGGAAGTTGAACAACACCACGCCGAGCTTGCGCGCGGCGCGCGCGGAGCGGCGCAGCTCCACGAGCCTGGCGACGCGTGCGGCGAGTTGCGTCGCGCGCTCCGGCAGTGAGGCCATGTCACGGCCGGCATCGGCCATCGCCGAGCGCCCGCCGAACACGGTCGGGCCGACGGCGCCGTCGAGCTCGGGGATCGCGACCATCATGGTGGCTTCGACGGGCGTCAGCCCGCGCGCGTCATCGCGCCACTGCTCGACGGTCTGGAATTCGAGCGGATGCGCCGCGATCAGCGGCACGTCGAGGCCGGCCATCACCTCTTCCGCGGCGCGCGCGTCATTGTAGGCGGGGCCGCCGACCAGCGAGAAACCGGTGAGCGAGATCACGGCATCGACGGTGGCGACGCCGTTCTTCTGGAAATAGCGCTCGATCGCAGGGCGCGAGTCCAGCCCGCAGGCGAACACCGGAATGACCGCAAGCCCGCGCGCCTCCAGCGCTGCGATCACGCCGTCATAATGCGCGGTGTTGGCGGCGAGCAGATAGGAGCGCATCAAGATCACGCCGACGCGGCCGGCCGGCTTCGCCAGGGCCGGCAACTGGTCGGCGCGCTCGATGATCCGCGGCGACAGCCGCGGATGATAGAGGCCGACATCCGGATAGGTCACCGGCTCGGCCGCGTTGGTCTTGCCACGCAGCGCGGCGCGCGGGCCGTCGGCGTAGCGGCCGACCAGGAAGCGCACCATGTTCGCAAAATTCTGCTCGGAGCCGGCGAGCCAATATTGCAGCGTGAGGAAGTAGGCGCGCAGGTCCTGTGCGGTGCCGGGGATGTAGCGCAGCAGGCGCGGCATCCGCTGCAGCATCTTCATCTGGCCCTGGCCGCTGGAATTGCCGGAGCGGTTGCTGCCGCGCAGCCGCTTCAAGAGGCCGAGCACGCCGGTGGCGGAGCCCGACATCGTCAGCTTGCCGAGCCGGGTCAGGCGCACCACCTCGCCGGCCGAGAGGCAGCCGATCATGGCGTCGCATTGGTCGCGGCGCGCCTGCAACGCCGGCAGCACCGGCTGGATGTGATCCTCCATGAACAGCATCGTGGCGACGACGATGTCGCCGGTGGCGATATCGGCAAGGCAATGTTCGAGCGCGGTCGGATTGCAGCCCCACTCGTCGGCCGCATGCACCTTCAGATCGAGCCCGGGCAGCTCCGCCTGCAACGCCGTGCGCGCGCGCACGGCAGCCGAGGCGAGATGGCTGTCCATCGTCACGATCACCACCCGGATGGGTGTGACGTCAGCGACCGAAATGCGCTTTGGCATCGTACAAGGTCTCGAGCGTGATCAGGTTGACGTTGCGCTCGCGCGCGAATCGTTCGGTGTTGCGGCGGGCCTTGCCGCGCACGAAGAAGGGGATCTTGGTCAGTTCGCGCTCGGCGTCGGACGCCCAGGCAAGCTCGGTGGTGACGTTGGTTTCGACGACGCGCAGCTGCGGCTGCTGCGGCGGCGCGGCCGGTGCTGCGCCGAGATGCGACGGCGCGTGATCGGCGAATTCATGGTCCTCGCGGAACATGCCGAGCAGATGCTCCTCCAGGCCCATCATCAAAGGATGCACCCAGGTGTCGAACAGCACGTTGGCGCCTTCGAAGCCCATCTGCGGCGAATAGCGCGCGGGAAAATCCTGCACGTGGCACGGCGAGGAGATCACGGCGCAGGGAATGCCGAGCCGCTTGGCGATGTGACGCTCCATCTGCGTGCCAAGCACGAGCTCGGGCCGCAGCTCACCGACGCGGGCCTCGACCTCCAGGTAATCATCCGTGATCAGCGGCTCCACGCCGTAGATCGCGGCGGCTTCGCGGATCTCGCGGGCGAACTCGCGGGCATAGGTGCCGAGGCCGACGACCTCGAAGCCGAGCTCCTGCGTCGCGACGCGCGCCGCGGCGACCGCATGGGTCGCGTCGCCGAAGATGAAGACGCGCTTGCCGGTGAGATAGGTCGAATCGACCGAGCGCGAGTACCACGGCAGCCGGCTCTCGCTGCGCGCCAGCACCGGCGCGGCATCGACGCCGGCGAGGCCTGCGACCTCCGCAATGAAGTCGCGCGTCGCGCCGACGCCGATCGGGATCGTGCGCGTGAAAGGCTGGCCGAACCGGCGATTGAGCCATTGCGCCGTCGTCAGCGCGATCTCGGGATACAGCACGATGTTGAAATCGGCGTCGGGAAGGCGGGCGAGATCGGCCGGCGTCGCGTTCCACGGCGCGACGACGTTGATCTCGATGCCGAGCTCCACAACCTGCCTGGTCACTTCCGCGAGGTCGTCGCGGTGACGGAAGCCGAGCGCCGTCGGACCAAGCAGGTTGCAGACTGGACGGGCGCCTGTCTTCCTTTCACGGCGGGGGGAGCCATCAGCGGAAGACGCAGCCAACGCCCGTACAATCCGGTAGAGCGTTTTCGAGGCGCCCCAATTCTCCTTGCGCTGATAGGCCGGCAGCTCGAGCGGGATCACCGGAATGGGAAGCTTCAAGGCCTGCGCGAGCCCGCCGGGATCATCCTGGATCAGCTCGGCCGTGCAGGACGCGCCGACCAGCATCGCCTGCGGCTGGAAGCGCTCGTAAGCGGCGCGCACCGCGCTCTGAAGCAGATCCGCAGTGTCGCCGCCGAGATCGCGCGCCTGGAACGTGGTGTAGGTGACCGGCGGGCGGCGGTCGCGGCGCTCGATCATCGTGAACAGGAGATCGGCGTAGGTGTCGCCCTGCGGCGCGTGCAGCACGTAGTGCACGTCGCGCATCGCGGTCGCGATGCGCATCGCGCCAATGTGCGGAGGTCCTTCATAGGTCCAGACCGACAGCTGCATCTCACACCGCCAGTCGGGTTTGCCGCAGCAAGGGCCGCGCGAACAGCTCGGCGAGATCGCCGGCCTGCTCAAACCCCTGAATCGGCGTGAAGATCAGCTCGATCGACCATTTGGTCGTGAGACCCTCGGCTTCCAGCGGATTGGCAAGGCCGAGCCCACAGACGACGAGATCGGGCCGCGCGGCGCGGCAACGGTCGAGCTGGCGCTCGACGTCCTGGCCTTCGCTGAGCTGCGTGCCAACGGGCAGCAGCGCCAGCTCGGAGGCGAGATGATCGCGGTGCAGATAGGGCGTGCCGATCTCGACCAGCTCCATGCCGATCTCGCGCGCCAGGAAACGCGCCAGCGGGATCTCGATCTGGGAGTCCGGAAACAGGAAGACGCGCTTGCCGGCGAGCTGCGCGCGGTAGCGCGCCAGCGCGCGCTCGGCCCGCGCCTTCAGCGGCGCGAGGGTCCGCTCGACATGGGGGCGAGAGACACCAAAGGCGTCGGCGGCGGCTGCGAGCCACAGCGCGGTGCCTTCGCCGCCGAGCGGAAATGGCGCAGCGATACGGCGGCAACCGCGCTCCTCGAGCGCACGCGCGGTGTCGCCGAGGAAGGGCTGCGCCAGCAGCACGCGCGTCTCGGGGCCGATCGCGGGCAGCTCCGAGGAGCGGCGCGGCGGCAGGAAGGAGACCTGGTCGATGCCGAGCGCCGCAAAGGTCCGCCTGAACTGATCCTCGACGACATCGGCGAGCGCGCCGACCACCAGCAGCGATGGCCGCGCAGCCCGATCGGCTGCGGGGAGCACCGGCACCAGCGACGCGAGGCAGGCATCCTCGCCTTGCGTGAACGTCGTCTCGATGCCGCTGCCGGAGTAGTTGAGCACGCGCACATCAGGTGAGAAGCGCTGCGACAGCCGCAGCGCCGCGCGTGACAGGTCGAGCTTGATCACTTCCGACGGGCAGGAGCCGACCAGAAACAGCAGCTTGATCTCGGGCCGACGCGCCAGCAGCTGCGCGACGATGCGGTCGAGCTCGTCATTGGCGTCGACGAGGCCGGCGAGATCGCGCTCCTCCATGATGGCGGTGGCGAAGCGCGGCTCGGCGAAGATCATGACGCCGGCGGCCGACTGGATCAGATGCGCGCAGGTGCGCGAGCCGACGACGAGGAAGAACGCGTCCTGGATCTTCCTATGCAGCCAGACGATGCCGGTGAGGCCGCAGAACACCTCGCGCTGTCCGCGCTCGCGCAGCACGCCGTCCGGCGAAGCAGGTGGTTTCACGGCACAGGCTTGCGCGGACATGCTCATGACGCGCGCTCCACGCTGGTGACGGCGGCCGGCGCCATCGCCTCGCCCTGCAGCCGCGCCGCGCGCAGCTTGAGCAGGAATTGCGCGGCGTTGATCGCGTAGGCGGCGTAGGCGGCTAGCACGAGCAGCATCTGCTGCTGGGCGCTGCCGATATGACCGATAATCGCGGCCAGATAGGCCGTATGCAGCGCGATCACCAGCATCGAGAATACGTCCTCCCAGAAGAAGGCCGGTGCGAACAGATAACGCCCGAACACGACCCGCTCCCAGATCGAGCCGGTGATCATGATGGTGTAGAGCAGTGCTGTCTTCAGAACGACCGAGGCGGTCGCGAGCCAGAGTCCCTCGCCGGTCGCGAGATAGCGCGCCACGAGTCCGAGGCTGATCAGGAAGACGAGAAATTGCAGCGGCGCCAGAATGGCCTGCACCAGGGTCCATGGCGTGGCGTCGCGCCGGCGCCTTTCCTCAGGCGTGTAAAGCGCTTGCCGCTTTGCACGCGGCGCCGGTTCAGGCGTGAAGCAGAGCTGGCTCCAGAGCGACGGATCGGTGGCGGATGTGAACTGGGCGTCACACCATGTGTAAAGATGATTTGACAACATCGGTGCCCAGTGATGCGATGACGACAACCACAGGGGGATTTGTGGTGCACCGCACTCGGTCTGATCAGCGCTACGTTGTGCAGTTCGCAGGTGGCGCATCGCAAATCCCCGAGTGCGAGCCCGATGGGGAAACGCTAGACCTGGGCGGGAAGAGTGTCAATCAAAATTGACGTCAAATAATATTGACGCAACGAGTGACGTGCGCTCATATGGAGGGGAGGCGCTTATGACCGAGCTCAATGAGACAGCCCGATTTCCGCGAGCCCGCTTTCGGACGAAGCGTGGGCAGCCCGGCTTTCATGCGCCTGCATCGCCGCGCATCATCGCGCCGCTGCGCAACACACGTCACCCTCAACTCAACGACGCGATCGAAGCCGAGATCATTCCGCGGCTCGTGATGGCCCATGCCTCCGCGCTCGAACGCGTCCCGGCAATCATCACGGCCTCGGCGCAGGAGGCGGCTGATTTCGCCGAACTCGTGCTGGATGCGGACGACGTTGGCGCAGTGGCCTGCATCCAGGCGCATCGCGATCACGGCGAGACCCTGGAGCGCATCTATCTCGACCTCCTGGTCCCCACCGCGAACCATCTGCGCCATCTTTGGGCGGACGACGAGCGCGATTTCGCCGACGTCACGCTCGCGCTGTGGCGGCTGCAGCAGCTGCTGCGGCATTTCAGCTCGGCCTTCTGCGCCGAGCTCTCGGTCGCGCCCGCGGGGCTGCGCGTGCTGCTAACCACGGCGCCGGGCGACAGGCGCGAGCTGGGCCACATGATGTTCGGTCTCGTGCTGGCGGGCGAGTTCTTCCGTCGCGACGGCTTCGAGACCTGGATCGAGCCGGACACGGCCGATCGCGGCTTCGTCGAGACGCTTCGCTCGCAGTGGTTCAACGTCGTCGAGTTCTTCGCCAACAGCGACAAGAAGCTTGACGATCTTGCCTCGAACATAAGGATGGTCCGGCGCGAGTCCTCCAACCAGGATGTCGGCGTGCTGGTCTGCGGTCCTGCTTTTATTGAACGGCCTGAACTCGTTCTCCTGGTCGGCGGCGACGGTGTCGTCTCCGATCCGAGCAGAGAGGCTTCGCAAGCCCGGCACGTCGTGAGTCTTCTGACCGAACGGCGATAGCTGAGGGTGCAGTGAAGATGAATGCTGGAACGAGACTTGCCGCGCGAAGGCTCCTTGACTGGGAGGACAACGGCGTTGGTGAGGGCGTTCAGAGCTCCGAAAGAGTCGCTTGGCGACCTCAATGCGGATGTTGCGGGCATGCTGGTGGCCGCAGCGTCCGACATTGCGCTCGCGCTCGACGCCGACGGCAACATTCAGGACCTGGCTTTTCAACAAGCCGGCCTGCCGCTTGAATTGAGAAACACAGACGCGTGGATCGGCCGATCCTGGCAAGCAACAGTGTCCGAGGAAAGCCAGACCAAGCCAGAGCTGCTGCTCGCCGAAGCCTCCCAGCGCAAGGTGTCGCGCTGGCGCGAGGTGCGTTATCCGGCCGCGCGCGGACCGGACATCCCGATCCTGTTCGCGGTGGTGGCGATCAAGGGCGCGGCGCGCTTCATCGCGGTCGGCCGCGACGTGCGCGCCACCGCCGCGCTCCAGCAGAAGCTGATCGAGGCGCAAGTTGCCATCGAGCGCGACTACTCGCGCATGCGCAACGCCGAATCGCGCTACCGGATCCTGTTTCAGATCACGGCCGAGCCGGTGCTGATCGTCGATGCGGTGAGCCATCGCATCGTCGAGGCCAATCCGGCCGCGGCCGCCCTGCTCGACCATGGCGCCGCCAATCTGATCGGCAAGCTGTTTCCCGACGTGCTGCTGCTCGACGACATGGCGATGTCGCAATCCCTGTCGCTGGCGATCCGCTCGCAGGGCAAGATCGAACGCGCCAAGATCCGGCTCGACGGTGGCCGCGACTATCTGCTCGACGGCACCTTCTTCCGGCAGGACAACTCGTCGCTGTTCCTGCTGCGGTTCTCTCCGCAGACGTCGCAGCCTGCGCTCCCCAGGACGTCCGACGTCAACACCCAGCTCGTGCAGTTCGTCGAATCGGCGCCCGACGGCTTCGTCATCACCGACATGGACGGCCGCCTGCTGCACGCCAACGCCACCTTCCTCCAGCTTGCCCAGATCGAGAACATGCACCAGATCATGGGCGAGACGATCGACCGCTGGATCGGCAAGTCGGCGATCGATTTCTCGGTTATGCTGACCAATCTGCGCCAGCATGGCAGCGTGAAGCTGTTCTCCAGCGTCGTCCGCGGCGAGCACGGCTCGCCGGTCGACGTCGAGATCTCCGCCAGCACGGTCGGGGCGCCCGGCCAGGCCCGGCTCGGCTTCACCATCCGCAACGTCGGCCCGCGCATCTCCGGCGACGGCGGCGACCACGGCTATATTCCGCGCTCCCGCGAGCAGCTCGCCGAGCTGATCGGCCGCGTGCCACTTAAGGAGCTGGTGCGCGAGACCACCGACGTGATCGAGCGGATGTGCATCGAGACCGCGCTCAAGCTGACCGGCGACAACCGCGCCACCGCCGCCGAGATGCTCGGCCTCAGCCGACAGAGCCTCTACGTCAAGCTGCGGCGCTATGGCCTTGCCGAGCCGAGCGAAGAAGACAGCCAGTTGGAATAGGTGGAACAGTTGCAATGACCGAGATCGCGCCCGTCCCGCTCGCTCCCCGGCTTCATCCCTCGGCCGTTCTCGAGCTGTTGAAGCCGATCACCTGGTTTCCACCGATCTGGGCGTTCGGCTGCGGCGTGATCTCGTCCGGCGCGCCGCTGGCGCCGCGCTGGCCGGTCGTGATCGCGGGTCTCGTGCTCGCCGGGCCGATGGTGTGCGCCACCAGCCAGGCCGTCAACGATTGGTTCGACCGCCATGTCGATGCGCTCAACGAACCGGACCGGCCGATCCCGTCGGGCCGCATTCCCGGACGCTGGGGTCTCTATATTGCGCTGATCTGGACAGTGCTGTCGCTCGGCGTCGCCACCCTGCTCGGCACCTGGGGCTTTGCCGCTGCGGCGCTTGGCCTCGCGCTGGCCTGGGCCTACAGCGCGCCGCCGATCCGGCTCAAGCAGAACGGCTGGTGGGGCAACAGCGCCGTCGGCCTCTGCTACGAAGGCCTGCCCTGGATCACCGCGGCAGCGATCATGAGCGCGCAGGCGCCGTCCTGGCCCGTGCTCGCGGTCGCCCTGCTGTATAGCGCGGGCGCGCACGGCATCATGACCCTGAACGACTTCAAGTCGATCGGCGGCGACCGCGTCAGCGGCGTCAACTCGCTGCCGGTGCTGCTCGGCGCCGAGCGCGCCGCGCGCCTCGCCTGCATCACGATGGCGCTGGCGCAGGTTGCGGTGTTGACGCTGCTCATTGTCTGGAGCCGCCCGGCCCACGCCATCATCGTGGTTGCGCTGATCGCGGCCCAGCTGGTGCTGATGCGGCGGCTGATGACGAACCCGCGCGAGCTCGCGCCCTGGTACAACGGCACGGGCGTGCTGCTCTACGTGCTGGGCATGCTGGTCACGGCGTTCGCGCTGGCGGGGTTGTCGGCATGAGCAACGCTGCGCCCGCTCCTCTGTCCTGGTTCGGCATCGTCAGGCTCGGCCTGGTGCAGACCGCGCTCGGCGCGGTCGTGGTGCTGACGACCTCGACGCTCAACCGCGTCATGGTCATCGAACTGGCGCTGCCGGCGATGATCCCCGGCCTGCTGGTCGCGATCCACTATGCGATGCAGGTGCTGCGGCCCTGGCTCGGCCACGGCTCCGATGTCGGCGGGCGTCGTTTCGCCTGGATCGTCGGCGGCATGGCCGTGCTCGCGGCTGGCGGCCTGCTGGCCGCAGCGGCCACTGCGCTGATGGCGACCCACCTCGCCCTCGGCCTGACGCTCGCCGTGATCGCGTTCATCATGATCGGCATCGGCGTCGGCGCCGCCGGCACGTCGCTCTTGGTGCTGCTCGCCAAGCGGACCGCGCCAGAGCGGCGCAGCGCCGCCGCCTCGATCGCCTGGATCATGATGATCACAGGCTTCATCGTCACCACGGCGGTGGCCGGCAAGGCGCTCGATCCGTTCTCCGGCGAGCGGCTGATGCTGGTGTCGGGCACGGTCTCGGCGATCGCCATGGTGCTGACGCTGCTCGGCGTCTGGGGCATCGAGCAGCCCGACACCTCTGCCGAGACGACCTCCGCCATCGCGGAGCGGTCGGGCTTCATGCAGGACTTCCGCGAGATCTGCCGGGAGCCGCAGGCGCGGCGCTTCGCGATCTTCATCTTCGTCTCGATGCTCGCCTACAGCGCACAGGACCTGATCCTGGAGCCGTTCGCCGGCAGCGTGTTCGGCATGACGCCGGGCCAGACCACGCAGCTCTCATCGGTGCAACACATGGGTGCACTGATCGGCATGATCCTGATGCCGGCGATGGCGAGCCTGCATGCCGATTGGCGGATGCGGCCGCAGCCGTGGATCATCGGCGGCTGCCTCGCCTCGGCGCTGGCGCTGCTCAGCCTGGTTGCGGCCGCGACCGTCGGCCCGGCCTGGCCACTGCGCGCTTCCGTGTTGCTGCTCGGCATCACCAACGGCGTCTACGCCATCGCCGCGATCGGCGCGATGATGAACATGGTCAGCGAGGGCCGCGACAACCGCGAGGGCACGCGCATGGGCCTGTGGGGCGCCTCGCAGGCAATCTCGTTCGGCATCGGCGGCTTTGTCGGCACCGCGGCGGCCGACGCCGCGCGCCATTTCATGCCGACGACCGCCTCGGCCTACGCGGCGGTGTTCGCCGCCGAAGCGGCACTGTTCGTCCTCTCCGCCTGGCTCGCGATCTGGATCAAGCGCCCGCGCGAGCCATCACCGACGCTGGCGGCGCAGCCGGCCAATCTGGGAGCCTGACCGATGAGCCCCTCCTCCAGCCCGGAATGCTTTGATGTCGTGGTCGTCGGCGGCGGTCCCGCCGGCGCCACCGCCGCCAATGATCTGGCCCGCCAGGGTCATCACGTGCTGCTGCTCGACAAGGCCGGCCGCATCAAGCCGTGCGGTGGCGCCATTCCGCCGCGGCTGATCGCCGAGTTCGAGATTCCCGACCATCTGCTGGTGGCCCGAATCTCGTCCGCCCGCATGGTGTCGCCGAGCAACCGGGACGTCGACATGCCGATCGACGGCGGCTTCGTCGGCATGGTCGATCGCGAGCACTACGACGAATGGCTGCGAGCGCGCGCCGCCGCAAACGGCGCGATCCGCCGCACCGGGACCTTCAGCCATATCGCGCGCGACGACGACGGCAAGTCGGTGGTGCACTATGTCAGGCGCATGGACGACGGCAGCGTGCGCGAGGACCGTGTGCGGGCCCGAGCCGTGATCGGCGCCGACGGGGCGGTCTCGGCCGTGGCGCGCCAGTGCATCCCCGAAGCCAGCGAGATGCGCTACGTGTTCGCGTATCACGAGATCATCCGCTCGCCGGACCGCAGCCATCCGGTGTTCGATGCCGCGCGGTGCGATGTCGTCTATCGCGGCCGGCTGTCGCCGGACTTCTACAGCTGGGTGTTTCCGCACGGACCGACCACCAGCATCGGCACCGGCAGCGCTCATAAGGGCTTTTCGCTGCGGGGCTCAGTCGCCGAATTCCGCAAGGCCGCCGCGCTCGACGATCTCGAAACCGTCCGCCGCGAAGGCGCGCCGATCCCGCTGAAGCCGCTGTCGCGGTGGGACAATGGCCGCGACGTCGTGCTGGCCGGCGATGCGTCCGGCGTGGTGGCCCCGGCCTCCGGTGAGGGCATCTACTACGCAATGGCCGGCGGCCGCGCGGCCGCCGTCGCCGTTGCCTTGTTCCTCAAGACCGGCGATGCGGCCGCCCTGGCCACCGCCCGCAAATCCTTCATGCGCAAGCATGGCGCCGTGTTCTTCATCCTCGGCATGATGCAGCGCTACTGGTACACGAACGACGCCCGCCGCGAGCGCTTCGTCGCGATCTGCCGTGACAAGGACGTCCAGCAGCTGACCTGGGACGCCTACATGAACAAGGAATTGGTCCGCGCCAAGCCGCTGTCGCATGTGCGCATCTTCTTCAAGAACATCGCGCACCTCACCGGGCTCGCGAGGGCCGCCTAGCGGCTCGCGCAATGGGTGAGCTGTTTCGCAGCCCGCATCTGGTCGACCTGATCCTCGCGGTGGTCGCCGTGGAGTTCGCCGCCGTGGCGTGGATCTGGCAGCGGCACCGCCGCGGCATCAGCCCGCGGGCGCTGTTCCCCAACCTGCTTGCCGGCGTCTTCCTGCTGCTGGCGCTGCGCTGCGCGCTGATCGGGGCGCCTTGGTTCTGGCTCGCAGGCTGTCTGGCGGCCTCGGGTCTCGCCAACGCCGCCGATCTGCGGCAGCGCTGGCGATGAGGGGGCGGCCGATACCGATCACTTCTTCTCGGAGAACGTCTTCAGATACGCGATGACGTCCTTGCGCTGCTGCTCGTTGGCGAGCTTGAACACCATCTTGGTCGATCCAGTGGCCTGATCCGCTTTGCCCTTGTCGGTGAGGAACTTCTTCAGGAAGGCGTTGGGATCTGGGAGGTATGCGAAGATGTTGTCCTCGGTCCAGACCAGCCCGGCCTCGCCGGCATGCTTGTTCAGCTCAGAATAGGCGAAGCCCGGATAGGTCCCGGTAGGCCGGCCGACCACGCCGGTGAGCACGGGACCGACCGCGTTCTTCGCCTCCGGTCCGATCCGATGGCAGGTCATGCACTGCTTGAAGACCTGTTCGCCCTTCGCAGCGTCGCCGCCGTCCAGCGCCAATGCGGCGCCTCCCGACGTTGCAACCACGACTGCCGCAACCAAACCCGCCTTGAGCATGTGCATCCTCCCAATTTGTCGTTCCGTTAGCCCATGTGACCTCATCGTTACATTTATCAGTGTCATGATATCTTGTCATTCTCACCCGAGTGATTAAGTCGCAGCTCGAACATGCAATAAGCGCAGGGATACCAACGAAAGCTGGATGCTCTGAAATAAGCCTTGACAGCGAGCGCCCTGCATGGGCTAACGACATTCTCAAGACTCTCAATACGTTAGCGGGATGGGGCGCAACACCTTCAAAATGCGCGCCAAATGAACTGGCCGCAATCCCCCGAGCGTCTCAAGAGGGTGCCAAGATAACGGGTGCCAAGACCATGGCCGAGTTTCACGGTCCACGACCCGACGTGACATTGCTGCTGGACATGGACGGCGTGATCCGTGAGGCGACGCTGTCGCCGAACATGTCAGCCGAGAATGTCGACATCTGGCTCGGCCGTCCCTGGTCCGAGATCGTCGATGATGCGAGCGAGAAGATCGAGCGCATCATGCAGGACACCAGGCGGACCGGCATTTCCGCGTTCCGACAGATCACGCAGCGATTCCCGAGCGGTCTCGAGCTGCCGATGGAATTCACCACCGTGCTACTCGGTGGCCGGGCCGGCATGCTGGCGATCGGCAAGAATCTGCAGGCGGTCGCGGAGCTCCAGGCCCGGCTGATCTCGGCCCAGCAGACCATCGAGCGCGACTACTGGAAGCTGCGCGAGATCGAGACGCGCTACCGCCTGGTCATCGAGGATTCCAACGAGGCTGTGCTGCTGACGAAGGTGTCAGATCTGCGCATCGTCGAAGCGAATCGGACGGCGGCAGCCGCGCTCGGCGTTTCAAGCCGGCGCCGGGACAATCTGGTGGGCCGCGAGTTCCTGCAGGAGATCCCGCAAAAGGATCGCGAGCCGGTGGAGCTGATGCTGAGGCGCGTCCGCGACCAGGGCAAGGCGCCGGGCATCGTGATTCACCTCGGCCAGGACACCGCCCCCTGGATGCTCCGGGGATCGCTGATGAGCAGCGACACCGCCCCGATGTTCCTGCTGCAGATGGCGCCGATCGGCAAGGCCGCGCAGCCCGGTCCGCTGCCAGACGATCCCGAGGCGCTGATCGACAATCTTCCCGATGCCGTCATCAGCATCGATGGCACCGGTGCGGTCAAGCGCGCCAATCGGGCCTTCCTGGAGCTGGTCGAGGTCGGATCGAAAGAGGCGCTGATCGGCGAGAAGCTCAGCCGGTGGCTGACGCGCCCCGGCGCCGACCTTTCGGTGCTGATCTCCAACGTCGAGCGCCATGGAGCCGTCCGGCTGCTGTCGACCACGATCCAGGGCGAGCTCGGAACCGAGACCGAGGTCGAGATCTCGGCCGCCGCCCATGGCCTCGACGGCCAGCGCCGGATCGGCCTGGTGTTGCGCAACATCGCCAGGCGGTTGTCGCCCACGGCGGAGCATGACAATCTGCGGGTCGCCCTCGCGGGCATCAACGAATCGGTCGGCAAAACACCATTGCGCGACCTGGTGAGGAGCACGGTCGAAGTCGTCGAGCAGCATTACGTCCGCGCTGCGCTCGAGCTCGCCAACGGGAACCGGACGTCGGCTGCCGAAATTCTCGGCCTCAGCCGCCAGAGTCTTTACGCCAAGCTCGATCGGTATAATCTGAGCCAGCTCGAAGAAAGCGACGAGGAAACCGAAAAGGGGAGATAGTTGCCCGTTCCGCTGACAACGCCGGCCTTCGGCCACGCTACTCTTGCGGATTGCGAGCGTGAACAGATTCATCTCGCAGGCTCGATCCAGCCGCACGGCATTCTCCTGGCGGTCAAGGAGCCCGACAACATCGTCATCCAGGCCAGCACCAATGCGGCCGCCTTCCTCAACACCGGCTCCGTGGTCGGACGTCCGTTACGCGATCTTGGCGGCGATCTCGCGCTGCAGATCCTGCCGCATCTCAACAGCCCGCTCCATCTGGCTCCGATGACCCTGCGATGCACCGCCGGGGCGCCGCCGCGCCGGGTCGACTGCACGCTTCACCGGCCCTCGAATGGCGGGCTGATCGTCGAGCTGGAGCCGGCGACGAAGACGACCAACATCGCGCCTGCGCTCGACGGCGCCTTCCACCGCATCACCTCAGCCTCATCGCTGCTCGGCCTGTGCGACGAGACGGCGACCATCTTCAGGGAGATCGCCGGCTACGACCGCGTCATGGTCTATCGCTTCGACGAAGATGGCCATGGCGAGGTGTTGTCGGAGCGGCGGCGGCCGGATCTGGAGGCCTTTCTCGGCAACCGCTATCCGGCGTCCGACATTCCGCAGATCGCGCGCCGGCTCTACGAGCGCAACCGGGTGCGCCTCCTGGTCGACGTCAACTACAGGCCTGTGCCGCTGCAGCCGCGCATCTCGCCGCTCAACGGCCGCGATCTCGACATGTCCCTGAGCTGCCTGCGCAGCATGTCGCCGATCCACCAGAAATATCTGCAGAACATGGGTGTCGGCGCGACACTGGTGTGCTCGCTGATGGTCAGCGGAAGGCTGTGGGGACTGATCGCCTGCCATCACTATGAGCCGCGCTTCGTGCCGTTCGACATTCGCGCGGCAGGCGAGGCGCTGGCCGAGACCTGCGCGATCCGGATCGCGGCGCTGGAGAGCTTTGCCCAAAGCCAGTCCGAGCTGGTCGTGCGCCGGCTGGAGCAGCGGCTGGTCGAAGCGGTGTCGCGCGACGGCGAATGGCAGGCCGCGCTGTTCGACGGCTCGCAGTCGCTGCTGCAGCCGCTCGGTGCCAGCGGCGCGTCGCTGCTGTTCGAGGGCCAAGTCACGACCGCCGGCGACGTCCCGTCGACGCAGCGCATCCGCGACCTCGCCGCCTGGCTCGATCGCCGGCGCAACACTCCGGGAGCAGCCCCCGAGGGCTTGACGGCGACCAGCTCGCTGACGCTCGATGAGCCGTCCTTTGCCGACATCCGCTCGATCGCCAGCGGCTTGATCGCCGCTCCGCTGTCGGCGAGCGAGGGCGAGTATCTGTTGTGGTTCCGGCCGGAGCAGGTCCGGACGGTGACCTGGGGCGGCGATCCGCTCAAGGCCGTCATCATCGGCGACGATCCGTCGGATCTGTCGCCGCGGCGCTCGTTTGCGAAATGGCATCAGCTGGTCGAAGGCAAGTCCGAGCCGTGGTCGAGCGCCGAGCTCGCCTCCGCCCGCGCGGTGAGCGAAACGGTCGCCGACGTGGCGCTGCAGCTGCGTTCGGTCCGCATGGTGATCGCGCAGGACCAGCTCGCCACGATCAGCGCTCAGGTGCTGCGCTCGGAGCAGCCGGTCATCATCGCCGATGTCGAGGGCCGCATCCTGCTGATGAACGAAGCGTTCGAGCAGCAGCTGCGCGCCCCGCATCCGCACATCCCGCATCTGCGCGATCTCGGCAGCTACTGCACGGCGCCGGCGGAATTCCGCGCCAATCTCGACGACCTCATGCGCAACAAGCGGAGCTGGCGCGGCGAGCTGACACTGACGGGCGGCGCCTCGCCGCAACGGCCGTTGATGGTGCGCGCCGACCCGGTGATCGCACCGTATGATCGCGTGCTCGGCTTCGTGCTGATCTTCTCGGACTTGACCGAGCGCAAGACCGCCGAGGCGGCCCGGGCGCGCTTCCAGGAAGAGATCGACGGCGCCCGCCGGCCGACGCTGCGGCTCGATCAGAGCGCAAGCCTGATCTACAAGGAGCTCGCTGCCTCCACCGTGGAGAACGCGCAGCTCGCGGCGCTCGAGGTGACGCACGGAGCACAGGCCGGCAGCATGCCGGAGATGCTGGAGAGCATCCGCAATTCGACCACGCGGACACTGGAGATCCTCGAGCACCTGGTGTGGTACCGCTCGCAGAGCGAAGAGTGACGGCGGGCCGCAGCTCTCGTCCGGGCGACCTCGACTGCCTTGTCCGTCCTGTCTCCGGAGAGCCAATCTGGATTCGAAAATCTCCCGACGTCGGCCTCTGCGATCCAAGTTGCGGCTGGGCCGAATTGGAAGGGCATATGCGATTGCCCTGCCGGAAAGGAGGAGCGGAGCCCACCGCCCCCGGGGGAGGACGCGGGGTCTCACGCGATCGTATTCGACCAAACCGATGGCGAAGGATCAATCAGGCCTCCGCACATCACGTTCTCAGCCCGGCCGCCTCCTGCAGCGCTTGCGACAGCGTGATGTTCATCTCGAACGCCAATGCCGCCTCCTCGACGACGGTCTCATGCTCCGCCATCGCCGCGCCGGCCTGCTCCAGCACGTCGCGGTAGTCGTCCTTGAACCGCGGGATATCAGCGATCTCGGGGAATTCGTAGAACGACGTCGCCTCGGGCCGTAGCTCGAGCGAACGCGCGAGAATCTTCTTGATGATCTGGCCGCCGCTGAGATCACCGAGATAGCGCGTATAGGCATGGGCCAGCAGCCGATGGCCGGAGCCGGCTCCCGCTTCCTGGATGACCCGGACATAGGCGATGGCCTCGGGCAGCAGCGGCAGAGGGCTCGCGTCGAACCACGCAAGATCAAGCTTGATCGCAGCACTGCGATGCAGCTCCGGCCGCACGATGCGGCCCATCACCGGCGTTCCCTGATGGCGGAGCAGCTCCGCTTCGAGCGTCTCGTAGACCGGCAGCAGATTGCGCAACAACAACGCGTAGGCCTGCCGCGTGCCGCGCCCCCGCAGCAGCTCGGCGACGATCCCGGTCCGCTCCGCGGTGACGTGCAGCGTCTTGGTACGCTCGCGCATCGCCTGCAATAGACTGGCCGGGCGCGCACTGCGTCCGGCCGTCTCGATCCGATCCAATTCGACTCTGTCCAACATGCCTCGACCTGCAGGAGTCAGCGCGGCGGCGCCAGCCCGTGTTTCACGCCCCAGTCGAACCAGCTGTCGACGACGGTGCCCGACAGTAGGATACCGATGCCGCCGGTCAAGGGACAAAGCACGGCGAACCACCAGGCCCAGCGATGGATCGATTCGGCCGTGGCATTGAAGCCCATCGTCCAGCGCCAGAACAGCGCACCGCGTTCGAAGGCCGTGCCGCGGTCGACGATCTGCTCCAGCTCACGCTCGCCGCCGTATCGGCTGATCGCGAGCACCGTCGCGCCATGCATCGCGAACAGCAGCGCCGATCCGTACAGGAAGGCGATCGAGAGCATGTGGAATGGGTTGTAGAACAAATTGCCGTGGGTGATGGAGAAGTTGTTGGTCCAGTCGAGATGCGGGAAGATGCCGAACGGCACCGCCTCGCTCCAGCTCCCCATGAAGATCGGCCGGATGAAGCCGAGCACCAGATAGAGCCAGATCGCCGCCGCGAACGCCCACGACACATGCGTGCCGAGGCCGAGCGCCCGGGCGCGGCGATAGGTGCGCGCCCACCACAGCAGGATCGACGTCGTCAGGAAGAAGCCGGCCATCAGCCACCAGCCGCCCTCCTGCAGCGGCGGGAATATCTGCAGGCCGTATTCCGGCGCCGGCGGCTGCAGCGCCAGCCACGGGAACTGTCGAATGAACTCGAGCGGGCTCCAGTTCACCGACGCCAGCATGTTGAGACCGATGATCTCGATCGCGACGAAGCCGGACATCAGCGAGGCGAGGCCGAGGAAGCCGAGATAGACCGGCCCCACCTGGGCGTCGCCGACCTTGCCGAACCAGTAGTTGAAGCTGCCCTTGCCGAGCCGCTCCCAGATTCCGGGCTCGATCGGGATGCCCGGGTAGATCGCACTGCGAACTTGGATCTGCGTGAAGATGTTCTGGTATTGGGCCATGGTGACCTCTCCTTGAACTCATTGCGGCGGCGACCAGATCGGGACCCTGCGCCACCACTCCCACCAGTCCGACCAGGCATTGCCTTCCGGCAGCAGCCAGGCGGGACCGGAGATGACGATGCACACCGCGCTGAAGAACACGGCCGACAGCGCCAGGAACAGGCCGACCCGGTGGATGCCGAGCGTGCCGACCGAATAGCCGATCAGATCTCGGAACATCGTGTTCTCGTGCTCCGGCGACTTCATCTCCTCACCCCGGCCCGGATTGCTGGCCGAGAGGATCAGTCCGCCGTGCAAAGCGAGCGCGAGACACGTCGTGAAGAAGAACGTGATCGCGATCATGTGCGCGGGGTTGTAGTGGAAGTTGCCGAACTGATAGCCGGTGTTCGACACCCAATCGAGATGGGTGATGATGCCGTAGGGGAAGGCGTAGCTCCACGAGCCCATCAGCACCGGACGGATCACCTCCAGCGTGAAATAGGCGAAGATCGCAAAGCCGAAGGCGAACGGTACGTGATAGCCGATCGCGAGCTTGCGGCAGATCTCGACCTCCCGCAGCGCCCAGGAGACGAATGCGCCATGCGCGCACACCGTGATGAGCTGCCAGAAGCCGCCCTCGGTGAGGGGCGCGAATGACAGCCCGTATTTGGCGTCGGGCGGGTTGATGCTGATCTGCCAGAGATTCCACGTCGGTCCGAGCGCCGTGGCGTAGAGGATCAGCGCCACGCCGACGAAGGTGAAGAAGATCGTCGTCACGCCGAAGAAGCCGACATAAAACGGTCCGACCCAGAAATCGAAGAGGTCACCGCCGATCAACGTGCCGCCGCGGACGCGGTATTTTCGTTCAAAGCTGAGCATTGCCATCGGTCCTGCCTCCGCTGCCCGTCGCTCGATATGCTGCGTGTCGTATCGTCGTGTCGTGAATTCGTGGACAAGAGGATTTGGGAAGCGGGCGAACGGGGTCTGCCGCCGTCGCACGTCCGCTTCCCTCTGGTCGTCGAGCTGTTAGCTGAGCTTCAGCGGGGTCGCCGGCTCAGAGATCGACGACGTCTTCGCTGCACGCGGTCCCTCCAGCCAGTTGAACCGGTTGGTGCTGAGCAGGATGAAGTGAATCACCAATGCCAGCCCGAACAGGAACACGCCGAGAGCCACGAGAACCCTGCGGGGATCGAACAACAACCACAAGCGCCACATAGTTTTCTCCTTTCGATCAGGTCAGGTAGGAGAGCACGATATTGGCGTAGTGGGTCGCCCCATCCAGCGCCGCCGCCTTGTAGCCAGTCGGCCCGGGCAGCCAGGGACGCCACATCCAGGCGAGAATGTGGGCGACGATCGCAACCGCCGTGAAGACCACAAAGCTCGTCATGAAGATGCTATGGAATTCCCTCGCCTCCGCTTCGGTCAGCCCCGACAGAGAGCCTCCCTTGTTTGGTACGTCCACCATAGTGGTACCTCCTGGTGTTGGCCTTTCGGCCGGATGCCACTCACCGAGATGAGCGGCGTCGAAGCGCCATCCCGTCGCCGGGATGGCATCCATGCGGCGAGCCGCACGAATTCCTAGCAATACTTGGAGAGCGAACTCACAGCTCTCGAAACTCATAACCCCATGAAGGACGAGGTCGCGCAGTTCGCGGCCTTGATCCTTGCTTCACCGACGATCGCGCCGAGCGGCGCGGGCCGGTGGCCGGTGATGATGGAGCCGATCCGGCGCAGCACGCCCTCGACCATCAGCACGGCGAAGCACACCGCGTAGACCAGGAGATAGTCGATGCGCTCGCGCGATCTCGGCGCGACGTCACGATCAATGCGCTCGTATAACGACATCGTGCTCTCCCTCTCCGCTATCCCCGTGCCTATGCGGCCTGGCCCGTTGCGAGCTGCGACCGCGCATGCGCGAGAACGTCCTCCGTCACCTTGTCCAACCCGGCCTGGCGCGCGCCGCGCTCGGCCGCGTCGCGCAGCCGCTTGGCCGCCGAAATCCGCACCAGCACCGGCTGCGTCTCGATGATCTGATCCAGCGCGAGCTTGGCCCCGTCATCCCACGGCAATTCACGCTCGAGTCGCGCCGGCGTCGCCGCGATCTGGTCGAGCTGGGTGGCGAGCGGCAGGATGTTGAACAGCGCATCGAACAGCGCGTTGCAGACCTCCTGCACGACATAGGTCGCGCCGGAGTAGCCCATGAACGGCGTGCCGGTGTGGCGGCGGATCACCGTCCCCGGGAACGAGGCCGGGATGTAGATCGACCGGTTGCCGGCTTCCGCCGCATACATGCGCTCGTTATAGCTGCCGAACAGCACCAGCGGCGGCCGCTCATGGATGGCCTTGCGGATGGCGTCGTTGTCGGTCTTGGCGCCGGCGCAGCGCGAGATCGCGAAGCTGCAGGGCAGCCCGAGCTCGGTCTCCAGGAAATTGCGCAGGCCCCGCGCGTAGGTCTCGGACGCGACGATGCCGAAGCTCGCGGTGCCGAAGAAGTCCTGCGTCACCGAGCGCCACAGGTCCCACAGCGGCTTGATCGTCGTATGCTTCTCCCGGGTGATGAACGGCTCGGGATCGAGGCCGAGCATCTCGCCCAGGGAGCGCAGGAATTTCGTCGTCGAATGCAGCCCGATCGGCGCCTGCAGATAAGGCCGCTCCAAGGTCTCGCACAACAGCCGCCCGAACTCGCGATACATGCAGACGTTGACGTCGGCATCGACCAGCTTTCCGACATCGGCGAGATGGCTGCCGAGCGGAAACACCATGTTGATCTCGGCGCCGATGCCTTCGAGCAGGCGACGGATCTCGGCGACATCCGACGGCGTGTTGAAGGTGCCGTAGATCGGGCCGATGATGTTGACGCGCGGCTTCTCGCCGTCCTTGCGAGGCCTGCGCTCCGGGATCTTGCGCAGGCCGTATTCGCTCCACAGCCAGCTCAACGCGCGGTTGGCGCTCTGCCACTGGTCCTCGTCGATCGTGCGGGGCAGGAAGCGCTTGATGTTGGAGCCTTCCGGCGTGACGCCGCCGCCGATCATCTCGGCGATCGAGCCGGTGACGACCACCGCCGGCAGATCCGGATCGAGTGCCGCGCGGGCGCGCTTCATCGCCTGCTCGGTGCCCTTCTGGCCGAGCTCGTCCTCGCCAAGCCCTGTCACGACGATCGGCAGCTCGTGCGGCGGCAGGCCGTCGGTGTAGTGCAGCACCGAGGTCACCGGCAAATTCTCGCAGCCCACGGGGCCGTCGATGATGACCTGCAGGCCCTTGATCGCGGTGAAGGCGTAGACCGCCCCCCAATAGCCGCCGGCGCGATCGTGGTCGAGGATCAGCATCACACCATCTCCTCGGACGTGCGCTTCCTGGCCTGCGCCGCGACCGCCTTGCGGAACTTGTCGCGGAATTCGGGACGTTCGACCGGTGTGACCTGCCACACGCCAGCATTGTCGCCCTCGCCGACACCTTCGAAGAAGTCGCGCATCTCGTCGAAGCGCGCCTTGCCTGCGATCGCCGCGTTGACGACCTGCGCCAGCGAGCCGGCTCCGGAGACACCAAACAGCGGCCGCGCCGAGATCAGATTGGTGAAGTAGAGTGACGGGATCGCGCGCGCCTTGGCCTTCTGCACGACCGGCGTGGTGCCGATGGCGAGATCCGGCGCGAACTCATCGACCGCCGCGAGATCCTGCTCCAGCGAGGCGCGGTACTGCACGCGCACACCGCGGCTCTCGAGCCAGGCAAAATCGGCCTCCGACCAGCGCGTGCGCGGACAGGCGGTGCCGACATAGCGCAGATCGGCGCCGCTCTCGGCCAGCAGACGCCCGACCAGCAGCTCCGATCCCTCATATCCCGACAGCGTGATGCGGCCGCGGATCGGCGTGGCCGCAAGCGCCGCGCGAATTGCCGGCAGCACCGCGTTCTTCGCCGCGTCGATCTGCGCGCGCCCGACGCCGCAGGTCTTGCCGACAGCTTCCAGCCAATCCGCGGTGCCATCGCAGCCGACCGGCGCCGAGCCGATGATCGGACGGCCCGCCGTCTCGAACTCGCGGATCGAAGCCGTGTAGAACGGGTGGATCGCCGCCACCGCCGCACAATCCAGCGCGCCATAGAGCTCGCGCCATTCGCGCGTCGGCACGGTCGGACCAGCGGCAAGGCCGAGCGGCGCCAGCATCATGCCGATGCCAACGGGATCGGCGGGGAATATCTCTCCCAGCAGGGTGATGGTCGGCTTGTCGCCGCGTGGCGCCCGCGGCGTCTGCACCGGGCCCTGCTCCGCCTCGCGGCGCGCGTAGTTCAGCATCGCGCCGGCGAGCACATCCTTGGCCTCGGTATGGGTCGGCACACCAAAACCTGGAACGTCGATGCCGATGATGCGGACGCCGTTGATCTCCTTCGGCAGGATCTGCAGCGGCACGCCCGAGGCGGTGGGGACGCAGAGATTGATGATGACGACGCAGTCGTAGTTGGCGGGATCGGCCAGCTTGAAGACCGCCTCACGGATGTCCTCGAACAGTTTTCCGGTGACCAGCGTCTCCGAGTTGAACGGGACGTAGCCGACGCTGCGCCGCGCGCCGTAAAAGTGCGAGGTGAAGGTCAGGCCGTAGACGCAGCAGGCCGAGCCCGACAGCACGGTGGCGGTGCGGCGCATGCGCAGGCCGACGCGCAGCGAGCCGAACGCCGGGCACATGCTCTGCGGCTGATCGTGCGGCCCTGCCGGATAATCGGCCGCGTACCGCGCCAGCACCTCGCTCTTGCCGGCGGCATCCGCCGCACGCTTGAGCTCGGCCTTGCCGGCATGACAGCCGAGCGCCTCGGGCTGCACCGGCAGGAGGCCTGCCTCTGCGCCGCTCTGCGCGCTCATTGCCTGATGGACCACAGGATCGCTCATTGCATTCCATTCCGCTCGTCGGCCGATCCCATCACAAATTGTCGTAGATCACTTCGAGCGAAGGCTTGGTCACCGCGGCGCTGCCACACATGTCTTCGAGCGTCGCCTGCTCCAGCACGACGCCGCGTCCCACATCCGAGCCCTTGAACAGACCGAGCAGGCCGTCATGCGTCAGGGGGTGCGGATGCTGCGGCGGCGCCTCGGCGACGTTCTTGGCGAGATGCTCGAACAGCGGCGCCCAGGGCGTTCCAGGCCGGCCGATGATCTGATAGCTCGCGCTCTTGCGGCGGATGTCGTCGTCCGCCGGGATCGAGGCCAGCACCGGAATGCCGGTCGCCTCGGCAAATGCGGCGGCCTCGCCGGTGCCGTCGTCCTTGTTGATGACGATGCCGGCGACGCCGACATTGCCGCCGAGCTTGCGGAAATACTCCACCGCCGAGCAGACATTGTTGGCGACGTAGAGCGATTGCAGATCGTTGGAGCCGACGATGATCACCTTCTGGCACATGTCGCGCGCGATCGGCAGGCCGAAGCCGCCGCAGACGACGTCGCCGAGGAAGTCCAGCAGCACGTAGTCGAAGCCCCAGTCGTGGAAGCCGAGCTTCTCGATCAGTTCGAAGCCATGGATGATGCCGCGTCCGCCGCAGCCGCGGCCGACCTCGGGCCCGCCGAGCTCCATCGCGAACACGCCGTCGCGCTTGAAGCAGACGTCGCCGATCTTGACCTCCTCGCCGGCAAGCTTCTTCTTCGAGGAGGTCTCGAGGATGGTCGGGCAGGCCCTGCCGCCGAACAGCAGCGAGGTGGTGTCGCTCTTCGGATCGCAGCCGATCAGGAGCACCTTCTTGCCCTGCTGGGCCATCATGTAGGACAGGTTGGCGAGCGTGAAACTCTTGCCGATGCCGCCCTTGCCGTAGATCGCGATGATCTGCGTGGCCTTCTTCGGCGCAGCCGTCGACGGCGCATCCGGCTCGATCGCCGCTTCGGCGCGCAGGGCATCGGTCATGTCACTGATCTTGGTCGGGGCATTCATGCGGCAGCTCTCCAGTCCAAGACCATTTTGAGACATGACGGATCGTCGAACGCGGTCCGGTAGGCGCTCTCCGCGGACAGAGCGTCGGCGTGGTGCGTGATCAGCCCGTCCAGAGACAGCCTGCCGGTGTCGATGAGATTGCGCACCGCGAGCAGATCCTCGTGCTTCCATTCGGCGGCGACGCGGATCGCCGCCTCGCGCATGAAGGCCGGGGGGTAGGAGAAGGAGAGCGGCGCACTGTAGAAGCCGGCGAGGATGATCTCGCCACGTGGCGCCAGGCGAGCAATGAGGCTGTCGAGCAGGCCGGCATCGCCGCTGGCATCGAAGATCAGGCGATAGTCGCGTCTGCTGTCCTCTGCGGGATCGATGACGCGATAGCCCGTCGCGCCAACGGCGCGCTCCGGATTGCTCTCCCACACCACGGGCGGATCGCCGCCCATCGCCACGATCAGCCGTGCCAGCAGACGGCCGAGCACGCCATGGCCAACCACGCATTCGGCCTGGCCGTCACCACCGATTGACAATGCATGATAGGCGGTGGCCGCCAGCGCCAGCAGCACGCCGCGCTCGCCGGTCGTTTCATCGATCGCAACAATGCGCTGCGCGGGAACGTTGAGGCGCGAGGCGGCGGCGCCAAACAGGCTCCTGACCTCGCCGAAGCAGCGCGCCGCGCCCGGCACGAACACGCGCTCGCCTTTACGAAAACCGGAATGCGGGGCGGCGTGCGCGACGCGGCCCACCGCCTCGTAGCCCGGCACGAGCGGATAGCCCATGCCGGGAAACTGGGGCATGCGGCCTTCGTACAGCAGCCGTTCGGTACCGGTGCTGATCGCGCTCCATTCGATGTCGACGGTCAGGCAGTCCGGGACGTCTGCGAGCAGCAGGTGCTGCAGCGACAATTGCCTCGGCCTCCCCAGTACGACGGCGATCGCGTCCATAGCCCAACTCCCCGGCGACGCCCGCTTAGTTACGGGTGTCAGGTTAGCCTGACTGAAAGAAGTGTCAATATTTATTTACAGTCCGGGTGTCAGCTTTTCGCGACAATCACGCTTGCGATCAGCGGAATTCGCGTACGAAGTACTCGCACCTGCGAAAAACCCGCCGCCTGGAGCAGGTCGCGCAAGCGGGCGGCGCTGCGCGGCCGCCCCTGTCCCATCGCGCGGAGATAGATCTCGAAATAGGCGCTGACGCCGTCGGCCCCGCCGGCCGCCTCGCGCATCGGCTCGCCCAGCAGCAGCACGCCATCGTCAGGCAAGGCGGCGCGCACCTTCGCGAGCAACCGCGCCACGGCGTCGTCGTCGTGATCGTGCACGACACGAATCAGCGAGATCACGTCGGCGCCCGTGGGGAGCGGATCATCGTGGAAGCTGCCCGGATAGATCATGACGCGATCGGCGAGCCCGGCCCTGGCGAGACGCTCCTTCGCGATCGCGGCGACCCCGGGCAGATCGAACAGCTTGAGCTGCACTTGCGGCGCAGCCCGCGCGGCGGCGGCGAGGAAGCTGCCGTCACCACCGCCGACATCGAGCAGGCAACGGTGGCCGCTCAGGGGATAGGCTGCGAGGACGATGTCCGCGATCATCGGCTGCGACGCCGCCATCAGCGCCGTGTAGGGCGCGACGCTGTCGGGTGTCAGCGCATCGCCGGTCTTGTCCAGCGCATACGGCCAGTACTGTGCGAGCCGGCGCTGGCGGTCATGTCCGCGCAGCAGCGCCACGGGATCGGTGAGATCGGCATACAGCGCGGCGTGATGTCGAACCATGGCGGCGATGCCGGGATTGCCGAGCAGCGCCGCGCCGAGCGGCCCGAGCCCGTAGCGCGCCGCACCGCGGCGCTCGAGCAGCTGAAGCGCGGACGCCGCCTCGCACAGGCTGAGCATCACGTCGGAGGCCATCGCCGCGCGCGACGCCAATGTCGCGACATCGCGGGGGCCGGAACGCAAGCCTTCGAACAGATCGAGTTGCACGCAGGCCGCCAAAGTCTGCGAATAGACGAAGCCGGCGCAGAGATCGAACAGCTGCGCGGCACGCTTGCGCGCGATCGGCCGCGTCAACGGAAACGCCGCCGCCCAGCGTTGAAACGCCGCACTCGCCAGCAGCCCGTCCCGCCAGCCGCGCCAGCGATCGCCGAAGCTGACCGGCGCCGGCGTGTTGTGGCGGATGGCCCCGGGCATGGCGCTAGGGCTCCAACCACGAAGGTTGCGCTGGCTGACGCAGTTGATTGGTCCGAATGGCTCGACACACGCAGGTGCCCACCCTCCCCTGGAGGGGGAGGGTCGCCGCGCGCGAAGCGCGCGGCGGGGTGGGGTGGGCTCGGAAATTGGTGCTTATGAGTCCCGATGCTCTTCGCTGCGCCTGCCTAAGCCTGCGGGGTATCACCGGCACTGCGCGCGCGGATGGGCTGTCACCCCACCCCGCCGCGCGCTTCGCGCGCGTCGACCCTCCCCCTCCAGGGGAGGGTGAGCAACGCTCGTGTGGTGAGACCGTCGCCATCCCATGCGGCCGAACAATCACGCCGCCGACTGCGCCAGGCGGCGCGGAACGAGGCGCTTGGCTTCCTGCTCCATCAGGACGCGCAGCTCGTGCGCGTGGGCGCAGGGCGGCATGGTGCGGATGCCGTCGGCGACGAGATCGTGCAGATAGCTGACGGCGCCGGTGAGCCCATAGATCAGCACGGCGTTGGGCCGCCCATGCGCGGCGTCCTGGCCAACGGGCTTGCCCGCCTCCTCTTCGTCACTGGCGGCATCGCGAATGTCGTCGGCGACCTGATAGGCCTCGCCAATGGTCTCGCCGAGCGTGCGCCACGCTTCCGGATTCTCATGCCCTGCCGCAGCGGCACCCGACACGGTGGCCGCCGCAAACAGCGCGCCGGTCTTGGAGCGGTGATAGCGCGACAGATCGATCTGCGGCTCGCATTCCCAGGCTTGTCCAGCCGAGATGCCATGCGGCACGCCGACGGCATCGCCGATGGTCGCGATCAGCTGCGCCAGCCGCAGCGGCGAGCAGCGCGACTTGGCGAGCGTCTGGAAGGCGAGCACGATCAGCGCATCGCCCGCGAGCACCGCGAGCGGCTCGCCGAACGCGGCATGCACCGAGGGCCGCCCGCGTCGCAGCGCCGCGTTGTCGAAGCACGGCAGATCGTCATGCACCAGCGAGGCGCAGTGCAGCAGCTCGATCGCGGATCCCGCCGCATCGGTCGCGGCCGGCTCGTCGTCGCCGCAGGCGCTGGCCACCGCATGACAGAGCCGCGGACGAACCCGCGCCCCCTTGGGAAACACCGCGGACTGCATGGCGGCCGAGAGGCGCGGCGGGCATCCGGGCCGGTCGGCCAGAGCGACCGCTGTGACGAGGGATTTCTCGATCCGGGCCATCACGTCCATGCCAGCCTCCCCTGCCGCGAGGCCATGCCGGCCCTCGCCTATGTAAATTTCAACTTACACCCATGCTGTAAATCATGCTAGACATTTCCTGCGTCAGGCCGGGCGGACAGGAGCAGAAGTGATGGCCGATCACCGCGTGATCGTGGTTGGCGCCGGCGTCGCCGGCCTCAGCGCCGCGCTCACCCTCGCCGCGCGCGGCGCTGCCGTGACCGTGCTGGAGCGCGCCGCCGTACCCGGTGGCAAGATGCGCCAGATCGCGATCGGACCTGCGCGCATCGATTCCGGGCCGACCGTGTTCACAATGCGCTGGGTGTTCGACGAACTGTTCGCCGACATCGGCACGTCGCTCGACGATCACCTCACCCTGACCCCACTCGACGTTCTCGCCCGCCACGCCTGGACCGACCGCAGCCGGCTCGATCTGTTCGCCGACGAGGAGCAATCGGCCGACGCCATCGGCCATTTCGCCGGACGCAGCGAGGCCGAGGGCTATCGCGCGTTCTGCCGCGATGCCCGCCGCATCTTCGAAGTGCTCAAGGATCCCTTCATCCGCACGCCGGCGCCGAGCATGACGCATCTCCTGCGCACCGCCGGCTTTCGCGACCTCACCGCGATCCGCCCATTCCAGACGCTGTGGAAGGCGCTCGGCGGCTATTTCCACGATGCCCGCCTGCAGCAATTGTTCGGCCGCTACGCGACCTATTGCGGCTCGTCGCCGTTCCATGCGCCGGCGACGCTGATGCTGGTCGCCCATGTCGAGCAGTCCGGCGTCTGGCTGATCGACGGCGGCATGCACGAGCTCGCCGCGTGCCTCGCGGCGCTGGCGCGGCGCCACGGCGTCACCATCCGCTATGACGCCGAGGTCGCCGGCATCGCGACGAACGCCGGCCGCGCTGCGGGCGTGCAGCTCGCCAATGGCGAGCAGATCGCCGCCGACGCCGTCATCGCCACCGCCGATGTCGCGGCATTGGCGCAGGGCCTGTTCGGACCCGAGGCGGCGCGAGCCCTCCCCGCCATCCCGGAATCGGCGCGCTCGCTCTCGGCGATGACCTGGAGCTGCATGGCGCGCGCCGACGGCTTTCCGCTGTTGCGTCACAACGTGTTCTTCTCGCGCGACTCCCGCGCCGAGTTCGAGCAGTTGATCGACCGTCGCACGATGCCGCAGGAGCCGACCGTCTATGTCTGCGCGCAGGTGCGCGACGACCAGCCGCGCGAGGCTGCGACGAGCGAGCCGCTGTTCGTGCTGATCAACGCCCCCGCCACCGGTGACCATCACAGCTTTGCTCCCTCGGAGATCAGCCAATGTGCCCGCCAGACCTTCGACCTGTTGCAGCGCTGCGGCCTCAGCATCGCGACGACGCCGGAATTGACCCGCGTGACGACGCCGACGGACTTCAACCGGATGTTTCCGGGCACGGGGGGCGCGCTGTACGGCCGCAGCTCGCACGGCTGGATGGCATCGTTCCAGCGGCCGGGCGCGCCGACGAAGCTGCCGGGGCTCTACGTGGCGGGGGGCAGCGCGCATCCGGGACCGGGCGTGCCGATGGCGGCGCTGTCGGGCCGGATGGCCGCTGCACGGGCGATCGCGGACCTCGCTTCGACCGCATTGTCCCGGAAGACGGCTATGCATGGTGGTACGTCGACGCGCTGAGCGATGACGGGCGATTCGGCATCACGCTCATCGCCTTCGTCGGCAGCGTGTTCTCGCCGTACTACGCGTGGGCGCGGCGGCGGCGAGCGGCCGATCCCGAAAATCACTGTGCGCTCAACGTTGCGCTCTACGGCGCGCGTGCGCGGCGCTGGGCCATGACCGAGCGCGGCCGCGGCGCGATCACGCGCGAATCTGCCAGCCTCGGGCTCGGTCCCAGCAGCCTCGCCTGGAACGGCCGCGAACTCACCATCGAGATCAGCGAGGTCAGCGTGCCCTGGCCGCTGCCACTGCGCGGTCGCGTCCGCGTCGTGCCGACGGCGCTGAACGAGATCGCGTTCACGCTCGATGCCGAGGGACGCCATCGCTGGCAGCCGATCGCGCCATGCTGCCGCGTGTCGGTCGATTTCGATCATCCGGATCTGCGCTGGCGCGGCGACGGCTATTTCGACATCAACCATGGCGACGCGCCGCTGGAGCGCGACTTCCAGAGCTGGCAATGGTCGCGCGCGGCGACGCGCACCGGCACCGTGATCTCGTATGACACGGTCGCACGCGACGGCGCCAATGCGTCGCTCGCGCTGCACGTCGACCCCGCGGGCCGTCTGGAATCGATCACGCCGCTCACGGAGGCGCCTTTGCGCAAGACGCTGTGGCGCGTCGACCGCAGCGCCCGCGCCGACGCCGACGCACCGGTGCGCGTCGTGAACACACTGGAGGACGCCCCGTTTTACGCGCGCTCCCATCTCGCCGCCCGTCTGCACGGCGAGGATGTCGAGGTGATGCATGAGAGCCTGTCGCTCGACCGCTTCCAGATGCCGATCGTGCAGGCCATGCTGCCGTTCCGGATGCCACGGTGGTGAGGATGGGACAGGGGCGACGTTGGCTGCAGTCGCTGGCGAGCGCAGCGGACCTGCAATGGTCGCGGAACGACGGCGGAATGCGACGAGACGGATTCCGATAATAATAAATCTCTTGCTATTTATCTGAAATCATGATTGTCTACGCGCATCCCGCCTCACCGCAGAGGGGCGTAGCGCGCGATCGTCACGACACGCGAGGTGGGGATGCGATGGCCGCGAGAGATCGCAGCATCCTCTTCGACGAGGGTGCCGACGAACGATGTCTTGCGGACGTGAAGTCGCAGCGTCCTGATACCCCGACGCTGGTATCAAGCCGCGATGGCACTCATGTGCCGCGTGGTGATGGTGGCCAACAAGCCCGGCGCACCAGGGAGACTGCGTATAAGCGTGAAGACCGTCGCGCAGGGAATGCCGGTTGAACCGGCTTTGCCTGTGGTACCTGCCGCCTGCATTTTTTCTGCAGGCGGGCCATGGGTGAGGCCTTCACCCGGCATTCCCTGCGCCCTCTGCACTGTTTGCGAGGGACAAGATCATCGCAGACTCGGGCAACCTCTGCCGCGAGAACGCGAAGCCATGTCGATCGCTGTTTGAGACGTGAATCCGCCTCCCCCACCCTACCGCTTCTCCGCTTCGCGCTCCCTGGCCTCGCGCTCGGCGCGCCGGCGGTCGAGGCGGCGGCCTTGCCATTCGAGCACGAGCCAGCCGAGCACACACATGGTGACTACGACGAATTCGAGCAGGCCGCCCATCTCGCTCATGGCGCGTCACTCATCGCGTCTCACCTGGTGTCCAGCTCATGACTTCGCGTGTCATGACATCGCAGCCGAGCCACACTGGTCGCGCCAATGCGATCGTACCGTCGTACGCGAGTCGTCTGATGCCTGATGGCGACGACCTCGCGTCCCTAGGACGACCGCCCCGAGCGCAACAACTGATCGCGTCGCTCCAGGCGCTCGAACAGGTCGAGCACCCACAGCGCGCGATCGTGAACAGTCCGGCGCGGCGGCGCGATGGCGTGCGGGCGCTGCGCATCCGCCGCGACGACCGCCTCGATCAAAATGCGCGCCTCCGGCCGCGCCGGCGCCAGCGACGGCTGCTCCTGCAGCAGCGACATCACCGCCGCCTTGCCGAGAAGCTGCAGCTTGCGCGGCATCGAGACGAATGCGCGCCGCGACAGCGAATCGAATTCGGCACGTGCGACCTCGCGGCCGATCTCGGCATAGATCAGCCGCGCCGCATGGATGCCGGGCCGGGAACTCCACGGCAGATCGGCGATGCCCGCCGAAGCGCGCGCATAGAACACGTCGGCGACCGCGAGCAGTCGCGCGGTGACACGCCCGATGCGGTCGTCGAAGAACGGCGCGGCACGCCAGGTCTCGATATCGAGACCCGCCTCGCGCAGCCATTGCCGCGGCAGATAGAGCCGGCCGGCGCGCGCGTCCTCGCCGACGTCGCGGGCAATGTTGGTGAGCTGCATGGCGATGCCGAGGTCGCAGGCGCGTCCGATCGTCTCGGCCTCGCGCCGATTCATCAGCAGCGACATCATCACGCCGACCGTGCCGGCGACGCGCACGGCATAGGCGAGCACGTCGCTCAGGGTCTCATAGCGGCGGCCCTGCGCATCCCAGGCGAGACCTTCGAGCAGCGCCTCCGGCAGCGCGCGCGGAATCGTGAACTGCGCCACGACGCCGGCCAGCGCGCGATCGACGGGACTGTCGTCCGGCGTGCCATGATAGATCCGGTCGAGCCGTTCGTGCAGCAGCTCGACGGCGTCGACGCGTCGGTCGGGCCCGTCGATCG
The DNA here is from genome assembly GCF_032484415.1 of Bradyrhizobium sp. SZCCHNS30572. Lineage (NCBI taxonomy): Bacteria > Pseudomonadati > Pseudomonadota > Alphaproteobacteria > Hyphomicrobiales > Nitrobacteraceae > Bradyrhizobium > Bradyrhizobium sp. SZCCHNS30572. The sequence continues at coordinate 250,297 of NZ_JAUESY010000003.1, read as the reverse complement.
CATCATCGGCCTCGCGGCAGAACGCGTAGAGCGCGACGGCGGGATCGCCGACCGCGCGAGGCAACACTTTCGAGGCGGCAAAGAACGTCTTCGATCCGCCCCGCAACATCCGCCGACAGATCGCAATGTCCGTTTGCCAGCTCATCGGCGCTCCAGCTCATGCGGCGCGGGCACGAGATCATCGAGCACACGCGCCGAGGACAGCACGCCCGGCAGGCCGGCGCCGGGATGGGTGCCCGCGCCGACCAGATAGAGCCGCTCGACCTCTTCGCTCTTGTTGTGCGGCCGGAACCAGGCGCTCTGCATCAGCACCGGCTCGAGCCCGAACGCCGCGCCGCGATAGGACGACAGGCGATGCTCGAAATCATCCGGCGTCAGCAGCCGCGACGTAACGAGCTGGCCGGCAAGGTCCGGCAGCAGCGTGTCGCTCAGCGCGGCCTCGATCCGCTTGCGGAACGGCTCCGCGGCGGAAGCCCAGTCGATGCCGCTCTGCTGATGCGGCACCGGCGACAGCACGTAGAAAGCATCGCAGCCATCGGGCGCCAGTGACGGATCGGTCGCGGTGGGGCGATGCAGATAAAGGCTGAAATCATCCGCCAGCACCTTGCGGCGGAAGATGTCGTCGAGCAGGCCGCGATAGCGCGGGCCGAGCAGGATGGTGTGATGCTGAACGTCATCATAGCGGCGCTTCGTGCCGAAATACCAGACGAACAGGCTCATCGAGTAGCGCGCACGGTCGATGCGCGCATCGGTCCAGCGCCGGCGCGGCACGCTCGGCAGCAGATGCTTGTAGGTCCAGGCCGCGCAGCCGTTGGAGACGACTGCATCGGCGGCGATCGTCTCACCGGATGCGAGCCGCACGCCGGTCGCAACACCGTTCTTCGTGGTGATCTCGGCCACGGGCGCCGAGCAGCGCACCTGGCCGCCCTGCCCCTCGATCAGGCTGACGAGCCCTGTCACCAGCGCGCCGGTGCCGCCGATCGCAAAGTGCACGCCCCAGCGCCGTTCGAGATAGGCGATCAGGCAATAGATCGACGTGGTCGTGAACGGGTTGCCGCCGATCAGCAGCGGATGGAAGCTGAGGATGACGCGCAGCCGCTCGTCGCGGACGTAGTGCGAGACGAGGCCATAGACCGAGCGAAAGCTCCGCAGCTTGATCATCGCCGGCGCGATCTTTGCCATGTCCATGAACGACAGGAACGGCACGTCGCCAAGCTCCTCAAAACCCTTTCTGAAGATCGCCTCGCTCGCCTTCATGAAGCGCTCGTAGCCATCGACGTCGCCGGGTGCCAGCCGCGCCACCTCGGCGCGCATCTCGGCCGGGTCGCCCGAGCAGTCGAACACGGTGCCGTCGTCGAAGCGGATGCGATAGAATGGGGAGATAGGCTTGAGCGTGACGTCGTCGGACATCTTCCGACCGCACAGCTGCCACAGCTCCTCGAACAGGAACGGCGCGGTGACGATGGTCGGGCCGGCATCGAAGGTGAAGCCATCCTGGCGATGCACATAGGCGCGGCCGCCGGGCGCATCGAGCTGCTCGTAGACCGTGACGCGAAAACCGCGCGCACCGAGCCGGACCGCTGCGGCGAGGCCGCCGAAGCCGGAGCCGATCACGACCGCATGCGGCCGGTCTCCGAGCACAGCCGGGACAGCGGCCTTGATGGTGGAGACGTCGAGCATCGACGAAAGCGTAAATCGAAATTGACGTTTTCGCCAGCCAAAAATGTCAACTTAACTGGACGTTTCCTGTTGCGCTGCAAGGACGCCCGCGCGCTCGGCGGCGTTGACGATCAGGCCCGCGATCCTGGCCGGCTGCTCCTCATGGGCCAAATGACCAAGGCCCTCAATGAGTTCGAGCTGCGCCTGGGGCACCAATCGCTGGACGCGACGCGCGACGTCTGGCGGGATGGCGCGATCATTCGCGGCCGCGACCAGAAGCAGCGCGGTCTTCAACCGCGGCAGCTCGCGGCCAAGCGGATGCAGGTCCCAGTTCGCCATCATCTCGAGCGCGGCGCCGACATGGCCGGGGCTGCCGACCAGCCGCCGATACAGCCGCTCGCCTGTCGCGTCGATCGTCGAGCCAGTGCCCTTCAGCAGCCGATGCACCGCCGCCGGATCGCGGCCCCGCCAGGCGAACAGCCGCGGCACCAGCGGATTGAGCGCCATCATCTTGGCGAGCGGCGACAGGAACTGCGCGGCCGCGCCGCCGAACGGCAGATAGGCGCCATTGAGGCTGACGATCAGCTTCGGCCTGATGAGATTGTCGAGCGTCATGCGCGTCAGGATCGCCGCGCCCGCGGAATGGCCGATCGCGATTTCAGGCGCGATCGCAAGCTTCTCGCAGAGGCCAGCGAGATCGCGCGACATGCCGTCGAGCGACAGCCGCCGCCCATGCGGCGTGGAGGTGAAGCCGTGGCCGGAGAGATCCGGCGCGACGACGGTGAAGTGCCTGGCGAGCAGCGGCGCGAGATCGCGCCAGGAATGGGTCGCGGCTCCCGTGCCATGGGCGAGCAGCGCAACGGGCCCCTCGCCCATGATCTGAACATGCCAGCGCAGGCCCGCGGCCTCGACGAAGCGGCTGGCTGCGCGGTTGGGCCAGTCGCTGCCGTCGACGCTCCAGTTCGGCTTGTCGCTCATGCCGGCCCACGCGGTTGGACGCCGCCGGCATCGTCAACGATCGGCCGCGCGCGTCAGGAAATCATCGTAGCTGGCGACGACTTTATCAAGCTGTTCGAAATGCGGCATCGCGCCGGTCTGCATCACCTCGATCTGCCAGTTGAGCAGAGCCGCGACGGCGTGCTTGCCGTGATAGTCGACGAAATCGCCGCGCACGCCATGCACCATCCAGACCGGCATCGCCAGTGCCTGGTAGAGCTTCAGGGCATTGGTGCTGAACAGATAGCCGGAGACGAACGAATACGGCGCGTTCTCGGCGCCGGGCTGATGGGTCGTGATGTAGTCATACTCCAGCAGCCCCTCGTCGATGTCCTTGCGGCCGAAGGTCTTCTGCAGGAAGAAACGAATGCTGGCGCGCGAGGTCAGCAGGGTGAAGAAGCCGTGCTTCCACAGCGGGACGTTGAGGATGTTGCGGACCCACGGCATGGCGCGGGTCGTGTCCTTGGTGCCCGCCGACTCGGCCGCGGCCTCGGCGCGGCGATCGAAGCCGGTCGGGCTGAGCAGCGCCAAAGTGCGAAACAGGTTCGGCGCCTCGGTGCCGGCGCGCGCGGCGAACTCGCAGCCGAGCGACAACGCGATCGCGTCGATCGCGACGTCGCCATGACGGCGGCGAATTTCGTTCGTGGCGAGCAGAATCGCATCGGTCATGATGCGCGGCGTATAGATGCGGTCGGCGCGGTCCGACAGGCCGAAGCCCGGCAGGTCGAGCGCATAGACCGGACGCGTCTGGCGGTAGTGCTCGAACAGCGGCTTCATCTCGTAGGCCGTCGCCGCGGCGTTGACGCTGTGAATCAAGAGCAGCGGCCGCTGCTCCGCCGGGGCGGCGGGGCCGTCGCCATAGCAGGTGATGCGGCCCGTACGCAGATCGGCGAGTTCGAAGCTTGGCGCTGCAAGCGGCGGCGGCATCGTCACAGCGCGCGTGTCAGCCGCATGATCACTCTGTGTGGTCGAGGCGACCTGCATGGCGTGCTCCTGTGTGACGATATCGGGCGACGGCAGGCAAGCGCTGCCATACGAGTGGGTGAGCATAGCGATGACCGATCCTCTTGTCAGTCGCCGTTGGGAACGCAGCTTGACGCCGGGGGTTCCACCGCCATCAGCCGCGGCCGGCTTGCGCCATGACGGCCTGCGACAACCGTACGGCATCCGCATGAGGCAGCGCGACGTAACGCGCCTGCATCGCACCGGCGAGCTGCGCGGCCTTGTCCTGCGGGCGCGGCGAGGAATCGACCAGCACGACCGGAATGCCGGTCAACGCGAGCTGCCGTGCGGCCACCAGCGCCTCCGCCTCGGCCTCGCTGCGGCCGCCGCCATCGCGCGCGACATTCGCCCGGCCGTCGGTCATCAAAACGATCGTCGGCGTCTGGCCCTTGGCCTTCACGGCGAGCGCGAGCTCGGTTGCGCCCCAGATCGCCGCCGACAGCGGTGTGCCGCCGCCGCCGGGCAGCGCCGCGAGGCTGCGCTTGGCGCGCGTCAGCGAGCGCGTCGGCGGCAGCAGCAGCTCGGCGCCCCTGCCGCGGAACGCGATCAGCGCGACCTCGTCGCGGCGAATGTAGCATTCGGCCAGCAGCAGCTCGACGGCGCCCTTCACTTCCGCAAGCCGCTGCAAGGCCGAGGAGCCGGAAGCATCGACGACGAAGATGGTCGTGGTGCCCGAGCGCTGCTTGAAGCGGGTGATCCGAATGTCGTCCTTGTGCACGATCAGCCGGCCACTCTTGCCGGAATGTTGCGTCCGCCGCCGCAGCGGCTGCCACGGCGCTGCCGCGCGCAAGGTCTCGAGCACGTTGAGCCGCGCGCCGGCGCGCCATTCGCCGCGACGCGCGCCAATCGGACGGCCGCGCTTCGGCACCTTCTGAGCGGTGCCCTGCTTGCTGACGCTGCTGCTGCGGACGCGGGTCGCGCGTTCCTCTTGCAGCCGCTTCAGCAGGTCGACTGGAATGGCCGCCTGCGCCGCTTCGACCACGCGATCCTCGAGCGAACCGTCCTCGCTGCGGTCGTCGTCCTCACTCTCGGCCCACTCATTCTCGGGCTCCGGCGCCTCGCTGTTCTCAGTCTCGTCATCCGCTGCGGGCAGCCGGGTGGCGCGCGGCGCCAGCACCAGCCGCGCGGCGCAGGCGATGTGCGCTTCGGCGACTTCGACCTCACCATCAAGGGCCGCTGCGATGCGCGCGACGCGACAGGCGAGCAGCGGCGCGCGCAGCGAGTCGATGCCGAGCGCGCAGGCCGTCATCGTCAGCGCCGCGATCGCGTCGTCCGACGAACGGACCTGCGGCAGCCGCGCACGCGCTGCTGCGATGTCCGACGATTTGAACAGGCTCTCGCCGAGATCGACGCGCGCAACTTTGCTGAGATCGAGATGGCAGGCCAGGCGGTCGGCCAAGGCAGGCGACACGCGCTCATCACCGATGCCCTCGTCGAGCGCAATCAGTCCGAGCCGAGCCGGTGCGCGCAGCGACATGCCATCGCGCTCGATGCTGATAGCCCCGGTGTCGACGGCAACACAGAGATGTGCGACCGTCGACCGCGACATGCGCTCGGCCATCACGGCGATCAGCCCGCCGCCATCGGCATCGGCGAGCAGCCCACGTTGCAGCACCGGCCGCCCCGCCTGCAACGTCGCGGCGAGATCGAGGCCGCCAAGCAGGCGATCGTCCGAGATCGACGGCGGCAGCTTGCGCAAGGGTGTCGACGGCGGCATCAGCTCGTGCAACAGCTCCAGCCACTGCTCGCGCACCGGACCTGCGCCCGCACGCAGCAGCACCGACGCGGACGGGTCGATCGCGGCCAGAGCGGCCGCGATCATCGCATCGGCCCAGATCGCGGCGCCATCGCTCACGGCGCGAACAGCTCGTCGAGCGCGCGCTCGACCCGCACCGACGAGCCGGAATCGTCGAGCGGATTGCGCCTGAGACGGTGTCGCAACGCCATCGGCGCGACCGTCTTCAGATGGCGGTCATCGACCGCCTTTGCGCCCTCCAGCGCCGCTACCGCGCGCGCCGCCCGCATCAAGGTGAGTTCGCCACGCAGGCCATCGGTGCCGAGCGCCATGCAGAGGCGTGCGGCCTGCTCGAGCTCACGATCGGCGACCTTGACCGCTCCGATGTGCTCACGGCCCGCGAGGATACGCTTGCGCTGCTTCGCCTCCTCCTTCTCCCAATGCGCAACGAAGGCGCTGGGATCGGTCTCGAAGGCATCGCGCCGCTTGACCACCTCGATGCGCGTCGGCAGATCATTGGGCGTCTTGACCTCGACCGAGAGGCCAAAGCGATCGAGCAATTGCGGCCGCAACTCGCCCTCCTCCGGATTGCCGGTGCCGACCAGCACGATGCGGGCGGGATGGCGGATACTGAGACCGTCGCGCTCGACCACGTTCTCGCCTGACGCGGCGACGTCGAGCAGGAGATCGACGAGATGATCCTCCAGCAGATTGACCTCGTCTATATAGAGAAAGCCGCGATTGGCGCGCGCGAGCAGCCCCGGCTCGAACGATTTCTCGCCATGAGCCAGCGCACGCTCGAGATCGAGCGCGCCGACGACGCGGTCCTCGGTGGCGCCGAGCGGCAGGTCGATGACCGGAACCGGCACCTGGTGCGCCTTCAACGCCGCCGGCTTCTTTGTCTTGCCGCTCGGCTTGGAGCGCGCGCGACACGCGGCACATTGCGCAGCGACGTCGGCCGGATCGCATTGATAGGGACAGCCGATCACGGCGCTCATCGGCGGCAAGAGCGCGGCGAGCGCCCGCACCGCGGTGGATTTTCCGGCGCCGCGATCGCCAAAGGCCAGCACGCCACCGACCTTGGGATCGACAGCAGCGATCATCAGCGCCAGCTTCATCTCGTCCTGGCCGACGATGGCCGAGAACGGAAAGGCGATTCCCATGAGCGTCCCCTGCGCCGCGACGCGTTCCCGCCGCGTTGCCAGCATGAGACCACAATCAGGGGCCGCTCTTCAACCCATCAGCGCTTAACGGACGAGGCTCGGCAGATCGAGACCATTGGCCTCGGCGCAGGCGATGGCGTCCTCATAGCCGGCATCGGCGTGGCGCATCACGCCGGTCGCCGGGTCGTTCCACAGCACGCGTTCCAGCCGCCGCGCAGCGTCCGCCGTGCCGTCGGCGACGATCACCATGCCGGCATGCTGCGAATAGCCGATGCCGACGCCGCCGCCATGATGCAACGACACCCATGTGGCGCCGCTCGCACAATTGAGCAGTGCGTTGAGCAGCGGCCAGTCCGACACCGCATCCGAGCCGTCCTTCATCGCCTCGGTCTCGCGGTTCGGGCTCGCCACCGAGCCCGAATCGAGATGGTCGCGGCCGATCACGATCGGCGCCTTGACTTCGCCGCGCGCCACCATCTCGTTGAAGGCGAGGCCGAGGCGATGGCGATCGCCGAGCCCGACCCAGCAGATCCGTGCGGGGAGGCCCTGGAACTTGATGCGCTGCCGCGCCATGTCGAGCCAGTTGTGCAGGTGCTTGTTGTCGGGCAGCAGCTCCTTCACCTTGGCGTCAGTCTTGTAGATATCCTCGGGATCGCCGGACAGCGCCGCCCAGCGGAACGGGCCGACGCCGCGGCAGAACAACGGGCGAATATAGGCCGGCACGAAACCCGGGAAGTCGAAGGCATTGGCGAGGCCCATGTCCTTCGCCATCTGGCGGATGTTGTTGCCGTAGTCGAGCGTCGGGATGCCCATGGCGTGGAAATCGAGCATGGCCTGGACGTGGCCGACCATCGACGTCTTCGACGCCTGCTCGACCGCCTTCGGCTCCGAAGCACGCTTGGCTTCCCACTCTGCGAGAGTCCAGCCCTTCGGCAGATAGCCGTTGATCGGATCATGCGCGCTGGTCTGGTCGGTGACGATATCCGGCCGCACGCCACGACGCACGAGCTCGGGGAAGATCTCGGCGGCATTGCCGAGCAGGCCGACCGACACCGCCTTCTTGGTCGTCGCGGCGTCGGCCATCAGCGCCAGCGCCTCGTCGAGCGTCGTGGCCTGGCGATCGAGATAGCCGGTGCGCAGCCGCATCTCGATGCGGCTCGGCTGGCATTCGACGGCGAGCATCGAGGCGCCGGCCATGGTCGCCGCAAGCGGCTGTGCGCCGCCCATGCCGCCGAGGCCCGCGGTCAGAATCCACTTGCCGGAGAGATCACCGTTGTAGTGACGGCGGCCGACTTCGACGAATGTCTCATAGGTGCCCTGGACGATGCCCTGGCTGCCGATATAGATCCAGGAGCCGGCCGTCATCTGGCCGTACATCATCAGGCCCATTCTATCGAGCGCATTGAAGTGATCGAGCGTCGCCCAATGCGGCACGATGTTGGAGTTGGCGATCAAGACGCGCGGCGCATCCGGATGGGTGCGGAAGATGCCGACCGGCTTGCCCGACTGCACGACCAGGGTCTGATCCGCCTCGAGCTTGCGCAAGGAAGCGACGATGCGATCAAAGCTGTCCCAGTCGCGCGCGGCGCGGCCGATGCCGCCATAGACGATCAGTTCGCTCGGCTTCTCCGCCACATCAGGATCGAGATTGTTCATCAGCATGCGCAAGGGCGCTTCGGTGAGCCAGCTCTTGGCGCTGATGTCGCTGCCAATGGGGGCGCGGATCACCCGTTCGTTGTCCAGGCGTCGGTTCATGGGTCCCTCTCATCCAAGCTTGGGAAACGGATCGCGTCCGAGTGCATGCGTTGCAACCGTGGCCAACACACCGCCACCGACGAGCGCGGCCGCCTTGGCGAGATCGTCGGCCATGTAGCGGTCGTGCACCAGCGCCGGCACATGCGCGCGAAGCGCGGCAATGACGGCAGACAGCGCCGCGCTGGTGCCGTGCGGCGCTCGCAGCTCGATGCCTTGGGCGGCGACGAGCAGCTCGATGCCGATGATAGCAGCGAGATTGTCGGCCATGTCGTACAGTCGGCGCGCCGCATGTGCAGCCATCGAGACGTGGTCTTCCTGGTTGGCGCTGGTCGGCGTCGAGTCGATCGAGCACGGCAGCGCGCGCTGCTTGTTCTCGGCGAACAGCGCCGCGGCCGTCACCTCGGCGATCATGAAGCCGGAGTTCAGGCCCGGCTCCGGCGTCAGGAACGGCGGCAGGCCGAAGTTCAGCGCGGGATCGACCAGCGTCGCGATGCGCCGCTCGCTGATCGCGCCGAGCTCGGACAATGCCAGCGCGATCTGGTCGGCGGCAAACGCCACCGGCTCGGCGTGGAAATTGCCACCAGAGATGATCTCGCCGGTGTCGGCCAGCACCAGCGGATTGTCGGTAACGGCATTAGCCTCGGTGACGAGCGTACGCGCGGCCTGCGTCAGCAGATCGAGCGCGGCGCCGGCGACCTGCGGCTGGCAGCGCAGACAATAGGGATCCTGCACGCGCTCGTCGCCTTCGAGATGCGACAGCCGTATGGCGCTGCCGTCGAGCAGTTCGGTGAGCACGCGGCCGGCTGCGATCTGGCCGGGATGACCGCGCAGCGCCTGAATTTCGGGCCGGAACGGCGCCGTCGAAGCCATCGCCGCATCGACCGACAGTGCGCCCATCACCAGGGCAGCGTTGAGCAGATCATGCGCGCGGAACAGGCCGGCGAGCGCATAGGCCGTCGAGAACTGCGTGCCGTTGATCAGCGCCAGCCCTTCCTTCGGCCCGAGCGTAACCGGCGTGAGGCCGGCGCGCGCCAGCGCCTCGCGGCCCGGCACGAGCCGGCCGTCGACGAAGGCCTGGCCTTCGCCGATCATGACGGCGGTCATATGCGCGAGCGGCGCGAGATCGCCGGAGGCGCCGACCGAGCCCTGCTGCGGCACAAAGGGCGATACGCCGCGCGCCAGCATCGCCTGCAACTGTTCGATGATCTCACAGCGCACGCCGGAGGCGCCGCGACCGAGCGAGATGATCTTCAACGCCATCATCAGCCGCACCACCGGCTCAGGCGTCGCGGGGCCGACGCCGCAGCAATGCGAGAGAATGAGATTGCGCTGGAGCTGGGCCGTCTGGTCAGGCGGGATGCGCTTGGAAGCCAGCTTTCCGAAGCCGGTGTTGATGCCATAGACCGGCTCGGCGCCCTGCGCCGCCTTCGCCACGATCCCTGCTGCCGCTTCGACACGCGGCCAATACGCCGAATCCAGCATGAGCGACGCGCCGGTGTAGACGCGCACAAGATCATCGAGGCTGACGTGGCCGGGCTCTGCGATGATCGCGCTCATTGGCCCCTCCACACGCGCCGGTGCAGCGGGTTGAAGCCCATGCGGTAGACCAACTCCGCGGGACGGCCGATGTCCCAGATCGCAAGATCGCACCACTTGCCGGCCTCCAGCGTGCCGGTCTCGGCCAGCAAGCCCAAGGCCCGGGCGCCTTCGCGCGTGACGCCGGCGATGCATTCATCGACCGTCATCCGGAACAAGGTCGCCGCCATGTTCATGGTCAGCAGCAACGAGGTCAGCGGCGACGAGCCCGGATTGCAGTCGGTCGCCAGCGCGAGCTTTACGCCGTGCTTGCGAAACAGCTCGACCGGCGGCTTCTGCGTCTCGCGGATGAAGTAGAACGCTCCGGGAAGCAGCACGGCGACCGTCCCGGCCCGAGCCATCGCCGCGGCACCAGCCTCGTCGGTATGCTCGAGATGATCGGCGGACAGCGCGCCGAACTCGGCCGCGAGCGCGGCGCCGCCGAGGTTCGACAACTGATCGGCATGCAGCTTGACCCGCAGGCCGAGCGCCTTGGCCGCCGCGAACACGCGCGATGTCTGCGCAGCGGAGAAAGCGATATTTTCCATGAATGCGTCGACCGCATCGGCGAGGCCTGACCTGGCAACCGCCGGCAGCATCTCGTTGCAGACGAGGTCGATGTAGCGGTCCTTGTCGCCACCGGCTTCGACCGGCAACGCATGCGCGCCGAGAAAGCTGGTGCGCACGCTGACCGGCCGCTGGCTGCCGAGCGCGCGGGCTGCGGACAATTGTCGCAGCTCTGTCGCGGCCTCCAGGCCATAGCCGGATTTGATCTCGATCGTCGTGACGCCTTCGGCGAGTAGCGCATCGAGCCGCGGCAGCGCGCGGGCGATCAATTCCTGTTCGCTGGCGGCGCGCGTCGCCGCGACGGTGGACACGATGCCACCGCCGGCACGCGCGATCTCCTCATAGCTCGCGCCGGCGAGCCGCAGCTCGAACTCGTGCGCACGGTCGCCTCCAAAGACAAGATGGGTGTGGCAGTCGACGAGACCCGGCGTGATCCAGCGTCCCTCGCAATCGATGCGCTCGGGCGCATCTCCATCTGCCGGAAACTCCGATTGCGGACCGGCAAAGGCGATGCGGCCATCGCGCGCAGCGATCACGCCCTGCTCGATCACGCCGAGGCCCGGCTGCCCCTCGCACAAGGTCGCGAGCCGCGCATTCTGCCAGATCCGGTCGAAACGCTGGGCCATGCTGCCTCCCCCTTCACGAAAGCTTGACGGGCGATATGTCTATACATAAACTTAGCTCCGCCGTCCTGTCCAGCGGGCTTATCGATCATGGCGTCACTGCACTTCGCATCCGCGCTTCTGCCCAGGGGGTGGGCCGAGGACGTGCAGGTCGTCATCAGCAATGGCGCAATCGAGTCGGTATCCGCCGGCGTGCCTCCGACCTCCGACGACGAGCAACATGAGGTAGCGATCCCCGGCATCGCCAGCCTGCACAGCCACGCGTTCCAGCGCGGCATGGCCGGGCTTGCCGAGATCAGCGGCCACTCGACGGATACGTTCTGGACCTGGCGCGAGACGATGTACCGTTTCGCCCTGTCGATGCGCCCCGAGGATGTCGAGGCGGTCGCGGTCCTGCTCTATGTCGAGATGCTGGAGCGCGGCTTCACGCGGGTCGGTGAATTCCATTATCTGCACCACGATCGCGACGGTACGCCTTACGCCGATGTCTCCGAGATGGCGGGGCGCATCGCCGCGGCGGCCCAGACATCCGGCATCGGCCTGACCCTGCTACCGAGCTTCTACGCGCATGGCGGCTTTGGCGGCGCGGCGCCGCATGACGGCCAGCGGCGCTTCATCTGCGATATCGATCAGTTCGCCAAACTGCTGACGGCCTCCCGCAAGGCGATCAGCTCGCTTCATGGCGCCAATCTCGGCATCGCGCCACACAGCCTGCGGGCGGTCGCGCCGGATGAACTGGCCGCGCTGCTGCCGCTCGCCGAGGGTGGCCCGATCCACATTCACGCCGCCGAACAGGTGAAGGAGGTCGAGGACTGCCTCGCCTGGTCCGGCCAGCGCCCGGTGCAATGGCTGCTCGATCACCACGACGTCGATGACCGCTGGTGCCTGATCCACGCGACGCATATGACGGCGGATGAAACGGCGGCGCTTGCGAGGAGCGGCGCGACGGCGGGCCTTTGTCCGGTCACCGAAGCCAGCCTCGGCGACGGCATCTTCCCGGCACGCGACTATCTGCGCGCGCGTGGGCGCATCGGCGTCGGGACCGACTCGAACGTGCTGGTCGGCGTGAGCGACGAGTTGCGCCAGCTCGAATACGGCCAGCGGCTGACGCATCGTGAGCGCAACGTGCTGACGTCAGGTCCGGATGCGTCGACAGGCCGCACGCTCTTGGATGCCGCTCTTGCTGGCGGCGCACAGGCGCTGGCGCAACCGCTCGCCGGCCTGCAGGTCGGCGGCCGCGCCGACATCCTCACGCTCGATCTGTCGCATCCGTCGCTCGCAGGGCGAACGCGCGATGCGCTGCTCGACGGCTGGATCTTCGCGACGTCGCACGGCGCCATTGATTGTGTCTGGGCCGGCGGCGCCAAGGTCGTGCAGGGAGGCCATCATCGGTCGCGCGAGGCGGCAAGGCGCGGCTTTAACACGGCGGTGCGGAGGCTGCTCGCATGAGCCTCGCCGATGACAGCGCCAAGCCGGGAGCCGGCACGCTCTACAAGACGATCCGACAGGACATCGAGCGCCGCATCCTCACCGGCGAATGGCCGCCCGGCCACCGCATCCCGTTCGAGCACGAGATCATGGAGCATTACGGCTGCTCACGCATGACCGTGAACAAGGCACTATCGGAGCTCGCCCAGGCCGACCTGATCGAGCGGCGTCGCCGTGCCGGAACGTTCGTGCGGCGTCCGCAGTTCCTGTCGGCGGTGCTGAAGATCCCCGACATCCGCGCCGAGATCAGCGCGCTCGGCCGCGCCTATGGCTATGAACTGATCTCATCGACGCGCCGCACCGCCAACGCCGCCGATCGTGAGCGCCTCGGTGTCAAGACACCGTGCAAGATCATCGCGATCCGCTGCCGGCACAGCGCCGACAACGTCCCGTTCGCGATCGAGGATCGCCTGATCGATCTCGACGCCGTACCCGATGCCGCGAAGGCGAATTTCAAGATCGATCCACCGGGCTCCTGGCTGCTGCATCACGTGCCCTGGACCGAGGCGGAGCACGCGATCAGCGCCATCGTCGCCGACGACGCAATCGCCGAAGGCCTCGACATCGCGGTCGGCGCACCCTGCCTCGTGATCGAGCGCCACACCTGGCGCAAGGGGCAGCCGCTCACGGCTGTCAGGCTGATCTATCCCGGCGAGCAGCATCGCCTCGTGGCGCGGTTCAGGGGCAGCGAATGAGACAGCTCACCCGCGCCCGAACTGAGCATGGGATTTGCAAGCACGCTTGCAGAGATGAGCGGAGATCGCAGCCATCACGGCTGCGAGCCGCACGAAGGGCTTTCTTCTCACAGCAAAGGACGATGACGATGCGCAGATTTGGGCTACTCGCAGTAACTGCCGCGCTCCTGGCCTCGACGACCGCCTATGCCGACGACGTCAAGGTCGGTATCGGCATTTCCGGCTGGACCGGTTTTGCGCCGCTGACCTTGGCGAAGGAAGCCGGCATCTTCAAGAAGAACGGCCTCGACGTCACCATCAAGAAGATCCCGCAGAAGGATCGCCACCTCGCCATCGCCGCCGGTGACGTGCAGTGCGCGGCGACCACGGTCGAGACCTGGATCTCCTGGAACGCCAACGGCGTCGCCACCAAGCAGATCTTCCAGCTCGACAAGAGCTACGGCGCCGACGGCATGGCCGTGCGTAACGACATCGCCTCCATCAAGGACCTCAAGGGCAAGACCGTCGCAGCATCCGCGCCCGGCACCTCGCCCTATTTCGGGCTGGCCTGGATGCTCAAGAAGAACGGCCTCACGGTGAAGGACGTCACCATCGTGAACCTGGAGCCGGCCGCGGCCGCGCAGGCCTTCGTCTCCGGCCAGAACGACGCGGCGATGACCTACGAGCCGTATCTGTCGACGGTGCGCGCCGCTCCCGACAAGGGCAAGATCATCGCCACCACCCTGGATTATCCGATGGTGATGGACACCTTCGGCTGCACGCCGAAATTCCTCACCGAGAACCCCAAGGCCGCCAAGGCGCTCGCCGACAGCTACTACGAGGCGCTCGACATGATCGCCAAGGACCAGGCCAAGGCCTATGAGATCATGGGTGCCGACGTGAAGCAGACGGCTGAGCAGTTCGGCAACTCCGCGAAGTATCTGCGCTGGCAGGACAAGGCCGCGAGCCAGAAGTTCTTTGAGACGGAGTTCAAGACCTTCAACAAGGAGGCGGCCGAGCTCCTGCTCGAGGTCGGCATCATCAAGCAGATCCCGAAGATCGAGGATCTGTATGATGCGAGCTTCATCAAGTAGGCGCTGAAGGGTGCCCCGCACGATCCGTCATTGCGAGCGAAGCGAAGCAATCCAGGGCCCAGCGTGAGACTCTGGATTGCTTCGTCGCTCGCTCCTCGCAATGACGGTGTTGAGGCATCCCGCCCGATATTGAGCAGCGTATTCCGAAGCCAACTCAACATCAGCGGCCCGCGCCCCCTCGCGGGCCGCACCCAACACGAAAGCCCGATCCGTGATCCGACCTCTCGAACCCGTCAGCGCCAGATCGAGAACCGCGCTCGGCCTCGCCTTCTTCGTCGTCTTCGTCGCGGCGTGGTCGCTGGCGACGTTTGGCGGCTATGTGCCGAAGACGTTCCTGGCAGATCCCTTGACCATGCTGCGCGAGGGCTGGGACCTGCTGGTCAAGTTCGGCTTCCTCACCGACATCGGCATGACCGTCTGGCGCGTCGTCGGCGGTTTCGTGCTCGCGGCCGTCATCGCCGTTCCGCTCGGCCTCCTGATGGGCGCCTACAAGCCGATCGAGGCGTTCCTCGAGCCGTTCGTCTCGTTCGCGCGTTATCTGCCCGCCTCCGCTTTCATCCCGCTCCTGATCCTGTGGGCCGGCATCGGCGAGTTGCAGAAGCTCCTGATCATCTTCATCGGCTCGGTGTTCCAGATCATCCTGATGATCACGGTCACCGTCGGCAACACGCGGCGCGATCTCGTCGAGGCAGCCTATACGCTCGGCGCCAGCGATCGCGGCATCATCGGCCGCGTGCTGCTGCCCTCGGCGGCGCCCGACATAGCCGAGATCCTGCGGCTGGTGCTCGGCTGGGCCTGGACCTACGTCATCGTCGCCGAGCTGATCGGCTCGTCCTCCGGCATCGGCCACATGATCACCGACAGCCAGGCGCTACTCAACACCGGGCAAATCATCTTCGGCATCATCATCATCGGCCTGATCGGGCTGATCTCGGATTTCCTGTTCAAGGCATTCAACGCCTGGCTGTTCCCGTGGAAGCTCGCATGACCACGCTCGTCATCGACAAGGTCTCACGCACGTTCTCGGCCCGCCAGGGCCGCGCGCCGACGCGCGCGCTGGAGCCGGTCGAGCTCACCATCGGCAACAACGATTTCGTCACCATCCTCGGCCCCTCCGGCTGCGGCAAGTCGACCCTGCTGCGCATCGTCGCCGGGCTCGATCATCCGACCAGCGGCAAGGTGCTGCTCGATGGCCGCGAGGTGACCGGACCCGGCGCCGATCGCGGCATGGTGTTCCAGTCCTACACGCTGTTTCCCTGGCTCACCGTGCGTGAGAACATCGCCTTCGGCCTGCGCGAGCGCGGCGTGCCTGAGGACAAGCGCAACGCCGTCGCCGACCGCTTCATCCAGCAGATCGGCCTCAAGGGTTTCGAGAACCATTGGCCCAAGCAGCTCTCCGGCGGCATGCAGCAGCGCTGCGCGATCGCGCGGGCGCTCGCCAATGATCCCAAAATCCTGCTGCTCGACGAGCCGTTCGGCGCGCTCGACAACCAGACCCGCGTGCTGATGCAGGAGATGCTGCTCGGCATCTGGGAGCGCGACCAGAAGACGGTGCTGTTCGTCACCCACGACATCGAGGAGGCGATCTTCCTCGGCAGCCGCGTGCTGGTCATGAGCGCCCGCCCCGGCCGCGTCAAGGCCGACATCAAGATCGAGCTGCCGCATCCCCGCTCCTACAAGATCAAGACGTCGCCGGAGTTCGTCGCGCTGAAGGAGCGGCTGGTGGAGGAGATCCGGGCCGAGGCGCTGAAGGTGGCCGCGGAGGCGTGACGCCGCGCTGTCGCGGTGCGCGGTGTTTAACTGTGCGCTCAAACTGGCGGTGATGCTTGCGGAAACATACCCCTCACCCAAGTGAGTGTGCCGCGCTGTCTTACATGCCCTCTCCCACAAGGGGAGAGGGCGCAGTAACTGGCCCTGCGCTGGCTCGAATGGCGAGCAGTACTTTCCCAACGATCGCCGCGACAAGACTGCCCGATACAGCGCCCTCGCCCCTTGTAGGAGAGGGCATCGCCGGCCCACCCGCGGGCTCGCTCAGGTGAGGGGTCTCTCTCGGCAACCAACGCTGGTCGACGCCGAACTAACTCAAAGGCTGCTGCGATCGAGCCCCGGCGGACCTCGCCCTCGGCCGGCTCCGCCGCATCCGCTTCAGCCACGGCACCAAGTGAAACGCGCTCATCAGCAGATACATGACCGTCATGTCGCCGAGCGGCGCGCCCGCCGGCATCGCCGAGCAGATCATATCTGCCCGGCCGTCGCGGGCCATGGCGTTCAGCACCGCCATCAACGCGAAGGTCGGCGCCGCAGCAAAGCGGAGTGCCTCAGCGAGGTCCGGCATCACGCGCCGCTTGGACGGGACGAACGCCATGGCTTCACTCCCTGCTCTCAGCGCGCCGCGTATTCGTCGCGGCGGCGCCACCACACGCCCTGCTCGTTGCGGCCCTTCGGCGCGCGGTCGAGCCACTGATAGGCGCCCCACAGCCCATCGAGGCCACGGGCGTAGCTCGAATAGGTGTGGTAGACGACGCCGCCTTCGACAATGAAGGCACTCATGCCCGGGCGGTCGCGCATGAAGGTGGCGCCGTCCGTGCCGGTGCCGGCGGCGACTTCCGCCACCATGGCCGGGACGTCGGACGGCTTCATCGGCGGGCTGGTGCGGTAGTTGTACTCGGTGCCCCCCTGGCGCTGCTGCTCCTCGGTGATCGCGACATTGAAGTCGAAGTTGAAATCGCTGCTCGCCGACGACGCCCAGGGGAAGCTCCAGCCCATGCGGCTCTTGTAGGCCCTGAGCTTCGCCAGCGGCGCGCGCGACACCGCCCACAGCATCACGTCGTGATTGGCGAGATGGACCTGGAAGCCGTTGAAGCCGTCGGCGATCATCGAGCAGGACGGGCAGCCGGCCTGGAAGTCGGGGCCGAACATGAAGTGATAGACGAGGAGCTGCGAGCGGCCCTGGAACAGATCGGGCAAGCTGGCAGGCCCCTCCTCGGTATCGAAGCGATAGGCCTTATCGACGCGCACCCAGGGCAAGGCCTGGCGACGCTGCGCCAGTTCATCGCCGCGGCGGGTGAACTCCTTCTCGGCCTGCAGCAAATCGAGGCGTGCCTTGAGCCAGTCTTCGCGAGTTCCGGTGAGATGCATGGTCATGTCGGTGTTCCTTTTGCGTGTTGACCGCATCTGAGACTAGGATCGCCGCGGGAGGAATGCGGAGTGACAAGTGTGGCGGGATTTGCATGGACTCGCTGATCTCGGCGGCGGCACAGGCGCTGGCCGCGGGTGATCCGCTCGGCGCGCTCAATCGCGTCGCGCTGCGCGACGATCCGCCGGCGCTGGCGCTGCGCGGCATCGCGATGGCCAGGCTCGGCGATGTCATCAGGGCGAAGGCGCTGCTGCGCCAGGCCGCGCGCAGCTTCGGCCCGAAGGCGGCCATGGCCCGCGCCCGCTGCGCCGTGGCGGAGGCCGAGATCGCGCTGGCGGCGCGCGATCTGTCATGGCCGACGAAGGCGCTGGCCGAGGCGCGCGCAACGCTGGAGCAGCACGGCGACCGCACCAATGCCGCCTATGCGCGGAGCCTCGAAATCCGGCGCATGGTCCTCATCGGCCACCTCGATGACGCCGAGCGGGGGCTCGCCGATCTCGATCCCTCGCCGCTGCAGCCGGCGGCGCGCACCATCTATGAACTGATCGTCGCCGGCCTGGCGCTGCGCCGCCTGCAGACCAAGGCGGCGCAGGCGGCGCTCGAGCGGGCCGGAGCCATGGCCTGGCGGACGCGGAGTCCGGAGCTGCAAGCCGAGGTCGAGCGGCTCGCGGCCACGCTGTCCGCGCCGGCCGCTCGCTTGATCCGAGGAGGCGAGCAACGGCTGCTGCAGCTCGATGAGGTCGAAGCGCTCTTCCGATCCGACGGCCTGATCGTCGATGCCTGCCGGCTCGTGGTGCGCCAGGGCAGCTTCGCCGTGCCGTTGGCGCGGCGTCCGGTGTTGTTTGCTCTCGCCCGCAGGCTGGCGGAGGCGACGCCCGATGATGTCTCGCGATCGGAGCTGATCGCCACGGCTTTCCGCGGCAAGGAAGCCGATGAGTCGCATCGCGCCCGCTTGCGTGTCGAGATCGGGCGCTTGCGCCGGCTCTTGAAAGACATGGCCGACGTCAATGCGACGCGCGACGGCTTTGCCCTGCTGCCGCGCGATGGCCGCCGCGTCGTCGTACTGGCACAGCCGATCGAGGACGAGAATGCGCCCGTGCTCGCCTGCCTCGCCGACGGCGAGGCGTGGTCGAGCTCCGGCCTTGCGCTGGCGCTCGGCGCCAGCCAGCGCACGATGCAGCGCGCGCTCGACGCGCTCGCTCTGTCCGGCAAGGTCCAGTCGTTCGGCCGCGGCCGCGCGCAGCGCTGGACCTGTCCGGTGGTGCCGGCATTCGCGACCAGCTTGTTACTCCCGGCGTGGTCGTCGCTCGATTAGCGTTCGGCCGTCAGCAATGGAGAAGGTCATGACACGCGCACCTGCAGAGATCATCCGCGAATACGGCCCGTTCGACGGCACCGACCGAGTCAACGGCGTCAGCTATGACGGCAAGCAGGTGTGGATTGCGACCGGCGCCAGCATCAAGGCGTTCGATCCTGCCGACGGCGCGGTCCGCAAGTCGCTCGACGTGCCCTCGCATGCCGGGACCGCCTTCGATGGCAAGCATCTCTATCAGATCGCCGAAGATCGCATCCACAAGGTCGATCCCGACAGTGGCCGCGTGCTCGCGACGATCCCGGCGCCCTCGGGCGGTGGCGATTCCGGGCTGGCCTGGGCTGAAGGGTCGCTCTGGGTTGGTGCCTATCGCGACCGCAAGATCCACCAGATCGATCCGGCAACTGGGCAGATCCTGCGCAGCATTTCCTGCACGCGCTTCGTCACCGGCGTGACCTGGGTGGATGGCGAGCTCTGGCACGGCACCTGGGAGGACGATGTCAGCGACATCAGGCGCATCGATCCCGCGACCGGCGAGGTGCTCGATCAGCTCGACATGCCGGTCGGCACCGGCGTCTCCGGCATGGAGTCCGACGGGAGCGAGACGCTGTATTGCGGCGGCGGCGGCAGCGGCAAGGTCCGTGCGGTCAGGCGGCCGAAGCAGGCACGGGGGTAACACGCAAATGAGCCACAGCAGGCTCAGCGAGCGGAGGCAGCCTACTTCGCGATGGATGTGAACGCCGCCTTGCGAAAGTTGGCGTTGGCTTCCTCGCGCGTCTGCAACTGCTGGCCGCCGCCGCCGATCGGCTTGGTCGGCGTGATCACGGAGAACAGGACGAAGCCGCCCGCCTTGCGCGGGAAGATGAAGTACTCGGCGATGTCCGACTTCTCGCTGTCCTCGCAGGACGACATGCCGCGGAACACCACCGCGCTGTCGACCAGCTCGCTGTTGCGGGCGGAGATGAACTTGCCTTTGCAGTCGCGCGCGTCGTTGCCGATGATCGTGGCTGCGACTTCCAGGCCGTCCAGGTTGCGCTGCGGCGGCACGATCCGGACGAAGCCGGTGGCATTGTCCGCCTTCCAGGCGACGCCGCCTGCGGTCAGCCACACTGGCCGTTCGCCGCCGCCGAGGATCGCCGGATGCGACAGCGCCGCCTTCAGAATGAAGTTGGAGGCGATCTGCATCGCCTCGAGCTGCAGCTCGGGCGAATCCTCGGACGCACGTGCCGGCTGCACGCTCGCCGTCGCGGCCGGCGTGGTCGCGACGGGGGGCACGGCCTGACGCTGCGCCGAAGCGGCGCCGGGCTGCACCGTGAAGTTCGTCGCCGCGGCCATCCCACCGGCATTGATCATGCGCACACAGTTCGCCAGCGAGGGCAACAGCACGGAGGTGCCGTTGAGATCGAACTGGAACAGGTTGCCCTGTGCGAAGGCGGACATCGTCCGCGCCGCCCGGAACGCCTTGATCAGGCTGGAATCGTTCGGCATCGGAACCACGACCATGTTGGCCGACCAGACCGAGCCCTCGACATTGTACGAATTGCGGCCGTCGAAGCTGAGCACGATGGGAAACTTCTGCCCCTGCGACAGCGACCAGCTCGGATGAATGAAGGCGAGCGCCCAATTGTAGGTCGGCAGCGCGAGCACGCCGAAATTGATGCCGCTCTTGTAGCTCGCCGAGGCAATGCAGCTGGAGAACTTGCCGGTGTTGTCGTCAGTATAGGCGCCGCCCGACCATCCGGCGACCGAGATCGTGCCATACGGTCCCTTCGCATAGGCAGCCGCTATCAAGGACGCCTCGATCAGCGCCACTGAGGTCAGTATCAGGACCGACAGCATCGCGCCAAGGATTGCCCGCCGCACCGTCATCGCACATCCCCGTTTTTGCCGCATTGTTGCAATTCCCGCGGCTACGTCAAGTAGATCCCGAGCGCGTTCGTCTACCCCAGGAATAGAACGACTGCGGCCTGCCGCGGGCTCAACCACACAAGATGTCGCGGTCGCCATCCACAGCCCTTCATGGGGGCGTCATCGAACTCCGCTAGCGCTCACGAGGTCTCAAGAAGGGATCTCGCCAAATGTCCGCCACGCTGCCTGTCCTGGGCGCCGCCCTCTCCGTCAAATCGATTCCGGCCCACACCGACTGGCTGCTCGAGCGCCAGCGGGATCTCGAGATCCAGGACTTCTTCCGCGCGGACCTGCTCGACAGCGACTGGCGCAGCACCGCCAAGGATATCAAGTCGATGCTGTCGGGCCACACCGGCCGGCTCGGCATCCACGGCCCGTTCTGGGGCTTCACCATCGCCAGCCACGACCCGATGATCCGCCGCGCGGTGACCAAGCGGCTACTGCAGGGCCTGGAAGTCGCACAGTTCCTCGGCGCCACCCAGATGGTGATCCACTCGCCCTACACGACCTGGGACTACAACAACATCGACATGCTGCCGGACAATCGCGAGCAGCTGATCGAGCGTGTCCGTGCGACGCTGTCCGACGTCATCGCCTCGGCCGAGCAGGCCAATTGCGAGCTGGTGATCGAGAACATCGAGGACAAGGATCCGCTGGATCGCGTCACGCTTGCCAAGGCGCTGGGCAGCAGCAAAGTGCGCGTGTCGCTCGACACCGGCCATGCCAACTACGCGCATCATTCCACCGGCGCGCCGCCGGTCGACTACTATGTCGATGCCGCCGGCGACATGCTGACCCATGTCCATCTGCAGGACACCGATGGCTACGCCGACCGTCACTGGGCGCCGGGCGAAGGCAACATCCGCTGGGTCGCCGTGTTCCGCGCACTGACGAAGCTGAATTCGAATCCGCGCCTGATCCTCGAACTGCGCAACCATGATCACGTCAAGGCCGGCGCCGCGTATCTCGCCTCGCTCGGCCTCGCCCAATAAGCCAACGCGTCCTCGCGACCCGATCCCATCGTTTCAGACAACCTCAGACGACAGAGAGATTGCCATGACCAAGCTCACCCGCCGCGGCCTGCTCGGCGCCGGCGCCGCGATCGGCGGCAGCTTCATCCTGCCGCGCGTGTCGATCGCGCAGGGAGACAACCGTCCCTCGGTCACCATCGCCGTGCAGAAGGTGACCAATTCGAACGTGCTCGACGTGCTGCGCGAGCAGTCCAATGTCGGCGAGCGCGTGTTCTACTCGTCGCTCTGGGAAAGCCTGATCTCGAAGAACTTCCGCGGCAATCTCGAAGCCGTCCCCGGCCTCGCCACCGAGTGGAAGCGCATCGACGACCAGACCGTCGAATTGAAGCTGCGCCAGGGCGTCAAGTTCCACAATGGTGACGAGATGACGTCCGAGGACGTCATGTTCTCGTTCAGCCGCGAGCGCATGTTCGGCGACAGCGAGGCCAAGAGCCGCACCACCATCAAGGCGTTCGAGAAGATCCCGACGCCGCGCCCGGGCAAGGAGCTGCCGCCGGACGTGATTGGCGTCGCGCGCCGGATGTGGCCGGACCTGGTTCGCGTCGACGCCGTCGACAAATACACCGTGCGCTTCGTCAACGCGACGCCCGACGTGACCATCGAAGGCCGCCTGATGCGCTATGGCTCCGACATCATGAGCCGGCGCGGCTGGGAGGAGGCGGCGAGCTATCTCGACTGGGCGCGCAAGCCGATCACGACGGGTCCCTACAAGATCGTCGAGTTCAAGCCGGACGTGTCGCTGACGCTCGAAGCCCATGACGAATATTGGGGCGGCCGTCCGCCGCTGAAGCGCATCCGATTCCTGGAAGTGCCGGAGGTCGCGAGCCGCATCAACGGGCTCCTGTCTGGCGAATATCAGTTCGCCTGCGACATTCCGCCGGACCAGATCGCCGGCATCGAGAAGAACGCGGCGTTCGAGGTCCAGGGCGGCACCATCCTCAATCACCGTCTCACCGTGTTCGACAAGAACCACCCGCAGCTCGCCAATCCGCTGGTGCGCCGCGCCTTCACCCATGCGATCGACCGCCAGGCCATCGTCGACAGCCTGTGGGCCGGCCGCACCCGGGTGCCGAAGGGCCTGCAGTGGGAATTCTACGGCGACATGTTCATCGCCGACTGGAGCGTGCCGGCATTCGATCCGAAGCTGGCACAGGACCTGCTCAAGCAGGCCGGCTACAAGGGTGACCCGATCCCGTATCGACTGCTCAACAACTACTACACCAACCAGGTCGCGACCGCGCAGGTGCTGGTCGAGATGTGGCAGGCGGTCGGCCTCAACGTTCAGATCGAGACCAAGGAGAACTGGTCCCAGATTCTCGAGCGCGCTCCGACCCGCGCGGTGCGCGACTGGTCCAACTCGGCCGCGTTCAACGATCCCGTCTCCTCGCTCGTCGCCCAGCATGGCCCCAACGGCCAGCAGCAGCAGGTCGGCGAATGGAGCAATGACGAGCTCAATCGTCTTTCCGAATTCCTGGAGACCTCGACCGATCGCGAGGCGCGCAAGAAGGCGTTCCGCCGCATGCTGGAGATCGCCGAGCGCGAGGACCCCGCCTACACGGTGCTGCACCAGAACGCGACCTTCACCGCCAAGCCGAAGTCGATCAAGTGGAAGGCCTCGCCGGCCTTCGCGATGGACTTCCGCACCGGCAACTACGGCGCGTGACGCCGTGGCGCCGCTGGTCAGCATCTCCGAACTGAAGGTCGCCTTCGACGGCACGCCCGTGCTGCACGGCATCGATCTTGACATCGGTAGGGGCGAGGCCATCGGCCTCGTCGGCGAGTCCGGATCCGGCAAGTCGGTGACGTGGCTCGCGGCGCTGGGTCTCCTGCCCGGCAAGGCGAAAGTATCAGGCTCGGCCAGGCTCGAAGGCCGCGAACTGCTCGGCGCTGACGGCAAGGTGCTCGACCAGGTGCGCGGCCGCCGCATCGCGATGATCTTCCAGGATCCCGCCAGCGCGCTCAATCCGGTGCTCACGATCCGGCGCCAGTTGTGCGAAAGCCTCGCGCTGCATCGCGGGCTGCGCGGCGAGGCTGCGCGGGCCGAGGCGCTCAGGCTGCTCGATCTCGTCGGCATCCCCGATGCGGCACGCCGGCTGTCCGCCTATCCGCACGAGTTCTCCGGCGGCCAAGTCCAGCGCATCATGATCGCAATGGCGCTGGCCGGACAGCCCGAGCTGCTGATCGCCGACGAGCCCACCACCGCGCTCGACGCCACCATCCAGGCGCAGATCCTCGATCTGCTGTCGGCCATCCGGCGCGAGTTCAACATGGCGATGGTCCTGATCAGCCATGACCTCGGCGTCGTCGCGGAGAATTGCGACCACGTCTGCGTGATGTATGCCGGCCGCATCGTCGAGCGCGCGCCCGCGACGCGGCTGTTCGATGATCCCTGGCACCCTTATGCGCAGGGCCTGATCGGCGCGCTGCCGCCGCTCGATGGCGCCAGGCGGCGGCTGCAGGCCATTCCCGGAACAGTGCCTGATCCGCGCGCACTGCCCAGCGGCTGCGCCTTCGCGCCGCGCTGCACGTTTGCCGGCGACGGCTGCCATGCCGGCGTGCCGCCGCTGGCGCCGGTCGAGCCGGACCGCGCGGTGGCCTGCCTGCGGCCGCAGCGCCTGCCGATGGAGCTCGCCGCCGAATGACAGCGCCGCTGGTCGAGGTCCAGGCGATCTCGCGCACCTATCGGATGAGGACCGGCCTGTTCGGACGCGCCGCATCCGTCCACGCCGTCGACGGCCTGAGCTTCTCGATCCAAAAGGGCGAGACGCTCGGCATCGTCGGCGAGTCCGGCTCCGGCAAATCCACCACCGGCCGCATGGTGCTCGGTCTCGAGCCGCCCGACCGCGGCAGTGTGCGCTTCGACGGCGCCCCGATCGCAGCACCAGGCTCGGCGGCGTGGCGCGCCCAGCGCGCGCGCATGCAGATGATCTTCCAGGATCCGCTCGGCGCGCTCGATCGACGACTTCCCGTTGCCGCGCAGATCCGCGAGCCGCTCGACATCCACGACATCGGCACGGCCGCCGAGCGCGACGCGCGCGTGCATGAGCTGCTCCAGGCTGTCGATCTCAACGACGGCCATGGCGCCCGCTATCCCGGCGCGCTGTCGGGCGGTCAGCGCCAGCGCATCGTGCTCGCCCGTGCGCTGGCGACCAAGCCCGACTTCCTCGTCTGCGACGAACCGGTCAGCGCGCTCGACGTCTCGATCCAGGCGCAGGTGGTGAACCTGCTGGTCGATCTCCAGGCCCGGCTCGGTCTGACGATGCTGTTCATCAGCCATGATCTGCGCGTCGTCCGGCAGATCAGCAGCAAGGTGGCCGTGATGTATCTCGGCCGCATCGTCGAATATGGCGATGCCGACGACCTGTTCGCGCGGCCGCAACATCCCTACACGCAGGCGCTGGTGTCCGCTTCCCCTGCTCCGGGACGCCGCAGCACCAGCCGCATCGTACTGACGGGCGACCCGCCGAATCCGGCGGCGCGCCCCGCCGGCTGTGCCTTCCACCCGCGCTGCAGCCACGCGACCGCCCGCTGCGCCAACGAGTCGCCCGCGCTCGCCGCCCTGGATCGGCAGCGCCAGGTGGCCTGTCATCTCGTTTCGGGGCTGCAGTCGCAGACCGAGGTCGCCGCGTGATGCTGCGCTATTTCGCCATCCGCCTGGCGCGTGCGCTGCTGACCATCGCACTCGTCGTCACCTTTGCCTTCATCGTGCTGCGGCTGTCGGGCGATCCCGCGCTGATGATCATGGGGCCCGAGGCGCCGCCCGAGGTCATCGCCGCCTTCCGCAAGGCGTGGGGTCTCGATCATCCGATCTGGATGCAGTATCTCGACTACTTCAAGGCGATCGGCCAGGGCGAGCTCGGACGCTCGATGCGCGACGGCCGGCCCGCGATCCAGCTCGTCATCGAGCGCATCCCCGCGACCTTGGCGCTGACCATTCCGGCGTTCCTGCTGAAAGTGCTGCTCGGCATTCCCGCCGGCATCTACGCCGCGCTGCACCGCGGATCGGCGATCGACCGCGCCGTGATGATCACGGCGGTGGCGGGCTTCACGGTGCCGAGCTTCGTGCTGGCCCTGATCCTGGTGCTGATCTTCGCCGTGCAGCTCGGCTGGCTGCCGTCGGGCGGACAGGACTCGTGGCGGCACGCCATCCTGCCGATCGTGACGCTCGGCTTCGGCGGCGCCGCGGTGCTGGCGCGGTTCACGCGCAGCGCCATGCTGGAAATTCTCGGCCAGCCCTACATCAGAACGGCGTCGGCCAAGGGCGTGCCGTGGCGCCGGGTGATCACGGATCACGCGCTGCCCAACGCGGCGATCCCCACCGTCACCATTCTCGGCTTCATGGTCGGCAGCCTGATCGCCGGCGCGGTCGTCGTCGAGAGCGTGTTCTCCTGGCCCGGCGTCGGCCGTCTCCTGGTCGTCGCCGTCGCCAACCGCGACCTCGCGGTCGTGCAATGCATCCTGCTGCTGGTGGCGATGACCATGGTCACGTCGAACCTGATGGTGGATTTCCTCTACGGCCTGCTGGATCCGCGGCTGCGTAGCAAGGGAGCCGAGGCATGACCGACCTTGCATTGAAATCGCCTGCCGCGCGGCGGCTGTGCTGGCCGAACATTCCCGTCTCCGTGACCATCGCAGTCGGCTGGATCGTCGCGATGCTGCTGCTGGCGATCTTCGCCGATCAGCTCGCGCCGCATGGCTTCACCAAATTCGATCTGCGCAATCGCCTGTCGCTGCCGGGCAGCCCGGCGCATTGGCTCGGCACCGACGAGCTCGGTCGCGACGTGCTGTCGCGTCTGATCGTGTCGATCCGGATTTCGCTCTTGATCGCGTTCGGCGCGACCGCGATCTCCGCCATCGCCGGCACCACGCTCGGCTTTCTCGCCGCGCATTTCCGCGGCCTGGTCGAGCAGGCCGTGCTGATGCTGGCGGACTTCCAGGCCAGCATGCCGTTCCTGATTCTGGCGCTCGCCGTGCTCGCCTTCTTCGGCAACTCGCTGCCGCTCTTGATCGGGTTGATGGGCCTGTTCGGCTGGGAGCGCTAT
The DNA here is from genome assembly GCF_032484415.1 of Bradyrhizobium sp. SZCCHNS30572. Taxonomy (NCBI): domain Bacteria; kingdom Pseudomonadati; phylum Pseudomonadota; class Alphaproteobacteria; order Hyphomicrobiales; family Nitrobacteraceae; genus Bradyrhizobium; species Bradyrhizobium sp. SZCCHNS30572. Next base: position 223,537 of record NZ_JAUESY010000003.1, on the reverse strand, counting down.
GCGCGCATCGCGCGCGGCCTCGCCATCTCCGCCAATGCACAAGGCTATGCCGCCGCCGTCCGACAGCTCGGCGCAACGCCGCAGCGCGTCTATCTCAGGCACATCCTGCCGAACATCGCCTCGACCCTCATCGTGTCGATGACGCTGGTGTTTCCCGAAGTCATCCTGCTGGAGTCCGGTCTCTCCTTCCTCGGCCTCGGCGTGCAGCCGCCGATGACGAGCCTTGGCAACATGGTCGGCTATGGCCGCGAATATCTGACGCGCGCACCATGGATCATGTTGGCACCGGCGATCACCATCGTGGTGACGACGCTCGCCGTCTCGATGATCGGCGACTGGCTGCGCGACCGGCTCGATCCGACGCTGCAATAGCCTCGATCAGCGACGAGCCTCGTGACTCGCCGCGGCACTATGCTCGCAGATGATCAGGGCATGCCCCGCTTGCTCGCCCGCCAGCGCCATCCATCTCGACGCCTGCTGCAACCACTGATCGCGGCGAGCCGGATCGCGTTCGGCCTCCTCGCGACAGCTCAATGCCGCAGTCATGCACGCCGATCTTCTGTCCATGAATCATGGTCCGACACATCAATTTAAACGGCACTTACATATGATATCGCGACTTCAGATTGCGATCAATTCGATGCTGCCTTGCCGCTACGCTTCCGCATGACGCATCGGCAATGAATGATGCGCGTGACAGGCGGCGACCGCGGCATGGCCGAATGCCACCGCGATCTGATGCAGGTCGGTGACGACGTCGCCGATGCCATAGAGTCCCGCGACGCCGCAGCGCTGCTTGGCATCGACCTCGAGAAAGCCATCGGATGTATGCCGCGCGCCGAGCTTGATGGCGAGCTCGGAGCGAACATCGGCGCCCATCGCAGGATACACGATCTCGAACCGTTCGCTGCTGCCGTCGACGAATGACGCCTCGATCGCACCGTCTTGGCGCTGCAACGCATGAAGTTGTGGCGTCACCCGAACGCCGGCGGCGGCGAGCTCCTGCCGCTTCGCCGCATCCTGCTCATCATCGATCGGGATCAAGGTGACGTCCGAACTGTAGACGCGCATGAACAGCGCCTTGCCAGCGGCGTGACCGAGCGCGCCCACGATGGCGATCTTGTGGTCGATGGTTTCAAAGCCGTCGCAGACCGGACAATAGCGCAGCTCGCCGTCACGGACCGCCGCTCTCCAATCGGCGAGCGACGTCTGCTTGTCGACGATACCCGTCGCGAGGATGACGCGCTGTGCCGCGACCGCACCGCGCTCGTGAGTCGCGACCAGATCTCCGTCATGCGTCTCGAGAGCGCTCACCGTCCTCCGGACGATAGGAACGTGAAGTTCCTCGACCTGCCGCTGCATTCGTGCGAGCAGCTCGCTTCCGGGCATGCCGTTCGGGAACCCCGGCAGGTTGTGGCTCCGCGGAATCAGCGCTGCCCGCGATGCGCCGCCAGCGACGACCACGACCCCACGCCGGAACCGGGCCAGGTAAATCGCGGCCATCAGTCCAGCTGGCCCGCCGCCTATGACGAGGACTTCGGTGCGCATTGCCGCCCTGCTCCAGTCCTGGCTCAAGCTGCATCGGAGCAGAAAGTTCTCGCGCGGAAAACATTTCGGCAAACGTGTCGATGAAATCGACCCGGAACTCTCTGGAACACAAGTGGAACTTTTGCCACTGAGGGACGTTAACCTATGTCACTGCCGCGGCGGAAAAGCCGTGCAAACTTGGCAGCGAGGGGATTTGTTGCGAGGGCGCGTGGATGCGATTTGTAAATTCGACTGATGAAAGCTTGATGGCGTACTACGAAAGTGTCCGAAAGCAGGTGGCCGCCGACAGCCGGATCGGGGGCCCCTACCGTTTGATCGGCGATCGGGCCAAGCAGTATGCGCAGGAGCTCCAGGCCGAGATGCGGCGGCGGCAGTTGCGCTTCACGCCGATCGATTGGCCGAACTGATTGGGCAAGGGATCGTGGGGCTCACCTCAGCGCTCAAGTTGAAGTATTGCGTTCGACCAGACAGCGCGGCGGTCGTTATTGCGCCCTCTCCCCTTGTGGGAGGCAAGTAGGACAGAGTTTGCGGACAGGCTTGCGATGCCCTCTCCCACAAGGGGAGAGGGCGCTGTATTCTGCAGTGTCACCGCAAAGCCGCGCGAAGCGGGGTCGTCATCATTCCCACGACCAGCTCGAGAAATCATTCTCGAACTGCGGCACGTCCTTCCAGACACCCTTGAGCTTCTTGTTGATGATTGTGATCCACTGCGGCTGGAACAGGAAGCCCGCAGCGGCATCGGTCGCCAGCATGCGCTGGGCATCGCCGAGCAGCTTGGCGCGCTCGGTCTCGTTCGGCGTATCGACAATCGACTGGTAGAGCTTGTCGAAGGCCTCGGACTGATAGCCGAAGTAGTAATTCTTGTCGGTGAACTTCACGAGATCGAACGGCTCGACATGCGAGACGATGGTCAGGTCGAAATCATGCGGTCCGTTGAAGACCTGTGACAGCCACGCCGCCCATTCGAGATTCTCGATCTTGGCGACGATGCCGACCTTGGCCAATTGAGCCGCGAGCACCTCGCCGCCCTGGCGGGCATAGGCCGGCGGCGGCAGCCGCAGCGACAGTTGCAGCGGCGTGGTCACGCCGGCTTCGGCGAGCAGCTTCTTGGCCTTCTCCGGGTCGTAGGGATTGATGTCGGTGGTGTCGACATAGCCGAGCGAGCCCGGCACGTAGAAGCTGCCGATCGGCGTACCCAGGCCGTCGACGGCGCCTTCGACCATCGCCTTGCGATCGATCGCAGCAAGGATCGCGCGGCGGACGCGGACGTCGTCGAGCGGCTTCTTCTTGTTGTTGATGGTGACGATCGTCTTCGCCTTTGAGCCGCCGATCAGCACGGTGAAGCGCGGGTCGGACTTGAACTGCGCGATGGTGCGCGCCGTGGTGCCGCGCGGGAAGGCATCGACGTCACCCGACAACAGCGCAGCGACCTGCGCCGCCGGATCGGAGATGAAGCGGATCGTCACCTTGGACAGCTTCACGGCTGCGGCGTTGCGATAGTCGGGCCATTTGTTCAAGGTCAGGGACGAGCCCTTGGCCCAGCTCCCCAGCGTGTACGGTCCAGTACCGACCGGCTGCGTCGCGTTGGTCGGCGCGCTCTTCGGCTCGACGATCGAGGCGGTGGCCTGTCCGAGCAGGAACGGCAGGTTGGGCTCAGAATATTTCAGCTTGACGACGATGGTCTCCGCGTCGGGAGCCGTCACGGACTCCATCGCCTGGAACAGCGCCTTGTCCTTGTTGGTGCTGTTGGCGGCGCCGGCGCGCTCGAACGAGAACTTCACCGCGGCGGAATCGAACGCCTCGCCGTTCTGGAATTTCACGCCCTTGGCGAGCTTGAACGTGTAGCTCTTCAGATCGGACGAGGCCTGCCAGCTCGAGGCCAGCAGCGGCGAGACCGAGCCGTCCTCGTTGATCTTGGTCAGCGTCTCATAGACGTTGTAGAGCGTCACCTCGGCGATGGCCGCCGCGGCCGCGCTGGTCGGATCGAGCCCCGGCGGCTCCAAGGTCATGCCGACAACGACGCTATCCTTCTTGCTCTGCGCGAGAGCCGGCGCGACGGCCGCAACGAGCGCGGCCATGGCGATGATCGATAGTTTCTTGAACATTGTTTGTTTCTCCCTGAGGAAGCCAAATTACGCGTCAAAGCGGCTTCGAGACAAGTGGCTGCAGTTCCGTTGCGACGAGCGCCGGCAGCGCCATTACGCTTTCCGCCCGATGGCAGGCAGCGGAATGCTGTCCGGTGAGCGCTCGCAACGCGGGGGCCGTCGCGCGGCACCGGGCATCGGCGAGCGGACAACGGGGCGCGTAGGCGCATCCGGCCGCGCCGAGGGATTGCGAAGCGATCGCAACGCTCTCGCGACGGCGCCGGACCGCGTCGGCCTGGGCCCGCGGCACGGCGTCGAGGAGCGCCCGCGTGTAGGGATGCGCGCAACTTCCGAACAAGTCCTCCGGCCGCCCGCGCTCGACGATGCGGCCGAGATACATCACCGCAACCTCGTCGCAGAGATAGTCGACGACCGCGAGATCATGACTGATCAGCACGTAGCTCAGGCCGAACTGCTCCTGCAGATCCTGCATCAGGTTGAGAACCTGCGCCTGCACGGAGACATCCAGCGCCGACACCGGCTCGTCGGCGACGATCAGCTTCGGCTGGGTGATCAGGGCCCGCGCGATCGCGATGCGCTGGCGCTGCCCCCCGGAAAATTCATGCGGATATTTGTCCATGTCGGCATCGCGCAATCCGACCTGCCGCAGCACGCTCGCGACGCGCCTGCGGAGAGAATCGCGATCCGAGTGTTCGAGAGCGGTCAGCGGCTCGGCGACGATGCGCGCAATGGTCTGGCGCGGATCGAGTGATCCGTACGGATCCTGAAATACCATCTGGAAATCGCGGCGCGCCCGCCGCAGCTCATCCACCGGGAGGCGGTTGAGATCGCGGCCCACCATCAGCACCGATCCCGCTGACGGCCGCTCCAGCGCCATGATCAGCCGCGCCAGGGTCGACTTGCCAGAGCCGGACTCGCCGACGATGCCGAGGCTCTTGCCCGCCTTCAACGACAGCGACACGCCGTTCAGCGCGAGCACCTCGCCGGGCGGCCGCAGCAGACTCTCTCGCGGCAGCGTGTAGCGCTGTACGAGATCCCTGACCTCGAGCAGCGGCGTCTCTGCAACTCCTTGCGCGGCGGTGCTCAAGCGACCACTCCCGCCGGATCACACGCGAGCGCGACGCCGGTCCGGATGCACCGGACGCCGTGCCCGGCGCCGATCTCGATCGACGGCGGCAGCGCCGTGCGACAGGCGTCGATCGCCAGCCCGCAGCGATCTGCGAACGGACAACCGGCCGGAAGATCGGCGAGCTCCGGCACGGTACCCGCGATGGTCGCAAGGCGCGTGCCCTTGCGGGCCCCGAGCCGCGGCCGCGCGCGGAACAGGCCCTGCGTGTAGGGATGCCCCATGCGCGAGAACACGGCGTCCGTGGTGCCGCTCTCGACCACCGTGCCGCCATACATCACGATCATGCGCTGGACGTTCTCGGCGATGACACCGAGATCATGCGAGATCAAGATCATCGCCATGCCGCGCTCGGCGACCAGATCGGCGATGAGGTCGAGGATCTGGCGCTGGATGGTGACGTCGAGCGCAGTGGTCGGCTCGTCGGCGATCAGCACGTCGGGCTTGCAGGCGAGCGCCATCGCGATGGTGATGCGCTGGCGCTGGCCGCCGGAGAACTGGTGCGGATAGGCGCCGTAGCGTCGGGCGGGATCCGGCAGACCGACGCGGTCGAGGAGCGCGATCGCCTGTCGTTTCGCCTCGGTCGCCGTGCAGCCGATATGCCGCAGCAGCGGCTCGGCCACCTGATGACCGATCGTATGCATCGGGTTGAGCGCGGTCATCGGCTCCTGGAAGATCATGCTGATGCGGTTGCCGCGCAGCTTGCAGTAATCGGCATCACCGAGACCGACCAGCTCGCGGCCATCGAGCGTGATGCTGCCGCTGACGACGGCGCTGTCAGGCAGAAGGCCAAGCAGAGCGAGCGCCGTGATCGACTTGCCGCAACCGGACTCGCCGACGATGCCGAGCGTCTCGCCGCGCCGGAGCGTGAAGGAGACCTCGCGCACGGCTTGCGCCGAGCCGCGGCTGGTATTGAGCCGGATGCCGAGACCCGACACATCGAGCAGAGGCTGATCGCCTACCGTCATCGCTGCCTCGCCAGCCGTGGGTCGAGCAGATCGCGCAGGCCGTCGCCGAGCAGGTTCAGGCCGAGCACCGCGAGCGCGATGGCGGCACCGGGATACACGGCGAGGCTCGGCGACTGGAACAACAGGGTCTGCGCATCGTTCAGCATGCGTCCCCAGGACGGCTGCGGCGGCTGCGTGCCGAGGCCCAGATAGGACAGCGCCGCTTCCGCCAGGATCGCCAGCGCGAACTGGATCGTCGCCTGCACGATCAGAATCGACAAGATGTTCGGCAGCACGTGCTCGATGGTGATGCGGAAGCGGCCCTTGCCGGCGGCGCGCGCAGCCAGGATGAACTCGCGCGCCCAGACCGCACCGGCCGAGCCGCGGGTGACGCGCACGAACACCGGGATCTGGAAGATGCCGATCGCGGTGATCGACGTGACCATGCCCGGCCCGATCACGGCCGCCAGCATGATCGCCGACAGTACCGCAGGAAAAGCGAAGGTGAAGTCGCTGAAGCGCATGATCAGTTCCTCGGTCCAGCCGCGCTGCGCGGCTGCGATCAGGCCAAGGCAGACGCCGCAGGTGAGACCGATGCCGACGGCGATGATGCCGACCAGAATGGTCGCGCGCGCACCCACCAGCAATAGCGAGACGATGTCGCGGCCGAGCACGTCGGTGCCCAGCCAATGCGCTGCTGATGGCGGCCGCAATTTGGACGCGACATCGATCTCATAGGCCGACCATGGCGTCCAGAGCAGCGACAGCAGCGCGGCGCCGAGCACCAGCAGACAGAGCAGCGCGCCGATCGTGAAGCTGCGATGGCGCAGCGCGCGGCGCCAGAACGCGTTGGACGCAGGCGCAGCGCCCGTTTGAACGACCACGGCGGAACTCACAGCTCGTGCACCTTGATGCGCGGATCGATCACCGCATACAGGACATCGACCACGAAGTTGACGATGATCACCATGGCCGCCAGCAGCATCACGCAGTTGCGCACCACGATCAGGTCGCGATTGGCGATCGACTGGAAGATGAGGCGCCCCAGGCCCGGGAGATAGAACACGTTCTCGATCACGATGGTGCCGGCGAGCAGGTTGGCGAATTGCAGCCCCATCACGGTGAGCACCGGGATCATGGCGTTGCGCAGCACGTGCTGCCACAGCACCTCGCGCTTCGTCAGGCCCTTGGCGCGCGCGGTGCGGACGAAATCCTCGCGCAGAACGTCGAGCACGGCCGAGCGCGTCACCCGCGCCAGGATCGCGGCCTGCACCACTGCCAGCGCCACAGCCGGCAACAGCAGCGCGCGCAGACCCGGCCAGATGCCGTCCTCCCAGCCGGGAAAGCCGCCGGCCGACAGCCATTGCAGCTTCACCGCAAACAGGAGGATCAGCAGGATCGCGAACCAGAAGTTCGGCAAGGCGATGCCGATCTGGGTCAGCGACATGACGCCGACATCGCCGAGACGGTTGTGATTGGCGGCCGTGTAGATGCCGGCCGTGAGCGCCAGCACGGTCGTGAGCCCCATGGCCAGGATCGCGAGCGGAATGGTCATCGCCAGCCGCTCGCGGATCAGTTCGGCCACCGGCGTGCCATAGGCGTAGCTGTTGCCGAGATCGCCGCTCAGAAGGCCGCCGATCCAGTGCAGGTAACGCAACGCCAGCGGCTGATCCAGCCCGAGCTTGACGGTCAGCGCCCTGACCGCATCCGGCGAGGCATCCGCGCCCATCAGCATCTGGGCGGCATTGCCCGGCAGCGCGTCGAGCACCAGAAATATGATCAGCGACGCGCCGACGAGGGTCGCCAGCAAGGTCAGGAAGCGCCGCAGCAGAAAAACGCTCATTCGCGCCGGGACTCCAGTTTTCGGCGGCCGCACGTTCCACAGCTTTCGGCTCCGATGCAAGCCCGTTGCCTGCATGATTGCCATTGCCGGGCGGAGGCACCTTCGCACACCGCACCCGCCGGGGTATCGCCGGCTTGATTCCGGTCAACGGCGGAGCGCCGGCGACCGTCATCATGCGGCTGATCGCAACAACGCAAGGGCCCATCTCGATCATGACCATCCGTCCGAGCTTTCTCTGGGGCGCCTCGACCTCGGCCTTCCAGATCGAGGGCGCGGCGCACCTCGACGGTCGCGCCGACAGCATCTGGGATGTCTATCTGCGCGCCCCCGGCCGGGTGAGCCACAACGACACCGCCGAGACCGCCTGCGATCACTATCATCGCTACGCGGAGGACGTGGCGCTGATGCGCGATCTCGGCCTCAATGCCTATCGGTTCTCGATCGCCTGGCCGCGGCTGCTACCGCAAGGCCGCGGCGCGGCCAACGAAGCCGGCCTCGCCTTCTACGACCGCCTCATCGACGCCCTGCTTGCCGCTGAGATAGAGCCGTGGCTCTGTCTCTACCACTGGGACCTGCCGCAGGCGCTGGAGGCGCTCGGCGGCTGGCAGAACCGCGACATCGTCGGCTGGTTCGCCGACTATGCCGCGCTGGTCGCGCGGCGCTATGGCGACCGGGTCAAGCGCTTCGCCACCTTCAACGAGCCCTGCGTGTTCACGCTGTTCGGCTACGGCCTCGGCTGGCACGCGCCGGGGATCGCCGACGGAGCGGCCCTGCACAAGGCCATTCATCACGTCAATCTCAGCCATGGCCGCGCCGTCGACGTGCTGCGCAGGGACGTGGCCGGCGCCTCGATCGGCGCCATCCACAATCGGCAGCCCTGCTACCCTGCGAGCGACAGTGCGGAGGACGCCGCGGCCGCCTTGCGGCTCGCCGCCTATTGGAACGATGCCTTCCCGTTTCCGCAGGCCTTTGCCTGCTACCCGCCGGAGCTCCAGGACGCCGTCGCGCCCTATATCGCACCCGGCGACATGGCGCAGATCGCGCGCCCCGTCGACTGGTTCGGGCTCAATCACTATTCGCCGCATTACATCAAGGCGGGCAGCAACCTGATGGGCGCCAGCTTCGGAGCGCCTCCCGCGGCAGTGCCGCGCAGCGCAATCGGCTGGCCCGTCGTGCCCGAGGCGTTCCGCGATACGCTCCTGGACATCCACAGCCGGTTCCGGCTTCCGATCTACGTGCTGGAGAACGGAACGGCGGCCAATGACACCGTCGATGCATCCGGCTGCATCCAGGACGACGGCAGGATCGGCTATCTCAAGGCCTATACGACCGCGATGGAACAGGCGATCGCGGCGGGCGCCGACGTGCGCGGCTATTTCGTCTGGTCGCTCCTGGATAATTTTGAATGGGGAGCGGGCTATTCGCAGCGCTTCGGCATTGTCTATGTCGATCGCGCCACCCAGCGCCGCATTCCCAAGGCGTCGGCGCGGTGGTATTCGAACATGATTGCCGCTCACCGGGTATCCGACGATCCCGCCGGGCGGCACAACCGGGCGGAAGAGTGAGGATGAGCGAACGCGTTCTTCTGGGCGACATCGGCGGCACCAATGCGCGGTTCGCGCTGCTTGACGGCCACGTCATCGGCGAGGTCGCGCATCTCAAGGTCGCCGACTTCCCGACCATCACGGACGCGATCACCGACTTCCTGTTGCGACACGCCGCCGGCGGCCCGCCCACCGCGGCCGTGCTCGACATCGCCGGCCCGATCGAGCGCAATCGCGGCATGCTCACCAACTCGACCTGGGTGATCGACGGCGCCGAGCTGGCGGAGCGGTTCAAGCTGCGCTCGGCCAAGCTCCTGAACGATTTCGAGGCGGTCGGCTGGTCGCTGCCGGCGCTGCATCCCGACGACCTGTTTCCGCTTGGCGGAAGCGCCGCGGTCGACGGCGCGCCGATGCTGGTGATCGGCCCCGGCACCGGCTTCGGCGCCGCGTGCTATCTCCCGGCAGAAGGCCGTCCCACGGTTGCCGTGACCGAGGCCGGCCATGCCACGCTGCCGGCGACGACGGCGCGCGAGGCCGCCGTGCTCGCCAAGATGCGCGAGCGCTTCGGCCATGTCTCGATCGAGCGTGCGCTGTCGGGCATGGGCCTTGCGAACGTCTATCAGGCCATTGCCGCGGTCGACGGGGTCACGGTGCCGCCGCGCGATGCCGCAGCGATCACTCACGCCGCGCTGGACCGCAGTTGCGCCACCAGCCGCGCGACTCTCGACATGTTCTGCGCCTGGCTCGGCGCCGTCGCCGGCAACCTCGCGCTCACCTTCTGCGCCCGCGGCGGCGTCTACATCGCCGGCGGCATCCCGCCGCGGTTTCCGGACTACTTTGCCAGATCCGATTTCCGCCGGCAGTTCGAGGGCAAGGGGCGCTATGACAGCTATCTGCGTCCGATCCCGGTTCATCTCGTTATCAAGCCCGACATCAGCTTCCTCGGTCTCAAATCGTTCTTCGAGGCCGGCATCACCGCGAGCGGCGGCTCCCCGACCCACTGAGATCGAATGAGCGACATCGTCACGATCACGCCGAACCCGGCCGTCGACATCTCGACGACCGTCGAGAAAATCGTGCCGGTGGCCAAGCTGCGCGGCACGACGCAACAGCGAGATCCCGGTGGTGGCGGCATCAACGTCGCCCGTGTCATCGCCCGCCTCGGCGGCGACGTCACCGCGCTCTATCCGGTCGGCGGTCCGACCGGCCTGCTGCTGAAGCAGCTCGTCGAGAAGGAAGGCGTCGCCAGCCGCACCTGGGCGACGGCCGAGGACACGCGCGAGGACTTCTTCGTCCAGGAGCGCGTCAGCGGCCAGCCCTATCGCTTCATCCTGCCGGGTCCGACGCTGACCGAGGCCGAATGGCAGGCCGGCCTTGCCTTGCTCGCAGCCCAGGATCCGTTTCCCCGCTTCGTCGTCGGCAGCGGCAGCCTGCCGCGCGGCGTGCCGACCGACTTCTATGCGCGCGTTGCGACGCTTGCACGGTCACGCGGCGCGCAATTCGTGCTCGACACCTCGGGGCCAGCTTTGGCCGCGGCGGTAGCCGGCGGCATCGACCTGATGAAGCCGTCGCTGCACGAGATGCAAGAGCTGGTCGGCGGCGCGCTGCCCGATGCCACGGCGTGGGAGAAAGCCGCCCACGCGCTGGTCGCGAGCGGCAAGGCCGGCACCGTCGCGCTGACCATGGGTCATCTCGGCGCCCTGCTGGTCACCCGCGACCGCGTGCTGCGCGCTCAGCCGCTGACGATGGTGCCGGTCAACGCAGTCGGCGCCGGTGACAGTTTTCTCGGCGCATTGGTCGCGAAGCTCGCCGCGGGCGAGTTGCTGGACGACGCGTTTCGCTTTGCGGTCGCCGCAGGTGCCGCGGCGCTGCTGCGCACCGGCACCGCGCTGTCCGATCCCGCCGACGTCAGCCGTCTGCAGGCTGACGTGCGGCTTGAGACGGCGTGACATCGCTCGCCGCATCACCGTTGAGCCGATCGAGCGAGAGCAGCAACCCGCCGACGCGCTCCAGCGACGACATCCACTCTGCGAGGCGGTTGAAATTGTCCACCATCCAATTGAACGACCCCTGCACCAGCGTGAACGCAGCGGCTGCCTGGGTGAGTTCGCCCAGGGTCATCTGATCGCCGAGGAACTTCGGCGCGCACAGCACGAGGCCGATGATCGGCGCGAGCAGCGTATTCAGATGAGACACCAGGGTGTTGCGCATCAGCTGCCAGCACAGCCGCTTCCATTGCTGGATCGTGCGGTCGAGCGCCATCCACAGCCCGGCAACGACGCTGCGTTCTTCCTGCTTGGGCGCGATGCCTTCGCCGATGTCGCGCAAGTGATGGGCTGCGGTGATCAGCTCCGACTCGGCCTGGTTCTTGGTCTGGATGACGCGCGTGAGTGGCGAACCGACCCACAGCATGGCCCCGGTCACCAGCCCGGAATAGATGACGACGCTGACCACCAGGTAGCCTGGAATCCACAATTGGTGCCCGGCCACGGCAAAGCCGATGGATCCGCCGACCTGCCACAGCACCTGGACGAACACGACCGCCGTCAGCAGCGAGGAGATCACACTGACCACGAAGTCGATCGGTGCATCGGTGGCGATGCGGACATCCTCGGCAATACGATACTCCGGAATCTTCAGATCGCCCTGCACCGTCGCGAGCCGCGCATAGCGATCGTTCTCGACCCAGTAGTTGATCACCTTGGCGCTCAACCATTGCCGCCAGTTGCGTTGCATCACCATGCGGCCCCACACCGAGACGATCGCCAGCACGACGCTCGCCAGACAAAGCGGAATGAGCAGAACGGCCTGCTGCCGCAGCCGCGTCGGATCGCGGCCCTCCAATGCGTCGAAGAAATCCCTGTTCCAGTAATTGAACCGAAACTGCACGTAGAGCTGAAGCACCACGAGGACGATCAGGGCGACGCAGAGCAGCCAGACCCGCCATGCCGTCGATCCGAGCCAGAATTGCCGCGCCGTGAGCCAGAACCGCGACCATTCGCGATTGCCGTCCTCGTTCTCGTCGTCGGAGATCATTGGTGATCCGGATGGGTACGATTGATGGGTCTTAACAAACATCCTCGCCTATGGTGGAACCGTTGTCATCCCGCGATTTAAGGGGCTCGCGAAGCGCCTTGCTTGATCTTGCGCAAGGCAGTCGCCGCCCGCCGCGACAAACTGAAGTTCGCGCTGCGATGCGGGAGATCACCGATGACGGCACCCGGCTACATCCGCTGGTTCAAGGACCTTCGTATCGAGGACGTGCCCGGCGTCGGCGGCAAGACGGCCTCGCTCGGAGAGCTGTATTCGGCGCTGGCGTCGCAAGGCGTGCGCGTACCCAACGGCTTCGCACTGACGGCCGCCGCCTATCGCGACGCCTTGCGCGCGACCGGCGCCGACGACGCGCTGCGCAAGCTGCTCGCCGGCCTCGACAAGCGCCGCATCGCCGATCTCGCCAAACGCGCGGCGAAGGCGCGCGCGATCGTGTTCGCGGCGACCGACCGTGACGATCTACGCCACGAGGTCGCAGAGGCTTACAAGCAGCTGGAGCAGGAGTATGGCCGCGGCGTCGCGGTTGCCGTGCGCAGCTCGGCCACCGCCGAGGACCTGCCGAATGCGAGCTTCGCAGGCCAGCACGAGAGCTTTCTCAACATTCGCGGCGCCAAGGACCTGTTCGAGGCGTGCCGCCGCTGCTTCGCCTCGCTCTATACGGACCGCGCGATCTCCTACCGCATCGACAACGGCTTCGACCACGACAAGGTCGCGCTGTCGGTGGCCGTGATGAAGATGGTACGCTCGGACCGCGCCGCGAGCGGCGTGATGTTCTCGTTGGACACCGAGAGCGGCTTTCGCGACGTCGCCTTCATCACCGGGGTCTACGGCCTCGGCGAGACCATCGTGCAGGGCACGGTCGATCCGGACGAGTTCTACGTCCACAAGCCGACCTTCGCGGCCGGCTTCCGCAGCGTGCTGTCGCGCCGGCTCGGCGCCAAGGACAAGCGGATGGTCTATGCCAAAGCCAGCGCAAAGGCCGGCGCGCGCAGCCGTGGCCCGACGACGCGCACCGAGGCGACGCCGCCGGCTGACAGGGCGAAATTCTGCATCAGCGATGCCGACGTGCTGGAGCTCGCGCAGGCCACCATCGTAGTCGAGGAGCACTACTCGCAGAAGGCCGGCAGGCCGACGCCGATGGACATCGAATGGGCCAAGGACGGTCGCGACGGTGCGCTCTACATCATCCAGGCGCGGCCGGAGACGGTGGCCTCGCAGCGGCGGCCCGAGGCGATCGAGACCTACGTTCTGAAGAAGACCGGCAGAACGCTGGCAACCGGCCGCGCCGTGGGCGAAAAGATCGCCACCGGCAAGATCCGCTTGATCCGCACTCCCAAGGATCTGAACGCGTTCCGCCCCGGCGAGGTGCTGGTCGCCGCGTCGACCAGTCCGGACTGGGAGCCGGTGATGAAGACCGCGGCGGCGATCGTCACCGATCATGGCGGCCGCACCTGCCATGCCGCGATCGTCGCTCGCGAGCTCGGCGTGCCGGCCGTGGTCGGCACGGAGGATTTCAGCAAGCGCGCGAAGACCGGAACGACGGTCACTGTCTGCTGCGCGGAGGGCGACGCCGGCCATGTCTACGACGGCGCACTGCCGTTCGATGTCGAGCGCCTGGCGATCGACAGATTGGAGAAGCCGCGCACCGAGATCATGGTCAATCTCGGCAATCCCGAACTGGCCTTCAAGACCGCGCTGCTGCCGAACGATGGCGTCGGCCTCGCCCGCATGGAGTTCATCATCAACCAGGCGATCGGCATCCACCCGATGGCGCTGGCGACGCCCGCAAAGGTGACCGCGGCAAAGGACCGCGCGACGATCAAGCGCCTGACCGCGCGCTACAAGAAGCCCGCCGACTTCTTCGTCGAGCGGCTGTCGGAAGGCGTCGGCACCATCGCCGCGGCATTCCACCCGCGGCCGGTGATCGTGCGCCTCTCGGACTTCAAGACCAACGAATATGCCAGCCTGATCGGCGGCTCCGATTTCGAGCCGAAGGAAGAGAACCCCATGCTCGGCTTCCGCGGCGCCTCGCGCTATGCGCATCCCGCCTACGCCGCCGGTTTCGCGCTGGAATGCGCGGCGATGAAGCGCGTGCGCGACACGATGGGGCTCTCCAATCTGAAGATCATGATCCCGTTCTGCCGCCGGGTCGAGGAGGCACGCAAGGTGATCGCGGCGATGGCCGGGCATGGCCTCGTCAGAGGCGAAAACGGGCTCGAAATCTACATGATGTGCGAGATCCCGAACAACGTGATCCTGATCGATGAGTTCGCCAAACATTTCGACGGCTTCTCGATCGGCTCCAACGATCTCACCCAGCTCACGCTCGGCGTCGACCGCGACTCCGACATCGTCGCGTTCGATTTCGACGAGCGCGATCCCGGCCTGCTGGCGATGCTGCGGATGGCGGTGGAGGGCGCGCACCGCAACCATCGCCATGTCGGCATCTGCGGCGAGGCGCCGGCAAACTATCCGGAAGTCGCGCGCTATCTGGCCGAACTCGGCATCGATTCGATCAGCGTCAATCCGGCGAGCATCGTGCGCACCATGGAGATCGTCCGTACCGCTGAGCGGGAGCTCGCGACCCACACGCCGCAAGCGCTGGCAAGCTGATCATGGCCGAAATTCAGGAGCTGCTCTTGAAGAAGTCCAGCACGGTCGAAGCGCCGCCGACGACGTCGCCGCCGCCATACAGGCTTGCCAGGAACGTGCCGCGATGGCTGGCGCCGGTGACCGCGATGCCTTGCGCAAAGCGGCCGTCGGCCGCCAGCGGCATCTTGACGAGGCTCGGCGGTAGCGCCTCGTCGAGAAGACCGTAATAGAACCGCATCGGGGCGTCATAGTCCCAATAGGTCGAGCTATTGCCGGCCAGACGACGGAGGAAGCGGCTGTTGGTCTCGTGGGTGAAGCGCTCGAAGAAGCCGTCGACCAGCAGGTCCGAGGGCTGCGGCACCGACTTGCTGAACGCCTCGTCCATGCTGTAGTCGGCCCAGTATTTCTCGGCCAGCGCGAGGTGCTGCGGCTTGATCGCAGTCTTGAACAGGTCGCCGAGCCGGTAATACTGGCGATAGCTGCCCAGGAGGACGATGACGCAGGGCGTTATCCAGATCGGCTGCTTCGGATAGGTGCTGTCGGTCGACGCGCTGCCCGATTGGGCCGACACCCAATAGCGCATCGAATCCGCAAGATTGTTGAACGGACTCTGCGTGGCGCTCGCCGCCACCGCGACGCGCCGCCGCTGCAATTCCTGGCGCAGCCATTGCGTGTTCAAGGCACCCTGCGACCAGCCGTTCAGGAACAGCCCGGACTTTCGCAGGCGGAGATGATCGAGCGCGAGCAGACCCGCGCTCAGCACGTCCAGGCAGCACTGCACGGTCGCGTCCTTCACCGCATAGGCCTCGCCTCGCCCCTGGCGATACGGTCCCTTGCCGAGATAGTCGGCCGCGATCAACGCAAAGCCGTTGCCGACAAGGCGCTGGACGTTGAACAGCGTCTCGATCGAATCGACATTGTCGCGCGGCTCGTAGTTCGGATCGGCCAGCTTGACGAGATTGGACGGGACCTGGTCGAACGACAGGATGGTGCCGTGCTGCCACGACACGACCGGCAGTGCGCCCTTGTGATCGGCGGGCAGCGCGAGCAGGCCGCTGACCTTGACGCGCTCACCGGTGCCGGGAATGCGCGTGTAGGTCGTCAGCCGACGCAGTTCGACGTCGACCCGCGCCCCGTGCTTGTCGGCCGAGAATGGCGGCAAGATATTGTGCTCATTGAAGACGGCGTGGAGCTTCGCTGCGAGCGCATCGAGCCGATCCTTGCTGACGCGCACCGGCTGGCCGAGGCTTGCGCCGTCACGTGGCTGCGCGACAGCCGGGCCGGCGGAGAACGACAAGGCCGCAGCGCCGAGGCCAAGGCCGGCTGAGGCCAGCAGCCTTCGGCGGGATGGCCGGCCGGCCGAGGCTGCAGAGCTGAGCTCCGGCCCGGTTGGCTTGGACTTCGGCGGAGCCAACGCCTCTTCGGATCCCGTGACCAGGGTCTCCAGGCCGATCATTCGCCGCTTCATCACGTCCCTCCGAGCCGCCTACAGCCGAGGGTAGTTCACAAAGCCTAGCACTTGCTAAATGGTGCAGCAATTGGAGCCGGATGTTTCGACGGTCGCCTGCACCGTCGAGCCTCGAGTGGTCGCGTCGCGGCTCGCCTCCACACGTCAGATGCCGCCATGCGAATGATTTGCGATGGCGTTCTGGGGTA
The DNA here is from genome assembly GCF_032484415.1 of Bradyrhizobium sp. SZCCHNS30572. Lineage (NCBI taxonomy): Bacteria > Pseudomonadati > Pseudomonadota > Alphaproteobacteria > Hyphomicrobiales > Nitrobacteraceae > Bradyrhizobium > Bradyrhizobium sp. SZCCHNS30572. Next base: position 207,125 of record NZ_JAUESY010000003.1, on the reverse strand, counting down.
CACACCAAGAAGAGATCGCGAGGAAGAGATGATGGCCTACCGCGCGGCCTCGAAACCTCCGAGCACTGCGGTCAGGTTCTGCCCAAGAATGTCCGAGAGATAGCCGCCCTCCTGCACGAACACCGTGGGAAGGCCGAGCCGCGCGATCGCGCCGCCGATGCGACGGAAACCCGGCGTCGTCACGGAGAGCCCCTTGAGCGGATCGTGCTCGGAGGCATCGAGACCGAGCGCCACCACGAGCGCGCCGGGCGCGAACGCATGAATCGTCTTGGCCGCGGTCTCGAACGCCTTGAGATAGGTGTCGTCGCCGCTCTTCAGCGGCAGCGGAATGTTGAGGTTGGCGCCAAGCCCCGCGCCTGCGCCGCGCTCATGCGCATAGCCCCAGACGAACGGGTAGTAATGCGTGGGGTCGGCGTGGATCGAGATGGTGAGCACGTCGGGCCGCTCGTAGAAGATGCCCTGCGTGCCGTTGCCGTGATGGACGTCGACGTCGAGGATGGCGACGCGCTCGTAGCGCTGACGCAGATGCGCGGCCGCGATGGCGGAGTTGTTCAAGAAGCAGAAGCCCGAGGCCATGTCTCGATAGGCATGGTGGCCCGGCGGCCGGCACAGCGCGTACACCGCATCCTCGCCATCGAGCAGCAGTTGCGCCGCGGTCGCAGCCACGTCGGTCGCGGCGCAGGCGCCTTCCCACGTCCCCGGCCCGATCGGCGCCGAGGTATCGGTCGTGTGCCAGCCCAGCCGCCCGACGATGTGCGTCGGATAGGTGGCGGCATTGCGAACGGGATGGATGTTCGGGATCATCTCCGCACCGGCATCGCCGAGCGCGGCCCAAGCGTCCCAAGCCTCTTCCAGGAAACTGAGGTATTCCGGACTGTGCACGCGCGCGCGAGCTTCCTGGCCGAAATGAAGCGGCGCGACCACCTCGTGATGGCCGGCCTTCAATCCCGCAAGCAGACGATCCGCCCGCTCGGGCTGCTCGGTGGTGCGCTTGACGACGCCGCGCACCAGATAGAATTGCGGATCATGGCTGCGATGCAGCTCGGTGTAGACGGCCTTCACGCGCAGTGGCTCCTGTTCGCTTGCACCGACGATTGTGCACGCAGTCGCAGCCGATACAAGCACAGATGGTTCGCACGTCCGTTGGTCCGTGCCCGCAGCTTCCAACCGGCGGAACGGAACGCTGCGCCTCGCATCTTGCCGGCAGCGGGTTCGCCGGGATCCGGGCGATCTGGCGCGAAGCGCGGTGGACGTGAGGAGAGATCCGCATGCTGGCGATTGCCGCGACGGCCGTCGGAATGCGCGACGAAATCTGCAAAACCTCGACGTGCAAGCCTGATCGGCTCATGCGTCGCACGCCGCGGCTGCTCACGAAAGAGCGCCTTTGTCCGGCATGGAGACCCCGGGATTGATCCAAAATTTGGATCGATCGATACAGGCTTCGGTTTGGACCCCGGCCCTCCCTCTCCTCTAGGACAGTCATCGAGGAACGTGACAAGAGAGGTGGAGCGCATGAGCGCAATCGTAACCACGGCCGAATTGCGCCGATCGCGCGTGCGGCTATTCATCGTGACCATGCTGTTCCTGGTCACGACCGTGAACTACGCCGACCGGGCGACCTTGTCGATCGCAGGACCTTCGCTGTCCAAGGAGCTGCATCTCGATCCCGTCGCGATGGGCTATGTGTTCTCCGCCTTCGGCTGGTCCTATGTGCTCGCGCAGGTGCCGGGCGGCTGGCTGCTCGACCGCTTCGGTTCGCGCTGGGTCTATGCCTGCAGCATCGTGATCTGGTCGATCTTCACCATGATGCAGGGCTGGATCGGCTTCTTCTCCGGCGCCGCCGCGGTCACCGCGCTGTTCGCGCTGCGCTTCCTGGTCGGTCTCGCCGAAGCGCCGAGCTTCCCGGCCAATGCCCGCATCGTCGCCGCCTGGTTTCCGAGCAACGAGCGCGGCACGGCGTCGGCCTTCTTCAACTCGGGCCAGTATTTCGCGACCGTGATCTTCGCGCCGCTGATGGGCTGGATCGCGCATGCGTTCGGCTGGCGCCACGTCTTCACCGTGATGGGCGCGCTCGGCATTCTCATGGGCCTGACGTGGATCAGGACCATGTACGGGCCGAAGGAGCACGCGAGCGTCAACCAGGCCGAGCTCGACTACATCAAGGACGGCGGCGCGCTGATCGACATGGAGGGCGCGCGCGACGGCAAGGCCGCGTCCGGTGGTCCGACCTGGTCGCATATCGGGCAGTTGCTGTCGAACCGCATGATGCTCGGCGTCTATATCGGCCAGTACTGCATCAACACGCTGACCTATTTCTTCCTGACCTGGTTCCCGGTCTATCTCGTCAAGGAGCGCGGCCTCTCGATCCTGCAGGCCGGCTTCGTCGCCACCCTGCCGGCGCTGTGCGGCTTCATCGGCGGCGTGCTCGGCGGTTTCATCTCCGACGCCATCCTGCGCAAGACGGGATCGCTGACGCTCGCCCGCAAGATCCCGATTGTCGGCGGCATGCTGCTGTCGATGGCGATCATCGGCTGCAACTATGTCGACGGCCAGGCGCTGGTGGTCGGCCTGATGGCGCTGGCGTTCTTCGGCAAGGGCATCGGCGCGCTCGGCTGGGCGGTCGTCTCCGACACCTCGCCGAAGGAAGCCGGCGGCGTCTCCGGCGGCCTGTTCAACACCTTCGGCAACCTCTCCAGCATCACGACGCCGATCGTGATCGGCTACATCCTGTCGGCCACCGGCTCCTTCAACGGCGCGCTGGTGTTCGTCGGCCTCAACGCCCTGGTCGCGGCGTGCGCCTACTTGCTGATCGTCGGCAAGATCCAGCGCGTCCAGCTCCGAACCTCCTGAGCACCACGCTTAGCGTCGCGTGGTCTCGACTCCAACGGCGGCCCCCCGGCCGCCGTTTTTTTGTCGGCGCCTCGCCGCCATTCCAGGGCGACGCGCGACAGCCATCAGAAGCAACCCGGACCCGTGGAAACGGACACGGTCTCACCATCTCAACCCGCCGATCAGCGGACAGACATGTTGAGCCCAGCAAAAAGGGAACGCGGGGAACATTGATAGCAGGGGTCCGCTACATCGCTAGACCCACTATTTCGGAATCCCTGTTTTCTATCGGCGGGTAGCCCAAATGCCGATGAACAAGTCCAAATCCCGGGGCCCGCGACACCAATTCTTGCCATCGGTGGAACGGATTCCCGGGCTCGTCGGAGCGTCACGCTTGGTTAAGGCAAATGCATGAGGCCGCCGCCTCAAGGCGTTCACATCGCCTTGGCGAGCGCGAACAACCGGAAATCCTCGAGCGCCGCGCGCCGATGCGGAGCGACTTCGCGCTGGTAGGTCTCGGTGTCGACGATCGAGCGGAAGGCGGCGAAATCGCCGTATTCATTGATCGCCGCTTCGTCCCAGCGTTCGCCTTGCGGGCCGACCAGGCTCGCCAGAACCGGCCCGGAAAACATCCGCACCAGCGGCTTACCGGCTGCGAGACGCCGGAAGGCCGGTCTATAGCGTTCGTTAAAGGCTTCGCGGCCCGAACAGGGCGCGGCGTCGAAGCCGTCCTCGTAACGCGCATACGCGCGGTAGCGCAACAGATTGAGCATGTAGACCGGCTGGCCGGGGCGAATCGCGCGCTCGGCGACGTCGAGGGCTTGCAGCGTGATTTCGATGGGGTGCATGGGACTTCTCGCGGTTTCTAGCGGCGCAGCATGCGCGCTGACGCTCCCCATTTGGCCCATCGGAACGGCCTCTTGTAGCGACCACGCCGCCATGACTATGTGGACTGGATGTCCACAACGGCCTTGCCTCCCGACCTCTCGCGCCTCCTCGCCTTCGTCCGCGTCGTCGAGGCGGGCTCCTTCGCCGAAGCCGCGCGGCGAGCGGGGACGACCACCTCGGCGATGTCCAAGGCGGTCGCCCGCCTCGAACAGGCTCGCGGAATACGGCTTTTGCACCGCACGACCCATTCGCTGGCGCTGACCGAAGAGGGCGAGCGGCTGATGGCGGCGGGACGCGCGCTGGCCGACAGTCTCGATCGCGTCCAATCCGCGCTCAGCGAAGCCGCGCGTAACGATGGCGGACGGGTGCGAGTGACCGCCCCCGCCTCGTTCGCGCGTGCCTGCATCCTGCCGCGACTGCCTGCGTTCCTGCGGGAGCGGCCCGAAATCGAGATCGAGATCAAATTCCGCAACGAGATTCTTGATCTCGCGGCGGAAGGCGTCGACATCGCCATCCGCTCAGGACCCCTCGATCGCGCGCCCGGTCATCTGGCGCGGCGGCTTTGCACGTTCTCCTGGATCGCTTGCGCCTCGCCCGCCTATCTGAACGCGCGCGGTGCGCCGGCGACTCCATACGAGCTTTCCGAACATGGCCACGTCGGCTTCCGCAATCCCGCGAGCGGGCAGATCCTGACCTGGCGCTTCACCGACCCACGCGGCAAAAAACTCGTTCGCGTCGCGCCCAAGCCCAAGCACATTTGCGACGACGCGCACGCTTCGGTCGCTTTGATCGCGAATGGGTTCGGCATTGGCTGGGGCCCGGCATGGCTCGTCCACGACGACTTGCGCACAGGTCGGCTCGTCGAAGTGCTTGAGCCGTGGCGCGCGCCGGCGGAGCCCCTATGGATGCTGCGCACCTCGGACCGCCGGCCGCCGCTGCGCACGCAGCGCGTCATGGCGTTCCTCGCTACGCTTCCCGCCGCGTTCAGCGACAAATCGGGATGAGGCGTCGGCCGTCAGTTGGGCTCAGCGGTCGGCGCGTAGGACGCCAGCCGGCTTGGGAGGGGAAATCGGGGACAGACCACGATTTCCCCGGCTTCCTGGGCTTCCGCCTTGGCGCGGTCAGCAATCTGCAGCACGCCGGCAAGAACGGCTGCGCGCCGTCTCTCAACGTCGTCCATCCGTGGTCAGTCAATTTGAGATGGGTCGACATGCACACTGAGCATATCCGAGTTCACCTCGACAGAAGGACACGGCAGTACCTACCCCGAGACGTAGGAGGCACCGGGGGCGCCGTGCAAGAAGCCGTTGGCGAATGGAACGTCCGGATAGATCTCGCGCAAGCGGTCCCTGGCGGCCCCAGCTTCCACGCGGCCCGCCAGGACCGCCTGAAATTGCTCGGACACCGCGACCATGTCGCAGGCCTGAGGTGACAGCCGCAGCGATCTCACGCCGCTCTGCGTCAGACGATCGAGATCGCCGAGCAGATTGCAGCAACCATGCGACAACGTCTGCACGCCATTCATGGTGAGGAACGCTTCATTGTCCAGCGTCGTCACGACGAGGCCGTCCGGATCCTGCTCGCACACGAAGCGGCAATTGTCCTTGGCGAGCTTGTGCAGGCGGGCGTGATAGCAGCGCGCGGAGATCGCGAGCGGCACACGGCCGAAGGCGAACACTTCGATCGCCACCTGCGGCACGGCGCCGGCGATCGCGGCAACCGAGGACAGCGGCAGCTCCGGCGGGAGGCAGATCCGGGAAGCGCCCTGGGCGGCATGAAACGCGGCGCTGGCCTCGTTGTAGATGTTGACGAATGGCCCGATGGCATGCGGCCGACCGGCGATCGATTTGAGGCAGGTGAGGTCGTTGACCTCCACCAGACCGTGGCCATACTCGGCGAGGCTTGCCGTCTGCCGGCGCTCGCGTCGCAACGACACCAGGACCAGCGAACCCAGCAGCACCTGCTTGCCGGCAGCCATAAGCCGCTCGATGACTTCAGGCAAATGGGGTTCGAAGAACGGCGCGCGCTTCGAGCAGACGACCTCGCCGACCACGACGCGGTCGAGCGGGGCCTCGTCGGCCATGCGAAAGTAAAAATCACGCCAGCGCTCGGGCTGCCAATTGTAGAGCACGGGCCCCAGAGTGAGCTGCATTCGGCCTGCGCCTTGTTCCGCCATTGTCATGTGGTCCTAGCGCCAGGTCTTGCGGTAGGCGCCCTGCGTGGTGGCCTGCCCTTCAGTGAACGCCGTGAGGTCGGACGCGTCGGCGGACCGGCCGGCATCGAGCGCTGCCAGCACGCTGCGGAAATGCCGCACGACCCCGTCGACATAGGCGCGGCCGCGCTGGCGGCCCTCGATCTTGAGCGCGGTGACGCCGGCTTCGCGCAAGCCTGCGAGCAGGGTCGTGGCATCGAGGCTGACCGGATCCTCAAAGATGTAGCCAGAGCCCTGTGCGGTCGAGAAACGCCCCTTGCACAGCGTTGGATAGCCGGCAGGTTCGTTGCGTCCGAATCGGTTGATTGTGAAAGCACCAAGCCGCGAGGTCGTGCCCAGTATCGTCTCCTGATAGACGACATGACTGGCCGGCGAGCATACCCCCTGCATGTTCGGCGACTTGCCGGTGGCGTAGGAGGACAGCGAGCAGCGCCCCTCGGCCATAACGCATAGTCCGCCAAACACGAACACTTCGGTCTCGCATGCCGTCTCACGGGTGATCTCGGCGATCTCGGGTACGCTCAGCACGCGCGGCAGCACCACGCGGCGGGCGCCGAAATTCTCGACATAGAACGCGATCGCGTCGACATTCGCCGCCGCCGCCTGCACCGAGACATGCAGTCGCTGTTCGGGATGGCGCCGCGCGGCATAGTGCATCAGCCCGACATCGGCAAGGATCAGCGCGTCGGCCCCGGCCTCGACGGCATCGTCGACCGCGCGACGCCACAGCTCGACGGCGCCGGCGCGCGGGAAGGTGTTGATCGCAACCAGCACCTTGGCGCCGCGCCGATGCGCGAACGTTACTCCTTCGCGCATCTGCTCGCGGCTGAAATTCAGCCCGGGAAAGTTGCGGGCATTGGTCTCGTCGGCGAAGCCGCAATAGACGGCATCGGCACCGGCTTCGACCGCGCTCTTCAGCGCCGCCGGCGTCCCTGCCGGACAGATCAGCTCCATCGTCGCATCCCGCTTTCGTTCGTCGTTGATCTCAGCAGCGAGTCACGCGCGGCCGCCAGCAGGCGTTGCGCGGGCACGCCGAACGGCCCCGAAAGCGCCGCGATCTCGCCGACCAGATCCAGACCGGCATCATCGATCGCGTTGCGCAGCGCCAGCACCGCCTCGATATCGCCTTCGATCACGAGCTGACGCGAAAACATCAGCGCATCGCCATCGAGCCGGCCCTCGACCAGCGCCAGCAGGCTCACGATCGACGCAGAGATGGAGGCATCGAGGCCGGTGGGCAGCTCGCGCACCGCCGCGAGTTGCGGCTGCTGTGGACCCGCCTGAATCACGAATGCGAACGGCAGATCGGTCGGCTTGATGCCAAAGCGCTTTCCGCGATGCGACCCGAGCCGGTCGAGCAGATGCGGATGCCGGCGCAAGAGCCCACGCAGGAAAGCGCCGAGCGCGATCTGCAGGGGCAGCAACGGCAACGGACGCAGCACCTGCCTGAGCAGTGGCGGCAACAGGGGCAGTGAGGTCGAAGACGCGTCCTGAAGAGAGCTCATGGCACAAGCTCTGGCCGGATCGGCGGCGGAAGTATTTGACCCGGAACAAAGATCACACTGATTGTTCCAGCTACGAGGCGTTTTTTGAACGGAGCCTATCGTTGCGACGTGATGTCCCTCGCTTCCGCGAGCTGTCGGATTTCCTGCGCTTTCTCGACGAGCGGGGACAGCTGCGACGCATTCGCGACAACGTCTCGGTCGTCCACGAGATCACCGAGATCCATCGCCGCGTCATCTCCGCCGAAGGGCCCGTGCTGCTGTTCGAACGGCCGATCAAGGCATGCGGATCGCTCTCGGCAATGCCGCTCGTCACCAATCTTTTCGGCACCGTGGAGCGGGTGGCCTGGGGCATGGGCGTGCAGCCGGAACGATTGGCGGAGCTCGGCGAGATGATGGCGGAGTTGCGCGCCCCGCAGCCGCCGCGCGACATCAGGGAAGCGCTGCAGAAGCTGCCGCTGGCACGCGCAGCACTGTCGACCCGGCCGAGGCTGCGATCAGCCGCGCCGGTGCATGAACGTGTCACGATGGGCGATGACATCGACCTGACCACCTTGCCGGCCCAGATCTGCTGGCCGGGCGAGCCGGCGCCGCTGTTGACGTGGCCGCTCGTCATCACCGTGCCGCCGGACGCGTCCGCCGGCGAGCAGGAAAATGTCGGCGTCTACCGCATGCAGGTGCTCGGCCGCGATCGCGCCATCATGCGCTGGCTCGCCCATCGCGGCGGCGCCCGCCACCACCAGCAGTGGCAGGCGCAGGGGCGCGACATGCCGATTGCGATCGTGATCGGGGCCGATCCCGCCACCATCCTCAGCGCCGTGTTGCCATTGCCCGAAACTATCTCCGAGCTGCGCTTCGCTGGCATCCTGCGCGGCGACCGTCCCGAGCTGGTCGAATGCCTGACCGTGCCCCTGACGGTGCCGGCGGCCGCCGAGATCGTGATCGAGGGCATCGTGTCGGCCACGGAGACCGCCCCGGAGGGGCCCTACGGCGATCACACCGGCTACTACAACGCCGTCGAGAGCTTTCCGGTTCTTCAGGTCACCGCGATCACCACGCGTCGAAGTCCGCTCTATCTGTCGACGTTCACGGGACGCGCGCCGGACGAGCCGTCTCGAATTGGCGAGGCGCTGAACACGCTGTTCGTCCCCTTGATCCGACGACAATTCCCGGAGGTCGTCGACTGCTATCTGCCGCCGGAGGCCTGTTCCTACAGGATCGCCGTGGTGGCGATCAAAAAGCGCTATCCGGGCCAGGCAAGGCGCATCATGCTCGGCCTGTGGTCGATGCTGCCGCAGTTCAGCTACACCAAGCTCCTCATCGTGGTCGACCAAGACATCGACGTCCGCGACTGGCGCGCGGTAATGTGGGCCGTCGCGACGCGCTGCGACTCCTCGCGCGACCTCGTGCCGCTTGCCGACACGCCGATCGACTATCTCGACTTCGCCTCGCCAAAATCCGGCCTCGGCGGGAAGCTCGGCATCGACGCCACGACCAAGCTCGGGGTCGAGACCGAACGCGCCTGGGGCGAGGTGCTGGCGATGGACCCTGCTGTAGCCGCGCGCATCGACGCGATGTGGCCGAGCCTCGGCCTCGGCGACGCCATGGCCGACCAAACGGCCTCGACATGAACGGGCGGCATCACGTCATCGTCGGCATCAGCGGCGCCTCAGGCGCCGCGATCGGTGCGCGCATCGTCGAACGGCTCGCGGAGCAGCCGCAATGCGCGGTCCATCTCGTGGTGTCCGACGCTGCCGTGCGCACCTTGCACGAGGAGGTCGGCCAGGGCGGCCTCGCGCGGCTGCGTGATCTGGCGGCGCATGCTCATGATGTCGCCGACATCGGTGCGAGCATCGCCAGCGGCTCGTTTTCTGCAGCCGGCATGATCGTGGCGCCCTGCTCGATCCGCACCCTCTCGGCGATCGCCTGGGGCCAACTCGACAACCTGCTGGTCCGCGCCGCCGACGTTCAACTCAAGGAGCGCCGCCGGCTGATACTGTTGGTGCGGGAGAGCCCGCTGCATCTCGGTCATCTCCGAGCGATGACGCAGGCCACCGAGATCGGCGCGATCATCGCGCCGCCAATGCCGGCGTTCTACCTGAAGCCCCAGTCGCTCGATGACGTCATCGAGCAGATCGCCTGTCGCGCGATCAACCTGCTCGGCGTCCCCGGGCTCCGCGCCAACGCGCGGGAGTGGCTTCCGGACCGGACGACCGAAGCAGGCAACCTTGTTGAGATAGGGAAGCAAGACAGGCGATAGGATTTGAAGACAGAACACGACAGACGCACTAGGGCGATGGGCCGAAGGCGTCCACGACGGTGGACGTGTTCTTCGAGCGGGCGTAACGACGCCGCCTCTCCGGCCGAGCGCTGCCAGCTTTTCGCTTTCGTTCGGTCAATTGACGTTGTCGAAACCCAGCGCAGCACGAACGGCCGGATCAATTCTGGATGGGGTCCACGGCGGATCGAATGTCATCGTCACGTCCACGGCTTCGACGCCCGCAATCTCCGCAATGCTGCTTGCGACCCCTTCCTTGAGAAAACCTGTTGCGGGGCACCCGGGCGTTGTGGCCGTCATCGTGACATGCACGACGCCATCCGTCGCCGTGATCTCATAGATGAAGCCGAGATCGACCACGTTTTCCCCCAGTTCCGGATCGATGACCACGCGCATTGCGTCGCGGATGCGGTCGATGACATCGCGGCTCATAGCGGAGCCCTCACCGACAGTTCGTAGGTCGATCCATCCGCCGTAAACCCGCCGAGCCAGCGAAAGCCGCGCTTCTCAAGTTCAGGGAACAGGAAGACCGGCTCGCGGCCCAGAAGTGCCGACAAGGTCTCTCCAGGGCCCAGCTCCTCCGCAGCCGCGAGGATGCGCACCATCGGCTCGGGTGGGTCGAGCTCTCGGTTGTCGAGCGTGACTACGGGATCTGGCCATTGCTCGAAGGCGAGGCCGGCACCAGCGTCTTCCTGACCGGCGTCCTCGGCAGCCAGCGGCGAAAACAGCACTTCCCAATCGCCATCGTCGAGCGGTCGATCGGTGTGGGCGAAGCCCTTTCTTGCCATGACGGAGAGCAGCGGAACCGGCCTGAAGCTCGCGATCAGCCGCACACCCTGGCCTGGCGCCAGCCGGTCGACCGCGTCCATGATGATGGAGAACGGTTCGCCTCCGGCCCTGAGAATCGGTCGGACGTCGACGTCAATGTACGCGGTCATGGCTCTCCTCCTAGTTTCTGGCGAACAACAGGCTTGGCGCGATGGCTCCGGCCGGAAGCCTACGGGAGCCCGCAACGTCGGAAAGACGTCGGACTCGCACAAGCTCGTGTATGATTCCAATACTGCCCACGGCCATGACCGCCGCGGCGCCGCGAAACGCCTGGCCCTCGCCCATCATCAACATGATGGTCGCCGCCCAGACGCCTAGAAAATAGATGATGAACCACTTCTCGGACCGACGTTCCACCGCCAGGTCCTGAACCCGTGGCGTCTGGGCGCGCCCCATCACGGGACCGTAGGTTTCGAGCCAGGTCAGAAAGGCGACAATCTTGTAGAGCTTCGCGAATATGAGACCAGACAGCCAGCCGAACACGGCCAAGAACGCGAACGCGCCGACATGAACGCCGACCTTTCCGCTGACGATGATGACGGTGCCGAGCGTCACCGTCGCCGCCAGGTTGGCGAAAGACACGGTTGCCATCCGCATGTTCAACTCGAGCTGGCGCCGTTTGCGCGAGCGATAGATCGTCGCGATGTCCCGTCCATAGAGCGCAAGCGAGATCACCCCAAGAACGGCGGCGACGATGAGCACGGCTCCGAGCCCGGCCTCGAGGCCGATCGCGAACAATCCGCCCACGACAGCGACCGATAGCGCGAGCGCACCAAATTTCAGCGCGGATGTGCTCTGTCGCTCGCCGAGGTCCGCCGAGAGCATGAACATGGCCAGCAGGCGATAGCTCACCCCCATGGCGGTCAGGGTCAGCCAGCCTCCCAGCCCGGCAATCGCATGGATCGGAATCGCCGCGGCCAGGAGCGCGTCGCCGTAGGCGCCCGCCGATCCGGCGAGAGCAAACGCGAACGCGACGCCGAGCGCGACAGTTGCGCATAACGCGCCAAGTCCGGCGATGACAAAGAGAGCAGATCCCTTCGGCTGGCTGAAGAGAGTCAGGCCCAGATCGAGCGCGACCATCGCCAGACCCGCGCCGAGCACCACGCTGCCGGCCGGCAGAAGCCAAACGGCTGGAGCAATTCGTCCGGCCAGTGAGAGGAAGCCCAATATCAAGCAGACCAGACCGACGTTGATGAGGAACAAGGCCGGCAAGGCCCATTTGTCGAAGGGGAGCGGCCTTGCGACGAGAACGGGAACGAACTGGAACAAGGCGCCGCATACCGAGAGACTGAGCCAACCGATACAGACCGCATGCACAACGACAAGCGTATCGGGAGCGCCGAGCTCTGCGGCGGGGTAACCGAGTCCGCCGACCAGCATTGCCAAGGCAACGAGCAGCCACCCCAGCGCTGCCGCGAAATAGCTCATCGTCCAGCGCGAGATCTTCGCCCCAATCATGAGCGGCTCCAGTTGTTGATCGCGGACGCAGCACTCGCCACGACGATGCGCCATTCGGCAGTTGCCGTGGCGCCCGGAGGAACGCAGCCAAGGGGGCGCGAACAATGAGCTTGCGCCATACAATCCCCGGCGATCGGAAAGATGCTAAACTGGCGCGACCGGCCATTCTTTGTCGGAGCGCAACATTCCGTGTCATCAGCGTCGTGATGACCACTCCAGATCGACCGGCGGGTTTCCTGTCTCGTCGAGGAACATCCATGTCAGCCGGCAGACATCTTCGACGGTCTGGCTTGGCAGTTCTGTGTCCCCGACCCCTCGATTGCTCGCAATCGCAATCAGCGCAGCTGGCTGGCTGAGTCTATGGTTCGATCCTGCCGAACACTTTCCAGCCACCGCTCCACGTCTCCGCGGGCTTCGAGCTCAACCCCCATATCTCCGGCGAAACCTCTCCAGGCATCGATATTGCTGCGCGGCACGCCGACAATCGTCGGTATCGCAAGGTCCAACGCGCGGGCGATCAGATCAAGCGTTCCGCCTCCCCCGCACTCTGCCTTACCAAATTTGTTCAACACCAGGATGTTTGGACGCGCATCCAAGCTGGCGAGGACCCGAACTGTCACCTCTGCAAGCGCCGATTCATCCAGCCGGCAACCTCTCGCTCCCGATCCACGATCCTCGAAGATCGGGGTTTGATTTGCCGTGTCGATCTCCTCGAGCAGGACGTCGCACCTGCGATTTTCGTCGAGGAACAGCCTTCGCTGCAGTGCGCCGGCGACCTTCAATCGCGCTCGACGCGAGTGATCCACGAGGTGATCGAACGTCTCGTAGGGATATTTCCCGTCGTCGTATACGAGCGCCACGAGCGGCGCGGCCGCAACGCCGACTTTCTCTACCATCACATCGTGCATGCGAATCCCAACATCAATTTGACGCTTCGACATTTTTGACCCGCCCCTCCAGCACGGATAGCCTGCGGTGGATCCGTTCTAGGAGAGCTCGATTTCATCCCTCTGCAGCGACCACTTGATCATGGACGTCAGACAGACGATCGCGGGGTCGGCGGCGCGGTCGATAGCGCTCATCAACCCGAGCCAATCCTCATTCTCTGCGAGATTTGCAAAGCGCCGGACAGCAGCCGACGCATACTCACCGACATCCTCGCCGAGGCGACCCGCGACAGAGCTGATGCGCACCAGGAGCGTGAGGTCGCCGCACCCCTGCAACACCGCACTCGACTTCGCGTCGTCACTGAGATCGTGAATGAGATCCCCGAGCAGCATGATCGCCCCCCTACTGCGGCAGTACCGATTGCGGCGCCGGCAACGTCACGCCAACGATCTCCGCGCGGTCTGCCAGATTGGCTACATATTGCGCGAGCGCCTGATGCCGCACACGCTCGGTGAGATATTGCGAAATGCGCGCCCTTGCCATGTCGAACGGCAGGACTTGTCCGAGGGCCCGTCGATCGAGGCGCACGACATGGATACCAAAGCGTGTCTCAATCAGACCGACCTCTCCAACCGACATCCGGGCCAGCGCGGCGTCGAACTCTGCGGTCGTCTGCCCACGCGACAGCTGCCCGAGCCTGCCACCATTCTCCGCCGAGACCCTGCAATCGGAGCGATCGCGCGCGATGGTCTCGAACAGTTCCGGGCTTCTCTGCACGGCCTCCACGATCGTCCGCCCCTCGTCTCGCGCCGCCGACCGAGCCAGCGAATCGCTGCTCGGCGCGATCAGCAGGATGTGAGACGCTTCGTAGAGTTCTCCGACCAGGAACCGCTGCCTGTTCTGATCGTAGAAGCGACGACACGTCGATTCGTCCGGCTCGTGTATCAGAACCTCACGCGCGATCAGCGCCCGCATCGCCGCCTCTTCCTCGGTTTCGCTGCGACCTTCGGCATCGCGCAGGGGAGCGGCCGTTATGCCGAGCCGCATGACCTCCTGTCTCAGCAATTCGCGCACCGCAAGCGCGCGCGCCGCCGCTTGCCAGGCGAGGATCGGCTTGTCCGACGGATGGTTCTGAACTTCCCGGGCAATGACGTCGCGTTCGATCACGACCCCGTTCACACTGACCAGCTTCGGCTTTGGAAGCGCCGCGCCCAATGAACAGTCCATCGGCTACTCCGCGGGCTGAATTGGTTGCACAAGATGACGGCGCCCGTCGCGGCTGCGCACCACCTGATAGCCGCGGCGGCCGAGATACCACACCGGCGCACTCCAGATGTGGACAAGGCGGGTGAAGGGGAAGAGCAGGAAGATAGTCATTCCCAGGACCAGATGCGCCTTGAAGATCGGATGGACGTCGACAATGTTGGCGGCGATTCCGGGCTGCAACGTGAGAATGCCCTGCGCCCAGGCCATGAACTTGACCATTTCATGACCATCGAGATGACCGAGCGACACGGGGATGGTCGCCAAGCCAAGCAGCAGCTGGACGAACAGCACCAGAAGGATACCCGTGTCAGCAAAAGACGACGTCGCGCGAATCCTGGGATCGAAAAGCCTGCGATGCGCGAGGAGTGAAATGCCGACCAGGCACATCAGTCCGGCGCCGCCACCGGCGACGATCGCGAGCATCTGCTTGAAGCCGTGGGACACGCCGAGCATGTCAAACACCCAGATCGGCGTCAGCAGCCCGACGAAATGACCCGCAAAAATGAAGAGGATCCCAACATGGAAAAGGTTCGAGCCCCAGATCAATTGGCGCCGCCGAAGCAGCTGACTCGAGCCTGAGCGCCACGTGTATTGCTCACGGTCAAATCGAATCAGACTGCCGACCAGAAAGACTGTCAGGCAGAGATAGGGATACCAGCCGAAGACGATGGCATTGAGTGTTTGCATGGCCAATCCCTCATTGCAACTGTGACGGCGGCGCGTTGACCGCACGTTTGGCGTGGCGCAGTTTTGCGATCAGATTGTCGTGCCCACAGGCTGCCTGGTCGCCCCCTCCCGGGCCGAACCTGACCTCTTCATCCTCCCAGGCCGCGTCGAGCGCGCGCAGGTCCATCGGATCCACGTCCGTTGCCTTCAGCAGCTCATCGACGATCTCCGCGCGGGGCTGCTCCGCGGCGATCTGGAGCAGCGCATCGAACACCGCCCTATAGCTCGACTGCCGACGCCCCAGTCGTTCCGCGAGCGCGGCGATGATGTGGCTGGTCTGGCCAAGCAACTCGCGCGCGTCCGAAATCTCCCGGGTGGCGAGAAATTCGAGGAACAGCGGCAGATAATCCGGCAGCTCGTTGCCGGCGATGACGAGGTTCGCTCGGTCATACATGGCCCGCAGGTCGACCATGGCCTGGCCGCGGTCGCGGCCTTCGCCATGAACGTGCTCGAACAGATGCAGCGCCAGGGTCTTGCTGCGGTCGAACAGCAGGCCGTAGCGCTCCTGCAGGTCGTAGACGTCGCCCGTGGCGATCTCCTGCAGCAGCACATCGAGCTCCCGGCGAATGCCAGGCTGGACGAGGCCTTCCTGGTCGAGCACCCGCGCGAGCTCCGGGATGGCCGTGATCAATTCCCCGCTCGGATAGTTCAGCAATGCCGACAGCACCTTGAACGTCTTCATCAGGCGACCTCCATCGGGTTCTTGGCCTTACGCGGCGATCCGAACAGGTTGACTTCGCTTTCGCCCCCGGAGCAGCCGTTGCCGAACGAGAAGCCGCAGGAGCCGCGGATATCAAACGCGTCGGCACCGAGCTCGCGGTGCGCGGTCGGGATCACGAAGCGGTCCTCGTAGTTGGCGATCGCCATGATGTGGTACATGTCGTCGATCTGCGGGCCGCTCAGGCCGACGCGCCTCGCGATCGCCTCGTCGACCACGCCGTCGATGGTCTTGGCCCGCATATAGGCACGCATGGCCAGCATTCGCTCGAGCGCCAGCGTCACCGGCTTCTCGTCGCCCGCAGTCAGCAGATTGGCGAGGTACCGCATCGGAATGCGCAAGGATTTGACGTCGGGCATCTCGCCATCGTGCCCGATCTTGCCGGACGAGGCCGCCGACGTGATCGGCGACAGCGGCGGCACATACCAGACCATCGGCAGGGTCCGATATTCCGGGTGCAAGGGGAAGGCGACCTTCCATTCCATCGCCATCTTCCAGATCGGCGACCGTATCGCCGCCTCCAGCCATGCATGAGGGATGCCCTGGCGCTCGGCTTCCGCAAGCACGTTCGGATCGTTCGGATCGAGAAAGATGTCGAGCTGGGCCTGGTAGAGATCGCCCTCGTCGGGCTTGGCCGCGGCCTCTGCGATGCGGTCCGCGTCATACAGCACGACACCGAGATAGCGAATGCGCCCGACACAGGTCTCGGAGCACACGGTCGGCTGCCCCGCCTCGATCCGAGGATAGCAGAAGATGCACTTCTCCGATTTTCCCGAGGACCAGTTATAATAGATCTTCTTGTATGGACAGCCGGAGACGCACATTCTCCAGCCGCGGCACTTGTCCTGATCGATGAGGACGATGCCGTCCTCCTCGCGCTTGTAGATCGCGCCGGACGGGCAGGATGCGACGCATGCCGGATTGAGGCAATGCTCGCACAGCCGCGGCAGATACATCATGAAGGTGTTCTCGAACTGGCCGTAGATCTCCTTCTGCACGCCGTCGAAATTGATGTCCTGAGAGCGCTTGGCGAATTCGCCGCCCAGGATCTCTTCCCAGTTCGGTCCCCACTCGATCTTTTCCATCCGCTCTCCAGACACCAGCGAGCGCGGCCGTGCCGTGGGCATCGCAGATACCTCGGGCGCACTTTGCAGGTGCTGATAGTCGAAGGTGAACGGCTCGTAGTAGTCATCGATCTCGGGGAGGTCGGGATTGGCGAAGATATTCGCCAGAACCCGCCACTTGCCGCCGATCCGCGGCTGGATCGACCCGTCGCGATTGCGCGACCAGCCTCCCTTCCAGCGGGACTGGTTCTCCCAATCCTTGGGATAGCCAACGCCTGGTTTGGTCTCGACGTTGTTGAACCACGCGTATTCCATCCCCTCGCGGCTGGTCCAGACGTTCTTGCAGGTCACGCTGCAGGTGTGGCAGCCGATGCACTTGTCGAGATTGAGCACCATTGCGATCTGAGCACGGATCTTCATTCTGCAGCCTCCGAGGGGGTCGTGGCCGACCGGTCAGCAGTCGGCTGGTCCAGCCAATCAATCTTCGACATCTTCCGGACGATGACGAACTCGTCGCGGTTGGCGCCGACCGTGCCGTAGTAGTTGAAGCCATAGGCCTGCTGAGCGTAGCCCCCGATCATGTGCGTCGGCTTCGGAACGACACGCGTGACCGAATTGTGGATGCCGCCGCGCAGCCCCGTCTGCTCGGAGCCCGGCACGTTCACGATCTTTTCCTGAGCATGATACATCATGCACATGCCCTGCTTGACCCGCTGCGAGACCACAGCGCGCGCAACCAGCGCGCCATTGGTGTTGTAGGCCTCGATCCAGTCATTGTCGGCAATACCGGCAGCCTTTGCGTCGATCTCGCTGATCCACACGATGGGACCGCCGCGCGACAGGGTCAGCATCAGGAGATTGTCGGTATAGGTGGAGTGGATGCCCCACTTCTGGTGGGGCGTAATGAAGTTCAGGATGACGGACGCATTGCCGTTCGGCTTGCGATCGATCACCGGCTTGACGGTCTTGGTATCGATCGGCGGCCGATAGACGCAGAAGCCCTCGCCGAAGGCCCTCATCCATAGGTGATCCTGATAGAGCTGCTGCCTGCCGGTCAGCGTCCGCCAGGGGATCAGCTCGTGGACATTGGTGTAGCCGGCGTTGTAGCAGACCTTCTCCGACTCGAGCCCCGACCAGATCGGCGACGAGATGATCTTGCGCGGCTGCGCGACGACGTCGCGGAATCGGATCTTCTCGTCCTCCTTCGGAATGGCGAGATGAGCATGGTCGCGGCCGGTGAATTGCTCCAGGGACGACCACGCCTTGACCGCGACCTCGCCATTGGTTTCCGGCGCCAGGCTGAGGATCACCTCGCAAGCGTCGACCGCACTGTCGATGCGAGCCAGCCCCTGGGTCGGCCCGTCGTCGGCGACGACGCCGTTGAGACGCTTCAGGAGCTCGACCTCATGGTCGGTGTTCCAGGCCATCCCCTTGCCGCCATTGCCGAGCTTGTTCATCAACGGTCCAAGCGAGGTGAAGCGCTTGTAGAGATTCGGATAATCACGTTCGACCACGGTGACTGCTGGCATGGTCTTGCCGGGGATCGGATCGATCTCGCCCTGCTTCCAGTCCTTGACGTCGAACGCCTGCGCGATTTCGCCCGGACTGTCATGCATGATCGGCGTCAGCACGACGTCCTTCTCGACCCCGAGCACTTCGGGCGCGACCCTGGAGAAGGCCTCGGCGATCCCCTTGTAGATGTCCCAATCGCTGCGCGATTCCCACACCGGATCGATCGCCGCCGAGAGCGGATGGATGAATGGATGCATGTCGGACGTATTGAGGTCGTTCTTCTCGTACCAAGTGGCCGTCGGCAGCACGACGTCCGAATACATGCACGTGGTCGACATCCGGAAGTCGAGCGTGACCAGCAGATCGAGCTTTCCTTCCGGGGCCTCTTCGTGCCAAGCGACCTCGACCGGTCTATTGTGGCCCTGGTCGCCGAGATCCTTGCCGATCACGCCATGCTTGGTGCCGAGCAGATGCTTGAGGAAGTATTCGTGGCCCTTGCCTGAGGCGCCGAGCAGATTGGAGCGCCAGACGAACAGGTTGCGGGGCCAGTTCTTCGGATGGTCGGGATCCTCGCAGGCGAGCTTCAGCTCGCCCGACTTCAAGGCCTTCGCGACGTAGTCCTTCGGCTCCAGGCCCGCGGCGGCGGAGCGCTTCGATACCTCGATCGGATTGGCCTGCAGTTGCGGCGCGGACGGCAGCCATCCCATGCGCTCCGCGCGGACATTGTAGTCGATCAGCGCTCCCTCCCAAGAACCGGCCGGTGCGGTCGGTGAGAGAATCTCGCTGACATTGACCGTCTCGTAGCGCCATTGGTCGGTGTGAGCGTAGAACGCCGAAGTCGAATTCATCTGCCTCGGCGGGCGCCCCCAATCGAGCGCAAAGGCGAGCGGCGTCCAGCCCGACTGCGGCCGCAGCTTTTCCTGCCCCACATAATGCGACCAGCCACCGCCGGACTGGCCGACACAGCCGCACATCACCAGCATGTTGATGATGCCGCGATAGTTCATGTCCATGTGGTACCAGTGGTTCAGACCGGCCCCGACGATGACCATCGAGCGCCCCCGGGTCTTGGACGCGTTCGAGGCAAACTCGCGGGCAACCGCGATGATCTGGCCGCGCGGCACGCCGCAGATCGCCTCGGCCCATGCCGGAGTGTACGGTTCCAGATCGTCGTAGCTCCTGCCGAGGTGGTCGCCGCCGAAGCCGCGATCGACGCCATAATTGGCGGCGAACAGATCGAACACAGTGGCCACGACCGCCTCGCCATCGGCAAGACGAAGTCGCTTCACCGGCACGTTGCGGGTCAGCACATCCGGATGATTGGTGCCGCTGAAGTGATCGTGCTGACGGTTGCCGAAATAGGGGAATCCCACCGGTGCGATGTCGTCCTCGATGCCGGCCAGAGACAGCCGCAGCCGGGTGTCGTTGTTCGCCGAGCTCTTCTCTTCCAGGCTCCACTTGCCTTTTTCGCCCCAGCGGAAGCCGACCGATCCCTTGGGCACGACAATGGCCCCGCTGATCTCATCATAGGCGACGGTCTTCCATTCGGGATTGTTGGCCTCGTCGAGAGATGCGGCGAAATCCGAGGCGCGCACGAACCGCTCAGGAACGAGCCGTCCCTCGGATTTCACCAGCCGCACCAGAAATGGCATATCCGTATACTGGCGCACATAGTCGTTGAAGTACGGCGTCTGCCGGTCGATGTGAAACTCCTTGAGGATCACGTGACCCATCGCCATCGCGAGCGCCGCGTCGGTGCCCTGCTTCGGCGACAGCCAGAGATCGGCGAATTTCGCAGCCTCGGAATAATCCGGGCAGACAACGACGCTCTTGGTCCCCTTGTAGCGTACCTCCGTGTAGAAGTGCGCATCCGGCGTACGCGTCTGTGGCACGTTGGAGCCCCACAGCATCAGGAAGCCTGAATTGTACCAGTCCGCGCTTTCAGGTACGTCGGTCTGCTCGCCCCAGGTCTGTGGCGAGGCCGGCGGCAGGTCGCAATACCAATCGTAGAACGACATGCAGACGCCGCCGAGCAGCGACAGATAGCGCGCGCCGGCCGCGTAGCTCACCATGGACATCGCCGGGATCGGCGAAAATCCGAACACGCGGTCCGGACCATGGGTTCTGACCGTATAGGCATTGGCTGCCGCGATCAGCTCATTGACCTCGGCCCAACTCGCCCGCACGAAGCCGCCCAGTCCGCGCTTCTGCACATAGTCCGAGCGCTTGCCCGGATTCTCGACGATCGACTTCCACGCTGCGACCGGCGTCATCCGCGCTCGCGCCTCGCGCCACAGCCTGAGCAGCCGCGAGCGCACCAGCGGATATTTCACCCGGTTTCCGGAATAGAGGTACCAGCTGTAGCTCGCGCCGCGGGCGCAGCCGCGCGGCTCATGATTGGGAAGATCAGGGCGCGTCCGGGGGTAGTCGGTCTGCTGGGTCTCCCAGGTGACGATGCCGCCCTTGACGTAGACCTTCCACGAGCAGGAGCCGGTGCAGTTCACGCCATGCGTCGAGCGCACGATCTTGTCGTGCTGCCAGCGCTTGCGATAGCCCTCCTCCCAGGAACGGTCCTCGGTCGTCGTCACGCCGTGTCCGCCTGCGAACTCCTCCTTGGCCCGGGTGAAGAAGGTCAGCCTATCGAGAAAATGGCTCATCTTTTACGTCCTCATTCAGCGGGTTGGGCAGCGGCCGCGATCGCCCGGCGCCGTTCGACATCGTGCAGGACGCCGCCCTTGCGAGTGTAGACGGCCCAGGTGATCAGCACGCAGGTGACGTAGAAGCCGAAGAAGCCCCATAGGGCGGCCTGCACGCCGCCGGTAAGGTCGATCGAGGTGCCGTAGGATTTGGGAATGAAGAATGCGCCGAAGGCGGCAATCGCGGAGGTGAAGCCGGTGATGGCGGCGGATTCCTTCTCGGCCTGGCGCAGCCGCGTTTCCGCGTCCGCGGTCGGCATGAGCCGGGTCATTTCCTGGCGCATGATGTTGGGGATCATCTGGAAGGTCGATGCATTGCCGACGCCGGTCGCGAAGAACAGCAGCAGGAACATCGCGAAGAAGCCCCAGAATGCACCGGGCTGATCCTTGATGCCGAGGAAATAGAGCACCCCGAGCACGCCGGCCATCATCAGCAGGAACACCCCGACGGTCACGCGCCCGCCGCCCCATTTGTCGGCCATCCAGCCCGTCGCGGACCGCGACAAGGCACCCACCAGCGGCCCAAGGAATGCGAACTGCAACGCGTCGACGGCCGGGAACTGGGTCTTCGCCAGCAGCGGGAAGCCCGCAGAATAGCCGATGAACGAGCCGAACGTGCCGGTGTAGAGCCAGCACATGATCCAGTTGTGCCGCCGCTGGAAGATGACGGCCTGATCAGCGAAGGACGCTTTCGCGGAGGCGATGTCGTTCATCCCGAACCAGGCGGCGAAAGCACTGGCGACGATGAACGGCACCCAGACGAAGCCGGCGTTCTGAAGCCAGATCGGCATCGGCTGCGACCCGCTCGTTGCCATCGCCGGATCTCCGCCGAACCAGCCGAACACGCCGACCGTGATGACGATTGGCACTACGAACTGGACCACGCTGACGCCGAGATTCCCGAGGCCGGCATTGAGCGCGAGCGCGTTGCCCTTCTCGGCGCGGGGAAAGAAGAAGGAGATGTTGGCCATCGACGAGGCGAAATTGCCGCCGCCAAAGCCGCACAACAGCGCCAGTATCAGGAACACCGGATAGGGCGTTGCGGGATTCTGCACCGCATAGCCGATTCCGATCGCGGGTATCAGCAGCGACCACGTGGCCAGCGTGGTCCACAGCCGGCCGCCGAAGATCGGCACCATGAAGGAGTAGAAGATGCGCAGAACTGCACCGGAGATCCCAGGCAGCGACGCCAGCCAGAACAGCTCATCGGTCGTGAACTTGAAGCCGACCGAAGGCAGCTTCGCAACCACGACAGACCAGACCTGCCAGACCGCGAAGGACAACAGCAGCGCCGGAATGGAGATCCAGAGATTGCGTCGCGCGATGGCTCGGCCCTGCTCCCTCCAGAACGTGTCGTCCTCAGGCCGCCAGTCGGTGAGAACCGCGCCGGACAGGGCTCCGATGTGCTCGGGCCGGTGGATCTCCTCCATTTCCGGCAGCTCCGGCAGCCGCTTCAGCGCCTCGCCGGCAACGCCGCGCTCCATCTGCCGGATCGAGAGATGCATCCAGACCAGCGCGACCCCGACGAGCAGGAAGAGCAGCATGAAGCAGCTGGTTCGCAGACCGGTGAGATCGACCAGCGCGCCGAACGCGATCGGGAGCACGAATCCGCCGAGCCCGCCGATCATGCCGACCAGGCCGCCGACGGCTCCGACATTGTTCGGATAGTAGACGGGGATGTGCTTGTAGACGGCGGCCTTGCCGAGCGCCATGAAGAAGCCGAGCACGAAGACGATGACGACGAACGGGACGAGCCCCATCTCCAGATGAAAGCCGACCTTTCCGTTGACGGTCGTCACGACGTAGTCCGTCGGCGGGTAGGACAACAGGAAGGTCGCCGCGACACCGACCAGAAATGTCCAGTACATCACGCGGCGGGCACCGAAGCGATCGGACAAGTGTCCGCCATAGGCGCGAAACACGCTGGCCGGAAACGAGAACATGGCGGCCATCATGCCGGCCGACTGGATTCCGACGCCGTAGACCTTGATCAGGTATTGCGGCAGCCACAGCGACAGCGCGACGAAGGCGCCGAAAACGAAGAAGTAGTACAGCGCGAAGCGCCAGACCTGGATGTTCTTGAGCGGCGCGAGCTCGAGCCAGGCGCTGCCGGCCTTCTGCTTGCGCTGCCTTCGCGAGCGGACCACCGGGTCCTCCTCGGAGAACAGCCAGAAGACGATCGCCATGACGCCGATCGCGAGCGCCCATATCTGGGCCACGGTCTGCCAGCCATAGGCGACCAGCACGAACGGCGCGACGAACTTGGTGACGGCGGCGCCCACATTGCCGGCGCCGAAGATTCCCAGCGCAGTGCCCTGCTTGGCCGTCGGATAGAACCGCGACACATAGGCGACGCCGACCGCGAACGAGCCACCGGCGATTCCTACGAAGAGCGCGGCGACGAGAAATTGCGGATAGGTATGCGCCCAGGTCAGGAGATAGGTCGCGACCGCCGCGGCGAGCATCACGACGGTGTAGACGCGGCGCCCGCCATACTGATCGGTCCAGATGCCGAGCATCAGCCGGATCAGCGAGCCGCTCAGGATCGGGGTGCCGATCAGGAGACCGAACTCGGTTTCGTTCAGATCCAGCTCTTGCTTGATCCGGATGCCGATGATCGAGAAGATCGTCCACACCGCAAAGCAGATCGTGAACGAGATTGTTGAGAGCCAGAGTGCTCGCGTTCGGTGCTCAGGGCTGAAATCTACGGCGTCCATGGTGGCCTCGACGTATGGCTTCGACGCCACAGCAGTTATTCGGGGGACCGGGAAAAGGTTTTGCGATGCATCAACCGGACGGTCCGGTCGGCCACAATCTGCCAAATGTCTCAGATCGAATTGTCAGACTGCATGTATGCAATTGACTTTTGTCACAGTTCGGCGCGATAGCGGGTGAGTGACTCTTGGAGCTTCGCTTGCGCCCCGACGAACTCGCCCAGTTGAAGACGCTGCCGCTGTTTGCGGACCTCAGCGAGGAGAACCTGAAGCGGTTGCTCGGCGCGGCTCTGCTGCAGCAATTTCCGGCCGGGGTGCGGTTGGCTCGCGAGGGAGATCAGGCCGACTTCCTGCATGTGCTGATTGGCGGGTTGGTGGAAATCTACACCGAGCAGGACGAGGCCGAGTGGGGCATCTCACTGCTTCGTCCCGTGTCGACCTTCATACTTGCTGCAGTCGTGGTCGATCAGGCGTATCTCAATTCAGCCCGCACGCTGACGGAGTCGCGGGTGCTGCTGATCCCCGCCCGCGATGTAAGGGCACTCTTCTACGAAGACATCGCATTCGCACGGATTGTTGCTCAGGAGCTGGCGTATGCCTATCGCGCTTCTGTCAAGAAACTGAAGGGCACACTGGCCCGGTCGAGCATCGAGCGCCTCGCCAACTGGATCCTCGCCGAAGCCCAGCGCGAACCGGGGCATGCGAATATCGTCATCCCATTCGACCGCGGCACGCTGGCCTCCCACATCGGCACGACGCGCGAAAACCTGTCACGCAGTCTTGCCCAACTTACGAGCCATGGGGTTCGCGTCCGCGGACGAGAGATCGTCATCGACCACAAGGAGCGGTTGGAGCTGTTTGCCCGGCCAAAGCCCCTGATCGACGATCCCGGCTCGTAGGCTTCTTTTGCGATCGGTCCTGCCCCTCTGTTGGGAACGGCAAATCAGCAGAGTACGGAAACGGAGCCGTCGATATAGTTCTTCTCCGCCGCACACCCACTCCGCGTGACAGTCGCTGGGACGCCCCGAAACCGATCGGTCCTGGAACGTGCGGCCGGCAAAGCCGTGATCGCGGGCGACGCTGAGGAAAGCAAACCGGACCCCATGGAAACGGTCACAGCCTCACCGCTTGGCGGAGAGGCGTATCCGAGCCGAATGAAGCGAGTGCAGGGAAAGGTGGTCGCGGGGGAGCGCTACCGCCTTTCCCCACAGCCGGCGGACCTACGATACTTCCTGCAATCCTACGCATAACGAGGCTCCTTGGTGCTGGCTCGGTCAGCACCTCATGCTGGACCATCGCTTCCGGCCTCGGACCCGCGTTCCAGGCGAGGCTCGGGCCGCCGTTGGATTTCTGCGCTAAGGGGTCCATGAAGCGTTCCGACATCGGCAGAGGTGATTGCGATGCGCACAGAAAGGTTTGGCGCCTACTAGGCGGGAGCACCTTCAGGACCGTCTTTTGGCGATCTTCGGCGTTGCGGCCTCTTCGAGCACGTATCGAATTGACCGCCCGCTTCGCCAGCGAGGATCTGCGCGACGGCTTTGGACAGGCGACTATGACCGCACTTTGGGAATTCCAGCTCTCAGGGCTCCGCGCCGAGGAACGCGCGGGTCGCCCGTAGGATTTCGTCCGACAGTTCTTCTGAATCGGAGATGCGCGCGAGCAACATCGCCCCAATCATCGCTGCCCAACTGCCGATCGCCGCGACACGCTTCTGTTGCGGATCGTCACCTGGCGCCGAGGCCATGAATTGTTCGATCTGCCGGCGCATCTCCTCGGTCAGGACGCGGCGTGTGGGCGCCGGCGCCCGCGACATCTCGGGCCCGAGCGCCGCGAAGACGCATCCCGCCCCCGCCGCATCCCGATGTTCTGGCCGCAGATACGCGCGGGCGAAGCCGCGGACATCCGTCGGCAGCAGGGGTTGACGCCTGCTGGCCTCGAAAACGTCCGCCAGGGCCTCGGTCACGAGCTCCTGTTTGCTCGCAAAGTGCCTTGGAAAGCCGCCGTGCGTCAGCCCCGCTGCGTCCATGATCTCCGCGACGGTAACACCGTCAATTCCCTTTTCCCGGAACAACTTAGCGGCCGAGTTCACGATCGCCCGCCTGCTCTCCGCCTTCTGCTCCCGGCTTCTTGCCAAAATAAATCTCCCTCAGTTCAAAAAATGTAGATGACAAACATCATCCTTGCAAGTAGATGATGATTGTCATCTACATTTTGGGGACAGATTGGCCCCTCCCACGGAGAAGAAGACATGTCCACTGCACTCATTACTGGCGCCTCCAGCGGCATCGGCGCCGTCTATGCGCGGCGCCTCGCCGCGCGCGGCCATGACCTCGTCCTCGTCGCTCGCGCGACGGAGCGAATGGCGGCCCTGGCCGCGGAACTGCGCAAGGCGCACGGGATTGCCGTCGAAGTCCTGACAGCGGATTTGACGGATGCCGCGCAGCTGCAAACGGTGGCGAACCGGCTCCGTTCGGGCAGCCCAGTCGAGATTCTGGTCAACAACGCTGGCGCGGCGCTGCTCGGCCCGTTCGAGGCGGCGGATCCCGCCGCCATGGAGCAACTGCTCAAGCTCAATGTGACTGCGCCGACGCTGCTGGCTTCGGCGGCGATCGGGGGCATGGTGAAACGCGGAAGCGGCGCCATCATCAATCTCGGTTCGGTGGTGTCGTTCATGCCCGCGTTTTTTCCGGGGATTTATTCGGCGACCAAGTCTTACGTGCTCACGTTCTCGCAGGGGCTGGCGGCCGAGGTCGGGCCCAAGGGCGTCTACGTCCAGGCCGTGGTACCGGCGGCAACCAGGACCGAAATCTGGGAACGGGCGGGTGCCGATCTCTCGAAAATTCCTAATCTCATGGGCGTCGAGGACCTGGTCGACGCGGCGCTGGTCGGCTTCGATCGCCGCGAAGCCGTGACGATACCGCCCCTTTCGGACCTGGGCCTCTGGGAGGCGTTCGAGGGCGCACGCGCGGTTCTGCCCTCAGGTTTGGGGGCGCAGCCCGCCGAGCGCTACCGCGCGCGCGCCAGCGCCTAGTCCCAATGCTCCGATCGGCCGGCGATACCGGCCGATCGGTACTCCCGCTCCTCATCTCGAAACGCGTAGCCATCCCTTCGATCCAGCGTGCAGCCTCAATGCTGCCTCATCAGGAATTGCGGACATGAACTCTCAATCTCGTCGCACGATGATCACCGCCGGAGCGCTGGGCGCTGCGGCACTTGCGCTACCGCTGAAGGCGCAGGCCGCCGCCAGTTCGGCGACCGCCTCCACCCAGTTCGTCGACGTTGGCGGACGCCGCCTCGCCTATCGATCCGTCGGCACGGGCAAGCCGCTGGTCCTGTGCAACCGTTTTCGAGGCGTCCTCGATCTTTGGGATCCCGCCTTCATCGACGGATTGGCCGCACAGGGCTTTCAGGTCGTAACCTTCGACTATTCAGGTCTTGGCCAGTCGACTGGCGAAAAATCCTACAATCCGATGTCGCTCGCGAAGGATGGCAAGGATCTCATCGAGGCACTCGGCCTCAAGGACGTCGCGATCGGTGGATGGTCGATCGGTGGGATCGCCGCGCAGATCTTGCTGGCAATGACCGGGCCGATGGCAACTCATGTGGTTCTGCTGGCCACGACACCTCCGGGCCCGCTGGTCAAGACGGGCGAACAACTCTTCTATGATACCGCGGCAATCCCCGGCATCGCATTGGAGCAGTTCACGACTGTGTTCTTCGAACCTGCGGACGCAGGCAGCCGGGCGGCTTCAAAGCGCTCGTTCGATCGCATCATGGCGCGAAAGAAAGACCGCAGCCCCGACGTTCCGGCCGACTGGGCCATGGCGCAGATCGGCAACACGCCGCGTAACCCGGTGTTTCCATCAGACCAGATTTTGCAGCTCTTGAAGACGACGTCGGTTCCGATCCTGCACCTGGGAGCCGACCACGACATCGTGTTCCCGATCGAGAACTGGTATGCGTTGAATGGGCAGCTGCCGACCCTTCATCTGATCACCTATGCGCGAGCCGGGCACGGGCCGCATCATCAATATCCGGACGAGGCTTCCGCCCAAATCGGCGCTTTCATCAAGGCCACCAGCAAGGGCTGAACATTTTCGAGGCCGCGGAGCGAGGGGCAGTTGGACAAAAGAGATAACCGCTAACTGCTCCTTCTCTTCCGCGGCAGACGTTGCGAGCACAGCATAATGTTCGCGGCTCTTCTTCGCTATGTCGACCCGACGCAGATGGAAGTATCCGCGGCGAATTAGACGACGACGGCTTCGGCGAAATAGGCCACTCCGAGCCATTCGGCGATCAACGCGGGTTTTTGCGCCCCCTCGATCTCGACAGTGACCTCCAACTTGGTGGCCACCTCCTTCGGATTGCGAGCCGTCATATCCAGAAGTTTGAATCTGGCCCGCACCCGACCTCCGGATCGTACGGCGGACATAAATCGTATCCTGTCGAAACCGTAGTTGACCGCCATGACTCTCCCCGAAAGCTTCGGAAGCGCGTCAAACGCCATCGGCGCAAGCAAAGAAAGCGTCAGGAAGCCGTGAGCGACCGTTCCGGCAAACGGCGTCTCGGCGGCCTTCACCGGATCTATGTGGATGAATTGCCAATCCTCCGTAATGTCGGCGAATTGGTCGATGCGAGATTGGTCAATCTCGAACCAGCGTGACACGCCGACCTCCTTGCCCACCATTGCCGCATATTCCTTCGGCGAAATGTCAGGCAGGCTCGATCCTGTCATTGCCCTCGTCCTCGTTAGAGACCGATGATTTATTCCGCGTGAGCCGAGTCTGCGCCGCACCGACCATCGGCTCTCCTCTGATGAGGTCGACTGTCGGGCGCCGACGAGCGTCTCAACTTCAGCCGATGGCTTCGCCGCGATGACAACGTCTGAGATGGATGGACCTTGCTCAGAGCCGGTTCAGCGCCACCTCGGACCTTCACTTCCAGAAGCACTCCTTGCGAAGTCGGGGCACTCAGATGAAGGTCACATCTTCAGCAGGTGACCCGGCATACAATTCCTCAACGCTATGCGCCCGGTGGCCGAGTACAGCCCGCTGATTTACATAGGCCTTGTCGGTGATTTCACCAGCGGCAAGCGACGGAAGCTCCTTCAGCAACTTGAATGAGCGGATTCGTTCGCTGCTTCCGACTGTTTCGTTGTGTGCCCGAAAGCACTCTCTCAGGAATGCCAGCACGCCTGGATCTCGCTCGAGATCGCCAACGGGCCCGAAGGCGTGTTGTTTGGCTTGGCTAGGATTTAGCCAGGCAAGAACCGCGCATTGGTCCCGGTTTTCGCCCGCGATGACGACGTCCTGAAGAACGCCACGCGTTGCGCCGAGGATGGTCGCCCTGAGGTTCCCGACAACTACCCAGGTCCCGTTCGTGAGCTTGAAGTTTTCGGAAAGACGTCCCGTGAATCTCAATCCGAGATGCGGCTGCTTCGAATCGAGGAAAGCCACGGTGTCTCCGACCCGGTAGTAGCCCTCCTCGTCGAATGCACTTTCCGTGAGATCGGATCTGCCGAAGTATCCCGGCGTGACGTTCGGTCCCTTTACGCGAACCTCGTAACTGTCTCCCGCAGGCAGCAGCTTGAGCCTGAGACCAGGTCCCGGAAGACCGACCTCTCCCGGTTCCTCGGTGGCCCAGTGCGTCGTGCTGATCGTTGGCGCCGTTTCGGTCGTGCCGTACCCAGACATGACGGGAATGCGGCGGCCGGTCGCACGAAACGACAGGTCATAGAGCTTGTCCAGCGTGGACTGCGGAATTGCCGCTCCGGCGTAGGTCATTCGCTCCATGCGGTTGAAGAATGTATTTCTGAAATGCTCGTCCGCTTCGAGAACATCACACAGGAGCGTGTAGCCGCCGGGCACGTTGAACATCGCTGTGGGGGAAATTTCCCTCAGGTTGGCGATGGTCTTATGGAAGAGTTGTGGGACGGGGCGTCCGTCGTCGATGTAGAGCGTCCCCCCATTCTTCAGGGTGCCCTGCAGAATGACATTGCCCCCCATCGTGTGATGCCAGGGCAACCACTCGACCTGAACCGGAGCTTGGTTTGCCGGCGCCAGCAGACTGCCCATTTCGAGGGCGCATGCCATCATGCGATGCGTGTTGATGACGCCCTTCGGCAGGCCGGTCGAGCCCGACGTGAACAGAATTTTTGCGATGGCGTCACGATCGAGGTTTCCGAACCGCCGCTGAAACTCCGAGGTTGGTCGTCCCTCGTACAGGGTCTCAAGCGGCAGAAGCCCGTCGGATCCACCGCATGCGATCCAAGTCGCCTCCTCCAGCCCACTAACTGATCGGGCTGCGGCAAAGGCGCTGCCGTCCTGCACGAATACAAACGATGGCCTGAGCAGCCGAGCGATGTCCGTCAAGCGGGACAGCCCGCCCGGCATCAATGTATAGTTGGGCGAAATGGGAGCGACGGCCATCCCGATCGACATGGCCGCGAACATGACGATTGCATGCTCGATCGAATTCCCCGAGAGAATTGCAATCCTGTCGCCCGGCTGAGCTCCGCGATTGATCAACCCCTGACCTACGGACTGAGTCCGTAGCCACATCTGCCGATACGAGATCTTTTGCCACCCGGCAGCTTCGCGTTGCGCCAGAAAGACGCGATCGGGCTCCTGCATCGCCCATACGGGTAGAAAGTCGGTGATCGACCAGCTCGGCTCGACGAAGTTGATCGGCGACCTCAGGATGAGGCTTCCGTCGGGTTGCGCTTCGATACGGACCTCGCGTGGAGCGAAGTTGACGTCAGACGTGGCGCGCGCGGCAACATTCGTCGTCATGGATTTCCTCCGCTCCCATTCACGAGCGACTTGAACACTCTGCAATTTGCTCGCCTTCCGTTCGGCCGGTCTATCCGATTGAAATAGACGAGCTTTGTACCGACCGTACGGCCCACCGCATCCCTGGCCGCCGGGCTAACACGCGCTAAGCGGCCATCCGGAGAATCTTAACGATGTCTTCGGGGCCTTTGATCGGACGCGGGTTTGCGCGCGTGAAAACCGAAAGCATCGCGTTCCGTCCGATCAGATCGAATTTGCCCTCGGTCACGCCAACTTCAGACAATCGACGCGGGAGCTCCAACTGTCGTATAAATTCGGCGAACGTCTCGCTTGCTTTCGTCCCCGGCACTCCCCAAGCTTCGGCGAGCTTGTCTTGTGCTCCAGCCGTATCCGGGCGATTGAACTCCAGCACGCTGGGCATCATGACCGCGGTGCAAAAGTAATGCGGCACATCGCATGTACCGCCAAGCACGTGTCCGATAGCATGGCTCGCCCCCATCGGAACCCGACACTGCAGCCCGAAGGCGGACAGCCACGACCCGAGTTGGCAGGATTGCCGGGCCTCAAGATTGTCCGGATTCATTTTTGTCGCGAGCAGCCCGTCATAGAGATAGCGCAGTCCTCGCAGGCAAACGCTTTCGACGAGGGGATTGCCTCTCGGCGAGCAGACGGCTTCGATCCCGTGGTCCATCGCGCGCGTTCCGGAGCCGAGCCACAAGTTCTGGGGCGTGTGAACCGTAATCGCGGGGTCGAGGATGATCGAACGAGGCATCATCAAGGGATGGTGAAAGATCTGCTTCAGTTTCCGCCGTGTATCGGTAACGAGGCTACCGGCGTTGTATTCGCCGCCGGACAATGTACTCGGGATGGCGATCATCCTGACGCTCGGAGCTCGAAACGGACCAGGGCGCGGGCCCTCCGGGGTCGAGACTACTTCAAACCCGTCGAGGCCGCCCTCATCGGTGATCTTGTGCTCAATGCACATCAGAACGATTTTTGCCGCGTCGACTACAGAACCACCACCGACGGCCACGATCAGGTCGGCGCCCGCCCCGACCGCCCTTGCGGCTGCAGCTACGGCAGACGTACGTGTGGTGTGCTGCGGGACCCCATCAAACGTCCCCGCATACCTGGAACCTAATGCTTTGCGGATCTTTTCGATCTCGTCGGTTTTCGTATTCAACGTATGGCTGGCAATCAGAAACACCCTGTGGGCGTCGAGCCGCTCCGCCTCCTCGGCCAGCGCTTGCCCGGCAGGCTTTCCGAAGATCACCTGATCCATCGGGGGATATTGATGAAGTCCAACCTTGATCATGGGCTCTCTCCTAAAAAGAGGTTGTCGTCGCACCAACCGGGAGTTGGCTATTTCCTCCCGATCAGTCAGGCGGGCTGCCCGATGACGTTCAGATGTGGAGCGCGGCGCCAACACCGCGAACGACGACGGACCGCTCGCCCCGGATCTACCAGGGTTCGCGGTACGGTCGCACTTCCGAGAGGAAAGACCACGCCGAGCGGTCCTGATGCGCGATGTGGTAGATTTCCTCGGCGATCGCCGCGGGTTTGATGAAGAACTCGTCGGGCGCGTCCTTCATTCGCTCCCGCTGCCATGGCACGTCAATGACCGCATCGATGACCAGATAAGCCACGTGAATCCCTTGCGGGCCGAGGTCGCGCGCGATCGACTCGGCGAGGATACGCTGGGCTGCCTTCGTCGGCGCAAAACCCGCGAAGTTCGCCTTTCCTCGCAGAGCCGACGTGTTGCCCGTTACGAGGAGCGCTCCGCCGCCAGCCGCTATCATTGGGGGCGCGACGTGCCGCGCAAGATGGAGCAGTGCCATCACGTTTGTCTCGAAATTGGCTCGGAGAACCTCGGGACCTACCTCCTGAAACTTTCCGAACGCCCCGCCAACCGCATTATGGACAACGACCTTCGGCGGGCCGGACCGCCGGTCGATCTCGTCGAGCACCCGCGCGAGCGCTGCCGAGTCCGAGACGTCACACGCCATCGGAATACTCGACGGAATCTCCGCCGATAGCGCGTCCAGGCGCGCCTTGTCGCGCGCGAGCATCGCGACGCGATACCCTCCGGCCGCGAACCGCCTGACGATAGCAGAGCCGGTACCAGGTCCGACCCCGGTGACAATTGCCAGCGGCTGCGCATCAATCTTGCTCATGCTGCCCTCAGTGCTTCGCGAATGAAGCCATGTCGCCAGAACGCCGGAAAGATCGCCGCAACGACCTCCTTGGCGAGACCGCAATCTTCCGCCGCGCGCAGCGGCCTGCGGCCGTCGCTGTAGATCTGCGCCGGCGTATTTGCCTTTGACCGGACAGGTCAAGGTCGTCGGCCTGTTACCGACCTGCTTCATGACTGCGACGATATCTACAGGGTGGTCGCTCAGCTCAGCATCCAGCGTGCCGAGCTGAGCGTTGGCGAGATAGGAATAAGGACTGCGAAAGTCGAAATAGAAGTCGATGCTGGTCATTGCGCTCGTCATCCCACTCCCCGGCAGAAGCAGCGGAGCCTGCCAAGACGGAATGTTAAGACGCCTTGAGTCTGGGCTTGCCGACTTCGACCGCCCCAGCCGTCTTGAACTTGCCACCCCTGATGCGCGGAAAACCTCCAAATTCCAAAAGTTGGGGTCGAGCGCCCATTTTCCCTCCTGAAACAGCGGCTTCAGCGCAGACGGCAGCCATCAGTCCCTTCTTGTGATTGACCCGACTTTAGCCGCCACAAAACGCTAGTCAATTCCTTTTTCGAATTGACATTCGATCCAATCGAGCGCCCGGTCATTCTAATCCCTCCAAGCGATGGTCGACTGTCCGATCGACCGACATCCTCCGTGGAAGCCGCGGAAAATGATAGCCACCGCGCCTTAGCGCGAGGCCGGCCAAGCAGGCTTCAAAGCGATTTCGCTCTTTTCTGGTCCGACCATTAAGTTCTAAATTAGAACTGATAAGACGGACAGATGGAGAGACCAACATGAGCGTTGCGCAGTTCATTCGCAGTGAGGTGGAGTCCAACGAGATCGTCCTGTTCATGAAAGGTACGCCCTCGTCGCCGGCCTGTGGGTTCTCGGCGCAGGTAGTTCGCATCCTCGATCATCTGGGAGTTTCGTTCAAATCGCACAACATCTACGAGTCGGAGGAGTTGCGGCAGGGTGTCAAGGACTACTCGGACTGGCCGACCATTCCACAGCTGTATGTACGGGGCGAATTCGTGGGCGGCTGCGATATCGTGACGGAGATGTTCCGGTCTGGAGAGCTGCAAGCCATTCTCTCGGAGCCGCAGGAAGCGGTGCGATCATGAACCACGGGTGGGCTCTCTGTCGATGGCCTCCCCCGTCATCAGAGGGCGCCGATGTCGCGAAAACACATGAGCGTCCGCGCAATGTTTGGTCATTTGCAGTGTGATGTGCAGGGCCAAGCGCTATCGAGGATGGGGCAGCGCCTGGTGGCAGTCTCAGCACTCTTTCGTTGCATCAATAGCCGGTCGCTTCGCAGTCGGAATGAAACTCGACGCATCCGAGGAGACGAAAATTGACCATTGAGGATCATCCTACGGTAAAGGCCTTTCGGTCGCGCAGCCTAGCCCGGACCGGCGCGGCGCCGCTGTCGGCGGAGCTCGTCAAGAGGATCGCGATAAGCTGTGGAGCGGACGATGTCGGACTGGTCGAGATTGGTCGTCCGGCAATCAGTCCCCAAGTCGACTACATCCGAAAGGTCTATGGTCGCACGAAGTCCTTGATGGCGATCGCATGTCATATGAATCGCGAGCCGGTACGCTCTCCCACTCGTTCGGTGGCTAATGAGGAATTTCATGGAACCTATGACCATGTGAACGAGACTTCGCGCGCAATTGTCCGTGCCCTGGCGGAGCACGGCATCGCGGCCTGCAACTCGGTTGCCGCATTCCCCATGGAGATGGACCAGGCACGCATCATGATGGTGCAGCACAAGCCGGTCGCCGTCGAGGCCGGGCTGGGTCGCATGGGGATTCATCGCAACATCATCCACCCGAAATTTGGCAGCTTCATCCTGCTTGGAACGATCTTGCTGGCGGACGAGATCGATGCCTATGACCAGCCGATCGACTATAATCCTTGCTTGGAATGCCGACTATGTGTCGGAGCTTGCCCCGTCGGCGCGATAAAGCACGATGGGTACTTCGATTTTCAGACCTGCTTCACGCACAACTACCACGATTTTCTCGAAAACTTTACCAAATGGGTCGAAGAGGTTGCGGACTCGCGTGACGCAAAAGACTACAGGTCTCGCGTGAGCCCTTCCGAGACTCAGAGCATTTGGCAATCTCTCTCATTCAAGCCCGGATACAAGGCTGCATATTGCATATCGGTCTGCCCGGCTGGTGAGGATGTAATCGGGCCGTATCTTGATGACCGGCTGTCTTATGTGAATGATGTGGTCAAACCTCTGCTCGAGAAAGAAGAGACGCTGTTCGTGATTCCTGGATCGGACGCCGAGGAGAGTGCGCCACGACGGTTCCCGAATAAGACGATCCGGCATGTGCGCGCAGGACGTCCGATCGGAAGCGTTCAGGCGTACCTCTTTACACTGAGGCTCGGCTTCCATCGTGGAAAGGCAAAGAAGCTCGATCTGGTCACTCATTGGACCTTTACGGGAAAAACTCCGTTCCAAGGGACAGTGCGCATCAACGACAAGATTCTGGATGTAACGCCCGGAACCCATGCCGGCGACGCCCGGCTTTCGATCACGGCCGATAGCGAGGCATGGCTCCGAGTGCTTAGCCGCGATCTCGAGCTTGCGGAGGCGATCGAGTCGCGGCTCATCGTTCCAAGCGATGCAGATCTGTTCGCCGCCTATATGCGCTGCTTTCCATTCTAGGGCTTTCAGGTCCGGAGTTTTGAGCGAGGCAAAGCCGCTACGCCTGCAAGACACGGGTCGGATTCAGATCCTTCACTTCGCGGTGCTGCAGATGGTTTGGCGCCCCCCTCTCGAAGCGCCACGCCTCCTTTTCAATGACCTTCCTGAATGTGGTGGCCGGCCGGCCGAGCAGCTTCTCGACGTCCTGCGTTACCTCGGCAATATACCGATCACCGCCATTTTGCATGCACAGGTTTTCCAGATGCAACGCAGAATGCTCAGCGATATGAGGCATGAGCTTACGCATACGTTGCCGAAACTCTTCCATCGTCGTCGGCAGGTATTCGATCTTTCGACCGAGCGCCGCCGAGTAATCCTCGGCAAACCCGTACATGTCCTTTCGTTCCGGCCCCGTCAACTCGTAGGACTTCCCGGCGTGGCCGGCTGGGTCAGCTAACACCTCAATACAGACATCAGCGACGTCGGCCGTTGCCACCGGCGCGGTCTTTCCCAGGCCGAATGGCAGACGGATCGTATCGTCCTCCTTGATGGTCATGGCCGGCACCCACAGTGTGATTGGGTTCTCGACGAACATCGCCGCCTGGATATGGACGATCGGCAAGCCTGACCAGTCGAGGGCTCGCTCGCCCGCCCAATGCGCCCTTTGCTGGGGCGACCAATGGACGTCCACGCCCAGCACGGCGATACGCTCCGCGTCCGGAGCGGACATGGTCTCGAGCGTCATGTAACACTGCTCATAGTCCGACATGTTGACGAATATCTCGGTGCCTCCTTCCTTCTTGGTCGCCGCGGCCATTAAGATGGTGGCATCGGCGTAGGACGGGTTCAGGCTCATGCTGAAATAGATGCGCCGCACACCCTTGACGGCCTGCGTGACGTCACGCGGATTTAGGAGATCGCCCACGAACACCTCGGCTCCCATGTCGCGCAAACTCTGCGCCCGCTCGTCATTTTTCCGCACGAACGCACGGACGGGAAGGCCGCGCTGCAGCAGGCCGCGAACAATGGTTCGGCCAACCGAGCCGGTTTGTCCACCGGCGCTCGTCACCAGAATTGGCGCCTTGCTCTTCATGCTCGTATCCTCCCTGATCTCGATCGTTTACTTGGTCTGATTATCTGAAAGCCGGACGAAACAAGCTCAGCGTTCTTGTTGAGGTACGAGCGCGAGCGCATTTGCTGCATGAATGCCGGCCGCAAGTATCGCATCCGACATCGACGAGTCTTCGGCGGCACGAGCAAGCTGGAGAGAGCCGACGAGTACAGCGAAAATTCCGATTGCGGCCTCTTGCGCGGCGCGGCTGGACGTTTTCCGCGGCAATCGCCTCTTTAGCTGCTCGAATATTTCGCGCAATCGAGCTGTGTAGGCCTTTCGGACGGATCGAGGTTGGCGACCAATCTCTGGAAGCAGTGCAGCCGAGGCGCATCCAACGTCCGGCCGATCGCGATGCTCCGCCGACAGGTAAGACCGGATCAGCGTGCTCAGTTCCCCGGGGACAACGTCGGCTTCACTCAGTCGCCGCAACTGCTCGTCCAGCGCCCGCTCAAGCCCTTCCCGAACGAGATCGCTTTTCGAGCCGAAGTGAGAATAGAAGCCGCCATTCGTAAGGCCCGCCTCGGACATAATTCCCGTCATCCCAGTCGCCGCAATGCCTTGGCGCCGGAATTTCCTTGCGGCGACCTTCAGTATCCGTTCGTGCGAACTATCCTTGTGCCCCTTGGCATACCGCATGCAGGCCCTCCGAACGAACAGCCTATTGTATGATGTAAATCATGTGATATGTATATCTTAATCTAACCTAGAGTTCAACTGCGTCAACGGAGAGCTTCTGTGCGACAGGACGGAAAAGTGGCGATCGTGACCGGGGCTTCGACGGGAATCGGGCTGTCCTCCGCAAGAGCATTGCGCGAGGCGGGATTCCGGGTGTTCGGGACCAGCCGACGAGCTGCCGCGAGCGATCCTGAGATGCTAAGCTGCGATGTGACGGACGACGCCTCGGTGAAAGCGGCCGTCGACAAGGTACTGGCTGCGACCGGCAGGATCGATGTTCTGGTGAACAACGCAGGCTTCGGCTTGCTGGGCGGGGCCGAAGAATCCTCGGCCGATCAGGCCAAGGCCTTGTTCGACGTGAACGTCTTCGGAGTGATGCGCATGACAAATGCGGTCCTCCCGACCATGCGAGATCGAAAAGCCGGACGGATCATCAACATTAGTTCTGTCCTGGGATTGATACCTGCGCCGTTTTCCGCCCTCTATTCTTCTACGAAGCATGCCATCGAGGGTTACTCCGAATCTCTCGACCACGAAGTGCGGATCTTTGGCGTTCGCGTTTGCCTGCTTGAGCCGGCCTATACCCGCACCTCGTTTGAGCAGAACATGGTGCTTCC
Source organism: Bradyrhizobium sp. SZCCHNS30572 (assembly GCF_032484415.1). Lineage (NCBI taxonomy): Bacteria > Pseudomonadati > Pseudomonadota > Alphaproteobacteria > Hyphomicrobiales > Nitrobacteraceae > Bradyrhizobium > Bradyrhizobium sp. SZCCHNS30572. The sequence continues at coordinate 169,507 of NZ_JAUESY010000003.1, read as the reverse complement.
GGACCGGAACCTGAAGGAATATGTGTCGGCGCGAACCCGAGCCAGCGCGCTGCTACGCGATGTGATGAATACAGCCGAGAGTCCCGAGGTTGTTGCCGAGAAGGTGATTTTGGCCGCGACGACGCCATCACCTCGTCGGCGATACACCTGCGGAAGGGTTGCGCGCCAGGTGAGCATCCTGCGTCGTTTTGTGCCTGAAGGAATGTTCGACAAAAGCCTTCGCAAGCAGATGGGGCTGCCGGGGTGATCCCGTCGAAACAGTCGATCGCGAGCGATTTCCACGATCGCCGCGACAGGATGTTTGAACCTCCCGATCAACAACTTCGCGCGAACGCCTTGCAACCGTATTCCGGAGGCTAAATGCCGTCGCTGTTTGACCCCGTAACTATTGGCGATCTGCATCTGCCGAATCGGGTCATCATGGCCCCGTTGACCAGGCTACGCGCAGGCCAGAGCCGGATCCCCAATGCGATCATGGCGGAGTATTACGCGCAAAGGGCTTCGGCGGGTCTGATCATCACAGAAGGTGTTCCTGTTTCGCCTCGGGCAGTGGGCTATGCCGGCGTTCCCGGCATTTGGTCGGCAGACCACGTCGAGGGCTGGAAAGCCGTTACACGCGCGGTGAAGGCACGTGGGGGGCGGATTTTCATGCAGATCTGGCACGTCGGCCGGATCTCCGATCCAATATTCCTGGATGGTCAGGCGCCGGTCGGCCCCAGCCCCATCGCCGCGAAAGGCAACGTCAGCCTTGTCCGTCCGGAACGGGCTTTCAGCGTGCCGCGCCCGCTTACGACAGAAGAAGTCTTGGAGGTTGTCGAAGCATTTCGCAATGCTGCCAAGTTTGCCCAGATAGCTGGCTTCGATGGCGTGGAACTCCACGGCGCGAATGGGTATTTGCTGGACCAATTCCTCCAAGATAGCTCCAACCAAAGGACGGATCGGTACGGAGGCTCAATCGAAAGCCGCGCCAGGCTCTTGCTCGAGGCCACAGATGCTGCAGTGTCGGTATGGGGACCCGACCGGGTGGGAATGCATCTTGCGCCTCGGGCTGACGTGCATTCCATGGGCGACTCCGACCGTGCCTCGACGTTCGGATACGTGGCAGCTGAACTCGGACGGCGCGGCATCGCCTTCATCTGCGCTCGCGAGCGCTTGGGACCCGACAGCTTGGGACCGTCTCTCAAGGCCGCCTTCGGCGGAAAGTATATTGCAAATGAAGGTTTCACTGCGGAAACCGCCCAGGCGGTTCTCGATGCGGGTTGGGCCGATGCGGTTGCCTTCGGAAAGGCATTCATTGCCAATCCGGATCTGCCTAAGCGCTTGGCGCTCGGCGCGCCGCTCAATCAGCCCCGCCCCGAAACTTTCTACGGTCCGGATGCCCACGGTTATACCGACTATCCTACACTACCGAAATCTCCGGAGAACGTGGGGCGCGAAGATCCGGCGAAAACATAGGAGCGGGCCTCACCGAGCACCTCGGTGTGGAACAGAGGCGCCATCACGATCATTTTTTTGAACTAAGCTCCTGGCCGCGCGGTCGGACCGTCGAGCACCAAGTTCACCAATGATCTCTCGACCGGCCCCAAGAATATGGTCAGAAGCTGCTTTGCTGTTGACAGCACGGGCGAGCAGAATTGAACCTACCATGGTCGAGATGATGCCTGTGGCGATCTGGCGTGCCTCTTGAGAAGAACCGCCGGAATTTAGCTCAGCTAGGACGTCGACCATTTGATCCAGCTTACGCTCAAAGCTCCGGCGTGCCCGCGCTTCTGATCGCCCGATGTCGGCGGCGAGCGCCGGAAGCGCGCAACCGTGCGTGGGATCGTCACGGTGGCGAGGACTGAGGTAATCGGCAATGATCGCATCAACGCACGTCGGGACAGCGCTCCCATTCGTCAGCCGTTTCCAGCGCTCGATAGTCTGATCCATTGCAAAGCCAGTTGCTTCAGCAACGAGAGCCGCACGGGACGCGAAATAGTTATAGAAGCCGCCATGTGTCAGACCAACGAGCTGCATAAAATCGACAACGCTGAGTGCTTCGGCACCTTTCTTGCGCAGACCGTAGGAGGCATTCTCGACGATCCGGTTGCGGGTCTGACGCTTATGGTCTTTCACGTAACGCATCGTGCTTCATCCGATTCGCAGAAGATCTGTTGTGCGGCTCATTAGGCACCAAACGCCCCCGTGGCCAGCCGCTCCGAGTCCAGCCGACATCTAAGCATCGGCGCCGGCGTTTCAGTCCTGGATTTCGCGCCATTCTCCCCGCAACATTTCATTGCAAGATGAGCCAAGTTATATGATTATCGTCATACAAACAACACCGCTTGTCGGGGAGATTTCATCATGTCCGCAGCCACCGATCCCGTTGTCATTCTTTCGGCCGTACGCACGCCTTTGGGACGTTTCATGGGTGAGTTGTCGCCGCTCTCGGCACATAAGCTCGGCTCTCACGCGATCGCGGCAGCGCTGGAGCGTGCCAAGCTCGCGCCGGAGCGGATCGACGAGGTCTTCATGGGTAACGTGCTGCCGGCCGGCCAGGGTCAGGCGCCGGCCCGCCAGGCTGCGCGCGGCGCCAGGCTGCCTGATGCGACCGGGGCCACCACGATCAACAAGGTTTGCGGCTCCGGCATGAAGGCGACCATGCTCGGCCACGACATCATCAATGCGGGCTCTGCCGCCATCGTGCTGTCCGGTGGCATGGAGAGCATGAGCAACGCGCCATATCTGCTGGCAAAGGCGCGCGCCGGCTATCGGGCCGGCCACGACCGGATCATCGACCACATGTTGATGGACGGCCTGGAAGATGCCTATGAGACCGGCCGTTCGATGGGGGACTTCGGCGAGGCCACCGCCGAAGCCTATCAGTTCACCCGCAAGGACCAAGACGCCTATGCGATGGAGACGCTGATCCGAGCACGCGAGGCCGTGGAAAGCGGCGCGTTCAAGGCCGAGATCGCACCGATCACGCTGACCGAAAAAGCAGGGCCGCGCGTCATCGCCAATGACGAACATCCGCTGAAGGTCGACCCTGCCAAGATCCCAGGCTTGAAGGCGGCGTTCCGCGCCAACGGCACCATCACGCCTGCCGCCTCCTCGGCGAACGCAGACGGAGCCGCCGCCCTGATCCTGGCGAAGCGCTCGCTCGTCGATCGCGAGGGACTGCCGGCACTGGCGGAAATCAGGGGCCATGCCACCCATAGCCAAGAACCGCAATGGTTCACCACCGCGCCGATCCCGGCGATCCGCAAGCTCCTGGACAAGGTCGGCTGGAGCGTCGGCGACGTCGACCTGTTTGAAATCAACGAAGCCTTTGCGGTGGTGGCGATGGCCGCGCAGAAGGACCTCGGCATTCCCCGCGAAAAGCTCAACGTCCATGGTGGCGCCTGCGCGCTCGGCCACCCGATCGGCGCGACCGGCGCGCGATTGATCGTGACGCTGCTGCATGCGCTGGAAGCGCAGAACCTCAAACGCGGCGTCGCCGCACTCTGCATCGGCGGCGGTGAAGCCACTGCAATCGCCGTCCAGCGCATCGTTCGCTAGTCGAGGCCAGCTCGCAAAAAGCACTTGGCAAGCGGCCCACATGGTGTCGCTTGCCGATTTTCTATCGGGAAGTTCGCCCCCGGTCCACCTTCTGCAATCCCAATCATCGCTGGTCGAACTTGGCGAGCCGCCACCGAACAAGGTCGTCAGCTCCTGGTCCGGCCAACGGCCGGACATCCCTCATGCGCACCAATTCTCCCGACTTGTCATCGACAAGAGCGAGCTTAACCGGACGTCCGCTGTTCTTGTTGATGAATTTGAGCGGCGGACCCGCATCCCCCGTAATCGCCCACTTGTCCCCGACCTGGGCAAGCGCCTGGATCACCAGGATAATGTCCCTGCCCTTTCGGGTCAGAAGGTATTCGTAGCGTTCAGGGCCGGTCTGATACCGACGCCGCTCGAGCAGTTCATTTTCTTCGAGATGCTTGAGCCGATCGGACAGGGTGGCATGTGTGACGCCGGTCGACTTCCTCAACTCGTCATATCTGCTCAATCCCAGTGACAGATCGCGCAGGATGAGCATGGCCCAGCGGTCACCGACAGCGTTCAATACGCCGGCGATCGAGCACGCCATTCCTTCAAAGCCCTTCGAGCGCATCATCCCTCCTAACAACACTTCTCAGCAGAATAATCATGCTCGGGACGCCATCCAAGCGCCAAGCCGCGAACATCGACAAGAAATGTCTTGCATTTTTGTCACTCTTATTATTAGAGTGACTATTGGATAACAAAAACCGCGCGCCGATCCCAGGAGGATAAATGCCCGACCCTCACAGCCGGCACTTGGTGACATTCGAGATAAACGGATCGCGCAAGACGGTTTTCGTTGAAGCGCGAAAGTTGCTGGTCCATCTGATCCGGGAGGATCTTGGCCTCACCGGCACCCATGTCGGCTGCGACACCTCCCAATGCGGTGCCTGCACCGTCGAAATCGATGGACTGGCGGTCAAATCCTGCACGGTACTGGCCGTGACGGCGGACGGCGCGTCGATCACCACGGTCGAGGGATTGACCGATCCCGGTGGCGAACTCAGCGCTGTTCAGGCCGCCTTTCACGAACATCACGCGCTGCAATGCGGCTTCTGTACGCCGGGCATGGTGATGAGCGTACGGCAGCTCCTGAGGGATCATCCCAATCCCGGCGAGCACGACATCCGCCATGGACTTGCCGGCAATATCTGCCGCTGCACCGGCTATCACAACATTGTCCGCGCCGTTGAAAGCCTCGCAGCGAAGGAGCAGCAGCCTTGAACGACACGCCTGCGATCCGCCATATCGGTCGGCCCTTAAAGCGGCGCGAAGATTTCAAGCTGCTCGCTGGCAAGGGCCGCTACGTCGATGACGTCAGGCTGCCGGGCATGCTGCACATGGCGGTACTGCGATCGCCGCACGCCCACGCCGAGATTAGAAGCGTCGATCTCTCTGCAGCAAAAGCCGCACCAGGGGTTCGCTTGGTCCTTTCCGGGATGGCGCTCGCCGGCAAGATTGGCCCGATTGTTCCGAACTGGGTTCTTCCGGGCAGCAAGGTGCCGTTCCGCCCTGTAGTCGCGACCGACCGCGTCCGCTTTGTCGGCGAATGCGTCGCGCTGGTAGTGGCGGAAACGTTGGCCGAAGCCTACGACGCCGTCGGGCTGATCGACGTCGGTTACGAAGTGCTGCCTGCCGTGATCGACGAAGAGACCGCAATCCGGCAGGACGTGCCGCAACTTCATGACAACGTTCCCGGCAACGTCACTACGATCTACGAGGTGCGTGGCGGCGACTACCAGAAGGCCGCCCACGAGGCCGATCAGGTCATCGGACTGCGCGTCGTCAACAACCGCCTGATCCCGACCTGCATGGAAACGCGCGCGATCGTTGCCACGCCGGAGCCAGACGGGACGCTGACGGTCTATATTGGCAGCCAAGTTCCGCACATGCACCGGCGCTGGATCGCCGAGACGGTTCGTATTCCCGAGCATCAGTTGCGGGTGATCGCGCCTGATATCGGAGGTGGGTTTGGCGCCAAAATGCACCTCTACCCCGAAGACTTGCTCTGCCCCTATCTCGCACGCGAGCTCGGCGTGCCAGTCAAATGGTGGGAAAGCCGCTCCGAAAGCCATCAATCGACCAGCCACGGTCGCGCGCACACGGAAAATATCGAGATCGCGTTCAAAAACGACGGCAAGATCCTAGGCTTGAAAGTCGAGACCCTTGGTAATGTCGGCGCCTATCTATCGAACATGGCGAGCGGCGGTCCCACCGTGAACACCGTCAACTTCGGTACCGGAACCTATAAGATCGATAACTACGAGGCGATATCCCGAGTCGTTGTCACCAATACGGTGCCGGTGGATGCCTATCGCGGCTATGGACGACCAGAGGGCGCCTATATCGCCGAGCGGGCGATCGATGCGGTCGCGCGCCACCTTCATCTCGACCAGGTCGAGGTGCGGCGGAGGAATTTCGTTCAAGCAGCGGAATTTCCGTATCGACCGTATGGCAGCACGGGCGTGATGTACGACAGCGGCAATTATCAGGGACTGCTCGACAAGGCGCTTGCCGCCTTCGACTACGAAGGGCGCCGAAAGGAATGTGATGCCTTGCGTGCCAGCGGTGTCTATCGCGGCGTCGGCATCGCCGCCTATACGCATATGTGTGGCATGGCGCCGTCGCGGCGGCTGGCGCTCAGCGGATTTGATCGCGGCGGCTGGGAAAGTGCGCGGGTCAGCATCGATTCCAGCGGCCGGGCTACGATCTATTCAGGCTCGATGAGCCAGGGTCAGGGCCATATCACGTCGCTGTCGCAGATTGCCGCGGACGTGCTGCAGATTCCCGTTGAGGACATCGACATCGTGCAGGGGGACACGCGGCAAGTGCAGGCCGGCCACGGCACGTTCAATTCCCGCTCGATGGCGGTCGGCGGATCCAGTGTGCATGTGTGCTCGCAGCGCGTCGTGGCCAAAGCAAAGAAGATCGCGGCGAGCATGCTGGAAGTGGATGAGAAGGACGTTTCCTATTCCGCCGGTGCGTTCAGCGTGCCTGGCACGGATATCGCGCCGTTAACGTTCTCGAAGGTGGCCCGCATGGCTTATGTCGGCCACAAGCTGCCGGATGGCGTTACACCGGGCCTGGACGAAACGGAGTTTTACGACCCAACCGGTATGGGCTCGCCGTCAGGCGTCCACCTCACCTACGTCGAGGTCGATCCTGAGACTGGCATCGTCGACATTCTCGACTATGTCGCGGTTGACGACGTCGGCACCCTGATCAATCCACGTCTCGCGGCGGGCCAGATTCATGGTGGCGTCGTGCAGGGCATCGCGCAGGCGCTCTATGAAGAGGTCAGCTACGATCCAGACAGTGGACAACTCCTGACCGGCTCACTGCTCGACTATGCCGTTCCGCGCGCCGAGCACGTGCCGAACATCCGCTCGCAGTTCCAGGAGACGCCCTCGCCGACCAATCCGATTGGCGTCAAGGGCATCGGCGAGAGTGGCTCGATCGCGGCGCCCCCCTGCATGGTCCACGCCGTACTCGATGCGTTGTCACCGTTCGGTATCAAACATCTCGATATGCCGCTGACGCCGCCGCGAATCTGGAAGGCGGTACAAGAGGCGCGCTCGGGAGAACTCCAATGATCCCGGCAGCCTTCAACTATGTCCGCGCGGCTTCGCTCGCCCAGGCCATCGATCTGCTGCGGGAAGATCCCGACGGAACGAAGCTCCTGGCCGGTGGCCATACCTTGCTTCCGGCCCTGAAGCTGCGGCTGGCGTCGCCCGAACTTCTGATCGATATCGGAGGCATCACCGAGCTCAAGGGCATCGAGATCGGCAAAGCCGGAGTCAGGATCGGCGCGCTGACGCGGCACGCCGACCTGCTTGCATCAGAGACGCTGTTCGAGGAATTGCCCATCTTTCGCCAGGCGGCGAGTCTGATAGCCGATCCCCAGGTGCGCAACCGTGGCACGATCGGCGGCTCGCTTGCGAATGCCGATCCGGCGGCTGACTGGCCGGCGGTCGTCGTCGCGCTGAAGGCAGAGATCGAGATCGCCGGCGCGAACGGCCACAGACGGGTCGCGGCGCAGGATTTCTTTGTCGATATCTTTTCTACCGTGCTGGAACCGGACGAGGTTCTCACCAGCATTCATATCCCGCGGCCGACAACCGGCATGCGCTTCATATACCGAAAGATCCGGCATCCCGCGAGCGGCTTTGCTGTCGTGGGCATTGCGGTCGGCGTGCGCATGCGAGACGGCGTGGTGGCCGAGGTCTCCCTCGGCGTGACAGGCGCGGCGAACCACGCTTTCGCCGGCCAGGCCGCTGCCGATTTCCTGACCGGAAAGACGTTGTCGCGGGAGAATATCGACCAGGCGGCCACATTGCTGAGCGAGACCACCGAATGCCTCTCGGATCGCTACGCTTCGGCGGAGTATCGGGCGAATCTGATCCGGACCGAGACCAGACGCGCGCTACTTGCGCTTTCCTCGTGAGACGGAATCCGTGATGCGCCGAGTCGTCGTTACGGGATTGGGATTGGTATCGCCGGTGGGTTGCGGCAGCGAGCTGGCGTGGTCACGGCTGCTCGCGGCCCGTTCGGGGCTTGCCGCCCTTCCCGAGTGGGCGGCGGCCCTGCCGGCGCGGGTCGCAGGAATGGTGCCGACAAGGGCCAAAGATCAAGAGGGCGGATTCGATCCGGATCTGACCGTCGCGCCTAAGGATCAGCGAAGGATGGATCGCTTCATCCTGTTCGCGCTTGCCGCCGCGGCCGAGGCCATTGCCCAGGCGGAATGGACTCCGTCCGATGCGCATTCGCTCGAGCGCACGGCAACAGTGATCGCTTCCGGCATCGGAGGCTTTCCGGCGATCGTGGAAGCGGTCCGCACCACAGACCAGCGCGGGGTCCGGCGTCTCTCGCCTTTCACCGTGCCGTCCTTTCTCGCAAATCTCGCGGCTGGCCACATCTCGATCCGCTACGGCTTCAAGGGTCCCATCGGCGCGCCGGTCACCGCCTGCGCCGCGAGCGTGCAGGCAATCGGCGATGCCGCACGCCTGATCCGATCTGGAGAAGCCGACGCCGCGGTTTGCGGCGGTTCGGAAGCCTGCATCGATCTCGTGAGCCTGGGCGGGTTCGCCGCTGCGCGTGCGCTTTCGACCGGCTTCAATGAAACGCCCGCCCGCGCTTCCCGTCCCTTCGACCGTGATCGCGACGGCTTTGTCATGGGCGAAGGCGCGGGCGTCCTGGTCATAGAAGATCTGGAGCATGCGATCCGCCGCGGCGCAAAGCCGATTGCGGAAATCGTCGGCTACGGAACGACGGCAGATGCGTACCACATCACGTCAGGGCCCGAGGACGGCGACGGTGCGCGCCGCGCCATGGAAGGCGCATTGCGGCAGGCCGGCCTCAAACCCGGTGACGTCCAGCACCTCAACGCGCATTCCACGTCAACGCCAGTTGGCGATGTATCCGAACTGGAGGCGATCAAGGCGGTCTTCGGCCGCGAGGGGCAGATTGCCGTGAGTGCCACCAAATCCGCAACTGGCCATCTGCTCGGAGCGGCCGGCGGAGCGGAAGCAATCTTCACGATTCTGGCACTGCGCGATCAGGTCGCGCCACCTACTCTCAATCTCGAAACTTGCGATGCCGCCGCGGCAGGTGTCGACCTTGTCGCCGGTCAGGCCCGGCCCATGACGATGGAGCATGCGATCTCCAACGGTTTCGGCTTTGGAGGCGTCAACGCGAGCATCATCTTTCGGCGCTGGCAGTAGCGGGGTTCAGCTCCGGTAAAAGCGGAGCGGGCCACGGCTGCTGCGTTCTCCCGGCCGCCTTAGCCACATCTTGGCAAGCCGCTACTTCCGCTTTCGTCTTTGGGCGCTTGCCCTCACACCAGCCGAGGCTTCCGCAGAAGCCGTGCCACCAAATCGCTTGCGATTGAAGGGAACGGCGCCCGAGCCCGGCACCACTTCGACGTCCTCGAGCCGCAGAGGCTTGCCGCTGGACGTCCGCAGTACGGGAAATTCAATCGGGCGCCCAGCGACACGATCGCGGAAGACGACCTGCGGTCCCTCAGGCTCTGCGAGCCAATCATCGCCCCACTTCTTGAGAGCCAGGTAGGCCGGAAAGAAAGCGCGCCCCTTCTCGGTCAGCACGTACTCGTATCGTCCGGAATGTTCGGGCAGCGGCACGCGCGTCATCACACCAGCATCGACGAACTTCTTCAAGCGATTGCTCAAGATATTGGGAGCAATGCCAATGTAGTGTTCGAACTCATCGAACCGCTTCACGCCATAATAGGCTTCACGGAGAATCAGGATGGACCAGCGGTCGCCGACCACCTCCATGGCGCGGGCCATGGAGCATTCCTTATTGGCAAGACGGCTCTGCTTCGCACCGGACATCGTTTTCCTAAGCTTCGAATTCCGCTCATACCATATTGAGCCGAATCCCAGTATGTCCAGTGCCAGCTAGGGGGTTGCAAACCTTCGCAGCCGAATGGTTCTCTCGTATCTCAGGCCGCACGGCCCGACTCGGCCGGCGGCTTGACGCCAATCTCGGGCTCCAGAGCGCGGGGATGCGTGACCAGCACACCCGCTTCGCTCAAGCGTCTCAGTTCCTCCTGGCTCACGCCCAGTTCGCTGAACACCTCGAAATTGTGCTCTCCCTGGAACGCAGGTGCTCCGATCGGCTTCAACTCCTCCGCCGAGAACCGCCACGGCCGACCTGGCAGTCGATATTCGCCGCCGCTGCGGTCCGGCACGTGCTGCACTGCGCCCCAATAATCGCTCCATTCCGACGCGCTTAGTTCCTTGATCGAGCGGATCTCGCCCATCGCGATCTTGGCTTCGTCGAATTGGGCATCGAGCGTCGCCATGTCGGGGAAGGTCAAGATCCACGACTGGATGATCTGGTGCAGCACACCGAAATTCAAGCGACGCGCGGCCGCGCTCGCAAAGCGCGGGTCGTCCATCAAATCCACGCGACGCATCGCGCGCAGCCAGGATGGGAAGGTCCGGCTGCCGATAATGCTCGTCGCAACCGTGAAATGCTCTCCATTAGGTCCGGTAAAGAATGAGCAGTCCGTCGCGCCGAGCACGGCGGGCTCGGCTCCAATATCATCGTCGGAAAGATCGACATGTGCACGTTCGTTGACCGCGAGCAGTGTCGCAGCCATCGCGACATCGATATATTGGCCCTGACCTGTCCTTTGGCGGCTATTCAGCGCGCCAAGAATCGCGATGGTGGCCTGCAGGCCGGCGTAGACGTCCGCGTGCGAGAGGCTGTCCGTGCGCGGTTCAGTCAACGCCTCTCCATAGTGACGAATGCTGTTTTCGGTGAAGCCGGCCTCGGCCTGCACGGTCGGCGCATAGGCCATCCGGCTGCGCCAGGGTCCGCCCTGGCCATAGCCAGTGATCGAGGCATATACCAATCGCGGATTACGCTTGGACAGGGTTTCATAATCAAGGCCGAAGAAACCAAGCGTGCCCGCGCGGAAGTTTTCCACGACGACATCGGCGGTATCGCAGAGCTTCAGTGCGAGTTCATAAGCACCGGGAACATTGAGATTGATGCTGACGTTGCGTTTACCGGCGTTCTGCTGCGCGTAATAGCCCGACATCCCGTCGGTTGAGGGAAAGGCGAAGCGTGAGACGTCCGGGCTTGGCGGCTCCACCTTGATGACCTCGGCACCGAGATCCTGCAAGGTTCGCGCGCATAAGGGGCCTGCCAACACACGGGAGAAGTCGACGACACGGATTCCGTTGAGAGGACCGCCCATGTCAGCGCCCCGCGAACTTGGCGAGACCCGGGCCGTTCTTGCGGAATGACGCAAGACCGGTTTTCAGATCTTCCGATGCCCAGATCGGCGCCTGCACTCTTGCCATCGCCTCGTCTGCCGCCACCACACCGTCGTTGACCGCAATATGCACTAGCTCCTTGGTCGCCGCGTGCGCTACCGTCGGCCCCTGCGCGAACTCCTCCGCGATAGACATCGTCGCCTTTTCCAAGGATTCCTCGGGCACGGTAAGATTAATCAGGCCCCACTTCTCCAATGTCGGCGCATCGTAGCGCCGTGCCAACATCGACATCTCTTTGGCTCGCTGTGCCCCGATCCGCTGAACTTGCCGCTGGATTCCGCCAAGTAGCGGATGCAACCCAAGCGTCGCCTCGACCGAGCCGATCTTTGCTGACGAAGCTGCGATGACATAGTCGCATGACAGCGCGAGCTCGAGCCCGCCGCCGAGGCAAACGCCATGAACGCTGGCGATCAACGGAATCGGCAATAATTCCATGAAGCGGAGGAACTCGACCCCGCTCAGCAGCCGATTTTCACCGCTCTGATCAGATGTGCCCTCCGCTACGCGCTTGTCAAAGATGTCCAGGTCGGCGCCGGCAGAAAAGTGGCGCAATCCGCTCCGGATCACGATGGCACGGCTACCCGCCTTTCGCGATGCTTCCACCTGCTCCACGATAGCGTTGATGAGCTTCGGGCCGAGCAGATTGTACGGCCGGTAAACCATCGTCAAAACGGAGATATTGCCACGCTCCTCGCGCGCAACCATCGCTTCCTCGGACAAAGTTGCCTCCTGTTTTCCGACCCCGCACCTGCAGATGCACACTCCGGCCCTTGCAGGCACAATACATGATGACTTGCGTTTTGCAAGTCGTCATCGATATCAACCAGTCCGGCGTTCCACGCGGTTCTTCAGGATGCCGATCTTCTCGACTTCGAGCTCAATGCTCTCTCCATGCTCGAGGTACCAGCCGAGTTCGAGGCCGCAGCCATTGCCAACCGTGTCGGACTCGATGAACTCGCCGGGCATCAACGTCTCATCCAGGGTGACGTGTGCAATGATTTCCTCGAACGAGAAAAGCACGCCTTCGCTGGTACCTTGAGAACTAAGTTCTCAGTTCACGCGAGCTTCCATCCTGAGTTTGTAGGAGTCGTCAATTTCGTCAGGCGTGACGATCCAGGGTCCCCAACACATTGCCCCCAACAACGCTTTTACCCTTGGCCGGCCCGAGCCGGCCTGCCATCTCTATGAGCTGGGCATCTCTCGCGGAAAAATCATTGAAAATCGTGTAGCCAAATATGTGATCGCGCGCCTTCGCAGCCATGTTCGCGCCTTTACGCTTAGTGACGAATCCGAACGCCAGCCCGTAGTCCATCACCTTCCTGCACCGGGAGGCGGAGCATAGGCCACGGCTTGCAATTGCACGTCATGACGCTGAGAAATTTCAGGTGGCCACGGGCCCGCCTCCCATGAATGACGCACCGGCCTGACGGCGATCACCACCTTTCCTGGGAGGTACGGACATCAACTTCAAATGACCATGCTCGCGGTGATTTCCGGTAGAGGAACGCAAATGCGTCGACTATGCCCTCGATACTGACCAGGCTGTTCTCCCGCTGGGCTGCGTCGGGTATGCGCTTGAAGATCTTGTCACCGGCGATGGCTCCGTCGACAACGACGTGCCCTACATGGATCCCTTCGCTGGCATATTCCTTTGCCATGGCCTGCGCGAGAATCCGCAGGCCAGCTTTCGCCGAATTGAACGCGCCATACCCCGCTTTTCCGCGCAGCGAAGCACTGGCGCCGGTAAACAAAAGCGTGCCGGCCTTGTTCGGCAGCATGCGGCGAACGGCCTCGCGGCCAAACAGGAACCCACCGAAGCAGACGACACGCCAGCTTTGCTCGAAGTACCCCGCTTCCATCTCCAGAATACGTCCGGGTGTGTTGTTGCCCGCATTATAGATCGCCAGATCGAGTTCATCGCCGGCTCTGTCGAACATTGCTACTACATCGGCTTCGTTCGTCGCATCCGCCACTATCGGGAGAGCCTGTCCGCCCGATGAGGTAATGTCATTTGCGATCGTCTCGAGCGCGAGTTTCGTACGGCCGGCGACTATCACCCTCAAACCTTCAGCGGCGAATCTCTTGCACAACTGGGCCCCCAGTCCCCGCTCTGGGCCCACTCCGATGACAATTGCTGTCTTCATGGAATGCCTCGAAAATCAGGCGCGCGCTTCTCGATGAACGCCTTTACGGCTTCAGCATGCTGTGCAGTCTCCGCCGCCATGACCATGTTTTTGGCTTCATGGTCCAGCGATGTCACAAAATCTGTCGACAGCGCCAGATCGAGATTGTCTTTGATCGCTGCATACGCATGGGCCGGACCATTCGCGAGTGTTCTTGCGATGACAAACGCTTCGCTTAGCAGATCTGCATCGGGTACTACGCGGTTGACAAGGCCCAACGCCTCGCAGCGGCGGGCATCGATCCGTTCTGACAAATACATCAGCTCTCGCGCGCGCGCCGTTCCGGCCAACCGGGTCAGCAGCCAGGAAATTCCGTAGTCTCCGGTCAATGCAATCTTGGCATAACCAGTAGTCATTAAGGCAGATTCGGAGGCAATCCGGATATCGCAAGCAAGCGCGATGGCAAGGCCGGCGCCGGCGGCCGGCCCCGGAAGCGCCGCGATCGTTGGCTTGCGGACAGAAACAAGCGCCCCGGTCAGCGTCCGCTGCCCTTCCAGCAGGCGTACGACCTTGTCTCCATAGGCCATGGGCCTCGTGGACGACTTTGTGCCCATACCCTTGACATCACCGCCGGAGCAAAACGCGGTGCCGGCGCCGGTGATCAGCAGAGCGCCGACATCAGGATCGCTGCCAGTTTGCCTGATCATCCGGCGCAGCGCCGGCGTCAAGTGGTCCGATAGTGAATTCCGCGCTTCGGGCCGGTTCAGCGTGATAATGGCAACGCGATCTCGGACCGAACAGAGTAGTTCGTTCGTTCCAGTGTCGATCGAAATTGATCCATCGGTCATGATACGCAGCCTCCCGGCCCAGGACCATCAGCAATCCGCCACCTCGTTAGCGGACGTCTGTCGCCTCAAGCCCCCTTTCGGACGGAATTTTCGTCGGCGTCGAGGAAGCCGGTTAGTCGCTGACGGATGATCGCATCCGCATCGGTCATGATGCGATCGATCAGTTCCTTCACCGTTGGAATGTCATGGATGAGGCCGACGACCATGCCGCAGCTCCAGGCCCCGGCATCCATGTCGCCATCGATCATGACCCTGGGGTAGACGCCCGCGACCTGGTCGAGGATGTCGTCGATCTTCAGGCTCTTGCCCTTTTCACGCTCGATCTCTAGCAGGCGATCGACGCCCTTGTTCTTCAACACACGCTCGGTGTTGCGCAAGTTGCGCATTACAAGGCGGGTGTCGAGTTCGGTAGCTTCCAACAGCGCGTTCTTGACGTTGTCGTGCACCGGCGCTTCCTTGGTAGCGATGAAACGCGTGCCCATATTGATGCCTGCCGCGCCCATCGCCAGCGCCGCGACTAGGCTGCGGGCATCCGCCATGCCGCCCGACGCCACGAATGGGATCGACAGCTCATCGGCGGCGCGCGGCAACAGGATCATGTTGGGCATGTCGTCTTCGCCGGGATGACCGCCGCATTCGAAACCGTCGACGCTGACGGCGTCGCACCCGATTTCCTGGGCTTTGAGCGAATGCCGGACGGACGTGCACTTGTGGATCACCTTGATGCCGGCCGCCTTGAGCGCTGGCATGTATTGCTCGGGACTGCGGCCCGCGGTCTCGACGGCCCTGACGCCGCCTTCGGCGATGGCTTGAATGTATTCGGGATAGGGTGGCGCCGAAAAGGTCGGCAGGAAGGTGAGGTTTACGCCGAACGGCTTGTCCGTCATATCGCGGCAGCGCGCGATCTCCTTGGCCAACAGCTCCGGCGTCTTCTGCGTCAAGCCGGTGATGATGCCAAGGCCGCCGGCGTTGGACACCGCTGCAGCCAGTTCGGCAAAGCCGACATAATGCATGCCGCCCTGAATAATCGGATGCTGGATGCCAAATAGTTCAGTGATAGCTGTCTTCACGTAAGCCTCCAGTTTCCGATCAGTGCACGATCTCGAAAAGCCCGGCCGCGCCCATGCCGCCGCCGATGCACATCGTCACCACGCCGAATTTCGCTTTGCGGCGCCGGCCCTCGATCAGGATATGGCCGGCCAGTCGCGAGCCCGTCATGCCATAGGGGTGGCCGATGGCGATCGCCCCACCATTGACGTTCAATTTGTCCGGATCAATGCCCAGCTTGTCGCGGCAGTAGATCACCTGAACCGCATAGGCCTCGTTCAGCTCCCACAGATCGATATCGTCGATTCGCAAGCCGTGCCGTTTCAGCAAGCGAGGGATCGCGGCCACCGGCCCGACCCCCATCTCGTCGGGCTCGACACCCGCGGCGACGAAGCCGCGGAAAATGCCAAGCGGTTGGATTCCCTTCTTTGCAGCAATCTTGTCGCTCATGATTACGCAAGCCGACGCGCCATCGGAGAGCTGGCTGGCATTGCCGGCGCTGATGGTCTTGCCTTCGAACACCGGCTTGATTTTGGCCAAGCCCTCGGCCGTGGTCTCCGGGCGCGGACCTTCGTCTTTTGCCAGGGTAACCTCCTGGTAGGAGATCTCCTTGGTGTCCTTGTCGACGACAGCCATTTTCGTCGTGATCGGAACGATCTCGTCACTGAAGCGCCCACCCTGCAGCGCGGCTCCGACGCGACGCTGGCAGTCGAGCGAATATTCATCCTGGCGGTCGCGCCCGATCTTGTAGCGCTCGGCGACCACTTCGGCGGTCTCCAGCATCGACATGTACATTTCCGGCTTCATCGCCATCAAATCGGCGTCGACAGCGTGAAACTTGTTCATATACTCGTTCTGGACGAGGCTGATGGATTCGATGCCGCCTCCGATGGCGACATCGACGCCGTCAAGCATGATCGAGCGCGCGGCGACCGCGATGGCCTGCAAGCCGGATGCGCATTGCCGATCAATGGTCGTGCCGGCAACCGTCACCGGCAATCCGGCACGGATCGCGCCTTTGCGGGCGACGTTCATAACCATGGTGCCCTGCTGCATCGCGCAACCCATCACGATGTCCTCGACTTCGCCGGGCTCGATCTTGGCGCGCCTGACGGCTTCCGCGATCACATGGCCCGCCATGGTCGGTCCGTCGGTGTTGTTCAGCGCCCCGCGATAGGCCTTCCCGACCCCGGTGCGCGCGGTCGATACGATGACTGCTTCTGTCATATTTTGCCTCTGTTTTATGCGGCCGCATCGGTCTGCGCATAGCGCAGAACATGGAATGCGGGATCGCCGTACTGGATGTTGATGGAAGAAATCCGCTTGAAGTAGTGGCCGACATTGAGCTCGTCGCTCATGCCCATGCCGCCATGCAGTTGCACGGCCTGATCGGCCACGAATCTAGCGGCGTAGCCGACCTTTGCCTTGGCTCCCGACGCCAGTCTCGATAGGCCCGATTCGTTCGCCGCCAGACCTAAGTTGAGATGCTGCATCAGGGACACCGCTTCCTGATGCGCGATGAACATGTCTACCATCCGATGCTGCAAAACCTGGAAGGTGCCGAGCGCCACGCCGAACTGCTTTCGCGTCTTGGTGTATTCCAGCGTCGCCGAGTTCAATTCGGCCATCGCGCCGACGGCCTCGGCACACAGCGCGCCAATGACGCGTTCGGAAATCGCTTCTAGCGCGGCGGCGCCCCCTCCTTCTTCGCCTAGCAAGCTATCGTTGCCGACGCGCACGTCCTTGAGGCTGACCTCGGCCGCTCGGCGGCCGTCGATCGTCTTGAAGCCTTGCAGGTGAAGATTGGCGGCGCGACGATCAACGATGAACAGACTGACGCCTTCCGAGTCGAGACGGTGGCCCGAGGTGCGTGCTGAGACGATCAGGTAATCCGCCCAGGGGGCCGCGATCGCGACCGCCTTTTCGCCGTTCAGGACATAGTCACTACCTTCGCGGCGCGCCGTTGTTGTGACGTCAGCGAAATCGTAGCGCGAGCCCTTTTCTGCCCAGGCCAGCGCCCAGATTGATTTCCCGGAGATGATGTTGGGAATGAACTGATCCCTCTGTGCAGGCGAGGCTTCACTCTCGATCAGGCCGCCGGCCAGAACGACCGTCTCCAAAAATGGCTCGACCACGAGGTGACGGCCGAATTCCCTCATCACGATCATGGTCGCCAGGGGACCACCGCCGAGGCCGCCCGCATCCTCCGAAAAAGGTGCGGCAAGCAGGCCGAGTTCGGCGAACGAGGCCCAGTGCTTGCGACTGAAGCCTTCTTCGCTGGCTACGATCTTGCGACGCGCTTCAAAGTCGTATCGATCCCGCAGAAGCCGCTGCACGCTGGACCGCAATAGTTCCTGCTCTTCCGTGAACTGAATATCCATCCGATCCCCCGTACTCCGCTCGGCCTAAAGTCCGAGCACGGCCTTGGCGATGATGTTGCGCTGGATCTCGTTCGATCCGCCGTAGATCGAGAGCTTGCGTGAATTCAGGTACTTCTCGGACGCAGTGTGACCGTAGGCCGGGCCCGGCATGAAGTGGTTGGCACTGACGGGATGCTCCCGGATCGCCAGACCGTAATTACCGATTGCCCGGTGCGCCAGCTCGGTGATGTTCTGGAAGATCTCCGTACCCCGAATCTTGAACAACGACGCGGCGGCGCCTGGATCGATCCCGCGGGCCATTTGTGCCACCACGCGAAGCTCGGTTGCTTCCAAGGCCAACACGTCCAGCTCGATCCGTGCGATATCCCGCACGAATTCGAGATACGTCGGATCTTCTTCGGGAATCTCGGCCTTCACGATTTGCTTCAGCCGATCCAGGTAGCGCGTCGAACGGCCGATGCCAGCCATACTGGTGCGCTCGTTTCCGAGCAGGAATTTTGCGTAGGTCCAGCCCTTATTCTCCTCACCGATCAGGTTTTCGATCGGAACGCGGACATTTTCCAGGAAGACGTCATTGACCTCGTGGCTGCCGTCGATGGTGATGATCGGGCGCACGGTCACGCCGGGCGATTTCATATCGATCAGGAGAAAGGATATGCCGGCCTGCGGTTTGGCCGCCGGGTCGGTCCGCACCAGGCAAAAGATCCAGTCGGCGTGCTGCGCCAGCGTCGTCCAGGTCTTGTGGCCGTTGACGACGTAATGGTCGCCATCACGTACGGCCTTGGTTCTGACCGACGCAAGGTCCGATCCTGAGCCGGGCTCCGAATAGCCCTGACACCACCAGTCCTCGCCGGAGAGAATGCGCGGCAGGAATTTCTCCTTCTGCGCCTTGCTACCGAAAGTGTAGATGACCGGCCCGACCATGGTGACGCTGAATGCCAAAGGCGGCAGCGTCCCGGCTCGGCTGGTTTCCTGCTCGAAGATGAAGCGCTGCGTGATCGACCAGCCGGGCCCACCATATTCCTTCGGCCACAGCGGCGCGATCCAGCCCTTCTTGTAGAGGATGCGATGCCAAAGGAGCGTCTGCTCCTTGGTCAGGTCGGTCTCCGGGTTCGGCACCCGCATTTCCTGCGGATAGTGCTCCACGATGAATGCACGCACTTCATCGCGGAAAGCAGCATCCTCTTTCGAAAGCTTAAGCTCCATCGAAAGGCCTCGTTACCACTTTTCGCCGAACGGTCGAATTTCCATCTCGAACGTCCACGCGCTGCGGGGCTGTTGATAGAGCTGCCAATACGATTCTGCGACGGAGGCTGGGGGCATCAGCAGGTCGGGATTGTCCAGTGCATTCGGCCCAAGCGCCTCGATCCGTCTCTGGCGAACCCATTCGGTATCGACGCCGGAATCGATGACGAGGTGCGCGACGTGGATGTTCTTGGGGCCCAATTCGCGCGCGATCGCCTGCGCAACCGCGCGAAGGCCAAACTTTGCGCTGGCGAACGCCGCATAGCCCGTTCCGCCGCGGAGACTGGCGGTCGCGCCTGTGAAGAAGATGTTGCCCTTGCCGCGGGGCAGCATCAGCCGCGCGGCTTCGCGCCCCGCGAGAAAGCCGGAATAGCACGCCATTTCCCAAACTTTGCGGAACACCCGTTCAGTGGTGTCGAGAATGGGAAAATTGACATTGGCGCCGATGTTGAAGATGCAGACCTCGAGCGGAGCGTGCTTGTCGGCATCGCCGAGGAATGAAACGATCTCATCTTCCTTGCGCGCGTCGAGCGAACGCGCATGAATCTCGCCCCCTGCCTTCTCGATTTCCTTGACCAAAGGCTCCAGCTTGTCGCCGTTGCGGCGACCGGCGAAGACCGTGAAGCCTTCCGAAGCAAATTTCTTCGCGATCTCAGCACCGATATAGTCACCGGCGCCGATCACAGCGACGGTCGCGCTCCGCTTTTGCATGGCTCTTCCTCCGATCAGGCTAGATCTGGCGTCTTTGGCTTAGCGCCGGCAGCCCGCTCAGTCACCGCATCTAACGACGATTGAACGTTCTTTTTTAGAACTAGTCAATCGACATTTTCAGATTGATTTATCTGGCCTGTGCATCGAAACTGGTTCTGTCACTCGCAGACGCCGTTTACAGCATCGTCGACACAGTCTATTTACACAGTTTCAAATACGAACTTATGGGGAGGAATTGAGATGGCGAGAGCCCGCGGAGTGGCGATACTTGTCGGCGCTGGCGACGCGATCGGGGCGGCCGTCGCCCGCCGCTTTGCGAAGGGCGGATATACCGTTTGTATCTGCAGGCGAGAGGCAGCAAAATCGCAGGCCCTCGTGGCGGAGCTGAGAGCGGCGGGTCACAGGATTCACGCCTTTAGTGTCGATGCTCGCCAGGAATCCGGGGTTCAGGAAATATTCGCGCGCATCGAGAAGGAGATCGGGCCAATCGAGGTCTGCCTTTTCAACGCCGGATCGAACGTCAACAAGCCTTTACTGGAGACAACCGAGAAGCTGTTCTCTAAAGCGTGGGAACTCGCCTGTTACGCCGGATTTCTGGTCGGCCGCGAGGCCGCACGCTACATGGTATCGCGCGGTCGGGGCAGCATCCTGTTCACCGGCGCGACCGCCAGCCTCCGCGGCGGAGCGGGCTATGCGGCCTTCGCCAGCGCGAAATTCGGTCTACGCGCTGTCGCGCAGTCAATGGCCCGGGAATTGGGCCCAAAAAATATCCACGTGGTGCACCTCATTATCGATGCCGGCGTCGACAGCCCGGCGATCCATGCCCGCATGAAGGCGGCTAAAGGCATGGAGGCGAGCGAGATTCCACCGGACAGCCTGACGAAAACATCATCGATCGCGGAAGCCTATTGGTTCGCGCACGAGCAGACCCGAGATGGCTGGACCCATGAACTCGACCTCCGTCCTTCCGCGGAGAATTGGTGAGATGGACACCATGCCGAATCTGACGCTGTGGGGAGCAGGCACCAGCCGGACCGTACGGGCGCACTGGGCGATGTACGAGCTTGGTCTCGCCTACACGAGCAAGCCGATCGGGCCGCGTACTGGGGAAACCAAGACGGCGGAATATACCGCGCTCAATCCGCGGCAGAAGGTCCCGCTGCTACAGGACGGCGATTTCTGCATCGGCGAGAGTGCCGCTATCGTCGCGTACCTGTCACGCACTTACTCCACGCGGGACCGGGCGCTGATCCCAGAAAAGCAGCGCGACTATGCTGCGTGGCTGGAATGGTGCTTCTTCATCGTTGCAGAGCTTGATTCCACTAGCCTCTATGTAATGCGGCGCCATCGGGCAGATGGGCTTGGCACCATCTACGGAATTGCTCCCGAAGTCGTCGCCAGGGCAGGCGAGTATTTCCGCGAGCAATTGCGCCATGTGGAGGTCGCGCTTGCCGATGGACGCCGATACCTGATGGGCGATCAGTTCACCAGCGCCGATATCCTGCTGACCACGTGTCTCGAATGGGCGATCACCTATGAGGTGGGCGTCTGCGATAACGCCCTGCCCTATCTGGAGCGCATCCACGCCCGGCCTGCCTATCGGCTCGGCCAGGAAGCTAACATTCCGCTCGTTCCAATTACGCCGGTGCTGCCAAAAGCTCCGCCGGCTTAACCCGAGATCCGGACCGATTTTTCGGTCGCCATCTTCTCGATTGCGGCATTGTCATAGCCGAGCTCACCCAGGATCTCGCGCGAATGCTCGCCGATTCGGGGGGCGGGGCCACCGATCGCAGCCGGATTGACTTCGAAGCGAGCGGCCGGCTTGGGCTGTCGAATGCGACCAACACTGGGCTGGTCCAACTCGGCAATGAGATCGCGCGCAATCACCTGCTCGTTGTGAATGATCTCCCCACGGCGCAGGATCGGCGCGCAGGGGACGTCCGCTGCATCGAGCCGCTCCAGCCATTCGGCGGTGTTGTGCTGCGCGATGTATTCAGCCATCTTGTTGATGCGGGCAGTCGCATTGACGGAACGCGCCGCCGGCGTTGCAAAACGTGGGTCGGTGCCAAGCTCCGGATCACCTGTCGCGCGACAAAACCCCTGCCATTCCGAGTCCGAGATAGTACCGCAAGTGATGTAGCCGTCGCTGGTCTTGAACACGAGGTCGGGGCGATCATTGGGATCGGCCGCAGCAGCCTCGGCGCCCACCACAGTGTATTGCATCATACCTTCTGGCCAGAGGTAGGAGATCATTGCATCCAGCATCGCGACCTGGATGTGATCCCCTTGTCCGCTCTTCTCTCGCGCATAGAGCGCTGCTGCAACCGCTTGTGCCGTCATGACGGCCGTGGTCTTGTCGCAAACGATGGTTCTGATCATCTGTGGCCGGTTGGTCACGGGCTGCGACTGGATGTCGGCGAACCCCGAGAGACCCTGAATGATCGGATCGTAGACGCGCTTCTTGACATAAGGGCCGGTTTCGCCGACGCCGCTGATGGAAACGTAAATCAGCCGCGGATAGCGGCCGCGCAACTCGGCGGCCCCGAGCCCGAGGCGCTCCATCGTGCCGGGCCGAAAATTCTGCACCAGCACGTCGGATTGCGCGACAAGTTTGGCAAGCACCTCGCGACCGGCCTCGCTCTTGACGTCGAGCGCAAGCGAACGCTTGCCACGGTTTGATGAGATGAACAACGCCGAGAACTCACCGCGCTTGTCGATGGTGGCGCGGCTGCGGCGGGTGATGTCGCCACCAATCGGCTCGATCTTGATCACGTCGGCGCCCTGGTCGGCCAAAAACATCGTCGCGAACGGACCTGATACCACACCGGTCAGATCGAGCACACGAACTCCGCTAAGCGGCCCTGGCATGACGTTTCCCTTCCCCTGGCTGGTTCTTCCGGCCCTTACGCCAACTCCTTCGGCCAGGCCGCATTATCTCGTGTCGCGTTTCGAGTCACGCAATGCTGGCGGCAGGCTGCCGCATCTGCTCGACGATCGATTCCTCGACGTCCCGGAGCTGGTCCTTGCCGAAGAACATCTCCTTGCCGACGAAGAACGTCGGCGAACCGAATGCTCCGCGGTTGACCGCATCCGTGGTCAGGTCGATGAGCCTCTTCTTGACGTCGTCCTGTTGAGCTCGTGCCATCAGCCTGTCGATGTCGAGCCCTGAGGATTTGAAAGCCGCGCGGAACACCTCGACGTCATCCATCTTCTTCGGATCCTCCCACATGTGATGGTAAGCGGCCCGGAAATACGGCTCGAACATACCCTCGAACTGAGCGGCGACCGCACCGCGCATCAGCATCAGCGTATTCACCGGGAAAAACGGATTTTGCCGAAATGTCGTAATGTTGTGGCGACGGATGAAGCGCTGCGTCTCGAGCGCCATGTATTCGGGCTTGTTCTTGATGCCGTGCAGCGACTCCGCCGGGGACATGTTGCCGGTCGCCTTGTAGATGCCGCCGAGAAGTATCGGCACATAATCAAACTTCACGCCTGTCCGTCGCTCGACGCCAGGTATTGCGCGTTCCGCCAGATAGGCGTTGGGACTGCCGAAATCGAACTGGAATTCAACCTTCAGAGCTGTCACGCCGGCCTCTCCCGCATAGGCATTGTTGAAGTGGTCATGTTTGGTCCGCACGAACCGTATCGCCAACTCTCATACAGTTCTAAAAACGAACTGTCAATAAACTGGCAGATTCTGCTATTTTGGCCCAGATCGGTTAGAGGTTGTTTGGAACGTAGTCCCTATCTAGAATGGTTCTTGAAAAGACGGTTGCGTCGGCGATTCGAGCGACCCGTCGCTGGAAGAGTGGAGAAGTACGAATGAAGTGGGATGCCCTCGAGGAAGAGCCATGTTCACTGGCACGAACCATAGGTGTAATTGGCGACCGTTGGACCCTTCTGATTTTACGCGAATGCTTTCTGCGCACCCGACGATTTGAAGGCTTCCAGTCTGCGCTCGGGATCACGCGCCATCTGCTTGCCGAGCGGCTGAAGAAGCTGGTGCGGAACGGCGTGTTGCGGCGAATTCCGTATCAGGATTCACCCAAGCGCCATGAGTACATCCTGACGCAAAAGGGCCTCGATCTCTATCCGATCATGATGGCGCTCGTCCATTGGGGCGACACTCACATGGTCGACGAACGCGGGCGACCTCTGCTGCATGAGCATAAGAAATGCGGCAAGGTCTTCGATCCCGTAATGGTGTGCTCGGAATGCGGCGAACCGCTGTCGGCGAAGGAAGTTCATACCCATCCGGGCCCCGGCGCGCGCGCGAAGCTCGAGAAGGCCTCTCCCGAACAGAAGCCGAGCAAGGCAAGGACCCGCAGACAAGCAGCGTGATCCCGGGCGTTTGCCTTTCGGCGGGGACTGGCGACGGCTCGATGAGGTTCGCATCACGATGCGTTGCTCTGCGCTGAAGTGCCCTGTGGCACTCTTGCACTATCCCCTCGCGCTGGCGCGGAATAATGCCCTGAGAAGCGTTGGCGTAGCTCCATCTTCTGGATCTTGCCCGTCGCGCCATAGCTGAGCGCGTCAACGAAGACGATATCGTCAGGCATCCACCATTTGGCGATTTTGTTGTCCAGATAGGCCCTGATCGATTGCGCCGTTATGGCTCCGGATGTCGGCACGACGATAAGCAGCGGTCGCTCCTCCCATCTCGGATGAGGAACGCCGATCACGGCCGCCTCCGTGACTCCCGGGCATCCCTTCGCCAGGTTTTCCAGGTCGATGGACGAAATCCATTCCCCGCCTGACTTCACAACGTCTTTGGCGCGATCGGTCAACTGGATGTAATTATCGTCATCCATCACAGCGACATCCCCGGTATTGAACCAGCCGTCCTCCAGCAGCGGCTTGTCCTCCCCGTAGTAACCGCTGATGATCCACGGTCCACGCACCATCAATCGGCCACTGGATTTTCCGTCGCGTGGCATTTCACTGCCCCGCTCGTCAGCGATCTTGATGTCGACGCCGTAGATCGGCTGCCCCTGGCTGGTCTTGCGTCGAAGCCGATCCTGCGGGGAAAGGCTCGCCGTGCGTCGCGACGGCTGCGAAGACGTACCGCAAGGACTCGTCTCAGTCATGCCCCACAGATGGTTGACAGAGACGCCCAGGCGCTCAAGACCCTCGATCAGGCTAGGCGCGGGCGCCGAACCGGCAACTATGATGCGCTCGAGCGTCCCAGCACCGGTACCCCTGGACTCTAAGTACTGGAGCAGGTTTGAATAGAGTGTCGGGACCCCGGCGGTCATGGTCACGCCTTCCCTGTCGATCAACTCCGCAATGGCGGCGCCGTCCATTTTGGGTCCTGGCAGGACCAGCTTGGCACCGACCATGGGAGCTGCATGGGTCAGGCCCCAGGCCCCGTTGGCGTGAAACATCGGAGTCATCGGCAGAAGCGTGTCGCGCGGCGCAATGCCCATTGCGTATGCACCGCAGATGCAGAGGCAATGCAGGATATCCGATCGATGCGAGTAGAGAACGCCCTTGGGATTGCCTGTGGTCCCCGACGTGTAGAACAGGGAGGAGGCCGAAAGTTCGTCGAATACCGGCCATTCAAACTCCTCCTTTCCCAAGTCCACGAATTCCTCGTAGCACAGCAAATTCGGAAGCGTCGTCCTTGGCATGTCGGCTCGATCCGCCATCAGGACAAACATCTTCACGGAGGAAAGCCCGGCCGCCAGCTTCTCCACGAGGGGAAGAAACGAGCTGTCGAAGAACAGGATCTTGTCTTCGGCGTGATTTGCAATGTAGCTGATCTGATCCGGGATAAGCCTCGGGTTGATCGCATGCCATACTGCACCGATTCCCGTGACGCCATGCTCGATCTCGAAATGCCTGAACGTGTTCCAGGCAAGAGTTGCGACACGATCGCCCTGCAAGATGCCATGGCGGGTCAAAGCATCGGCAAGCTTTCTGGTGCGACGCGCCGCATCCCCATACGTATAGCGATGAATCGAGCCCTCCACGGTGCGCGAAACGATCTCCGTCCGCGAATGGAAGCGCTCCGCATGCTTCAAGAGCGAGGACAGCAGCAAAGGCTGATTCTGCATCAATCCTTTCACGATAACCTCATTTCAGCTGCAGCGATTGACGCCACCGGCGTTAGCGAGACACCACCAACCTCATCACTCCGAGCTGGCATCGAGAACCTCGCTGAATTGATCCCACCGCGTCCCGGTCCAGCGCTGTAGCCTCATTTGCGTGAAATTCATGTTGATCTTGTCGCTTGTATTGACCGTGATCCCAGGCAGCAGCGTGGGAAGCGCGACGTTCTTGAGGTTCTTGGCCTGCCCGATGATATTTTCGCGCGACAGATCGTTCCCACACTGCTTGAGCAGGCGTTCGAGCAGCATGCCTTGCGTATACCCGAACAGATAGTTCGTGTCGGCGATATCGATTCCGGGCAAATACCGCGCGACAAATGCTCGAAAGTTCTTCATTCCGTCGTTGTTATCCCACTGCGAGTCGGTCGGGTCCATCGCCACCGTTCCAACGATGACGCCTATTGAATTATCGAGACCTGCGGGCTTCAGCGTGGCGCCAACCGAGCTTGATGGGTAGTTCAGTACGATCATCGGTTTCCAACCGATTTCGGCAGCTTTGCGGATTGCCTGTGCCGCGAACTTCGGGGTACCAGCCACCAACAATGCATCGGCGCCCGAACTCTTGAGACTCACCACCTGCGAATCCACCGTCGGCTCGCTGACCTCGTAGGCAATTGCGACGACCTTCTTGTCGAACTCGTCTTTAAGGACCCCCTTGAAAGCGTTGAGGTAGTCTTTTCCGAGATCATCGTTCTGATACAGGATCGCGTACTTCGCGTTCGGCAGCGTCTTGGTCAGGAACCTGGCGTAGATTTTCCCTTCGGTGTCGAAGCTGACCAGACTGGTCGTCGTCAGCGGAAACTCCGCCACATTCGTGAACTTGTTCGATCCCGAGACGATGCCGATCGCCGGCACGCCCCTCGACTTCAGATACTTTGCAGTGGCCGAGTTGCCGGGCGTGCCGAGCTGGCTGAACATGAAGGCCACTTCATCGCTTTCGACGAGCCTTCGCGCATGCTCAACCGCTTTTGGTGGGCTATAGGCATCGTCATACGCTATGTAGTTGACCTTTCGGCCGTTTACTCCGCCGCGGTCGTTAATCGACTGGACATACGCGAGAAGCCCTCGACCAACGAGACCGATCGACGAAGCAGGACCGCTAAAGGGAAAGATGCCCCCGATCCTGATCTCCGTTGGCGTGATCCCCGGCATATCGGCAGCAGAAGCCGATGACCCGAACGCCAGAAGCAGCACCGCGAAAGCAGACCTGAAGAGCCCCAGCATCACTTCCTCCCAAAATTGAGGATTGCATGCCCGAGTGGCACGATCCAACAAAGCGCGGCCTTGATCGACCGTCGTTCCTCGCCGATCTACCGTTCTTTTTTGGAACTAGTCAAGCCGCTCGAGTCTTCCCCTCGATCGCCAGAGCGGGACGCATCCGCTCAAGCTCACGACCACCTAGGCGCACGCTCGCTTCGGCTAAAAAACGCAAAATGAGGTCATCTTTGAACTATTTACTTGTTGCAGCCCGCGACTATGCGTGTGCTGCCCCCTGACCCTCCGTACCTCCTGGAGGCTCGCCTTCGAAAGCTGATTTCAATTCTTTTATCGAACTAATTCGGGTCCGACCGGTGGCGAGCAGACGTTCACGCTTTTACGCGCCGCAGCCAAGCCACATCTCTCGATTTTGATCGTCCATACCGACTTCGGTTGGCTCCTTCGGACGACTAAAGTCGCCGCCGAAAGGCTCGCCCACGATATGAGTTCCCCTCAATGACCATGCGAGGGCTCGGCTCGACTACTACGGACTGGACGAGCCGGCGCCGCGCGTTCATCTCCGACCGTGCACGCAACGACCGCCGGCTCTGCTGCTGGGACCTACTGCCGCCGAACGGTTTCGACGCAATATTCGACCCTGTCAGTCCGCCGTCGCATGAATGACAGCCTTGGTCTCGAGGAATTCACTGAAGGCGAGTTCGCCCCATTCACGACCGTTACCGGACATTTTGTATCCGCCGAAAGGAGCTTCGGTATCTTCTGACGCGCCATTAATATAGACCATGCCCGCTTGAAGTCTGTCAGCGACAGCCCGGGCCTTTTCAATGCTCGCCGATTGCACATAAGCGCCGAGCCCGTACACGGTATCGTTGGCGATTGTTACTGCGTCGTCGACGTCCGTGTAGCCGATGATGGCGAGAACAGGTCCGAAAATTTCCTCACGCGCGATGGCCATGGTGTTTTCAACGTCCGCAAACACCGTGGGCTTGACGTAGTATCCGACCTTCATATTTTCCGGGCGCCCCATACCGCCTGTAACGAGCGTGGCGCCCTCATCGATCCCCGTCTTGATCAACCGCTGGATTCGATCCCACTGGCGTTCGGAAACGACGGGACCCATGTACACGTCCGTTTTTGGGTCGCCATAAGTGATCGACGCCACGACCTGTTTTGCAATTTGCTTGGCTCCTTCCATCTGGTTCTGGGGAACCAGCATCCGGGTCGGCGCATGACACGTCTGCCCCGAGTTGAGCATCAGTCGATAAATGTTCTCTGTGATCGCGGTTGCGAAATTGGCGTCATCCAAGATGATGTTGGGCGACTTGCCGCCCAACTCCTGATGCACACGCTTCACGGTGTCAGCCGCGCGTTTCGCAACATCAATCCCCGCCGCAGTCGATCCAGTGAAAGAAACCATGTCGACACCGGGATGCGCGGATATGGCGGCTCCGACGGTCGGCCCATCACCGTCGACCAGATTATAGACGCCCTTCGGAACGCCGGCTTCGTGGAAGATCTCCGCGAGGACATGAGCAGTGAACGGGGCAACCTCGGAAGGCTTATGCACGGCGGTGCACCCAGTGGCCAGGGCCGGAACGACCTTGACCATGATTTGGTTGATCGGCCAGTTCCAAGGCGTGATCATTCCGACCACCCCAATAGGCTCACGGCGCACCACTGTGCGCGGTCCCTGCGGATGCTCGAACTCGTAATTCTTCAGGGCATTGATTGCGGTCTGGAGATGCGCAAGGCCAACGCCGGCCTGCAATTCCATCGCGAACTTCGTGGGTGCGCCGAGTTCTTCGGTAAGAGCGGCGCCGAGATCGGCATGGCGCTTCGCGTACACGTTCAAAATGCTGGAAAGGATATCGATCCGCTCCTGGCGGCTGCTGCGGGAGAAGCTGGCAAATGCCGTTCGCGCGGCCTTCACAGCGCGATCGACGTCCGCAGCTGTTCCTAGAGTGATTAATCCTGCCGGCTGCTCGTTGGCGGGATTGACCACGTGGATCGCGTTGCCACCGAGTGGTTCCACCCAGTCACCGTCGATGTAGAATCGGGTATAGTTACGCATTGAAGACCTTCCCTGATTGACATTTTCGCGTATCGAACCGCCTGCCTCTTGCAGGCAGTCCGAGCGCTATCTGCCGACGAGCTAACCGCGGCACGGGCGTTGCCGCCCTTCTTTCATTTGCCCTTTGTCTGCGGTCCCACGGATTGCATGAAATCGCGATCCGCTGCCGGCAGATTGGCTGTCCACGCCGGTTCATCGCCGGCCTCTGGCAGTACGTGACCAAATTCGATCATCTGCCGCGCTGGAAGCTCGCCGACATATACCCATACGCTGCGGTGATCCGCGGCAGAGGCGGCAACCGCGACGGCCTCTGCCATCAATTTGATCATTCGTGTCTTGTCGATCGCAGCGCGCCCGCCTCGGATGTGACCGTAGACAAACACCTGGTCATGCGTCAGTGGCGCGCCGCCCATAAAGTAGTTCTCAGCTTTCACGTCTTCGAAAATGACTTGCGCGAAGTAGGTCGGCGCTCCCGTCACCTCCGCATGGATCCGCGTGATCTCAGCCGCAATCGCACTCTTCTGCCTGCCCGAAAGGCGTCCCTCGATGCTGGAGCAATAATAGGTTGGCATTGACATCACTCCTTTTTGTAGGTGGCCTCTCCCATCAGGAGAAACCCTCTGGTTATCGCACCAGTTGGACTCGTGGGTCGGGCTCCGCACGTCGCGGCGCGTGGGCGAGGAGGACTCGTCCCCGCCCTTGATGGCCACCGCGGCTCCGGTTTCAGCGAGCCAGTCTGCTTTGGGTTGCTTGTCCATAGGCCGCGTAGATGAAGGCGCCCATTATCGCCACCAACCATTGGCCAGCGAGGGCCAGGCGGAAGATGTGGCCCTCCCTCACCCACTGTGCGTCAAATCCGGACGCGCCCATAACGGGCAGTAGAAAGTAGAAGGTGGGCGTAGCCGCGATGCAGGCGAGGACGAATACGCCCCATTCCTTGACCCAGGCCACCTCTCCGCGGCGCAAGGCGAAGGCAAGCAGAACCGCGAACAACAGAGTGGCGGCTCCTCCAATCATGTGCATCGAACCGCCTGCAAGGGTAGCGAAGCTCGGCATACCCATCCGCAGGCCCCAGTACATCAATACAATTCCCGCGACGGCGCCGGAGAACGCCAACGCCCAGGAAGGTGCAGCCAGAACACCGTTCGGTTGCCGTCGGACGAAGGCGATCCACAGCAGATGCGCTCCGCTCGACAAGCCAACTAACGTCGCCAGCGCGAACGTCGCGCGGCTTACGACATCGCTTGCAATCACGGTGTCATGAAGGTGGATGACACCCGCCGGGACCAATTCTCGGGCGCTGAAGGCCTGCTCCAGCGCGGGGGTCACCATGTAGTATTGAACAACAATGGCGGCGGCTGCGACGAGGGCAGGGAAACTCACGAGCGCCAGGTTGCGTGCAAGACGCGCGCGCTTTTCGGAAGCCGCAGTCATGCTTGCGGACTCGGCCCGGCGAACCGGCTGCACCCAGCGGTTGATCGTAAACAGAAGGTAGCCGACCGTCAAAGAAAGGGGGATCAGCACCCCTGTGACGGCATAATTTGCTTCGGTAAAGCGGATGCCCGGATCCAGCGCGCCAAAAAGCAGCCAGCCGTAACGCTGGATGGGTGTGCTCAGCAAGAGCCCGTAGCTTATGCACATCCAGGCTTGGTGGTTAGCAATCTGCTTGCGCCACAACGCATGTACGGCCATCCAGAGGCTGAACGATATGCCCAGGGCCAGGCCCCACAGTCCCACGTAGAAAAACAGATGATCCAGCGTGTCGGCAACCGACGTGCGCACAAGATGGATCATGGCGGTGATCATCGTGCCCTGCAGTACGACGATATAGATGCCACCGGATATGCGGTGCCACTTGGGAAAGCGGCGGCGGAAAGCGGGCCAGAATTGCAGGCCGCCGAAAAGCATGCATACGCCGCCCAGCAAGGAATGGACCATGAGCATTGCGGCCTTTTCCTTGCTCATGACATTGTAGACGAGGAGATGCTCGGCGATACTCTCCTTGCCATAAGCATAAGTGGACGAACTGACCGATCCCACCAGCGCGACCGTGCTGCCAGCGTACTCCTCGACTTTTGAGGGAATATCCACGGCTTGGCCGGCTTCGGCGGCGTTCAGCAGCGCGATGCGCTTTGCAGCAATCTCAGCATTCCCGGCTCCTTTGTAATACGCGATCCCCGCCATAATCGCCGCGAACCCATCAAGGGACGCAGCCAGGAGGAGCGCCAGCGCGATGGCGCGGAGCAGCCAGATGCGCAACGGAATTGCTGGTAGCCGAACAAGCGGCGTCGACCGGCCCTGAGGCGAATCAGGCAGAACTGATACAGCCATACAAATCCTCCCTCTGTTACGAGCGCCAGTTCAGATGCTGGCGTCACTGCTTGAGCAGCCATAACGATGTTATTAACCGACAATAACATCGTTATAGTGCAGACGCAAGGAGTGCTGAATGTCCCTATTCGTTTCAGGGAACGGGCGTAAGGATCAACAGAGAGCGGATGCCCTCACCTGACGCATGGCATCATGGAGGTGACGGCGCGTTCCGGCGTGTCGCCGAGGCCAACCAACATATTTATTGCCATCGGGAAAAGGATCTGTTCGACGCTGTCATCAAAGCGAGCCAAGAGGCCAGCCAATTCGAGGGTAATGAACCCGTGAACGAAGCCCCACAGCTGTACCGCGATGACATTCGGATCATCGTCGCGGATCCGGCCAGCCTCGATAAGACGAGTCGCGGCTCGAACCACATGGCCAAAGGCTTCTTGAAATGCAGGGGATTCCGAGCGAGAAAGCGGAGTAGGATCATACTCGATCGCCCGATAGGCTCCTCGAGTTGATAGCCCGAACATGAGATCGTAGAGGTGCGGGTTCTGCCGGGCCACGTCGCGGTAACACAACGCCAAACGGAAGACGTCTGTAACGGGATCATCGGTCTTCGGCGTCGCCTCAAAGGCAGAGGCCAGATATCGGAACCCTTGATCGGCAACTGCGCGCAATAGCTCCGGCATGCCTCCGAAATGGCTGTAAACAGCCATCGTAGAGACGCCAGCCTCATTGGCCACGGACCGAGCTTGAACGGCCGCCGGACCTTGCTCGGCCAGCAGCTTGATCGTGGTATGAATCAACTTGGTGCGGAGATCAGGAAACGCCGTGCCGGTAGCCATAATTGACAGTATTACCACTATCGTTGCGCGCTACAGAAGCTCAAAAGAAAAACCTCAAAAGTGTTATTCGGCGTGCATCACAACGAACTTCTGGCAAACTTCAATCTGTCCCCTCGTATGTCGTCGGGTCCGCCTCGAACGCTTGCTTCCCCTTTGCGGCCCATAGCGGGCTGTTACTCCTTCCAGGAATCGCAATCGAACGGCTCAGAAGTTGCTACTTGCTGTTCCGCTCCGACTACATGCCGCGGAGCCAAAAAGCTCAAGGCAAGCGCGATGATAGCGGACGCTGAAGGTGACTTCGCATCAGCTCGGCGGCATCTTGATTACGTCCTGCTTCGAGCAGATTAAGCAGGCGCAAATGCTCCTCGACGTGCCGGCGCATGCCATCTCGATCGGCGAAGCTGCGATAGGCGAACAGGCGGCGGATCGAGTTCACGCGTCGCAGCGACTCGACGAAGAACGGATTGCGGGCGCCGCGCGCGATCTCCTCGTGAAACTCGCAGCCCGACTGATAGACCTCGCCGATCGTCATCTTGTCGAGCTCGCCACCGAGTACGCGCTGCTGATGCTGGCGAAGCTTCGCGATGACGTCCTGCTGAAGCCCGAAGCCGGGCTGCAGAATC
The DNA here is from genome assembly GCF_032484415.1 of Bradyrhizobium sp. SZCCHNS30572. Lineage (NCBI taxonomy): Bacteria > Pseudomonadati > Pseudomonadota > Alphaproteobacteria > Hyphomicrobiales > Nitrobacteraceae > Bradyrhizobium > Bradyrhizobium sp. SZCCHNS30572. The sequence continues at coordinate 136,591 of NZ_JAUESY010000003.1, read as the reverse complement.
GCTGCCGGCTCGATCACGGCCCGGAAGGCCGCAGCCTGGTCCTGGGCTTCTGGGCTCGACAGCGTCTCGGCGAAGCGCCAGCCATAGCCGGGCAGGCGGGCGATCCAGCCCTCGGCCGCGATGCGATCGAGCAGGCGCTGCAGCTCGGTGCGGCTCAGCTCGTAGCGGCGCATCAGCTCGGCCTCGGTGACGTCGGCCTCGATGCGCCGGTCGAGAACGTCGGCCGCGATGTCCGCATAGGCCTGCTCGGCGCGGCTCACCGCGGCGAGCGTCGGGCGTGCCGCACCGCTCGTCGGGTTCTGGGTCAGCACGAAGCCGCGATGGGGCTCGCCCCGCGCCAGCCCCGCCGCCTCCAGGGCCTTCAGCCCGAGCCGGATCGGCGCACGCGACACGTCGAGCGCATCGGCCAGCCTTTGCTCGATCAGGCGGTCCCCGGCCTTCATGCCTTCGCGGCGTGCGAACGCCAGGATCAGGCCGGCGAGCTGCTCGGCGCGGTCGGTCGTGCCCGTCCGTGCAGCGGAGGGCGATGTGTCCCAATCGGTCATGATGCCGAGGAAACCTCTTTCAGCTTGACAGATCGTCGGCCGGATTGTTCTTTATATGAAAAATATACAATCGAGAAGCGAGCGACGGGGAAGCAACGCCAATGATCCGTGAGCCGGACGTCCATATCTGCGAGGTCGCGCCGCGCGACGGCCTGCAGAACCTCGACATGTTCGTGCCGACCGAAGCGAAGTGCGCGCTGATCGACGCCATCGCGGCCGCAGGGGTGCGCGAGATCGATGCCGGCTCCTTCGTGCCGCCGAAGGTCGTGCCGCAATTCGCTGATGTCGATGCGGTGATGGCCCATGCGCTGTCTCATCGAGAGACGAGGATCGGCGCGCTGGTCCCCAATTTCAAGGGCGCGGAGCGCGCCATCGCCGCAGGCGTGGACAACATCTATTTTGTGATCTCGGCCAGCGAGACCCATAACCGCGCCAATGTCCGCCGTACGGTCGCCGAGCAGGTCGAAGCCTTCCATGCCGTGCGCGCCGCGATCGATGCCCGGCCGGCCGCCGAGCGGCCGCAATTGATGGGCGCGATCTCCACCTCGTTCGGCTGCTCGCTCGAAGGCGATGTCAGCGAGGCGGCGGTCTGCGATCTGGCGCGCCGTTTCGTCGAGGCGGGGGCCGACGAGATCGGTCTTGCCGATACCGTCGGCTACGCGACGCCCACGCTCGTCAAGCAGGTCGTTGCGGCCGTCCGGCGCGAGATCGGGCCGGATATCACGCTGCGTCTGCACCTGCACGACACGCTCGGCGCCGGCCTCGCGAACGCGGTCGCCGGCCTCGAGGCCGGCATCCGCCGCTTCGATGCCGCGGTCTCCGGGCTCGGCGGCTGTCCGTTCGCGCCGGGCGCCCGCGGCAACATCGTCACCGAGGATCTCGTGTTCTTGCTCGAGCGTATGGGATTGTCGACCGGGATCGATCTGGACCGGCTGATGCTCACGCGCGAGATCCTGGCCCGTCACATCGCGCCGAAGCACCTCACCGGCCATCTGCACGAGGCCGGCATCCCCAAGGTGCTGCGGAGGGCAGCGTGATGGGCGCGGCCCGAGAGCACGACGCTCCGCTTCGGCCGCTCGAGGGCGTGCGCGTCGTCGAGTTCAGCCAGATGGTGATGGGTCCGAGCTGCGGACTCATCCTCGCCGATCTCGGCGCCGACGTGATCAAGGTCGAGCCGATCAAGGGCGATCGCACCCGTTCCTTCAAGGGACCGGCGGCCGGCTTTTTCGCCACCTACTGCCGCAACAAGCGCAGCATCGCGCTCGATACGTCGACGGCGCAGGGCCAGAATGTTGCGCGCAAGCTGATCGCGCGCAGCGACGTGCTGATCGAGAATTTCCGCCCCGGGCTGATGAAGCGCATTGGGCTCGACTACGAGTCCGTGGCGGCGTTCGCCCCGCAGCTGATCTACTGTTCGCTGAAGGGCTACCTGCCCGGGCCTTACGAGAACCGCCTCGCTCTCGACGAGGTCGTGCAGATGATGGGGGGCCTCGCCTACATGACCGGCCTGCCTGATCGCCCGATGCGCGCCGGAGCCTCGGTCAACGACATCATGGGCGGCATGTTCGGGGTGATCGCGATCCAGGCCGCGCTGGCCGAGCGTCAGCGCACCGGGCGTGGCCGTTACGTGCAGAGCGCGCTGTATGAGAACAACGTGTTCCTGATGGCGCAGGCCATGATGTACGAGGTCGTCACCGGCCAGCCCTCGATCCCCTATTCGATCAAGGACAGCCCGTGGCCGGTCTACGATCTGTTCGACACAAAGGACGGCTCGAAGCTGTTCGTGACCATCGTCGGCGAGGAGCAATGGGTGGCGTTCTGCCGCGCCTTCGAGCGCACGGAATGGCTGGACGATCCGCGCTTCGCCACCGCGCAGGGCCGGGTCGATCATCGCGGCTGGCTGATCCCCGAGATCGCCGCGATCTTCAGGACGTGGGCGAGGGACGATCTCGCCGCGGTGCTGGAGCGGCTCGAGCTGCCCTACGCGCCGGTCAACAAGCCCGGCGACCTGTTCGACGATCCGCATCTCAACGCATCGGGCGGCCTGACCGAGATCCGCATGCCCGACGGCCGTCGCGCCAAGACGCCGGTGCTGCCGGTGTCGCTGGACGGGCAACGGCTGCCGAACCGCTACGATCCGCCTGATGTCGGCGAGCACACGCGCGACGTCCTGGCCGAGATCGGGCTGCTGCCCGACGAGATTGCCATGCTGGAAGCGGACGGAACGATTTCGCCTGTGAAGCCGCCAGGGTGAGCGGTCACGTCGCACATCGTCGAGAACATAAGAACTGCGGGAGGATTCCATGACGATCACACGGCGCCGCGCGCTCGCGTCCGGCGCGGCCTTCGCGGGCGCTTCGCTGCTGCCAGGACGGCTGCTGGCCGAGACGCGGCCTGCGTCGATCGCGTTCGGACCGGTGTCGCCGGTCTATGCGATTGCAATGATCGCGGAGCTGAAGGGCTACTTCAAGGACGAGGGCCTTGATCCCAAGTTCCTCACCGGCAATTCCGGCACCTTCGGCCGCCAGACGCTCGCCGCCGATCAAGCGCTGTTTGCGCATGGCGACGCCAGCCACCCGCTGCAGCTCACGGCACGCGGCAAGCCGTGCAAGATCCTGCTGGCAACCGAGATGGTCTGCTCCTACGCCAACATCGTGGTGCGACGTGATCTCTACGACAGCGGCATCACCTCGGTCGAGGCGCTCGCCGCCTCCAGGCGCGCCGACGGTGCGAAGCCGATCGTCGCCGCCACGGCGATCGGATCGGGCACCTGGGTCTACGGCACCTATGTGTTCGAGTCGCGCGGCCTGGGCGACAAGGTGAACTGGGTCGCAGGCGGCGGACCGAACACGATGTTTCCATCGCTGCAGACCAAGCAGTTCGACGCCATCATGGCGCCGCCGAGCTGGATCGTCGAGGTCGAGAAGAAGGGCTTCGGCAAGGTGATCTACGACACCTCCAAGCCCGGACTGTTCGAGAAGGATTTCGGCGGCACGGTCCCGGTGCTCGTCATCTACGCCTTGAAGGACACGATCGAGCAGGACAAGGCGCTGGTGCAGGCCTTCGTCAATGCGATCACCCGCGCCATGGCCTGGGTCAAGGCCACGCCGCTCGCCGAGGTGCAGGCGCTGGCGACGCCGAAGTACTTCTCCGGCATCGATCCCGAAGCGGTCAGCGCCGAGCTCGGCTTCGACACCGCCACCTGGGCCTATGACGGCAGCATCGACCCCGCGTCCTATGCACGCGGCGCCAAGCCCTGGTACCGCAAGGGGACGGACATTCCCGAGATCAAGTACGAGGACATCGTCGATCCCAGCTTCCTCGCGGCGGCGAAGGCGAAGACCAAATGATGCCGCCCTCCAATGCAGGCTACGCCACGGTGCGCGGCGCGGAGAGCCCTGCCGCGGAACGCACCCGGATCGCGGTGCAGGGTTTGATGAAGACCTACAGCACCGGCGGCCGCGAATTTGTCGCCGTCGACAACGTTTCCTTCGATGTGCGGGAGGGCGAATTCGTTGCCCTCCTGGGTCCGTCCGGTTGCGGCAAGAGCACGATCCTCAACATGGTCGCCGGGCTGCTGCCGCGCTCGGGCGGGCGCATCCTGATCGACGGCGACACGGTCGAGACCGGCAAGGTGAATCCAAGGGTCGGCTACGTGTTCCAGCGCGACACGCTGTTTCCGTGGCGGACGGTCGAGCAGAACATCGGCTACGGCCTGGAGATCGCCGGCGTGCCGAAGCCGGAGCGCGCGCAGCGCGTCACCGAGGCCATCGGCAAGGCCGGGCTGCAAGGCTTCGGCCGCAGCTTTCCGCGCATGCTGTCCGGCGGCATGCGGCAGCGCGTGGCGCTGATGCGCACGCTGATCCTCGCGCCGGAGATCCTGCTGATGGACGAGCCGTTCGGCGCGCTCGATACCCACACCAAGCTCGAGATGCACAAGACCCTGCTCGATATCTGGGAGCGCGAGCGGCAGACCGTGCTGTTCGTGACCCACGATCTCGGCGAGGCGCTGACGCTCGCCAGCCGCATCATCCTGCTGTCGGCCCGGCCGGGGCGCCTCAAGGATGATTTCGAAGTGTCATTCCCCAGGCCGCGCGACCCCGTGAGCCTGCGCGAGACCGCCGAGTTCGGCCGGCTCTATTCCCATATCTGGCATTCGCTCGGCGAAGAATTCCGCCGCACCAAGGCTGACTGAGAAGGCTGACCGATCATGTCGACCCGTCGCGCCGCCATCCTGTTCTGGCAGATCGCCATCCTGGTCATTGTGCTCGTGGTCTGGCAATGGGGCTTCGAGTGGAGCAAGGCGCTGCTGCCCAAAGCCTATGTGCCGAAGATCCTCGATCCCTACTTCGTCGCAAAGCCCTCGCTGATCTGGCAGAGTTTTCTGCGCCTCGGCTGCTTCAGCGACCCCGCCGGAGTCGTCGCCTGCATCGGAGCCACCGACAACAATCTGTGGACCGCGACCCTCGTCACGCTCAAGAACACCTGGTGGGGTTTTCTGTTCGGCGCGCTGACCGGCATCGCCGCCGGCGTGGTGCTCGGGCGGTCGGACTTTCTCGCCCGCGTGTTCGGTCCCTACATCATCGCGCTCAACTCGATCCCGCGCATCGCGCTGGTGCCGCTCGTCATCCTGATCTTCGGTCTCGGCGATCTCTCCAAGATCGCGACCGCATGGCTCGTCGTGTTCTTCGTCGTCTTCTTCAACACCTTCGAGGGCACCCGCGCGGTCGACCGCGACCAGATCGCCGCGGCCCGGCTGCTGGGCGCGAGCGAGCTGACCGTGCTGCGCACCGTCGTCGTCCCGTCCGCACTGGCCTGGGTGTTCGCCTCGCTGCTTCCAGCGGTCTCCTTCGCGCTCGTCGGCGTCATCGTCGGCGAGTTCATCGGCGCCGAGCGCGGGCTCGGCAAGCTGATCATCGAGGCCGAGGCCCGCGCCAATGCGAGCGAGATGATGGTGGCGATCTTCATCATGATGTTCGTCGGCATCCTGCTGGCGCTCGCCGTCCAGTCGCTGCAATCCTACTTGCTCCGCTGGCAGCCGCAGTTCGAGCGCGCGGCCTGACCAAGACGACTGTCCATAGCTCGTCTCGGACTGCTGATCCCGCTCAGCGCACAACCCGAAGGTCAATGAGCTCGCGGCAGAACGTAAGCGCGTAGAGGCCGAGCTTGCACAGATCGCGGCCGGTTCCGACATCGTCACCGTGCACCCGGCGGCGATCGAGCCGGCCGATCATGTCAAGATCTGAGGCCATGTGCAGCGGCCGGACGCTTACATCGGGCGTCTCTCCGCCTTCATCTTCGACGTGATCGTCTCCTCTGTTCGATACTACACGGCTGCACACGAGCGGTCGACAACATAGCATTGGTCCGGCTTCCGTCGTGATCTCGCGGTGATGACATCTGGTGGTCCATCCGAGAGTCCGTGCTCAGCCCCGCCTGCCAAGCGGGCGCACATGTCCTCGTCAGGATCGCGGGGCAACACAGACACAATAGCGCGCTCGACGTCTCAATCGAGTTGTCATCGCCGGCAAGATAGCGTGCTCTCCGCATCCGCTTCGATCCACCAAACGTCTCTCCGCCGATCAGCGGAAACTCAGCCAATCTTCTGTCGTCGCACCGTCTGCGAGACGGCGCTCGCCAGAGCGGCGAGCGCCGTCGGGTTGTTCATATTCTGCTCAGCCGCGGGCTCGTCGCTCCGTGCGTCGCAGAAACATCGCGCGGCGGATCCACCCGCATCGCCACGCCCTTGGGAATCGGGGAGGTCTTCACTACAACCATTCTCGCCCGAAATCGAACACCCCACCCTTTGCAGATCAATTACTTAGCTCGCCAAAAAAATCGCAAAATCACGATTTTCGAGCGCGAATCCGCGAACTCGGGCTAGCTGTTCGCAGCGCAAGTTGCTCGCGATGAATCGCATAGCGAAGCTGGACGACGCTGCGAGCGCGCGCCTCTCGCCCGCTCTGCCATATCTTCGTTGTTCATCGCCGGCCGCGGCCGCCGCCCAGGCCGGGAGGACTGCCGCCGCCCAGGCCGGGAGGACCGCCGCCGCCAAGGCCGGGAGGACCGCCACCGCCAAGGCCGGGAGGACCGCCGCCGCCAAGGCCGGGAGGACCGCCGCCGCCAAGGCCGGGAGGACCGCCGCCGCCAAGGCCTGGAGGACCGCCACCGCCCAGCCCGGGAGGACCGCCGCCTGGCACAGTAGCGCCGCCCGGGACGTCCGAGCCGCCGGGCGTCGCGCCCGGAGTTTGCTCGGATCTCGTACCTTGGATCGAGTCACCCGGAAATTTGTTGACGGACTGGATGGATTCAACCCGCAAGCCACGGGAACTGTCAAAGGTGGCGTTCACGACCACGCGGGCATTGCCTGAGGATGCGAAGCGACTATTGTCATGCGCGACATAGCCCGAGCCGAATTGCAGATAGCTGCCGACGCGGCGGACATAGCCTTCGATCGACAGACGGTTCGCGCCGAAGAAATCAGAGAGGTCGTCAGCCCTTATGCGCGAGATCTGCATCACGCCTTGCGTAACGCGGCCCTCAGCCTGAACACGTTGTCCGACGAGTGCGGCATCGGCGCCGTTGAGTCGCAACCCGCCTATTCGCAGGCCGCCGCGATCGCGTTCGAGTGGTCCGGAAACCCGCGTTGTCGCGTTAAGGCGTTGCTCGACCAGGCTTGAGACGATCACGCCGTCGATGCGGCGCACCCCGAAGACCGCGACATTGACGCCCGGATGGCGCCAGCTTTCGTGGCCGGCCGCTATGATCCGCTGGCCCAGCACGGTCATCTCGCCGTCCCTGACGCTTTCGATCGGCCCCATCACCTCGCTGACCACGTTGACGCCGCGGGTGATCAGCGAACCGTTCGCCTGCGGCAGCGCCAGCACACGAGCCAGATGTCCGATCTTGAGCGCCTTCGCCGATACCGGTTCGCCATCGATCCGCACCGGGACGTTCGGCGCATAGCTGATGCGTTGGCCGTTGACGAAAATGCTGCCGAAACGCTGAATGACGCCAACAATGCCGGTGCCGCCGATGCCCTGATCGTGGCCACGTGTGATACCGGTGCCGCCGATACCCTGATCGCTGCCGCGGCGCACCTGCGCCCAGGCGGAGGACGATCCGGCAAGCCAGAGTCCCATAAGCAACGAGCGGCGCGAGATGACGGGCTGCCTGGTCATGACGAGTCGCCTTCGTCAGCATCACCATTCGCCGCGTCGTCCGGACCTTCGCTGTAAATGTAGATGCCGAAATTCCAGCGGTGGTCGCCGCCCTTGTCCCTGGCGAGCGCGCGGTTTGCTTCCCGGTTGGCGATCTTCAGGGCGTCCATGGCCAGTTCGCGCGAACGCCCTTCGAGACGTTTTGCGAGCTTGGCTGAAAGGCCGTCATAGTGCACCGCGCGTTCGAGGAAACGGGGTGCTGGCCCGGATACGTTTTCGGCGGCTGCCGCGATATGATCATGCAGGTTACGGCCGAGATAGTGCCATTTGCGCTCGTCGTCGCCGCGCGGAACGAAGCCGGTATCCACCAACACGATCTCTTCATCGCCGTTGATGGTCACGAGCTCGCGGTCCAGCCATTCATCCAGCACTGCGCGCGGGCGGACATCCTTCGTGATCGAACTGACGAGCTGCTCGAACGAGGGCGCATCGCCACTGGCCATGCGCGGCAAGGGCAGCGGATCGCCGTTCGCGTCCGTGAACTCCGGAGCGGCGAGCCAGCGTGCCATGATCGCGCTGGTCAGCGACAGAGTGGCAGGCGTTTCATTGACCGGCGCACCGGCGCCGCGCAGCCGCGCAACCTCCTTGCGGTGAATTCCGGTGAGCAGACTCACGCGGCTGTCGGTCTGCTCCTTTCCCTCCAGGGCAAAGTCGTGCTCGGCAACATTGACGAAGAGTTCTCGCAACAGCTGAGCCAGCTCAGGAAATGTCATTCCACCGCGGATGCATAGCCGCACCAGCGGGCGCAGCAGGCGCGCCAAGGGCGCGCGCAGGCTCGCCGCCGCAATCGGCTGATGTGAAGCCGACTTCGATCTCCGGGATTTGGCGTTCATGGCGAAATTGTAGCGGCGAGTCCCGTGGGATACAATCCCACTTTTCCGTCGAGATCAATTGACGTGTGAAATTTTCCCACATATACAGGAGGCGCTCAGTCATGGAGAGTTCGGCTATGCTCGCTCCCTCTCGGCGCCTCTCGGTGCTTCACATCTTCAATGACTGCTATCCCGACCTGTTCGGCGGAGCCCCGTCGGTGATCCGCGACATATGCGCAGGACTGAAAAACGCGTTCACCGCCTGCGTGCTGGTCTGCTCCAAGTCGAACGGGCAACGGCGCATCGTCGTGAACGGCGTAACGATCGAGCGCGTGCGCTCGTTCGGCGATGTATGTTCGCTTCCGGCCGCGCCGACTTATCCGCTGCGGTTGTGGCGCCAGGTCGCCGATCACGATCTACTCGCGCTTCATGCACCGTTTCCGCTCGCCGATCTCATGCTCGCCCTGGGGTTGGGCCGCGATCGACCTTTGGTCGTGCACTACCATGCGGACATCGCTTCGCATGCTGGACTGAGGTGGTTTGTGAAGCAGCTGTTGCGCCGGACGCTGCGGCAGGCGGACGCAATCATCGTGTCCAATGCCATTCTGCTGTACAGCAGCCCGCTGCTGCAGGAATTCGCTGAGAAATGTCACGTCGTTCCGTTCGGCGTCGATGCCTCGAAGTACGATTGGCCGGAGCCGCGCGACAATGACGCTGCCGAACGCGATCGTGGACGGCTCGTGCTGGCTTGCGGGCAACTCGTCCCCTACAAGGGCTTCGATGTGCTGGTGCGAGCGGCGGTCGGCCACCGCTTTGAGGTCTGGATCATCGGCGAGGGTCCAGAACGGGCACGGCTTGAACGAATGATTCATAGCCTCGGCGTCGCGGATCGCGTCCGCCTGCTCGGCTCCGCTCCGAAGGCCAAACTCGCCAGTCTCATGTGTACAGCGGACGTCTTTGTCCTGCCGTCCCTGACCAATGCGGAAACGTTTGGCATCGCTCAACTGGAAGCGATGGCGGCGGGACGGCCGATCATCAATACATGGCTTGACACGGCCGTTCCACGCGTGGCGCGCCACGGCATCGAGGCCATTACCGTTCCACCCGGCAATCATGTTCGGTTGGCGGAAGCGATCGAAACATTGCTCCGCGATCCGGAGCGGCGCTGGCGCATGGGCCATGCCGCCCGGCTTCGCGCAACGACGCAATATTCCGTCGACGCCTTCGGGAAAGGAATCGAAACTGTCTATCGCCATGCCGTGACGACTAAGGCATCAAGCCGGTCGACCCTGGCTTCGCGTCCCGGAACAATCGGAACGGGTCCGGAAAATCGACATTGCTGAGACTGATTGTGCTGAAACTCGTTGAGCAGGCTCAGCTCGCGATCACGATCCGTGAATAGTCAGGAAGGAGCTACTTATGTACTCGCAAAGCATACCTCTCGTAGAGAATGCGTGGGACGGGCCTGCGCGCGATCCAAACGCCCGATTCGATCCGCGGATTGGACGGCCCATGAAACCGCCTGGCCGTTCTCCTCGCCCCTCCGGCCTCAACGACGACAATATCGCGAGCGACCGGCCGTCGACTGGCAGGCGAACACTCCATACCCTTGCCCGGTTTGTTATTGCAGTTCTCATCGGTATCGGCGCCACCCTTGCCTGGCAGTCCTACGGTGACGCAGCAAGGGACAAGGTAGTGGCCCGGGTTCCATCGCTGGGCTGGTTGTTATCCGTCTCGACGACGAAGTCGCCAGCCATTGCTTCAACTGCCCCGGACCCGATGCAGCAGCTTGAGCCCCTGGCGTTCAATCTCGATGTCGTGCGGCGCAGCGTAGAGCAACTCACCGCCAAGCAAGAGCTGATGGCCCAGAACATTGCGACGCTGCAAGCTGTCGCAGACGACATCAGACAGAGAATGTCAACAACCCCGCCTTCGTCGCTGTCCCAGCAGCAGGCGGCCCCGATCCCGCAGCATAGACTCTCGCAACCCCGGGCGCAGTCATCGACTGTGCAGTCGTCAGTGCCTCGTCCGCTGCCCTCTGCCGGACCCCCCCTGCTCTCGCGCTGACGGCCCAGATTGCCGGCGGGCTTCTTATTGATGGGACGTAGACGCGCGCGGCATGACGGTGCGTAAGCTGCGCCTCAAGTCGTGTATCGTGAATTTGTCGATACCCGCTTCCCAGCTCTCGGAAAATGCATTGTGTACCAATGATGGCTTCCGGACAACACGAGGTGGCCCCCTGATTGCCAAGTGATCTTAAGGTTTCCTAGAATCGCCCTCTGTTTCAGCCTAGAGAGGATGTTGCCCCCAACGGGCCGCACCAGTCTCGCACCAGAACGATCCGAACAAGCCGCAACGAACTCAATCGAAATCGAACGAGAACGCAGCAAAATCAACGAAGCCGATCGATAGCTTGCCGCCCATAACGGCCCGGTCGCAGCCCTAGGGTGATAAGGTCTCATGGACGATCAACGCGTTAGCGGGATCAGTACTTACTTCAAATCCTCACGCACCAATACCGCACCAAGCTGGGCCCGGTCGCGCGACTCCCAAGTATAGAGGGCTACTGGCGCTGGCCGATCGGCCGACGTGGCTGGTCTTCACTATAGGGGACAGCCCGAGCGATTGTCGCCAATTCTGCCAGAGCACCCCAGCGAAACGAGCACCAGAGGCTCTGGTCAAGGTTTTAGAAATTCGCTGGGCTCTACGCCGAGCGCCTTGGACAGCTTACCGAGCATCGTCACAGATGCGCTGTATACCCCTGTCTCCAGGTCGTGTCCCCGGAGGTGGTGTAGCTCGGTGGAGCAAAGCCGCCCGGACGCGCGCTCCCAAATAGCGCCGTAGCGGGCGGGCGGCTTTGCGGTGGTCACCGGCAGTTCTCCGGTAGGATCGGGTTGCGACACGCCAACGCAACCGAGGAACCACCGATGACCGAAGACATGATGAACCTGCGCACGCTGGTAGAGAAGACCCCAGACGCCGATCTGCTGCGCGAGATGATCGGCTTTGCGGCCCAGCGCCTGATGGAGCTGGAGGTCGAGAGCCAGACCGGGGCTGCCTATGGCGAGAAGAGCCCCGAACGTCTGGCCCAGCGCAATGGCTACCGCGACCGGATCTGGGAGACCCGCGCCGGTGCGGTGGAGCTGCGCATCCCAAAGCTGCGCAAGGGCTCCTATTTCCCCGGCTTCCTGGAGCCGCGGCGCATGGCCGAGAAGGCGCTCACCGCCGTGGTTCAGGAGGCTTACGTTCAGGGCGTCTCGACCCGTTCGGTCGACGATCTGGTGCAGGCGATGGGCATGACCGGCATCTCCAAGAGCCAGGTCAGTCGGTTGTGCGGCGAGATCGACGACAAAGTGAAGGCCTTCCTCGGCCGTCCAATCGAGGGTGACTGGCCCTATCTTTGGATCGACGCCACCTATGTGAAGGTGCGCCAGCAGGGGCGCATCGTCTCCGTCGCGGTGATCGTTGCAGTCGGCGTCAACAGCGACGGCCGGCGCGAGGTTCTCGGCATGGACATCGGGCCGTCCGAGGCCGAGACGTTCTGGACCGCCTTCCTGCGCAAGCTGGCCCGCCGCGGCTTGCGCGGCGTCAAGCTGGTGGTGTCCGACGCCCACGAGGGCATCAAGGCCACCGTGACCAAGGTGCTCAACGCCAGCTGGCAACGCTGCCGCGTCCACTTCATGCGGAACGTGCTGGCTCATGCCGGCAAGAGCGGACGGCGCGTGGTCTCCGCCTTCATCGCCACGGCCTTTGCCCAGGACGATGCCGAGGCCGCTCGCACCCAATGGCGCAAGGTCGCCGATCAGCTCCGTCCCAAGCTGCCCAAGCTTGCCGGCTTCCTCGACGAGGCCGAGACCGACGTGCTTGCCTACATGACGTTCCCGCCGCAGCATCGGACCAAGTTGCACTCCACCAATCCGATCGAACGCCTCAACGGCGAGATCAAACGGCGCACCGAGGTGGTCGGCATCTTCCCCAATGAGGACGCTATCGTCCGCCTCATCGGAGCTGTCCTGCTCGAACAGAACGATGAATGGGCGGTCCAACGTGCCCGCTACATGACGCTGGAAACCATCGCGCCATTGAGCGATGATCCGAACGTCAGCCTCACGGCTATCGCCAGCTGACAGGCCCGGCTCCAGCCGGCGAACGCGGTGGACCGCCAGCTACACCACGCTTGGGGACACGATCTGTCTCCAGCTGACTGACATAGCTCCGATCGACTTTTGCTCGGAACGCAAGCTCCTCCTGCGTCCAGCCCTTCCCCGTTCGGAGGCGACGCAAATTCCGAGCAACAGTATCCCGCAAATCGTTCATTCGTGAGCGAAAATCGATTGGCATGCCAAAGCGGTTCGCCTGCTTATCGAGGCAGTCTGTGAAGCGGCCGGCAAACCTGTTCCCGCAATCATACTGGATAATTGAGCTTCTTTTTCTTCGCTGCGGCATCCAGCTGACGCCATCGCCAAGGGGCATGGCGATCCTTCGATTCTCGGCCCGCGGTCCACGGCTCTGGATGCCGATCGGAAGCGGATCATGGCTGAATTGCAAAGCCAGCCCTCCGCTCCGCAGCCGATTGCGCTCCACCCCGTCATTCTTCGGCGATACGAAGAGCAATTGGTGCGGCTCGAAAATGCGCTCGGCAAAGGTCTGAGCGCAGGCGACGAGGAGGCTGCCGAAGCAATTCGAGATCTTGTGGAGACGGTGACGGTGTCGAGAGATGACAGGCGCCCGGGCGGGGTCTGTGTTGAAATTGCTGGCCGTCTCAACTCGCTGATTGGCGGGGAGGCATACCCAAGCAGAGTAAAGGGAGTGTGGGGAAAGGTGGTAGCGGGGGTCCGCTACATCGTGAAGCCCACTATCGCAGAAGCCCTATTTTGTTACAGGAGAGCAGCCTAATTCGGAAGGTCGGATCTCGAAGACCCGCCCAAAAACCGCCGTTCGTGAGCGATCAGTGGCCGCCAAATGGTCGGCCGGCAAGTCGAGTAGGATAGCGGCCTTAGTCTCCTGGCCAATTGACGGCATGGACCTCGGCCGCAGGACCAAGCGCCGCAGCACCCGATAGGCCGTGAACCGGCTCAAGGCCTTAGCCGTCCGGGGCCTATCGCATTATCAAACATCGATCTTTGCCGCGCCAAGCGGCGAGACCGAGGGTGGCGAGGTAGGCCCTTGGTGAGGATCCGGAGGCGACTTCGGGTGGACGCTAGGGCGCCAGAAGGGTCGCGCTTCGGTCACGACGGAGAAGACGCACAGATTTCCTATCGCGGTACGGAGGCGGTTCAGGTGAAGCCCGTCAGGGCCACGCGTATCAGTTGCCCGAGGTTGTGCAGACGAGATTTACTCTGCATGAGACTTCCGCCCGCGACCCAGAGCCGTCGTTGCGCTTGTCCGGGTTGCCGCTTTGCGATACTTTTAAGGGCGGTGTTCCCGGGCGTGGTGTAACTTGGTAGAGCAAAGCCGTCCGCCCGCGCGCTCTCCCATAGCGCCGTAGCGGGCGGACGGCTTTGCGGTGGTCACCGGTGATTGCCCGGTAGGGTCGGGTTGCTGACACCAACTCGATTCGAGGAACCACCGATGACCGACGAGATGATGAACCTTCGCGCGCTCGTCGAGGAGGCCCCGGACGCGGATCTTCTGCGCGAGATGATCGGCTTTGCCGCCCAGCGGTTGATGGAGATGGAGGTCGCCGGGCTGACTGGAGCCGCCTATGGCGAGAAGAGCAGCTCGCGCGCGCGTGCGACGTTGTCGGTGCAGGCGCCTCGCGCCAGCAGGCCGTAGTGGCGGATGCGGCGGAGGCGAGCACGTGGATGAGGAAGCGGCGAATGAACTCGTCCGTCGCGAGCGTCATCCGCTTTTGACGGTCGCGGCCCTTCGACGCGGTAATCCTTCCATCTGAAGGTGACGCCTTGCTGGCCGCAGGCGAGCAGGCGGCTGTTGGCGATAGCGACGCGGTGGGAATAGCGCGACAGATAGGCCAGCGCTGCCTCGGGGCCACCGAACGGACGCTTGGCATAAACGACCCATTCCATCTTGCCCGACGCTGCCAGCAACGTTGCTAATGATTGTTCTCCGGCGAGGTGGGCGTCGTTGCCGAAGATCAGGCGCCCGGCCTGGTGGAGGGTGGCCAGGCGCTCCAGGAACAGCCGACGGAACAGGCGTGAAAGCGCCCGCACTGGCAGGGAAGAATCCTGGCCGCCAGGACACCCAGCGCTGGCCGTCGGGCGAGATGCCGCCGCCCGGTACGATCATGTGCACGTGCGGGTGGGGTGGGTCATGGCCGCTGGTGGCTGACATCCAACGCTCGGCAAGTTCTCCATGAACCAGCCAATATTGTCGCTGACGGCAATCGTAATGAACACGGAATGTCCTCAGCAATCGCCGAATAACAATGCGCTTGTGGAGACCTCTTCCGCAGGGGCTACAACACGTGCAACGCTCCGGTCTGTCCGCTCGTGCAACAAACTTCGGTGCAGCGGCACAATCAATTGGACTTTTTTGAGAGTACCCGGTTTTCTACCCGGAACAGTTTCCTCTCAATGCTCGCTCATGGTGGGTTTCCTCTCATCGCATCCTTAGAAAACGCTATGGTGCATCTCTACGAGTGTAGATTGCAGCAGCGAGGACAATGACGACGCCCTTGATGATCAATTGGACCTGGACCGGCACGCCGAGCAGCACCACTTCGTTGGCGAGGATGACGATGATGGCGGCTCCCGTGAGGGCGCCAAGGATCGAGCCGCGGCCGCCCCGCAGCGACACCCGTCCGACGACACAGGCTACGATCGAGTCGAGCTCGTACCCCTGCCCGACCCAGTTGTCGACGAGCCCGACATAACCGCTCAGGATCAGCCCGGCGAGCGCCGCAAGGCAGCTCGAGATCAGGTAGCAGCCGATCATGACCGCGTCGGAGCGGATGCCAAACAGGCGCCCCGTCACTGGATTGCCGCCGACAATGAAAATCCTCCTTCCGAAAGCGGAACGGTGCAGGACCCCAGCCAGCAAGACCGCTACGAACAGCAGAACGAGTACGTTATAGGGCACGCCGTGAAATTTTCCGGAGCCGAGCAGCCGCAGTACCGGCGGCACGTTGCCGGACGGCGCGCCCTGCGTGTAGGCGAACCTGAATCCCTGGAGCAGGATCATCGTGGCGAGCGTTGCCAGGAACGGGGACACCTGACGCTTGGTGACGAGAAAGCCGTTGAGCAGGCCAACGCTGACAGCGACCACCAAGGCCGTCGCGACGATGGCGGGGACATTCTGGTCGAGGCCCGAGAAACCGGTCGCGATCACGGCGGCGGTCGCCATCATCGAGGCGACAGAGAGATCGAGGCCGCGAACGATCATCACCAGGCTTTGCCCCATGGCTGCGATCGCGAGCGGCGCGACTTGTAGCAGCAGGTTGGACAAATTACCGGGACTGACGAAGGCCGGTGAGATCACGCCACCAAGCGCGAGCAGCAGCGGCAGAGCGAGGGCTGTGCCATAGCTTTCCATGACGCTGCGGACCGACCAGGACGGGGTGACGGAGCCGGCGATTTCTACGGAGCCTGACATCCTGCTCACCCGATCCTGCGGCGTTCGACATAGATGGAGACGGCAAGGATGATGATGACCGCCTGCGCGACCAATTGATAGTGCTTCGACACGTCCATGAAGTTGAGCAGGTTGTTCAGGAGCGTGATCAGAAAGGCGCCGAACAGCGTGCCGATCACGCCGCCTTTGCCACCGCTCAGCAAGGTACCGCCGAGCACGACCGGAGTGATCGAAGCCAAGGTGTAGTTGACGCCGGTGTAGGGCTGTCCAACGCCGAACCTCGCGGCGAGATAAAGCCCGGTCGCCCCGCAGCAGAAGCCCGAGATGCCGTAGACCAGCATCAGGATGCGCGTCCGCCGCAATCCCACGAGACGCGCGGAATTCGCATCATCGCCAAGGGCGTAGATCTGGCGGCCGAGCGGCAAATATCGCAGCAGCAGCGCGACCAGGATGCCAAGGACGACTGCAAGCGTCGCTCCGATGGGGATGCCCGAGATGCGTCCATAGGCGAGCACGGTGAAGCTGCGCGGCACCCGACCGACCGGTCCCAGTGCGTAGAGCAAGGTCACGCCTTGCAGGACCGCGCCCATGCCGAGCGTCACGATCAGCGGATGAACGCGCAAGGTGACGACCAGGCCGGCGTTGAGCACGCCGACGAATGTCCCGAGCGCGAGCACGCCGAGCACGACCGGAACGACCCGATCCGGATTGCCGTTGATCAGGCCTGATGTCAGGCAGGAGGTGAGGCTGATCAGCGAGCCGACCGAGAGGTCGATGCCGCCGCTGAGAATGGTCAGGGTTTGCCCGATACTGACCAGCGCAAGGTCGGTGGTCTGCTCATAGACATTGAGCAGGTTGCCCAGCGTCAGGAATCGGTCGGAGACCGTTGCGCCAACAAGATATACCGCGCAGATCAGGACGAGCACGCCGGCAAGGCCCGCATTGCTGCGCAGCCACCAAGGCATCGCGAGACGGGCGGCGATCGCGGTCATGCGGCGCGCTCGCTCGTGGCCAGGTACATGATGCTTTCCTCCGTGGCGTCGCATCCCGGCAGCTCGCCGGCGATCCGTCCCTCGCGCATGACAATCACGCGATCGGCCATGCCGATGACCTCGGTCATTTCCGAGCTGATCATCAGGATTGCGAGGCCTGAATCGGCAAGTTCGCGCATGATCCGGTAAATATCGGCCTTGGCGCCGACGTCGACGCCGCGTGTCGGTTCATCGAGGATCAGTATCGACCTGCACAGGCGTGCCCAGCGCGCGATGATCACCTTCTGCTGATTTCCGCCCGACATGGTTGCGACCGGCGTTGCCGGTCCGCGGCAGGCGATGCGGTATCGTTCGATTTCGTGGGCGGCGATCGCCAGTTCGCCCTCGCGATCAATCACTCCGTAGCGGGTGACCTCGCCGAGTGCTGGCCCAGTGATGTTCGCAGCAATGTCGAGCAGCATCGCAAGCCCCTGCGACTTGCGATCCTCGGTGACGAGGCCCATGCCGAGCCCGATCGCCTTGGCGGGCGTCATTGCCGTAAAGCGCTCGCCGGCGATGTGGAGAGTGCCCTTCGAGATAGGAGCTGCGCCGAACAGACCGAGCGCCAGATCGGTGCGTCCGGCGCCGACCATGCCCGCCAGCGCGACGACCTCGCCTGCATGCAGTTCTATCGAGACGTCACGGACCCGGTCGCCGACGCAGATGCCGTCGGTGCGTAGCACGGGTTGATCCGGTCGCGACGCGGTCGAGCGCGGGGGAAACAGCTCGCCGAGATCGCGCCCCACCATCATCGAGATCAGCCGTTCGCGCGTGACGGCGACGGTATCCGTCGTGCCGACCAGACGGCCGTCCTTCAGGATCGTGGCACGATCGCACAGCGCGAAGACTTCGTCGAGCCGATGCGAAATGAAGAGAATGGACACACCGGCCTCGCGCAGCCGGCGCAGGCGCTCGAACAACAGTTCGACCTCGCGCCCGGCAATGACGGCGGTGGGCTCGTCGAGGATCAACAGGCGGACATTGTGCGTCATCGCGCGCGCGATCTCGACCATCTGCTGGTCGGCGACCGAGAGAGAGGCCACCGTCTCGCGAGGGTCAAGGGTGATGCCAAGCTTGCGCATCAGCTCAGCGGCCTCTTTCCGTGTCCGTCCGTGATCGACCAGGCCGAGCGCGTTGCGCCGCTCGTTGCCGAGGAAGATGTTCTCGGCGACGGACAACTGCGAAAACAGCGCGAACTCCTGATAGACGACGTGGACTCCGGCGAGCTTCGCCTCGCGCGGTGACGACCATCTCACGCGTTGACCGGCGAGGGTGATCTCGCCTTCGTCGGGCGCAACCGCGCCGGCGATGATCTTGATCAGGGTGGATTTGCCGGCGCCGTTCTCGCCGAGCAAGCCGTGGATTTCGCCAGGTTTGACGTCTAAGTTTACGCCGTGGAGGGCGCGCACGCCGGGAAAACTCTTGGAAATGGCCTTGAGTGTGAGCATTCGGTCCGTCTTGCCCCTTTGGCGTGCCGGCCTCGCCGGTACGCCATTGTTCCGGGTTCAGTGCGGATAGTCGATCTTGAACGTGCTCGGATTGTAGGTCGGGCCCATGCCGCCGGACACGAGCATGTCGTCGGGACCGTCGGGCACGATGTGCTGCTCCGCATACATGTCAGGCTTCGGAATGGAAGGCGTCTCGTCACCGTGGGTCAGAACGATATTGCTGTTGATGGTATAGACGCAGGGCACCGCGGCGCCGGACAGCACCTTGAGCGCGACGTCGAGCGCCGTGCCCATCATCGCGGGCGGATAGTCGATGTCGAGCAGCGGGAACTTGTTCTTGATAGCCATCTTCATCGGTCCGTTCATGTCGGCCGAGGTGATCGGCGGAATTTCGCTTCCCTTCCAGCCGGCATCGAGAAAGGCCTCGATCGCACCGGGCACCTGCAATCCGTGCGGCGAGAACACGGCATTGATGCTATGGCCGTACTTGGCGATCATGGCCTGCATCACCTGCTTGCCCTTCACCGGGCTCCAGTCGGAGTAGACGGTCTCCAGGATCTTGATACCGGGATAGGCCGAGAACACCTGCATCGCTGGTTTGACACGGTTCTCGTTCGGGCTGGAGCCGGCCTGGCCTCCGAGGATGATCACGTTGCCCTTGCCGTTCAGCTTCTCGACGATCCATTGCGCGAACAGGCGCCCCATCATCGCGTCGGACGCTGTGACGAAGGTGACGAAATTGTCAGAATCCACCCGGCGGTCCACCATCACGACGGGGATGCCGCGTTCGGTCGCCTGGGTGACGGCGGGATCGAGCGCCTGCGACGTGTTGGCGCTGACGATCAGGAGATCGACGCCGCGGGAGACCAGATCCTGGATGTCGGCGACCTGCTTGGCATCGTCATGGCCCGCATCGGTGATCAGCAGCTTCTTCACGACGTCGGCATGGTCGTGCGCAGCTTTCTGAAGCGAGTGCAGGCCAACCACGCGCCAGCTGTCGCCGAGGCCGGCATTGGAGAAGCCGATGGTGTAGGGCGGCGCCTTCTTGAACTTCGCGGTGTCGCGAATGCAGACGTCGAGCGCTGGATTGAACAGGAACGTGCGCGGCGCGCCGGAATATTCCGCCTGGACGGCAATTGGTGTCACCATGGCCAGGCAGGCCAGTGACAGGCAGCTCGCGATAGTCACTCTCATTGGTGTTCCTCCCCTTTGGTTTCACTGATCGTGGCGACTTGAGCGTCGCTCTGGACAATCAACCCTGGTCTTGCCTACGCCGCCTCACGACGGTGCCGCCAGCTGCGTCGACACGAGTATCTTCAGCTTGTCGTTGCTTGGCGCAGTGAGGACGTCGAAGCCTTTCGAGACCACGTCCTCGGCGCGGATACGGCCATCGATGATCTTCGAGATTGGCAGCTTGCCAGACTCGACCAGTCCGATGATGCGCGGCCACATCGTGATCGGGTAACACCAGGTTGCCTCGATGGTGATGTCCTTCAGGGCCCACAACATCGGATCGGTCGAGGCTTTGCCGACGTGCAGGCCGGCCTGCACCACGACACCGCGCCGCCGCACGGCTTCGACGCAGGTGTTCAATGCGCTTTCGTTACCGACGCATTCGATGGCGACGTCGACGCCGACATTCTCTTCGGTCTGCTCCTTGACGCGCGCGACCACGTCCGTCGTCTTGGGATCGTAGACGCCGGCGCAAATACCCCAGCTCTCGATCGTTCGACGCCGCGATGCGTTGGGCTCCGACACGTAGATCCTGGCGGCGCCGGCTGCGTGGGCGCACAGAATGGTCAGCGCGCCGATCGGGCCTGCACCTGCGATCAGCACGGTGCTGCCAGCCTGGACACCGCCGCGGTCGACCGCATAGAGCGCGACCGCCGCCGGCTCGATCATGGCGGCTTCCTCGTCGGTGATGGAGTCGGGCACTTTCGCCGCATTGTAGTCGTTGATGACGGCGAGATCGGACATGCCGCCCCAGGCCCAGCTGAGGCCGATGCAAGCCATCTTTTCGCTGAGATGGTTGAGACCCCGCCGGCTGTAATAGTCGTTCATCGGCATCATCAGCGGCTGCACCGAAATACGGTCGCCGCGCCGCACATGAGTGACGTCGCGCCCGACGTCCAGTACCTCGGCCGAGAACTCATGTCCCAGGATCTGCGGCAAGGTTGCTGCAGTGAACACGTGCGGCGACGCGGGCGTGACGATCGGCCCTGCAATGTATTCGTGGAGGTCCGTGCCGCAGATGCCGGTCCACAGCGGCTTCACCAGGAGCTGGCTGGCGCCCATCTCCTTGGGCTCATCGACGGTTTCGACACGGATGTCCTTCCGTCCGTAATAGCGAACAGCCTTCACGGTGCGCTTCCCCTTCTGCGCGGCAGGTTATTGGCCTCGCACTACCATGTTACCGGTTTGCATTGATCTGATTGAATGGGGAATTTTACTTCCCATGCTGGTGCAGCCAGTTTCAAAAAGGTTAGAATAGGCGCCTTGGAGCCACAATATCCGGTGATTTCCCTTCACTGGGGAACGTATTGCCCCAATGATCGGACCGTTCGTGGCGGATTTGAATGGCCGCGGCTGCAGCTCGGGGCTGTTTCAGGAGGCGCAATGGCTATCGACCGGATGAAGGACATCAGCGTGTTCGTCCATGTCGCCGAAGCCAAGAGCTTCACGGCAGCGGCCGAACGCATCGGCCTTTCGCGATCGGCAGTCGGCAAGAGCATCGTTCGGCTCGAGGACCGGCTCGGGGTCAGGCTGCTCCAGCGCACCACGCGAAGCGTCTCACTGACCGGAGAGGGAGCCGCCTTCCACGAGCGGTGCGTGAGGCTGCTCGCCGATCTCGACGAAGCGGAGATGGCGATGCTCAGTCACTCGCAGGCGCCGCGGGGGCGGTTGCGGCTGGATCTGCCCGTATCCTTCGGCCGGCTGCACGTGCTTCCGGTCCTCAATGAGTTCATTCGCAAATGGCCGGAGATATCCGTCAGCGCCTCCTTCGGCGATCGCTATGTCGATCTCATCGACGAGGGCGTGGATCTCGCGATCAGGATCGGCAGCAGCGAAGATTCTCGGCTGATGAATAGGTTTCTGGCGCGCCATCGCCTGGTGACCTGTGCGTCGCCGGCCTATCTTGCCGAGCGAGGAACGCCGAGAAACATCGACGCGTTGGCGCAGCATAGCTGCCTCGCCTTCGTGCACGGCGGGCGCTCCGTCGACTGGCGATTCAACGAGAACGGACAAGCTCGCGTGATCGCCATCAATGGGCGTTTCGTCGCGACCAACGCTGAAGCCTTGCGCGACGCGACGATTGCGGGTTTCGGCATCGCTCGGCTTGCCACATTCCTGGTCAGCGACGATCTGCGTGCAGGTCGGCTGGTGCCGATCCTCAAAGAGGTCGACGCCGATGGTGCACCCATTCGCGCCGTCTATCCTTCGAGCAGGCACTTGTCGCCGAAGGTGCGTACATTCATCGATGCGTTGATAGAGGCTTGGCGGCCGGAACCGCCCTGGGACAGCGCAGAGACTTCACTGCGCGGACGTCCGACTGAGAGCGACTGACCTGTTTCAACGTCCTTCGGCGGAAATTGCGTGCCGTTCGCGGACGAGGACTGCCAGCAGCGGGAGTACGAATCACGAAAAATCGTAGTTTGGCGCATGAGATAGTAGGATTGGTAGCGAAGTCCGCTGCCAATCCCAAACCAATGGTTCTTCATTCCTATTTTGACGACGGAGCTGCGACATGCAACGGTGAAAGAGTCAGGCTCTTCCAACGACAACTGAGACCGCCATCGCCTCTCGTCTGTCTCCCCTCTGTCGAGAATTTCTTGATTGTAGTGACTAGCGGCAGCTGAAGCTCGAAGGCTGCGTCGCAGGGCCGCGGCCATCCCACGTCGTCCGCTGCGGATAGACGCAGACCGGATAGCTCACGCTGCCATCGCGCGAGGTCAACGTGATCTCGCCCGGCGGCACTCCCTTCTCGACCCAATCCGTCAATGCGGAGAAGAACTGGTCCTTGTCGCGGGTCGGCGTCTGGTTGGCATTGCCCGGCAGTTTCGGCAGCGGCACGGCGTCGTTCTTGCCGGTCACGGTGTACGAGCGGCCCTGCGAGGAATGCGCAGCCCCCGGGACCAGATACATCCGCATGAATTTTGAGACCTCGGCGTCGCCGCCCATCGCAGCAAGCACGCGCTCGTGATAATTGACGTTGCCGGCCGGCGGGATCGCATCATCCGCAAGGCCGCTCCATATGATCACCTTGCGGCCGAGATCGCGCAGCTTCGAGAGATCGGCCTTGTCGGTGATCAGATTGCTGAACAGCGTGGGCTGCAGTTCGACATTCTTGTCGACGCCAGCAGCGAAGGCGGCATAATCGAGCTCGAGCCAGCGGTTGCGCCTTGCGGTCGAGGTGTTGGTGATCGGAATGGCTGAGGTCGCGCTGGCATCAGCGGCGTAGCTGACGTCCTCCATGCCGAGCGCAAAATTGTCAGTCGACGGGCTCGTGATCTGCGTTGAGATCGACGTGCCCTTGGTAAAGGTCCACCACATCTGCTTCACGCCGAGCGCCTTGCCGCTGCGGGCTTCCGCCGTCTGAGCCGGATCGACGCTGCCATCGCGGGTCGCGCCGTACCAGATTTTGTTGAGCGCACCCGCTTCCTTCGAGCTCATGCAAGCTGCCTTGTCGGCGTTGCTTCCGGTGACGCCGTCGCTCGTTTCGCCCGTACAGAGCAGCACCGCGTCGCGGGCGGGATTGTAGTCGCAGGCGAAGGGATCAAGCAGGAAGCCGAGCCCGGCCTTGTCACAGGTTGCAACGGCGCGCTTGTTGGCAGCGTCGACCTTGGCGGCGAACGCGGCAGCCTCCGGCTTGTTGATGGCAGAGAAGCCGAGCTCGGTCTTCATCACGATCTGCGGATAGAGGCTGGTGGTGCCGAACCGCGCGATGTTCGGCGCAGGCTGCGCGATCATGTAGCCGTCATAGAGCTCTGGATATTCCTGCAGGATCTTCAGGCCCTGGCGGCCGCCCTGCGAGTGTCCATCGTAGTAGACGAATTTCGGCGCCTTGCCATAGTAGAGATTGACCAGCGCTTTGGTCTTGATCGCCTGCTCGACCATCGCCCGTACCGAGAAGTCGCGGAGGCCCTCGACGTTAACCTTGCCGTCAGAGAGGAAGGCGAACGAACCGTCCTGATACCACGGCTGGCCGGCATCCGTTGTGCCCGAAGCATAGCCGATATTGGCGTTGACAATTGCCGGCACCTTGCTCCCGATCTTGTCGGCGAAGCGATGGCCGCCGCCGACCCAGCCGCCACCGCCATAGTTACGGATGCGCTCGTTCCAGTTGGCCTGCGTCGGCAGCCAGACCTCGATGCCGATACCTTCTGAATAGGAGCGCGCGTTTTTGTCCTTCTCCGCTGTGACGCCGGGACCGACCAACAGCTTCACGAGGCAAAGATCGGCTGCCGCCGTGATCGGCTTCGGCGCATCGGGCGCCAAAAGCTCCTCACCCTTGTTGACCCGGCGGACCGCGATCACGGTCGTGATCTCGTCGGGATGGAAGGCGGCTTTGATGCCGTCGTCACAAGCCATCGGCTCGGCGAACGCCGATGTCACCTGGCAAGTCGCAGCCACCAGCAGCATTGCCCAAAAAATTCCTCGCGCGATCGGCATCAGTTCTCTCCTCTTGCTTATCGTTCTCTGTTGGCAGCCCGGGGCCGCCTTAGTCTACAATCGGTACCGTCAGCGGCTCATGGGTCTGTGCGGCGCAGCCGAGCCGCGACTCCGGGGGCGCCAACCCGGCGCCTGAACCCGAAGGCAAAATTGTCGCGAATCAGAATCGCCTGCGAACCTCCCGTTGGTCACTCAGACAGCCTCATTCGGTCAGCGAGCGTTCCTGCGCAATCGAGCGCGGCGCACCATGCAAAGACCATGGCGGGGCCGATCATCGTTCCAGGTCCGGGGTACATGCCGCGGAAAATGGAGGATGCATCGGTCCCGACGGCATACAGTCCGGGCAAGACCGTTCCGTTGCGTGACAACACTCTGGCGCGCTCATCCGTAAGTAGACCGCAACTGCTGGCGAGATCCGACGGCCACACGGCGACGGCATAATAGCGCCCCTGACCGATCCGCCGCAGACATGGGTTCGGCTTGGTCTCCGGATCGCCATTGAACCGGTTCAACGCGCTGGACCCTCGGCCGAAGTCTTCGTCGATCCCGCTGTCCGCGTAGCGATTATACTGCTCGACCGTTGCCGCAAGCTGCCCGGCGTCGACGCCGATCCTTCGCGCCAGCTGCTCGATCGTCTCCGCCTCGACCAGATAGCTGGCTTGCACGAACGCCTTCAGGTTTCGCGTCCCCGGACGAACGAGCCCAATGCCGAAATCCTTGATGAACGTCGCATCGCAGATCAGGAAGGCCGGACTTGAAGACGGCGCGTTCGATCGCAGCATCGCGGCGACGAAGTCATGATAGGAATCGGCCTCGTTCACGAAACGGCGGCCTGACCTGTTCACGGCCAGCAATCCAGGCTTGGCGCGATCGAGCATGATGTGCGGGAAGATCGACACATGACCGTCGGCCTGCGTCATCACCGAACTCGGCATCCACAACGCCGGACTGTCGAGGTCTCGGGCGATCGCTGCACTGACGCGCTCCGCCGCCAGGATGCCATCGCCGGTGTTCGAGGTGGGCGCGAGCGAAAGTCGACGCGCCGGCTCGGGGAATAGACGCTCTCTTAGCTCACGGCTCCAGCCGATGCCTCCGCTCGCCAGCACGACGCCCTTGCGGGCCCTTATCCTGAGCTCTCCGCCAGGAGACGAAAGAACCGCACCCATGATGTGATCCCCCTCGCAAACGAGATCGCGAAGTTCGGTCTCGAAGCGCAGGTCGACGGCGACGCGGCGGAGGCTGTCGAGGAGCCTCGCGACGAGCGCGTTTCCCATGACCAGGCGCGTTCCGCGCGTGTGGCTGATCCGGTCCATCGCATGCCGGGCGAGCAGACCCAGGACATGCCTAAGACTGCTCCAGCTGCGGAATGGCGCCAGCAGCGCCGGGATGTCCGCCTTGCTCACCATCATGCCGCCGAGCACCATGAACTCCCGACGCGGCGGCCTGACACGGGCAAAATCCGGTCCGAGCTTTCGGCCCTCGAACGGCATGGCCGTGAGCGCGCGTCCGCCGATCGCAGCGCCCGGAAGCTGCTTGTAGTCGGGGTGGATCGGAGGCGCCGCAAATCGAACGCTCGTCTTCTGCTCGAGATCATCAAGCACGACCCACCCTGCCCGAAGGAACATGTCGACGCGGCGGTCGGCGGCGTGCTCGCCGAGCATTGCAGCGAGATAGGTGCGCGCGGCCTCGACCGTATCAGGCGTCCCCGCAAGGCGGCCCTGCCGGTTGCCCGGGATCCACACCGTGCCGGCGGAGGTTGCGGTGGTGCCGCCCACCATGTCCGACTTCTCGCACAGGACGACGTCGAGCCCTTCGAGCGCGCCCACCAGCGCGGCCGTCATGCCGGCAGCGCCGGTACCGACGACCAGCAGATCGGTCTCAACGTCCCACGGGCGATCGTTGTGCGCCATCACCAGCCTCTTCCGTCACAGCGCCTGCGCCTTTTCGACCACGGCCCTGCCCGCTGCAAGGGCGCGCCGCGCCCGCGTTTCAGCATCGACGGTCTTCGCCAGCACAACGGTCGGCACCTCGATGCTGATGGTCAGGCAGTCCGGCATCGCCCGCGTGAGACCGACGAGATCGATGCCGCCCTCGCCCGGGAACATGCGCTCCTCGCGCGCGGCATGGATCATTTGCTCAGTCGTCGCGGGGCGCTCGGCCGGACCGTCGCAGAGCTGCCAATAGTGCAGCCGATCGGCCGGGATGGAGCGGAGATCCGCGAGCTTGCTTCGCGATCGATCGAAATGCAGCGCATCCACCAGAATGCCGGCCGCGGGATGGTCGACATCGTCAACGATCCGCATCGCGGTTGTCAGATCAGGAACGCTGGTCCAGGGCATGAATTCCAGATCGGCGGTCAGACCGAACGCAGCAGCCGCCTCGCAAAACTGCCGATAACGATCGGAGAACCGCGCCAGGTCGGGGTCATAGCCGGCGACAAGGATGTGCCTGGCGCCGAGGCGTGCGCCTGTCTCGAAGAACGGCATGAACGACGCGACGCTCGTCTCAGGTCTGAAGGCGACGACCTCGAGATCGGCAACGGTTACACCCGTCGACTGCAACTGCTGGAGCGTCGTACGCAGGAGCGCGGCGTCATCCATCAGGCGATAAGCCAGTCCACCGGGCACGGCCGGCAGCAGCCTGAGGCCGACCTTGTCGTAGCCGCAGCGGGCCGCCAGATCGATCATCTCGGGCGGCGCCAAGTCGAGCACGGTCAGCGCAGCGAGCGAAAAGGTCGCCATCAGCAAGCATCCGCGATGCGTGCGTCGAGCGCAAACATGCCCTGATAGAAGTCAGGCTCGCTGGCTCCCTCCATGACATCGGATGCAAGTGTCCGCGCCTGCCGCAAGGCCCTCTGCAACGAAGCGTCATCGAGCGCCTCGATCAACAGAAGCCCCGAGAAGAAGCCCTCGTGCTTCCGCATGCCCTTTTCAGCGGTCGGTACGGATGTCCGCGGCGCGTCGGTCGCCCCGATCTGCACGGCAGCGATCCCGTCGCAGCCAACGAGCGCGGTGGCCAGCCGTTGCGGGTCGGCGGGCAATTTGTCGATCCGCAGCGCCACGATCGTGGCGCCCTCGCCCCGCCCGGCGCGCGCGACGATCACACCGCCGCCACGCATGAAATTGCCGAGCTTCGGCATGATGCGCTGCGACCACGGGGTGGGCGCGTTGAGCCGCGCCAGATAGTCCTTGCCGTCGAGGACCTCGGGCGTTTCGAGCTCGTACAGGATGAAGAAGCGGTTGACGTCGCTGCGCACGGCACGAAACACACGCGACGCCAGGAAGCCCCGCGTCGTCACGCGCTCGGTGGTGTGCTCGCGCGTCAGCCAATGCCGGTAGTCGGTCAGATCATGCGCCTCGACGTCGCTCCAGATGGCGAGAAACCCTGTTCCGCGCATGCTTGTCTCCTGATTACATCTTGCCGGTTAGCGCAAGCCCGTGCAGGGCCGGCGGAATCGTTTCAGGCAATTGCCCGAGCCGCTGGACGACCGCCAGGATCGCAGCGAGATAGCCGTAAGCGCCAAGTCCGCAAATCACCGCTGTGCAGGCCCGCGAGGTGATCGAATGGCGGTGCAGCTCGTCCCGCGCATGGATGTTGGAGATGTGCAGCTCGATCTTCACCCCATCGAAGATGTTCAGCGCATCGATCAGCGCGACCGATGTGAAAGAATAGCCTGCCGGATTGATGATGATCGCATCCGCCTGGCCGTGAGCGGATTGGATCAGACCAACGAGCTCGCCTTCCATGTTCGACTGGTGGAACGAGACGGATACGCCGAGTTGGTCCGCGAGCGCGTGGCAGCTGTCCTCGATCTGCTTCAGCGTCGTCGAGCCGTAGATGTCGGGCTCCCGAATGCCGAGAAAATTGAGATTGGGTCCATTCAAGATCACGATCCGTGCGGCCATGTTCGACTCCTTTGCCAACGCAGCCCGATCAGCCGCCGAACCATCGCGCCGGCACCGTCACCAGGCCGGGAAACAGGACCATCGCGAACAGGACGATCAGCTGCGCGATCATGAAGGGCCAGACCCCCTTGATGATGTCTTCCATGCTGATCTTGGACACGCCGCAGACGACGTTAAGCACGATGCCGACCGGCGGCGTGATCAGGCCGATGGAGTTGTTGATGATGAACAGCACGCCGAAATAGACGGGGTCGATATTTGCCGCCTTGATGATTGGCATCAGGATCGGCGTCAGGATCAGGATGGTGGGCGTCATGTCGAGCGCCGTGCCCACGATCACGACGACCACCATGATCGCGAGCATCAGGATGGTGTTGTTGCTCATGAACGGCTTCAGGAGATCGACGACCTGGTTGGAGATCTCAGACACCGTGATCAGCCAGGACGACACCAAGGCCGCAGCGACCAGGAACATGACGACGCTCGTGGTCACGGCCGACGAGACCAGGACCGCGTAGATCTCGGACCATTTCAGCTCGCGATAGATGCACGTCGCGACGAACATCGAATAGACGGCGACGACGACGCCGGCCTCGGTTGGCGTGAAGATCCCGAAGCGCAGGCCGACGATGATGATGGCGGGGAGCATGAGTGCCCAGAAGCCGTCGGTGATCGCATGCCACACCTCGCGGCGCGCGGCGGCGGCGACAGGTTTTCCTTGCGCACCACCCAGTACCAGGCGGCGCAAAGGCCCAATCCCAGGAAAAGGCCGGGCACGATGCCGGCAAGGAACAGCTTCGAGATCGAGACGTTGGCGGCCACGCCGAAGATCACGAATCCGATGCTGGGCGGAATCACCGGGCCAATCACGCCGCCGGCCGCCACGAGACCCGCCGCATAGGTCTTCTTGTGTCCCGCCGCCACCATCATCGGCACCAGCAGCGCCGCCAGCGCGGCGGCGTCGGCCGCCGCCGACCCCGACAATGACGACAGGATGCAGGCGGCCAGGATCGTGACGTAGCCCAGGCCGCCCCGGAAATGCCCCACCGCCACGAGTGCGACATTGACGATGCGCTTGGCCAGTCCGCCCTTGTTCATGATCTCGCCCGCGAGCATGAAGAACGGGATGGCCATCAGCGGAAAACTGTCGGCGCCGTTGATGACGTTCTGGGCGACGATCTGGGGATCGAACATGTCAATGGTGCTCATCAGGGCGACGCCGCAGATGAGGAGCGCAAAGGCGATCGGCATGCCCAGCGCCATGGCGCCCAGCAGAGAGACGGTGAAGACGACGATCGTCATGGCATGATCCGGGTGACGCGGAGAGAGTGAGAGGGCGCGAAGACGATCGAGGCCATCACTGCTCCTCCGATTCCCTGACCGCCACCATGTCCTCCTCGCTCGCCTGCCCGCTGATCACCCGGTACAGGTCGTAGAGAAGGATAATTGCGGCCGACACACCGAAGATCACGCCGACGGCGTAGAAGATGGCCATCGACAGACCGGTCGCCGGCGCGCGGTCGTCGATGTTGATGAGGGTCTGACGCCAGCTGCCGGAGAGCAGCAGCCAATCGGCGAACAGCATCAGGCCGTAGTTGATGAGGAAGCAGATGCGCTTGCCGGAGGCCGGCAGCTTCCGCACCAGGCTGTCGACGCCGAGATGGGCGTGCTCGCGCAGCGCGACGATGGCTCCGAGGAAGGTCAGCCACACCAGCAGCCAGCGCGACAGCTCCTCGGACACCGTGATGCCGGAGTTGAAGCCATAGCGCAGCACTACGTTGCCGAAGACCAGCACCACCATGGCCGCGAGACACGCGGCAATGACGGCTTTCAGAAACGAGCAATAGAGGTCGAGAAACTGCGCCATGCGTCAGGTCCGAGCAGATGTGGGACGTGAGCCGGCATGGGCCGGCTCCGCCGCCTATCGTGATGGAGAGGCGATTACTTTACGTCCTTGCGGATGCGCTCGACTTCCTCGTTGAACAGCTTCACCGTCTCGGGCCGAAGATTGGCCGAGACCTTGTCCACGACCGGTTGAACCGCCTTGCGCATGCGCTCGGTCTCCTCGGGAGCGATCGCATTGTACTGCATGCCCTTGGCCTGCAATTCCGCCAGCGCCTTTTCGGTCTGGAGGCGCGTCTGCTCCTTCTGATAGTTGCGGCTTTCCTCATAGGCCTCGCGCATCAGGCGCTGCTCGGTCGGCGACAACTTGTCCCAGAACGTCTTGCTCACCAGGATGATGTTGAGGGTGAAGGTGTGGTTGGTGGCCGAGACGTACTTCTGCACCTCGTAGAACTTGTTGGAGAGGATGACGGTGTAGGGATTCTCCTGCCCGTCGACGGTGCGAGTCTCCAGCGCCGAATACAATTCGCCGAACGCCATCGGGACGGGATTGGCCTTGAAAGCGCTGAAACTCTCCAGATAGACCGGGTTCGGAATGACGCGCAGCTTCAGGCCGGCGAAGTCCTCGACCTTGGTGATCGGCCGGGTGCTGTTGGTGACGTTGCGGAAGCCAAGGCCCCAATAACCGAGGCCGATCAGGTTCTTCGACGGCAGGCCCTCAAGCATGGCCTTGCCGAATTTGCCGGTCGCGAGCGCATCGGCCTGCTCGGTCGTGTTGAACAGGAACGGGAAATCGATCAGGCCGAACTCGGGCACGACGGTCGCAAGCGACGTGGTCGAGGCCGACAGCATCTCCTGAGTGCCGCCGCGCAGCGCGGATTGCTGCTGCAATTCGTTGCCGAGCTGCGAGGCCGCGAACTCGCGGACCCTCATCTTACCCCCGCTCTTGGCCAGCAGGATCTCTCCGAACTTCTGCACGCCGAAGCTGACGGGGTGATCGGTGTTGTTCAGGTGCCCCCACCGGATCGTCCGCTCCTGAATGTCATCGGCGGCAGATGCGCCGACCGTCAGCGCCACCGAGATCGCGGCGGCAGACAGCGCCCGTGCGAACAAGCTCATCGTGTCCTCCCTGGTTTCTTCGGGGCACGCGGCGGGTTGAGCGCTTATTTTCCGTACCCTCTGTTTATCGAGAAAACACACATCAATATCGATGTCAAACGACAATCATAATTTCATATGAGATTTCAATGGACATCAGATGCCGCGACTCTGCTATAATGCCGGCGAGTGGCCCGCTCCCACAGGGCGGCGCTCCGGGCGAGCGGGATCAGAAGGCATGACGGATCTTGAGGAACGGCCGCTGTCGGCGGGCGACAGCGGCTATCGGCGCATCCGCTCCGACATCATTTTCGGCGTGCTCACGCCGTCGGGACGCCTCAGGCTCGAGGCGATGAAGGAGGATTACGGCGTCAGCATCTCGACCCTGCGCGAGATCCTCAATCGCCTGGCGTCCGAAGGCTTCGTGGTCGCCGAAGGGCAGCGTGGCTTCGAGGTGGCACCGGTCTCGCTCCAGAACCTGCGCGAGCTCGCCGAGCTGCGCATCCTGCTGGAGCATCACGCCATGGCCGAGTCGTTCCGCGCCGGAGACGTCGAGTGGGAAGGACGCGTGGTGTCAGCGCATCACAAGCTGGCCGCGACCGAGCGCACCATCCTGAAGGAGGGCGACGATCCCGAGTTGCGAAAGCGCTACGACGGCGAATTCCACCAGGCGCTGATCTCGCGTTGCGGGTCGCGCGAGCTGATGCATACGCATTCCATCGTGTTCGACAAATATTTCCGTTACGCACTGCGCTATCGCGGCAGCGAGACGATCAACCAGCACAAGGCGCTGCTGGAATGCGCCCTGAGGCGCGACATCGAGGGCGCAAGGACCGTCCTGAGCGAGCACATCAACAACTGTGTCGCGCATGCCCTGTCCTCCTGGACCGGCAATTGATCGCCCTCACCTTGCCGCCCCCCGGGTGGTCGACGCAGAGAACGATTCATGCGCGCCAACATTCCCTTCTCGACCGCCCGGCTCGACGGCCTGCTCGACGCGGCCGGCATCGACGTCCTGATCTGCACGTCGAAGCACAACATCAGTACCTTCTCGGCGGCTACTACCATTTCCAGTTCGACTTCATGGACGCGATCGGCATCAGCCGGCACCTGCCGATCCTCATCTATGTGAAGGGCGAGCCGGACAAGACGGTCTACACCGCCAACCGGAACGAGCGGGACAGCATCCCCAATAGGACGGACGCCGGATACTGGATGCCGCCGGCCGTGTTCGGATCGTCAACCTCGGTCGAGGCCATGACGCTCGCGCTCGGGCATGTCCGATCCGTCGCGACGCCGGGGCTTGCTGTCGGCGTGGAGTTGTCGTTCCTTCCGCCGACGCCGCGGACCTGCTGCGCAAGGAACTGCCGCTTCGTCCAGGCGATGCGCCCGCTGGAAAAGCTGAGATCGATAGCGCGCGCGGCTGGAACGGGATTCCGACATGACCATTCATTCGATCTCCGCTGATCGGGTCGAGATTGCGGTGGCCAACGCCGATCTCCTCGGCGAGACGCCATTATGGTGCGACCGGACCCGCAAGCTGTGGTGGATCGATATCGACGGCAGGCTGCATCAGTCGTTCGATCCGGAAACTGGCGCGCACCACGCTGTTTCCCATGAGTGTCAATTCCTTGGCAGCCAGGCGCTGACGGCGGACGGCTCGCATCTGCTCGCACGGGATCTGACTCTGTACCGTCGCGCGGCCGATCATCCGGAGCAGTTTGTCGAGGTCGAAAACGGCCTCGACAACCGCCTCAACGACGGCCGGGTTGATGCGCGCGGCCGCTTGTGGATCGGCACCATGGACAACCAGCTGCATCGCCCGAACGGCTCGCTCTATCGCGTGACCGGAGACGGCCAGGTGACGCGCATCTTCGGCGACGTCATCGTGACCAATGGGATCGCGTTCGCGCCGGACAACCGCACGCTCTATTTCACCGATACGCGGCGATACTGCACCTGGTCGTTCGACTTCGATCTCGACGACGGTATCATCAGCAACCGGCGCCTGTTTGCAGATTATAGCACGTCGAAGGAAAGACCGGACGGCGCCTGCGTCGATGCCGCAGGCGGGTTATGGACAGCCTTCTTCTCGGGCGGCCGCGTCGTACGCTACCGCCCGAACGGGCAGATCGACACCATCGTCCCATTGCCGGTGACGAACCCGACCTGCGTGTGCTTTGGAGGCAGCGACCTCAAAACGCTGTTCATCACGACGGCCAGAAAATTCCTGGATCCGAAGCAGTTGAGTGCCGAACCCATGGCGGGACATCTGCTTGCTGTCCGCGGCCTCGCACAAGGCCTCTCCGAACATCGTTTCCCATCGGGCGGTGCTGTGCGACGCCAAAAAGCTGACGACGGTCGCATCAGGCGCGGCAGGTAAACCGCTCTCCCCCGTTTTGTCGACGCACTAGAACTTCACGCTGATGCCGCTGGACAGACTCGATTCGGTGCAGGTGTTGTTGCTCACCCCTGGCGATCTCGTGCAGAGCTTGCTGACATTGTGATCGAGACCGTATTTGTTCTGCCAGTAGCGATAGGCCACCCAGACATCGAGATAGTGCGAGAATTTCGGGCCCCACATCGCTTTGGAGGCATCGAAGGTAAGGCGGATCGGCTCGGAGTTGAGTGAGACTTTGGTCATGGAGTTGGCCGGCGCCGCGACGGGCAGCGGATTATAGGGAAGTGGGCTGTTCTCGGGGCCGAGCGCGCCGAGCAACTGGGCGCGGCCGCTGATGGATAAATAGCGCATGCTCTCGGGTAAGAAGCCGAGGTCCATGTAGTAGTTCGTTTCAATCGCCCAGGTCGGCTGATACCGCCGGTTGCCGTCGGGCAGACAGCTCACGCCGGGCCCCGGAGGGGCAAAGCCACCACCGCACTGCAGGAATCCCATGTGTGCCATGTAGATCCATGTCGCGAGCGGCGCGACGTTGACGTAACCCTTGTAGGGAAGATCGAACTGGAACTGCAGGCCGGCCGATACGGCCTGCGCAGCGGCGGCGCGATAGTAGTTCGACGTGCTCAGGTCCAAACCGACCTCGAAGGAGATGTTGCGGAGCGGGCCGACCGTGAACGCCTTGGTATCGAAGATTTCATTCCAGCCAAATGTCGAACGGCTCTGACCGGTGAAAAAGATTGCACCCGCGCAATTGGCCGGTGTTGCAACACCGGTGCCCGGATTGACCACGACGCCCGCGTTCGTGCAGGGGCTGGCGGGATCGTTATGGTCCGCCTTGAACATCGAAATGTTCAGGAAGTTCGTACCGTACTGCCAGATGTCGAAATGCGTGAACGAGTAGACCTGCATCGCGGTCGTGCTGTTGAGCGACCCGTCCGGATTCCTGGAGAACACGCCGGGGTCCGTCGCCTTGGGGATATAGGAGAAGGTGAGGCGATCATCGATCAGCGAAAAGAATGGCTGACCGGAGGCCGCTGGCTTTGCCTTGACCGGCAAATCCTCCGCGACAGCTGCCGCGCTTGCGCACGACGCAAAAGCCAGTGCCATGAGTAATGGCTGAATATGATGCCTCAAGTCCCCCTCCAATGTCCTCTAAGCCCAGGTCCAAGACATCAGACGCTGTCGTGGTCCGGCGTGTTGTCCCTCGAACCGCCCCGTTCAGTTCGGTGAAACAGCATAGGCAGTGGACGCGGGACAAAAAGTCCGGCAATCGGTACAGTCACGTTCCAGGATTGGAACGACGACCTGCTTGCTGGAGTGCCGCTTTCGATCGTCTCATCGAATCCGGACTTCTGTCTGAGATCTCCGCAGAGGATTACTCATGGGAACGGTCGATGACCTGACACTTCTCGTCGAAATCATCGAGGCCGGCAGCCTGTCGGCGGCGAGCCGCAAGACAGGCATTCCGAAGTCGAGCTTGAGCAGACGGATCGGCGACCTCGAAAGTCAGCTCGGCGTGCATCTCGTTCATCGCGGCCCGCGCAACTTCGCGGCGACTGAAATCGGCCTCTCTATCTACGAGCGGAGCCAGAAGATCAGGGAAGAGCTGGTTGCGATCAAGGCGCTTGCGGAGGACCGCACGAACCGCCCCTCGGGCATGCTGCGCATCTCCTGCCCGGCCGTCCTCTCCGAGATTCTGGTCGCCGATTTTGCCATCCAGTTTGCCGAGACCTATCCGGATGTGCGCCTGACCTTGGACAACACCAAAGGGACGTTCGACCCGAAGATCGATCACTACGACCTCGCAATCCATCCTGTGCGCGAAGATCTGGCGGATTCCGAATTGATCTGCCAGAAGCTCGCGACAGCGCCTTACCGCTTAGTCGCAGCGCCCGCCCTGATGGCGCGCCTCGGCCCGCGCACGACCCCCGCAGACCTCGAAGGCCTCCCGGGCGTCGGATGGGGCGCCGACGGCTTCATGGCGCGCTGGCGTCTGTTAGGCGCAAGCGACGCGACGACGGAGATCAACGTCAAGCTCAACTTTTCAGCCAACAACCTCAACATCATTCGCCAGGCTGCGCTACGCGGCCTCGGTCTCGCGCGACTGCCGATGCCGATGTGCGACGCCGACCTGCTCGATGGCCGGCTCGTTCTGCCGCTTCCCGACTGGGCGCCGCCACCGGTGACGTTCTATGCGCTCTATCCTTCGCGCCGATCCCTGACGGTCGCCGGCCGTTTGTTCCTCGCCGGTCTCGCCAAATTTCTTCAGGACAGGCTGCGCTCGTCCGATAGTCCGCAGCCATCGGGTCCGGCGTCCGCCGTGAGGCGCAAATCCCAACGCGCCGTGAAGAAGCGCAGGCCCAGACCGGCCAGGCGTTGAGAGAACTCCCGGCCGTTCCTGCTCGAGTCAGGCGATGTATCGCGATGCCGTGATGCGGCGATCAAAATGCAGGACCGCCTGATCCGCCGCGTGGGCGGGCCATTCCGGGAGACCGCGCGCGTTCGGGTCTCCCGCTGCCGCGAACGCGGCGATCGAGCCTCTGAAGAGGCGGCTCAGGTCCTGCACTTCGCGCCGGTCCGCGCCTTTGACCATGGCAGCCGACTGCCAGATGTTGAAGTTGCCAAACAGGAAGGGAAGATCGATGCAATGGCAGGCTCCCAGGCCCGGAACGGGCGCCTGCCAGTCGAACAGATAGGTGAAGGCCTTTCGACCGAGGCTGGACTGCGTGGCGGCGATCTCCAGGCTCTGCTTTGTGAACATCCGTTCGCTGTAGAAGTCGCCCAGGAGCATGCGAGGTGTCGCAGGCACGCGCGAGGAACGCAGCCGTGCCAGCGTCGCACTTGCGTCGTCGTCCCCCTGGGATCGGATCACGTCCTCGAGCGCATCATCGGACAGTTCGTCGAGCGACGGATTCGAGATCGAGAACGCGGCATACTCCTCGCGCGTCAAGCCGATCATCATGTCGCACCACCGTGCGCCGCCGCTTCGAATTGACTCGATGGGATCGCGGTGCACGAGGGCATCATCCAGAACCGGCATGAAGGGAGGCGTGATATCTCCCGGGGTCGCCGGCGGCCGCCTTTGCAGCATGCGCAAGCCCTCGAGGGCGCGACCAATCGGGATCGTTCGGAGTTTGTCGACCTCGTCAGCGGCGATGCCGAGAACATCGAGGATTGCATTGGCGACCGGTCGCGACTGTTCGACGGTACGCAGCTTGACGCCGACCGGCGCGCTCATCAGGATCGCCCGGTTGAACAGCCCCGATCCAGCTTCGATGCCGGCAAGGGCCGCGATGCTGAATGCGCCCGCCGATTGGCCGATCACCGTGATCCGCTGCGGATCTCCGCCGAACACGCTGATGGCTTGTGCTATCCAGCGCAACGCTGCGACCTGGTCGTGCAGGCCGAGGTTCAGACCGCCGAGGCCGGGATGCGGGAAGAAGCCGAGAATGCCGAGCCGATAGCTGACGTTGACAACGACGAGGCCATTGTCCTTCGCGAGGATGCCTCCGTCGTAGCAAGGCAGCGATCCGCCTCCGGTCATGAAGGCGCCGCCATGAATGAACACCAGGACCGGAGCGCGGTCGCCTGCCGCATGACCGGTCCAGACGTCCAGATGGAGACAATCCTCGCTTTGCTCGACGTCGTAGGTCCCCATCACCACGTCGAGACGCGACGGATTCTGCGGAGGAATCGGCCCGGCCGCGACGGCGTCGCGAACACCGCCCCATCGCGGCGGCACTGACGGCATCTCAAAGCGCAATGGGCCGACGGGGGCTTCCGCATACGGAACTCTCCGAAACGCGGTCACTCCTTCTGATCGCGCGCCGCGCAGCCGACCAAACGGCGTTTCCAGCTCAACATGCTCCACAGCGGTCATTCCTATTCCGACAAGGCACTTCCCGGCCCCACGGCTTAAGCTCTCTCACCAAATGCAGCCAGCGTCCGAAAATGGCGAGCAGCGTTCCAGATTTGAAACGCCGCATCATGACCGCTCCGTCGTCCGCAAGTGCGGAAGCAGAGCGAAGATCGCAAGCAATGCGGGAAGCGTGGCCGCGAGCAAGATCGCTTTCGGCGCAACACCCTTCGAAACGAGGAGACCTGCGAACGCGGGCCCAACGATCGAGCCGATGCGGCCGGCGGCAGCGGAGAAGCCGACACCGTGGGTGCGAAGCGCTTCGGGATAGATCGCGACAGCGAGAGCGGACTGCCCCACGCTGCAGGAGATCAGACCTGCACCGGTTCCGGCAATCAGCAGCCAGACACCGAGCGGGACCACGTCGTGCGCCGCAAGCCCCGCCGCAGACATGACCCCAAGGGTCACGGCCGACACCAGGATACGCGCAATCGGAAGCCTGCTCACGAGGAGCATCACGAGGACGTTGGCGACCAGGCCGCCGGCGCTGAAGAAGCTGATGCCAAGCTGCGAATATTCGGTCGAGAATCCGAGCTTGACGAGCAGCGCCGGCAGCCAGAACACCAGTGCGTAGCCGTCAGCGAAGATCAGAAAGGAGAATATCCAAAGGCTGACGGTCCGGCTCGCAACGCCAGTGGCGAGCAGATCTCCGATCAGCTTCAAACCGCCCAGGTGCAGGTCGCGTTGATTGGTCGACAACGGATCGCGCGCGGCGGTCAGCCTGGGTAACCAAAACAGCAGAACGAGGGAGAGTCCGAGCGGCAGGGCACCGCCGATGATGAAGATGGACTGCCAACCCAAACGCGCGGTCAGGACTGCACCGAGCACACCGCCCAGGATGCCGCCGGCGGCGAGCCCGGTCCCGACGATGACGGCAGCCGTCTCCTTCAGCCTTGGCGGACATTGCGACGTCGCAATGGCAATCGCCGACGGCAACGCTGCACCGAGCCCAATAGCCGTGATCAGGCGCAGCGCTGCAAGCTGCTCCACGGAACCCGCAAGCGGCGTTGCCAGCGAGAGAACGCCAAACGCCGCCACGCTTGCGATCAGGACAGGACGCGCCTGCCAACGGCTGACCAGCGGGCCGGACGCCAGGTATCCGAGCACGGCGCCGACGCTCGTCAGCACGAACGCAGGTGTGAGCGACGCCGGCGAGACCATGAAGTGGGCTGCGATGACGGGAGCCGCCACGCCGATCGAACTGGTATCAAGCCCGTCGAGCAGGACCGCTGCGAAGCTGAGCGCGATCGCGATCCAGGCTGATCTCGATACACGTTCAGCGGACGTGCTCCCAAGGCGCGTGCTGGTGTCGTTGACGCCGGAGTCGCATTCTTCGCCTTCGCTTCCTAGCGGACTTGCTTGCGCTACGCCCTTCACCCTTTTGCCTCCACACCAATCCCGTTGGGGAAAACTCAAGGGGTTTCCAAACTAGCTGTCCAGCTCCAGGAATGGGATGCTCGGTTCTATAATTGAGACGCGAGCTGTTACGCGCAGCCCGTGATCCTCACTTGGCTTGAAGACATGTTCAAGCATGGCGACGTTGCTGGTGACGAGGTCGTTGCCAATCAGACCGTCGTGGCCCTGATGCAGCCTGAGCAACGATGCGCCGACCACCGTCGCGGCGCAGACCGCGGCCTCGGGGCGACCGCACATGAATCTGGCGGCGGCCTACCAGCAGTTGGGCCGGACCGAGGAGGCGAAGGCGGCCATGCAGGAGGGCCTGAGGTTGCGGCCTGGCACGACGGCCCTCAACGTTGCACCGCCGATGAAGAACACCAGCCCGGTCTTCGTCCAGGCCGCCGATCGGATGATCAAGCTGATGATCGCCGCCGGCTTGCCGGAGCGCTAAGCGGCATTGCTGCCATGCCTCTCGCCGGCTCAAGCTCACACCGCACAGCCGCCAATTGCGCGTCAAGGACACTGGCGATTGGGCAGGCAGAGTTTCAGCTCTTGCTTGGTGTTGAGCCATTTTGATCGTTCTTGTCTGGTGTCGCCGCTTCCGCCTCAAACACCCGCTTCCCCTCTGCCATCCATAGCGCTCGCGCCCGTTCGCGCTGATCACTTTGGAGTTTGTCAGCAACCCAGAGCAGCGCGCCATAGATGATGGCGCGATCATCGCCGGTTTGCTCCACGACACCGGCTTTGACGACGAGGCCACCGAGTTCGATGAGATGGCGGGTGCGCTTTCGGCGCGTGATCTGCCAAGAGCGCATGTCACGCCGTGCCCTTGCGGCTTGTTGCCGGTTGCGCGCCGCTCGGTTGCGTCGAAACCACATTAGCGTCGCGGTCAGTTGCTGGCGCATTCCGCATCGACCGTCCTTGAAAGAACGAGACGCCGCGCTTGGCCCATGCCTCCCTCTTTCCGGCCTCCTTGGTCTCGACCAGCACGATCAGCGCACCAGCGAGTTCGTCTGCGCTAAGCGCGTCAGCTCCCGTGGCAATGACGAGCTCGCCTAGCTGCCGCACCTTGCGGGTTTTAAGCTCGTGCGCTTTGTCGTCGAGTGCCTTCAGGTCCGCATCAAAGTCCCTTGGTTTGCGCATTGTCGTCTCCCTACGTCGGCGGAGAAATGATAACTCGGCTAGCGGCGCCTTGCCGTAAGGTCGTCAGGACGAGCTGAGATGGGATAATCCCTCCCGAGATTTTTTCGAGGGAGGGCGCGCTTATACGTCGTGCCGACGTACGCTTCGCTGTGTAGATGCTCTGCTCGCGATGGCGATCTATCATCTTCACGTCAAGGTCATTGGCCGGAAGGCCGGGAGCAGCGCGGTGGCATCGGCGGCCTACCGCTCGGGCTCGCGGCTGCGCGACGAGCGGTTGGGCCGTGAGCAGGATTTTTCGGCCAAGCGCGGCGTCGTCCATTCCGAGGTGATGCTGCCGGAGAATGCGCCGGAGGCGTGGAGTGACCGCGAGCGGCTCTGGAACGATGTCGAAGCATTCGAAGTCCGCAAGGACGCCCAGCTGGCCCGGGAGATCGAGTTCGCCCTTCCGCGAGAACTGACTGAGGCGCAGGGCATTGAGCTGGCTCGGGACTTCGTTCAGAGCGAGTTCGTCCGTCGCGGCATGATCGCCGATCTTAATGTGCATTGGGACAGGGCCGAAGACGGCCTGCCCAAGCCGCACGCCCATGTCATGCTGACAATGCGCTCGGTCGATCAGAACGGCTTTGGTCAGAAGGTGAGAGAGTGGAACCGCACGGAGATGGTCGAGCGCTGGCGCGAACGCTGGGCGGAGATTGCCAACGAGCGGCTGGCCGAGCTCGACATCGACGCGCGGATTGATCACCGCAGCCTGGAAGCCCAGGGCATTGCGCTCGAGCCGCAAAGCCAGATCGGCGCACCGGCCAAGCGCATTGAGGGGCGGAGAGGCGGAGGCGAGGGCGCTGAGGCTGACCGGGCCGAGATGCACCGCGAGATCGCGCGAAACAACGGCAGGAGGATCATCGCCGATCCCTCCCTTGGACTGGACGCGATCACCCAACAGCAATCGACCTTCACACGCCGTGACCTCGCAAAGTTTGCGCATCGGCACAGTGACGGGCTCGACCAGTTCAATGAAGTGCTGGGCGCAATGCAGGGAGCGCCAGATCTAGTCGACCTCGGCAAGGACGCTCGC
Source organism: Bradyrhizobium sp. SZCCHNS30572 (assembly GCF_032484415.1). Classification (NCBI taxonomy): domain Bacteria; kingdom Pseudomonadati; phylum Pseudomonadota; class Alphaproteobacteria; order Hyphomicrobiales; family Nitrobacteraceae; genus Bradyrhizobium; species Bradyrhizobium sp. SZCCHNS30572. Next base: position 95,563 of record NZ_JAUESY010000003.1, on the reverse strand, counting down.
GGCGAGGATCGGTTCACCACCCGCGGAATGATCGAAGCAGAACGGCGCCTGCACCGGGCCGCTGAGCTGATGGCAGAACGGGAGCGCCACCAGGTGCGCGACGAGGATCGCCAGGCCGCTTTGGCGCGTGCGGAAGCACGCGGCCTGGTGCTGTCATCCGAGCAGGTTGACGCCTTGGCGCACGTCACGGATGGACGCGGTCTCAGCGTCGTGGTCGGCCATGCCGGGACAGGAAAGAGCGCGCTGCTGGGGGTGGCGCGGGAGGCGTGGGAAGCAGCCGGCTTCGAGGTCCGGGGCGTGGCGCTGTCCGGCATTGCAGCAGAAAACCTCGAAGGCGGGTCGGGCATTGCGTCGCGCACGATTGCCAGTCTGGAGCATGGCTGGGAGCAGGGCCGTGATCTACTCAAATCGAGCGAGGTGCTCGTCATCGACGAGGCGGGCATGGTCGGCACGCGCCAGCTCGAGCGCGTGATGTCTCGTGCTGCCGAGGCGGGCGCCAAGGTCGTGCTGGTCGGCGATCCGCAGCAGCTGCAGGCCATCGAGGCGGGCGCAGCTTTCCGGTCGATCCATGAGCGTCACGGCGGGGCGGAGATCGGCGAAATACGCCGTCAGCGCGAAGACTGGCAGCGCGACGCCACGCGCAATCTGGCGACCGGCAAGGTCGGCCATGCGCTAGAAGCCTATCGGGCCAACGGCATGGTGCATGAGGCGATGACCCGCGAGCAGGCGCGGGGCGATCTGATCGCGCGCTGGGACCGCGACCGGCAGGTATCGCCGGACCGGAGCCGGATCATCCTGACCCATACCAATGACGAGGTGCGCGCGCTGAACGAGGCGGCGCGCGGACGGATGCGGGCCGCCGGCGCTCTGGGCAATGAGGTGGGTGTAACGGTCGAGCGCGGCGCGAGAAGCTTCGCCGGCGGAGACCGCATCATGTTCCTGCGGAACGAGCGTGGGCTTGGTGTCAAGAACGGCACACTCGGGACCATTGAACTGGTCAGCGCGCAATCCATGACCGTGCAGATCGACGATGGCCGGTCCGTGCGCTTTGACCTCAAGGATTACAACCGGATCGACCACGGTTATGCCGCGACGATCCACAAGGCGCAGGGTATGACGGTCGACCGGGTCCATGTACTGGCAACGCCCGGCATGGACGCCCACAGCAGCTATGTCGCACTGTCGCGGCATCGCGACAGCGTGGACCTGCATTATGGCCGCAACGATTTTACCGATGCGGATCGGCTCAACCGTGCTCTGTCGCGCGACCGGTCGAAGGACATGGCCTTGGATTACGACCGTGCCGATCCCGTCCAGAGCTACGCCGAGCGGCGCGGGATCACGTTCCGCGAGCGCGTGGCCGAGATCGTGCGCAAGGCCGTGCCAGAGACGCTGCGCGGCATGTTCGACGGCCTTAGCGTTTCTGGAGAGGTGCTCGACCGGGATGGCGGACGACGGCCCGAGCGGGGATCCCCCGAAAAAGAAAACAGCGGCACGGCAGCCGACCGGCGCGAAGCCGAAGTGCCGGCAAGGACCGTGGCGCAAGATCCCGAAGCGGAAGCCCGTCGTGTGCGGACCCGAGCGCTGGTGCGCCATGCTCGCGCCGTGGATGCGATCTTCGCAGCGCATGAGATGGGCGGCAGAGCGAGCCCCGAACAGGTCAAAGAGCTACAGACCGCCCGCCAGGCCTTCGAAAAGGTGCGCCCCTATGGCTCCCACGACGCTGAGGCCGCCTACAAGAAGAACCCCGAGCTGGCCCGCGAGGCCGCTGGCGGACGCCTCAACCGCGCCATCCGCGCGCTCCAGCTCGAGACTGAACTGCGCACCGATCCGAGCCGCCGCGCCGATCGCTTCGTAGAGCGCTGGCAGAAGCTCGAGCACACCAGTCAGCGACAATATCAGGCCGGGGACATGTCCGGTTACAAGGCCACGCGGTCCGCGATGGGCGACATGGCGAAAAGTCTCGAACGCGACCCGCAATTGGAATCCATTCTCGCCGGTCGCAAGAACGATCTCGGCATTGCATTCGAATCAGGCCGCCGGCTCGGCCAGGATCTGGCCTTCGTCCATGGCATCGATCTCGGCAGAGGCCGAAGCCTTGGAATTTGACCCATCCCGTTTGCCGCCGGCTCTACGCCACGCTTGGCAACGCGCGAACTCTTATTGTCCGCCTGCATCTGTTTGGCCTCTCTGGTCTCACAACACCTCAGAATCGACCAGCGAAGGGCATCACGGCCATGCGCGAACCAGATCATCAGGTTGAAGACCATCCTCACCAGGACCGGGCTGTCCCGGTCCACAATCTACCGCAAGATCGCCGAGGGCACGTTCCCGGCCCAGCTCAAAATCAGCAGCAACGGTTCGGGCTGGCATGAATCCGATATAAACCGATGGATCGCAGATCCAGCCGGATGGCGTGCGGAAGGTCGATTCGAGGAAGCCGCGGTGAGCTCGATTTCCGATCCTTCAACCGGCCGCAGAACGTAAAGACTCGTGCTCTCGTATCCTCACTTCATACACCGCCCACTTTCGATCCCGGACCCTTTCCTTCGCCAGCGCATCCTAAACGGCGAGCGCGTCTCCGATCCTCTTCCGTTTCCGGACACCCCTCTTTTGACTGTGCCGACGGCAGGCACAGTGCCCAAGGTCAAAGCGATCCGCATCCAAACGACGTTTCTGTTCTCGATTCTATCCAATGCTACGCTTCATCGTTCCCCGATCTCGCCTCGGCTCTCCCCGCGCAGCATCCTGTTGAGATGGCGCGACAAAAGACCGGACAGGGATCGCATCGGGCAACAGGCTGTGTTGCCGAAACTGACAATGCCCTGGCCAAATTCGTTGAAGCGCTTGCGATTGCCGATGCGAGGCGCGATCATCTGCGGGAAAGAGAGCCGCTGACAAAATGCCATCTTGATGCGGTCAACTCTCGGTGCCGCAGCAATGGTGTTCATGATGAAGCGCGCAGCCATTTACGCCAGATTCTCGACCGAGCTCCAAAGCGAAAGATCGACTGAAGATCAGATCGCTTTGTGTCGGACCTATGCGGCGCGTCATCAGCTCTCAGTCGTCGCTACGTTCGAGGACAAGGCCCGGTCTGGGGCCTCGGTTTTTGGACGCGATGGCTTGATGCAGCTGATGGATGCTGCACGCCTGCACACATTCGATGTCGTAGTCGTGGAGGCGTTGGATCGGCTCTCGCGCGACATGGAGGATCTCGCCGGAATTCACAAGAGGCTGTCCTTTCAGGGGATCCAGATCCAAGCGGTGCATGACGGCACGGCAGACTCCATCCTGATAGGGATTCGCGGTCTCGTCGGACAGATGCAACGCGAGGATGGCGCGAAGAAAGTCCGGCGCGGTATGGCCGGCGTGATACGCGATGGCCGCCACGCTGGCGGGCGCGCCTATGGCTATCGTGCGGTCGCCGGCAAACCCGGCGAGCTCGAAATCGTCGAGCAGGAGGCCGCCGTCGTTCGGCGCATCTTCGCCGCTTATGCCGACGGACGAACACCTCGCGACATTGCGCGGGATCTCAATCGCGAGGAAATTCGTCCGCCGCGAGGCCCGCGGTGGAATGCATCGACGATCAACGGCAACGCGCAGCGCGGGAACGGCCTCATTTTCAATGAGCTGTATGCGGGTCGCATCGTCTGGAACAAGGTCCGGATGGTCAAAGATCCCGACACCGGAAAGCGGCTGTCTCGGCCCAATCCGCCGGACGAGTGGCAGCGCATCGAAGCCCCCCATTTGCGGATCGTCGAACAGTCCATTTGGGAACAGGCTCATCTGTTGAAGTCGCAGAAGAGCCGTCTCGCCAGCCACGTCAAGCGCCGAACGCCACATCTGCTTTCCGGACTTCTTCGCTGCGGTTGCTGCGGATCCGGCCTGTCGGTGCATGACCGGGACAAAACGGGCAAGACCCGCGTCCGCTGCTCGGCCGTGCGCGAAAGCGGCAGCTGTTCGAACCGCAGAATCTTGTACCTTCGCGACGTCGAAAATCTGGTCCTCAGCGGCATGGCCGAAGAACTGAAGGATCCTCGGCTGATCGAGACCTATGTGCGCAACTATAATCGTGAACGAGAGCGCCTTGCCGGAGACGCCGCCGCAACACGCACGCGCCTGGAGGCGAAGCGCGATCGGATCGAGGGCGAGCGGCAGCGCAACATCGATCTTGTCGTCCGATACGTCATTTCGGAGGACGACGCTCGGCAACGCATCGCCGAGCTCAAAGAGGAGCGAGAGCGGGTAGAGGCGGAACTGGCCGCGCTCGAGGAAGCGCCTGTTCCGGTTGCCCTTCACCCGGCAACCTTGGACCGATATGTCGCAACCGTCGATGCGCTAGCGGAAACCTTGGCGGACCACGCCATTGCCGAGGACGACCGAGGCACGCTCATCGACGATTTCCGGGCTCTCGTGCACAGCGTCACGATTTACCCGAAGGGACCCAGGGAAGGATTTGAGATCGAAGTGAAGGGAAAGCTAGCTGCTTTACTCGGGAAAGGAGTGTTCCCAGACGGCAGCTACAATAGTGGGTCACGCGTGGTAGCGGGGGAGGGACTCGAACCCCCGACCCCAGGATTATGATTCCCGTGCTCTAACCAGCTGAGCTACCCCGCCACGATGTTCGATCAAGGCAAGACCGGTCGAAGCGGGCGCCGGGCCTTGTGAACGGGCGGCATATAAGGAGGCGTCTCCGCCCCTGTCAAGCAAAGCTCGCGGGCAGCAGCGGTTTTCACACCAGGGGATTTCCGGACGACTCTCCAAGGCCTTGCGCATGTATTCGCCGGTCGTCGAGGGCCGCAGGCCGACATGTGCGCCAAGAGCGACGGCTCGGCAATGCAGTTCACAAGAGGCTCATTTCGGCTGCACGTTCGGATTGCCGCCGGGGCTGCCGGGCGGCGGGATCACCGGCGTCGTGCCGCCCTCCGGGGTCGGCGCGTGCATCTCCGGATCGACCCCGCTCGGCGGACACAACACACCGTTGGTCTTCGCCAGCTTGTCGCCGAGCGGCTCGCCGGCACTGCCGGTGGTGATGCCGTCGGGCGTCGCCGTCGCGCGGGCATTCGGCGCACAGGCGGCATTCGCGTCGGGGGCCGGCGCCGTCGCCTGCGGAGGTGTGGCCGCCGTTGGCGGCGCCTGGGCGTGGGCCGCAGCCGCGGTCGAGACCAGTGCGAAGGAGAGGAACAAGGATTGCCTGATGCTCATGGCGGGGCAACGCAAACCCCGCGTTCGCGTTCCGCGCGGATGGCGTGGCAAAGCGCACGGCCAGAGGATCTGGCGGTCAGCCCTTGCGGTAGCGAATGAGCGAGAAGTGTCCGAGCGGTGGCATCGGCCGGCGCTCGGCCAGCGTGACGCCGCCATGCTTTGCGGCCCAGTTCACCAGTCGGGCCCAGGGGAACTCCGGCCGCCAGCCGAGCCGGCGCGCGATCGGCGCGAAGGCGAGCTCGAAGATGCGGCGCGGGCCGCTCTCGGCGCCGATATGGTTGACCAGGATCAGCTCGCCGCCCGGCTTCAGCACGCGGATGAAATCATCGAGCGTCGCTTCGGGATCCGGCACCGCGGTGATGACGTATTGCGCGACCACCGCGTCGAAGAAATTGTCGGGAAACGCGAGATGCTTGGCATCCATCACCGCGAGCGTCTCGACATTGAGGAGCTTCAGCTCGCGCACGCGGGCCTGCGCCCGCCGCAGCATCGGCTCGGAGATATCGACGCCGCAGATCTTCGTGGTCCGGGCATAGTCCGACAAGGACAGACCGGTGCCGACGCCGACGTCGAGAATGCGGCCGCCGATGCGATCGGCTTCCGCGATGGTCGATTGGCGGCCCTGATCGAAGACCTTGCCGAACACCAGATCGTAGACCGGCGCCCAGCGCTCATAGGCCTTTTCGACCCCCGCGCGGTCGATGTCCCCCATGCCCCTGCCCCGAATGATGGATGCTGATCAGCCGCGGACCGGCTCGGCCACGCGCTGCGGCCTGATCACGTTGCCGCCCGAGCTGCTGCTTTCCGCAACAGCGCTCTGGATGAAGCCGCCACCGAGCACGCGGGCGCGGCCGGACGCGGCATCGTAGAACACGCAGGCCTGGCCCGGCGAGACGCCCTCTTCGCCGGCGACCAGCTCGACCTCGTAACGGCCGTCCGCACCGCGCAGCCAAGCCGGCTGCGGCGGCCGCGTCGAGCGCACCCGCACGAACAATTCGAGGCCCTCGCGCGCGGCGGCGTCGAGCGCGCCGTCACCGATCCAGTTGACCTCGCGCAGCGTGATGCGATGCGTGCGCAGCGCCTCGCGCGGGCCGACCACGACGCGGCGGGTGGCGACGTCCAGCTTGACGACGTAGAGCGGCGCGCCGGCAGCGATGCCGAGGCCCTTGCGCTGACCGATCGTGTAGTTCGCGATGCCCTGATGCACGCCGAGAACGCGGCCATTGAGATCGACGATCTCGCCCGGCTCCATCGCGTTCGGGCGCAGCTTGCCGATGATGTCGGTGTAGCGGCCGGTCGGCACGAAGCAGATGTCCTGGCTGTCGTGCTTGTCGGCGACCTCCAGTCCGAAGCGGCGCGCGAGTTCGCGCACCTCCGGCTTGGTCATGTCGCCGAGCGGAAAGCGCAGATAATCGAGCTGCTCGCGCGTGGTCGCGAACAGGAAGTAGCTCTGGTCGCGATCGCTGTCCGCCGCGCAAGTGAGCGCGCGCGATCCGTCCGCCAGCCGCCGCGAGGCGACGTAGTGGCCGGTGGCGAGCACGGAGGCGCCGAGCTCGCGCGCGGTCTTCAGGAGATCGCCGAACTTGATGGCGCGGTTGCACTCGATGCACGGCACCGGCGTTTCGCCCGAAGCGTAGCTGGCGGCGAAATTGTCGATCACCGACTCGCGGAAGCGGTCTTCGTAGTCCAGCACGTAATGCGGGATGCCGAGGCGCTCGGCGACGTTGCGGGCATCGTGGATGTCCTGGCCGGCGCAGCACGCGCCCTTGCGGTGCGTCGCCGCGCCGTGATCGTAGAGCTGCAGGGTGATGCCGACGACGTCGTAGCCTTCCGACTTCAGCAGCGCGGCCGTCACCGAGGAGTCCACGCCGCCGGACATGGCGACGACGACCCTGGTGTCTTCAGGACGGCCTTCGAGATCGAGACTGTTGAGCATGATCCGGTCACTGCGATCGCGGCGTCAAGCAACGGGTTCCCGGCGCGGGAACGCCTCGCATGCGCCGTCTTTGCGGATGGCTTGCTTCGGGCGATCTCCGGACAGGATGTCCTGATCGGAAACAACACGAAAGCATCTGTCTCTAATATAGGCGCACTTCCTGCGAAGCAATTGCGCCGGTCGCAGATGCCGGCGGCAAATCTTGCCGGCCGGGCAGAAATGGCGAGGACGCGGCGGGGGATCCGCGCCGCGATCGATTCCATAAGAAATTGAATTTATTGACTATTTTCAGTGGCGCCGGCTTGGCCCGCTCCTTGCTGAACTGCTTGGTCGAGTTCATCGCGAGAGGGTCCAAGGTGTTCAGCGTCACGTCAGACATCCAGGCAGGCACGGTTCTCAAGACCACGGCGCCGAGACAGTCCCGTCAGGACGCTCCGCAGCCGTCCGACAGCTTCTCGGCGCTGGTCGACGCCGCGACTCCGGATCCGTCGACAGCGTCGCCGCCCACCTCCGCGTCGCCGTCACCGCGCGCCGGCAGCGCTTCCAGCCCGAGCCGCGAGCCGGCGCGGGCCGGCGACGCCGATCGCACCCAGGCCAAGTCGCAGGACAAGCCGGCGGACAAGGCCGACGGCAGCACTGCGGGCGCCGACGCCAGCGGTCCCGATACCACGGCCGACGCGACCACCGGCACGCCGACCAAGACCGATGCGGCCGGGACCGCCGACGGAAAGACCAGCGACGGCAAGACGGGCGACAAGAAGGACGGCGATCAGGCCAGCACGGATGCGAGCGCTGCGACGACCGCTATAGCCGAGCAGACCGTGGCCGTGCCGACGCCGGTCGCCGTCGTCATCCAGCCCGACATCACCCTCGCCAACCCCGCCACCGGCGATGGCACGGCGGGCGGCGACGGCAAAACCAATGCGCCCGGCGCGACCGCGCCCGTCGGAGCGGCCGGTGTTGGCCCGCAGGGCTCGGTCGATGCCGCGGCAGGTCTGCTGGCGGCCGCAGCCAAATCCACCGGGGCGGCCAAGGATGCCGACGGCGCCGGATCAACCGCGACGACGCCCGAGACGGCAGCGGCGGCCTCCGGCGACGCTGCCGCATCTGCCGATCAGACCTTCACCGCCGCGCTCGATACGGCCGTTCCCGGCAGCACCAAGACGACGGGCAAGCCGGGCACACAGATTAAGACGGGGCTCGCCGACGGCGCAGCCGGCAAGGTCACCGAACCGGGCAATGGCAACGTCCAGTCCACTCAGCAGCCGGGCCAGGGCGCGCTCGCGCAACAGCCCGCTGTTGCAGCCAAGCCGGACTCCGTCGAGGCCGGCGACGGGAAGGCGAACGGCAATTTGCAGGCACCGGCCTCACATGATCGCAACGCCGCGCCGACGACCAGCCAGACCAACGCGCCGGCGCCCGATCCGAGTGCACAGGCCACGGCCGCCGCGCAGCCCCAGCTGTCGACGCCGGCCGCATCGACCAGCCAGATCACCGCGGCCAACCTGACCGCGACGGCCGCTACGGCGGCCGCTGTGCCGCTTCATGGGCTTGCCGTCGAGATCGCAGCCTCCGCGCTCAACGGCAAGAGCCGCTTCGAGATCCGACTGGATCCGGCCGAGCTCGGCCGCATCGACGTCCGCATCGACGTCGATCGCAACGGCCAGGTGACCTCGCATCTGCGGGTCGAGAAGCCGGAGACGCTGGCGATGCTGCAGCAGACGGCGCCGCAGCTCCAGCAGGCGCTGCAGGACGCCGGCCTCAAGAGCAACAACAGCGGATTGCAGTTCTCGCTGCGCGACCAGAACTCGTCCGGCCAGAATGGCGGCGATTATCAACAGAATGGCAACCCACAACGCCTGATCGTGACCGAGGACGAAAACGTCCCGGTCCAGCTCGCCGGACGATCCTATGGACGGATGTTCGGCGCGCAAGGCGGCGTGGATATCAGGGTTTAACAGGAGGCTTCCATGGCAATCGGCGACGCAATCACGTCAAGCCCGCCAGTCTCGGGCACGACCAACACCAATTCGTCAACCGGCAACAACAGCCTCGGCTCGAGCGCAGGCTCGACGATTGCCGGCAATTTCCAGACCTTCCTGACGCTGCTGACGACGCAGCTGCAGAACCAGAATCCGCTGGATCCGCTGGACACCAATCAGTTCACCCAGCAGCTCGTGCAGTTCGCCGGCGTCGAGCAGCAGCTCAAGACCAACGATCAGCTCGCATCGCTGCTCACGATGCAGCAGACGGCACAGGCGACCCAGGCGCTGGCCTTCGTCGGCAAGACCGCGGTCGTCGCCGGCGACACCACCAGCCTGTCCAGTGGAAAGGCGAGCTGGGGCCTCACCATCCCCAAGAACTGCAATCTGACGGTCAACATCATCAACAAGGCCGGGCAGACCGTCTTCACCGGCAAATATACGGCCAACGCCGGTGACAACCAGACCTACAGCTGGAATGGTCAGGGCAATGACGGCACGCAATGGCCGGATGGACAGTACAAGATCACGACGGTGGCGACCGACGCCACCAACGGCAATCCGGTTGCGATCAAGACCCAGGTCCAGGGCGCGGTGTCCTCGGTCGACCTGACCCAGCAGCCGCCATTGCTGACGATCGGCGGCCAGACCTACACGGTCAACCAGATCCGGCAGATCGTCGGCTAGCCCCCAAGGCCCGCAACCGGCTCCTGAGACCGCGGATGCGCCTGCAGCAGAGCTTGAACATCAAGCTCTGCTGCCGCGACGACATGTCAGCGTAAGCGCCGGAAATTCTTAACCAATCATTCACCACGATTCCGCTCCCGGGGCGCAGCGCCACCGGAAGTGGCGGCGTTCGCGCGCAACGCCGGATTCGCGCCCTCGGCTTAGGCAAATTTTAAGCGAGGCGGCGTAGGGTCTTACCGTGAGTTCAGTGGTTAAGAGTTTGTGAGTACGCCATGACAGAACCCCATCGCCCGAGGGTGAAATACGTCATCGGGCCTGACGGCAGCCCACTCACCATCGCGGATTTGCCTGCGCCAGGCACCAAGAGGTGGGTCATTCGCCGGAAGGCTGAAGTCGTTGCCGCCGTTCGCGGCGGCTTGCTGTCCCTCGAGGAAGCGTGCAGCCGCTACACCCTGACCGTCGACGAATTCCTGTCGTGGCAGTTCTCGATCGACCAGCACGGTCTCGCCGGCCTGCGCACCACCCGAATTCAGCAATATCGCCAATAGATCGTTGCCGACGCGACGGGATTTCTTCGAAAATCGGCTTGGCCCTGCCAAGCCGATTTTTTGCATGTCTACACTTTGTTAGGACCCTTTAACCACCGTTAACCATATCGAAACCTTCCCATAGGCAATAATTGCCCAGTGGTTCGATTCAACCTCCGCGCCCCGTCCCGCGAATGGCGGGGCAGCGGCTGACATCGGATCGCCACCTGGAATGCGGGTGCTGGTGAAGGTTAAGGATTGAATTTCGCGATCTATGCAACCGGCCGTAAAGGCCCGCGAAGCTCAAATCACCTTTCAGCGGCCACCCGTCGAATGCCGAACTATGGGGCAGTTGCTTGCAAGGTCTCTTGGACTTCCTGAAGGGTTTGGGCGCCGCGCGGCTCACCGCCATGATCGCAGTCACCGCTGCCTTAATCGGCTTCTTCGGCTTCGTCATCATGCGCGTGACCGCGCCGCAGATGACCACCCTCTTCACCGACCTGACGATGGAAGACTCCTCCAGCATCATCAAGGATCTGGAGCGGCAGGGCATTCCCTTCGAGATGCGCAATGAAGGCAGCGTCATCCTGGTGCCCAAGGACAAGGTGACCCGGCTGCGCATGAAGCTCGCCGAGGGCGGCCTGCCCAAGGGCGGCGGCGTCGGCTACGAGATCTTCGACAAGTCGGACGCGCTGGGCACCACGAGCTTCGTCCAGAACATCAACCATCTCCGCGCGCTCGAGGGCGAGCTCGCCCGCACCATCCGCGCCATCGACCGTGTCCAGGCGGCGCGCGTCCATCTCGTCCTGCCGGAGCGGCCGCTGTTCTCGCGCGAGACCCCGGAGCCGTCCGCCTCGATCGTCGTGCGCGTGCGCGGCACCCTCGAGCCGGCGCAGATCCGCGCCATCCGCCACCTCGTCGCCTCCGCCGTCAACGGCCTGAAGCCGCAGCGGGTGTCGATCGTCGACGAGGCCGGCCAGCTGCTTGCCGACGGCACCCAGACCGACATCGACCAGCAGGTCGGCGACGAGCGCCGCAACGCCTTCGAGAAGCGGATGCGCAAGCAGGTCGAGGACATCGTCTCCTCGGTGGTCGGAGCGGGCCGCGCCCGTGTCCAGCTGTCCGCCGACTTCGACTACAACCGCATCACCCAGACCTCCGACCGCTACGATCCGGAAGGCCGCGTGCTGCGCTCGAGCCAGACCCGCGAAGAGCAGTCGGCGACCAACGAGAACAACGGCCAGGTCACGGTCAACAACGAGCTGCCGGGCAACCAGCAGAACGCGCCGCCGCAACAGCCGCGGGACCAGAGCAAGAAGACCGAAGAGACCAACAATTACGAGATCTCCCGGACCACCAAGACCGAAGTCACCGAGGCCGGACGGGTCAACCGCATCTCGGTCGCGGTTCTGGTCGACGGCGCCTACTCGAAGAACGAAAAGGGCGAGCTGGTCTATCAAGAGCGCAGCAAGGACGAGCTCGACCGCATCGCCGCACTGGTCCGCTCCGCCATCGGCTTCGACCAGAAGCGCGGCGACCAGGTCGAGGTGGTCAACCTGAAATTCGCCGACGCTCCCACCGTGCCGCAGATCAACGAGCCCACCGGCTTCCTCGGCATGCTCCACTTCACCAAGGATGACGTCATGTACGTCATCGAGCTCGCGGTGATGATGCTGCTCGGCATCGTGGTCGTGTTCATGGTGGTGCGGCCGCTGGTGAAGAAGATCATCGCCAGCGAGGAGATCGCCGCCCCGGGCGGCGGCCTGCCGGCCCTCACCGACGAAACCATCCAGGCAGCCGCTCACGCCCAGCAGACCGCCAACATGATCGACGTCGCCCAGGTCCAGGGCCAGGTCCACGCTCAGTCCGTCCACCGGGTGGGCGAGCTGGCCGACCGCAACCCGGGCGAAGCCGCCGCCATCATCCGCCAGTGGCTCGCCGAGCCGCAGAGCTGACCCGATCGACGTGAACCGCCTGAACTGAAAAGAACGTAGACGCCATGTCGCTGCCGCAGACCCAGAACGCCAACGCCAACAACAACGACATTTCCACGGTCATCGCGACCTTGGCGAGCCGCCAGGCGCAGCGCGAGAAGACCGAGCCCTTGAGCGGCCCGCGGCGCGCCGCCGTGATGATGCTCGCGCTCGGCGAGCAGTATGGCGGCAAGATCTGGCAGCAGCTCGATGACGACGAGGTGCGCGAACTGTCGCTGGCGATGTCGACGCTGGGAACCATCGAAGCCGACGTGGTCGAGGACCTGATGCTCGAATTCGTCTCGCGCATGTCGGCCTCCGGCGCGCTGATGGGCAATTTCGACGCCACCGAGCGCCTGCTGCAGCAATACCTGCCGCCGGAACGCGTCAACGGCATCATGGACGAGATCCGCGGCCCCGCCGGCCGCAACATGTGGGAGAAGCTCTCCAACGTCCAGGAAGAGGTGCTCGCCAACTACCTCAAGAACGAATATCCGCAGACCATCGCGGTCGTGCTGTCCAAGCTGAAGCCGGAGCATGCCGCCCGCGTGCTCGCGATCCTGCCCGAGGACATGGCGCTCGACGTCATCGGCCGCATGCTGCGCATGGAAGCGGTGCAGAAGGAGGTCATCGAGCGCGTCGAGCAGACCCTGCGCGTCGAGTTCATGTCGAACCTGTCGCAGACCCGCCGCCGCGACGCCCACGAGGTGATGGCCGAAATCTTCAACAATTTCGACCGCCAGACCGAGACCCGCTTCATCACGTCGCTCGAAGAAGAGAACCGCGAATCGGCCGAGCGCATCAAGGCGCTGATGTTCACCTTCGACGACCTGATCAAGCTCGATTCCGCCTCGGCGCAGACCCTGCTGCGCAATGTCGACAAGGACAAGCTCGGCGTGGCGCTCAAGAGCGCCAACGAGGAGGTCCGCAACTTCTTCTTCGGCAACATGTCGTCGCGCGCCGCCAAGATGCTGCAGGACGACATGGCCGCCATGGGGCCGGTACGGTTGCGCGACGTCGACGAGGCGCAGGCCCTGCTCGTCAATCTCGCCAAGGACCTCGCCGCCAAGGGCGAGATCATGCTCAGCAAGAACCGCGCCGACGACGAACTGGTGTATTGATGGCTCAGCCTGCGAAATTCCTGTTCGATACCGACTTCGCCGCGCCGGAGAAGACGACGCGGGAGCGTGCGGCCACGTCCGCCGAAATCGCACAGAAGGTCGCGGCCGCCGAAGCCGCCGCCTATCGCAACGGCTACGAGGCGGCGCAGCGCGAAGCCAAGGTCGAGGCCGACCGCCGCGTCGCCTCGGCGCTGGAGCAGATCAACATCCAATTGCAGGGCATCTCCGCCCGCTTCGAAGGCATCGAGCAGCGGATGGAAACCGAGGCCGTCGATGTCGCGGTCGCCGTCGCCCGCAAGCTGTGCGCGGCGCTGGTCGAGGCGGAGCCGCTCGGCGAGATCGTCGGACTCGTGCACGACTGCTTCGCGCATCTGGTCGCCACGCCGCACCTCGTGCTGCGCATCAACGAGACGCTGTACGAGCTCGCCCGCGAGAAGATCGAGAAGCTCGCCAAGCAGAGCGGCTTCGAGGGGCGCCTCGTGATCCTCGCCGAGCCGGAGATCGCGACCGGCGACTGCCGTATCGAATGGGCCGATGGCGGCGTCGTGCTGGAGCGCGCTGCGATCGACGCCAAGATCAACGAGCTGGTCGGACGCTACATGGCGTCCAAGAAGAACTAGGCCGCTGTGGTGGCCGAGGGAGTTTAAGTCATGAGCGACAACGAGATCCCGCTTCCCGACCTCAATGCGGCGGACGCGCCTCCGCTGGGCGGGGACGTCGGCTACAATGAAGAAGAGCATGCCGCGCGCATCGCGGCCGACCTCGAGGCGGTGTTCGACGTCCCGGTCCAGGTCTCGGCCGTGCTCGGCCGCTCCAAGATGGATGTCGGCGAGCTCCTGAAGCTCGGGCCCGGCACCGTGCTCGAGCTCGACCGCAAGGTCGGCGAGGCGATCGACATCTACGTCAACAACCGGCTCGTGGCACGCGGCGAGGTGGTTCTGGTCGAAGACAAGCTCGGCGTGACGATGACCGAAATCATCAAGTCCGACCGCAACTGACAGACATGACCTGCGTGCCGATCGAGAGCGGCACGACCGAATAGGAGACCAACATGCGGCTTCTCATCGTCGGAACGCTGAAGGGCCAGCTGACGACGGCCACCAAGATCGCCATGGAGAACGGCGCCACCGTCACCCATGCCGAGGACAACGAGCAGGCGATGCGGGTGCTGCGCGGCGGCAAGGGCGCCGACCTGCTCCTCGTCGACGTCGCGCTCGACATCCGCGACCTGGTGATGCGGCTCGATGCAGAGCACATCCACGTGCCGATCGTCGCCTGCGGCATCACCAGCGATGCCCGCGCCGCGGTCGCCGCCATCCATGCCGGCGCCAAGGAATACATTCCGCTGCCGCCGGATCCCGAGCTGATCGCCGCCGTGCTCGCCGCCGTCGCCAATGACAGCCGCGACCTCGTCTATCGCGACGAGGCGATGGCGAAGGTGATCAAGCTCGCCCAGCAGATCGCCGGCTCCGACGCTTCGGTGATGATCACCGGCGAGTCCGGCACCGGCAAGGAGGTGCTGGCGCGCTACGTCCACACCCGCTCGGCCCGCGCCAAGCGTCCCTTCATCTCGATCAACTGCGCCGCAATCCCTGAGCACCTCCTGGAGTCCGAGCTGTTCGGCCATGAGAAGGGCGCCTTCACCGGGGCCGTCGCCCGCCGCATCGGCAAGTTCGAGGAGGCCAATGGCGGCACGCTCCTGCTGGACGAAATCTCGGAAATGGACGTGCGGCTGCAGTCGAAGCTGTTGCGCGCCATCCAGGAGCGCGTGATCGACCGCGTCGGCGGCACCCGCCCCGTCCCCGTCGACATCCGCATCATCGCGACCTCCAACCGCAACCTGGCCGACGCCGTACGCGAGGGCACGTTCCGCGAGGACCTCTTGTTCCGGCTCAACGTCGTCAACCTGAAGATCCCTCCCCTGCGCGAGCGCCCCGCCGACATTCTCGAGCTGGCGCAGCATTTCGCGCGCAAATATTCCGAGGCCAACGCCGTACCGCTGCGGCCGATCTCGGCGGAGGCCAAGCGCATCCTCACCACCAACCGCTGGCCGGGCAACGTGCGCGAGCTGGAGAACACGATGCATCGCGCGGTGCTGATGGCGCAGGGCGACGAGATCGGGCCGGATGCCATCCTCACGCCTGACGGCACCCGCCTCGACATCGGCAAGACCCAACCCGCCGTAGCGCATGCTACGATGGCGGCGGAACAGGTCACGCGCGCCTTGGTCGGCCGCACGGTCGCCGATGTCGAACGTGACCTGATCCTGGAGACCCTGAAGCACTGCCTGGGCAATCGGACACATGCGGCCAATATCTTGGGCATCTCGATCCGCACGTTGCGCAACAAGCTCAACGAATATGCCGACGGCGGCTTACCGATCCCGCCGCCGGGCTCCGGCGATACGCCGCGCATGCCGAGCCCCGTATAATCTGCCCATCCGGTTCGTTCTCGGCGGCGCGCTGGCCCTCGGCGCGCCGCTTGCCGTTTCCCCGGCTGATGCCGCAACGCGCGGCGTGCTGTCAGGCTGCTGGGAGCAGACGTCGCACGCGCCGCTCGTCAATCCGTCGTCGGGTCAGGAATGGGGCGCCCGGAGCTGGTGCTTCGCAGGCAAGGGCAAGCTGATCTCGCGAACGGTTGCCTGTGGCAGGGAGGGCTGCGACGGCTGGGACAATGAACGCAGCTATCGCTGGCGGCCGCCCACCCTGTCGCTATCCGATGTCGAGACGTCGCCGGATGGCGGACACATCAAAGTGTGGCGCCGCTGCCGCGTGCAGTTTCTGACCGACGATTGGATGCAGCTACAGGACTGTGAACAGTCCCCTGATCCGTGGGTTCGCGAGAATACGCCGGCGCGTCGTCGCCGGGCACAGCCTCACGAATAGTTCGGCGCCTCGGGATTGCGGAAGATGTGAATGGGATCGCCGGGCGTGAACTCGCGTTGCGTCAGCACGGCATAGGCATAGAGCGCGAGATACAGGATCGCGGCCGTGCCGATCACATAGAGCGCCCAGGTTCCGATCCGTTTCATCAGCTCCGCCGCAAACACCGCCTCAAGGCCGCGGTGCTTTTACGGCGTCCAGCTTCGGGACGCCACCCTGCGGCCAACCGCCGCTCACCGCCTAGGGCTCGTCCTGCGGATCGGGGCCGCCGAGGGGGGCGAGCCGGGCCACGTCCTCGTCGCGGTCGACGTGCACATAGCCGCCATGCCAATATGCCAGGGCTGCCGATTGCGGCGCCACCTCGACATGCACCACGCGGCCGATCACGATGCCATGAGAGTGCCGCTCGATGATCTCCTCGACCTCGCAGTCCAGCGCGGCCAGCGCCCCGACCAGGAGCGGCACGCCGGTCACGTGCTTGCGCCACTCAGCGCCGGCGAACCGCTCGGCGCCTCTGAGACCACCTTTACCCGAGAACCGCTCGGCCACGCCGATCTGGTCCGCGGCGAGCAGATTGGCGCCGAAAACACGCTCCCGCTGCAGGATCGGCCAAGACGAGGCGTTCCGATTGAGGCTCACGATCACGGACGCCGGCTCGATGGAGAGCGATGACAGCGAACTCACCGTCATGCCGGTGACCTCATCGCCGCGCCCGACGGTGATCACGCTCACGCCCCCGACCAGCTGGCGCATCGCGGAGCGGAAATCGGGCTGAAGCGCGGTGGCGTCGGGCATGAGGCGGACGATGGAGTTCATTGCGATATTCTCTCCTAACCCGCCGCGCCCGGTCCAAGCAACTGGCCCAGGATCGAGCCTTCCTGCGCCGCAAGCTCCGCAGAGCCACGCTGGCGCGGGCGCGGCAGATCGACCATGATATCCTCGGCGATCCGGCCATTCTCGATGACCAGAACCCGGTCGGCCAGGGCCACGGCTTCCGCCACGTCATGGGTGACCAGGATTGCGGTGAAGGTTTGATCGGCCCAGACCCGCTCCAGCAGCCGCTGCATCGCGATCCGCGTCAGCGCATCGAGGGCGCCGAGCGGCTCGTCGAACGCCAGCAGGCGCGGACCGCTGACGAGCGCGCGCGCCAGCGCGACGCGCTGCTTCTGGCCGCCGGACAGCACCGCCGGCCATTGGTCGCGCTTGTCGGCGAGACCCACTTCCTCCAGCGCCTGCCGCGCGCGCTCATGCGCGCCGGCGGCCTTGCGCTCGCGGCCGAGGCCGACCTCGACGTTGCCGAGCACCCGCGCCCACGGCAGCAGCCGCGGTTCCTGGAACATGACGCGGACGTCCTCGGGCCGCGCCGCGGCTTCACCGAAGCTGATGCTGCCCGACGTCGGCTTGTCCAGACCTGCGATCAGGCGGAGCAGCGTGCTCTTGCCGCAGCCACTCTGACCGACGATCGCCACGAACTGACCGGCCGGAATCTCGAGATCGATGCCGCGCAGCACCTCGTTGTCGCCGAACGCCTTGCGAAGGTCGCGGATCACCAGCGGCAGGCCGCGCGTCGCGGGTTTGGCCGGGGTCACGCCGGGCTTCCGCGCGTGGCGGAAGGCCGCGGCATGCCTGATCACGTCAGTGCCGTCGACCGCCTCGGCGCCGGACACGGGAATTCGGAGCGCTTGCTGCATTTACGAACCTCAATGTTTGCTGAAGGCCGGATGCCAGGACAGCGTCATCCGTTCCAGCACCCGCGAAGCGCTGTCGGCGACCTTGCCCAGCAGGGCGTAGATCAGGATGGAAAGCACGACGACGTCGATCTGCATGAACTCGCGCGCCTGCATTGCCATGTAGCCGAGGCCCGAAGAAGCCGCGATCGTCTCGGCGACGATCAGGGTGAGCCACATGATGCCGAGCGCGAAGCGCAGACCGACGAAGATCGACGGCAACGCACCGGGGAAGATCACGCGGCGAAACAGTTCGCCGTCGGTCATGCCGTAGACGCGGCCCATTTCAATGAGTTGCGGATCGACGGTGCGAATCCCGTGCAGCGTGTTGAGGTAGACGGGGAAGAACACGCCGAGGGCCACCAGGAACAGTTTTGCGCTCTCGTCGATGCCGAACCACAGGATGACCAGCGGGATCAGCGCCAGATGTGGCACGTTGCGCACCATCTGCAGCGTGGTGTCCGTCAGTTTCGCCGACAGCTGCGACAGGCCATTGGCGAGCCCGAAGGCGAAGCCGATGCCACCACCGATCAAGAAGCCGATGGACGCGCGCCAGAAGCTGACCCAGATGTTGCGGCCGAGTTCGCCTGATAGCAGCAGCTTCCCTCCGGCGCGTGCGACGTCGGTCGGCGCCGGCAGTACCCGCGGCGACACCAGGCCGGCGACCGAGGCCGCCTGCCAGATCAGGATGATCGCGAGTGGCACCAGCCAGGGGATCAGCGCATCCGCGCGCGGTACCGCGAGCTTGCGGACCTTGGGAAGACTTTCGATCAGGCTCATGACTGCGAGGCTCTCTGCAACGGACGATGCTCGTTGGCGATGGTCTCACCGAATGGGCCGGTGTTGGTGCGCAGTTTGGTCACGTTGCCGGCCTGCTCGGACACGTTCAGCCCAAGCTTGGGAAACACCAGCTCGGCGAAGCGGTAGGCTTCTTCGAGATGCGGGTAGCCGGACAGGATGAAGGTGTCGATGCCGAGCTCCTGGTACTCGCGGATGCGCGCCGCGACCGTGTCGGGATCGCCGACCAGCGCGGTGCCGGCGCCGCCGCGGACGAGGCCCACGCCGGCCCACAGATTCGGGCTGATCTCGAGCTTGTCGCGCCGGCCGCCATGCAGCTGCGACATGCGCTGCTGGCCGACCGAATCCATCCGCGCAAAAATCTTCTGTGCCGAGGCGATGGTGTCGTCGGTGACGTGCTTGATGAGGTCGTCGGCGGCGACCCACGCCTCCGCGTTGGTCTCGCGCACGATCACATGCAGGCGGATGCCGAACGACAGCCTGCGGCCACGGCTGTCGGCGACTGCTCTCACATTGGCGATCTTCGCCGCGACATCTGCCGGCGGCTCGCCCCAGGTAAGATACTTCTCGACCGTATCGACGGCGACGTCGATGCCGGCATCCGACGAGCCTCCAAAGAACAGCGGCGGGCGTGGCGACTGCACCGGTGGGAACAGCAGCCGGCCATCCTCGACCTTGATGTGCTTGCCGGCGAAGTTGACGGATTCGCCTTCGAGCAGCGCGTTGTAGACGGTGAGAAACTCGCGGGTGACCTCGTAGCGCTCCTCATGCGACAGGAAGATGCCGTCGCCCTTGTTCTCGACCGGATCGCCGCCGGTGACGACGTTGACCAGCAGGCGACCGTTGGTGACGCGGTCGAGCGTCGCGGTCATGCGCGCGGCCACGGCCGGCGATTGCAGACCCGGACGCACCGCGACGAGATACCGCAGCTTCTCGGTGAATGGCGCCACGGCCGACGCCACGATCCAGGAATCCTCGCAGCTGCGTCCCGTCGGGATCAGCACGCCGTAATAGCCGAGCTGATCGGCGGCCTGCGCCACCTGGCGCAGATAGTTGAAGTTGACCTCGCGGCCGCCTTGCGAGGTGCCGAGATAGCGGCCGTCGCCATGGGTCGGCAGGAACCAAAGCACATTGGGCTTCGACGAAGCGTTGCTCATGTCGTTCTCTTTCGGATTTGAGTGGCGGGACAGCCGTCAGGTGGACGGCGTCCATTTCCAGACGATGTCGGCGACGTTGACGGCTTTGGGAATGAGGCCGACACGGGCGAAGCGGTCGGCGACGGCCTGCTGGCTCTTGATCACTTCGTCGTCGATCGGCACGACGCTATAGACCGAGCGGTCGACGAAGCGCTTGACCGCCTCAAGATCGACGCCGGTGGCCTCGGCCTGCGCCTTGGCGACCTCCTCGTGATGGCTGTTGGCCCACACGCCTTCGGCGGCGAAAGCCGCGTTCAGCCTGGCGACGACGGCCGGATACTTTTCGACGAAGTCGGAGCCGACGATGTAGAATGAGTTCGGCTTGTGGACATCCTTGTCCCACACGATCACGCGCGCATTCTCCTTGAGCTCGGCAAGCGCGAGATACGGATCCCAGATCGACCAGGCATCGACCGAGCCTTTGACGAAGGCGGCGGTGGCATCGGCGGGCGCGAGCGGCGCCGGCGTGATGTCGGTCCAGGACAGGCCCGCCTTCTCCAGCGCGGCGACCAGGAGATTGTGCGCGCTCGAGCCCTTGCCGAAGGCGACGCGCTTGCCTTTGAGATCGGCGAGCGACTTGATCGGCGAGTCCTTGGGCACGATGATCGCCTGGCTGCTGCCGTTCTGCTTGACGGCCGCCGCGTAGCGGATCTTGGCACCGGCGGCCTGCGCGAAGATCGGCGGCGCGTCGCCGACATAGCCGAAATCGACGCTGCCGACATTGATGGCCTCCAGCAGCGGCGGGCCGAACTGGAAGTCGACCCAGACGATGTCGATGCCGACGGGCTTGAACGTATCCTCGATGGTGCGGCGCGCCTTCACCGCCGGGAAGAAGCCGCCCTTCTGGGTGCCGATGCGGATCTCCTTCGGCTTGTCCTCGGCGCGCAGCGGCGCCGCTGAGGCCATCACCGCAGCCGATGCCAACGACAATTTCAGAAAATCACGACGCTTCATTGCCCTCTCCGACCAAGACTGCATCCGCATTGATGCGATGCGCGGAATGATGGTGGCAGGCGCAACGCGTGTCGAGCGTCCCGGAAAAATAGCGATGCGGGTCCTATCGGCTTACGGCCGGAGGGGATGTTCGTATCGAGACCGCGGCGCAGAGCAGCGAGAATTTCTCGCAAGCAAAGCTGCGATCACGCGTCTTCACAGCCCGTCAACCAAGAGCTCAGTGGGGACCGGCGCGACTCCGCTCTGGCGGTGCGCCGGTGTGCGCGGGGTTCCGCCCGCTTGATCCAGGTCAACGCCGGTTTCCGGAGCCTTCTTAAACATAAGATCAGGCGCGGCCCGGATGCCGCAATCCCTCCTGAACTGAACCTCCCCTAGCAGAGAATTCTCTCATGTCGCTCGTTGGCGGCGATGCGAACGCGCGTGCGCGTCGCAGACGCATGGAAATTGTTGCCTTCCTGTTTCTCACCGCTGTGCTGATGCCCGCGCTCGCGGTCGCCACCGTCGGCTCCTACGGGCTCACGGTCTGGGTTTACCAGATGATGGCCGGGCCACCCGGGCCGCCCGCGGCGCACTGATCGGAAGGACCCCGCCATGCTCTCACACCGCACCTCCCTCGACCGCCGTGCTCTGATCACCGGCCGAGTCCTCACCGCCGATCCCGTCGTCGCACCGGCCAAGGGCGAGATCGCCAGCATCATCGTGCAGACCCGGCCCGAGCAGCTCGACCGCGTCGAAGCCGACATCCTCGCGCTGTCCGGCTGCGAGATTCACGGCCGCGACGCACGCGGCAAGCTGATCGTCGTCGTCGATGCGCCCGATGCCGGCGCGCTCGGCGCCACCATGAACCGGATCGGCCTGCTGCCGCACGTGCACTCCGCCTGCCTCGTCTTCCACGCCATCGACGCCGGCTAATCACACGAGACACCAATGACCGACATGAAGATCGATCGTCGCCAGATGCTGAAGCTGGAAGCCGCCGCGATTGCCGCGGCCGCCGCCGGCATGCCCGGCAGCTCGCTTGCGGCGAACCTCGTCACCGAGCGCGAAGCCAGCGAGCTGAAATGGGACAAGGCCGCCTGCCGCTTCTGCGGCACCGGCTGCAGCGTGATGGTCGCGACCAAGGACAACCGCGTCGTCGCCACCCATGGCGACATCAAGGCCGAGGTCAATCGCGGCCTCAACTGCGTCAAGGGCTACTTCCTCTCGAAGATCATGTACGGCCATGACCGCCTGACGCATCCGATGCTGCGCAAGACGAACGGCAAGTACGACAAGAACGGCGAGTTCACCCCCGTCTCCTGGGACGAAGCGTTCGACGTCATGGCCACGAAGTACAAAGACGCGCTGAAGAAGCGCGGTCCCTCCGGCGTCGGCATGTTCGGCTCGGGACAGTGGACGATCTGGGAAGGCTATGCGGCCTCGAAACTGTTCAAGGCCGGCTTCCGCTCCAACAACATCGATCCGAATGCGCGGCACTGCATGGCCTCGGCCGTCGCCGGCATGATGCGCACCTTCGGCATCGACGAGCCGGCCGGCTGCTACGACGACATCGAGGCCACCGATGCGTTCGTGCTGTGGGGCTCCAACATGGCGGAGATGCATCCGATCCTGTGGAGCCGCGTCACCGACCGGCGCCTGTCGGCGCCGCATGTCAAGGTCGCCGTGCTCTCGACCTTCGAGCACCGCTCGTTCGACCTCGCCGACATCGGCATGGTGTTCAAGCCGCAGACCGATCTCTATCTCCTCAACGCGATCGCCAACCACATCATCAAGACCGGCCGCGTCAACAAGGAGTTCGTCCAGGCGCATACGGTGTTCAAGAAGGGCCAGACCGACATCGGCTACGGCCTGCGCCCGGAGCATCCGCTGCAGAAGAAGGCCACCGGCGCAGCCAAGGCCAACGACGCCACCGACATCTCGTTCGACGAGTATGCCAAGTTCGTCTCCGACTATACGCTGGAGAAGGCCGCCGAGATGTCCGGCGTGCCGCTGAATCGGCTCGAGGCGCTGGCCGAGCTCTATGCCGATCCGAAGACCAAGGTGGTCTCGTTCTGGACCATGGGCTTCAACCAGCACACCCGCGGCGTCTGGTGCAACAACCTCGTCTACAACATCCATCTCCTGACCGGGAAGATCGCCGAGCCCGGCAACAGCCCGTTCTCGCTGACCGGCCAGCCCTCGGCCTGCGGCACGGCGCGCGAGGTCGGCACCTTCTCGCACCGCCTGCCCGCCGACATGGTCGTCACCAACAAGGAGCACCGAACCAAGGCCGAGCACATCTGGCAGTTGCCGGAAGGCACGATCCCCGACAAGCCGGGCTATCACGCCGTGCTGCAGAGCCGGATGCTGAAGGACGGCCTGCTGAACGCCTATTGGGTGCAGGTCAACAACAACCTGCAGGCCGGCCCCAACGCGAACGAAGAGACCTATCCGGGCTTCCGCAATCCGGACAATTTCATCGTCGTCTCCGACGCCTATCCGTCGGTCACCGCGCTCGCCGCCGATCTCATTTTGCCGACGGCAATGTGGGTGGAAAAGGAAGGCGCCTATGGCAATGCCGAGCGCCGCACCCAGTTCTGGCACCAGCTCGTGTCGGCACCGGGCGAGGCACGCTCGGATCTCTGGCAGTTGATGGAGTTCTCCAAGCGCTTCAAGATCGAGGAGGTCTGGCCTGAGGAGCTGATCGCCAAGAAGCCCGACGTGCGCGGCAAGACGCTGTTCGACGTGCTCTACGGGAACGGCCAGGTCGACAAGTTTCCGCTCGACCAGATCGAGCCGGGCTATGCCAACGACGAGTCCAAGGCGTTCGGCTTCTACGTCCACAAGGGCCTGTTCGAGGAATACGCCTCGTTCGGCCGCGGCCATGGCCATGACCTGGCGCCGTTCGAGGCCTATCACCGGGAGCGCGGCCTGCGCTGGCCGGTGGTCGACGGCAAGGAGACGCGCTGGCGGTTTCGCGAGGGCTCTGATCCTTACGTCAAGGCCGGCACCGGCGTGCAGTTCTACGGCTTCCCCGACGGCAAGGCGCGCATCTTCGCTTTGCCCTACGAGCCGCCGGCGGAATCGCCCGACAAGGACTATCCGTTCTGGCTGTCGACGGGACGCGTGGTCGAGCATTGGCATTCCGGCACGATGACGCGCCGCGTGCCCGAGCTCTACAAGGCGTTCCCCGAAGCCGTCTGCTTCATGCATCCGGACGATGCCGAGGCCGCGAACTTGAGGCGCGGTGACGAGGTCAAGGTCGCCTCGCGCCGCGGCTTCATCCGCGCCCGCGTCGAGACCCGCGGCCGCGACAAGCCGCCGCGCGGCCTCGTCTTCGTGCCGTGGTTCGACGAGTCGAAGCTGATCAACAAGGTGACGCTCGACGCCACCGATCCGATCTCGCTGCAGACCGACTACAAGAAATGCGCCGTGCGCATCGAGCGGGTGTGACCATCATGATGAGGAAAATCGCTGTCATGCTGATCGCGGCCAGCGTTGCGGCCGGATCGAGCGCCCTGCTCGCCCAGAGCGTCTCGTCCTCGCTGCGCGGTCCTGCACCGCTCAACGACGAGGGTCCTGCGCCGCCGATGCAGCCGATGAAGAACACCGCCGAGAAGGAGGTGCGCAACTATCCGGAGCAGCCACCGGTGATTCCGCATGCCATCGACGGCTATCAGGTCGACATGCAGGGCAACAAATGCCTGTCCTGCCACGCCCGGGCGCGCACGGCGGAGTCGAAGGCGCCGATGCTGTCGATCACCCATTTCATGGATCGCGACGGCCAGTTCCTGGCGTCGGTGTCGCCGCGGCGCTACTTCTGCACCCAGTGCCACGTGCCGCAGAGCGTCGCCAATCCGCCGGTCAGCAACGACTTCGTCGACATCGACACGCTGCTGGCGCACGACAGGCCGGGTGGCAAGCGATGAGCAGCGCCGACATCCCGGAGGGCGCCAAAGCGCCCGTCCCCGAAAAGCGGCTCGGCCTTGCCGGCCGCGCCTGGCAGTTCATTCTCGACCTCATCGACGTGCTGCTGAAGCCGAGCTCCGTGTTCGGGCTCGGCGTGCTGGTGCTCGCCGGCTTCCTTGCCGGCGTCATCTTCTGGGGCGGCTTCAACACCGCGCTGGAGATCACCAACACCGAGAAGTTCTGTACCAGCTGTCACGAGATGCGCGACAACGTGTTCGCCGAGCTGAAGACGACCGTCCACTTCTCCAACCGCTCCGGCGTGCGCGCCAGCTGCCCGGACTGCCATGTGCCGCACAACTGGACCGACAAGATCGCGCGCAAGATGCAGGCCTCCAAGGAGGTCTGGGGCCATCTGTTCGGCTCGATCGACACCCGCGAGAAGTTCACCGACCGCAGGCTGGAACTGGCGTTGCACGAATGGGCGCGCTTCAAGGCGAACGACTCGCTCGAATGCCGCAACTGCCACAGCGCGCAGTCGATGGACATCACCAAGCAGTCGCCGCGGGCCGTCGAAGCCCACCAGCGCTTCCTCTTCACCGGCGAGAAGACCTGCATCGACTGCCACAAGGGCATCGCGCATCATCTGCCCGACATGCGCGGCGTGCCGGGCTGGCAGTAGGCTTCTTCTGGAGGGGAACGAGCGATCGCCGCAGGCACGCTGTGCCCCCTCCCCCCGCTTGCGGGGGAGGGCTGGGGTGGGGGCGCCACACGGGCAATCCCGCCGGAGCGTTCCCCCACCCGCATCGCATCTTCCGATGCGATGCGACCTCCCCCGCAAGCGGGGGAGGCGTGGCCCCATTCACATCGAGCGCTTGATCTCTCCCCGTCAGCGCTTAGGTTCACGGAATGTCCCCGAGTCGCCGCGCGGCTCCATTTCGTTGAGCCATGACCACCTTCTCCCCGCATCAGGATTCCGCCCTCAAGGCCGTCGGCGACTGGCTGAAAGCCAAGCCGGGCAAGAACGGCACGCCGCAGGTGTTCCGGCTGTTCGGCTATGCCGGAACCGGCAAGACCACGCTGGCCCGCCACATCGCCGAAGACGTCGACGGCGAGGTCAAGTTCGCGGCCTTCACCGGCAAGGCGGCGCTGGTGATGCGCAGCAAGGGCTGCGACAATGCCTCCACCATCCACTCGCTGATCTATCGCGCGCAGGAGAGCGGCGAGGAGCAGCCGAACTTCGAATTGTGGGACGACGCGCCGGCGTCCAAGGCCAAGCTGATCATCATCGACGAATGCTCGATGGTCGACGCCGATCTCGGCCGTGATCTCCTGTCCTTCGACTGCCCGTTGCTGGTGCTCGGCGATCCCGCGCAGCTGCCGCCGGTCAAGGGCGGCGGCTTCTTCACCGAGAGCGAGCCCGACGTGATGCTCACCGAGGTGCATCGCCAGGCCAAGGACGATCCGATCGTGCGGATGTCGATGGACGTGCGCGAAGGCAACACGCTCGACATCGGCCGCTACGGCGAGAGCGAGGTGGTGGAGCGCCGCGAGCTCGATCCGTCGCGCGTGATGGAGGCCGACCAGGTGCTGGTCGGCCGCAACGCCACCCGCCGCGCCTACAACAACCGCTTTCGACAGCGCCTCGACATCGAGGACGCCCTCCCCGTCGCCGGCGACAAGCTGGTCTGCCTGCGCAACAACCGCAAGAAGGGCCTGTTCAATGGCGGGCTATGGCGGGTGAAGTCGCGCGCGACCTCGAAATCCAAGATCGTGACGATGCGGGTCGCGCCCGACGAGGATCTCGGACGCAAGGTGACGAAAGTCTCGGTGCGCGGCGAATGCTTCGGCGGCGGCATCGAGGACATCCCGTGGGAGCAGCGCAAGCCTTACGACGAGTTCGACTACGGCTACGTGCTGACCGTGCACAAGTCGCAGGGCTCGCAATGGGACGACGTCGTGCTGTTCGACGAGAGCTTTGCCTTCCAGGAGAGCCGCGCCCGCTGGCTCTACACCGGAATCACACGGGCCGCGAAGCGGCTGTCGATCGTGGTGTAACGCCGGCTTTACCGCGCGAGACGATTTCGCTCGCCTCGCTGGTACCCACCTGCGGCCGGTTGATCCACGTCAACCTGACGCAGGGTCCTTGGCGGATAAAAATCGATTCACATCTCTGTTAAACCAACAGCAGGCAGCGGAATCGCATGGCAAAGTCCAAGACCACGAAAGCCAAGGCCTCCAATGGCCAACGCATGAAGCGCGCAGCCGCCACCGTGCACGCCCCGCGCCGGCAATCGGCTGCGGGGCTCGATCCGATCGCCCAGTCGCTGGTCGACGAACAGATGCAGGCTGCGCAGATCACCGGGCTGTCGGCGTTCGAGACCGTACTGAACGGACCGCCGGCGCTCGACGCCGACAGCGCACCGATCAGGGCCATGCTGGACGGCGCAGCACCCGACGATGCCAAGCTGATGAAGGCGCTGATCGAAGGCAAACAAACCAAGCGCGACAGGCGCCACACCTCCGACGAGCTCGCCGACAATTGGCGCCAGGGCGGCTACCCCTACAAATACCGGATGTATCGCAAGGACTACGAGGAGCAGAAATTCATCCTGCAGACCGAACTGCTGAAGCTGCAGAACTGGATGAAGGATGCGCGGCAACGCCTGGTGCTGCTGTTCGAGGGCCGCGATGCCGCCGGCAAGGGCGGCACCATCAAGCGCTTCATGGAGCATCTCAATCCGCGCGGCGCCCGCGTCGTGGCGCTGGACAAGCCGAGCGACGTCGAGCGCGGCCAATGGTACTTCCAGCGCTATGTCGAGCACCTGCCGACCGCCGGCGAGATCGTGCTGTTCGACCGCTCCTGGTACAACCGCGCCGGCGTCGAGCGCGTGATGGGATTCTGCTCGCAGGCCGAATATGACGAGTTCCTGCGCCAGGTGCCGGAGTTCGAGCGCAACCTCGTGCGCAGCGGCATGCACCTGATCAAGTTCTGGTTCTCGGTCAGCCGCGAGGAGCAGCGCCGCCGCTTCAAGGAGCGCGAGGCGCATCCGCTGAAGCAGTGGAAGCTGTCACCGATCGACACCGCCTCGCTCGACAAATGGGACGACTACACCCGCGCCAAGGAGGCGATGTTCTTCTCCACCGACACCGCCGACTGCCCGTGGACCGTGATCAAGTCCGACGACAAGAAGCGGGCGCGGCTGAACGCGATGCGCTGCGTGCTGCATTCGCTGCCCTATGCCGGGAAGGACGTCTCACGCATCGGCCAGGTCGACGATCTCATTGTCGGCCGCGCCAGCGTCATCCACGAGCGCGAGGAGCACGCCAACTAAGGCGACGCGCTCAGCGCCGATGACGCCGATGTGGCCCCACGCGATCGGCCGGCGGCATCGCTGCATTTGCATTCGGAAAGGCGGACATGCCACGGCGGGCCAGTTCCGCCTGCGCCGCCGGCGTCAGCGCGCCGCCATTGAGCACGTCGCGTTCGGGATGCATGGCCGCATAGGCCGCCGGCTCGGAGAATTGGGCCGATGCCGCGGTGGCCGCCAGCGTCGACATCAGCAGAGCTGCCGCCAGGCTCCTGAATGCGATCATGATTGGTCTTCCCTGTTGCGCACCAGTTCACGCAGGCGATGATGTAGGCAGGCGAAAGCGGCATCCCAATCACGACCGCGCGAGCCGACGGCCGTTCGTGATCGCGCCATCGCTCAGACGTAGCACGGCAGCCGCTGTCCGGGCAGCAGATCATAGGGCGCCTTCCAGGCGACGCGTCATCGCCGCTGCGGCCGCCGATCATACGGGCGGAGATGAGCCGGCGGCGGAAACACGAGCACCGCGCCGGAGGCGCGCACCAGGCCCATTCGTCCCGCCGGCGTCAGTGCGCCGCCGTTGAGCACGTCGCGATCGGGATACATCGCCTGAAACGCCCCCGGCTCCTGCTCGCCGTAGAACCAACCCTGCGCCGATGCAGGCGCGGCAGTCGCCATCGACAGCAGCACGGCTGCCGCCTTCGATTTCCACATTGTCATGATTGTTCTCCAGGTTCTCAAGGGGCGGAGAGCGCGCACTCGATTGATCGATGCCCTGGTCAGGGCCCTGCCGGTCGAGGCGCGACCGCCTCTGTATTGACCATCGGATGGAGGAAATATTCGCGGCGTCCCGCCGCGCCGGCATCACGACCGCGACAATGGAATGACATCATGGTTCGAGGATCGGCGAAGCGTGATGGGATCGTGACCTGGCGGGTTGGACGTCGCGCGTCGCGCCGTCGACGATATCGACTATGGTGAATCTCGTAGCTGCCCGCCCATGCATGAATCACTGCACCTTCCTCGCATGCGGCAGCGCCGTTCGGCCCGTCGGGCAAATCGGCCGGCGACGACAAAAGCTGTCAAGGTCTTCTGAAAAACATAAATCATTTCGCGCCGTGCCCAAATCAGGCTTATGATGCCTGCGTTTCGTTGCACGGCAGGGGACGTATCGCGATCGTCACGGACGTTGGCAGCGAAATGCGATGGATGCGGCATGTTGCAGCGGGCGAAGCGCCTGCGGACGAACGGCATGGCGCGGACGGCGAAAGCGTGTGGTCCTGGCCTCCCGACGCTGAGGCCAAGCTGGCGGTGATGATCCGCCGGCGACGGGGGCAAGACAGCCGGTCCCCGGGGAGAGCACGTATAAGCGTTAAAACCATCGCGCAGGGAGGGCCGGATCTGTCCGGCTGAACCTGTGGTACCTGCCGCCTGCATTTTTTCCGCAGGCGGGCCACGGGCCTCAGTCGAGGTCCGGCCTTCCCTGCGCCCTCCGCTTTCGGAGGGCCAATGAACCGGCATCCCTCGGGCAATTCGGGCCGCGAGAACAGATCACCATGCCTGGAACGCTCTCGCCACAACTCCCAGCGCCGTCCCGGCACCCATTGGGCGATAGCGCACGCCTCGCGCCACCCGCCTGTTCACGCAGTCGTGTCACGTCCCCCGTAACGCCGGCCGGGCACCGACGTATCTTGCAGCAGAGGCCGGACCGGGCCAGTGTTTCCGGCCGGCGAGACGAGACAAGCCCCCCTCACGAGGATCCGAAGATGCGCCTCACCCGCTCCCTTTTCGTCAAGACAGCCGTGCTCGGTGCGATGGCGGCCGGCATCCTGGCCTGGCAGCCGCTGCACGCCGCCGAGCAGGCCGTTGTGATCCCGCCGCCGGCCCAGGACCAGCCGGCCTCCGACGCGCTGGAAACCGCTGTCGTCGCCGGCGGCTGCTTCTGGGGCGTCCAGGGCGTCTACCAGCACACGGCCGGCGTGGTCAGCGCGGTGTCCGGCTATGCCGGCGGCACCAAGGCCACGGCCGATTACCGCACGGTCTCGAGCGGCACGACGGGCCACGCGGAATCGGTCCAGATCAAGTACGACCCGAAGAAGATCTCCTATGGCAAGATTCTGCAGATCTTCTTTTCGGTCGTGCACGATCCGACCCAGTTGAACCGACAGGGCCCGGACTCGGGACCGCAATATCGCTCGGCGATCTTCACCACCTCGGAGGCGCAGAGGAAGGTCGCGGAGGCCTATGTCGCCCAGCTCGACAAGGCCAAGGTGTTCGGCAAGCCGATCGTCACCAAGATCGGCAAGCTCGACGCGTTCTATCCGGCCGAGGCCTATCATCAGGACTACCTGACGCTGCACCCGAGCCAGCCCTATATTGCCTATAACGACCTGCCGAAGATCGAGAATCTGAAGAAGATCTTCGCGGAGAACTATGTCGAGAAGCCGACGCTGGTCGGCGAGGCCAAGGCAATGAACTAAGGCAACGAACTGAGGCGACGAACTAACTGGGTAACGAACTGAGGCGACGACCTGCGGCCGCGACCGAGGCCGATCAGCGCAATGACAGGGAGCGGACCAGTTCGGTCCGCCCGGAGGACAACAGGATGAGCGACACCAAGACGAGCGACAAGGTCATCAAGAGCGAGGCGGAATGGCGCGAGGAGCTGACGCCGATGCAGTACGCCGTGCTGCGCGAGAAGGCGACCGAGCGCCCGTTCTCGGGCGAATACGAGCATGAGCATCGCGCCGGGACCTACGTGTGCGCCGGCTGCGGCCAGACCCTGTTCGAGTCCGACGCCAAATTCGACTCCGGCTGCGGCTGGCCGAGCTTCACCCAGCCGGCGACGGAGAGCCACATCGACGAGGAGACCGACCATACCCACGGCATGGTCCGCACCGAGGTGCTGTGCTCGAAATGCTCCGGCCATCTCGGCCATGTCTTTCCCGACGGCCCGGGGCCGACCGGCCTGCGCTATTGCATCAACTCGGCGGCCCTGAAGCTGAAGCCGCGCTGACGTCTCCATCGGCCTCGGTTCCGTCACGGACGGTAATCGGGGCCGCTGGGCTGGCGGCCGGCGCGGCGCCGGGGACCAAAACCGGCCACCAGGGGCGAGATTTTAGCCGTGCAGATCGGGCTCTCCTGCATTCACAAGTTGTGGATCGATTAAACCATTGAAAAAATAGGATATTTCAGTAGGCCCCGAACCAGGCCGGATTTACGATGTGAGCGTGCAGGATTCGCATTTCTGCCAAATCGGCCTATATTAGAGACCGTAACTGACTATGCAGGGCCGGGCCGCCTGGAGCGGCAAATCCCGCCCTCCACCCCCGCAATCGCTGGCGTCATTGCCAAGCTGAATGTTTTGAAAGCTCGCGTCAGCGCTTCCAGCCGACAAGAAGAGGTCTCAGACCATGCGTCCACTGCGTCCGTTCAACTTCAACACCTCTGCCGAACTGTTTCCCGCCGCCATCCGCAAGAAGAAGCGGGCGGGCTTCGCCTACCGGCGGTTCGGCACCGCGGCTGAAGCCGTGCGCTTCGCCATGGAGGAGTTGCCTGCGGATTCGCTGAATGGCGCCTACCTGCAGGTCGAGGAAGCCCGCTTCGACCAGAACGGCATCCGCACCTTGTATGAGAGCGAGGCGTTTCCGTTGCCGCGCCGGGGGGTCGACAAGGCGCAGGACGCCGATGCGGCCTGACGGCTGCCAGACCAGTCTTCAACACCCTGCCCCGCCTCGCGCGGGGCAGTTTTTTTATGGGGGTCGGTTTGCGAGGTTTTGGCCCGGTCTCGCAGCGCCTCAACGCGACTGGGTATCCAGCCACCGCCGCAGGATCTTGGCGTTGCGCATGTTGGCGCGGAACAGCACGTCGAAGGCGTCGCCCGCGACGGGGACCATGCCGATCACCCCCTCGACCGCGACATTGCCCAGCATCCGCGTAATGACGTGCCAGGGCGCGCCCAGCGCACGGGCCTCGCGCACCAGCCACAGCGACAGCGCGGTCGCGATGAGGTCGCCGACCACCGGGATCAGGCCGATGATGCCGTCGATGCCATAACGGATGTTGGTGCCGGGCAGGACGAAGGCGACGTCGAGCAGCTTCGCCACGGCCTCCAGCCGCGCGATGCGCTGCTCACGGGTCAGATTGCCGAAGGGATTGGCGGTGTTGAAATCGAAGCGCACACCGTCCGGACCGACGAAGGCGCCGTTGAACGAGGACCGGAAGGAGCCCTGCGGGATCTCACGTCCGTCCTGGTCGATGATCGGTCCGCGCGCCTCATTGGCGTCGAAGTGCGCCTGCGAGGCGCGTCCGCGGCGGGGCGAGGGAGCCATGTGGTCTTGCATACCCATGAGATGGCAACGCGCGGGGCTCGGCACAAGTTGCGTCGAACCGTCGCCTTGTCTCGCCTAGCGGCCCCGGGCGCCGGTCGGCGTCAGCCCGAAGCGGCGCCGGAAGCAGCGGTTGAAATAGGACAGGTCGTTGAAGCCGCAGGCAAACGCGATGTCGCTGATGCGGCGTCCGCCGCCGGCCAGCAGGTCCATGGCCTTGCGCAGGCGCAGCTCGTTCAGCCGGGCCGAGAAGCCGGCGCCGGCCTCATGCAGCAGGTCATTGACGTAGCGCTCGGACAGCCCGGCCGCGACGGCGAGCTTCTGCGCCGAAAAATCCGGCTCGGTGAAGCGGCTGTTCAGAATGGTCAGCAGCCCCGCCAGGCGAACGCTGCGCAGGCCGCCGCGGCCGGCCTTGCGCATCGCGTCGCCGCGCACACCGAGCCCGAGCGCCACCAGATCGAGCAGATGCTGCGCGATCGCCGGGCCGGCCTCGTCGGCCGCGGCGGGATGGGCGAGCAGCAGCTCGCTGTAATCCATCGCCAGCGACAGCGCGCCGCCCGGCGCCAATTCGCGTCCGACCAGATCATCGACACCGGAGACCATCGAGCGCAGCGTCATCATCGGCAGATGCACGTTGACGAAGCGCTTGTGGCTGGCGCCGTCGGCGCTGAAGAAAGGCTCATCGAGCTTGAGCAGCACCATTGCGCCGGGGCGCAGAACGAACTCGCGTCCGCGATGGACGACCATCGCCTCGCGGCTGCCGGCGTTGCGCGCCAGGCAATAGCGGTCGTCATTGGTCGCGAGCACTTGGCGCCGTTCGCGCCTGACACGGGTGAAGGTGCCGTCGCAGCGCCCGAGCAGGGTGGTCCCGATGTGGATCGCGTTCATTGCGGCGCGAAACGGCACGTCCTCGGCCGGATCGAGCTCACCCGTGTTGGAGAAGTGCTCGAACAATTCCGCAAAGCACAAGAAGCGCTGCCTGTCGTCGAGCCCTTTCGGCAGCATGTCGGTCGACAGCATTTTCCTGACGATGGTCATCGAAATCGGACCCGAGGCAAAGGAATTTCCGAAGCAACGCGATCAATGTGGCAGCGGCGGGATGAACGGCCGCTGAAGTCGGCAGAGCTCATCGAGACGGGATCGGGAGCGCCGATCAGTCCAAGTCGCGCGACCGTTCATGCCGATGAGTCCAAGACAGCGGCAACGGGTTCAACTAGCGATGCCGATGGACGCACGCGGACATGCGTTGCGGCCTGCACCCTTCAAGTCGAACAGCCATGAGTACGAGGAGAGATTGAAATGACCATGTCTTCCGCGGCCCGCAAGCTCTGCCTCGGCGCCGCCCTCGCGGGTTGCATCGGGATCGGCTACGCGCTCGGCGCGCAGCCGCACATGACCGCGACTATCACCATGCTGCAATCGGCGCGGGCCGAGCTGGCTCAGGCGACACCGAACAAGGGCGGCCATCGCGAGCGCGCGCTGGGGCTGATCGATCAGGCCATCACCGAGGTGCGTGCCGGCATCGCCTTCGCTGCCGGCGGCTGACCCTTTCGCAAATCACACCAGGGAGACCATCGATGCGAACCATCCTCACCAGCGCGCTCCTGTTGGGAGTTCTCACCGTCGGCGCATCTGCGATGCCGCTGGCTCCGATCGACGCCGGATCCAAGCCTGAGGTGATCCAGGTCGCCGGCGGCTGCGGCCCGGGCTGGCACCGCGGTCCCTATGGCGGATGCCTGCGCAACTACGCCAATCCGGCGGCGCACGCCTGCCCGCGCGGCTTTCACATCGGCCCCGGCGGCCGCTGCCGCGGCAACGGCAGGTAGGGCTGATCGGCTCGTGCGATCGGCTTACGCAGTCGGCGGCTCAGTAACGACCGCCGGCTGCGGCTCCTCAACGAATCTGTGCACCAGCCACGATGACACCGTCGCCGGGATGAAGCCGACCAGCCCGTACAGGATCCACTGCACGATGCCGTATTCGGAGCCATGCGAGGCGTAGTTGAAGGCCGCGAGCAGGAAGGCGATGCCGCCCACCAGCAGCATCCGCAACGTCGGCCCGATGCGCCTGACGTGGAACAGGATGTCGTCGATCGCGCACATCATCAGCGCCGGCAAGAAGCCGAACAGGTAGCTGTATTGCAGCGAGGTGACGAAGACCTTGAACAGCTTGGCCACTTCGCCCGGATTGGTGTTGGTCCAATAACCGGACATGTAGGTCGTGACCAGGAGCAGCGCGAAGCCGCCCAGCGCCGGGCCTACGGCAACGAAGATGAGATATCGCTTCATGCCCAATCTCCTGCCTCGGCGATTCGCCGAACGCGCGAGGCGCGTGCGGCCTGCTCAGTCACCCCACAGCGCGAAGGCGTCGTTGAACGCGCGCTCGCCCGGCGCGCCCTTCTCGATCGCGATGATGGCCCGGCGCTGATTGGTGTAGACCAAGGGAACGTCGAACCAGGAGCGCTCCTTCAGGAGCTGCACGTTGCGGGTCCGGTCGGCGTCGACATTGGACAGGCCGACCAGGAAGAAGCCGTCGGTGACCTTCACCGCAAGGCCCGCCAGCGGCGTTCCGCGCGACTGTTCGTTGGACTTCATCAGGATGCCAGGCACGTTGCCGACGCCGCCGCCCGAGAAGTCCTGCGGCAGGATGAAGGTGAGCTCGGCGGTGTGGCTCGCCGGCAGCGACGTGTCGGTGTTGCGGCGGAACGACATCGTCATCTTGAACTTGCGATCGGGAATCTCGATGTCGGCGCGCACCGCGATATCGGCCTTCTGCGTGCCCGTCGCCTTGATCTGCTCGGTACGCCAGACCACCGAGCCGATGTACTGCTTGCCCTTCGGATCGGCGGGATCCTCGTCATACAGCACGACGCGCTGTGCGACCGGCGCGATCTGGTCCGAGGACGGCGACTGACCGACGCGGTCGGTGATCTTCGGCTTGCTCAGCGGCGCGCCGGTGTCCTTGGGCGCCTCGACCGTCGAGGACGATTTGAACAGGCCATTGACCACCCCGACCAGCGGCCGGCCCCACAGAATTCCGGCGCCGATCAGGATCAGCACGATCCCGGCGGCGATGGCGGCCTTGAACGGAAAGGTCGAGCCGCTGCGCTCCGGCTTCTTCTTGCCCTCGCGATCCGGAGCGGCGCCACGCTGGCGGGTCGAGGTGGCCGGCAGCGCGTAGCGCTCGGCCTCTTGGACCGACTCGTCATAGGAGTACGGCGCCTCGGGCAACGGCGGCCGGTCATCGTCGTCGCCCTCGAGCCGATCGAGATCGGTGGCCGGAACGTTGGCGTAGGTCTTGCGCGCCGCGCGGTTGGCCTGGGCGGTGGCCTTGCCGAGATCGTCGACATCAGCGGTGATGTCGCGGAAGCCGCGCATGGCGGGCGGCGTTGCCGGATTGCCGTTGTCCTGGGCACCGCGGCGGGCGGCGGCCGGACGTTCGCGCACGGGAGGCGCCGCCCCATCCTGTGGAGGCATTTGAGGCGGCTGGGGCCGCGATGGCACAGCTGGTGCGCCAGCGGCAGCCGGCGGCGCTTCCGGTCGCGGATTGCGCGCCGGACGCAGCTCGGCCGTCTCGGCGCCGAGCGGCGGCCGCTCGGCCGGGGCCGCCGGTCGTGGCCGGGGGGGGGCAGTGGCGGCCTGGTCTGGAGTCGGAGTGGGCTGAGTCGAGGGGCTTGCCGGAGCATCCGAATTGCGCGCACCGGCCCGCCGGAGCGCATCACCCGGGCGGGCAGCGCCACTGGACGCCCGCTGCGCCTCGCGGGCACGCTGGGCTGCTTCCGCCTCGACCTTGCGAACGGCCTCCTCGAGCGACAGCCGCTCGCGCGTGATCTCGGACTCGCTGAGCGGCGGCTGGACGCTGCGCAACTGTGCGATCAACGCCGCCCGGGCCCGCTCGTAAAGCGCACGCCGGCTTTCCCCGGGAGCGTTGGGGTCCAATCCGGCAATGGCACGGGCTATCAGCGGGTAGTAGTCGGCCATATCAACTCAATTCGCGCGCTCAGCTGTCGGGTCCCGTCACGCCTCGAAGGGATTCTGGACCAGAATAGTATCCTCGCGTTCGGGGCTGGTGGAAAGCAGCGCGATCGGGCAACCCACCAGTTCCTCGATGCGCCGGACGTATTTGATGGCCTGTGCCGGCAGATCGGCCCAGGAGCGCGCGTTCGCCGTCGGCTGTTTCCAGCCTTCGATCGTCTCGTAGATCGGTTCGACCCTGGACTGCGCGCCCTCACCTGCCGGGAAATGATCGATCTCCTTGCCGTCCAGCCTGTAGCCGGTGCAGACATCGATGGTGTCGAAACCATCGAGAATGTCCAGCTTGGTCAGCGCAAGACCGTTAATGCCGCAGGTCCGGACCGCCTGACGGACCAGGACCGCATCGAACCAGCCGCAACGACGCGGCCGGCCGGTATTCGTTCCGAATTCGCGGCCACGCTCGCCGATCTTGCGGCCGGTCTCGTTGTCCTGCTCGGTCGGAAACGGCCCCTGCCCGACCCGGGTCGTGTAGGCCTTGCACAGGCCGAGTACATAGCCGATCGCGCCCGGCCCGAGGCCGGCGCCCGTGGCCGCCTGCGCCGCTACCGTGTTGGACGAGGTCACGTAGGGATAGGTGCCGTGGTCGACGTCGAGCAGCGCACCCTGCGCGCCCTCGAACAGCATGCGCTTGCCTTCGCGGCGCTTGATGTCGAGCAGCCGCCAGACCGTCTCCGCATAGGGCAGCAGCTTCGGCGCGAAGGCGGTCAGCTCGCGCAGGATCTGCTGGCCGTCGATCGGCTCGAGGCCGAGGCCGCGGCGGAGCGCATTATGGTGCGCGAGCAGGCGGTCGATCTTGTGCGGCAGCGTATCGAGATCGGCGAGGTCCATCAGCCGGATCGCGCGCCGGCCGACCTTGTCCTCATAGGCCGGGCCGATGCCGCGGCGGGTGGTGCCGATCGCGGTCGCCGCGCTCGCAGACTCGCGCAGCGCGTCGAGTTCACGGTGCAGCGGCAGGATCAGCGTGACGTTCTCGGCAACGCGCAGATTGTCCGGGCTGATGGCGACGCCCTGCGACTGGAGCTTGCCGACCTCGTCCAGGAAGGCCTGCGGATCGAACACGACGCCATTGCCGATCACCGACAGCTTTCCGGTGCGCAGCACGCCCGACGGCAGCAGCGCCAGCTTGTACGTCGCGCCGTTGATGACAAGCGTATGACCGGCGTTGTGGCCGCCCTGGAAGCGAACGACGATGTCGGCCTGCTCCGACAGCCAGTCGACGATCTTGCCCTTCCCCTCGTCACCCCATTGGGCGCCGACGACGACGACGTTAGCCATTCGCAGCTCTTTCCTCTGCCAAGATCCAAAACAGCACGATCGGTTCGGACGAAATCGCTTCCGATGAGGGGCCAGCCTGGCCAACCATGCGCCCAGCCCAAATCGCGGCCAGGACCGCTCGCTTGCGAGGCGACCCACCGGATAAAGGAAGCCGCCGGGCTAGGCAAGCGAGAACGGGCCTTCGGAGCACACAAGAGCGCCACCAAGCCTTTGATAAGCCCCAAAATTTCAAGCCGCCCCGGCTGCGGATCGGGCGACCCGGCCGTGCGCTTCTGGCGGCGCATCGACCCGGGCAGTTCCATTAAGCCTCCGAACGGCGGCGAATCTACGATCGAAGCGGCCCGCCCTCAGCTCTGGATGCGGCCGTCGACAACCTCGATGATGCGATCGCAGCGCCGGGCCAGATCAAGGTTGTGGGTGACGAGCAGGAAGCTCGTGCCGACCTCCCGATTGACGTCGCGCATCAGGCCAAAGACCGCTTCGGCAGACTTGGTGTCGAGGTTGCCGGTCGGCTCGTCCGCCAGGACCAGATCGGGGTTCATCGCCAGCGCCCGCGCCACCGCGACCCGCTGCTGCTGGCCGCCCGACATGTTGCTCGCGAGATGGTCGGCGAATTTCGCCAGCCCAACCTGGTCGAGCAGCTTCGACGCCTGCGCCTCGATCTCGGGGCCCGGGAAGCCGCGATCGACCAGCAGCGGCATCATCACGTTCTCCTTGGCCGTGAAGGCAGAGATCAGGAGATGAGACTGAAAGATGAAACCGATGGTATGGCCGCGCAGATGGGTGAGCTCGGTATCACTGAGCGACGCAGTATCCTGGCCCTTGATCGTCAACCGGCCGGAGGTCGGCCGGTCCAAGAGACCGACGATGTTCAGCAGAGTGCTCTTGCCGGAGCCGGACGGACCGATCAGCGCGACGAACTCGCCGCGGTCGACCTCGATGTCGATGTCGTGCAGCACCTCGGTCTCGGTCGGCAG
The DNA here is from genome assembly GCF_032484415.1 of Bradyrhizobium sp. SZCCHNS30572. Taxonomy (NCBI): domain Bacteria; kingdom Pseudomonadati; phylum Pseudomonadota; class Alphaproteobacteria; order Hyphomicrobiales; family Nitrobacteraceae; genus Bradyrhizobium; species Bradyrhizobium sp. SZCCHNS30572. The sequence goes on along the minus strand of NZ_JAUESY010000003.1, from coordinate 56,765 downwards.
CCCGACATTGTAGGCCTTGCAGACCTTCTCCAGTCGCAGCAGGACCTCAGCCACGGATCGCCACCACCGGATCGAGCTTGGCCGCGCGCAGCGCCGGCGCGGTCGCGGCGAGCAGGCCCGTCACCGTCGCGAGCAGGGCCGTGATGAGAAACAATCGGCGTTCGAGGATCAACGGAAACAACTCCGAGCCATCGGCCTGGCGCTGCACCGCATGCCAATAGATCAGCGCACCCGCGCCCATTGCCGCGCCGAACAGCGAGCCGACGAAGCCGAGCAGCCCGCCCTGCAGCAGGAACACGCGCAAGATCTGTCCGCGCGAGGTGCCCATCGCACGCAGGATCCCGATCTCCTTGGAGCGCTGGATCACCGAGACGATCAGCACGGCCGCGATGCCGAACGCGACCGAGAGCGCGACGAAGACGCGGATCAGCGTGTTGGATGTCGCCTGCGCGCGCACCGCCGTGAAGAACTGCGCGTTGGTCTTGATCCAACTGTCGGCCTTGACGCGATTGGCGGCCTGGATGCGCTGCGCAATGTCCTCAGCGGCATAGATGTCCCGTACGGTGATGTCGATCGTGGTGACGCCGCCGACCATGCCGAGCAGCGACTGCGCCGTGCGCAGCGCGACATAGGCGGAGCGCTGATTGGCGCCCTTGCTGCCGAGATCGACGAGACCAGTCACGATCAGCACGCGGTTGGCGCCGGATGCCGCCTGAACATTGAGCTTGTCGCCGACGATCGCGCCGAGATCCCTGGCGAGCTCGGTACCTATGATGATGTCCTCGCTGGTCAGCCGCGGCTCGCCGGCGACGATGTAGTCCGGCACGCGCACGATTGTGAAGTAGCTCTCCGGCTCGATGCCGGACAGCGTCACGGCGCGGCTGGCGTCGCCGCGAATGGCGAGGGCGGAGCCGGAGATGGTCGGCGACACCGCCGATATCTCCGGCATCGCCAGCATCTGATTGCGGATCTTCGGCCATTGATCGATCGAGATCACGCGCTGGCTCGGACGCTGCACGATGGCATCCTCAATCACGCCATTGTCGTTGCGCAGGGGACGCGCAACCTGATCCGGCGTCAGCAGTTGGATCTGCGGCTGCGAGGTCAGCACCCGCTTGATGAAATTGGCCTCGAGGCCGGCCAGCATCGCCGACATGAACACGATGACGCCGACGCCGATCGCGATGCCGCCGATGATGAACAAGGTCTGCAGCCGGCCCTCGCGCAGGAAACGCACCGCCGCGATCCACTCGAAGGGCAGCCAGCGGTTCACGGCAGCACCGGGCGGAAGCGCTGGCCGGTCAGGATGCCGGAACTCTGGGGCACGGCGATGTCACCGGCGTTCAAGCCGTCGACGATCTCGACATGGCTGTTGCCGCGGATGCCGACGCGCACCGGCTGCTTGGCGGCGCGGCCGTCCTTCACCCCGAGCACCCAGGGCTGGCCCGAGGTGATATCGTGAACCGAGCGCACCGGCAGCTCCAGCGTATCCTTGCGGGAGGCGACCTCGATGTCGACAGACACCGTCATGTCCTGGCGCAGATAGTCGGGCGGGTCCTTGACGATCAGCTTGACCTGGACGGACGCGCGGGAAATATCGATGCCGGGGTTGATGTAGCTGACCACAGCGGGGAAGCGCCTGTCGGGGTAGGCATCGGCCGACGCGAGCGCCGTCTGGCCGAGCGCCAGCTTGCCGAGATTGCGCTCGTCGATCTGCAGGACGAGCTGGAGATCGCCGGCAGGCGCCAGGACGAGCAGCGTCTTGCCGGGCTGCGCCACGGTGCCGCGCTCGACACTGCGCGTGATCAGCACGCCGTCGCGCGGCGCCGAGATCGTCGCATAGCCGAGACGAGACTGCGCCGTGTCGAGATTGGCGCGCGCCTGGTTCAGCTGCGTCTCGGCCATGACATAGTCGCTGCCGCCGGGGCTCGCCGTGAAGACCTGGAATTCGGCGGCACGCTTCTGGGCCAGCGCAACGTCGAGCGTCTTCTGGGCCTCGTCGAGCGCCGCGCGCGTGGCATAGCCGTTGCCGGTCAGCTGCGACGTCCGGTCATAGGTCTGCTGGGCATTGAGCAAGGTCGCCTGCACCTGGCGCAACGCCTCCTTCGCCGACGGCAAGGTCAGCTCGGCGAGCTGGCGCATCCGCGCCTCGGCCTGCGCCACCTGCCCTTGTGCCTGCACCACCGCAGCCTTCAGCTCGCGCGACTCCAGCGAGATCAGCGGCTGGCCCTTGGTAACGTGCTGGCCTTCCAGCACCAGCACCTCCTCGACGGTGCCGGTGATCTGGCTGCCGATCTCGACGCGGAACGGCGTCTCGACGTGACCGCTGGCAACGACCGCCTCGACGAGGTCGCCGCGCCGGACCTGATCGACCACGATGGCAGGCCCAAGCATGACCCGGACGCTTTGCCAGCCGCCAAGGCCGAGCAGCACGATGATGGCGAGAGCGAACCAGCGATGCGCCCAGACCGCCGCTAGGACGGCCGGACCAACGGCGGCTTTCGTAGGGGACGGGAGAGCTGCGGCATGATCGGCCATGATCGTCAACACAAACTCGTCAATGCGGATGATGCCCAGTGACGCGCCATCCATTCCTTGAGTGCGGCCGTCAGCCCGCGGCGCATTGCATACAAAGCTAGGGGATCGCGACAGCAGGATGTTGCGCTAGGTCAACCGGCGGACGATCGTTCATGCAAATCAGGCATGATGACCATTACCAATCATCCACGAACATGAACGGACGCATGTGAGCACTGATACGACCCCCGGCCTGCACCGGTTCTGGCGCCTGTCGCCTGCGCAGGCAGGCGCAGCGCTGGCCTGCGACCTGGACGGCCTCGGCAGAGCCGACGCCGAGCAGCGGCTGCAACGCTACGGCCGGAATGCCGACTCCCCATCGCATGTCGTGGGGCCGATGCGCGCCGTGCTCCGCCGCCTGCTCGAGCCGCTATCGCTGATCCTGCTGGTGGCCGGCATCATCTCGATGGTGACGGGCGACGTGATCGGCGGCGCCATCATCGTCCTCATCCTCACGCTGTCGATCGGACTCGATACGGTTCAGGAGGGGCATGCCGTCAAGGCGGCCGAGGAGCTCCGCCGCTCCGTGGCCCTGAAGGCCGAGGTCAAGCGGGACGGCGCCTATCGCGAGATCGACGTCGACGCCGTCGTTCCCGGAGACATCCTGCGCGTCCGCGCGGGCGACATCGTTCCTGCCGATGCGCTGATCATCGAAAGCAAGGCCTTCACTGCCGGCGAGGCGGCGCTGACGGGAGAGCCCTATCCCGTGACGAAACAGGCCGGTATTCCCAGCGATGAGAACGACACGTCGAATGCGCTGTTTCGTGGCTCCGTGGCTCAGACCGGAGAGGCCGTCGCGCTCGTCGTCAACACCGGGCCGAACACGATGTTCGGCGCTGCCGCCTCGGCGCTGGCCGAAGCGCAGGCCCGCACGCCGTTCGAGCGCGACCTGCACGAGTTCGGCCTCGTCATCGCGCGGCTGACGCTGGCGCTGGTCGTGATCGTGCTCGCGGTGCGCGTCGTGTTCGGCCGTGATGTGCTCGACTCGCTGTTGTTCTCGGTGGCGCTGGCCGTCGGACTGACGCCCGAGCTGCTGCCGATGATCACCACCGTGACCCTGTCGCGCGGCGCGCTTCGCATGGCCAACCGCAAGGTGATCGTGAAGCGGCTCGCGGCGATCCATGATCTCGGCGCGATGTCGGTGCTGTGCACCGACAAGACGGGAACATTGACCTCAGCAGAGATCACGCTCGCCCGAAGCATCGCGCCCGACGGCAGCGACGACCCGCGAGCCGCGGAGCTCGGCGCGATCGCTGCCGCGCTCGGCGGCGATCGGGGCTCGCTCGACACCGCGCTCATCGCCGGCGCGGACCGTGCGGCAGCAGGATGGACCCTGGGCGGACAGCAGACCTTCGACTTCTCGCGCCGGCTCGGCTCGGTGCTGGCGATCCGCGGGGCAGATCAGATCCTGATCGTGAAGGGCGCGCCAGAGGCGGTGATCGAGCTCTGCACGCAGCAACGGCAGGGCAGCGCGACTACGCCGATCGACGCCAGCGGCCGCAACGAGATGTGCGCGCGCGTTCACGCGCTGGCGCGCGAGGGCCTGCGCACGGTCGCAATCGCGTCACGGCCCTGGACCGGCGCGCCGCGCGAGATCGAGACCGATGACGAGCAGGAACTGATCTTCGAGGGTCTGTGCGCGTTCGCCGATCCCCCCAAGCCGACCGCAGCCGCGGCCATCGCACAGCTTGCGCGCGCCGGCATCGCGCTGAAGATCCTTTCCGGCGACGATCCGGTCGTGGTCAAGCGACTGGCCGGGCTGGTCGGACTGAGGGCGGATCGCGTGCTGTCCGGCAGCGACATCGCCGAACTCAGCGATGACGCGCTCGCGGTGCAGGTGCGCTCGGCCGACGCGTTTGGCCGGCTCGCCCCCGATCAGAAATCGCGCATCGTCAAGGCGCTGCAGGCCTCGGGCCACGTCGTCGGCTTCCTGGGTGACGGCATCAACGACGCGCCGGCGCTGAAGGTGGCCGACATCGGCCTGTCGGTCGACGGCGCCACCGCCGTGGCGCAATCCGCCGCCGACATCATCCTGCTCGCCTCCGATCTCGAGGTTGTCGCCGACGGTGTGGAGGAAGGGCGGCGCACCTTCGCCAACATCCTGAAATACGTGCGAATGGGCGCGAGCTCGAATTTCGGCAACATGCTGTCCATGGCGCTCGCTTCGATCATACTGCCCTTCCTGCCGATGCTGCCGACGCAGATCCTGCTCAACAACCTGCTCTATGATCTCTCCGAACTCGGCATCCCGTTCGATCGTGTGAGTCCGCAGGCCACCGCGCGGCCACAGCGCTGGGACATGAAGCGGCTGCTGCGCTTTGCCGCGATCATGGGCCCGCTGTCGTCGCTGTTCGATTTTCTCACTTTCGGCGCCCTGCTCTATTTGTTCCATGCGACGCCCGACGAGTTCCGGACCGCCTGGTTCCTCGAATCGATGGCGACCCAGATCCTCGTCATCTTCATCATCCGGACCAACGGACGGCCATGGAGCAACCGCGCCGATCCGATGCTGACTGCGTCGTCACTGACCGCGCTCGCCGTCGCGCTCGTCGTGCCCTTCACCCCGGCCGGCGCCTGGTTTGGCTTCGTGGTGCCGCCGATCGCCGTGCTGGCCACCATCGCGGCTCTCGTTATCGCCTATCTGGTCTGCGCCGAAGGTCTCAAATCGGTCGCCGTACAGTCCACGACCTTGCGAACTCACCGGCGGCATCACCACCGCGGTTCATGACCAGCGCCGCTGCATAGTCGCGATGCATCTGCCCTCTTGATAGGCCGCTGCAATTGGTGTCTGTCGACGAGGCCGGGGAGGACCAGCGGCCGGGATGACCGGGCCGGATGCCGCGGCGCACGAACCGGGACCAACACCGCCGCATGTCTGCCGCCGATCCCACCGCGTCCGCCGCGCCCGCGCGCGGCTGGATCGCCAACCAACCTTACGTGCTGCTCAGCATCACCGCGCTGTGCTGGGCCGGCAACGCGATCGTCGGCCGGCTGGCTGCCGGGCACATTCCGCCTGTCACCCTGTCGTTCCTGCGTTGGTCGCTGGCGTTCCTGATCATTCTGCCGCTGGCCTGGAAGCAGCTTCGCCAGGACTGGCCGGCGATCCGCTCCAAGCTCGGCGTCATGATCGCGCTGTCGGTGACCGGCATCGGCGCCTTCAACACGCTGCAGTACTGGTCGCTCGAATACACCCAGGCGCTCAACACGCTGCTGCTGCAATCCGGCGGTCCGCTGATCGTGGCGCTCTGGTCGATGCTGCTGCTGCGCGTGCACCTCACTTTGGCGCAGGCGATCGGCATCGTGCTGTCGATGATCGGCGTGCTGCTGATCCTCACGCGCGGCCATCCGGCGGCGCTCGCCGACATCAGCTTCAACAAGGGCGACCTGATCTTCCTGGTCGCGATGGCGGTGTTCGGCTTCTACTCGGTGCTGACGATCAAGCGACCGCAGATCCATGGCCTGTCGATGGTCGCCTTCACCTTCGGCTGCGGAGCCGCGAGCCTGATTCCGCTGTTGATCTGGGAGCTCAACACGCGCCCGGTGATGGCGCTCGACACCCAGAACCTGCTGTCACTGCTCTACGTCGCGATCTTTCCCTCGACCATCGCCTATCTGTGCTTCAACCGCGGCGTTCTTCTGATCGGTGCCAACCGCGCAGCGCCGTTCTTCCACGTGGTGCCGGTGTTCGGCTCGATCATGGCGTTCGTCTTCCTCGGCGAGCGGCCGCAGATCTTCCACGTGATCGGCTTCGCCCTGGTGCTGAGCGGCGTCTACGCGGCCTCGCGCAAGCAGGCGACATGAGGCGAACGGTTCATCCGAGCGCCTTGAGCGTCATGCAGACGGCCATCAGCGACACGAAGCCCACCAGCAGGACGCGCAACCGTTCCGGCGGAACGCGGTTCGCGAGACGCGCGCCGACATCGGTGCCGACCGCGAGGCCGACGATCACCGCGACGAGGGTGGGCCAGGCCGGCATGGCGCCGTGCCGCCAGTAGATCCAGGCGGATGGAAGCGTCGTGGGCACCAGCGTCAGCGCCAGGCTGATCATCTGGGCGCGGTGCTGTGCCATGCCCAGCACCGCGCTCAAGCCAACCACCGTGGCGAGCCCGCCGCCGATCCCAAGAAAGCCTGAGGACACGCCGGCCGCGCAGCCAACTGCAAGGAGCGCTGCTCGATGTGGATCCGGCGCGGCGCCGGTTGCTTCGGCGGACTCCTTCGCCCGTCGCCTGCGCAGCAGCAGAGCATCGAGCAAGAATAGGTAGATCACATAGGCCCATTGCAGGACCGCCGCCGTCGTCCAGTTCGCGATCAGTGCGCCGACGATGCCGCCGACCAGGAATCCCAGGCCGAGCCAGAGCAACACCGCAGCCGTCACCCGATTGCCGCTATCCCAATAGCGCCTGATGCCGGCCGCGCTGGTCGGCGGGATCTGCGCGACCAGCGAGAGCCCTTGCGCGGTGTGCTGCTCGGCGCCGAGCAGCATGACCGCGAACACGACGAGCCCACCACCGGGAGTGACGCCGAGCAGCCCCGAAGTGAAGCCGCCGACCAGCCCGGTGCCGAGACCGGCAATGAGATCAGGAACGCTCGTCATCGAGACCCGCCCGGTACGGTTGGAGAGGCAGTCGCTTCAGGTCATCGCCGCGCCGTGAGTCCCGTCAGCAGCGTCTCGAATGCGGCCATCGCTTCGGATGACGAGAACGGCTCGCCCCACAATCGCTGCAGCACGAACCTCTGGAACATCGCGACGATCGTGCGGGCCATGCTGCGTGGATGAACGGAGCGGTCGATGACGCCGAGCCGCTGGCCCCGCTGCAGCAGCTCGGTGATCAAGACGGCCGGCTTGCGCACACCGTCCGTCACCTGCGCGCGGATATCATCGTCCCGCAGCGCCTCGGCCCAGAGCTGCAGCGCGATGCGCCGGTGGCGCAGGCCCTCTTCCTTTTGCATGTCTGCCAACGAGGCGCGCGCAATGGCGCGCAACGCTTCCAACGGATCAGAAATCTCACGCGCCGTGGCCAACAGGGCGGCATCACGGGCATGGCGATGCTCGCCGATCGCCTGAATGAGCTCTTCCTTGCTGGCGAAATGGCCGTAGATGCAGCCCGCGCTCAAACCAGATTGCGCAATGACATCGGCGATCGTGGTCTGATGGAATCCCTGCCGGGCAAAGCAGGCCTCGGCGGCCTGCAGGATCTCGTCCCGGCGCGCGGCCATCGTCTCGGGCTTGAGTTTCGGCATGCGCAGCTCCTGCCGAGCCGTTGCAGGGTTGCGGCTGTCGGCTCGATGGCGTTCCCGTCTGCGATGAGCATACAAAACGAATATTCGTTTTGTAATGGAGGCCCATTGGTGTTTCGACATGGCGGCCTTCCGCCCGGCGCTCTTGTCCCGCCCGCCATTTCGGGCACAAGCTCCGGTCAACAAGAGAAGCCGATTCCTTGCCCACCGCATCGCATCCGACCTCGCCGCTGGCCTGGCTCAACAACCAGCCCTATCTGCTTCTGACGCTGGCCTCGCTGTTCTGGGCCGGCAACATCGTGCTGGCGCGCTATGTCGCCGGGCACGTGCCGCCGCTGACCCTGTCCTGCATCCGCTGGATCGGAACTTTCCTGATGCTGTGGCCGTTCGCGCGGACGCATCTCGTACGCGACTGGCGTACCTTGCTGGCCAGCTGGCCGCTGCTGCTGGTGCTGGCGCTGACCGGCTTCGCCATCAACAATGCGCTGTCCTACTGGGCGATGCAGTACACCCAGGCGCTCAACGGGCTGCTGATCCAATCCTCGGCCCCCCTGTTCGTAGCGCTATGGTCGCTCGTGCTGTTCGGGGTCAGGCTGACGGCGGCGCAGTTCGCCGGCATCGCGATATCCTTGACCGGCGTGCTGGTCATTTTGCTGCGCGGAGACCTCGGCGCATTGGCCGCCATTCAGTTCAACCGCGGTGACTTGATGTTCGCCGGGGCGCTGCTGGTGTTCGGGATCTACTCGGCGGTCATGACGCGGCGGCCGGCCGTGCACCAGCTGTCGCTGATCTCGTGCTGCACGGCCTTGGGCGCCCTGCTGCTGCTGCCGCTGGCCGCGTGGGAATACGCGTCCGGCTTCGTGCTGCAGCTCGATCTGCTATCGCTCCTGACCCTCGGCTACGTCGTGGTGTTCGCCTCGACGCTCGCCTATCTGTTCTTCAATCGCGGCATCGGCCTGATCGGGCCGAACCGCGCCGCGCCGTTTCTACATCTGGTGCCGCTGTTCGGCTCGGTGCTGGCGATCCTGCTGCTCGGCGAGGAGCTGAAGCCGTTTCATCTGATCGGCTACGCGCTGGTCATCGCCGGCGTGATCATCGCCTCCCGCACCGGCCGCACCAAGGTCGCGTGAGCGCCTGCAAGCTCACGCCGTGCTTTCAAGGCCAGGCCCGGTCCATCACCGCTGCGACTAGGCCGTGCGCACCTTCGCCATGAAGCCATCGACGGCCTGCTGCAGCAGGCTCGACTGGCTGTCGAGCTCACGTGCGCTTGACAGCACCTCGGCGGCAGCCATGCCTGTCGCTTCCGCCGCCTTGGTCACGCCGCCGATGTGCGCGCTGATCTCGTTCGAGCCGGCGGCGACCGACTGGATGTTGCGCGCGATCTCGCGCGTCGCGTCGCCCTGCTGGGCGATCGAGGTCGAGATCGAATTGGTGATCTCGCTCATCTGCGCGATGGTCTGGGTGATGCCGCTGATGGCGGTGACCGCATCCTGGGTCGAGGTCTGCATCGCCGCGACCTGCGCCGAAATCTCCTCGGTCGCCTTCGCCGTCTGGTTGGCGAGTGCCTTCACCTCCGAGGCGACGACGGCAAAGCCCTTCCCGGACTCGCCGGCGCGCGCGGCTTCGATGGTGGCGTTCAGCGCCAGCAGGTTGGTCTGCGCCGCGATCGAGTGGATCAGCTTGACGACCTCGCCGATCTTCTCGGCGCCGGTCGACAGCACCTGAACGGTGGCATTGGTGCGCTCCGCGTCGCCCACGGCTTTGCTCGCAATCTCGCTGGAACGGGCGACCTGGCGCGAAATCTCATTGACCGAGCTCGACAGCTCTTCGGCCGCGGCCGCGACCGTGCCGACATTGTCATTGGCGCTCTGGGTGGCGGCGCTGACGGTCGAGGCGCGCGAGCTGGCATCGCTCGCGGTCGAGGTCATCGATTGCGCGGTGTGCTGCATGCCCTCGGCCGCCGACGCCACCGAGCGGACGATGCCGTTGACGCTGCGCTCGAAGTCGGCGGCCAAATTCTGCATGGCCGCGGTCCGCTCGGCGGCCGCACGCTGCTGGGTGGCGGCCTCGGCCTGCTCGAGCTCGCGCATCCGCAGCGCGTTGTCCTTGAAGATCTGGACAGTGGAGGCCATCCCGCCGATCTCGTCGCCGCGGCCGACACCGGGAATCTCGCCCTCGAGCCGGCCATCGGCGATCTCGCGCATGCGGACGCCGAGACGATCGAGCGGCACGCTGATGCTGCGGCTGATCAGCCAGGCGATCCCGCCGGCGACGACCGCGATGCCTGCGCAGGCCATCCAGATCAGCCATTTCAGCGGCTTCATCTTCGCGTCGAGATCGTCGACATAGACGCCGGTGCCCACGAACGTATTCCAACCGGGAATCATCACGGCATAGGAGATCTTGCGGGTCGGCTGCTCCTGGCCGGGGCGCAGGTATTCGTAGTGCAAGGTGACTTCGCCATCCTTGGCAACGCCGTCGCGCAGCTCGACGACGAGCTTGCGGCCGTTGAGCTCGAAATCGATCACGTTCGAGCCGCGCTGCTTCGGATCCTGGGAAAGCACCACATTGCCGTCCATCGTATAGGCGAACAGATAGCCCGTGCCCTTGTCGAAGGTCATCGTTCTCCCGCGATTGACGAACTCGTCGAGCGCAGCCTCCTTCGTCAATTTGCCGGCTTCGACATCCTTGATGAGGCCGAGGGCCATGTTACGCGCGGTCTCGACGATCGCCCGGCACTGTTCGATGCGGGCATTGACCATCTCCTTTTGCATCAGAGTGCCGGCAAACGTACCGGCCGCGGCAAGGCCCAGCATCGCCACGCCGACGACGATGGCGAGCTTGGGGGCAATCTTCAGGTTGTTCAGCAGCACGCAACGAACTCCGCCCGGTCCCCGATCGACGACCTCGATCTGTCAAGGTGAGCCGCTGGTTAACTGATCAGGCGATGGTTAGAGTTCGGTTGCGAACGCCCTCCGTAGAATCCCGGATCAGCTCGGGGCAACGGCATCCCGGACCGGGACCGCAGCGGAGGCCGGCCGCAACGGCGCGAACTCATCGGCGGTCAGCGTCTCCTTGGCAATCAGGAGCGCGACGCCGCGCTCGAGGTCCGGGCGATGGCTTTCGAGAATCGCCCTGGCACGGGCATCGCCGTCTGCAATCAGATCCCGTACGGCGAGGTCGATCTCGCGCCCGGTCTCCTCCGCCGCCGACACGATCTGATCCTGTGGCTGCAGGAACGACACCTGTGGACGCGGCGCGTAGGTGCGCTGCCCGACGGTCGCATCCATCCCGTATTTGGTGACCATCTCGATCGCGATCTCGGTCGCGCGCTGCAGATCGTCGGCGGCGCCGGTCGAGACATCGCCATCGAAGATCAGCTGCTCGGAAGCCCGCCCGCCCATCAGCACGGCGATGCGGTTCTTCAACTCGCTGACCGCGAGCAGGAAGCGATCCTCGGTCGGGCGCTGCATCGTGTAGCCGAGCGCGCCGACGCCGCGCGGAATGATCGAGACCTTCTGCACCGGATCAACGCCGACGAGATTGGCCGCGACCAGCGCGTGACCCATCTCGTGATAGGCGACACGGCGGCGCTCGGCGGGACTGAGCACGCGGCTCTTCTTCTCGATGCCGGCGACGATGCGCTCGATCGCCATCGTGAAATCGTCGAACGTCACCTCGTGGCCCTTGCGGCGGGTCGCCGCGATCGCGGCCTCGTTGATCAGGTTGGCGAGGTCGGCGCCGGTGAAGCCGGTCGTCAGTGCCGCGACCTTGTCGAGATCGACGCTGTCGGCGACCGTGATCTTGCGGACATGCACCTTGAGGATTGCGAGCCGCCCGCCCCTGTCAGGACGGTCGACCAGCACCTGACGATCGAAGCGGCCGGCGCGCATGAGCGCGGGATCGAGGATCTCCGGCCGGTTTGTCGCGGCGAGCAGGATGACGCCGGAGCTTGGGTCGAAGCCGTCGAGCTCCGCCAGCAATTGATTGAGCGTCTGCTCCTTCTCGTCGTAGCCGCCAAACTGGCCGCCGACGCTTCGGCTGCGGCCAAGCGCGTCGAGCTCATCGATGAAGATGATGCAAGGCGCGGCCTTGCGGGCCTGCTCGAACAAATCGCGCACGCGGGCAGCGCCGACGCCGACGAACATCTCCACGAACTCGGATCCGGAGATCGAGAAGAACGCCACACCCGCTTCGCCCGCTACCGCGCGGGCGAGCAGGGTCTTGCCGGTGCCGGGCGGGCCAACCAGCAGGATGCCCTTGGGCACGTGCGCGCCGAGCCGGCCATAGCTCTTCGGATCCTTCAGGAACTGCACGACCTCCTGCAGCTCGAACTTCGCCTCGTCGACACCGGCGACGTCGGCGAAGGTGACCTTGGTGTCGGTCTCGACATAGACCTTGGCGCGCGACTTGCCGATCGACATCAGACCGCCGAAGCCCTGGCGATCCATGACCTTGCGGCCGAGGAACACCCAGATGAGATAGAACATCAGCGCCGGCACGACCCAGGACAGCAGCGCCTGAATCAGCCCGCCCGAGGGCACACCGGTCACCGTCACGCCCTTCGCGGCAAGCTTTGCGGCCAGCGGCGGATCGACGCGCGCGGTGATGAACGACGTCTTGCCGTCGGACTGCTTGTCCTTGAACTTGCCCTGGATGGTGTCCTGGCTGACCGACACCTCGGAGATCTTGCCCTGCTCGATCAGCTGCTCGAACTGGCTATAGGGAATCGTCTCGACCGTGTTGTAGGTCGTCAGAAGCCATTGCAGCAGCAGCATGCCGACGCCGGCGAGGAAGATGTAGCCGACGGCGACGGCCTGCTTGCGGGTGTTCGGGTCGGATTCCATGTCGGCGCTCTCGGTCGAGATCGATCACGGCCGGACAGGACGTGATCGAACGGGGTCCCACTCGCGCATAACAGGGCCGGGACCGGGCGGCTTGTCATGGATCAAACGGCGCCGATCCCACGCCGGGCAATCAGCCCGACGGCTGCAACACGATCGACTTGTCCTTCGGCCAGCGCACACGCCAGGCGAAGGCGATATCCTTGGCCTCGCCGGGTCTGGCGTCGATCACCCATTCGACGACACCACGCCGGTCGCGGACGTTGGTCGAGGCCGGCGGCGTGGTCGCAGGAAGCATCTCAACCGTGATCTCCTCGTTCTCGCTGACCGGCAGTTGATCCTGGATCGCGACCTTGATCGGGAAATCATGCGCGTTGCGGACCGTGGTTTTGAAGGCGCGCTCGTCGATCTTCGCCGTCGTCACGATCAGACCGGCCGAACCTTCGTTCCGTTTGACGACACTGCGCTCGACTTTGACCTTGTCGTCGGCCCCGAAGCCGACATGAACGACCTCGTCCTTGCCGGCCGACGCCAATCTGCTGGTGCCGACGAACATGCCGTCGCGATAGATCGAGACCTTGCCCGGCAGCAGCGGCGCCTCCTCGCTCTGCGGGAAGCTCGCTTCGAGATAGGCGGTGGGATCGATGAGGGGCGCCGAACGGATCGTCAGTTCGGGCGTGATCGTCGCGGTGGAAATACGCAGGCTCTTCGCGCCATCATTGGCACCGACGCTGACGCGTCCGGGGAGGTGGAAGACGGTCTGAAAGGCGCTGATCTCCGCGACCGTCTGCTGCTCGACGGCCTTGTCCGCGAGATCTCCGAACGTCGTCCCTCCGCCAAAGCGAAACTCCTGCCGGCTCTCCATGAGTCCTCGTGCCGCGCTGACGGCCGCCGGCTTCGGCGCTGGCTGTGGCGGCGGCGGATATTGCGCGATGATCGTCCTGAGCTCGGGCGCGCTGCCGCCGCGTCCGGTCCGCACCGTCGAAACCGTGAGCGCGACCTCGGACCAGTCCTCCCCGGTGGCCTGCTGGATCTCGGCGCGTCGCACCAGTTCGAGAGCCGGTTTGCGGTCCTTCGCCGTCGTGTCGAGACGCGCGTCGTAGAGCGGCACCCAGCGGGCATTGCGCACCGCGTAGGTCACGCGCAAGGTCGCCTTGGTCGCCGCCGCAGCCGACAATTCGATCCGCACCTCCAGCTTGCTCGGGGGCTTCGTCGTGAGATTGTCCTGCAGGCGCGCGATCTCGCGATCGATCTCGCGCTGCTTGCGTTCAGCATCGCGGATCGCCGCGTCGGCCTGTCCGACCTCGTCGGCAACGGCGGCGAACGCGGCACGCCATTCCGTGATCGGACGCGCCTCGCCCTTTTCGCCGAGCCCGGCCGGCGATGCCTCGGCAAAACGCTCGGCAAATTTCTTGCGCGCCACGGCCGCGGCGATCGTGCCATCGAGATTGGCGCGCTCGTCCTTCAGCGCTTCGATGCGCTTGTCGATGTCGGGCAGATTGACGGGCGGCGCCGCACGCGGTGGCTTGGCGTCGACGGTGCCGATCACGAGCTTGGCGCCGGCCTCGCCTTCCACACGAAGCGAGGACGCATCGAGTCCGAGCGGGAAGTCCTTGGCGATCGCCGTCGTGTCACCGGTGGGAAGGTCGAGCGAGATGACCCGGGTCACGGTCGCACCGTCGGGATACACGGTGACGGCATCGACGGTGGACGTCGCGTCGAGGTTTGCCGCATGGCCCGGCGCCGTCGCCAGCGAGGCACCGAGAACGAGAGTTGTCGTAACCAGCCACGTCGTTCGCATTGCCATCGATCTCTCCGTATCCCAGCGCCCCTGAGAACCGGATGAGCCGGTCCCTTGCGGGGCGTTAGACGCCACGAGAGGTCCGCGGGTTCAAATCGTGCGACCGCAAAGCTTGCCGTTGAAATTCCGCCGAGCACAGACGAGCACAGAAAAGGGCAGCACGGCCACGGTGCCGTGCTGCCGCTTTCGGTCGGCCAATTTGGCCCAGCGCGTGAAGAGTTGAGGTCTGGTTGCGAACCGCGAAGGATGTGCGCTCCCTCTCCCAGTTGGGGGGAGGGCTGGGGTGGGGGTGCCTCCTCGATTGAGGCTGCCCGAGTGGAGCAAGCCCTCACCCGGCGCTTCGCGCCGACCTCTCCCGCAAGCGGGAGAGGTGAACCGAGCCAGCGGCTAAGTCGATTCAACCAAGAAGCACCGCGCGCGCTAGCGCGTCATCAGAACGCCAGCGCCTTGGCCTGCTTGACCTGCGGCAATGCCTGGATCTTGGCGAGCAGATCCGCCGGCACCGCACCGTCGACCTCGACCAGCGCGATCGCGTCGCTTCCCGGCGCGACACGGCCGAGATGGAAGGTCGCGATGTTGATCTTCGCGTCGCCGAGGAGGCTTGCGAACTTGCCGATGAAGCCCGGCTTATCCTCGTTGGTGACGTAGATCATCGACTTGCCGAACTCGGCGTCGACACGGATCCCCTTGATGTCGACGAGGCGCGGCTTGCCGTCGGCGTAGACCGTGCCCGACACCGCGCGCTCCTGATGCTCGGTGGTGACCGCGACCGTGATCAGGCTCTCATAGTCGCTCTCGCCGGCGCGCAGCACCTCGTCGACGATCATGCCGCGCTCCTTGGCGATCACCGGCGCCGACACGACGTTGACCTCGCCCAGCATCGGCCGCAGCAGCCCGGCCAGCACCGCCGAGGTCAGCGCCCGGGTCTTCATCTCGGCGACGTGGCCTTCATAGGTGATCTGGATCTTGGTGATGCTGCTTTCGGTGAGCTGGCCCGCGAACGAGCCGAGTTTCTCGGCGAGTGCGATGAACGGCTTCAGCTTGGGCGCTTCTTCCGCGGTGATCGACGGGAAGTTGATCGCGTTCGAGATCGCGCCGGTGAGCAGGTAGTCCGACATCTGCTCGGCGATCTGCAGCGCGACGTTCTCCTGCGCTTCCGTGGTCGAGGCGCCGAGATGCGGCGTGCAGATCACGTTGGCATGACCGAACAGCGGATTGCTGGTCGCCGGCTCCTCGGCGAACACGTCGAGGGCCGCGCCCGCGACATGCTTGGAGTTGAGCGCCTCCAGCAGCGCCTGCTCGTCGATCAGGCCGCCGCGCGCGCAATTGATGATGCGCACGCCCTGCTTCATCTTGGCGATCGCCGCGGCATCGATGATGTTGCGGGTCTTGTCGGTGAGCGGCGTATGCAACGTGATGAAGTCGGCGCGCTTCAGCAGCTCCTCGAGCTCGACCTTCTCGACGCCGAGATCGAGGGCGCGCTCCTCGGTGAGGAACGGATCGAAGCCGATCACCTTCATGCGCAGGCCCTGCGCGCGGTCGCAGACGATCGAGCCGATATTGCCGCAGCCGATCACGCCCAGCGTCTTGCCGGTGATCTCGACGCCCATGAAGCGGTTCTTCTCCCACTTGCCGGCCTGGGTCGAGGCGTCCGCCTGCGGAATCTCGCGCGCCAGCGACAGCATCATCGTGATCGCGTGCTCGGCGGTCGTGATCGAATTGCCGAACGGCGTATTCATCACGATGATGCCCTTGGCGGTCGCCGCGGGGATTTCGACATTGTCGACCCCGATGCCGGCGCGGCCGATCACCTTGAGCCGCTTGGCACGCTCGATGATCTTGGCCGTGGCCTTGGTCGCGGAGCGGATCGCAAGGCCGTCATAGTCGCCGATGATGTCGGCGAGCTTGTCCTTGTCCTTGCCGAGATTGGGCTGGAAGTCGACCTCGATGCCGCGATCCTTGAAGATCTGCACGGCGGCCGGGGAAAGTGCGTCGGAAATGAGAACTTTGGGTTTGGACATGACGATGTTCCTTCACGCCTCTCGCGAGAGAGGGACAGCGCATCGGCGCCGGAATGGGTGGAAGCAATCGAATCGTAGGGTGAGCAAAGCGCAGCGTGCCCACCGTCTTTCGCGTCGGTTGACGTTGATGGTGGGCACGGCGCTTCGCGCCTTTGCCCACCCTACGCGTCTTGAATTTCGTCATTGCGAGGAGCGGAGCGACGAAGCAATCCAGACTTTCTTCGTGGCCCTGGATTGCTTCGCTGCGCTCGCAATGACGGCACGAAGAGCGTGCGTCACGCCGCCTTCGGCAGCGCGGCCTTGGCTTCGGCGAACGCCCAGTCGATCCACTGCGTCAGCAGCGCGACGTCGTTGGCTTCCACCGTCGCGCCGCACCAGATGCGCAGCCCCGCCGGTGCATCACGATAGTGCGCGAAGTCGAAGCCGGCGTTCTCCTTCTCGACCAGCGACACCAGCTTCTTGGCGAACTCCGCCTGGGCATCGGCCGAAAGCGATGTGATCGCGGGATCGACGACCTTGAGGCACACCGAGGTGTTGGAGCGGATGGCGGGATCCTTGGCGAGAAAGTCGATCCACGGCGTCCGCGCCTTCCAGTCGGCGAGGACCTTGGTGTTGGCGTCGGCGCGGGCGATCAGCGCCTTGAGGCCGCCGATCGACTTGCCCCAGTTCAGCGCGTCCAGATAGTCCTCGACGCACAGCATCGAGGGCGTGTTGATGGTCTCGCCCTCGAAAATGCCGGCGTTGAGCTTGCCGCCCTTGGTGAGGCGGAAGATCTTCGGCAGCGGCCAGGCTGGCTTGTAGGTCTCGAGACGCGCCACCGCGCGCGGCGAGAGGATGAGCATGCCATGCGCGGCCTCGCCGCCGAGCGCCTTCTGCCAGGAGAACGTGACGACGTCGAGCTTCGGCCAATCGAGGGCTTGCGCGAATGCGGCCGAGGTGGCGTCGCAGATCGTCAGGCCTTCCCGGCTCGCGCTGATCCAGTCGGCATTCGGCACGCGCACGCCCGACGTGGTGCCGTTCCAGGTGAAGACGACGTCACTGGCCGGATCGACCTTGGACAGATCCGGGATCTCGCCATAGCCGGCGTGCAGCTTGGTGACATCCTTGAGCTTGAGCTCCTTGACGATGTCGCTGACCCAACCCTCACCGAAGGATTCCCAGGCGATCGTGGTGACAGGCCGCGCACCGAGCAGCGACCACAGCGCCATCTCGACCGCGCCGGTGTCGGACGCGGGCACGATGCCGATCTTGTAGTCGGCGGGCACTTCGAGGACGTCGCGCGTCAGCTCGATGGCCTGCTTGAGCTTCGCCTTGCCAATCTTCGCGCGATGCGAGCGGCCGAGGGGAGCGTCTTTGAGATTTTCGGAGGTCCATCCGGGGCGCTTGGCGCAGGGGCCGGAGGAGAAGTGCGGCACGGCAGGCCGCTGCGAGGGTTTCGCTGCAGTCATCGTCTATCCTTCCAGATAGTAAGCCTCCCGTTGGGGGGAGGTGTCCCGCCGGCGTGAATACGGTAAGGGTCGTTCCGCGTCAAGGAACTTCGCGCGCCTCCTGTCTGCGTTCACGCGGTCGTGCTGGCATGCAAGCGAATGCAATTCATTCCGGCGCGGCGCCGACCGGTGCCTGACCAGCCGGCGGACGATGCAGGAAGGTCATCGAGCCGTAGGCGCCGATCCAGGAGCCGACCGCCGCGAATGCGACGTAGATCCAGTTCTCCGTGTAGCTGATCACCGCGAATGACGACAGCATGTACCAGATCGAGCTCCAGGTCGCCGCTGACAACCGTCGCTTGGCAACGACCGCCGACGTGAACATGACGTAGACCGCGTCGGTGGCAGCCGTCGCCAGCACGACACCGAAGGCCGTCAGTGGATTGATCGCCGACATCGTCCTCTCCTCTTCGTTGTACTGCACCATGCGACGTCATTGTTTCGTCGAACGCATCCGTGCACAATGACGCGATCTGCACGCGCCGAACAACAAGGATAGAAGAATGGAACGCGTCCGTCTCGGGAGGAGCCCGCTCGACATCACCCGACTCGGCCTCGGGACGGCGCCGCTCGGCGGTCTTTTCGAGCCGGTCAGCGACGGCGATGCCGAAGCCACGATCGCCGCGGCGTGGGCGCGCGGCGTGCGCTTCTACGACACCGCGCCGCTCTACGGCTTCGGCCTCGCCGAGCAGAGGCTCGGTGCATTTCTGCGCCGGCAGCCGCGCGACAGCTATGTGATCTCGACCAAGGTCGGCCGGCTGCTGCGGCCGGACCCGACCGCCTCGGGCGAAGATCCGCACTACAAGGGCACGCCGCCGCTGCGGCCGCGGTTCGATTACTCCTATGACGGCGTAATGCGTTCGGTCGAGGAGAGCCTGGTCCGGCTCGGCCTCGATCGCATCGACATCCTGCTCGTGCATGATCCCGACGATCACTATGACGAGGCTGTGGCCGGCGCCTTTCGCGCGCTGCAGCGGCTGCGCGACGACGGCAGCATCCAGGCGATCGGCGCCGGCATGAACCAGTCGGAGATGCTGACGCGCTTTGCGCAGGCCGTTCCGGTCGACTGCTTTCTCCTGGCGGGCCGTTACACGCTGCTCGACCAGGGCGCGCTGACGACGCTCTTTCCGATCTGCCGCGAGAACAACATCGCCATCATTCTCGGCGGCATCTACAACAGCGGCATTCTCGCCAACCCTCACGGGCCGGCGAAGTTCAACTACGAAGATGCCGATGCCGCGCTGGTGGCGCGGGCGCGCCAGCTCGATGCGCTGTGCAGACAGCACGGCACCGAGCTCAAGGCTGCCGCGATCCAGTTCTGCCTGGCCCATCCCGCCGTGACCGTCGGCCTGCAGGGCGCCCGCAATGCGCAGGAGGCGGCCGACAACATCGCGATGGCGCAAGCTCCGATCCCGCCCGCCTTCTGGCGCGACCTGCGTGCCAGCAATCTCGTCGATGCTCGGGCGCCGCTGCCGGGAGACGCGCCATGAGCCGTGTCATCGACGCGCATCAGCACTTCTGGGATCCCGGTCGCGCCGACTATCCGTGGATGGCCGGCGACGCGCTGGCGCCGATCCGCCGTCCGTTCGGTCCCGCCGACCTCGCCCCGCTGCTGGCCGAGAACGCTCTCGACGCCAGCATCCTGGTGCAGACCCGCTCGTCGCTCGACGAGACCGAGGAATTCCTGCGCATCGCCCATGCGACGCCATTCGTCGGCGGGGTCGTCGGCTGGGTCGACCTGACCGATCCGTCGATAGGGTCGACGATCGACCGGCTGCGCGGCCTGCCCGGCGGCGACAGGCTGGTCGGCATCCGCCACCAGGTCCATGACGAGGCAGATCCGGCGTGGATCTTTCGCGGCGACGTCAGGCGCGGCCTCGACAGCGCGTTCGCGCACGACTTGACGTACGATCTGCTGGTGCGCACGCGAGAGCTGCCAGCGGCGATTGCGACGGTGCGCGCCTTTCCAAGAGCGCGCTTCGTGCTGGACCACGCCGCCAAGCCGCCGATCGCAACCGGCTTCGATCAGGACTGGGCCGATCGCATCGCCGAGCTCGCGGCTTGCGGCAATGTCTGGTGCAAGGTGTCGGGGCTCGCCACGGAAGCCGTCTGGACCGACTGGGACGCGGAGCGGCTGCAGCCCTACGTGACACATGTGGCGCGCTGTTTCGGCGCCGACAGGCTGATCTTCGGCTCGGACTGGCCGGTCTGCCTGCTCGCCGGCAGCTACCGTGAAATCAAGCAGGCGCTCGAGCGCTGCCTGACACAGCTCGGCTCGGACATCCGCGACAAGGCGTTCGGCCCGAACGCCGTCGCGGCCTACCGCCTGCCGCGCTGATCAGAACCGCATCACCATGCCGAAATGGCTCTTGGCGAAGCCGAGCCGCCCGTAGAAGCGTTGCGCGTCGGTGCGGCTTTGATGCGTCATCAGCTCGACCAGATTGCAGCGCTGCTTGCGCGCCTCGGCGATCGCCCATTGCAGCAGCTGCTCGCCGATGCCGCGGCTGCGGCGGTCGGTGGCGACCCGAACATCCTCGACCAGCGCGCGCGACGCGCCTTGCGAGCTGAGCCCGGGCAGGATGCAGAGTTGCAGGCAGCCGACCACCCGGCCCGCCTCCTCGGCAACGATCAGGGTGATGTTCCCATCCCGCGCGATCGTCTCGAACGCGTCGTAGTAGGACTGCGGCAACGGCTGCTCGAGGCGCTCGCGCGCCCGGCCGAGATGATCGTCGGCGAGCATGGCGACAATGGCAGCGACGTCGTCGCGCTGCGCAGGACGGATGCTGACGGACATCGGCATACAGGACAGGCTTGCAATCAGCTCAGAACTTGTAGCCGAGGCCCGCGCGCACCGTATTGATGCTGGTGTCGACCGTCGAGGTGAAGCGGACGTATTCGTATTCGGCCCGCGCAAACAGGCCGCCGACCAGATTGACGTCGACGCCGAGACCGGCGCTGTAGCCGTAGATCAGGTGATTGTGCTGAAGGTTGTTAGCGCTGAGCGGCGCAAGCGGCGTGTAGGTGCCGAGAAATGTCGTGCTGACCCGGTCCTGAACCGTCACGGACTGGCCGATATCTGCGTTGCCGAGTGCAAGGCCGAAAAATGCGTAGGGCAGGAAGCAACCCATCGCATAGCCGGCACGACCGCGGATCGTCGCCATGTCGGTGATCGAGATCTGCGAGGACTGCGTCGACGTCACGGCGTGGAAGTTGCCGTCGGTCAGTGCGGCCGTGCTGACGAGCGTGCGGCTCGAAGAGGCCATGCCGCCGTATTTGCCGTGCAGATAGCTCGCCTCGACGCCGAGCACGACGTCGTCCCACTGACTGTTGTAGCCGACGAAGGCGCCGAAGCCCGATGCGCGCGAGGATTGCTTGCCGAGATTCGGGTTCCAGGACGATACCTGCATCTGGCTCTCGATCAGCGTGTTGGCCAACACCGCCGCCGTCATGTTCTTGGTCGAGCCGTTGAAATTCTCATCGGACGAGCCGTAGCCGCCCTGGACGCCCACATAGTAACCGTCCCAGTTGACCCGCGAATTGTTCAGGCCCTCGGTCAGGCCACCGCGCAGGATCGGAAGGTCGGACAAGTCCGCGGCCTGGGCCGCGGAGACCATGCCGCACACCGAAACCGCCACCACCAGGCTACGCATCGCAACGCTCCAATCAGCACTTGACTCTCTGTTCCGATCATCGCGCGTTAACCTTAATCATTCGTTGTCGCAGCGCTCTGCACGGAAATTCTTTCAGCGAAAGCGCGCGGTTCGCTCGATCAGAAACGCGAAACGGCGCGGGAGGCCCGCGCCGTTCGTTCGATTTGCAGTGAGGGCGAGCGCTCGATTCAGCCCTTGCGGATCAGCGCCGGCATCGGCGGCGGCGGAGGATTGTCGAAATTCCAGCGCACGCCGAGCTTCAGGTCGTGCGAGGTGATGTCCTTGAACTTGAAGACGTTGCCGGTGGTGTTGCCGACGTAGTCGGATAGTACACCGGTCTGCCCGTGACCGAGATCGACGTAGCTGTAGGCCAGCTCCAGCACCAGGTTCGGATTGACGTTGTAAGCCAGACCGGCATGGGCCGCCCATGCGAAATTCCATTTCGAGGAGGTCGGCGCCGTCGCGAAGCTCGTGGTCGTGAACGGCAGGTTGTTGATGCCCGTGTCGGTGAAATTCGAAATCGTCACCCGCGCACCACCGACACCCGCGCCGATGAACGGCGTCACGCACCACCAGGTGCCGAGATCGACATAGGCGTTGGCGAGCACCAGCCATTCGGACTTGCTGCCGCTGTAATTGTCGATGCCGCTGTAGGGCACGCCGCCCGCCGTTGCATTGAAGCGGTCGGTGGCCTTGAAGTTCGCATTGCCGCGATACTGGCCGGTGACGTCGGCGCGGAACCAGCTGTTGAAGCGATAGCCGACGCCGACGCCATAGATGCCCGCGGTATCGAACGCCGAGGTCTGGTTGAACGACGTCATCGGCGTGTAGGCGGATTCGCGCGAGTAATGGACGTCCTTGACCTTCTGATTGCTGAAACCGATGTCGCCGCGCAGATACCAGCCACCGAAATCGGCCGCCGGCGGCGGCGCGTAGACCGGAGGGGGCATGATGGGCATGTCGGCAGCGAAGACCGAAGTGGAAAACAGAGTGGCCGCTCCGGCGGCGATCAGAAACTTAACGCTACGCATTTTTTCGTCCCTTTGGCCGGTGAAGCAATCGGAGAATTGCTTCCACATCACGCTGATGCCACACTATCACGCCAAATGCTTAAGCAGCGCTTAACCCTAATAATTAAGGTTGATTTTTCATGAGCGCGCGGAGTCGTTAACGGCCAAGCAACCCCTCCTAACAATTCGTTAGCGACAATTTTGACCGCAGGATGAAGAACAACTAATTAGTTGAGTCCTATCTCAATCGGTCGCAGCCAAGGGCGCTGGCGCGCAGGCGATCGCGTCCGGCAGTCCGACGCGCCCTGCTCGATCAGGCACATCCGCTCCCATCAGCTTGCGAACAGAGAAGGGACCAACAAAAAGGCCTGCCATCCGACGTCGATGGCAGGCCGCAGAGATTGATAAATTCCCGTCCGCGATCAAGCAGCAGCCGCAGCGTTGCCGACGGCAGCGACGATCTCGTCGACGACCTCTTCGACCAGATCGCGGTCGTCACCCTCGCCCATCACGCGGATCACCGGCTCGGTTCCGGAGGAGCGTACGAGCAGTCGGCCATGGCCGTTGAGGCGCTTCTGTCCGGTGTCGATCGCCGACTTCACCTCGTCCGCGTCGAGCGGCTTGCCGCTGCGATAGCGCACGTTCTTGAGGATCTGCGGCAGCGGATCGAAGCGATGGCAGACCTCGGAGACCGGACGGCGCAGCCTCTGCACCGTCGCCAGCACCTGCAGCGCCGCGACGAAGCCGTCGCCCGTGGTCGCGTAGTCCGAGAGAATGATATGGCCCGACTGCTCGCCGCCGAGATTGTAGCCGTCGGCCAGCATGCGCTCGAGCACATAGCGGTCGCCGACCGGCGTGCGCACCAGCTCGAGCCCTTGCCCCTGCAGGAAGCGCTCGAGACCGAGATTGGACATCACGGTCGCGACAATACCGGCGCGCGCCAGGCGGCCGTCCTCCTTCCAGCTCTGCGCGATGACCGCGAGCAGCTGGTCGCCATCGACGATGTGGCCGCGCTCGTCGACCAGGATCACGCGATCCGCGTCGCCGTCGAGCGCGATGCCGATGTCGGCGCGCATTTCCCGTACCTTCCGGCACAGTGCCTCCGGCGAGGTCGAGCCGCATTCCTTGTTGATGTTGAAGCCGTCCGGCTCCACGCCGATCGAGATCACATCGGCGCCGAGCTCCCACAGCGCCTCGGGCACGACCTTGTAGGCCGCGCCGTTGGCGCAATCGACCACCACGCGCAGGCCGTCGAGCGAGAGGTCGCGCGGCAGCGTGCGCTTGGCGAATTCGATGTAGCGATCGTGCACGCCGTCGATGCGGCGGGCGCGGCCGAGGCTCGCGCTCTGCGCCAGCTTCTTGTCGAGCGATTCATCGAGCAGTTGCTCGATCTGCCTCTCGACATCGTCGGACAGCTTGAAACCCTGCGGCCCGAACAGCTTGATGCCGTTGTCCTCGAACAGATTGTGCGAGGCCGAGATCATGACGCCGAGATCGGCGCGCATCGACTTGGTGAGCATGGCGACCGCGGGCGTCGGCATCGGGCCGACCAGCAGAACGTCCATGCCGACCGAGGTGAAGCCGGCCACCATGGCGTATTCGATCATGTACCCGGAAAGGCGCGTATCCTTGCCGATCACCACCCGGTGGCGATGCTCGCCGCGCTGGAACAGAAGACCTGCGGCCTGCCCGACCTTGAGCGCGAGTTCCGGCGTGATCAGGCCGTTGGCGCGGCCACGAATCCCATCGGTCCCGAAATAGTTACGGCTCATATGACCCCCAGCAACGGCTTCTGGATTTCGTTACCGGCGGGCGCGAATCACAGGACCCGCCCTGCCGGTCAGCCCGCGGGTTATAGTCGCCTTAAGGCTAAGATGGCTTCAAAAAATGTGATGAATCATTACCACGAAACCGCCACGGCCTCTGTAAGCCGTTGTTAAGGCTAATTTTTCATTCGACCTGACGGCTCTGGAGAACTCACCCGTCGGAGCCCCGGCGCAGCAGGAATGCGCTCGCTCCGGCAGCCCTGACGCCGTGTTGTTGCGGCACGCTCGCAGTTTGCGTGTCTTGCCCGGCCGCCGTGGCGGTTCCCAAGTTGGATTTGGCAGGCGCCGCAAAGATGCTAGAGGACTGCCGAGCCCAAGAAACGAGACGTCGGTGGGGGAGTCGAAGAGCGCGATGAAACACGTCACCTGCATTGAAGACCTGCGCCTGCTGCACAAGCGCCGCGTGCCCAAAGCCTTCTTCGACTACGCCGATCGTGGCTCCTATGCCGAGGAGACGCTGCGCGCCAATCGCGAGGATCTGCAGAAGATCAAGTTCCGCCAGCGCATCCTGGTCGACGTCTCCAAGCGCGATCTGTCGACGACGATCCTCGGCGAGCCCTCGTCGATGCCGCTGATCCTGGCGCCGGTCGGCCTCCTGGGCATGCAGCACGGCGACGGCGAGATTCACGCCTGCCGCGCGGCGCAGGCCGCCGGCATCCCGTTCACGCAGAGCACGATGTCGATCTGCTCGATCGAGGACATCGCGGGCAGCGTCGAGAAGCCGTTCTGGTTCCAGCTCTACGTCATGAAGGACCGCGGCTTCATCAAGGCCCTGGTCGAGCGCGCGATCGCTGCGAAGTGCAGCGCACTATGCCTGACCGTCGACCTGCAGGTGATCGGCCAGCGCCACCAGGACATCAAGAACGGCATGAGCGTGCCGCCGGAATGGACGCTGTCGAAGCTGTTCGACTTCGCCACCAAGCCGGCCTGGGTGCAGGGCGTGCTGCAGGGCAAGCGCCGCACCTTCGGCAACATCGCCGGCCACGTGAAGAACACCGAGGATCTCACCAAGCTCTCGGCCTGGACCGCCGCGCAGTTCGACACCTCGCTGAACTGGAAGGACGTCGACTGGATCCGCTCGATCTGGCCGGGCAAGCTGATCATCAAAGGCATCCACGACATCGAGGACGCCAAGCTCGCGGTCGAGACCGGCGCGCAGGCGATGGTCGTCTCCAACCATGGCGGCCGCCAGCTCGACGGCGCACCGTCCTCGATCCACGTCCTGCCCGGCATCGCGGAAGCGGTCGGCGACAAGATCGAGATCATGTTCGATGGCGGCATCCGCTCCGGCCAGGACGTGATGCGTGCGCTCGCGCTCGGTGCCAAATCCTGCATGCTCGGCCGCGCCTATGCCTACGGCCTCGGCGCCGGCGGCCAGGCCGGCGTCGCCAAGGCCATCGACATCATCCGCAACGAGCTCTTGACGACGATGGGCCTGTGCGGCGTCAACACGGTGGCCGAGATCGACCGGAAGGTGCTGGCGGATTAGCTCGAGAATCGGCGAGCAAGGTGCTCGGACTAATCAGCTTACGCGCCCCCGACTTCCACCATGCAAAAGCTGTCGTCCCGGACAAGCCGTGACGCGCGTCAGCGCGGCGCGGCGCTGATCCGGGACCCATACTCCGCGGCCGTCGTGTTGGGCAAAAGCCCAATTGCCACTGCGCCCTAAACTCCTCCCTGGGGGTATGGGTCCCTGCGTTCGCAGGGACGACACCGGCAACGGAGACGCAGTTGAGCACACAGAGAAAGGCAGGTCACATCGGCGGCGTCAGCCCATCGCGGCCGACGCTGACGCGGCTGGTCTCGAGCGAACCGTCAGGCAATTGCTTGACGGTGGCGATCACCTTGGCGCCGGCTTTCAGCTCGGACTCGTCGCCGGGCACGAAGGTGACGATCGGCGTGTCCGGCGTAATGTCGACGCGCTTTTCGCCCCCCTTGTACTTGACGAGCAGCGAGTGACCGTCGGTCGAGACCGAGCTTTCGGACACGGTGGCGTTGGTCATGCTCGAGTTCGGCTTCAGGTCCCACGACCGCGAGCCTTCGCCCGTTCCGCGCATGTCCTCGGGAAAAATGTGGATCTCGACCGCCTTCGGCGCGCCATCCGGGCCGGGCACCGTGGTGGCGCCGATGAACGAGCCCAGCTTGATGTCGGAAAGCTGCGCCTTGACGACACCCGAGACGCGCAGATCACCGGCCATGCGCAGCTTGAAGATCTCGCCGCTGCGGGCTTTCACCGTCATCGTATTGGCGTCGACGCTTTCGATGGCGCCGCGCACGCGCGTCGGCACCGGCGCCTGCTGGGCGATGGCGAGCGCGGATACAGTCGCAGCCATGGCGAGTGAAGCGACGGAACGGAACAGGATGAGACGAGCGGACATGCATGGCTCCGAGGGCGAGAGAAGATCATCCGCGTCCAATGCGGGGCTACGCGGACGCTCGATCAATGAGACGCCGACCATCTGCGCTTATTCCGCGCTCAAGCCCTTGTGAGATCGGCCTCGACCAGCGCGCGCAACTCGGGCGTGACCTGCGGACGGCGGCCGAACCACAATTCGAAGCCACGCACGGCCTGGTGCAGCAGCATGCCGAGTCCATCGGCAGTGCGCAGCCCCCTCGCCCGCGCCGCCGCGAGCAACTGCGTCTCCAGCGGCACGTAGACGATGTCGGCGACGACGGCCTGCTGCGGCAACAGCTCGACGTCGAGCTCGAGCGGCGGCTGACCGTGCATGCCGAGCGAGGTGGTGTTCACGAACAGGCCCGCGCGCGGCAGCAGCGCGCCGACGCGGTCCCAGCCTTCGGCAACGACATGGCTGCCGAACTGATCAGCCAGGGCTTGTGCGCGCGCCGCGGTGCGGTTGATGATGTGGACGCGGCCGATGCCGCGCTCGAGCAGGCCGAACACGACGGCCCGCGCCGAGCCGCCGGAGCCGAGCACCAGCGCCTCGTCGGTGCGGTCCCAGCCTGGGGCAGCGGCGTCCAGATTGCCGATGAAGCCTTCGACGTCGGTGTTGGTGGCCCGCAGGATGTGGTCCTCGTACCAGAGCGTGTTGGCCGCGCCGACGGCGCGGGCACGCGCGTCCGGCTCGCTCAGCTCCAGCACGCGCTCCTTGTGCGGGATCGTGACGTTGGCGCCGACGAAGCCGCGACGGTCGAGATGCATGACGAAGTCCGCCAGCTCTTCCGGCGGCACCGCCTCGATGGTGTAGCCGCCGACAATGCCGAGCTCGTGCAGCCAATGATGATGGATCAAGGGCGAGCGCGAATGCGCGGCAGGCCAGCCGATCAGGCACGCAGCGCGGGGTTTGGCGGCAAGGGTCATGGCCGTGACATCGGACAAGCCCCGGCTGGAGTCAATGCTGGGGCTCGGCAGTCGCCCCCAGGCGCCATGGCCCAAACGGCGACGCGGCGTTGAGGCCGCGTGTCAGCTCGCGGCGAGCCCATCGGCGACGTCCGCCGGTGCCGTCTCCTTGCCCTTGATGTCGGCCACCGCGCGCTCGATGGTCTCGCGGTAGCGCACCAGCGGCGGCCGCACGCCATGGGTCAGCAGCGCCCGACGCACGGTCGGCGACGCCCCGGTGATGAACAGGCGGATGCCCTGGCGCTTGGCCTTGGCGGCAACGCGGCTCATGGCGTTGGCGGCCGTCGAATCCAAGAACGGCACCGCTGCGAAATCGACCACGAAGGCCTTGCGGCGGTCGGCGATCGAGTCGAGCACGGTGCCGACGGTCGAGGCGGCGCCGAAGAAGAACGCACCGGTGATGCGATAGACCAGCACGTCCTTGTCGGCGCTGAGCTTCGGATTGTACGGCACCCGCGCCTCATCCTCGAAGTCGGCGCGGTCCTTTGCGACCAGAGGCGACCCGTCCTCGACGCCGGTCATCTGCGCCATCCGGTTGATGAACAGCACGGCGCCGAGCGCGAAGCCGACCAGGATGCCCTCGGTGAGATCGCGGAAGACCGTCAGCCCGAAGGTTGCGAGCAGCACCGTGGCATCGCCCCAGGACGATCGGATCAGGGTGGCGAACTCGTGCTTCTCGGCCATGTTCCAGGCGACAACGACGAGCACCGCGGCGAGCGCCGACAGCGGGATATAGCTCGCCAGCGGCGCCGCGATCAGCATGAACACCAAAAGAAACAGCGAATGCAGCATGCCCGACACCGGTCCGCGGGCGCCGGCGCGAACATTGGTGGCGGTGCGCGCGATGGTGCCGGTGACGCAGATGCCGCCGAACAAGGCCGAGCCGATATTGGCAAAGCCCTGCGCCACCAGCTCGCAGTTGGAGCGATGGCGACGGCCGGTCATGCCGTCGGCGACGACGGCCGACAGCAGCGATTCGATGGCTCCGAGCAGTGCGAAGGCGATCGCATCGGGAAACACCGCCTGGATCTTGGCGAGCGAAAACGCCGGCAACGCCGGCGCCGGCAGCTCGCGCGGGATACCGCCGAATTTCGTCCCAATGGTCTCGACCGGAAGCTGCAGCGCGAAGGTGATGATGGCCGCGACCACCACCGCGATCAGGATGCCGGGCCAGGTCGGCCGCAGATGCTTGAGGCCGATGATGATCGCGATCGACAGCGCGGCCGTCACGACCGCAGACATGCTCGCGGTCGGCGCGCCATGCGCGAGCGCCGTGAGCTTCGGAAGCAGCTCGCCCGGCTCCTTGCCCGCAAGCGTGATACCGAACAGATCCTTCAGCTGGCTGGCAAAGATGATGACGGCGATGCCCGCGGTGAAGCCGACTGTGACCGGATAGGGAATGAACTTGATGTAGGTGCCGAGCCGCAGATATCCGGCGATCACCAGCATCACGCCGGACATCATCGTCGCGATCAGCAGGCCATCGAGACCCTGGCGATCGACCGTCGCAGCGACCAGCACGATGAAGGCACCCGCGGGACCGCCGATCTGAAAGCGGCTGCCGCCGAGCAGCGAGACCAGGAAGCCGCCGATCACGGCGGTGTAGAGACCACGCCCCGGCGAGACACCGGAGGCGATCGCGATCGCCATCGACAGCGGCAGCGCCACGATCGCCACCGTCAGGCCCGCCAGCGCGTCGGCGCGAAAGTCGCTGAGGCCGTAGCCCTCGCGCAAGACCGTCAGGAGTTTGGGGGAATAAAGCTCGGCGAAGGTCGGCTCATGATGTCCGACCCGCCCGTGCGAACGGTGTTCGTTTGCGATGCTCATGCCCATCACGCTCCCGTCGCCTCATCGGGCCGCGGCGCAGCCGACGATGCGTCCCACACGAAGCGCCCAGGGGCCCCGTGCCCGCGCGATGAGCCTAGCTCGCGTCATCGCGCACAATGTCAGTTTGACGGCCCATGCGGCGGGGCGGCCCCGGGTCCTTCAGGCGAACACCACGCCCGCCATTCTCGCTGCGGGAATGCTCACCGATCAGATCCACGCCCGCACGATTGAGCGCATCGACGACCTTGGTCAGCGAGTCCACCACGCCGCGGACGTTGCCCGTTGAGGCTTCCATCCGCTGGATCGTCGGCAGCGACACGCCGGCCAGCTCGGCCAAGGTTCTCTGATCTATCCCGAGCAGCGCTCGCGCTGCCCGCATCTGGAACGACGTGATCACGATGGCCTCACGTAGCAGACACCATAAATGATGTCTGAGACAAAGACAATGATGTAAAATACATCACAAACTGATCCCGGACGCAAGCTGGAACCCGGCCCTCGCCGTTTGTTCCCTGCGCGCGAGCGAGGGCCATGACGCGATCCGGCCCGCCATCCCGAGAGAGGATGACGGGCCGGCGCTGTTCGGCGCGGAGCGTTCGGCTCAGGCGGCGTCACGATGGGAGGCGATGATGTGGTCGGCGGCGCGGCCGGTCACCTCGGCCATGTGGTCGAATTGGCGGGTGAAGCTGCCGGCGCCGGCCGTCGCCGAGCGCAATTCGACGATCAACTCGCCGATCTCGGCCTCCGGCATCATCGCCCGGACGCAATCCCAGCCCGGCCAGCCGTCGCGGGTGTCGAACGACAGGATCTGGCCGCGCCGCGCCGACAGGATCGCGTTGATCCTGGCGGTCGCTTCCGTCGGGCAGACGATCTCAACGGTGTGAATCGGCTCCAGCAGCACCGGCTGGCATTGCGGCAGCCCCTCGCCGACGCCGACCCGCGCCGCGGTGCGGAACGCGAGGTCGGACGAATCCACGCTGTGATAGGAGCCGTCGGTGAGCGTCACCTCGACGTCGATCACCGGAAAGCCCAGGGGGCCGCGGGCCATTGCGTCGACGACGCCCTCCTCCACCGCCGGGATGTAGTTGCGCGGCACCGCGCCGCCGACCACCTTCTCGGCAAAGCGGAAGCCTTCGCCGCGCGGCAGCGGCCTGATGTCGAGCACGACGTCGCCGAACTGGCCGTGACCGCCGGACTGCTTCTTGTGGCGGCCGCGCTGCGTGATCGGCTTGCGGATGGTCTCCTGATAGCCGATCGCAGGCTGATGCGATTTCACGTTGACGCCGAAGCGGTCGCGCAGCCGCTCCAGCGCGACGCGCAGATGCATCTCGCCCTGCCCCCACAGCACGGTGTCGTGGGTGCGCGGGTTCTGCACCATGGTCAGCGACGGATCCTCCTCGTGGAGCCGCTGCAAGGCCTGGCCGAGCTTGACGTCGTCCTTGCGGTCGACGGCGGCGATCGAGAGCGCCAGCACCGGCGGGCACGCCTCCACCTTTGCCAGCGGCGGTGGTGCCGTCTTGCCGGTCGCAACCGTATCGCCGGTCTTGACCGCGTCGAGCTTGCCGAGCGCCACCGTGTCCCCGGCCTGGGCGCCCGCGCGCTTGCTGTCGTAGGCGCCGGTGGCAGCCAGGATGCCGGACACGCGCGCCGCCTCGCCCGAGGCGGCATGCAGCGTCGCGCCGTCGTCGAGATGGCCGGACAGCACCCGCGTCAATGACAGCTTGCCACCATGCTGCAGATGCAGCGTCTTGAAGACATAGCCGAGCGCCTCCTTGGTGTCCTTCACGCCGAGCCGCTGCGCGGTCTCGGCGATTCCGGGCGCCTCGTGGCGCAGCGCCTTCATCAGCCGCAGCACGCCGTTCTCGCGCAACGCCGAGCCGAGCAGCACCGGGCAGATCAATCCCTCGCGCAATTCGCGCGCCAGATCGTCGAACACGGCGTCGCGCGGCGGCGGGATGTCCTCCAGCAGCTGCTCCATCAGCGAATCGTCGTGATCGGCGAGCTTCTCCAGCATCGAGAAGCGCGCCTCCTTCTCGCGGTCGAGATCGCCGCCTTCGAGCGCGATGACTTCCGACGCCTTGTGCTCGCGATAGATGAAGGCGCGCTCCAATGCGAGATCGACGAAGCCCTCGATCAGCTCGCCGTTCCAGATCGGGATCTGGCGCAGCACCAGCGGCACGCGCGAGGCAGGCTGCAATGTGGCAAGCGTCTCCCTGATCCGCGCATTGGCGCGGTCGATCTTGTTGAGAAACAGGAAGCGCGGAATGCGCAGCTCCTCGAGCTCGCGCAGGATGATCTGCAATTGCGGCAGCTTCTTCTCGTCCGCCTCGCAGACCACGATGGCGGCATCGACCGCCGGCAGCGCGGCGCGCATGTCGTGGATGAATTCGATCGAGCCAGGACAGTCGAGGAAGGTGTAGCTGTCGCCCATGAAGGTCGTGGTCGCCGCCGTCATGGCGACGCTCATCTTGTGCTGACGCGCCTCCGGGCTGGCATCGCCGACGGAGGTGCCGGCGTCGACGCTGCCCGCGCGCGGGATCGCGCCGGTCCGCGCCAGGATCGCCTCCAAGAGAGTGGTTTTACCGCTTTGGAAAGGGCCCACCAGCGCGATGCACCGTGGACCTCGGGGACTTCTCAGGTCTTGTCCCATTCGCCGCCTCCTCGTTGTGGAGCTCGGCCCTTGATTGGGTCGGCAAAGCCGAATGCTCTGCCTCGGCTGCCGCTTTGGCAAGCAGGCGGCCTGCGAAAAACGTTGCTGCAGTGCGGGGGATCGCGCCGTCTTCCCGCACGATGGCGGGAAGATCGCTGTTCACGGCAAAGGGAAGATCACCGCCCCGGGCGCAATTCGAGGCTTTGCAGCCCCGCCGAGACGCTGAGGCCGACCTGGCCCTGGACGCTGAGCGGCTGCAGCGCGATCGAGTTGGCGGAGCCGCCGACCAGCACGTTGCCGCCGACACCGACGCCGACCGCGGCCGAGCCCTGGGCGCCGGCATAGTCGCCGGAGAGATCGCCCGGCCCGAGCCGCGCGACCGGTGCATAGACCACCCAGGCCAGCAGCGATTCCTGGGTGATGCCGAGATCGAGGCCGACCTTACGGATGGTCGCGACGTAGCGGTCCTCGGGCAGGCCGTCGGCGCGCAGCACGCAGCCGAGATGGGTCACCGAGCCGACGATGAAGCCGACACTGGCGCCGCCGCGGCATTCGAGGACACCGACCCGCACGCGATCTTGCGCCTGGGCAGCGCCGGTGCCGGTGCAGAGGACGACCGCAGCGGCGAGCCCGGCGAGGATGGTCGAGCGCATGAATAAAACTCCGGCTGAAATGAACGTGTGATGCAGACCCGTCGATCGGACGCACGATCACAGGGCACCACATCTATGCCACAAGCCTTACAGCCGCACCAGATTCGGCGCGCCGTCGGCACGAGCCGGCGCGCCGACGCAGGCAGCGACTGCGACGCGTTCGCCTGGACGTGTCCGAGTCTCTCCGATCGAGGGTCTCAGCGATAGAAGCGCGAGAAGTAGGACGATGAACGGCTCGGGCTCGGGTGGATCGGCAGCAGCGGCACCAGCTCGACCTCGGTGATTCCGGCAGCGAGGTTCAAGCCGGTCTGCCCCTGCAGGCTGATCGGCTGCAGCGCCGCGGCGCGATCGGTGTCGCGCACCAGGAAGCTGCCGCCGAAGCCGACCAGAGCCGCGGCATTGGCGGACAATCCGCCATAGCGCCCGCGCAGCTCGCTGCGGCCGAAATCGTTGACTGGTGCACTGACCGCCCACGCCATCCTGGTCACATCCGTCAGGCCGAGATCGAGGCCGTAACGCCGGACCCTGGCGACATAGCGCTCCGGCTGGCGGCCCTGACTGCGAAACACGCAGCGCAGGCGGGACTGGGACATCACGAGCTTGCCGGAGGTCTTTCGTCCCTCGCATTCGAGCACGCCGGCGCGCATCGGCCGCCCCTGATGGGCCTGCGCGACCGGCACGATCATCACCATCAACGCGATCGACAGCAGAAGCAGCCGCATCGAACTTCAACCCTACGCCACCAGACTTGTCGGCCGACAAAAGAAAGGCGCCATGTTCAAAACATGGCGCCTTTCGGCCTGGAAATTGGCTTCTGGTGTTTCGAGAGGGATGTTGCCCGATTACCTCAGATTGCCGCAGAAGCGCTGGATGCGCTTGCAGGCGTCCTCGAGGTCGGAGGTCTTGGTCGCGTAGGAGATGCGGAAGGCCGGGCCGAGGCCGAAAGCCGAGCCCTGCACCACGGCGACGCCCTCGGTCTCCAGCAGCTCGGTGACGAAGGCCTCGTCATTGTCGATCACCTTGCCCGACGGCGCGGTCTTGCCGATCGTCCCGGCGCAGGACGGATAGACGTAGAACGCGCCTTCCGGCCGCGGGCATTCGATGCCATTCGCCTGGTTCAGCATCGACACCACGAGGTCGCGGCGCTCCTTGAACACCTTGTTGTTGGCCGGGATGAAGTCCTGCGGACCGTTCAAGGCCTCCACCGCCGCCCATTGCGCGATCGAGCACGGGTTCGAGGTCGACTGCGACTGGATCGTCGCCATCGCCTTGATCAGGTGCGCCGGGCCGCCGGCATAGCCGATGCGCCAGCCGGTCATGCAATAGGCCTTGGAGACGCCGTTCACGGTCAGCGTGCGGTCGAACAGCGAGGGCTCGACCTGCGCCGGCGTGGTGAACACGAAGTCGTCATAGACGAGGTGCTCGTACATGTCGTCGGTCATGATCCAGACATGCGGATGCTTGACCAGCACCTCGGTGAGCGCCTTCAGCTCGGCCTTGGTGTAGGCCGCGCCGGTCGGGTTCGACGGCGAACACAGGATCAGCCACTTGGTCTTCGGCGTGATCGCCTTCTCCAGCGCCTCCGGCTGCAGCTTGAAGCCGTGGGCGGCGGTGCAGACCACCGGCACCGGCTCGCCGCCGGCGAGCGCGACCATCTCGGGATAGCTGACCCAGTACGGCGCCGGGATGATCACCTGGTCGCCGGGATTGATGGTCGCCATCAGCGCATTGTACAGCACCTGCTTGCCGCCGACGCCGACGATCACCTGGTTCGGCTTATAGGTGAGGCCGTTCTCGCGCTGGAACTTGCCGATGATGGCTTCCTTCAGCTCGGGGATGCCGTCGACCGCGGTATACTTGGTCTTGCCGTCCTGGATCGCCTTGATCGCGGCCTGCTTGATGTTGTCGGGCGTATCGAAATCCGGCTCGCCGGCGCCGAGGCCGATGACGTTGCGGCCCGCCGCTTTGAGGACGCGCGCTTTATCCGTGACCGCGATGGTCGCGGACGGCTTCACACGGTCGAGCGCAGCGGCGAGAAAGGACATCATCAGCTCCTATGCAGGCGTCGTGAATCACCCCCTCGGGGCCACGACCAGTCATGTCAGGGAAACGCCCATTTGTAGGGCCCCCAGCGCTGCATCGCAAGAAGCTTGGGCACATGGCTCCCAAGACTTTAGAGAACGTTAAAGCCGCCCCGTTAGCGTGGACCGACGATTATCCAGAGTCTCAGGCCGAAATGACCACTATCGGGTACGCCCTGCGATCCGGCGACTGGCTGACGGCCACGCGGATCAAGTCCTACAGCTGGATTCTGCTCGCGGTCACGATCGCGGCAATCGCCGGCTGGATCGCGCTGTCCGATGGCCTGGTCGACCGCAACGGCAAGCCGATCGGCACCGACTTCTCCAATGTCTATGCGGCAGGCGTGCTGACCCTTCAGGGCAAGGCGGCCGATGCCTATGATCCGCCGCTGCAGCATGCGACGGAAAAGGCCGTATTCAACGGCCGCGACGTGCCGTTCTTCGGCTGGCACTACCCGCCCTTCTTCTTCGCGATCGCCGCCATCACCGCCCTGCTGCCCTATGCCGGAGGGCTCGCGCTCTGGGTCGTGTCGAGCCTGCTCGCATACCTCGCGGTCATGCGCGCAATCCTGCCGCGTTCCGGGACCCTGCTGGTCGCGACCGCCTTTCCCGCCGTGTTCGTCAACATCGGTCACGGCCAGAACGCGTTTTTCACCGCGGCGCTGCTCGGCGGCGCGCTGTTGCTGATGGAGCGCGGCCGGCCGTGGGCGGCCGGCTTCCTGATCGGCCTGCTCGCCTACAAGCCGCAATTCGGCGTGCTCATTCCCGTGGCGCTGCTCGCAGGCACGCGCTGGCCGACGATTGCTGCGGCAGCCGCCACGGTGGCCGCGCTGGTCGCGATCAGCTTCGCCGCGCTCGGCAGCGACGTCTGGCACGCTTTCTTCCAGTCGATGACCTTCACACAGAGCGTCGTGCTTGAGCAAGGCGGCACCGGCTGGGAGAAGATCCAGTCGGTGTTCTCGGCCGCGCGTCATTGGGGCGCCGATATCAGGTCCGCCTATGCGCTGCAGAGCCTGCTGGCGCTGTCGCTCGCGGCCGGACTTGCATGGCTGTGGCAGAGCGAGGCCGCGTTCGATCTCAAGGCTTCGGCACTGGCGAGCGCGAGCCTGCTGGCGACGCCCTACGTGCTCGACTACGACCTCGTCGTCGTCGCGGTCGCGATCATCTTCTTCGTCCGGCACGGCCTCGCGAACGGCTTTCGCGACTACGAGCTCAGCGTGCTCGCGGCCGCCTGGATCGTGCCGCTGCTCTCGCGCAGTGTCGCCGGGCTGACGACGATACCGCTGGGCCTCATCGTTCTGATGGCCCTGTTCGCGCTGACCCTGCGCCGCGCACTCACCGATCGCGCCGTCGAGATCGGTGGACACGCGCGCATCGCGCAGGCGTGATCTCGATTGTTTGAATCTATTGGAAAGTTGTTATTCGAGAGTGCAGTGCAGTAGCGCATTTCGACTTTTTCCATCCGCCGGCTCTTGCAGCCTGCGCCCATCGGCATCATTGTCTGGCCGCATTGCGGGACGATCTGGCGTCTGGATGTGCGATGCGTCCAACCTTTGATTCCTCGAACTCGAAATCGGCCGGATGTACAAGCTCTATTCGATGCAGCGGTCAGGCAACAGCTACAAGGTCCGCCTTGCGCTCGCGCTTCTGAACGCGCCCTAT
This sequence comes from Bradyrhizobium sp. SZCCHNS30572, assembly GCF_032484415.1. Taxonomy (NCBI): domain Bacteria; kingdom Pseudomonadati; phylum Pseudomonadota; class Alphaproteobacteria; order Hyphomicrobiales; family Nitrobacteraceae; genus Bradyrhizobium; species Bradyrhizobium sp. SZCCHNS30572. The sequence continues at coordinate 20,080 of NZ_JAUESY010000003.1, read as the reverse complement.
CAGGCGATCGAGATCGACATCCTGCGCGGCGAGAGCCGCACGCCGGATTTTCTCGCCAAGAATCCCAGCGGCCAGGTGCCGCTGCTGGAGGTCGGCGAGGACCGCTTCATCGCCGAATCGAACGCGATCCTCTGGTATGTCGCCGGCGGCACGCCGCTGGTGCCGGAGCAGCGCATCGAGCGCGCCGAAGCGCTGCAGTGGATGTTCTTCGAGCAGCATGCGCTGGAGCCGAACATCGGCGCCGCCTATTTCTGGCTGCTGCTGGTCAAGGGCGGGCGCGACCTGCAGACGCATGCGCTCGAGGACTGGATGGAGCGCGGCTACGCCGCGCTCCAGGTGATGGAGAATCATCTCAAGAGCAACGACTACTTTGCCGCGAAGCAGCTGACGGTCGCCGACATCGCGCTCTACGGCTACACCCACGTCGCCGATCGCTGCGACTTCGACCTGTCGACCTTCCCGAAGATCCGCAACTGGCTGCGCCGCGTCGAACAGACACCCGGTTTCGTCGCGATGGATTGGCAGCCGGCGCTGATCGATTCGGCAGGCATCGCCGCCGACTACGGGTGAGGCATTCACCGTAAGACTACGGACCGTCCGTAGAACAGCGGGGAAAATACACGCTTCGGCGGGAACAAACACCGCCAGCGCCATGTTCCTGCCTTTTTTTCCGATTTGCCGCCGCAATCCTGCCCAGCGCGACCTTAGAATTTACCTCTGCGAGTGATTCGCTCGCGGATGTATGGGTAAGGGATTTCGACTTCATGTCCGGGTGGCGTCTTGCTTCCGTTCCGAGGTTCAGTTGGGTCCGCGGCCATGCGTCGCCGCAGCAGTCGGACCATTGTCGAGGGCTCCTCACGCCGATCAGCGGCTTTCACGACGACGCGACGCTCACCCTTTCGCCCAGCCTGACCACCGCCGTGGTCGCAACGATCGCGGCCAGCACGCTCTCATTGGGTGTCTGCGTCACCATCGCGGTGGTGTCGATCCGCGCCGTCTTGTCGATGCCCGCTTAACAGGAAGCCATTTTGACAACCCTTCGCGGTTTTCGCGACAACAGGCGATGATTGTCTCGCGCACAAAATGGCGATGAAATCAACGGTCGTAATCGTTGCCGTGACCCTGGCACTCGCGATCCTGCTGGCGGCGTCACTGCTGATCCTGATCGAGCGGCGGGGCGAGCTCTCGCTCTCGCCGCTGACCGAGGAAGATCGGTCTGTCTATGTCGAGCTGGTACGGCCGCCCACCGCCGAACCGGTGCAGCCCGTCCCGGATTGATCGCCAACGCGGCTGCGCGTATCGAAGGTCCGTCGAGATTCAAACGGACGGCGAAGCCTTCATGCACGAAGCACTCACTGTGCGCGCCATCGCGCGCGACGACCATGATCGCTGGCTGCCGCTCTGGGACGGCTACAATGCCTTCTACGGCCGTTCGGGGCCGACGGCGCTGCCGGCCGAGGTGACCGCGATGACATGGTCGCGCTTCTTCGATGCCGACGAGCCGGTCCATGCCCTGGTCGCCGAGAGCGGTGGCGAGTTGATCGGCCTGGCGCACTACCTGTTTCATCGCGCCACCACCACGATCGGGCCGCTTTGCTATCTCAACGACCTGTTCACGAGCGAGGCCGCCCGCGGCAAGGGCGTCGGACGGGCGCTGATCGAGGCGGTCTACCGCGAAGCGCGTCAGGCCGGTGCGCCGCGGGTCTATTGGCAGACGCACGAGACCAACACCACGGCACAGGCGCTCTACGACAAGATCGCCGAGCGCTCGGGCTTCATCGTCTACCGCAAGGCGCTGTGAACGGGTGGTGTCACGCCGCCGTCACGGGGCGGGCCTACGCTCCATCGAGCGCCTGATCATCCCCCGTCACCGGTCACGCGTTTCAGCGGTCCCCGTCAGTCGCCGTCTCTGACCGGGGCCGCATTTTTTGTCTGGCCTTGGTCGTTGGACGTGGCGCGTCTCACGCTACGTTGGTCGTCGTGTTCTGCTGCTTCAATGGGACCTGCTGAGAAGCCTTCGCCTGCGCGACTTCGACGCACATTCTGACAGCCTCACCCATGCTCGCCGCGACCAGATCGGCCTTGGTGGCTTCCTGCAGCACCTTCGCGGCCTCCTGATCGACGTCGGTCGCGCAGCAGACCAACATCACTCTTGCCTTGGGGAGTCGTCGCTTCAACCGACGAACGGAGTAGCGCATATGTGCGACGCCGGAATTGCCGATATAGATCAGGCAGGCAATCGCAACACCTGCGGGCTCGAGCTTGATGACGTTCGCGGTCGAGAGCGCCTCCGCTCCTGAGACCTTCGCGCCCAACCCGTGCGCCGACGACAGTTGCGCGAGAATCACCGCCGCCGCTTCGTCGATCGGGGTTCGCCCGGCCACGCACAGGACCGGCTGCTCGCTCCACCATCCTTCGGCGAGATTGTCCTTGCTGAGGATGGGTATCGTGTCGATTGCCCCACTGCTGGCCGAGCTGTCGACGGCCGATGCCGCCTCCGGATCGCTGGTGGTCTCGCGTTTCGCCAGCGGACCATCATTCTGATCGGAAAGATCGGCGGTCAACTCGGCGACGGCGTCACGGATCGTTGCAAGGCGATCATAGGCGAGCGCCCCTCGGTCGGCGTCCGCTTGGGCCAATTGCAGTCCCTTCACCGCGACCTCGTCGCAATAGGCAATCAACGAGCGCTCCTTCAAGAACTCCTCTGCCTTCTCGGCCGCTTCCGTCGGATCGTTCGCAAGCATGCGCTGGTAGAAGATCTCGGCAGGAGACAGCGCTGGACGATCACCGAACATGACGTCGAGGAACTCCAGGCGCTCCACATGTCGTCCGATGACGACCAGGCAGACCGTCAGCGGCGTCGCGAGCACCAACCCGATTGGGCCCCACAGCGCGGTCCAGAACGCGGCTGAAACGACCACCGCCACCGGGGACAGGCCCGTGCTGCGCCCATAGACCATCGGTTCGATGACGTGGCCGAGCAACGGCTCGACCACGAGAAACAGGGCCAAGGTCCAAATCAGCATCGACCAGCCAGGGTCGACCGCTGCCGCCAGAGCAAGCGGAAACGCCGCGGCGATGACGGCGCCGATATAGGGCACGAACCGAAGCGCTGCGGCGAGGATCCCCCAAAGCAGGGCGCTGGGGATGCCGATGAACCACAGACCGACGCCGATCACGACGCCGAATCCGCCGTTCAGGGCGAGCTGGGTGAGGAACAGCCGGCTGAGCCTGTAAGCCGCATCATCGAGCGCCGCCGTGGTGCGCTGCAGGTCCGATGATCCCGCAAGGCGAATGAGCCGATTCCGCAGGTCCTCGCGTTGAAGCAATATGAAGATCACGAAGATGATGATGATGCCGGTCGTCGCCAGCGGATGAATGAGCGGCGAAATCAGCGTGCGAAGACTGTCCAGCGCTCCGGGATCGGGCTGCCGGACCTCCACCGGGATCGGGGTCACAGGGACTGAGGAATTCGTTCGCAGTCCGCTCGGCAGCCGAGCCGCTTCCGGCTCTTTCGGTTTGTCGAGTTCCTTGCCCAGATCCTTGAGCATGTCCGATGCACGCTCGAGCGTCCCTCTGCCGGCTTTGGTGTCGCGGAACGACTGGATCTTGTTGCTCATCGTCGATTGATAGTTCGGCAGCTCACTGGCAAGCTGGGTGAGCTGGGTGGCGAGCAGGCTGCCCAGTGTAAAGATCACGACGAATGCGAGAACGACCACGCTGACGACGGCCAGTCCGCGCGGGGCACGAAGCCGCTGCAGTTGCGCGACCAATGGCGCCAATACGAAGCTGAGCAGGATGGCCAGGGCCACGGGGACCAGGATATCGCGACCAAAATACAGCAGCGCGATGATGATGACCGCAAAAATGGCGATGGCCAGCGCGCTGATCAGCCCGAGAACTTCCTCTGGGGTGCGGACCTTGAGCGGCTGTCTGATGATCATCGAATCTCTCTCCGAACGAGGAAGGGCAGCGCGCGTCGCTCATGCGGTCAGGCTGTCAACGTCGACGAAGGTGGCGCGTTGCAACGGAGGGAAGCTTCTGACGATGTCGCCGGCGCCGGTGGTCATATGCCAGAAGGTTCGTCCTCGATCCGAGCAACCCTCCGGGCCTTCGCTCGAACAGAACGACCGAGGGCGCTGGCTGGCGCTGCCCGCCCCGCCGGACATTCGGCTTCCTGTTTCAGACACGCGATAACAGCCTCGTGAGGCTCCAGTTCCCGAGAGCGCCTGAGGTCGCATGCGCGTCTGCCGACGGCGACGACTAGTCAGCGTCGGCACACCGTCGCACCTCCGCGACTCAGCCGGAACTTCACTGGGGCGTCGTCCTTGTTGATGTCAGCAGGTTCGGCGGTACGGCTTGCCCGGCGAGGCCCGGCGCGAGCAGCTTCCGAGGGCGCACGACCGGCGACCGTCCGGGTCCTGTCGGCCGCCGTGTCGTTCAGCGCAAATCAAGCGTCCGCTCGGCCGTGCTCAGCCAAGACGGGCCGCGGAGACGGATCTCGTCTGAATGGTGGACTCTGTCCTTGTCCTACGCCTTGCTGCCTACCGTTTGGCGGACCTCGAACCCCTCGAACTGCGGCGGGCCGAGATAGTGCACCTTGGTGTCGCCGGCCCGGTGGTGCGCGGCGCGGAAGGCTTCGGACCTGGTCCAGTCCTCGAACGCAGCTTTCGACGCCCAGATCGTGTGCGAGGCATACAGCGTATGGTCCTCCGCTTCCGGTCCCTTCAACAAGTGAAACTCGACGAAGCCCGGCACCTTGTCGAGATGGCTGTCGCGCGACAGCCAGACCTGCTCGAAGGCGGCCTCCGAGCCCTTGGCGACGCGAAAACGATTCATGGCGATGAACATGCTGATCTCCTGAGGGGTGAATGCCGCAGGTCGAGGAGTAGCAGACTTCGCGGTGCAATGCGCTCGCGGCGGTGGCCGCTGATGCCGCGATGTGGAACGCTTCAGGGCCCCGATCAGGACATGGCGCAAGCGAGCCCTAGGCCACGAGCCCCTTGATCGGCTTCACGGCCGCGCTGTCCGGAAACACCGCGCCGCCGAGCGCGTGCTCGCCGATGCCGAGATGATCGGCAAGTACGCCCTTGAACACCGCGCGCAGATCCGTCGTCGGCGCAAGATCGCGTCCCTGGTAGAGGCTCGCCATCTTCAGCGTCGGCCAGTCGGCGATCACCCGCCCGCCCTTCACCGCGCCGCCGGCGAGCAGCGCAATCGTCCCGGTGCCATGATCGGTCCCCTGGGTGCCGTTGATCTTCGCCGTGCGCCCGAACTCGGTTGCGACCACCACGACCGTATCCCGCCAGCGTGGGCCAAGACCGCTCTCGAACTCGGCGAGCGCGCCGTCGAGGCCCGACAACAGCTGCGCCAGCCGGCCGATTGCGCCGCCTTCATTGGCATGCGTATCCCAGCCGTCGAAGGCCAGCGCCGCGATGCGCGGACCATCATCCGCCGCGATCAGCTTCGCCGCGCCGCGCGCGACCTGGCGCATCGCCGCGATCTGGTTGCCGCCCGGCTTGGGCTTCATGTCGTCACCGAACGCGACCTTCTCGAGCTTCAGCCCTTGCGACAGCGCAGCCGCCAATGCGGGATCGCGATGCGCATAGAGGTCGACCAGCCGCGTCGCGGTGTCGTCATCGGCCTGCGGCAAGGTTACCGGCGCCCAGCCGACGGTGGGCGCTGCGCCGCGCAGCACCAGCGGTGCCGTCGGACCGACCGCGAGCGCGCCCGTGACGCGGGGGCCGCGCGGCAGCGCCTCGACTGCGCGGTTCAGCCAGCCCGATTGCACGCGGCCGGGACCGGCGAAGCCGCTCTCGAGCACGTCCTGGCCATCGAAATGCGAGCGCTCGCGATACGGTGTCGCGACCGCGTGAACCACGGCAGCCTGCTTGTCGCGATACATGCGCGCGAATTCCGGCATCGACGGATGCAGCGCAAAGAACGAGTCGAGCGGCAGCGCCGGAGTTGGTCCCGCCGTCGTCAGCGCGATCGCGCCATGCAGTCCGGCGTAGTCGGGATCCCCGACCGGCGCGACGGTGGCGAGGCCATCGAGCGCGCCGCGCAGGATTACGACGATCAGCCGCGGATCGCGCTGGTCGGCGGCGCGGGCGAATTTCGGCAAATAGCCCCACGCGGCGAAGGACGCGCCTGCCAGCAGCAAGTGGCGTCGCGAGGTCAACAGCGAGGTCGCGATCCGGTCCATCGTCATCTCCTCTGGAATTCCGGCGACATCAACAGCAGCGCCAGCGCCTGCTGGCGCGACTCCGCGCGCTCGATCGTGCGGCGTGTCTCGGTCGACGCAGCATCGCCGGCGACGAGCTCGAGCAGCTCGCGCGGATCGAGATTGTTGCCGAGTCGGCCGCCGAGCTGCGACGAGATGTCCAGCCGCAGCTTCATGCCTTCCGGCGCGGCCCACACCGCATTGGTATCAGCGAATCCGTTTGGTCCCGCGGGCGTCCACAACGGCTGGCCCAGCGTGTTCAGGGAAGTGAGATAGAAGCCGGGATCCTCCGGCACGCGCGCCAGCAGCCGGCCGCCGGCGACCAGGAACTCATAGGGCGAGCGGATCTTGGTGAGCGGCGCCGACCAGGCATCGTCGGAGTCCACCAGCGCCAAGGTCAGCGCCTTGAGGTCGCCATCGCTCCTCCTGAACACGGCTTCGAGTCGCGCGACGAGCGCGGGCGGCGGATCGTCGGCAATGAAATGACGTGCGAGCTTGGCGGCGATGAACTTCGCGGTCGACGGATGCCGTGCGATGTCCGCGAGCGCAGCTTCGCCCTGGGCGAGGCCATCATCCGCATAGACCTTGCCGAGCAACGTCTGCGGCCCCGGCTGATGCGCATTGGCATTGAACACGAAGCTGCCGGGCGCCGCGTTGCGGGTGTTGCGGCCGGCGAAGCTCCAGCCGGTGATGATGCGCGCCAGCGAGGTCACGTCCTCCTGGCTGTAGCCGCCGCCGACACCCAGCGTGTGCAGCTCCATGATCTCGCGCGCGAGATTCTCGTTGAGGCCGCGCTTGCGGTTCTGGCCGGCACGCGAGTCCGGTCCGAGCGATTCCTGGTTGTCGAGAAAGAACAGCATCGCCGGATGCTGCTCGACCGCCTTCAGCATGTCGACGAAGCGCCCGAGCACGTGCGGCCGGATCGCCTCGCGCTCGAACGCGCCGGCCCACATCCGCGCCAACTCGCCCTTGCCGGCGGAGATGCAGAAATGATTCGACCAGAACGCCACCAGCCGCTCGGTGAAGCCGCAATCGGCGAGCACGGCGCGCTGCAGCCGCGCCAGCGCTTCGGCACGGAAGGTCTTCTGGACGACGTTGGGCGGCTGCTGGGCTTGCGCGGGCTTTGCCGGCGCTCCCTGCATCGCGGGTGCGGGGTCGGCACCGGCCGCTGGGGCCGCCGAGGGCGTTGCGGCCATGGCTTTGTCCGCGCCGTTCGTCGACAGACCGCGCGTGGGGCTGGACTGCTCCTGCGGCGCAGCCTCCGACTTCGCGGCCTCGCGGGCCCGCTTGACCTCGTCCTGATAGGCGAAGACGGCAGCGGCGAGTGCTGCCGTCGGCTGCAGACCCGGCGCCTCCAGCAGCGCTCCATCGGGACGGCCGAGCTCGGCCTTGACGAAGCCGCGCGGGTCCGACGCCGCATTGACGAGATCGCCCGAGGCACCGCCACGCGCGCCGAAGCCGAAGCGATTCAATGCGACAAGAGCCGCTCGAGCATCACGCGCCATGCCACATCCTCGAGCCCGTCATCGCGGGAGCTCCCGAAACGCTGTGTTGCCGCGACCGCAGACTGCGATGGCGCGGCAGATTGTCACGCACTATACTTGCCCCGGCAGATGAACCGGACATGAAAAGGGCTGGTCGGACGTGGTTCCGAAGGTGACAAATCGTTTGGCGGACATGACCGCGCGGCAACTCATCTGCGAATCGTGCGGCACGGCGTTCAGCTGCGATCCGGGCGGCTCATGCTGGTGCTTCGACGAGGCCGTGCGCCTGCCGCTGCCCAAGACCGGACAAAGCAATTTCAAGGACTGCCTGTGCGCCAGCTGCCTCAAGAGACTGGCGGGCAAACCGGAGCCAGGCTCGTGACGCGCTGGCACGTCGAAGCCGTCCTGCTCGACATGGACGGCACGCTGCTCGACACCGAGAAGGTCTATCTCGAGGCTGCGATCGCGGCGCTGAATGCGCTCGGCTACAGCGACGGCGTCGTCGAGCTCTGTCACGCGATGATCGGCATTCCCGGACCCGACAACGAGCAGACCCTGCGCGACCATTTCGGCGACGATTTTCCGCTGGCCGAAGTCAACCGCCTGTTCGCGGCCAAGACGGTCGAGATCCTGCAGGCGGGCATGCCGCTGAAGCCTGGCGTCATCGCGCTGCTCGATGCGATCGACGCGGTCGGCCTGCCCAAGGCCGTCGTCACCTCGTCCTCGCGCCGCACGGCCGCGGAGCATCTCCGCCTCGCCCGCATCGATCACCGCTTCGATGCGGTCCTGACGCGCGACGACGTGGCCCGCGCCAAACCGCATCCGGACCTCTATCTGCTTGCCGCGGAACGGCTGCGGACGCACGCGCCGGCCTGCGTCGCGATCGAGGATTCCAATCCCGGCGTCGCCTCCGCGCACGCCGCCGGCGCGATCACCTTGATGGTGCCGGACATCGTGCCGCCGAACGATCATTCGCGGGCGAATGCGGCGGCCGTGCTGCCGGATCTCGATGCCGCCATCGCGCTGCTCGCGCGCCGTTCGGTGTTGCCCCTCAGGACGTGACGTCACCTCGGCAGGCTGTGAATCGCCGTGCAGCCTTCTCATGAGCCATTTTCTTCAAACGCGGCCGAACACGGTCACGATCGGTTCACGTCGTTGCGCGCCGCCGGCGGCCCTATCGGATGCATTAACCCGCACGCACTACCGTGCAGGCGTTGGCGGATGGGCTTATTTCATGTTGCGATTCATTGGCGCCGCGGGTGCGGCATTTTTGGCTGCGTTCGCAGGTGTGAGTTGGGCGGTCAGGGGATTTCCGCTTCCGGATGGACCGTGGCGGGGCATGATGCGGACAGCTTCGATTGAAACGGTCTCAAACCTTGCTGCGCCGGCGCCGGGGGGCGTGGCTGTCGTGGCTCCCCTATCCCCCACGGTCGACATGACCTTCGGCGGCCCGGAGGCAAAGGAGTTCGACCGCAAGGCTTGGCTCGCGCAGCACACCTCGCAGAGCGACAAGAATCCCAAGCTCGACGCGTTGCGGATGGACGCGTTGCAGGCCGCGACGGCCTACAAGCTGTCGCCGTGCGACAAGACCATGAAGCAGAACCTGGTGGACGCACTGACGGCCTACACCCGCGCCTATGTTGCCAAGCTGGATTGCAAGCGGCAGTTCTGGGGCGCAAAGATCTGCACCGACAAATCGCTGCAGGAGGCGGCCGACAGCGTCGGCACACCGCTCGATCAGCGCGTGAAGGAGGCGTTGTTCGAAGCCTTCGAGGAGAAGGGGATCACCAAGGCGGACTTTCCGGCCGATGTGCGCGAGGAGGTCCCGCAATTCGCCGGACCCGCCTTCTGGTCCGACGAGTCGGCGGTGTGCCGGACGCGGCAGGCGCAACGGGACCGGCGATAGCAAACGAGCGCTGCCATGAACCGGCTGATCTTCATCATTGCGGCCATCGTCGTCTGGCAGGTTGGCGGACGCCTGTTCCTGACCGAAGCGCCGACCGCGGCGGCGTTTCCGCCGGTCACCGGCGCGGAGTTTCAGGACCACGAGAAATACACCGAGGACGCCCGGCGTTCGCAGCGCGAAGACGCGCTGAAGTCGCTCGACCTCGCCTGGAGCGACCGCTGCGGCGCCAAGCGCGACAGCTTCATCAGCGGCCTCAACCACTACTACTATCACCGGCAGAACCAGAACGAGCGCTATCCCGAGACCTATGGTCCGGCTGGCGCCGCCTATATCGCCGGCGTATGGACCACCGCCGAGGATCGAAGGATCGAACGGCTCACCCAGGAAGCCTACGCCGCCGGCTACATCAAGCCATCCGATTTCGACGGCATGGCCAGCCGGATGGTCGCAACGATCGTTCGCGGCGAGCAGGTCAGGGGACGCGGCTGCGCCGGCTGACGGTCCTGCGAGAAGCATATCGCCTTCCCTTTGGCAGCGCCGCCGCGACCAGCGTCCGTGCCGCCGCGCCCGCGGTTTCCATGTAGCTGGCGTCCCGATGCAGCAGCACGACCGCGAATGCGCCGTCGAGCAGCAGCAGCATCTGCCGCGCGAGCCCGCCTGCTTCGGCAATTCCCTGCTCCTCGAAGACCGCCTGCAGCCAGGCCTCGAACTTCTTCTTGTGGGCGGCGCCGATCCTGATCGCGGGATGGCCGGGCAGATTGGCGAGCTCCGCGGTGGTGCGCAGGAAGCCGCAGCCGCGCCATTTCGGATGTCGCGCGGCGCGCGCGAGCTGGTTGAAGATCCCGGCGATCTTGTCGGGCAGCCCGCCCTCGGTCTCGTCGAACCAGCGCTTGAACAGCGTCAGGTTCGGCTGGTCGCGCGCGGCAAGATAGGCCGCGACCAGATCGTCCTTGCTGCGGAAATGATAGTACAGCGTCTTCTTGGTAACCCCCGCCTTCTCCGCCACCGCGTCGACGCTGACGGCGCGGATGCCTTCGGCATAGAACAGCCTGCTCGCGGCGGCGACGATGCGGGCGGGCGTGGGATCGGAGGATCGGGGCATGGCGGCGCTCGGTCTCGGTCAATGTATACTGACCAGTGAATATACCTCGGCTGCCGCGACGCCTAGTCTTCGCTTGCTCCAACCACCAGCCTGCGAGACGCCATGACCGACCTCCTCCTGCTCGACATCTCCGACCGCATCGCCATGATCACGCTGAACCGGCCGCAGCGGCTGAACGCGCTCAGCTACGCGCTGATCGATCGATTGATGGGCGCGCTCGACCGCATCGAGACCGATGCCGGCGTCAGGGCCGTGATCGTCACCGGTGCGGGACAACGCGCCTTCTCGGCCGGCGCCGACATCGACGAATTCACCGCAAGCGTCCGCCAGGGGCGCGCTGCCGCGCTGCGCGACTTCGTCCGGCGTGGCCAGGCGATGACGGCGCGGCTGGAGGCGTTCCGCAAGCCGGTCATCGCCGCCGTCAACGGGCTCGCCTTCGGCGGCGGCTGCGAGATCACCGAGGCCGTGCATCTTGCGGTCGCCAGCGAGCGCGCCAGCTTCGCCAAGCCCGAGATCAGGCTCGGCATGCCGCCGACCTTCGGCGGCACGCAGCGGCTGCCGCGGCTGGTCGGCCGCAAGCGCGGACTCGAGCTGCTGCTGACCGGCGATTCTTTCCCGGCACAGCGCGCGCTGGAGATCGGCCTCGTCAACGCCGTCGTGCCGCATGACGAGCTGTTGCCGGCGGCGCGCGCGCTGGCGCAGCGCATCATCCGCCACGGGCCGGACACCGTCGCCGGCATCATCACCGCCGCGACGCGCGGGCTCAACATGGCGATCGGCGAAGGGCTGCAGGTCGAGAGTGAACAGTTCGCGAGCCTCGTCGGCAGCCGCGATCTCACCGATGGGCTGGCGGCCTGGCGCGAGCGCCGGCCGCCGCGTTGCTAGACCGGATGGCCCGGCGACTTGCGCGCCAGCCCGTCGAACGCATCGAGCAGCCGCTCGCGCCAGGCATGGACGCTGTCGCTCTCCTCGAGCAGCCGGAACGGGCTCACCACCCGCGCCCATTGGAACCCGCCGAACACGATGTAGTCGGCATAGTCGGGCGTATCGCCGCCGATGAAGGCCTGCGTCTTCAGGGTCTGCCGCAGCGGCTCCAGCGACCTGCGGAAGCCGATGACCGCCTGGTCGCGCGAGGCCATGACCTCTTCGAGGCTCTTGCCGAACCGCGCCTCGCGCGATTTGCGGAAATAGTCGGCATCCTCGGCGGCGAGGTTCTTCGGAATGTCGGCGATGATCAGCGGAAAGATGCCGCCGACGATGGCGATGTCGCCCCAGGCATTGAGGAAGCGCGCCATGGCGCGGCCGCCGGCGCCGCCGAACAGCGACGGCCGGTCCGGATAGGCGTCCTCGAGGTAGTTGGCGATCGCCCAGGAATCGGCCACCGCGCGGTCGCCGTCGAGCATGACCGGCACCTTCTCCGAGCCATGCGGCGCGATCGCGCTCTTCTCGGTGAAGCGCCACGGAATCGTATCAGCGCTCAGCCCCTTGTGCGCCAGCGCCATCCGCGTGCGCCAGCAAAAGGGGCTGAACGGGCGGCCCGCATCGGTCCCGACGAGTTCATACAGTTTCACGGCCATTCCCGGTCCTTCCTCCAAGTCCGGACCGTTCTAGCGCACGACGCGGCCGTTGTCGCGCAGCAGCCGCGCACCGGCATCGGTGACGATGATGAAGAGGCCGGCGCCCGTGATCGCCTCGCGCGTGACATAGCCCAGATCGGCGGCATCCTCCCACACCGTCAGGCGCGGGCAGCTCGTCCGCCAGGTCGCCACCACTTCGGCATGGCTGCGCGGCGCGCGCGCGACCCATTCGACGAAGTCCAGCACCAGGGGGTCTGCCGATACGGCCATGCTCGCCTCACTCTGCCGCCGCCGAGCTCTGCGCGGCCAGCAGCAGCCAGCCGCCATAGAGGATGTAGTAGCTCGCCACCGCCGTGATGATGCGGTTGGCCCAGGTGCGGAACTGCTGCTCGCTCATCGCCTCGAGCAGCCGCCGCGCCAGGCTCGTGCCGAGCATCGACGCGCCGACGGCGACGAGCGCGAGCACCGGATCGAGGCCCGCGGCCTGATCGATGATGCCGCCGAAATAGATCAGCTTGGTGAGGTGGCTCGCGACCTGACACGTCGCCTTGGTGGCGACGATCGAGCGGCGGTCGAACCGCGCGCCGAGAAAGAACGTGTCGAGCAGCGGCCCCGACACGCCGGTCATCAGCATCAGCCCCATGCAGATCGTGCCGTAGATCGCGCCCTGCCAGACGCTGTCCGGATCGGGCTTGAGGCCGGCCGGCATCAGCCGCGCCATGAACGGGGTGACGCCGAGCAGCAGGAGCGCCGCCGGCTTGTCCGGCACGTAGCGCACCAGCGCCCACAGGCCGAGCGCCAGCGCGCAGCCGACGAGATACACCGCGACCGGCCGCCAGCGGATGTGCCGGCGCCACAGCACCGCACGCCAGCCATTGGACGCCATCTGCGTCGCCGCGTGCAGCACCATCGCCGCCGGCAGCGGCATGATCGCCAGCAGCACGCCGATCAGGATCAGCCCGCCGGCCATGCCGAACAGGCCCGACAGGAACGCCGTCGCCACCATCAGCAATCCGAGCGCTGCAATCAGGGCGGGTGTCATGGCTGATCTCCTCGCCATGCAATTTGTCGCACTGGCGATATCCGCACAAACCGAGTTATCTTGCCCTCCATCAGTTTTCCTGAGGGCGCGATGAGACGGCTGCTGTTCCTCAACGGCATCAAGGCGTTCGAGGCGGCGGCGCGCACCGGCAGCTTCGCCGCGGCAGGCAGCGAGCTCAACGTCTCCGCGGCCGCGATCAGCCGCATGGTCAACCTGCTTGAGCAGCGGCTGGGCGTCGTGCTTTTCGAGCGCAAGGCCAACCGCCTGGCGCTCACCGCCGCCGGCCGCGCCTATCAGAGCGGGCTGACGCCGATCTTCGACGCGCTGTCGAGCCTGACCGCGCAGATCATGGCGCCGTCATCGATGCGGGTGCTGACGCTCGGCGTCGGGCCGACGTTCGCGATGAAATGGCTGATCCCGCGTCTGGCCGATTTCAGCACCGAGCAGCCGGACATCGAGGTCCGCATCACCACCGGCGGGGCGGCGGTGCCGTTCGGCGACGACTGGAGCTGCGGCATCAAGCTCGGCCACGGCGCCTGGCCGGGCCTCGTCGCCGAGCCGCTGTTCGCCGCGGATCTCGTGCCGGTGTGCACGCCGCGGCTCGCCGCGACCTTGAAGAAGCCTGCCGATCTCAAGGGCTCGAGCCTGCTGCGGGTGTCGCATGCCGCCGAGGACTGGGCGTTGTGGCTGAAGGCCGCGGGCGTCACGCGCGTCAGCGCGCGCGGCACCGAGTTCCAGTACTATGGACATGCGCTGCAGGCTGCGATCGACGGGCTCGGCGTCGCCATGGGCATCCGTCCCTATATCGACGACGACCTCGCGGCGGGACGCCTGGTTGCACCGTTCGCATTGACCGTCCCAAAAGGCGAGCGCTGGTATCTTGTCTACCGCCATTTCCAGGCCGGCCAACGTGATTTCGCCGCGTTCCGACGCTGGATCATGCGCGCGGCGTCACAGCCCGCGACCCGGAATTCCCAGCGCAGGGACGCCATCAAAAAAGACGCTGACGTGTGAACCCGTTCACAAATGCCCGGACCAATTCATGCTGTCGTTGCCGTTCGGGACATCAGGACTGCGCAATGACGTATTTGTACGAGGACTTCGCCATCGAGCCGTTCGAAGCAGGACGCGGCTTGTGGCACGCGCGGATCCGCCGCGCGGACATGACCCCGGTGGTGATCAATGGCGTTTCGTTCCCCTCGCTCGAAGTCGGCTTCGCCTGGTCCGATGCGGACATGGCGATTGCCGACGCGAAAAGCCATATCGACCGCTTTCGCAAGCGGTGGCGCTGACAACTGCAGACCGAATCGCAGCACTTTGAAGCACGCGACGGAGGATATCGACCGACCCCCGGGAAAAGACGGATAGCGCGACGTGGAACAATCTCCGAGAGTGAAGTCCCCGAGAGTCCCCTCGCGCGGCCAGACGGTTCCAAGCCAACATCAAACGCCAATTCGAAATGCCGAGTGTATTCGTAATGCGGACTGCAATTCATGGCTGAGCCTGCCGTCAAACACCTCGCTTTTTCGGTGCGTACGCGATGCCCGGACTGCGATGCGGAGCTGAGCGTCCTGAGCGTCATCAACGGCCGCGGCGGTTCCGAGTACTGGGCCCTGCAATGCGTCGCCTGCCACGGCGTGCATCTCGACATCGTCGAGCAGCCGACGCGGCATTGAACGGCAGCGTGGCGTCGCGGCAACGCCATCGTGCGCGCCATGGCTCGCGAGTCGCCCGCTGATCTCGTGTGGCCTTTCGGGAGCAGTGCGTCTCGATGCCTGCTGCTGCCACCATGCTGTCAGCAAGGCTGGTGCGCGGCGCCCGATCACTCTTTCAACTCGGCGCCATCCGTCCCATATTCGGGCCATGGCGAAGACCCCCGACACTCCCAAGAAGCCAGGCCGAACCCCGAAATCGAAAGCGCACCGGCCCGACGTGCAGCCGATCGCGCCCGCGCTCGCCGAGCTGCTCAATCCCGCCATCAACCGCGGCGAGAGCGGCATCGGTTCCTCAACGGGACTGAAGCCGCCGCCGGACAATTCCTGGGACCGCCGCAGCGGCGGCGAGGCCGCCGCGCACCGCGCGCGGGCGTCGACGCGCGGCAAGAGCGCTGAGGTTGCGACGGGCGATGCCTCGGCGCGGTCCATGCCGCTGCGGCCGAATCCGCAGCCGGTGGGTGGACGTTCATCGTCAAACAACGATCCGTCGCATGGCCCGCCCCCACCCAACCCTCCCCCGCACGCGGGGGAGGGCTCCAGGCGGCAGGCGCCGCGTGCCGGCGCCAGCGATGATGCCGAGACTGCGCCGCTAGCGTCCCCTCCCCCGCGTGCGGGGGAGGGCCAGGGTGGGGGCCTCCCTCCGCAGCATCACCCCCTCGGGGCGGATGACGCCGCCTCAGCCTCCGGACTCGCCGAAGCGCCGCAAGCCAATTACGGCACCGCCGCCACCATCCCGACGCTCGATCCGGAACTGGCGCGGCAGCTCGGCCTGCCCACCGCCGAGGACGACGAGGAGGCGCTCGCCCGGCCGCCGCGCAACAAGATGGAGGCGCTCGGCGTCAAGGCCACGGCGGAAGCGCTGGAGTCGCTGATCCGCGAGGGCCGTCCCGAGTTCCGCAAGGACGACGGCTCGGTCAAAGTGTGGACGCCGCACCGGCCGCCGCGCCCCGAGAAGTCGGAAGGCGGCGTCCGCTTCGAGATCAAGTCGGCCTATGAGCCGAAGGGCGACCAGCCGCAGGCGATCAAGGAGCTGGTCGAGGGCATCGCGCGCAACGACCGCACCCAGGTGCTGCTCGGCGTCACCGGCTCCGGCAAGACCTACACCATGGCGAAGGTGATCGAGGCGACGCAGCGCCCGGCCATCATCCTGGCGCCGAACAAGACGCTCGCCGCGCAGCTCTATGGCGAGTTCAAGAGCTTCTTCCCCGACAACGCGGTCGAGTATTTCGTCTCCTATTACGACTACTACCAGCCCGAGGCCTACGTCCCGCGCACCGACACCTACATCGAGAAGGATTCCTCGATCAACGAGCAGATCGACCGGATGCGCCACGCCGCGACGCGCGCCCTGCTCGAGCGCGACGACGTCATCATCGTCGCCTCGGTGTCGTGCATCTACGGTATCGGCTCGGTCGAGACCTACACCGCGATGACCTTCGCGCTGAAGAAGGGCGAGCGCATCGACCAGCGCCAGCTCATCGCCGACCTCGTCGCTTTGCAATACAAGCGCACCCAGCACGATTTCACCCGCGGCACCTTTCGCGTGCGGGGCGACGTCATCGACATCTTCCCGGCGCACTATGAGGACCGCGCCTGGCGCGTGAACCTGTTCGGCGACACCGTGGAGAACATCGAGGAGTTCGATCCGCTCACCGGCCACAAGCAGGACGAACTGGAGTTCATCAAGGTCTACGCCAATTCGCACTATGTAACGCCGCGCCCGACTTTGGTGCAGGCGATGAAGTCGATCAAATCCGAGTTGAAGATGCGGCTCGACCAGCTGCATGCGCAGGGCCGCCTGCTCGAGGCGCAGCGGCTGGAGCAGCGCACCACCTTCGATCTGGAGATGATGGAGGCGACCGGCAGTTGCGCCGGCATCGAGAACTACTCACGCTATCTCACCGGCCGGCTGCCCGGCGAGCCGCCGCCGACCTTGTTCGAATACGTCCCCGACAATGCGCTGGTGTTCGCCGACGAGAGCCACGTCACGGTCCCGCAGATCGGCGGCATGTTCCGCGGCGACTTCCGCCGCAAGGCGACCCTGGCCGAATACGGCTTCCGCCTGCCGTCCTGCATGGACAACCGCCCGCTGCGCTTCGAGGAATGGGACATGATGCGGCCGCAGACCGTGGCGGTGTCGGCGACCCCCGGCGGCTGGGAGCTGAACGAGGCCGGCGGCGTGTTCGTCGAGCAGGTCATCCGCCCGACCGGACTGATTGATCCCCCCGTCGACATCCGCCCCGCGCGCACCCAGGTCGACGATCTGCTCGGCGAGGTCCGCGCCACCGCGCAGGCCGGCTACCGCTCGCTGATCACGGTGCTGACCAAGCGCATGGCCGAGGACCTCACCGAATATCTGCACGAGCAGGGCATCCGCGTCCGCTACATGCATTCGGACATCGACACCATCGAGCGCATCGAGATCATCCGTGACTTGCGCCTCGGCGCGTTCGACGCGCTGGTCGGCATCAACCTGCTGCGCGAGGGCCTCGACATTCCCGAATGCGCGCTGGTCGCGATCCTCGACGCCGACAAGGAAGGTTTTCTGCGCAGCGAGACGTCGCTGATCCAGACCATCGGCCGCGCCGCGCGCAACGTCGACGGCAAGGTGATCCTCTACGCCGATCAGATGACCGGCTCGATGGAGCGCGCCATCGCCGAGACCAACCGCCGCCGCGAGAAGCAGGTGGAGTACAACACGGCCCATGGCATCACGCCGGAGAGCGTCAAGAAGTCGATCGGCGACATCCTCAACTCGGTCTACGAGCGCGACCACGTGCTGATCGAGACCGGCGGCGGCACCACCACCGACGACGTCATCTCGATCGGCCACAATTTCGAGGCGGTGCTGGCCGATCTCGAAACCCGGATGCGCGAAGCCGCCGCCGATTTGAACTTCGAGGAAGCCGCCCGCCTCCGCGACGAGGTCAAGCGCCTCCGCGCCACCGAGCTCGCCGTCGTCGACGACCCCACCGCCAAGCAGCGCACCGTGCAGAGCAAGGCGGGCAGCTACGCCGGCGCCAAGAAATACGGCGACGCCGCCAATCTCCCGACCACGGCGATGAAGGGCCGTGGCGCTGCGGCACGCGCTGGCGGCTCCTCTTCACCCTCCCCTGGAGGGGGAGGGTCGGCCGCCAAAGGCGGCCGGGGTGGGGTGAAGCCCCGCGACCCGCTCGCGCCGTCCCTCGACGACATCATCAGCGGCGGCCCAAGCACCGGCTCCAAAGTCCACAAGCCGCATCTCGACGAGATGCACGGCCCGGAATCCCTGCCCTACCGCCCCAACGCCAAGCTGCCGCCAAAGCCATTCGGCAGCAGCAGCAAGATCATCCAGCCCACCAACTCCCGCGAGTCCGGCCCCGAATTCGGCCCGGCTCCGCGCTCGACCGGTGGCGCGCCGGGAAAGCGCGGCGGGTGGAAGAAGCGGTGAGGTGTAAACCTTCTCGCCGCCTCATTGCGAGGAGCGACAACGACGAAGCAATCCAGTCCATGCACTTGGCCTGATCTGGATTGCTTCGCTTCGCCGCTTCGCTCGCAATGACCTCCGGTCCCGCGATCTCGACTGGAATACATATGATGTTGAGCTACTCTGCTCACATGAAACTCGGCTTCGAAGAATCCCAGACCGCCTACACCAGCGGCACGCAGAAGGCGCGGGCGTGGACCGAGGCGTGGGTTGGCGCGCAAGCCTATTGTCCGAACTGCGGCCAGTCGAACATGACGCAGTTTCCAAACAACAGCCCGCTGGCGGATTTTCTCTGTAAAGCCTGCAGCGAAGAATTCGAGCTGAAGAGCCAGAAGAAGGCATTCGGCGCCAAGGTCGCCGACGGCGCCTATGGGACGAAGTGCGAGCGGCTGGCCGCCAGCAACAATCCCAATCTCCTGCTGATGAACTATGACCGTGACACCCGGTCGGTCATCAACCTCTTCGTCGTGCCGAAGCATTTCTTCGTCCGCGATATCATCGAGCAGCGCAAGCCGCTCGCGGCGACCGCGCGGCGCGCGGGGTGGGTCGGCTCGAACATTCTTCTCGATCGCGTTCCCGAGTCGGGCAAGATTCACATCGTGCAGAATGGCGTCGTCCGCGCCAAGGAGCTAGTGCTGCAGGAATGGAGCCGGACGCTCTTCCTCCGCAAGGAATCCCTGGATGCGCGCGGATGGCTGATCGAGGTGCTGAAATGCGTCGAGTCGCTCGGCAAGCCGGAATTCACGCTCGATGATGTCTACGCTTTCGACCGCCATCTCAGCCTGCTCTATCCCGGCAACCAGAACGTCCGGCCAAAAATCCGCCAGCAGCTCCAGGTCCTGCGCGATCAGGGATTCCTGGAGTTCGTAGCGCGCGGCCGCTATCGTTTGAAGACATGAGGTCCGGCAATGGCCTGGTTCTTGAACTTCTATCGCTGTGAACGTTGCGCGCAGGCCTGGACCGATGAATGGTCGTGCATGTGCGACGACGAGTGTCCTCATTGCGGCGCCCGCGACATGTCTCCGTCCCGGAGCGAGGACCTGACAGAGCTGATTTTGAGAAATGAGGATTGCTTTGTCGTCCTGCGATCGGCTGATGACGCCGAGGACGAGCCGTCCTATGAAGAGCTCGGGCGGTTCTCGAGCCGAGCCAAAGCGGAAGAATTTCTCGCGGCGTCGGACCCAAATTAGGGTGCCCTTCACGAAATCCATCAGACGGCCCGCCAGACAACGCGAGAGATGAAGCGCGCATATTCCGGAAAAAATAAACTTCTTGCGAATTATCAGAAATCATGATTATCTCCTCGCATCCCGCCTCACCGCAGAGGGGCGTAGCGCGCGATCGTCACGACACGCGAGGCGGGGATGCGATGGCCGCGAGAGATCGCAGCATTCTCTTCGACGAGGGTGCCGACGAACGATCGCTTGCGGACGTGAAGTCGCAGCGTCCTGATACCCCGACGCTGGTATCAACCCGGCGCAATGCGAGCGCATGGCGCTGGGGATGGTGGCCAACAAGCCCGGCGCACCAGGGAGACTGCGTATAAGCGTGAAGACCGTCGCGCA
>NZ_JAUESY010000002.1:0-704488 GCF_032484415.1 Bradyrhizobium sp. SZCCHNS30572 | reverse complement strand
TCCCTGCGCGACGGTCTTCACGCTTATACGCAGTCTCCCTGGTGCGCCGGGCTTGTTGGCCACCATCACCACGCGGCGCCTTGAGCACCATCGCGGCTTGATACCAGCGTCGGGGTATCAGGACCCTGCGACTTCACGTCCGCAAGCTGCCGTTCGTCCGCGTGCAAGCACGCTTTCGACATCTCGCGGCCATCGCCTCCCCACCTCGCGTGTCGTGACGATCGCGCGCAACGCCCCTCTCGATGAGGTGGGATGGCGGTAGTGAACCATAGTTTTCGGAAAAACGCAATCCTATTGTTTCTGGCGCGGCGACTGGACAGCGCCATGCCGCTGAAACGGCGTAGAAAGATCCTCTCTGGTCGCTGATTATCGATGACCGTGCAGCTGATCAAGACCACGCCTAACGCTCGTCGAGCGTGACATTGTCGACATGCTTGCTCCTTACGTCGTAATAGCAGCGAACTCGCACCCTAACTGCGGCATTGAACCCATTTTTAAACCTCGCATCGGGCTCTATGGCAACTACTTTGCCTGTCCTGACATATTCATTTCCCGTCAGATACGTGCCGAACGGAAGCCAAGGCCACTCCGGGTCGCCGTATTTTGCTCGATCGTTGGCCGCGATCTTGCAGGCCACCTGGACCTCGCTCCAACCCGACCAATTGTTAACCAGCTGCTCGTTATCAGCGCACGATGACCAGTCCCGCTTGCAGGCGTCTCGCTGCGACTTATACTTTGCGAATTGAGCTGCGTTCATTCCCTTCTCGACGGCGGCCTTGTATTCGTCGTAGCTTCCGAAATCGCGGACCCGATTGTCATAAGTCGCTTCTGAAATTCCCTCCGACTTCAATATGCGCGCCTTCTTCTCTTCACTATTTTCTTCTGCAGACCCTCCGGCCAAAACACAAAAGATCGCAAATACTATTGCGCTGCTAACATATCGATCGAAGTTTGTTGCGCTGTGTTGCATATGCGGTTAATCCCCCTGCAGACAATCCAACGGCATTCGCCGCAACATCAGCGACGTCAAATCTCCCCTGAACTAAGTCAAGCGCCTGACCCACTTCGGATCCGAGCACGACCGCTGCAGTTAACGCAATGACGGCAATCGCGGCGATCGAGACAAGCGTGTCTGCCCAAATCTTCACAATGCAGAACATAAACGAGAACGCCCAAAGAGCGGAAGGGAGCGAATAGAGAGCGAAGCCGCTCACGTAAGGATTAAGAGGTCGGGCCAGCGTTCGTGCGAAGTCGAGTAGAGGTCCACCACCCGCGCCTCCTATGGCATAAATAATCCAAGTATCTTTTGTACGAAAAAGCAAATATATTAAAGAGCCTATGCAAACTGGAACTACTGCAAAAATCATATCCATAGCCCTTCCAAGCCTTCCGTTCATAAGATCGGCCACCGTCGTACAGCGCGACCATGTTCCGATCGTCCATATGCTTCTGTTAAGGACCGAAACGAACAGAACGCAGCGCCGGGGCCAATTCAACGAGATCGCACTAGGGATTTGGTTTTGCTCCTTGCAGTTCGACCAGCGTGACATCCGCAAGATCTCGACGGGAAATCCCCACTAGTCGCCTCCGCCGGCCTCAATCGAACCAATTCTTGTAGATCGCCTGGTAGCTGCCGTTCTCCGTCGAGATGTGCAGCCATTGGTCCACGAACGCCTTCAGCGCCACGTCGCGCTGCAGCCAGTAGGCTTTCTCGGAGAAATCGAACGGCTTCTCCGGGTGCACGGCGCAGAGCACGCCGGGATGCAGCTTCTGCTGATAGCGCGTCTCGGAGGCGTCGGTCATCATCAGGTCGGCGTCGCCCTTGGCGATCTCGTCGAAGATGGTGACGTTGTCGGGGTGGACGCGGATGTCGGCTGACTTGATGTTGGCGCGGGCGAAGCGCTCGTTGGTGCCGCCCGGATTGACCACGACCCGGGTGCCGGGCTTGTCGATGTCGGACAGCGTCTGGTACTTCGAGGTGTCGGTGCAGCGCGCGATCGGGGTCTTGCCCTCGCGCATGATCGGCGTCGAGAACAAGCCCTTCTTCTGGCGGTCGAGCGTGATCGATACGCCGCCCATCGCGACATCGAACTTGTCGGCCTCGAAATCCTTCATCAGCTGCGGCCAGCTGGTCGGCACGAACTCGACCTTGACGCCGAGCGCCTTGCCGAGCGCCTCGGCCATGTCGACGTCGAAGCCGGAGAATTTTCCGGTGGTCTTGTCGAGATAAGTGAAGGGCTTGTAGTCGCCGGTCATGCCGACCCGTAAGCTGCCGCGCTGCACGATCTCGTCGAGGCGCGAGGGCTGGTCGGCGAGTGCGGCAGTGGCGAGACCGCAGGCCAGCACGGCTGCGGTCACGGCGGCGACGGTCCGGTTGAAAAATCCCATATTGAATCACCTCGCATGATGTGGCCGCGCTATTCATAGCGGAGGTCGCCACGCGCGACGAGGGGCAAGCAGGAAGGTTGGTTGATGAGCATTTCCTTGGTGCAGGCGTCGGTCGAGGTGTTCGTGCCTTATCTTCACAACCTCTCGGGGGTGCTCGACAAGGCCGCTGCCTTTGCCGAGGCGCGCCGCATCGATCCCGCCGACCTGCTGCAGGCCCGGCTCGCGCCCGACATGTACAACCTGATCCGGCAGGTCTGCGAAGCCAACCGCCACGCCACCATTGCTTGCGCGCTGCTCGCCGGCCGCGCGCAGCCGACCGTTGCCGACAGCGACACGGATATGGCCGGGTTGAAGGCGCGGATTGCAACCGCGATCGACGATGTGCGCAGCGTGCCACCTGCGGCGATCGAGGAGGGCGCGAAGCGGGAGGTCAGCTTCACCTTCCGCAACGGTGCGACGCGCAGCTTCGACGATGGTCGCTCATTGCTGCTCACGTTCAGCCTGCCGCAGTTCTTCTTTCACGTCACCACGGCCTACGACATCCTGCGTCACGCCGGCGTGCCGCTGGCGAAGCCGGACTATCTGGGCGCGCGGAGGTAGGCGCTTCCGGGGCGGGACGGCAGGCGGCCTCAAGGTCCACAAAATACGAATGGCCAGGATGGAACCCGGCCATGGGATTTGGAGAAATCGCAACGAAGACGGAGTGGTCCGGGCGGCCGGAGCGCTACCTCTCGCTGGGCGCAACCGGGCCCTTGCCGGTCATCTCGTTCTTCAGCGCCTCGAAGCGCTCGATCGCCTCTCGCGCGCGGGTGTCGACCGTCTTGACGGCAGCTTCGGCGGTCATCGGTCCGCTGCTCACGGCGATCGAGGTCGGCCCGACGGTCTCGTCGACATAGTAGCCGTCCTCGCCCCGCCGTGCCGTCCAGCGGAAGCGGATCGCGGAAATCGGCCCAGGTCCGAGCTTGGTGTAGCCGTCGGCCTGATCGAGAGAGACGACAGTCGCGGCAGCCTTCTTCGACGACGGCGCCGCCTTGTCTGCCGACCTCGTCGCTTCAGGCTGATCGAGAATGCTCGCTATCGTTGCGAGCGCGTGCTCGGTCGCAACACTCATGGCCGCCTCTGTTCCTACCGGCGCGCGTAAAATCCGGCGCCGATAGTCACAGTTGTAGCTGGATTTGGCCAAGTTGCAAGAATGCGTTGAAAGTTGGGCGCCAAAGCGGTGGAGAAAGGTCCTGACATCCGCGTGATGAGAGCGGGTTCTGCCTCGTCGCCGACGGGACAGGACCATTGCACCGGCCGGACGACTACAAGACGTCCTGATTGATCACGTTCTGCCGAATCGGATCGCCATCGAGCACGCTGAGAATGTTGCGCGCCGTCTGCTCGCTCATGCGGTCGACGGCCTCGCGCGTCACGCCGGCGACGTGCGGGGCCATGATCACGTTGGGCAGCGCATGCAGTGCGTGGCCGACCGGCGGCGGCTCCTGCTCGAACACGTCGAGGCCAGCGCCGGCGAGCCGGCCCGAGAACAGCGCGTCATAGAGCGCCGCCTCGTCGATCAGGCCGCCGCGCGCGGTGTTGATCAGATACGCCGTCGGCTTCATCAGCTTGAGACGCGCGGCGTTGAACAGGCCGATGGTCTCCGGGGTCTTCGGGCAGTGGATGCTGACGAAGTCGGCGCGCGGGAGCGCAGTGTCGAGATCGGCAACGGGCTCGCAGGCCGCGGCGGTGATGTCGGCTGCGGGCTTGTAGGGATCGTAGACCAGGACCTGCATCTCCATCGCGAGGCAGCGCTTGGCGGTGCGGGTGCCGATGCGGCCGAAGCCGATGATCAGCACGGTCTTGCCGTAGAGATCGAACGGCAGCACGCCGAGCCGCGCGCCCCAGGTGCCGTCCTTGACCATCGCATGCATCTCGTTGGCGCGCTTGGCCAGCGTCAGCATCATGAACAGCGCCTGCTCGGCAACCGAGGGCGAGTTCGCCGTGCCCGCGACCATCAGCGGCACCTTGTGCCTGGAGAGCGCGGGCACATCGACCGCGTCGAAGCCGACGCCGATTCGGGTGACGACTTTCATGTCGCCGGCCGCGATCAGCTCCGGCTCTCCGAAGCGCGTGGCGCCGAGCGCGACGCCGTGCACCGGCGCGTGGGACTTCAGCAGGTCGGAAAAATCCACCGCCGAGATCATGTTGGGGAACTCGATCATCTCGACATCATCGCGCGCCGCCAGCAGCGCGCGGCCCTTGGCCGAGAAGGATTCCGTGACGAGGATCTTGTTCTTGTTGGTTGCCGTCCTGGTGGTCATGTCCTGCCCTTGAAGCTTCTTATGCTCGTCAGATGACGAGGCCTGAAGCCTCATTTAGCAGGTGCATGTTGTTGAGGTCCATTGCCATGCGCAGAGGGCTGCCATCCCGCGCGCCGGCGTTGGGGTTGACCCGCCCGCAGACCGGCGTCTCGTTGAGGGTGAAGTAGACAAGCGTCTCCATGCCCATCGGCTCGGTGACGTCGAGCAGCGCCTCGAACGGCTCAATCCCAGGCTCCGCATGCGGCTTGGTCTCGGCGATGTGCTCGGGCCGGATGCCGAGCAGCAGCGGCTCGTTCCGCGACACGGATTGATAGCGCGCGGCGCGCGCCGGCGGCAGCGGAAAGGCGATCCGGTCGGTGAGGCGGATGTGGAGCCGGCCATTGGCCTCCTCGAGCCGGCACGGCACGAAGTTCATTGCGGGCGAGCCGATGAAGCCGGCGACGAAGCGTGTCGCCGGATTGTGGTACAGCTCGTTCGGCGTGCCGATCTGCTCGATGCGGCCCTTGTTCATGACCACGACACGATCGGCCAGGGTCATCGCCTCGACCTGGTCGTGGGTGACGTAGACCGTCGTGGTGCGGACCTTCTGGTGCACCTTCTTGATCTCGATGCGCATCTGCACGCGCAACTTGGCGTCGAGGTTGGACAGCGGCTCGTCGAACAGGAACACCTTGGGATTGCGCACGATCGCACGGCCCATCGCGACGCGCTGGCGCTGGCCGCCGGAGAGCTGCTTGGGCTTGCGGTCGACGAGGTCGGCGATGTCCAGCATGCGCGCGGCCTCCGCCACGCGGCTCTTGATCTCGGCCTTCGGGTAGTGCTTCAGCCGCAGCCCGAACGACATGTTCTCGGCCACCGTCATGTGCGGGTAGAGGGCGTAGTTCTGGAACACCATGGCGATGTCGCGATCCTTCGGCGGCACGTCGTTGACGACGTCGCCGCCGATGGTGATGTCGCCGTCGGAGATGTCCTCGAGCCCAGCGATCATCCGCAATGTCGTCGACTTGCCGCAGCCGGACGGGCCGACCAGCACGACGAACTCGTGGTCGGCGATATCGAGATCGATGCCCCTGACCGCCTCGACGTCGTCGTAACGCTTCACGACCTTGCGCAAGCTCACTTCAGCCATCTGTGATCAACCCCCGTCATCAGCCTTTGGTCGCGCCGGCGGTGAGCCCGGCAATGTAATAGTCCATCAGGAACGCGTAGATGATCAGCGGCGGCGCCGCGCCCAGCAGCGCGCCGGTCATGATCTGTCCCCAGTTGAAGACGTCGCCCTTGATCAGGCTCGTGACGATGCCGACCGGCAGCACCAGTTGGTCGGTCGAGGTCGTGAACACCAGCGGATACAGGAACTGCGCCCAGGAGACGGTGAAGGCGAAGATCGTCGCGGCGATCAGACCGGGCAGGGCGACGGGAATGAAGATCCGCGTCAGCGTCTGCAGCCAGGAGGCGCCGTCGATGATCGCGGCCTCGTCGAGCTCCTTCGGGATCGAGGCGAAATAGCCGATCATGATCCAGGTGCAGAACGGCACCGTCAGGGTCGGATAGATGAACAGCAGCACGTACCAGCGATTGATCAACTGGATGCCGGTGACGTCGCCGATCAGCGCGAACATCTTGAACAGCGGAATGAACAGCAGGCTGTCCGGGATCAGATAGGTCAGGAATACGCCGGTCGCCAGCGTCGCCGAGCCCCAGAACTTCATCCGCGACAGCGCGAATGCGGCGGGGATGCTGATCAGCATGGTGATGATCACCACGACGATCGAGACCATGGCCGAGTTGAAGAAGAAACGCTGAAACTGGTTCGAGGTGAGCAGCTCGACATAGTTCTCCAGCGTCGGATGGAACACCCACCACGGATTGGTCGCCGCGGAGATCTCCGCGCTGCCCTTCAGCGAGGTGATCAGCATGTAGAGCGGCGGCACCAGCGAGAAGATCGCGAACAGCGTCAGGAAGAAATACGACCAGCGCAGCGCCCAGGCGCGGTCGCGGCTCATCGAGCCATATTTGACGGTACGGGTCGGGCCGGCCTTGTCGATCGTGACGGTGCTCATCAGGACTCGTTCCCCCGCTTGTTGACGTCGCGCAGGATGAAGATGGCGGCGACCGCCAGGATCGGCACCATGAACAGCGAGACGCTGGCGCCGAGCGGAATGTCGCTGCCCTCGATGCCGACGCGGAACGCCCAGGTCGCGAAGATGTGCGTCTTGTCGAGCGGGCCGCCGGCGGTGAGGATGCGCACGATGTCGAAATTGGCGAACGTCACGATCAGAGAGAACAGCGTCGTGATCGCGATGATGTTGCGCATCATCGGCAGGGTCACGTACCAGATCCGCTGCCACCAATTGGCGCCATCGATCGCCGCGGCCTCATAGAGCTGGTCCGGGACAGATTTCAGCGAGGCCAGGTACATGATCATGAAGAACGGCGCGCCGTACCAGATGTTGACCAGGATCACCGAGAACCGCGCCCAGGCGGCTTCCCCGGTCCACGGGATCGGGCCGATGCCGAAGAAGGCGAGCGTGTAGTTGAAAGCGCTGTAGGACGGGTCGAACAGCCACAGCCAGGCCAGCGTGCTCATCGCCGGCGGGATCACCCAGGGTACCAGCAGCATGCCGCGCCATTTGCGCTGCCCCTTGGCGGGGATGTTGTGGACGAAATGAGCGACGATGAAGCCGATCAGCGCCTTGAACACGACGGCCGTGATCGCGAAGATGCAGGATTGCTTGACGACCAGCCAGAACGTGTCGCGCTTGAACAGGAACTCGAAATTGCCGAAGCCGACGAAGCGCTGCATCGACTTGTTCAGGGTCGCCAGATGCACCGAATACAGGGCGGGATAGACGACCAGGAGCACGATCAGCAGGATCAGCGGCAGCGTCATCAGGAAAGCGGCGGTCGATTTCCGCTTCAACGCCCTGTGCAGACCATTGCGGCGGGCCGCGCGAGGGCGGGCGACGGCGTTCTCACCGATGGCGGCATCAACCATGAGAAAAGGCTCCTCGTGATGTCCCCTGCGACAGCGGGGTCCTCACTGGATGGGAAACACTGACAAGGTGAAAGGGGGCGGCCCGCCTGCTGAAGCGGACCGCCGGCGTTGCTTCGAGCATGCCTCAGCTGCGCATGAAGCCCTCGCACTCGCCTTCGGCCCAGGCGAGGGTCGATTCCATCTTCTCGCCCTGAGCGTAGCGCAGGCACATCTTGGTCATCGTCGCCTGCGCATAGATCTGCTGCGCGATCTTGGGCGGAGCAGGGGAGGCTGCGATCGACAGCGTCTGGTGATTATAGGGGTTGGGATAGTGATAGAGGGTCCCCTTCGGCGGTCCCTCCTCCTGCCACACCTTGAGCGTCGTCAGCTTCTGATAGGCCGGCAGATCGTAGCCGCCGCTCGCCACCACCATCTTCTCGATCGATGACGGCTTCGACAGGTGCACGATCAGGCTCTTGGCCGCCTCCTTGTTCTTGGAGAACGACCAGATGCTCCAGAAGTAGGGCAGGAACGGCGCGAAGCGGCCCTTGGGGCCGGCCGGGAAGCCGTGGGTCCAGCACTGCTCGGCGATCTGCGGCGCGTCGCGCTTGGCCACCGCCCAGGCGCTCGGCGGATTCATGATCATCGCGCCCCTGCCCGAGACCAGCCATTTGTTGTTCGATGCGTCGTCCCACGAGGCGACATCCGGCGGCAGCGCCGCGATCAGCCGCTTGTAGAACTCGAGCGCCTGGCGCACGGCATCCGTCTTCACCGTGACATCGCCCTTGGCGTTGACGAGATCCGCGCCGAACGCCTGGAAGAACGCGCCGGCGGAGTCCACGCTGTCGGTGGTTTCGCCAAGCCCGATGCCGAACGGCACGCCAGCCTTATGGCAGGCCTCCGCCGCTTTCAGGAAGGTCTCCGTGGTCCAATTGTCGGCCTTCGGTGGAGATCCGGCCGGATACATCTCCTGCACGTCGATGCCCGCATGCTTCTTCATCAGATCGATGCGGGAGCAGGGACCCTTGATCTGACTGCCGACGCAGGCCGGCACGGCGAGCCATTTGCCGCCGGACTGTCCGAGATATTTGACGGTGCCGTTGACCTCGCCGTTCTCCTGGATGATCGGCTCCATGATGTCGTTGACCGGCTCCAGCAGTTCCGCATGCGCATGCGGCCACCAGGTCGGCATGGCGATCAGATCGTGGCCGGACTTCGCGGCGCCCTCGGCGGCGATCGTCAGCTCGATCTTCTTGCCCTGGCTGGTGATGTAGTCGATCTGAACCTCGACCTTCTCCTTGGCGGCCCACTCGTTGACGAGATCGGTCGAAGCCTGGTTGGCGCCCGGAACCCAATGGTCCCAGAAGCCGATCGAGAGCTTGCCGGCGGCGTGGGCGCCACGCACATAGGGCGCGGCAATCATGACCGCCGAGGTGGCAGCGGTCGCAGCAACGAATTGTCGGCGGTTCAGCTTCCTCCGTGACATGGCGTTCCCTCCCTGGTGAGCCAAGCATTCTGTCGATGCGAATCCGATTTGTTAGTTGTTGCGTCGCGTCATGCGCGCATGGATTTCGCTTGGATGCAATCAGAGCAGAATTGCGAGCGGCTGTCGAGAAAGCCGGTGAGGCGAATCCTAGAACTAATGGCGTGCACATTTCGTCGCAGGTTCCGCAACTGATTGCATCGCAGTGCTGAGCGTTGCAGTGCAAAGCGCGTCTCGGCCGAGCAGGAAGCCGAGAGGAACCAGTGCAGCTGGGCACGTCCGATGCATCGCGCCGCGTGCGGCAGATGGACTTGCGCGTTGCGGCAACGGTAGAATTCGTTGGAATCATGGTCGTCACGACCAGCGACTGCGCACGGAGCCTGAACTGATGATGATGAGCCCCGGCATCTGGCGCCGGTCTTTCCGGTGCATCGCAATAGGAGTGTCAATAGGCCTCATTGGCCTTGTGGGCCTGCCGCGTCAGCCTGCCGCGCAGGGCCTGTTCAAGGGCGTCGAACAGGGTGCACGCGAAGGCAACAGGGCGGCGGGCCCGGTCGGCGGTGTGCTCGGCGGCGCGATCGGCGGTGTCGTCGGCGTGGTCACCGGCGTGACCGGGGCGTTCACCGGCAACAGCGGCCAGCAGAGTGCGCAGCCCGAGGCGCCGCCGGCCGAGGGCAGGAAGGCGAAGCCTTCCAAGGCGACGAAGACGAGCAAGGTCGCCAAGGCGACGCCGATGCTGACGCAGCCGGGCGCCCCGCAACTCACGGCCGAACAGATCGTCGCCAACAGCGATAGCAATATCGAGCGCCTGAAGACCGGGCTGAACCTGACGGAAGAGCAGGCGAAGAACTGGGGTCCGTTCGCCAACGCGATGCACGCGCTCGGCCGCAACGGCGCGGATCGACTCGAGCTGCGCATCGCGCGGTCGAAGCGCGATCCGCCGGACGACATCGTCGAGCAGATGCGCAACGAGGCTCAGTTCCTGGTCGATCGCGCCGCCGACCAGCGCGCGGTGGCCGACACATCGGAACCGCTGTTCACCAGCCTCGACGACAAGCAGAAGCAGATCTTCATCGACGAGATGGTGCGCCTGAGTCGCGAGCGCGGGCTGGACTAGCTCAACGGAGTTGGCGTCGTCGCGGCCGTGCCCGTTGGCAGCAGCGGCGTGCCGTGACGCATGACCACCGCACTCGCGCCGCATCGCGGTGTATTAATACCCTCAAATGGCCACTAGTCGCGCGGCATGCACATTTTTCGGGCACGAGCGGGCGCGGCTCGCGCAACGTGCCGGCCAACATCGCTGCCTCTGCAACCGAATTGCGATGCAGTTTGATGTACATTGCAATTGTATTACATGGAGAGCCGGAGCCGGCAGGGCGGTCTTCGCAGGCGTGCTGAATCGCAGCAGCGATCGGGCGGCTGACGATCAGCAGGCCGTTCGGCTCGATTTCTTGGAGGATTATTGTTGTCGAGAGTGCGACTGCGCCGGTGGATCGAGAACCGGTTGGGGATTGACACCGCCAGCACCGAAAGCCGCCTCGATGCGGATGTGAAACGCTTCGTCGATGCGCTGCAAGCGGAGTTGATCGCCGCGAAGGACGAGTCCGAGCGGTACAGGCGCATCACGGAAGAAAGGGGCGTGATCATGGGCCGCCTGCGCGACGAGCGCGACGGCTATAGGCTGGAGTGGGAGGCGGCGTCCGCGGAGCTTCGCCGGCTGGCGCGTAAGCGCCTGGCCGTGGTCTCGGACAATGGAGCGACGCGCCCCTCCGGCAATGGCCGCGACGCGGCCCTGAGGAATTCTCCGCCTTCCACGCTGCGGGTGCTGTGCGTCGGCACTGGCCGGGACGGCACGACGTCGCTGACGCGGATGATGCAGGAGGTGTTCGACAACCAGGGCAACGGCGACAGTGCCGTGCACGAATGGGCGTCGAGCGAGCTCAATGAGCTGTTCTGCCAGCTCAAGGAAACCAACGATCCCGGCTTCACGGATCAGATTCGTCAGACGATCCTCGATTGCCCCCATGCGTGCGTCGTCGGCAATGGTTATGCGGCCGTGCTGCCGATCATCGCCGAGCTCCTCGGCGATCAGGTCACGCTGGTGCATCTGCGCCGGCGTGACCGCGCGGCATGCATCGCAAGTCTGGTGGAGAATGCCGAGCTGTCGCCGCAGAACCACCTCTACTACGCCGACTCGCCGGCCGCGCAGCGCAAGCGTCCGACCGCTTTCCACTTCGGAGAGATGTCGAAGCAGCAATGGATGGATCTGTCGCTGGCCGAGAAGTTCGGCTGGTACTACGACAAGACCCACGCCTTGATCGAACGCTACAAGAGCCTGTTCCCGAACACGCTCTCCGTCGATACCGAGGACCTCAACGCGGACAGCGTGCGCCTCGCGCTGGCCCAAGCGGCCGGCAGTGCCGAGGCGCCGCGCGCCTTCCACGTCAACCGGTTCGTCGATCTGCGCCATGTACCGGCCGATCGCCGCAGCTTCGTGCAGCGGCTCCTCGGCCAGCTCGACGTCCAGAAGCTCGCCCATGACGACCTGTACGGGCTGCGGCAGGTGCTCAACGAGATGATCTATCATCTCTCGCATTTTCCCGACGCGGCGCCGGGCGCGGTGGATGAGCTGCGCTGGACGCTGACTGAGATGCACGGCCTTCTCGACAGCCGCATCCGCGACGTTCGCGAACTGATGGAGCGGGTCGGCGTGCCGCCCGAGACCGCCGGCGCTGTGAACGGCCACCGCGCGCCGCAGGCAAGCCCTGGAGCGCACCCTGGTCGTTGGCCAGGCGCCCGGCTCTGAGCACGGGGAGGCGGCGGGCGCC
Source organism: Bradyrhizobium sp. SZCCHNS30572 (assembly GCF_032484415.1). Taxonomy (NCBI): domain Bacteria; kingdom Pseudomonadati; phylum Pseudomonadota; class Alphaproteobacteria; order Hyphomicrobiales; family Nitrobacteraceae; genus Bradyrhizobium; species Bradyrhizobium sp. SZCCHNS30572. The sequence goes on along the minus strand of NZ_JAUESY010000002.1, from coordinate 692,512 downwards.
TCGCCAGCGTTGCGCAGCCAGCCGGATGCGTGACCTAGCTGTCCGTTTTTCGCGGCGTGTTTTTCACCGCCTCACGAGAAAAAAATGAAGTTGAGGGATCTCGAACGAGATCCAGGGCACGCGGCTCATCGAGCGAACTCAACCTCCCGGTCCGAAGCATCTCTATCAGGACCGAAACATCCCCCCAAAAATTCCCACGCACACGCAGACCGTGAGTTCGAATGTAGGCGTCGCGTACCCCGTACATGTACACAACGAACTCATCGAGGAATTCCTGGCTGTGTTGCTCGCTCCAGTTTTCCCATCTATCGAAGATGAAGGTCCGGTAGCGTTCCTGCGAACAGAGAAATCGCGCAGCGTCCAGCAACTCCGCCGCGGGAGGGTAACCACCAAATTCCACCACAGGAATGCGCGCCGAGTGACTGTCCGGTCTCGCGAAGAACCTGTCACGAATGAACTCATCGGCTTCAGCAGAAGACGTTCCGGGAATCTGTCGGGCATTCACACGAAGGGCCAGCGCCACCGCAACAGGAACCAACTCCGGATCGCGGCCGCTCCAAGCGATTGTCGAATTGTGGGTGCTGAACGCATCGACTTCTTGCTGCTGGGCATCCGACAAGATTTGTTGCGTCCCGACCACGTCAAACATGGCCGTCATGCGAGAGTCGTCCAAGTAGGCCTGCGCCAGCGCCGCGATATCCTGCTCCGTGGTGGCATCAAACTCCACGAACGGTACAGGAGCATAAGCTTCAGGACGCACACGTTTAAATCGATCTTCCCAAAGCTCGCCCGTTCCGTACCCTCGCGGCGTAGCGGGCGCGCCGGGTTCCCGGTCACCCTTGCTTTGCTTATCGTCACGCTCGTTTCGCCGCCGACGTTTCGTCATGCCCGGTGGTCATCCTTTCCAATGCCTGCGAAAACCGTCCTCCGAACCCAGGGTAAAAGCTACGGTCGAGGCCCGGATGCAGGAGAACACCGGTGGACGAGGGAGACCAGAGCCTCCCGCCTAAATCGTTGAATTAGCGGAGATTTCGGACAACGGCGAACGATGGAGAACATTTTAGTGGCGGAAGGGGTGGGATTCGAACCCACGGTACCCTTGCGGGCACGCCGGTTTTCAAGACCGGTGCCTTAAACCACTCGGCCACCCTTCCATCCGGCGTCGTGTCCGGGACGTCGGCGACGTCCACGCCACGGCGGCGCGGTATCGACGCGATCCTTGTTTAGGGTGCGGGCTTGCGGCTCGTCAACGGCGCATTCACGCCTGCCCGGACGGCCTCAGCTCAAAGCCCGCGCTCACCTGAGCGCAAAAGCCATCAGGCCGGAGCACAAGATTGCCGTGCTCAGCGCTGCCAGGGCGAGAAAGCTCCCCGAGAGCAGGTCTTGGTGTCGCAACGCTTGATGTCGTAAATCTTGGTGTCGCATGGGCCACCTGCTGCGGCTGCGCTACCGGTCCGATCTCGCACCGGCCGGAGAAAACCGAGGGCCGGGCGATGAGCGGTCTGGATGATCTGCTGGTCGAAACTGCCAGCTTCAGGGATGCTCCTGAAGTGTCGTTATTGAAGCGGACGCAAACATCGACGCGGACGAGAGCCGACCATGGCGTCGGCTGTCCGATATGTCCGGACTCAGGCCCGCGAGCGGACGCCTTCAAACGCATGAGCAAGGAAGATCCCGGCGCCAACCAAGCCCATCACTGCCGTCATTGCTTCGATCATAGCGAACACACCCTGTTGCGCCCCACGTGAAGCAAACGACGTGCAGCCCTGCACAGTCAAAATGATTCAGGTCCCGGGAAATGAGAACACTCGTAGGTGAGGATTTCACGCAACATATGTGTCCAAAAAGGTGCACTCGCAACACGGAGGCACAGCGGAGGTGCACGCCTGGGCGGCCACCGTCCACGTCACAACCGCAGGAAAGCTCCGGTTAACCACGGCGGGGCCCACCCCATTTCCGCCGTCTTCGGGTTGCGTTATCCTTGTGCATTGAGTTGCGGGGATGCGACTCGGGGACAAGCCGGGACGCGCGGGCCTGATGGGAGGGCTCGGCTGCGACCGGCACATTGGTAATTGGGGTCGATGGGGATTGGTCAAACAGATCCGGTCGAGAGAGCGGTGCGCAGTGCCGTCGCCGTCCTCGCCTGCCTGATGGTCGCGAACTGCGCCTCTTCCAACAAGTTCGCCAGCAAGGTCGATCCGAAATACGGCGTGTCGTCGAGCCCGCGCGTCGTCGGATTCGGCGAGCCGGTGCCGAAGGGCGGTGGCGTCTACCGCATCGGCAAGCCCTATACCGTCGCCGGCAAGACCTATGTTCCCGAGGAGGACACCAACTATCGCGCCGAGGGCATGGCCTCCTGGTATGGCGATGATTTTCACGGCCGGCTGACAGCCAATGGCGAGGTCTTCGACATGACGTCGCTGACGGCCGCCCATCCGACGCTGCCGCTGCCGAGCTACGCCCGCGTCACCAATCTCGCCAACGGCAAATCGCTCATCGTCCGCATCAATGATCGCGGCCCGTACCACGGCAACCGGCTGATCGACGTTTCCAACAAGGCGGCTGATCTGCTCGAGTTCAAGGGCAACGGCGTCGCCCGCGTCCGCGTCGAATATGTCGGCCGCGCCCCTCTCGAAGGGTCCGACGATACCCAACTGATGGCAACCCTGCGCACCGGCATCCCGGCGCCGGCGCCTTCTCTCGTCCGCGTCGCCTCCGCCCGGCCGTTCGTTCCCGAGATCGGCGCAGGTCGTCCGATTCGCGGCGAGGTCCCGCTGCCCGAGGGGCGTCCCTACACGCTCGGCAACACCTCCGCCGACCTGGCATCGGTTGCCGCGACGTCCGAGATGTCGGCCTCCAGCCGGACCCGCGGACGGAGCCTCGATAACCCGCGCGCGGTGTCCTACGATCAGGGCGGCCGATACGTGCCGTCATCGAGCGGCGCGGCGGACGGCGCTGACGAGGCCCGCGAGATCCTTGGCGGCCGCGGACTGTACTGATCTTCCATACGATCTCGCACGTCGAACCAGCCGCCCCAGCCGGGGCGGTTTCGATTCGAGTGCGCCGCCAACGGCTATTGGGAATGCCTATTGGGCGCTGAACGGCACCCGCGCCTTGGCCGAAAACGTCCAGACGCGGGTGTTGCTGCCGATGCCGCCGAGCTCGGCACCGAGGCCGACACCGATGCCGCCGGCTGTCTGGATGCCGAGACCGCCGGTGGCGCGGGCCGACCAGCCTTGCAGCAGCGGCGTCGAGGCCAGCGCGCCGGCGGCAAGCGTGTTGGCATCCTCCCTGGTGAAGTAGTAGTCGCCGTACAGGCCGACGAACGGCGTCAGAAGAAGCCCGCTATCGAGCCAGGCGACGGGGTAGGCGGCGCGCAGGCCCCCCGACGCGCGGCCGCTGGCGAAATCATTGGTGCCCTGCCGCGTGCCCAGCGAGTCCGTATAGGCGTTCTGGTGTTCCCACAATGCATAGACCTTGGTGGACGGCTCCAGCACCAGGCCGGCCCATTTATACGTGCCGGTCAGACCGGTGGAAACCATCCAGCGCTGGCCGCTGAAATTGCCCTGGGCGGTTCCGGCGCTGCCGTCATAGCCGATGCCGGAATAGGCCACGGCTGCATCGAAGCGCAGCGTGGGAATGATCTTCCAGCCGAGATAGGCGCCGGTGGTCCAGCCGTCGCCCTTCAGCTTCCCGTTGATGTCCTGCTGGGTGTAGCTGAAGGTCTCGTAGCCGCCGAGCACGCCGACGAGGAAGTTCGGCGCGGCGCGGTAGGTCAATCCCATCGTGGCGTTGAGCTGCTGGCCATAGATCGAGGCTTGGCTGGCCTGGGTGACGCCGCCGATGCTGGTGCTGCCCCAGCGGTCGACGCCAGAACCGCGCACATCGGCCCACAGCAGCCACTCCTTCTGCTCGTGCCATTTCGGCGCGGCCTGCTTCCTGTCGCCACGATCGATGGCCGCGAACGCATCGTCGATCCGGCCGCGACCACGTCCACGTGGCTGGGACGCGCCCGGCAGCAGCGAGGAATAGGCGTTGCTGTCGCCGCTGCCGGCGCGGTCGCTGGCCGGGGAGCGCTCGTCCTGATCGCGCGGATTGGCCGAGAAGTTGAAGCGCATGCGGGCATTGCCGGGCGTCAGGAACGAACCGCCATCGTTGAAGCCGTCGGCGATGGCGTCATCGATCGCGCCGGAGATCGCCTGCCCGGAATTCTGCGCCACCAGCTTGCTGACGGTCTGCTGCAGCGAGCGCAGCCGAACGCTGTCGACCGGCACGTTGACGGTCTGGGCAAGGCCGGGCGAGGTGCTCGCCGTGAACAGCGTGGTGCCGGCATAGCTCGCCGTGATCGTATGGCTGCCGACCGCGAGCGTCGAGGTGGCGAACGTCGCAACGCCGCCCGCCAGCGTCGCCGTGCCGATCGGCGTGCCATTGTCGTTGAAGGTGACCGTCCCGGTCGGGGTGCCGCCCGACGCTGAAACCGTGGCCGTAAAGGTCACGGGCTGCCCGAACTGGCTCGGGTTCTGCGACGAGGTCAGCGCGACCGTCGTGACCAATTGGCCCACCGACAGATTGAAGGTGGCATTGGCCGAGGCACTGTTGGTGTCGGTCACGGTCACCGTATACGTGGTCATTGCCGCCGGAACCGTCGGCGTGCCGGTGATCTGGCCATTGCTCGTGTTGAAGCTCAAGCCGGCCGGCAGGGTCGGTGAAACGGCAAACACCAGCGTGCCGGTACCGCCCGAGCCCGTGACCGGCGTGAATGGCGTCACCGCCTGGTTGATCGGCAGCGAGCTGGACGGCACGGCCGTCGTGGCCGTCACCGCACCATTGATGGTCAGGCTGAATGTGTTGCTCGCGGTCGCGTTGGCGGCGTCGGTCACGGTCACGGTGAATGTCGTCGCCGCGCTGGTCACCGTGGGCGTTCCGGAGATGCTGCCGTTGGCCGCATTGAGGGACAGTCCCGCGGGGAGCGTCGGCGAGACGGAATAGGCGAGCGGCGCGGTGCCGCCGCCGCCCGTGACGGGCGTGAACGGCGTCACGGCGTGGTTCGCAGTCAGGGTGGTCGACGCGATCGCCTGGGTCGCGCTGACCGCGCCGTTCACCGCCAGGCTGAACGTATTGGTCGCCGTTGCAGTGTTGGCGTCGGTCACCGTGACCGTATAGGTCGTGGCGCCGCTTGTGGCCGTCGGCGTGCCCGTGATCGCACCCGAGGTCGTATTGAAGGCGAGCCCTGCGGGCAGCGCCGGCGCGATGCCGTAGCTCAGCGGCGAGGTGCCGCCAGCGCCGGTGATCGGTGTAAAGGAGGTCACCGCCGTGTTGACGGTCAATCCTTTGGACGCGATCGCCTGGGTCGCCGTCACGGCACCGTTGACGGCCAGGCTGAACGTGTTGCTGGCGCTGGCACTGTTGGCGTCGCTCACGGTGACCGTATAGGTCGCGGCCGTGCTGATCGCGGTCGGCGTGCCCGTGATGGCACCCGTCGAGGTGTTGAAGCTGAGCCCGGCGGGCAGTGTCGGTGCGATGCCATAGGTGAGCGGCGACGTGCCGCCGCCCCCGGTCACCGGGGTGAAGGATGTCGCGGCGACATTGACGGTCAGGGACTTGGCCGGGATCGACTGGGTGGCGCTGACAGCGCCGTTGACTGTCAGGCTGAAGGTGTTCGTGGCGGTCCCGTTGTTGGTGTCGGTGACGGTCACGGTGTACGTCGCGGTCGCCGCGCTCGTCGAAGGCGTGCCGGAGATCGCGCCCGTGGAGGCGCTGATGCTGAGGCCGGCCGGAAGGGACGGAGAGATCGAATATGTCAGTGTCCCCGTGCCGCCGCCACCGGTGACCGGGGTGAAGGCGGTGATGGCCTGGTTGGCGGTGAAGGTCCGCGAGGCGATCGCCTGCGTCGCGGTGACCGCGCTGTTCACCGTCAGGCTGAACGTATTGCTGGCCGTGGCAGTGTTGGCGTCGGTGACCGTGACCGTGTAGGTCGTAGCGCCGCTGGTCACGGTCGGTGTGCCGGTGATCGCGCCGGTCGAGGTGTTGAGCGTCAGGCCCGTCGGCAGCGCGGGGGCAACGCCGTAGGAGAGCGGCGGCGTGCCGCCCGATCCGGTCACCGGCGTGAACGACGTCGCTGCGGCATTCTGCGTCAGCGTCTTCGAGGCGATCGCCTGCGTCGCGCTCACCGGCCCATTGACGGTGAGCTGGAAGGTGTTGCTGGCGGTGCCGCCGTTGGAATCCGTCACCGTCACCGTGTAGGTGGTCGTGCTGCTGGTCACCGTCGGCGTGCCGCTGACCTGGCCGGTGCTGGTGTTGAAGCTGAGTCCGGTCGGCAAGGTCGGCGCGATGGCATAGGACCGCGGCGTTGTGCCGCCACCGCCGGTGACAGGGGTGAACGTCGTGATGGCCGTGTTCACGGTCACCGTGGCCGAGCTCACCGACTGCGTCGCGGTGACGGCGGTGTTCACCGTCAGGCTGAACGTATTGCTGGCTGTGGCACTGTTGGAATCGGTGACGGTCACCGTGTAGGTGGTCGCGCCGCTGCTTGCGGTCGGCGTGCCCGTGATCGCGCCGCTGGAGGTGTTGAGCGAGAGGCCGGCGGGCAGCGCGGGCGCGATGCTGTAACTGAGCGACGGGGTGCCGCCGCCGCCGGTGACCGGCGTGAACGATGTCGCGGCCACATTCTGCGTCAGCGTCTTCGAAGCGACCGATTGGGTCGCGGTCACGGCCGAGTTGACTGTCAGACTGAACGTGTTCGAGGCGGTCGCGCTGTTCGCGTCGGTCACGGTCACGGTGTAGGTCGTGGCGCCGCTCGCGGCCGTCGGCGTGCCGGTGATCGCGCCGGTCGATGTGTTGAGCGTGAGACCGGTGGGCAGGGACGGTGATACGCTGTAGGTGTAGGCCGGGGTGCCGCCGCCGCCGGTGACCGGCGTGAAGTTGGTCGATGGTTGATTCTGCGTCAGCGTCTTGGAGGCAACGGACTGCGTGGCCGTCACCGCGCCGTTGACCGTGAGGCTGAAGGTATTGCTGGCGGTCGCGGAGTTGGCATCGGTGATCGTGACCGTGTAGGTGGTCGCGGCACTGGTGACCGTGGGCGTACCGGTGATGGCGCCCGTGGACGTGTTGAAGGACAGACCGGTCGGCAGCGTCGGGGCGATGCCATAGCTGAGCGGTGCGGTGCCGCCGGAGCCGGTGACCGGCGTGAAGGATGTCGCGGCGGTATTGACGGTCAGCGACTTCGACGCGATGGCCTGCGTCGCGGTCGGGCCGGGCAACGTGACGGTGATCGTGAACGAGGTGTTGGTGGTGCCGGCGCCGCTACAATTGCCGGCGGTGTGCGAGCAGTCGCTCGCATAAAAGAGCGTGATGTTCTCGGTTCCCGATCCGGACAGCGAATCGATCCGGATGGTGTATTCCGGCACCTGCGTGAAGTCGCCGCCGATCGGCACGGGAATCAGGGTGTAGGTCGCCTTGGCGCCGGTGTAGCTGAGATTGGTGTAGCTCAGGCCGCCCGCCGTCATCGGGAGATTGTTGAACGCATCAATCGGCGGGCTGTTGGTGCCATTCGAGTGTCCGTAGAGACCCCAGAGCACCACGTCGTTGGTGACGCACAGACCGACGGCATTGCCGGCGCCCGTTCCGTTGATGGTGATGCTGGTGCTGGTGGTCGAGCCGGTCGTGAAGTTACAGGCCGCCTGCGCGCCCACCATCGAGGCGAGCATCAAGGCAAGAACCACCGAAACAAAACCCAGCGCACGCCGCAGAGGCGTGCATGCCGCATGAAAATTCCGGCGCCAAGTCCCGGTTGACAATTTGGTCGTGCCCCTTACGGCCCCTCATTGGCTGAGAGTGCCGCTGAAAAAAATTGGTTCGAAGAAATTTTGGTAACGCAATCGTAACCTTGGAGAAGCAGCGCCTTCCGGGCAAGTCGATTCAACCAGACCGGGCACGACTTCTGCTTGGCGTTGCATAGCGGCAACAGCGCAATCTACGGAACTTTATTGTCTTGACGGATCCGAGCGACGCAACCTAGACTTCTCCTACAGGTTGTTTCTCACGCTCTCAAAAATTTCAATGCGGAGGCTGTTTGATCAAGCCGCCGCCATTCGTTTCAAAATGACATTGGGGAGAGACGCGCATGCCGTTGACGCCTGTGTTGGGGCAGATCATGCCTTTTGCGGGATCTCAGCCGCCGAGAGGGTGGGCGTTCTGCAACGGCGCGCTACTCGCCATCCAGACCAACCAGGCGCTGTTCTCACTGCTCGGCACCTATTACGGCGGCAACGGCGTGACGACATTCGCGCTGCCGGATCTGCGTGGCCGGGCCATCCTCGGATCGACGGGCAGCTCCGGTCAGTTTCCCGCAGGGATGGTCAGCGGCGAAACGACCGTGACGCTGACCCTCGCTCAGATGCCGGCTCACAATCACCTGGTGCAGGCCTCGACGACCAATGGTGCCGGCCGAAGCGCGGGTCCCACGAACAATCTGTTCGGGACCAATACGCTGCCGGCGGACGATCCCAAGAAGATCTTCGCGACCGCAGGATCGGGCGAGGTCCCGCTGGCCGTGGGCACGAACATTCCCGAGATCGGCGGCGGGCAGGCGCACAACAACATGCAGCCCTACCTCGTGATCAACTACCTGATCGCGATGCAGGGCGTCTTCCCCTCGCGCAACTGAGCGTCTTCGGATCGATCGAATCCCCCCAGTTCCGCGCCGCGCCTGCTCTCGCGGCGCCCACGGCTCAATGAAAGGATGTCGGGATGTCAGACCCGTTTCTCGGTGAGATCAGGCTGTTCGCCTTTCCGCGCATACCGGACGGCTGGCTGGCCTGCGACGGCAGCTCGCTGTCCATTTCAAACTACGATGCGCTCTATACGATCCTCGGAACGACCTATGGCGGCGACGGCATCCAGACGTTCAACCTGCCCGATCTGCGCGGCCGCGTGCCGCTCGGGCAGGGCACGCCGCCCGGTGGCGCGACGTATGTGCTTGGCGAGGTCGCGGGCGAGGACGAGCACCTGCTGATCACGACCGAGTTGCCCGCGCATAGCCATGCCCTGCTGTCGTCGACGGTCACGGCCGACACGGCGATCCCCGGACCCACGGTCCATCTGGCGACCGCGTCCACCGGGAATCTCGATGCCCCCATCGCCGATGCCGGCACCTACTCGGTCATGGCGCCCTGCGTGGCCGCCGCGGGACAGAGCGTCCCGCACAACAACATCATGCCGACCGTCGTGGGCAACTACTGCATCTGCATCAACGGCGTCTATCCCTCGCCAGGCTGAGGCGTCGCGGTTCGACCGGCTTCATCGCACATTCTCGAGGAGAGACGACGTGTCTGATCCCTTTGTTGGCGAAATCCAGGCCTTTCCCTTCACTTTTGCAACCGGCGGCTTCAATAGTGCGTGGTTGCCGTGCTTCGGCCAGCTGCTTCCAATTCAGCAATACACGCCGTTGTTCGCCTTGATCGGCACCTATTTCGGCGGCAACGGCACGACCAACTTCCAGCTCCCCAATCTGAGCGGCGCGATCACCAACGGCCAAGGCGACGGACCCGGCCTGCAGCCCCGCGTGATCGGCGAGATGATGGGCAGCAGCACTGTCGGGCTGGTTTCGGCCGAAATGCCCGCGCACACGCATAACCTGCAGCTCGGCAGCAGGTCCGCGCCGAACGCGGCCCCCGGGCCGGGGACGCCCGGGACGATGGTGGCGATCGATCCCTCGTTCAACGGCTTCGTGGCGCCGCCGGCGAACGTCAACTTCGCTCCCAACGCGGTCACGACGTCCGGGCAGAGCATCCCGCACGACAACATGCAGCCGACCCAGGCACTGATCTGGTGCATCTGCTATGCGGGCATCTTCCCGTCGTTCAACAACTCCTGAGCCGAGCAGGCTCGGAGTGACGACCGGGAGCGAGATCGTCTCGCGGGATGTTCGCTTGCGGCTGCGGCCCGCCGAGACCGCCGACGAGCCGTTCCTGCGCGACCTCTTTGGCTCCGTCAGAGGTGCGCAGCTCGCCGCGGCCGGTCTGCCGCAGGCGATGCTCGATCTCGTGCTGGCGCAGCAATATCGCGCCCAGGTCGCGGGCCACGCGGCGCAATGTCCGGCAGCGCAGTCGCTGATCATTCTCCGCGATGCCGCGCCGGTCGGGCGGCTGCTGCTCGACCGCGCGGCGTCGCGATGGCACGTGGTCGATCTCGCGCTGCTGCCGGGCGCGCGCAACGCCGGTGTCGGACGCGAGATCATGCAGGCGGTCGCAACGGCGGCACGGGAGCAGGGCGCCGACGTGCTCTCGCTCGCGGTCGCGACGACGAATGAGGACGCGATCCGGTTCTACGTGCGGCTGGGGTTCCGCGATGTGGCGGACGAGGCGATGGCGTCGCATCGCATGATGGAGCTGCCGCTCGCGCGCTAGCGAGCAGGAGCCAGCTCGCGCAGGAACGCGATCAGCGCCGCATTCACCTCGGCAGAGCGTTCCTGCTGGATCCAGTGCCCGGCCCCCTCGATGATCAGCTTGCGCCGCAGATCCGGCAGAACTCGCGCCATGTCCTGGACGCGCTTGGCGCCGATCAGCCCGGTCACGACGGCGTCCGCGCTGCCGGCGATGAACAGCGACGGCTGGCGGATCTGCGCGTCCTGCCACGGCGCGGTGAGCTCCCAGTTGCGATCGATGTTGCGGTACCAGTTCAGGCCACCGCGGAAGCCGGAGGCGCCGTAAGCCGCGACGAACTCGGCGAGATCGTCCTCGCTCAGCCACGCAGGCAAAGGCAGATCGGGGGCGACGTCGCCGAGAAAGCCTTTGTCCGGTGCGACGAACAGCGACTGCGGATCGGAGAATCCGCGCGCCAGCATCGTGCGCATCGTCAGCGCCACGTCACGCTCGAGCTCGGCCTCCGCCACGCCGGGCGTTTGAAAATACTGCCAGTAGAAGTTCTCGATGCCGCCGGCACTGAGCGTGTCGAGCGGCCGGGCGCGACCGCGAAACGGGGGAGGGACGCTCAAGCCCGCGACGGCCGTGAACACGTCCGGCCGGAACAGCGCCGCATGCCAGGCCACCGGCGCGCCCCAGTCGTGGCCGATGATGACGGCCTGACGCTCGCCGAGCGCCCCGACCAGTCCGACCATGTCGCCGACCGTGTCGAAGATGGTATAGGCGCCGATATCCTCAGGCGCCTGCGAGCGGCCGAAGCCGCGCATGTCGGGCGCCACGACGCGATAGCCGGCGGCGGCGAGGGCCGGGATCTGGTGCCGCCACGAATAGGACAGTTCGGGCCAGCCGTGGCACAGCACCACGAGGGGGCCTTCGCCCTGTTCGCGCACGAACAGCTCGATTCCGTTGGCCTTGATGATCCGCGTCGATGACACTGTTTCCACCCTCGATCGCTCGAATTTCGAGTTGGCCGTGTTGATTGCCGGCGCTCGACCTATCGCACCGCGCGACGGGCCGTGCAAATCCACGGGACAGCGGACGCATCCGCGGGATTGCCGAGTTGTTTGCGTCCCCCGCAACTGCTAGAATCCCAGTGCGCTCCAGAGCTTAGCCGATGAATTTCATGACCTTACCGCTGCGCCGCTCCGGTTTCACGTCCGGACGGGCGACGCGTGCGCTCATCGCCTTGACGGTGGCGGTTGCCGTCGGCTGGAGCGGCGCGCTGTACGCCGCCAACCAGAGCGTCCAGGGCGCGCGCAAGGAGGATGGCGGCTTCGACGGCGATGCGCCGACCGCGATCCTGATCGAGGCCAACAGCGGCAGCGTGCTGTTCGAGAAGAACGCGGACGAGCTGCGGGCGCCCTCCAGCATGATGAAGCTGATGACCGCCGAGGTGGTGTTCAACGCCGTCAAGGAGGGCACGATCAAGCTCAACGACGAATACCGCATCAGCGAGAATGCTTGGCGCCGGGGCGGGGCGCCCTCCGGCACCTCGACGATGTTCGCCGCGCTCAACAGCAAGGTCTCGGTGAGCGACCTCCTGCATGGCGCGATCATCCAGAGCGGCAACGACGCCTGCATCGCGCTTGCCGAGGGCATGGCCGGCAACGAGAAGATCTTCGCCGCCGACTACATGACCAAGCGGGCGCGCGAGCTCGGCCTCACCAAATCGACCTTCGCCAATTCCAACGGGCTGCCCGATCCCGGCAACAAGATGACGGTGCGCGAGCTCGCCATGCTCGCCCGGCACATCATCCTGGATTTCCCGGAGTTCTATAAGATCTTCGGCGATAAGGAGTTCACCTGGAACAAGATCCGTCAGCAGAACCGCAACCCGCTCTTGAACGCGATGGAAGGCGCCGACGGCCTCAAGACGGGTTTCACCAAGGAAGGCGGCTACGGCATGGTCGGCTCGGCCGTGCAGAACGGCACGCGGCTGATCGTGGTCGTCAATGGCCTGGAGGATTCCGAGGACCGCGCCACCGAGGCCAAGAAGATGCTGGAATGGGGTTTCCGCAATTTCGAGACCCGCACCCTGTTCGCCGCGGAGCAGCCGATCGGCTATGCCAAGGTGTTCGGCGGCGAGAGCCGCTCGGTCAAGCTGTCGAGCCCGGTGCCGGTCAAGGTCATGGTGCAGAAGAACGGCGGCGACAAGCTGATCGCCCGCATCGTCTACAGCGGCCCGGTCAGGGCTCCCATCGAGCCCGGGCAGAAGGTCGGGGTTGTCAGGGTCTGGCGCGGCCCCAATATCGCCATGGAGGCCCCTGTCTATGCTGCGGAGGCGGTGAGCAGGGGATCCACGATGCGGCGTGCGATCGATGGGGTCAGCGAGCTCGTGATCGGGATGTTCCGCGCCGGGGCCGAGAAGCTCTAGAGACATGGCGGAAGCAGCTTTGAAACGTGGTCCTGGCCGCGGCCGATTCGTCACCTTCGAGGGTGGCGAGGGCGCCGGAAAATCGACGCAGATCAAGATGCTGGCGGACCATCTGCAGAAAGAGGGTGTGCGCCTGGTGCTGACCCGCGAGCCCGGGGGATCGCCGGGCGCGGAGATCATGCGCCACCTCGTGCTGTCGGGCATGGGCAAGCTGCTGGGCCCGGAGGCCGAGACGCTGCTGTTCGCGGCCGCGCGGGACGACCATGTCCGCAACGTGATTCTGCCGGCGCTGAACCAGGGCAGCTGGGTGCTGTGCGATCGCTTCTTCGATTCGACCCGGGCCTACCAGGGCAGCCAGGGGAAGGTCGCGCCGGACGTGCTCAATGCGATGCAGCGGGTCACGATCGGCGACCTCAAGCCGGATCTGACCCTCATCCTCGATGTTCCCGTCGAGATCGGTCTGCAGCGTGCCGGGGCGCGGCGCGGCGCCGGAACCCCGGACCGGTTCGAAGGCGAAGACATCAAGTTCCACAAGGGACTGCGCGACGCCTTTCACAAGATCGCGGCCGAGGATCCCCGGCGCTGCGTGCTGATCGACGCTACGGCGAGCGCGGAAACGGTCTCGCAGCTCGTTTGGGACGCCGTGCGCGAACGCCTGTTCACGGAAGTGGCGGCGGCGTCATGAGCGCACGCAAGGTCGAGCCGGAGATCGCGGTCCGCCATCCACGCGAAACCACCGCCTTGTTCGGGCATCGCGACGCCGAGGCGGCGCTGCTGTCCGCCTACCGCAGCGGACGGATGGCGCATGCCTGGCTGATCGGCGGCCCACAAGGCATCGGCAAGGCCACCTTGGCCTACCGCATGGCGCGCTTCGTGCTGGCCCACCGCGATTCCACCACCGCCGAGGTGCGCGCCGCCGATTCGTTGTACGTCGACGAGGAGGACCACGTCGCGCGCCTGATCGCCTCGGAGGCTCATGGCGGGCTGCTCACCTTGGAGCGCTCGGCCAACGACAAGGGCGTGCTGCGCACCGTCATCACCGTGGACGAGACCCGTGAGACGATCTCGTTCTTCGGCTCGACGGCGGCGGTCGAGGGTTGGCGGGTGTGCATCGTCGACACCGTCGACGAGCTCAATCCCAACGCCGCCAATGCGCTGCTCAAGATTCTCGAGGAGCCGCCGCAGCAGTCGCTGTTCCTGCTGGTCAGCCACGCACCGGCGCGGGTGCTCGCCACCATCAAGTCGCGCTGCCGCCGGCTGGCGCTGCGGGCGTTGTCCACCGACGACGTCGTCAGCGCCGCGGCCGAGGCCACCGGAATGGACGGAGCCGATCCGGCGCTGCGGGAGGCCGCCAGCGCCTCCGAGGGCAGCGTCGCCCGGACCCTCATGCTGTTGGGCGGCGACGGGCTGCAGCTGCAGACCCGGACCGCGGCGCTGCTCGCGAGCCTGCCTCGGATCGACCCGGGCGAGCTGCATGCCCTGGGCGATGCGCTCGGCACCAGCGACCGCGTCGCGCTGGCGAGCTTCCTCGACAGCATCGAGCGCTGGGTGGCGGAGCGGCTGCGGGCCGCAGATCCGAACGCGGAACTGCCGCGCCTTGCACGGCTGGCGGAGGTATGGGAAAAGATCGTCCGCGCCGCGCGCGACACCGAATCCTATAATCTGGAGCGAAAACCGCTGGTTTTCTCGGTGTTCGGGATGCTCGCCGAAGCCACGCGGTAACCGCGCCGACCATCATCCCGGGATTATCAGGATCAATCCGTCGACCGACGTCGTCAAAGAGGAATTTGCCGTGGCGAAGGCCAGCAAGACAAGCGTGAAGAAGGGCAAGCCCGCGGGCAAGAGCGGCGCGAAGAAGGCTGCCGCCAAGGGGCCTGCGAAGGGCAAGGCCAGCGCCGCCAAGGCGAAGGCGGCGAAGGACAAGGACGCCAAGAAAAAGACCGCCAAATCCAAGACGGCGCCCGCGAAAGCCAAGAGCAAAGCCCCGGCGGCGAGCGCGGCCAAGAAAGCGTCGAAGAGCGCCGCCAAGAAGGCGGTCAAGAAAGCTGTGAAGGCTCCAGCCAAGAAGGCCGGGGCAAAGCCCGCCACACCGCCGGCCAAGAAGACGGCCGCCAAGCCCGCGGCAGCAACGAACAAGCCTTCGGCCGCGAGGAAGCCCGCCGCTCCGAAACAGCCGGCTGCACCGAAGAAGGTCGCGCCGGCCATCGTTGAAGCGCCGAAGCCGCCACGCGCCGCGAAGCCGAAGGCACCGCGCAAGCCGAAGGTCGAGGCCGTGGTCGTCGAGATCGACGAGATCGTAGTGCAGGTCGCCGCAGCTCCCGTCGATAAGAACACCTTCTACGTCACGACAGCGATCGCCTATCCCAACGGCAACCCGCATATCGGCCACGCCTATGAGGCGATCGCGACCGACGCCATCGCGCGCTTTGCGCGGCTCGACGGCAAGGACGTGTACTTCCTGACCGGCACCGACGAGCACGGTCTGAAGATGGTGCAGACCGCGCAGAACGAGGGCATGACGCCGTCCGAACTCGCGACCCGCAATGCCGGCCGGTTCCGCGAGATGGACGAGCGGCTGAACGTCTCGTTCGACCGCTTCATCCGCACCACCGAGCCCGCGCATCATCGCTCCGTCCAGGCGATCTGGAACCGCATGCGCGAGAATGGCGACATCTATGCCGACAGCTATGCGGGTTGGTACTCGGTACGCGACGAGGCCTATTACGCCGAGGATGAGACCGTCGTCGGCGAGGACAACGTCCGCCGCGGACCGCAGGGCACGCCGGTGGAGTGGGTCGAGGAGAAGAGCTATTTCTTCCGCCTGTCGGCCTATCAGGAGAAGCTGCTCGCGCTCTATGAGAGCCAGCCCGATTTCATTGGGCCGGATGCGCGCCGCAACGAGATCATCAGCTTCGTCAGGGGCGGGTTGAAGGACCTGTCGATCTCGCGCACCACCTTCGACTGGGGCGTCCGTGTGCCTCACGACGAGGAGCACGTGATGTATGTCTGGGTCGACGCGCTGACCAACTACATCACCGGCGTCGGCTTTCCCGACGAGAGCGATGCAAACTGGAAATACTGGCCTGCCGACGTGCACGTCATCGGCAAGGACATCATCCGCTTCCATGCGGTGTACTGGCCGGCGTTCCTGATGTCGGCCGGCGTGCCCGTGCCGAAGCGGGTCTATGCCCACGGCTTCCTGTTCAACAGGGGCGAGAAGATGTCGAAATCGGTCGGCAACGTCGTCGATCCATTCAATCTTGCCGACCAGTATGGCGTCGACCAGCTGCGCTATTTTTTCCTGCGCGAAGTGCCGTTCGGCCAGGACGGCAACTACAATCACGAGGCGATCGTCGCGCGCATCAACGCCGATCTCGCCAACGACCTCGGCAACCTCGCACAGCGCTCGCTGTCGATGATCGCAAAGCAGCTCGGCGGCGTGCTGCCGGAGCCCGGCGAGTTCTCGGCCAATGACAAGGCGATCCTGGCGGAGGCCGATGCGATGATCGGCGCGGCGCGCAAGGCCATGGCGACGCAGCAGATCCACCAATGGCTCAATGCGGTCTGGTCGGTCGTGGCCGAGGCCAACCGCTATTTCGCGGGCGAGGCGCCGTGGGCGCTGGCGAAGACCGATCCGCAGCGCCAGCATACGGTGCTCTATGTCACCGCCGAGGTGATCCGTCAGGTCGCGATCCTGACCCAGCCGGTGATGCCGGCCGCGTCGGCAAAGCTGCTCGACAGCCTCGGCATTCCCGAGGACGAACGGAATTTTGCGCGACTCGGCGGCGACGTCCGGATTGCGGCTGGCACGCAGCTGCCGGCACCGCAGGCGGTGTTCCCGCGCTACATCGAGCCGACGGCGGCGTGATGCTGGTCGACAGCCATTGCCATCTGGATTTTCCGGATTTCGCCGAGGATCTGGATGGCATCGTCACGCGTGCCGCCGCCGCCGGCGTCGGCCGCATGGTAACGATCTCGACGCGGGTGCGGCGCTTGCCCGAGCTGCTCGCCATCGCCGAGCGGTTCGAGAACGTGTTCTGCTCGGTCGGCACCCATCCGCACAATGCGGACGAGGAGGACGGCATTCCGGCCGAGGAGCTGATCGCGCTGACCGATCACCCCAAGGTGGTTGCGCTCGGCGAGGCCGGACTCGACAACTTCTATGATCACGGCTCGAAGGACGCCCAGGAGCGCGGGTTCCGCGCGCATATCGCAGCCGCCCGCGAAACCGGCCTGCCGCTGGTGATCCACACCCGCGAAGCGGACGAGCAGTGCAGCCGCATCCTCGAGGAGGAGATGGCGCGCGGACCTTTCCAGGCCGTGCTGCATTGCTACACCGGCGGGCGTGAGCTGGCGATGAAGGCGATCGACCTCGGACTGCACATCTCGTTCACGGGCATCGTGACGTTCAAGAAGTCGGACGCACTTCGCGCGCTGGCCGCCGAGGTGCCGGCCGACCGCATCATGGTCGAGACCGACGCGCCGTATCTCGCGCCCGGCAAGTTCCGCGGCAAGCGCAACGAGCCGGCCTACGTCGTCGAGACCGCGAAGGTGCTGGCGGAGACCCGCGGCGTCTCGTTCGAGGAATTCTCGCGCCAGACCACCGAGACCTTCTTCAAGCTGTTCTCCAAGGTGCCGCGGCCAAAGGAGGCTGCATGACGACGACGCTCACCATCCTCGGCTGCGGCTCATCGGCCGGCGTGCCGCGCCCGGCGCTGGGGTGGGGCGCCTGCGATCCCAGCAACCCGAAGAACCGCCGCAGGCGCTGCTCGCTTCTGGCTGAGCGCCGCGGAGCCCATGGCGTCACGCGGGTCGTGATCGACACGTCGCCGGATCTGCGCGAGCAGTTGATCGACACCAACGTCGATCACATCGACGCGGTGTTTCTCACGCACGAGCACGCCGACCAGACCCATGGTATCGACGATCTGCGCTCGGTGGTGATGCATCAGCGCCGGCGCATTCCGGTCTACCTGAACCAGTCGACCGCGAAAGACATCATGCACCGGTTCTCCTATTGCTTCATCTCGCCACCGGGAAGCGACTATCCGCCGATCCTGACCCAGCACGCGATCGAGGCGGGCGAGACCCAGGCGGTGGAAGGCAAGGGCGGCGAGCTGAAGCTGACGGCGTTCCTGGTCCAGCACGGCAACATCCCCGCGCTCGGCTATCGCATCGGCGATGCCGCCTACACGCCGGACCTCAACGACATCCCCGAGGAGAGCTGGGGCGCGCTGGAGGATCTCGACCTCTGGATCGTCGACGGCCTGCGCCCTGCCTCGCATCCGAGCCATTTCTCGGTCAACGACGCTCTGGCCTGGATCGAGCGCTTCAAGCCGAAGCGCGCCGTCATCACCAACATGACCGCCGATCTCGACTACGAGGTGCTGCGCCAGAGCCTGCCGGCGGGCGTGGTGCCGGCCTATGACGGGATGCGGCTGGAGGTCGGGTAGGGCGATCGTCCGTCGGCCAAGGCCGTCATTGAGAAAAGCCGAAGGCGACGAAGCAATCCAGAGTCGTCGGAATGCTTCTGGATTGCCTCGCTTCGCTCGCAATGACCTTCATGCGCGGCCGGCTGCGATGGCCACCGCGTTTGAAGTTCAGCCGACGTCCAAAAACACGGAGACGCTGCCATGCTGTCGCTGTTCTTCGAGGTTGAGGTCAAGCCGGGCCGCCTCGACCAGTATCTGCAACTCGCCGCGGCGCTGCGGCCCGAGCTCGATGCGCTCGGCGGCTGCCTGTTCCTCGACCGCTTCCGGAGCCTGTCGCGCGACAATCTGATCCTGTCCTACCAGATCTGGCAGGACGAGGGCGCCATGACCGCCTGGCGCGTCCATGCCCATCATCACGACATCCAGACCCTCGGCCGCGACAAGGTATTCTCAGACTATCGGCTGCGCGTCGCCGAATTGATCCACGAGGTGAGGCCGGGGCAGGCGGCGTGGCAGCCGCAGCGGCGCGGGACCTACAACGATCCAAAACGGCGTGCGCCGACTTATGTGCTGGCCGTGGAGACGGCCGAGCCGCAATTGGGCGGCGTGAAGGACCTGCCGGTCGCGAGCTTCTCCAGCGTCTATCGCGAGGGCCGCTTCGCGCATTTGGTCGAGCTGCCGGACGAGGCGACCGGCATCGCGCTGAGCGAACGACTACTCGCCGAACCGGGTGCCGACAGCATTCGCGTTGTCGAAGTCACCCGCAATTACGGCATGTATGACCGCCGCGAGGCGCCGCAATATTATCCGGAGAAGAGCAGGGACGCCTGATCCCTGCTCCGCAAATTCAGTGGAATATTGATCAACACCATGTCGCAATCGTCCAAGACTTTCAACGTCGCCGCGGCGGCCGTCGTGTCGCAAGGACGTCTGCTGCTCGTGCGCAAGCGAGGCACGGCGGTCTTCATGCTTCCTGGCGGAAAGCTCGAACCGGGCGAAAGCGATCGTGAATGCCTGTTCCGGGAAATCGAGGAGGAGTTGGGCACTCAGGCGCTCGATCCGGCCACGCATCTCGGCACCTTTGAAGCCGATGCTGCCAACGAACCCGACCATCGGGTCGTCGCGCGGGTCTATCGCGTTTCGCTGAGGAATGAACCAAAGACGTCGCGTGAGATCGCCGAACTGGCTTGGTGCGACCTTGATCATCCCGCCAAGCATCTCGCGCTCGCGCCGCTCGTCGCCAAATTCGTTATTCCGCAGCTTCGACGGCAGCTCTAATTCTCGTCATTGCGAGCGCAGTGTTCAGCCCGGGGACATAGCTGACGGGTGTTCGGGGAGATGGTTGACACTTCAAAATCGGCTCGATTCGTCAAGCAGAGGGGCGAGCGATGCCGTGGCGAGAGGTGTCTGTCATGGACCAGCGACGAGAGTTTGTGATGCTTGCCAAGCAGGAAGGGGCGAACCGGCGGGAGCTGTGTCGGCGGTTCGGCATCAGCCCTCAGACGGGCTACAAATGGATCCAGCGGCATGACGCTGGGGACACGGCGCTGGCGGATCGGTCGCGGCGGCCTCATCGAAGTCCGGAGCGCACCGCGGCTGCGACCGAGCAGCAGATTGTCGCATTGCGCGATGCTCACCCGGCCTGGGGCGCGCGCAAGCTCGCACGGTGTCTTGAGCGTGATGGTCAAGCTGTCCCGGCGATATCCACCGTGCACACCATCCTGCGCCGCTACGATCGAGTGGTCGAGCCTGCAGGCACGCCCGGACAGCCCTACACGCGGTTCGAGAAGGATGCGCCCAATCAGCTGTGGCAGATGGACTTCAAGGGGCACAGTGCGCTGGAGAACGGTGTGTCCTGTCATCCGCTGACAGCGTTGGACGATCACTCCCGCTTCTCGTTGTGCCTGGCGGCTTGTGACAACGAGCGCGGCTCTACGGTCAAAGGACATTTGGAGACGACGTTCCGCCGTTATGGACTGCCGGATGCGATGTTCGTCGACAATGGTGGCCCCTGGGGATTTACCCTCGAAGACCCCTGGACCGCGTTGACGGTCTGGCTTCTGAAGCTCGGCGTTCGAACGATCCACAGCCGGCCCTACCATCCTCAGAGCCGCGGCAAGAACGAACGCTTCCACCGTAGTCTGAAGGCCGAGGTGTTTGCCTTCAGGCGCTACCGTGATCTTCCCGATGTCCAGCGGGCACTCGACGGATGGCGCTCCGTCTACAATCTCGACCGGCCGCACGAGGCCTTGAACTTCGACGTGCCGGCAAGCCGCTATCAACCGAGCCAACGTGCGATGCCCGACCGGCTTCCGATCGTCGAATACGACGAGGGTGAGAGCATCCGTTCCGTGTCGAGCACGAAGGCCTACGTCAGTTTCGAGGGGCGGCTCTGGAAAGTCCCGCAAGCCTTCCGAGGTGAGCGGCTGGCTATCCGGCCACTCAGTGCCGACGGAAAGTTCGGAATTTTCTTTGCCGCACATCAGATCGCAGCGATTGATCTGCGCGACCCCAAAACTGTCAACTATGTCCCCGAACAGGTGTAATCTATGTCTCCGGGCTGAACACTGCGCTCGCAATGACGCGATGATGTTGCGATCGCCTCTACGCGGAGATCGCCTTCGCCGATTTGACCTCGTTGCGCAGCAGGAATTTTTGGATCTTGCCGGTCGACGTCTTCGGGATCGTGCCGAACACCACGACCTTCGGCGTCTTGAAGCCGGACAGGTGGCTGCGGCAATAGGCGATGATCTCGGCCTCGGTCGCGTGCGCGCCGTCCTTCAGCTCGACGAAGGCACAGGGGACTTCGCCCCATTTTGGATCGGGCTTGGCGACGACGGCCGCGAACATCACGGCGGGGTGCTTGTAGAGGATGTCCTCGACCTCGACCGAGGAGATGTTCTCGCCGCCGGAGATGATGATGTCCTTGGAGCGGTCCTTGATGATGACGTAGCCGTGCTCGTCGA
The DNA here is from genome assembly GCF_032484415.1 of Bradyrhizobium sp. SZCCHNS30572. Taxonomy (NCBI): domain Bacteria; kingdom Pseudomonadati; phylum Pseudomonadota; class Alphaproteobacteria; order Hyphomicrobiales; family Nitrobacteraceae; genus Bradyrhizobium; species Bradyrhizobium sp. SZCCHNS30572. Next base: position 671,319 of record NZ_JAUESY010000002.1, on the reverse strand, counting down.
GCACGCCGAGGTCGCCGGTGTGGAACCAACCACCGGCAAAGGCTTCCTGCGTCGCCTTCTCGTTCTTGAGATAGCCCTTCATGACGATGTTGCCGCGGAACATCACCTCGCCGATGGTCTCGCCGTCGCGCGGCACCTCCTGCATCGTCTCCGGATTGAGCACGGTGACGGCTTCCTGCAGCGGATAGGGCACGCCCTGGCGCCGCTTCAGCCGCGCGCGCTCAGGCGCCGGCAGGTCGTCCCAGCCGGGCTGCTCGGCGCAGACCGAGGCGGGGCCGTAGACCTCGGTCAGGCCGTAGACATGGGTCAGCTTGATGCCGATGCTCTCGGCACCTTCGAGCACGGCGACCGGCGGCGCGGCGCCCGCGATCAGCCCCACCACCGGCTTGTCGCGCTTGCCCTTGGGCGCGTCGGGCGCGTTGATCAGGACGTTGTAGACGATCGGCGCGCCGCACATGTGCGTCACGCCGTGGGTCTTGATCAGCTCGAAGATCCTGGTCGGCTCGACCTTGCGCAGGCAGACATTGACGCCGGCCGCAGCGGCCATGGTCCAGGGGAAGCACCAGCCGTTGCAGTGGAACATCGGCAGGGTCCAGAGATAGACCGGATGCTGGCCGAGCCCGCCGGCGAGGATGTTGCTGACGGCGTTGAGGTACGCGCCGCGGTGATGGGTGACGACGCCCTTGGGATTGCCCGTCGTGCCAGACGTATAGCTCATCGCGATCGCGTCCCATTCGTCGGTGGGACGGCGCGGCTCGAAGCTGGGATCGCCCGAGGCGACGGCGGCTTCGTACTCGATCTCGCCGATGCGGCTACCGCCGGCATAGGAGGCGTCGTCGACGTCGATCACGAACGGCTTTGCGCCGCTCATCAGCTTGAGCGCCTCGCTGATCACGCCGGAGAATTCCGGATCGACCAGGATGATCTTGGCCTGGCCGTGGTCGAGCTGAAACGCGATCGAGGACGCATCGAGGCGGATGTTGAGCGTGTTGAGCACGGCGCCGGCCATCGGCACGGCAAAATGCGCCTCGTTCATCGCGGGGATGTTCGGCAGCATCGCCGCCACGGTGTCGCCGACCCCGATGCCGCGGCCCGCGAGGTACGACGCGAAGCGCCGGCAGCGGTCATAGGTCTGGCGCCAGGTGAAGCTGCAGCCTTCATAGACCGTGCTGACGTGGTCGGGATAGACGGCCGCGCTGCGCGCCAGGAAGCTGAGCGGGGTCAGCGGCACGTAGTTGGCCGGCGTCTTGTCCAGACCGAGCTGATACTGGTTCGTGCTCATCACCACCCTCCGTCGTCATCTGAAGAGTCTACAGGAACCCGATCGAAATCCACGGAAAAATCGCAACGATGACGAGGCCTATGAGAAGCGCCAACAGGTAGCCCCAGATCGGGCGGATGCCCTCCGCGGGATCGACCCGGCCGATCGCGCAGGCGGCGTAATATCCGACCCCGAACGGCGGTGCGAACAGGCCAATTCCCATCGCCAGGATGATCACCATGGCATAATGCACCTCGTGCACGCCGACGGCACGCGCGATCGGAAACAGCAGCGGCCCGAACAGCACGATCGCCGGGATGCCCTCGAGCACGCTGCCCAGGATCGTGAAGGCGACGATCGAGACCGCGATGAACGTTGCCGGGCCGCCCGGCAGCCCGGTCATCGCCGCCGCCAGCGCGCGTGAGAAGCCGGACTGCGTCAGGCCCCAGGCCATGCCGGTCGCCGTCCCGATGATCAGCAGGATGGCGCCGGACAGCGCCGCCGTCTCGATCAGCATCGGCATCAGGCGGCGCCAGTCGAAACGGCGATAGACCAGCAGGCCCGCCAGCACGCCATAGACGATGCCGATGGTCGAAACCTCCGTCGCCGTCGCGACGCCCTCGACGACGGCAGCGCGGATCACGAAGGGCAGGGCCAGGGCAGGGAGCGAGACGATGAAGGCCTTGCCGATCTCGGCTCCGGTCGCGCGGCGGACACCGCTCATGTCCTCGTTGCGGTAACGCCACCACACCAGCGCGCACAGCGTGATCGCCAGCACCACGCCCGGCAGCAGGCCGCCGGTGAACAGCGCCGCAATCGACACGCCAGTGACGGAGCCGATCGTGATCAGAACCAGGCTCGGCGGAATGGTCTCGGTCTGTGCGCCGGTGGCGGCGAGCAGGGCGACGAGATCGCCGGGCTTGGCACCGCGCGCCTTCATCTCCGGAAACAGCACCGGCGCGACCGCCGCCATGTCGGCCGCCTTGGCGCCGGAAATGCCCGAGACGAGATACATCGCGCCGACCAGCACGTAATGTAGCCCGCCGCGGACGTGACCCAAGAGGCTCGCCAGGAACGCGACCATGGCGCGGGCCATGCCGGTCATTTCGATCAGCAGGCCGAGAAAGACGAACAGCGGCACCGACAGCAGGATGAGATGGCTCATGCCCTCGTCCATGCGCCCGACCAGCACCATCAGCGGCGTACGCGTCGTCAGCGCCAGATAGCCGAAGATCGCGAGCCCGAAGGCGAACGCGATCGGCACGCCGGCGAAGACGCACAAGCCGACCACGCCGACGAAGAAGATCACGAGGTTGATGTTGCCGAGCGGCTTCAGCAGCGGCTGCGCCACCCAGAACAGCGCGATGATCGCTGCGATAGAGACGACAGCCAGCAGCATCATCCTGACGCTGGCCGTGCGGGCGAGACGGACGAGGGCGAACAGCGCCATCAGTCCGATGCCGACCGGCAGCGCGGCGGCGCGCCAGATGTTTTCGATCTGCAGCGCCGGCGTCGTGATGAAGCTTTCCTCGTAGGCGTACTCCCAGGACGGCCAGGCGATCATGACAAGGAACGCCAGCGCCGCGCTCGTCGCGACCAGATCGAGATAGGCGCGCAAGCCGGGGCTGGCGCGCGCCACCATTGCCGTCATCCGCATGTGCTCGCCGCGGCGGAACGCAACCGCAGCGCCGAGCATAGCGAGCCACAGGAACAGGATCGAGGCCAGCTCGTCCGACCAGATCAGCGGCCGGTGCAGGACGTAGCGCGCCACGACGCCCGCGAACAGGATGACGATCTCGGCCACGACCAGCAGCGCGGCTGGGATCTCGACCAGGAGACCCAGCAAGGCATCCAAGCCATCGAGCCAGGACCGGCGGCGAGGGATCTCGATGACCACCTCGCTGATCGCAATTTCCGTGAACTCGGCATGCGCCATGACGTCACCCGAACGCGTCTACGTCATTCTTGTTTTGAGCATGATCGTTTCGGAAAGCCGGTCCCACTTTTCCGGATCACGCTCTAGGTTACGACAGCTTGCCGACGGCCTTTTCCAGCAGCGCCCAGGCCTCGTCGCCATATTTGCCCTTCCACTCGGCATAGAAGCCGGCGGTACGCAGCTTGTCGCGGAACGGCGCGACGTTGGGCTGATTGAAGGTCAGGCCCTTCGACGCGAGCTCTGCTTGCAGGCCGGCATTGAGCTTGGCGACGTCCTCACGCTCCTTCACGGCGGCCGCGTTGATGTGCTTGGCGACGATCGCGCGCATGTCGGCCGGCACGGCCTCCCAGGCGCGGCGGTTCGCCAGGAACCAGAAGCCGTCCCACATGTGGTTGGTCAGCGAGCAGTATTTCTGTACCTCGTAGAGCTTGGCGGTCGAGATGATCGCCAGCGGGTTTTCCTGGCCCTCGACCACCTTGGTCTGCAGCGCCGAATAGACCTCGCTGAAATTGATCGAGGCGGGCGCGGCCTCGAACGCCTTGAACATCGAGGTCCACAGCGGCGACACCGGCACGCGGATCTTGAAGCCCTTGAGGTCGTCGGGCCCATTGATCGGCTTGGTCGACGACGTCGTCTGACGGAAGCCGTTGTCCCAGATCTTGTCCATGACCACGAGGCCCGCCTTGTTGATCTGGCCGCGCACGTAGGCGCCGAGATCGCCGTCCATGGCCTTCCAGACCGTGTCGTAGTCCGGGAACGCGAAGCCGATGCCGTTGATCGACGCGGCCGGCACCAGGGTCGCCAGGATCAGGCCGGACAGCGTGAAGAACTCGACGCCGCCGGAGCGGATCTGGCTCAGCATGTCCGTGTCGGAACCGAGCTGGTTGTTCGGGAAGATCTGCAGGTCGAACTTGCCGGCGGTCTCGGCCTTGATCGCCGCCGCCATCTCCTTGGCGCGGACGTTGAGCGGATGGGAGTCGGGCAGGTTGTTGGCGTATTTGTAGGTGAACTCGGCGCTCTGCGCGCGCGCCACATGCGGCGCTGCGACGGTGCCAATTCCACCCAGTACGGCTGTCGCCGCGGAGGCCTTCAACAGCGCGCGTCGTGACAGGCTCATGCTCGTTTCTCCCTGGAGAAGCTTCTTCTTGTTGCATCGCGCCGCCGCAAGCACCGCCGGACGAATCCAGCGACATCAGCGACGTCGTCTGCGCTTATTGCAGCGATGGGCCGCAGCAGCAATATCGGCGTTCGCAGCAGGTCATGCGCAGCGCGAGTCTCGGCCATGGCGAACGGCCCGTCAGCTCGGGCTGGACGGGGGTTCTGAAGGGCCCGCGGCTGCCGCAAATTCGAGGATTTGGCGCCAAGTCGTTGAACTCTCTACGCATATAAATATTCCATAATATACCTTATGCGAATAGGCTATGGGCGACTGCCTGACGGTGGAAGCCGCACATCGGCCCGCCCAGCGCACGTCGGCGCCTGTGCGAAATCGCCCCCGCCTCGTCACCCCGCAGTCTTCGTTTGGTCAAAGCCCAGAGGTCAAAACCGCATCCTTCAGGATTGGGCACGGGCGTATCGTGAATGGGATCCGAAGACATGCCAGTTCAGTCGACGTCGAAGGAAGTTGATCCGGGTGATGTCGCGCTGCCGCCTGACGACGCTGTCTGCGAGGAGATCTATCAGCGGGTGCTGGCCGAGGTGCGCGCACGTATCGATCAGCGGATCGCCGACATCGAGGCCCAGGCCGCCGCTGATGCGGTCGAGGCTATCGAACCCGCTGCAGGCAGCGAACACGTGGAAACGCCTCCTCCGGCCCGGCGCCGGCCCGTATTGCGGGCCATGATCACGCTGATGGCGTCGGCCGGGCTCATCGGCGCTGCCATCACCCTGGCGCGGGACCATACCGAGACCATCACCTCCGTCACCGACCGGATCGAAGCGGCGGTTCAATCCATCCGGCGTGAGAATGCTCAGGCGGCGAATCCGCCGGTGGTGGCACTGGAGACGGCGGCGAACGGATCGAGTGCGGCCGAGACGGCCCCTGCCTCACCATCACCATCCGTTTCACCAACACCGGAGACGTCATCGGCATCGACGTCAACGCGCGCCAGCGATCCATCCTCCGCGATGGCGGAGGCTACGCCGGAGCATGACGTGCCGTCTGCTCCCGACCGGGACGTCGCGCCGCTGATCGACAAGATCGCGCATGACGTGGCCGAACTGCAGAGCGGGTTTCAGGAGTTCAAGTCCAGCCAGGAGCAGGCCAACCGCGATCACGCCAGGGCGATCGAACAGCTGCAGGCCAGCCAGGACCAGCTCGCACGCGCGTTCCGCGCAGCGAAGACCGAGCCGACGACCGTCGGCGCCGCGGCGCGCCTTGCGCCCCGGCCGCCACAGGCGCGCCCGCCTCGTTTCCCGTAGCTCCGAACTCATGAGATCCGGGCAGGGCGCAGGGACGCCCCTGCTCCCTGCCCCCGTCCCTCACAGATAGTTCGCCGCGGCTTCGGCCTCGAACCGATCCGGCGGGCCTTCCCAGACGATCTTGGCATGATCCAGCACGTAGACGCGGTCGGCGTGCGGGAGCGCGAAGGTGACGTTCTGTTCGCCGAGCAGCACCGTGATCTTGGTGGTCTCGCGCAGTCGATCGAGCGCCTTCGACAACGTCTCTAGGATCACCGGCGCAAGTCCGAGCGTCGGCTCGTCGAGGATCAGGAGCTTCGGCTTCATCATCAGTGCGCGCGCGATCGCCAGCATCTGCTGCTCGCCGCCGGACAGCGTGCGCGCCAGCTGCGGCTGCCGCGACTTGAGGATCGGAAACAGACCGAACAGCCATTCGAGCCGCTCGGCACGCTCGGCGTCGGACAGCGCATTGCCGCCGAGCTCGAGATTTTCGCGCACGCTCATGTCGCCGAACAATTCGCGCGTTTCCGGACACTGCACGATGCCTGAGCGGGCGATCTGCGCCGCCGTGCCGCCGGCAAGGCTGCGCCCTGCCCACTTCACGTCGCCCGAATACGGCACCAGGCCCGAGATCGCGTTGAACAGCGTCGTCTTGCCGGCGCCGTTGAGGCCGACGACCGAGACGAACTCGCCCTCATGGACGTGCAGCGAAACGTCCTGCAGCGCCTGCGCCTTGCCGTAGAGCACGCCGACCTTGTCGACCTGCAGCGCCGGCGTGACGTCCTTGAAGCTGGCCTCCGGCCGCGCGGTCGAGACCAGCGCGCCGCCGAGATAGACCCGGCGGACGGTCTCGTCCTGCATCACCTCGGTCGCCCTGCCCTCGGCGATCTTCTCGCCGAGATACATCGCCAGCACGCGGTCGACCAGTGCCGACACGCTCTTGACGTTGTGGTCGACCAGCAGCACCGCGTGGCCGTCGTCGCGGAATTCGCGGATGAGCTCGGAGAAGTCGGCGACCTCGGACGCCGTGAGGCCGGCGAAGGGTTCGTCGACCAGCACCAGCTTCGGGCTGCGCGCGACAGCCTTGGCGAGCTCGAGCCGGCGCAGGTCGGCAAACGCCAGCGTCGGCGGCCGCCGGTCGATGACGCCGCCGAGGCCGACGCGCTCGGCGATCGCGCGCGCCCTGGCATCGACGTCCTTGTCGGCGAACAGCCGCGTCAACTTGTCCGGCAGCAGCGCGACCTTGATGTTCTCCAGCACGGTCTGGCGCGCCAGCGGCCGCGAATGCTGGAACACCAGCCCGACGCCCATGCGCGCGATGCGGTGCGACGGCAGGCCGGCGAGCTCGATGCCGTCGAGCCTGACCGAGCCCGCGGTCGGCCGCTCGACGCCCATGACGCTCTTCATCGCGGTCGACTTGCCCGAGCCGTTCGGCCCAATCAGGCCGAGGATCTCACCCGGGCGGATCGAGAAGCTCAAATTCTTGACGGCGACGAGGCCCCCGAAGCGCTTGGTGAGGCCGCTGACTTCCAGCATCGGAGCGCTGCTCATGCCTTGTGTCATGCTTTGGCCCCTCCCCTGATCATGCCGAGGAAGCCGTCGGGGAAGAACAGGATGACCACGAGCGCGATCACCGAGACGATCAGGGTGGCGAGCTCGCCGAGCGGCCGCAGCAGCTCGCCCATGCCGATCAGGAAGATCGCGCCGATCGCGGCGCCGATGACGGTGCGGCGGCCGCCGAGCACCGCGGCGATGATGATCTGCACGCCGACGCCGACATCGACAAAGGTCGAGACCGAGGCCGTGCCCATGTAGAACACCATCAGTGCGCCGGCGAGCCCGGAGAAGAACGCGCTGACGACGAAGGCGGCGAGCTTGTGCTTGGTGACATTGAAGCCGAGCGCGCCGGCCTGGATCTTGTCCTGCCCGCTCGCCTGCAGGATCAGCCCGATGGCGCTGCGCGACAAGCCGAACAGGATCGCACCGCTCACCAGCATGAAGCCGAGCGCGATCCAGTAGTTGGTTTTGGCGTCGATCGAGATCACGTCCGGCACGGCGAGGCCGATCTCGCCGCCGGTCAGCCCCGCGGCGACGACGATGAAGTTCTGCAGCATCAGCACGGCGACCAGCGTCGTCAGGCCAAAATACGGCCCGCTGACGCGCAGCGCCGGCAGCGCCAGCACGACGCCGCCGACGACCGCCGCCAGGGCGCCGGCGGCGATGCACAGCCAGATCGACAGGCCCGGCGAGAAGTGCGCATCGAGAATGCCCGCCGTATAGGCGCCGACGCCGATCAGGAAGGTCGGTCCGAAATTGACCTCGCCGGCGAAGCCGAACAGCAGGTCCCAGGACATCGCGAACACGGCCGTGTAGTACGCGACCGTCAGCAGCCCGAGGACGTAGCCTGAGACGTAGGCCGGCAGGACCAGAGCCACGATCACGGTCAGGAGCGCGATCCAGAACAGCCGCGACGTACCGAATGCAGGCATGCTCACCTCCGTCCGAACAGCCCTTGCGGGCGCAGATACATGACGACGACGAGCAGCAGCAGCGCCGGAATCGTCCGGTAGGCCGGCGAGATCAGATAGGCCGTTCCGGTCTCGAGATAGCCGACCACATAGGCCGCGATCAGCGAGCCCGACACGCTGCCGAGGCCGCCAAGCACGACGATCGAGAACGCGCTCGCCGTCAGCGGCCCGACGCTGTAGGAGCTGACCCCCAAGAACATGCCGAGCAGGATGCCGGCCACCCCCGCCAGCAGGCCGTAGATGGCCCAGACGGTGAGGTAGATCGACGATAGTTCGATGCCCAGCAAGGTGACGCCGCGCGGATTCATCGACGCCGCCATGACAGCCTTGCCGCGCCTGGTGCGGTTGACCAGGAACCACAACAGCCCGATGGCCACCCAGCAGATCACGGCGGTGAAGTATTCGTTGCGTGGCGTGCGCACGCCGAACACCGTGGTGACGCCCTCGACGATCGGCAGCACGGTCTTGGCGTTGTTGGTGAAGAAATATGCGATCGCCTCCTGGATGATGATGCCCCACAGCAGCGTCGCGGTCAGGATGAAGATCTCCTTCTCCGATTCAGCAATCACCTTGGAGCGCTGGATCGGCCTGACGGCGATGAAGTAGGTGGCGAAGGCCAAAATGAAGCCGGCGAGGACTCCGATCAGCGCGCCGGTGTAGGGCCCGACACCGAATTCGCTGGCGGCAGCCCAGGCTGCAACCGCGGCGCCGACCATGATGGCGCCGTGGGAAAGGTTGAGCACGCCCGAGACACCGAAGATCAGTGTGAAGCCGGTCGCGCCGAGGGCATACAGCGCGCTGATGGCAAAGCCATCGATCAAGATCTGCCAGAAAAGCATTGAAAATCGACCTGCAACGTCAGACTGAGGCACCAAGAAAATGGGCCGCTCCTTGAAGGAGCGGCCCGCGATGCGTCAGTTGCTGGCCGCCTTGAGCTTGATGAAGGACGGCCAGGTGGCGGTGCCGGCGGCGAGCTCCTTGGGCCAGACGTTGACCTGCTTGCCGTTCTGCCATTGCAGCATCAGCCCGGTGATGTAGCCCTTTCCGGTCCGCAGCGCGTGCGGGTTCGGGTCGCCCTTCGGCTTGAAGGCGATGCGGCCGATCGTCCCGACATAGTCGGTCGCTTCCATCGCCTCGACCATCTTGTCGGGATCGGTGCCGCCGGCCCGATGGATCGCATCCGCGATCATGTAGACGTCGTCATAGGAGGTGTAGCCGGCATAGGACGGGAAGTTTCCGAACTTCTTCTGATAGGCCTCCACGAACGGCAGCGTCTTCGGCGTCACCGCCACGCCCGGTCCCGACACGGCATTGTACATGACGCCCTCGACGGCGCCGTTGGTGTCTTTCCAGAAGGTCGAGTTGGTCGCCTGCGAGGAAATGCCGAACATCGGGATCGGCACCTGCTGGCTCTTCCACTGCACGGTCGGCTGGGTGCCGACATGCGAGATGCCGGTGATCATGACGTCCGGCTTCAGGCCCTCGATCTTGTTGAAGATCGGCGTGAAGTCGGTGGTGTCAGGCGACATGCGGATGTGGTCGACGACCTTGAGCCCGATCTCCGGCAGGCATTTCTCGTAGCCGGCGTCGAGCGGCGTCGTCCACGCCGCGTCCTCGCTCATGATCACCGCGGTCTTCATCTTGTAGGGCTCGACCAGCAGGTCCTTGGCCGCGTCGCAGACGAGGCCGGCCAAGGAGGTCGAGGTCAGATAGCCGTGGAAGGTGTATTTGAGCTGGTCGTAGTTCTTGGCGATGTTCTGGGTGATGACGTCGGACGCGGCACCGGGCGTGATCATCAGCGTCTTGAGGCGCCCTGCCCACGGCTCCAGCGCCAGCACGACCTCGGAGATGTAGCTCGCGATGACCGCGTTGACCTTGTCCTCGCTGACGGCGCGCTGGAAGGCGCGCACCGATTCCGCCGAGGAGGAGTGATTGTCGTAGACGACGATCTCGATCTTGCGCCCGTCGATCCCGCCCTTGGCGTTGATCTCCTCGGCGGCCAATTGCGCTGCGGGTGCGATCGACGAGCCGGCGACGGCCTGTGCCTCGGAGATGACACCGATCCTGATCGGGTCTGCGGCCCAGGCGGCCGAGGAGACGAGCGCAGTTGCGCAGCTCGCAAGCAAGATGGACTTGAGCGAAATCATGAAACCTCCCGAATCCTTATGCCTCTGACGGGCAGGCTCGACTTTGGTCTCCCACATGCCAGTGAGCAAGGGAACATCCCGAGACGTGCTCTGCGCTCAGCGCATTGTGATAGCGCGCCGCGCTCATGGCTCACGGAATGTCTTACAGGACTGCATGGTTCCTGCGCGCGGACCAAATATATCCGCTGCATTGCAGCAGCGGATATTCCGAGTTGAAGAGGGCCACGTCCTTACGACGAGGCGATCCCTTACGACGAGGCGGTGCCCTTTGACCTACATGAAGCTTCTCGACTCAAGCGGCGACATCAACTCAGCCAAACTGACGCACGTGCCCAAGCATCTCGTGCACGTCGTAGGTCATGACGGCGAGAAGCGCCGCGAGCGCGAGATAAGTCCCGGCATATTCGAGCTTCGTCTGCAGCGTCGTGCCATAATAGGCGACGTTCTCGGGCGCGCCGGGATCGTAGCGCCAGGCCTTCATCAGTTGCGGGGCTGCCAGGATGGCGATGATGATCAGCATCGGGCTCGGCCGATAGAGCATCAAGGCCAGCAGCATGGGAACGCCAAGCAGCCAGATGCGCGGACTCAGCACGCTGGTGACGCGGCCGCCGTCCAGCGGCGAGATCGGCAGCAGGTTGAACAGGTTGAGGAACAGGCCGGAATAGGCGATCGCAAGCAGCAGATTGCTGTCGTCGGATCGCGCCCACAGATAGACCGCAAGCGCGGCTGCCGTCCCGACCAGCGGACCGGCGAGTGCCACATAGGCCTCCGTCTCGACGTCGACCGGCTGCTCCTTGAGCGCGATCCAGGCGCCGACGAACGGGATGAAGGCGGGAGCGCCGACGTCGAGGCCGCGCTGGCGTGCGGCGACGTAGTGTCCCATCTCATGGGCAAACAGGAGCGCAATGAAGCCGGCGGCATAGCGCCAGCCCCAGATGCCGGCATAGACGACCAGCGACAGCAGCATCGTGCCGCCGCTCATGGCGAGCTTCCCCCATTTCAGGCCGGAGAACAGGATCAGCAGGAGAGCCTTCACGTCGGCCCGCCCGCGTTGTCGCCGCGCGGCTTGCGGCGCAGGAAGTTCATGACAGCGGCCCCGGCGCCGACGACGGCGAAGATGATGATCTTGGCGAACTTCAGGACGAACGCACCGGCCAGCGCCAGCAGCCCGAGCTTCTTCGCGGCAACGCCGCCGACCAGCGCCAGCAATCCATATTCGGCGATCCGATCCGTGCTGGCGCTGAAATCCTCATAACGCTTGCCGGCATTGTAGGAGAGATCGGACAGCAGCTCGTGCGCCACCGCCTTGTCGCCCGCGATCCGCTCCGAGCCGGACAGGAGGTTCAGGCTGAAATAGCCGTCACGCCCGAGTGCGTAGGTGTTGTAGTTGACGTTCTTCGGCGCATCGTCGGGCTGGCCCTTCTCCTTGGCGAGCAGCGACCAGACGAGACGATGCGTCGTGGCGTCGTAGGCCGGCGGCTCGACCCAGCCGACCACGGCCATTTCCGGAAATCCGCGCGCCGCACGGTCCTTGTTCGCCTCGTCGGCGCCGGCGCGAAGGTTGCTCAGCAGATCGTCCGCGTTCCAGCTCTTGGCGTCGTCGTCTTTGATGTAGCCTTCCTTGATGTGCTTGATCACCACCATCCAGTCGTCGTTCTGGCGTCTGCCGACGACCAGCCCGACGAAGGTCGCGTCGTTGACGACGTTGCCGAGCGCGCGAAGGACCCGCAGGCCTTCGTTCTTCGGGACGTAGAAGTAGTCGGCCGGCAGCTTCAGCGTGCCCTGGTCGATCAGCACGATGTCGCTTGGTCCGTCGGTGCCCGCTTGGCTCGCCGCCTGCCAGGCCGCCATCAGTTCAGCCTTGCGCGTGGCCTCATCCAAAGGCACGGCCTGCGCGTGAGCGGACAGGACGACGAACGCTGCGCACAACATTGCGCGCGCAATGACAATCAAGCTTTGCACCGGCCCCAATCCCCCAAAAGAACGTCGGTCGGATAGTACCTCGAAGGCTCGGCAGCGCGCAACAAGAGGGCGATTCAGGCCTCTCGAAGCGATCGACTGGCGCTGCAGCGAGGGAGAGATGGTCCGAAAAGGCCCCCTCCTCGTCACGACGCTGTCTTGCTTTCGGCCAAAGCGGCGGGTCGAGTCACGTTTGAAAATTCAAAGAGAACATCGGCGTCGGCGGCGGGCCAAGGGTTTGGGGATCAGCAATGCAGTCCACACAGAACGTGCAACAGATTGATCAGAGCGAGATCGGCCTCGCCCCTGGGAAGCCCGAGAAGACAAGCTATGATCAACTGTACCGGCGGGTCCTGCGTGAGGTGCTGACCCGGATCGATACGCGGCTCGCGGCGATCGAGAGGCCCGGCGTGGCGGCGGATGCCGCGGCGGCAGCGAGCACGAGCGGGGCGGCAGACGCCGGGGCCAGCCGCTGGGCGCGGATGAAGGCACCGCTCGGCAGGCTGCGCGGGCGCAACGCCGTGGGTCTCGCTCTGCTGGTCGTGCTGGTCGGTGGCTCGGTCGCCTGGTCGCAGCGCGACGCCGGCACCTCGCTGATGGACCGTTGGATGCCGGGCGCCAGCGAAGCTCCGCAGGACGAGGCGTCAGCCCAGCAGGGTAGCGAGGATGCCATGATGTCGAATGCCTCGCTGAGGGGAGCGGAAGACACCACCGGCCCCCGCGAGCCCGCGACGTTGATGCAGAGGATGGCGCGTGACATCGCCGATCTGCAGCAGGGCATCGAACAGATCAAGTCGACGCAGGATCAGGCCAGCCGCGATCACACCCGCGCCATCGAGCAGCTACAAGCCGGCCAGGATCAGCTGATGCGTCTGGTGTCACGAATGTCCAACCAGTCGGTGCAGGCACGCGGCACGGTGCCCCCAGGCCCGCCCCAGCAGATCATCGTGACGCCGCAGCAGCGGACCACCACGGGAATGGCCCGGCCGCAGCCGGCGCAGCCGCAGGGCTCGACGTTCGGGACACTCTTTACCCGCAACACCTCGGGCATTCAGCCGCCGATGCCGCGTTGATGGTGTGATCGGCCGTGCTCACCGGTGGCGGTCTTGGCCGCCGCCGATGCGCGCTTGCCGATCGGCCCCTTATCTGCCTCTTACGAGCAGGTGTGAACGCGCCCGTCGTAGCCGCGGTAGGTGCCCTTCTCCGCGTCATAGGTGCGGAAGCTCTTGCAGTTCACACCCCGCCTCTTCGCCTCCCGCTTCATTTCGCTCTTCTGTTCGCTCTTGGGCTTGCGGACGCGTTGCTCGCGCTTGGCGGGCTTGGCGTCGTCCTCGGCATGTTGGGCATGCGCGTGGCCGTGCCGTCCGGGCTTGGCCGACGGGGACGCGGTGTCCTGCTTCGCAGCCGCCTTCCCCGGCGTGGCCGCGGAAGAAACTGCGGCCGGCGGCGCGGATGTCTTGGGCTCGGCCGGCGCAACCGCGGGCTTCACCTCGGCGGCGGCAGCCGGCTTTTCGGCGGGCGCCGCGGCTGCGGGCTTGCTCTCCGCAGCCTTCTCTTCGGCTTTCTCCGGTGCGGGCGCGTCCTTGGCGACGGCGGCGGGCTGAACGGCCGCAGCGGGCTCTGCCGGTTTCGACTCGGTCACGGCCGGCTTCTGGCCGACGTCGGTGCCGGAGTTCGGTTCGACCTTGGTCTCGGATTTGGCCTCGGCCGGCTTGCTCTCGGCCGCAGCATCCGTCGCGGTTTTTTCGGTTGATACTTTGTCCGCCGGCTGCTGGCTCGCGCTGTCTGTGGCCTGAACGGGCTTGGTGTCCGCAGCGGCCGGCTCGCCGGGCTTCTCGGCCGTCTTCTCAGGCTCGGCCGCAAGCTTGCCGGCGGCATCCGAGGGCTGCTCGGCGGGCCTGGTTTGAGCAACCGCGGGTTTCGGCTCGGACTCTACGGGCTTTTCGGCCGTCGGCGCGGCAGACTGCTCCGTGGCGGGCTTGGCCGCATCATTCGCGGCTCCCTGGGCCCAGGCGCTGGAGCCAGCGATCACTCCGAGGACGCAGAACAGAACGCCCGCGCGGACGGCTGGCGGACAAACAACGGAAACTTGCATGCTGGAAAACTCGCTTGAGGGGCCGGCAGATTGCCGGTTTACGTCATCTGCAGCCAGCTTTCGCCACGAAAACGGCATGCGCGCAAAAGAGTCGCACGAGGTGTGCTTTCCGCATCATGGATTTGCAATCGCGACGTGAAGGCCGGCGCGCCGACACTCAATGCGTCGGATGCCGACGGCACATCGGCCGCCTGAATGGCGCGGACTGCGCCCGGCGGGACCCCGGGTGGCGTCGCGGCGCTTCACGCGCTCACGGCGTTGCGGCTGATCACGTGATGGTAGTACGACGCGCTGAGCTTGGGCGTGCGCACCTGGGTGTCGAAGTCGACGTGATAGATGCCGAAGCGCTGCTTGTAGCCGAACACCCACTCGAAATTGTCCAGCAGGCTCCACAGGAAGTAGCCCTTCACGGGCACGCCCTCGGACGTTGCGCGCTGCAGCTGGGCGAGATAGTTGCGCAGATACATCACGCGGTCGAGGTCGTGGACCTTGCCATCGGCGGTCAGCTTGTCGTCCGAGGAGGTGCCGTTCTCGGTGATGTAGATGGTCTGGAGATTCCAGATCTTGGCGGCGAGCTTCGGCACCCAATAGGCCGTCTCCGGACCGACCAGCAGCCAGGGTGAGCTCATGTGCGGGAACGAGGACGGCATCGGCAGCACGTCGAATCCGGCCGCGCGGTCCGACGCGACGACATAGGCTTGCGGCGCGTAGATGTTGAGGCCGACGAAATCGACCGGCGCCGAAATGATCTTCAGTTCGTCGGCGGTGAATTTCGGCGCATCCTTGCCGGACCACGCCAGGAAACCCTCCGTGTAGCGCCCCTCGAGGATGACGTTGAGGAAGCCGGCATTCAATTCGCGCGTCGCGATCTCGGCGGCGCGGATGTTCTCCGGCGTGTCGATCGCCGGCAGGCAGGCCGTGATGTTCTCGGCCATGCCGACGCGCATGCCGGCGCGCCCGCCGGAGCGGATGGCCTGGACGGCGAGACCGTGCGCCAGCGCCACGTGATGGCGCGCCTGGTTGACCTGCTGCTGCGGCAGCTTCAGCCCGGGCGCGTCGACGCCGAGGCCATAGCCGAACGGAACGAAGCGGCCGCATTCGTTGATGGTGAAGATGGTCTTCACACGGTCGCCGAGATGCTCGGCGACGTAGCCCGCATAGTGCGCAAAGGCCCTGGCCGTGTCGACCGAGAGCCAGCCGCCGACCCGGTCCTGCAGCGCCTGCGGCAGATCCCAATGATACAGCGTTGCGTACGGCGTGATGCCGTTGGCCAGGAGCTCGTCGACGAGGCGGTTGTAGAAGTCGAGGCCCTTCGGATTGGGAGTCAGCCCCCCGTCGGGAAACAGCCGGGGCCAGGCGATCGAGAACCGATAGGCCCGGCAGCCGAGCTCCTTGATCAGCCGCACGTCGTCCTTGTAGCGGTTGTAGTGATCGCAGGCGACGTCGCCGGTGCTGCCGTCCTCGATGTTGCCCTGCAAATGCGTGAACACGTCCCAGATCGACGGCCCACGGCCATCGGCCGTGGCCCCGCCCTCGATCTGGTACGACGACGTCGCCGTCCCCCACACGAAATCGGCGGGAAACCGCCGCCCGGCATCCTCCTTCACCGCGCCCTCCTCCGCTTGCGCCGGGCCATTGGCCGCCCCGAGGGCGGCCAGCCCGGCCAGCTTTGCAAGATCACGGCGGGAGACGTCGTTCGGCATTGATGAACCTCAAACCTCTGTTGCTATCGTGCCCGATCGGGACGGCGAAAGCATTACGAACCATATCTGCGCTCCGATTTGAACAGCCCGAGGTGGCGGCAAGGGAGCGGCCTCGATCACATCTGCGTCCGGAATCGGCGCGTCAATGACCGACGGCGCCGCGCTCGGCATTGTGACCGCCGCACGGCTGCGGCGGCGTTGAAACGCGACTGCTCGCACCGTCGGTTTGTAACGTCCTCGGCTCGACAGCGGTGCCGGATTACGCCTATGGTTGTGCCATGACGGATCACGACCACCATCACGACCATCCGCACGATCACTCGGACCTGTCCGAGACCGATCTGCGGGTCCGCGCGCTCGAAAGCATCCTGACCGAGAAGGGATATATCGATCCCGCTGCGCTCGACGTGCTCATCGAGACCTATGAGAGCAAGGTCGGTCCCCGCAACGGCGCCCAGGTCGTGGCGCGGGCCTGGACCGATCCGGCCTATCGGGCACGCCTTCTTGCCGACGCCACGCCGGCGATCGGCGAGCTCGGCTATGCCGGCCGCCAGGGCGAGCACATCGTGGCGGTCGAGAACACGCCGGATCTGCACAACATGGTCGTGTGCACGCTGTGCTCCTGCTATCCGTGGCCCGTGCTCGGCCTGCCGCCGGTCTGGTACAAGTCGGCGCCCTATCGCGCCAAGGCGGTGAAGGATCCGCGCGGCGTCCTGAAGGATTTCGGCTTCGACTTGCCGCCGACGACGAAGATCCGGGTGTGGGATTCGACGGCCGAGGTCCGCTATTTCGTGCTGCCGATGCGTCCCGCGGGGACCGACGGCTGGAGCGCGGAGCGGCTCGCCGAGCTCGTCACGCGCGACAGCATGATCGGCACCGGCCTGCCGAAGCAACCGCACGAGGTCGGCCGCTGATGGATGGTGCGCATGACATGGGCGGCGTCGCCGGCTTCGGCCCGGTCCGCCCCGAGCCGAACGAGCCGGTGTTTCACGCCGAATGGCAGCGCCGCGCGTTCGCCATGACGCTGGCGATGGCGACCCCCGGCGGCTGGAACATCGACATGTCGCGGTTCGCGCGCGAGAACCGTCCGCCGGACGACTACCTCGGCATGAGCTACTACCAGATCTGGCTCGCGGGCCTCGAACGGCTGATGCAGGAGCGGCATCTGGTCGACGCCGATGAGATCGCCGCCGGCAAGGTGCTGCATCCGGCCAAGCCCGTCGCCAAGATCCTCACTGCAGATGCCGTCGCGCCGACACTGCGTCGCGGTGGCCCGACCGAACGCGTGGCGACGCAGCCGGCGCTGTTCGCCGTCGGCGACAGTGTTCGGGCCAAGGACATCCATCCGTCGACACACACGCGGCTGCCGCGCTACGTGCGCGGCCATCTCGGCCGCGTCGCGGCGGTCAGAGGCATGCACGTGTTTCCGGACAGCAACGCCCATGGCGGCGGCGAAGATCCGCAATGGCTCTACACGGTGGCGTTCAGCGGCGCCGAGCTGTGGGCCGATGCGCCCGATCCGCTGCTGGAGGTTACGGTCGACGCTTTCGAGCCCTATCTGGAGCCAGCCCGATGAAACCGGACCGTGAGGCGGCGGTCGCGGCGACGCGCGCCCTGCCCGGCATTCCCGTCGATGACAGCGGGCCCGTGTTTCGCGAGCCGTGGGAAGCGCACGCCTTCGCGATGGCCGTCACGCTGCACGCCCACGGGCTGTTCACCTGGCCCGAATGGGCCGCCGCGCTCGCCCAGGAGATTTCACGCGCGCAAGCGGCCGGCGACGCCGATTGCGGCGATACGTATTATCGACACTGGCTGGCGACGCTCGAACGTCTGGTCGCCGAGAAGGGCGTCACCTCCGCCGATGCGCTCGCGCGCTACCGCGACGCCTGGGATCACGCGGCCGATCGCACCCCACATGGCAAGCCCATCGAGCTCCGGCCCGAGGATTTTGCCGGCTGAGCGTTTCGCAAGGGTCGCGAGGATGCTTAATGCCCGGTGAGCGGGCGATCCTGCTTTTGATGGTGCGGTCTTAACGGCCGGCTATTCATGCCGCGAACAGCCGTATTCGTTCGAAATTGAACATTCATCAGTGCGTCCGTAGCGTCCCGCATCTTCTTTGCCGAAGTTGAGGGGACGTTGAAAATGCCCGCGCCAGAGTTCGCCACCATCGTCGACACGCTCGCCGGCGTGCGTCAGGACTATCATGAGAAGCTCAAATCGATTCCGCAATACGAGGCCTTCCTGCTGATCGAGAGCTCGACCGAGAAGGCCGCCGGAGCCCTGCACGGCACCGAAGCGTCGGGCTCCTCCATCGCCACCGACGTGATCGACTCGCTGCAATATGCGCGCAACCGGTTCGAGCAGCACATGGCCTCGATCCCGGAATATCGCGTGCTGGTGGCGATCGACCGCGTGATCAAGGAGATCTCGCAGCATCTCGGCCTCGCGCCGCATGATGATGCGCCGGCAACAGAGAGCCTTGCCGCGGCCGCCGAACAGCCCGCCGAAGCCGCCGAGGCGGTGGCCAGCGCTGCGAGCGCCGACACGGATGCTCCCGCCGAAGAGGCCGTCGACCCGGCGCCGGAGCAGGCAGAAATGGCCGAGGACGAACCGGCCTCAGCGGAGCCGGTCGAGGCCGAGGCCCCGACCCTGCGTATCGTCGACAAGCCGGTGAAGTCGCCGTCGATCGTGCCCGCCGATCACGACGGTGCCGCCCACGACGACGACATCGTGGTGCTGAACGCGCCTGCCTGGGAGAAGAGCGGCAAGGACGCCAATCACGACATCACCGCGCGCCTCGTCGCGCAGGCGGCCTCCGCCGCAGCCAGTGAGGCCGATGACGGCCACGACCTCGCCGATGCGGATCTCGTCATCGTCAGCCAGCGTGAGCCGTCGGACAACGAAGCCGCCTGAGCGCTCGCCTGTCGCGCAACTCTCCGCGGGGCCCGAAGGCCCCGCTTCCGATTCAGGATGGCCCGCCCGCCGCGATGTATTCGCGCCATCCTTTGGCGCGCAGCTCGCAGGCGGGACACTGTCCGCAGCCGTGCCCCCAATCGTGCCGCGCGCCGCGCTCGCCGAGATAACAGGTGTGCGACCGGTCGCGGATCAGGTCCACGAGCCCGGTGCCGCCGAGATCATGCGCCAACTGCCAGGTCGCGGCCTTCGACAGCCACATCAGCGGCGTGTGCAGCTCGAACGCGCGCGCCATGCCCAGGCTCAGCGCGCTCTGCAGCGCCTTGATGGTCTCGTCGCGGCAGTCCGGATAGCCCGAATAGTCCGTCTCGCACATGCCGCCGACGATGTGGCGGATGCCGCGGCGATAGGCGAGCGCCGCCGCAAAGGTCAGGAACACCAGATTGCGGCCCGGCACGAAGGTGTTGGGCAGGCCGTCAGCGCCCATCTCGATCGCGACGTCGCGCGTCAGCGCCGTCTCGGAGATCGCAGCCAGCGTTGGAATGTCCAGCGTGTGGCTGTCACCGAGCTTGGCCGCCCAGTCGGGACGCAGGCGCGCGATGCCCTCGACCAGCCGGTCGCGGCAGGCGAGCTCGATCGCATGGCGCTGGCCGTAGGCGAATCCGATCGTCTCGACGCGCGCGAAGCGGTCGAGCGCCCAGGTCAGGCACGTCGTGGAATCCTGCCCGCCCGAGAACAGCACCAGGGCTGTCATGTCCTGCTCACTCATGGCCCCCCGCTTAGCATCATCGACGGGTCGGGCCAACCCGCGGAGCGATCCCGCGTAATCGCCCTTTTTGCTGGGAGCCGCGCGCGGCTTGGGGCATACAGGACACGATCGAACGATGCTGTCAGGACCTGCCCATGATCCCCTCCCGCGACATCTCACGCCTGATCGAGATCATGGCGGCGCTGCGCACGCCGGTCACCGGCTGCCCGTGGGATATCGAGCAGACGTTCCGGACCATCGCGCCCTACACCATCGAGGAAGCCTATGAGGTGGCCGATGCGATCACGCGCGACGATCTCGACGATCTGCGCGAGGAGCTCGGCGATCTCCTGCTGCAGGTGGTCTATCACGCCCGCATCGCCGAAGAACAAGGCGCGTTTGCATTCGGCGACGTCGTCGAGGGCATCACGAAGAAGATGATCCGCCGCCATCCGCATGTGTTCCCGGACAAGGACGGCAACGTCACCCAGCCCACCAAAGGCACATGGGACCGCATCAAGGCGGAGGAGAAGGCCGAGCGCGCCGCGCGGCGGCCGCCCGAGGCGCAGACGGGCAAGTCCTCGCTGCTGTCAGGCATCAAGGCCGGACAGCCTGCGCTGGTGCGCGCGATGGAGCTGCAGCGCAAGGCGGCGACCGTCGGTTTCGACTGGAACGATCCGCGCGCGGTGTTGCAGAAGATCCGCGAGGAAGCCGACGAGATCGAGGCCGCGCTCGACAACAAGGATGCGACCGAGCTGACCGAGGAGACCGGCGATCTCCTGTTCGCGCTGGTCAATCTTGCCCGCCATGCCGAGGTGGATCCGGAGACCGCGTTGCGGGGCACCAACGCCAAGTTCGAGCGCCGTTTTGCGCACATCGAACAGGCGCTGACGGCCAAGGGCCGTACACTCGAACAAGCGTCGCTCGACGAGATGGACGAATTGTGGAACGAGGCGAAGCGACTGGAGAAGTAGCGTCCCCGTCTCCGAAGCCGTGATCAGCCGCCCTTCCGCGACAGCACGGCCTTTGCGATCTCGACGAAACGCTGCGCGGCCGGCGACAATCCAAAGTCGGCGCGGCTCAACAGCGAGACATGCCGATGGATCGTCGGCTGCGACAGCGGGATCGCGGCAAGCGTCGGAAATTGTGCCTTCGGCAGCATGTGCGCGGGCAGGATGCTGATGCCGGCGCCCTCCGCCGTGAGCGCCAGCGCGGTCGTGATCAGCGACACCTCCCACGCCGGCTTCAGCGCCCGCCCCGTCTGCGCCAGCGCTTCGTCGATCTGACGGCGGATGCGCGTGCCGTGACGCATCGTGATCAGATCGGAGCTCATGATGCCGTCCCAGGTCAGACGGCGGTGCTTCTCGAACCGGCCGTCCTTGATGCCGATCGCCGAGAGCGGACTTTGCATCAGTGTATCGATCCTGACCTCCGGCACGCCGTCGTCCTCGACGCTGCCGAGGCCGAACTCCGCGTGCCCGGCCATCACGATCGCGAGGAGTTCGTCGGGCGCGACATCACGCAGATCGATCCTCACCTCGGGATGGCGCGATCGAAACGTCGCAAACACGCGTGGAAGCAGCGCCGACGCGACGCCCGCTGAGACCGCGATGGAAATTCGGCCGGCCTTGATCTCGGCAAGGTCGCGCATCCGCTGCGACAGCCCCTGCGTCCCCGCCAGGATGCGTTCCGCGGCGGTGATCGCCTCACGGCAGGCCGCCGTCGGGTGCAGCGCCCGCGTCGTGCGATCGAACAGCTTGAGCTGAAAGTTCTCCTCGATCTGCCGGATCAGCAGGCTGATCGCCGACTGCGTGACGCGCAGCTCGGCGGCGGCCCTGGTGATGCTGCCGAGCCGATACACCAGGACCAGGGCCTCCAATTGCCGCAAGGTCGGGGGCATTAGCTTTCCTCATGAATGAATGAGAATTTTGTGGCTAATCGAAAGAGTTTGATCATGCAACATATTTGCAAACAGCCGGCGGCTGCTGCGAAGCGCGCCAGGCAACAACAAGCACATGGGGAGGGACATTTGACGCAAGCGATCAATCTCACGCGCTACGTCGACGATCGGCCGCTGTCGGGCTTCCAGATCAGGGTGATCTGCCTGTGCGCGCTGGTCGTCGGGCTCGACGGCTTCGATGCCCAGGCGCTCGGCTTCGTCGCCCCTGCCCTCAGCAAGGACCTGCATCTGGCGCCGGGCGCGTTGGGGCCCGTGTTCGGTGCGTCCCTGTTCGGCGTGATGATCGGCTCGCTGGTGTTCGGCGCGCTGGCCGACTATCTCGGGCGCAAATGGCTCGTCGTCGCCGGGGTTCTCGTGTTCGCGCTTGGATCGCTGGCGACCACCCAGGCCACCAGCGTATCCGACCTCGTCATCATTCGGTTCCTCACCGGCCTCGGGCTCGGCGGCGTCCTGCCCAACACGATCGCTCTGACCGGCGAATATTCGCCGCAGCGTCGCAGGACCCTGTTGATCATGCTGATGTTCATGACGGTGTCGCTCGGATCGGCGATCGGCGGAGCGGTCGCGGCGAAGCTCATCACCGCCTATGGCTGGCAGATCATCTTTCTCATCGGCGGCATTCTGCCGCTCATCCTCTGTCCGGTTCTCATTATCTGGCTGCCGGAATCGCTCTCGCTGCTGGCTCTCGACCACAACAAGAATGTTCGCGTGCGCGCGCTGCTGAGCCGGATCGATCCGTCGGACCGCCTCCCCGCCGACGCGCGCTTTACGATCATCGAGGAGAGCGGCAAGGGCTTCCTGCTGCCGCAGTTGTTCACCAAGCGGCGCCTGCTCCCGACCCTGCTGCTGTGGGTGATGTTCTTCATGAACATGATGGACATCTATTTCCTCAACAGCTGGCTGCCGACGCTCACACATGGTGTCGGGCTTGACGTCCAGGCGGCGATCGCCGTCGGCATCGCCTTCCAGCTCGGCGGCATGCTTGGCACCGTCGGGCTCGGCCTGCTGATCGAAAAGTTCGGCTTCGATCGCGTCCTGTTCGCGACCTACGTTGCCGGCTTCCTCTCGATCATCACCATCGGTATCGCGGGAGCCTCGTTGCCGATTCTCGTGCCGGCCGTCTTCATTGCCGGCGTCGCGGTGATCGGCGGACAGATCGGCTGCAACGCCTACGCGGCGCGCATCTATCCGACCTACATCCGCGGCACCGGCATCGGCTGGGCACTGGGCATCGGCCGCTTCGGCTCGATCCTCGGCGTCACGATCGGCGGGTTGATGCTCGCAGCGAAATGGGACGTGTCCTCGCTGTTTCAGGCCAGCGCGGTGCCGCAACTGTTCTCGGCACTGGTGATCCTTGGCCTTGCCGTCCTCGGCATGCGCGGCAGTCTTCCGACCGCCGACGGCACGCAGCGGGATGCGCTTTCGACAGCCGAGCGTGCCTAGGTTCAGAGCAGAAGAGAACTGACATGAAGACGATTCAAACCCAGGTGCTCATCGTGGGCGCCGGTCCGGTCGGACTGACCGCCGCCATGGATCTCGCCTCGCGCGGCATCGAGGTCGTGGTCGCGGAGATCAGGCGCGCCGGAGAGCCGCCCAACGTAAAATGCAACCACGTCTCCGCGCGCTCGATGGAGGTGTTCCGCCGCCTTGGCATCGTCCAACAAGTGCGCGAAGGCGGCCTGCCGGCCGACTTTCCCAACGACTGCGCCTATCGCACCACGGTCGTCGGCCGCGAGCTGACGCGCATCCCGATTCCGTCCCGCAAGGACCGCTATACGGCGACCGGTGGACCCGACACCGATTGGCCGACGCCCGAGCCGCCCCATCGCATCAACCAGATCTATCTCGAGCCCATCCTGTTCGCTTGCGCCGAGGCGCAACGCGGCATCACGATCCTGAACCGCGTCGAGGTCGATCGGTTCGACCAGGATGAAAACGGCGTGATCGCGCGGGCACGCGATCTCGACGCCGGCCGAGACATCACCATTTCGGCCGATTATCTGATTGGCTGCGACGGTGGCCGCTCCGCGGTGCGCAAGCTGATCGGCGCGCGGCTCAGCGGCACCGATGTCGTGCAGCGGGTGCAGTCGACCTACATCCATGCCCCCGCGCTGAAGGACCTGATCACCCAGAAGCCGGCCTGGATGACGATGTCGCTCAACCCGCGGCGCTGCGGCACCACCGTCTCCATCGACGGCCGCGACAACTGGCTGATCCACAACCACCTCGCGGCCGAGGAAGTCGAATTCGACAGTGTCGATCGCGATTGGGCGTTGCGCACCATTCTCGGTGTCGACGACCGCTTCGAGTACGAGGTCATCAGCAAGGAGGACTGGATCGGACGCCGCCTGGTGGCGGATCGCTTTCGCGATCGCCGTGCCTTCATCTGTGGCGATGCGGCGCATCTGTGGATTCCCTATGCGGGCTACGGCATGAATGCCGGGATCGCCGATGCGGTCGACCTGTGCTGGATGCTCGCCGGCGTGCTGCACGGCTGGGCTGCCCCTGCCCTGCTGGACGCCTATGAGGCGGAGCGGCAGCCGATCACCGAGCAGGTGTCGCACTTCGCGATGAACCATGCGCTCGCCGTGATGAGCCAGCGACGCAGCGTGCCTGCCGAAGTCGAAATGGACGGCCCCGTGGGCGATGAGGCGCGCCGCAAGGTGGGACAGGCCGCCTACGACCTCAACGTGCAGCAATATTGCTGCTCCGGCCTGAACTTCGGCTACTACTACGACCGGTCACC
Organism: Bradyrhizobium sp. SZCCHNS30572; assembly: GCF_032484415.1. Classification (NCBI taxonomy): domain Bacteria; kingdom Pseudomonadati; phylum Pseudomonadota; class Alphaproteobacteria; order Hyphomicrobiales; family Nitrobacteraceae; genus Bradyrhizobium; species Bradyrhizobium sp. SZCCHNS30572. The sequence goes on along the minus strand of NZ_JAUESY010000002.1, from coordinate 646,923 downwards.
GGCCATTTCGTACGATGGCGAGACGCCGCCGCCCTACGGCATGGGCCATTTCACCGCGTCGACCGTGCCGGGCGCACGCGCCCCGCATGTGTGGCTCGCCGATGGCCGCTCGCTGCTCGACGCGCTCGGCCCGGCCTATACGCTGGTCCGGTTCGATCCAACCATCAATGCCGAGGCGCTGGTCGAGGCCGCAGCCCGCCAGGGCGTTCCCTTGACGCTCGTCGACGTCGACCGGGCCAAGGGCGGCTACGACTTCGCTGACAGCCTGCTCGTGGTGCGACCGGATTCGCACATCGCCTGGCGCGGCGCGGCCGCACCTCAGGAGCCCGACGACCTGTTGGACCGCCTGCGCGGCCTCACAACCCAGGCTGAGGCCGTGCGCCGTGACAATGCCGTCGTCGCCTGATCCTCGCCACCGCGCCATGACACACCACACCACCGCGCACTACTTCCTCGAGGCGCTCGTCGAGAGCGGCATCGACTACATCTTTGCCAATCTCGGCACCGATCATGTCTCGCTGATCGAGGAACTTGCACGCTGGGACAGCGAAGGTCGACGGCACCCCGAGGTGATCCTGTGCCCCCACGAGGTGGTCGCTGCGCACATGGCGATGGGCTATGCGAGCGCGACCGGCCGCGGTCAGGCCGTGTTCGTCCACGTCGATGCCGGCACGGCGAACGCGTGCATGGCCATTCAGAACGCCTTTCGCTACCGGCTGCCGGTGCTGCTGTTCGCTGGGCGGGCTCCGTTCGCGCTGCATGGCGAGCTGCCGGGAGGACGTGACACCTACGTCCACTTCGTGCAGGAGAGCTTCGATCAGGGCAGCATCGTGCGGCCCTATGTCAAATGGGAATACACCCTGCCGTCGGGCGTCGTCGTCAAGGAGGCGGTGGCCCGCGCTGCCGCGTTCATGCACAGCGATCCGCCCGGCCCGGTCTACATGATGCTGCCGCGAGAAACCCTTGCCGAGACCTGGGACGAACAGGCGATGCCGGCCTACCCGGCCGCGCGCTATGGCAGCGTCAAAGCGGGAGGCATCGAGCCGGAACGCGCGCAGGCGATCGCGGACGCGCTGATGAAGGCGGACAATCCGATCGCGGTGACCGCATATCTCGGACGCAGCGCCGAGGCGGTTTCTGTGCTGGAGCGACTGGCGCTGGTCTGCGGAATCCGGGTCGCCGAGTTCAATCCCATCACGATGAACATCTGCCAGGACTCCCCTTGCTTTGCGGGCGCCGATCCTGCCGCGCTTATTGCTGGCGCCGATCTCGGGCTGCTCATCGACATCGACGTCCCCTTCATTCCGCAGATGCTGAAGGCGGCCGATCGGCTGCGCTGGATCCAGATCGACATCGACGCCCTGAAGGCGGACATCCCGATGTGGGGATTTGCCACCGACCTCCGCATTCAGGGCGATTCGGCCGTCATTCTTCGGCAGGTCCTGGAGCTCGTCGTCGCACGTGCCGACGATACATATTTGAGGAAGGTGCGCGACCGGATCGCGAGCTGGCAGCCAACCCGCAAGGCCGCGCATGCGAGACATACGTCGGCGGCCGCGCAGAAAGGCTCAATCGGCGCGATCAACCCGGCCCATTTGTTCGTGCGGCTGCAGGCGCATCTGTCGGAGCACGACATCGTTGTCAACGAGGCGGTCCGCAACGCGCCGGTCCTGCAGCAGCAGCTTCGCCGCACCAGGCCGATGACCTATGTGGGCCTGGCGGGCGGCGGCCTCGGCTTCAGCGGCGGCATGGCGCTCGGACTCAAGCTCGCCAATCCCTCAGCGCGCGTGGTACAGATCGTCGGCGACGGCGCCTATCATTTCGCCGCGCCGGATTCCGTCTACGCCGTAGCGCAGCAATATCAGCTTCCGATCCTGACCGTGATCCTCGACAACAACGGCTGGCAGGCGGTGAAGGCTTCGGTTCAGCGCGTCTATCCGGACGGCGCGGCACAGCGCACGGACTCCTTCCTCTCTAGGCTCAGCACCGGGCGCCAGGGCGAGCAGCGTCGTCTCGCCGACATCGCCTGCGCATTCGGCGCCCATGGCGAGCGGGTCGACGATCCCGACAAGCTCGATGCGGCGATCGAGCGCTGCCTCGCCGCCCTCGACGGCGGGCGCGCCGCCGTGCTGCACGCCGACATCACGCCCTTGTAGCCCGATGGATAGGCGCAGCGATGCATGACATCCTGCACGAGAGGCAAACGACGTCGCGCGCGGCTCACGCCACGCGGGGCACGCCGTGATAGCGCTCGACCACGATGTCGCGCTTGGTGGCGTCGACGCGCACGGTCATGTCGTAGCGGCCTTCGTTCAGCTCCTTGGCCAGCACCTCGGCGTTGCGATGCAGCCAGGAGATGCCGGCGCCGTCGGCCGCGTCGATGGTGAGATCGAGCGTGGTCCGCGCCGCCGCGAGACGGTCCTCGATCGTCTGCAGGAGCGCGTCGACGCCGTCCCCGGTCTGGGCCGAGACCAGCAGGCATGGCCGCTCCGGCGGCCGACGCCCGGCGATGTTGGCGAGGTTCTCGCGCGCTGCCTGGTCGAGACGGTCGATCTTGTTCCAGACCTCGATGATGGTGTCGGTGGCCTCGGGATCGATGCCGAGCTGGCTGAGCACCAGCTCGACATCGTGCTGCTGCGCCTCGGCATCCTCGTGCGACATGTCGCGGACGTGCAGGATCACGTCGGCCTCCAGCACCTCCTCGAGCGTGGCGCGGAAGGCGGCGACGAGCTGCGTCGGCAGGTTGGAGATGAAGCCCACGGTGTCCGACAGCATCGCCTTGCCGCCATGCGGCAGCGTGATCGCGCGCAAGGTCGGATCAAGCGTCGCGAACAGCATGTCGGCGGCCTGGACGTCGGCGCGCGTCAGGCGATTGAACAGCGTCGACTTGCCGGCATTGGTGTAGCCGACCAGCGCCACGACGCGATACGGCACGCGCTGGCGTCCGGCGCGATGCAGCCGCCGTGTCGCCTGGACCTTCTTCAGCTCGTTCTCGAGCCGCGTGATGCGGTCACCGATCAGGCGGCGGTCGGCCTCGATCTGGGTCTCGCCGGGACCGCCCATGAAGCCGAAGCCGCCGCGCTGGCGTTCGAGATGGGTCCAGGACCGCACCAGACGGCTGCGCTGATAGTTGAGATGCGCGAGCTCGACCTGCAGCGCGCCCTCCTTCGTCTTGGCGCGGCGGCCGAATATCTCCAGGATCAAGCCGGTGCGGTCGAGCACCTTGGTGTTCCAGGCCTTCTCGAGGTTTCGCTGCTGGATCGGCGAGAGCGCGCAATCCATCACCACCAGCTCGACGCCATGGCCGGCGATCACGCCGGCAATCTCTTCGACCTTGCCCTTGCCGAGATAGGTCGCAGGGCGGATTTGCCCGATCGGCGCGAGAATGGCCTCGGCCACCGTCAGGTCGATGGCCCGCGCGAGGCCCGCCGCCTCGTCGATCCGTGCCTCGAAATCACGCATGTCGGATTGGCCTGCTTGCGCGCCATCGTCGCCGCGGCGCGCTCGCAAGTAGGGGCCGACCGCGATGACGAGCCCGGTCCCCTTATTGTCATCCGGCCTCGACAGGCCGATGGTCCCTTCGCGATCGCGGGGTTCCAATCAGGTCACTCTCACGTCAGGTCACACTCACGCAGACGCGTCCTCGCCGCCCTCGAACAACTGGATCGGCGCGCCCGGCATGATGGTGGAGATCGCATGCTTGTAGACGAGCTGCGAGTGACCGTCGCGCCGGAGCAGCAGGCAGAAATTGTCGAACCATGTGACAATCCCCTGCAGTTTCACGCCATTGACCAGGAAGATCGTGAGCGGCGTCTTGGTCTTGCGGACATGGTTGAGAAAGGTGTCTTGTAGGTTTTGTGCGCGGTCGGCCGCCATTGTTGTTATCTCGCAGTCTTGTGCTTTTTCTTATTGAACCTTCGATGACCCGATCGCAGGCCCCGGATTCATCGAGGTGGCCCATGGTCCATTGAGATCCCCCTCGAGGGACCATGGGATGCCGGATTAGAAGACAGGCGAGCATATTAGGCAAGCCGCTTGCAAGGAGGCCGGTTCCAAAAGGACCGGATTCATCCGTAAAATTCCGGAAATGGACGAATTTTCCAATGTAAATTCGTCCAGTCGGCAAGTTTGGCCGAGCGGGAGCCTCAGCCGACGCCGAGCGCCTTCAGCTTGCGATGCAGGGCGGACCGCTCCATGCCCACGAACTCGGCCGTGCGCGAGATGTTGCCGGAGAAGCGGCTGATCTGGGCGATGAGATAGTCGCGCTCGAACACCTCGCGTGCCTCGCGCAACGGCAGTCCCATGATGTGCTCGCCATTGTTGCTGGTCGGCATCGCCGGCACCATCGATCCCACATCCGGCGGCAGCATGTCGGCGGTGATGATCACCTCCGGTCCGCCGGCGGCCAGAATCATGACGCGCTCGACGTTGTTGCGAAGCTGACGGACGTTGCCGGGCCACACGTGCGACTGCAGCACGGCCATGGCGTCCTGGCCGATCTGCCGCTTCGGCAGGCCGGTCGTGGCCGAAATCTGCTCCATGAAATAGTCGATCAGCTCCGGAATGTCCTCGCGGCGCTCCGACAGCGGCGGAACCCGGATCGGAACCACCGACAGACGGTGATAGAGGTCCTCGCGGAAACGCCCGGCGGCAATCTCCTCCTCGAGATTCCGTGCGGTCGAGGAGATGATGCGCACGTCGACGTGCACCTTGGTGGTGCCGCCGGCGCGCTGGAACGTCTGGTCGACCAGCACGCGCAGGATCTTGTTCTGCGTCTCGCGCGGCATGTCGGCGATCTCGTCGACGAACAGCGTGCCGCCGTGGGCCTCTTCGAGCGCGCCGGTCTTGCGCGCCTGCTCGCCATTGGACTGCTCGATGCCGAACAGCTCCTCCTCCATCCGCTCCGGCGTGATCGCGGCGGCGTTGATGACGACGAACGGGCCCTCGGAGCGCGGCGACTGAGCGTGCAGCGAACGCGCGGCGAGCTCCTTGCCCGAGCCGGGAGGGCCGACGATCAGGATGCGGCTGTTGGCCTTGGCGGCGCGCTCGATGGTCTGGCGCAACTGGTTCATCGACGGCGAGCGGCCGGTCATGCTGCTCGCGGTCGGCGCCAGCTGCTTGAGCTCGCGCACCTCGCGCTTGAGCCGGGAATTCTCCAGCGCACGCGTCGCTACCAGAATCAGCCGGTCGGACTTGAACGGCTTCTCGATGAAGTCATAGGCGCCGCGCTTGATCGCGGCGACCGCCGTTTCGATGTTGCCGTGGCCGGAGATCATCACGACCGGAAGGTCGGGATGGTCCTTCTTGATCTGCTCGAGGAGCTGCAGACCGTCGAGCTTGGAGCCCTGCAGCCAGATGTCCAGGAACACCAGGTTGGGACGGCGGCTCGTGATCTCCGCGAGCGCCGAATCGCTGTCGCGCGCGGTTCGCGTCGTGAAGCCTTCGTCATCCAGGATGCCGGCGACCAGCTCCCGGATATCGGCTTCATCGTCGACAATCAGAATATCACTCGCCATGGGTCACGCCTGTCTCGTCAGCTGCCGGTTGCGGCTTGGATTTTTGGTTCATCATTGGTCGTTTGAACCGTGTCAGCGGTTTCGCCGCCAACCTCGGTCTTCTGCGCATTGTCAGACGCCGCCGCCTGCTCCTTCGCGCCCGTCTTCGCGGCCTGGCCGGAGACGGCAAAGCGCAGCCGCATCCAGGCGCCGCGCTGGCCGGGACGGAAATCGGACGCGTCCTTCAGCTCGAGCTTGCCGCCATGGTCTTCCAGCACGCGGCCGACGATCGCGAGCCCGAGGCCGGTGCCCTTGGCGCGGGTCGTGACATAGGGCTCGAGCAGCCGCTGCCGCGCCACCTTCGGCAGGCCGATGCCATTGTCGATGACGTCGATCAGCACGTCCTCGCCCTCGCGCGAGGCGACCACGTCGATACGGCCCTTGCCGAGCTCCGCCTCTGGCACCACCTCGATCGCCTCGGTGGCGTTCTTGATGATGTTGGTCAGCGCCTGCGAGATCAGGCGGCGATCGAACTGCGCGCGCAAGGGGTCCTGCTTGATCTCGGTCTCGATGTCGATCTCGGGATGCGCGACCTTCATCAGGAACACCGCCTGCCGCACGGTGTCGGCGACGTCCTCGCCTTCCATCACCGGCTTCGGCATCCGCGCGAACCGCGAGAACTCGTCGACCATTCGCCTGATGTCGTCGACCTGCCGCACGATCGTCTCGGTACATTGCTCAAATATCGCCTTGTCCTCGGTGATGACCTTGCCGAATTTGCGGCGAATTCGCTCTGCGGACAGTTGAATTGGCGTCAGCGGATTCTTGATCTCATGCGCGATGCGCCGCGCAACGTCGCCCCAGGCCGAGGTGCGCTGCGCCGACACCAGCTCGGTGATGTCGTCGAGCGTGATGATGTAGCTGTCGCGCGCCTGGTTGGTCTGCTCGGCGGTGACGCGCACCGACAGATTGCGCTCGTGGCCGTCGCGCTGGATCGTGATCTGACCCTGCACCAGCCGCTGCTTGCCCTCGCGCGCGGTCTTCATCATATCGTCGAGCTCGGGCAGCACGTCGGAGAGCGGATGATCGAGCACCTCCTGCTCGGCATGTCCGATCAGCTTCTCGGCCGAGCGGTTGAGGATGCCGACGCTGCCAGAGGCATCGACGCCGATGATGCCGGCGGAGGCCGATGACAGCACCGCCTCGATGAAGCGGCGCCGGCTGTCGATCAATTCGCTGGCGCTGACCAGCTCGTCGCGCTGCGTGCGCAGCTCCTGCGTCATCTTGTTGAAGGTCTGGCCGAGCTGGGCGAGATCGCCCTCCGAGCGATGCACCGGGACCTGGACGTTGAGATCGCCGGTCGACACGGTGTTGGCGGCATTCATCAATTGCCGGATCGGCGCCACCAGCCAGTTGGCGAAGTTCAGCCCGATCAGCACCGAGGCCATCAGGATGGTCAGCGCGATCACCGCGAACATCAGCGCGAAGGCGATCTGGATGCCGAATCGCCGCGCCTCAACCTGGGCGTATTCGGCGACCGACAGCTCGGTCTGCTTGAGCTGCTCGACGACCTGCGGATCGAGCGGACGCGCGACGTAGAGGAAGGTGTCGTTGAACGCGCGCAGCCGGATCACCGCGGCGACGTAGTTCGACTCCGGCAGGACCGCGATCTCGGGCTCCTCCTCGCGGACATTGTTGAGGAACTCGGGTGCAGGCGGCGAATAGGCCAGTTGAACCCCGCCGGTCTCGGCCCAGACGATCGGGTTGGTGTTCTTGTCGATGATCATCGCGCCCGGCAGGTTGCGCGAGGCGGCGCTGGTGGTGAGCAGCTCGCGGAAGCTGGCGCGGTCCTGGTCGAACAGCGGCCGCGCGCGTGCGATGTCGGTCGCCATGCCGATGATGTCGCCGCGGATGAACTGCGCGTGCTCCTGCATGTAGGCGCGCGCAATGGTCAGCGAGTTCTGGATCGCGACTTTCGCTGGTCCGGAGAACAGCCGGTCGAGGCCGCGATCGATGGTGACGTTGGCCGCCACGGCGACCAGCACCGCCGGCAGGACCGCGATCACCGAGAACAGGCTGACGATCTGGACGTGCAGCCGCGCCGCCGCCCGGCCGCGCCGGCGGGCCTGCACCACCTGCCAGACCTCGCGGATGATGATCCCGACCAGGACCAGGATCGTTCCGGCGTCGATCAGGTAGAAGGTCTTGACCACGTCGGTCGTGGGCTCGACCGGGGTCAGCCCGACCAGCACGATGAAGGTGAGGAAGGCCGACAGCAGCGCCAGCGCCACCGCCACCGGCGCCAGCCAGGTGCGCCAGGTCCAGCGCCGGCCCTCGGTGGACGACGAATCGAAGGGGGTGGCCGATGTCTCTGCGCTGGTCATTCCGGCAAGGTGGGTGATGCTGAACGCGGCACGTCCGGGAATCGGACTGATGCATTCCTACCACGCTGTTGCCAAATTGCGACAAATCCGCGGCGCCGGAGCGCGTCGCGGATTTGTCTACATTAATTCTCACCTGAGGCGGGTCCGAGCCCGCCGTAAAGGTATCAAATAACCGTCAAGCGCCGCTGCGGTACACTTGAATGTCGAGGTCGCGGATCTTCTTGCGCAGCGTGTTGCGATTGAGGCCGAGCAGATCGGCGGCGCGGATCTGGTTGCCGCGCGTCGCCGCCAGCGCTGCCGTCAGCAGCGGAATCTCGATCTCCTTGAGGATGCGGTGGTACAGCCCCGGCGGCGGCACGCCGTTGGGGAATCCCTGGAAGTGCGAGGACAGATAGGCCTCCACGGCACCGCCGAGATTGTCGATCGAGGTCGGCGTGTTCGAGCCGGTGGTCACCGCCGGCGGCGCCAGCTCGCCGTCGATCACCGAGGCCGTGATGACGTCCTGCGGATACAGCGCGGCCAAACGCCGGGCGAGATTCTCCAGCTCGCGGACATTGCCCGGCCAGCGGTGCTGCTTCAGCCGCTCCAGCGCCGCGGCATCGAGCTTCTTCGGCGGCAGGCCGTCCTTCTCGGCCAGCGCGAAGAAATGCCGGACGAGATCCGGCAGGTCCTCGATGCGCTCGCGCAGCGGCGGCAGCCGCAGGGGCACGACGTTGAGGCGGAAGAACAGATCTTCCCGGAAAAGCCCCTGCTGGATCAGGATGCGCAGGTCCTTGTTGGAGGCGGCGACGATGCGCACGTCGGTCTTGATCGGGGTGCGGCCGCCGACGGTGGTGTACTCGCCCTGCTGCAGCACGCGCAAAAGCCGCGTCTGCGCCTCCATCGGCATGTCGCCGATCTCGTCCAGGAACAAGGTGCCGCCCTCGGCCTGCTCGAAGCGGCCGGAGGCGCGGGTGTTGGCACCGGTGAAGGCGCCGCGCTCGTGCCCGAACAATTCCGACTCGATCAGGTCGCGCGGGATCGCCGCCATGTTGACCGCGACGAACGGCCCGTTGCGGCGCTTGCCGTAATCGTGCAGCGCGCGCGCCACCAGCTCCTTGCCGGTGCCGCTCTCGCCCGAGATCATCACCGTGAGATCGGTCTGCATCAGCCGCGCCAGCACGCGGTAGATGTCCTGCATCGCCGGCGAGCGGCCGACCAGCGGGATCGATTCGAACTCGCCGTCGTCGGGCTGGCTCGCCGCACGCTCCTTCGGCTCGGCCAAGGCACGGCCGACGATCGCGATCAGCTCCTTCAGGTCGAACGGCTTCGGCAGATACTCATAGGCGCCGCGCTCCGACGCCTTGATGGCGGTCATGAAGGTGTTCTGCGCGCTCATGACGATGACCGGCAGGTTCGGCCGCATCTTCTTGATCCGCGGCAGCAGGTCGAACGCGTTCTCGTCCGGCATCACCACGTCGGTGATGACGAGATCGCCCTCGCCCTGGCTCACCCAGCGCCACAGCGTCGCGGCATTGCCGGTCAGCCGCACCTCATAGCCGGCGCGTGACAGCGCCTGGTTCAGGACCGTGCGGATGGCCGTATCGTCGTCGGCAACGAGAATGCTACCTGCAGGCATAGGTGGTCCTCAATTTGATCCCTGTGAGGCATGCAACGGCGTCCCCGAAACGTCATCGCCATGGCTGTGATTTGGGCTTTGATCTGGTTGTTTGGTTGCGCTGTACATCGGCATCAGCACCCGGAAGGTCGTCTTGCGCGGCTGCGACTCGCACTCGATGATCCCGCCATGGTCGCCGACGATCTTCGCGACCAATGCAAGTCCGAGGCCGCTTCCGGTCGGCTTGGTGGTCACGAACGGATCGAACAGATTGGGCATCAGGTCTTCAGGCACGCCGGGGCCGTTGTCCCTGACGCAGAACTCCAGCGGCAGCGACACCCGCGACTTCTTGCCGGGCACCGACAGGCGCACCCCCGGGCGGAACGCCGTGGTGAGCTGGATCTCCGCATCCGAGCCGAGATCGACGACCGCTTCCGCGGCATTCTTGACCAGGTTCAGGAACACCTGGATCAGTTGATCCTGGTTGGCGAGCACCGGCGGCAGCGACGGATCGTAGTCCTCGACGAAGCGGATGTTGCGGGCAAAGCCCGACTGCGCCAGCCGCTTCACGTGATCGAGCACGGAATGGATGTTCACGGGCCCGCGCGCCACCGGGCGGTCGTCGCCGAACACCTCCATGCGGTCGACCAAAGTGACGATGCGGTCGGCCTCGTCGCAGATCAGCCGGGTCAGCATGCGGTCCTCGGAGGAGGCCTGCTGCTCCAGGAGCTGCGCAGCGCCGCGGATGCCCGACAGCGGGTTCTTGATCTCGTGCGCGAGCATCGCGGCCAGTGCGATCACCGAGCGCGCGGCGCTGCGATGGGTGAGCTGGCGGTCCATCTTGTCGGCGATGGTGCGCTCCTGCAGCATGACCACGATATGGCCGGGCCGCTCCGGCAGCGGCGCGACGTGCAGGTCGACGAGCCGATCGGCGCCGGTGCGCGGCGTGCCCAGATCGACCTTGTACTCGTTGACCGGCGCGCTGGTGGTGCGGACCTGATCGATCAGCGCCAGCAGCGGAGAGCCGAACGGCACCAGCTTCTTCAGCGACTGCCGCTGCAGAAACTGGGTGGAGGAATCGAAGAACGATTCCGCCGCCATGTTGGCGTCCATGATCATGCCGTCCGGGCCGATGACGAGGACCGGATTCGGCAGGGCGTTGAGGATGGCGTCGCCATCCGATGGAAGTCGCTTGCGCTGTTCTGCGGCTGAGCTCATGCGGCTGCACTCCAGGCAAAATCGTCGAAGGCCTCACGCAGCGCCCGATGCACCAAGGACGGCTGCTCGGACGTCAGGATACGGTCGCGCCAGGCCTTCAGTTTTTCGGCCGGCGCTTGCGCGTGCTGGGCGGCGACGTCGAGCCCCCAACTGAGATGCTTGCGGGCGTGGCGCAGGCCGACACGCGCGCCATAGTGACGGCAGATCTCGTCATAGAGCGCGGTGAGAAGACCGAGCTGCTGCGCCAGCTCCGGCGCGCCCTCTTCCGCACCGCCCTCGAGTCGGCGGCCGATCTGGCCGGGCAGCCAGGGCTGGCCTTGCGCGCCGCGCCCGATCATCACGGCATCGGCGCCGGAGGCGTCGAGCGCCTCGCGCGCGTCCTCATAGCTGGTGATGTCGCCGTTGACGACGACCGGCAGATCGACGGCGTCCTTCACGGCGCGCACCGCGCTCCAGTCGGCTTCGCCCTTGTAGAACTGCTGCCGCGTACGGCCGTGCACGGTGATCAACTGCACGCCCGCGGCCTGCGCGCGGCGCGCCAGCTCCGGCGCATTCAGGCTGCGCTCGTCCCAGCCGAGCCGCATCTTCAGGGTCACGGGCACATCGACGGCCTCGACCGTCGCCTCGATCAGGGTCAGCGCATGATCGAGATCGCGCATCAGGGCCGAGCCGGACTGGCCGCCGGTCACGTGCCGCGCCGGGCAACCCATGTTGATGTCGATGATCTCGGCGCCGCCATCCTCGGCGACCTTCGCGCCCTCGGCCATCCAATGCGCCTCGCAGCCGGCGAGCTGCACCACATGCGGCCCGACGCCGCTCGCCTCGCAGCGCAACCGGGATATCCACCGCCCGCGCACGAGATCGTCGCTCGCAGTCATCTCGGACACCACCAGCCCGGCGCCGAGCTCGGCCGCGAGTCGGCGGAACGGCGCGTCGGTGATCCCCGACATCGGCGCGAGAATGGCCCGGTTGGCGAGCGAAACGTCGCCTATCTTCAAGGCTTTGGCTTGTGTATTGGCCGGACCGGTCACGAACGACTCTTAAAGCTCTTTGGACGCATCATCGCGTCTGCGCTGCACTCTCAAGCACAAATCTTGTGCAGTCAAGCGTCATGCCTACACTTTAGCCAAGACGATCGGCATTTCAAGTGCAGTGCAGCAAAATATGCTTGTTCGGCAGTCATGGTAAACCCGTGAGCCGCCGGATTTTTGCATGGCTCGGCAAGGTGCTCGCAGGCGGCAGGTGCGAGCGCCCCCCTCAACGCGCCAGCGGATCCCGGCGCTTGTGTCGCGATCGCAGGTGCCGTTCATGCGACGTGTGATCCTGCTCGCTTAACATCTTCTGCAGATGTAAGAAGCCGCGAACCCCATCATCCTCATCAGCATCGATACCCTGTTCCCATGACGACTTCTCAGCGGACTGCAGCCATTCTCGTCGCGGCCGGACGTGGCCTGCGCGCCGGCGCCGGCGGTCCGAAGCAATATCGCATGATCGGCGGCCGCACGGTCATCCATCGCGCGCTCGCCGCCTTCGCCGATCACCCCGAGGTGGCGGTGGTCCAGCCGGTGGTGAACCCCGACGACATCGACATCTTCAACGCAGCCGTCTTCGGCCTGCGCCACGAGGCCCCAGCGCATGGCGGTGCGACGCGACAGGCCTCGGTGCTCGCGGGCCTGGAAGCGCTGGCGCCGCACAAGCCCGACATCGTGCTGATCCACGATGCCGCGCGTCCGTTCGTCACGCCCGCCGTGATCTCGCGCGCGATTCGAGCGGCCGGCAAGACCGGCGCGGCGATTCCCGTGGTGCCGGTCACCGACACCATCAAGGAAGTCGGCACGGGCGGCGACATCACCGCGACACCGGAGCGCGCGAAGCTGCGCATCGCCCAGACGCCGCAGACCTTCAAGTTCGACACGATCCTGGAGGCACACCGCCGCGCCGCGCGCGACGGCCTCACCGAGTTCACAGATGATGCGGCGATCGCCGAATGGGCGGGATTGACCGTCGCGACCTTTGAGGGCGATGTTGCCAACATGAAGCTCACCACACCGGAAGATTTCGTGCGCGAGGAAGCGCGCCTTGCCGCGCAGCTCGGCGACATCCGGACCGGCACCGGCTACGACGTCCACGCCTTCGGCGAAGGCGACCATGTCTGGCTGTGCGGCCTGCGTGTGCCGCATAGCAAGGGGTTCCTTGCCCACTCCGACGGTGACGTCGGTCTGCACGCTCTGGTTGATGCAATTTTGGGCGCCCTGGCCGATGGCGACATCGGCTCGCACTTCCCGCCCTCCGACATGAAGTGGAAAGGCGCCGCATCCGACCAGTTCTTGAAATACGCCATCGAGCGCGTGACCGCGCGCGGCGGCCGCGTCGCCAATCTCGAGGTCACGATGATCTGCGAGCGCCCGAAGATCGGCCCGCTGCGCGACCAGATGCGCGCCCGCATCGCCGAGATCACCGGCGTCGACATCTCGCGCATCGCGGTCAAGGCCACCACCAGCGAGCGGCTCGGCTTCACCGGCCGCGAGGAAGGCATCGCAGCGACGGCGAGCGCAACGATCCGTCTTCCGTGGAGCGCCTAGAGGCGCACCACCCTGTCACCGCTCATGGAGCTTTCGATCTGACGGTCGGATGAGGACAACGCAGCCATGGCCAGCGAACGTCAAATCGGCTCTACCAGCGCGCTGGCCCGCTCGCTGCTCGACCTCTGCCGGTCGCGCAAGCTGATGATCGCGACCGCCGAGTCCTGCACCGGCGGCCTGGTCGCCGCGGCCCTGACCGACATCCCCGGCTCCTCCGACGTCATCGACCGCGGCTTCGTCACCTATTCGAACGAGGCCAAGCGCGCCATGCTCGGCGTCGAGGCTTCGACGCTGCAGACCTTCGGCGCCGTCTCCAAGGAGACCGCGATCCAGATGGCCGTCGGCGCCCTGGAGCGCGCCGACGTCGACCTCGCCGTCGCCATCACCGGCATCGCCGGCCCCGGCGGCGCCACCCCCGGCAAGCCGGTCGGCCTGGTCCATTTCGCCGTCGCCGCCCGCGACGGCCGCATCACCCACCGCGAACACCGCTTCGGCGCCATCGGCCGCAGCACCGTGCGCACGCGCTCGGTGCTGGAAGCCCTGCGCCTGCTGATGGAGCTGGCGCGGCCACAGGTCGCTGCCAAGCCGAAACGCGCGGCGGCGACGCGACTACGTCCGCGCGTGGCCCGCACGCCGCGGCTGCATCCGGTCAAGCGGCCGAGGCGGCCCCGGACGTAGTTGGAAGTGACGCGCGCGGCTCTCGCCGCATCGTCATCGCGGGCGCAGCGACGCGATCCAGTTTTACCGACCTGCATCGTCGAGCTGGTGCTCCTGACGGATCGATCGCGAACCGAACCGCGGCTGGAATTGCGCTTCATCGGCGCGGTCGAGGTCAGGATCGGACACCTGGACCGCATGGACGGTTTCCGTCTGGACGTCAGGGACATCGGTCATTGGCAGCAGGAGAGAATACGCTTCGAGGTGGTCGATGACGAATCGCAGTTGCTATCTCTGCAATGTGCCGATTTTGAATTCCTCCTGATCGGTTACGCTGAAGGCACGATCAATTGAGCATCGAAAGTGCGCCTCGCAATGATGATAAACGGAGAGTTGCCGCACGATCTCGAAAGCGTGATTTAACAATGTTGTCATGAATCAAGCTTGGGCTGGCGTTGAACCGTCAAGGACATCGCGACGACGGACGCGAAGCGCTCCTGACAGCATGACAAGCTCGCTAGACCATCGCGCACCGCGAACTTGATCGACGCACCCCTCGCGAGAGCGCGCCGAGCTACATGTCAGGAGGAGATCATATTGCTAGACCGCACATTCGCTGCCCTCTCGTTCGTCCTCCTGCTCCTGACCTCCTCCGCCCAAGCCGCTGGCTTGCAGCTCTTGGAGGTCGATCACGGATTCCACGGCATCATCTGGACGCCTTGCGCCGCAGACGCCGGTAGCGTCCCGGTTGGAAGCCTCGCGATCCCAGGGCTGGAGACACTGCCCGGGGTAAAGAATTGTCCAATCAACGGCACGAAGCTGCCATTGGTCGTCATGTCCCACGGTCGCGGCGGCTGGATCGGTGGAAACCACGATGTTGCGGAGGCGCTGGCGGACGCGGGATTCATCGTCGCGGCGATCAACCATCCCGGCGACAGTGTCGGTGACCTGGCGCAGCGCGACAGCCTGTCGGTCTGGCTCTCACGGCCGCAGGACATCATGCATCTGATCGATTTCATGTTGAACGATTGGACAAGCAGAGCCGCGATTGATCCGGACCGGATCGGCTTCTTCGGCTTTTCGCGCGGTGGCTACACCGGAACCGTTCTCGCCGGCGTCGACCCGGACTTTCAAAGGGTGGCGCACTACTGCACGCAACAGAACCCGTTCTGCGAGCAGGTCCGCAATGGCGAGTTTCCCAGAAGTTGGCCGCACGACGAGAGGATCAAGGCGGCCGTGCTGGCCGACGCCGCCCACACGGTCGGATTCACGCGAGCAAATCTCGCGAGCATCAAGATTCCCCTCCAGGTCTGGCGCTCGGAGCTCGGCGGCAACGGGGTCGATCCGGAAGGGACCGCCCGCGTAACCGCGAGCCTTCCCGGCACGCCCGAGGTCCACACCGTGTCCGCCGCGCATTTTGCTTTCCTCGCGCCGTGCTCCGCGGAGCTCGCGGCCGCCGTCCCGCGCATCTGTGCTGATACGCCTGCGGATTTCGACCGCGCGGCGTTTCACCGAGAGTTTGACGCCCAGGTCGTCAGGTTCATCTCCGAGAAGCTGGGCAAGTAGGATCCGTGGCAGAACCTGCGTTCCGCCGCGTCGCTCTCAAGCGCGCCAGAACGGGCGCCGGCACAGCCGCCGCGCCTCGTCGCGTGTCAGGCCGTAGTCCTGCAGCACCTCGTCGGCGATCCGCGGCAACTCCCGGGCAAAGCGGCGGCGCTCGCGCCAGCGCTCCCACCAGAGCCGCAACAATGACGCGGGCTTGAGGTCGGCGAAGCTTTGATGGGGAGCCGGTGGCGCCAAGTAGTAGATCTTGGCGCCCGGCCTGGGCGAGATGGGATGGCGCGACAAGGGATCACGACCGAGCGCGCAGAGCCCCGGCGATCGCGAGGCGCCGCGGAGCATACGCTCCTCGATGGCGATGACCCTCGGATCGTCGGTCGTGCTCGGCATGGCGGGCTCCCCTTCAAATGAAGAACCTGCCGGCAACAAAAAAGCCGCCAGGTCCCTGGCGGCTGTTCGGATCAAATGCTGCAAATCGTCAGATTGAGCGCGATCCTCCCGCCGCCAGCGAGCTACGGTGCGTGATGCGACCAAAACGATGGGTGGCGGCGGTGATCATGGCCGGCTCTATAGCCGATCCATCTGAGGTTGTCATCCATCGAATGGATGCGAGGCCGAGCGGCCTCCCCAAATTTGCTCAGGACGGAAAAGCACCGACGGTCCGCGCAAGTTGCCGCGCCAACGGTCCAGGCAGAGCCTCATCGAAAATCCGGCTCAGCGTGCGGTAATACCAGATCGTGCCATCCCTTCCACCGGTGAAGCGTTGCCACACGACGTCGCCGACCTCATCAAGGTCGCTCGCGATCGCTTCCGCGTTGTCAACCTTGTCGGCGAGCGAGACCAGCAGCGATGACACCGGCTTGAGCGGCAGCCGGGCGAGATAGGCTTCCTTCCGCGGGCGCCATTCGGGCTTCGGATCGACCCAGGAATCCGTGCAGTCCGCGACGATCCCGGCGACGCCATCGCCAAAACGCCGGCGGATCTCATCCAGCGTGGCCTGCCCGCCCTGGTCCTCGGCGGCGTCATGCAACAGGCCCGCGATGGCCTGCACCTCGCTGCCGCCCGCCGACAGCACGCGGCTGGAGACGCTCAGCAGATGCGCGATGTAGGGTACGTTGCTGCCCTTTCTCAATTGGGTCCGGTGCAGCCTTGTCGCATAGACGAGCGCTTCGTCGTAGAGATGAGAGAGTGACATTGCATGCTTTCTTCTCTGGCTGACGCAGGGTCAGACCGATGGTTCGTCGTTGGTCATTATCGACGTTGTTCCAATCATTGGGCACCAGGTCGAGCATCATCCTAGCCGACCCGTCGGGCAAATCAGCTGGCGTGCGGAATAGCGGAGAGCCCGTTTCCGGTGCCTTGCTGCGATCGAAGCGCATCGCGAGGGCGTGCGCCAAGACACTGATTTCCTCAATCCGTTCAATGTCCGACTCACTGTCCAGTCCTACCGACGAAAATATTGTCGTTTCTATTTTTCAGAATTCATGTTTCTCTCCCCTCATCCCGCCTCGACACGAGGGGCGTATCGCGATCGTCACGACACGCGAGGTGGGAAGGCGATGGCCGCCGAGGGGCCGCAGCGCGTCTTGGACGTGCGGACGAACGGCTCTTGGCGGACGTGAAGTCGCAGCGTCCTGACGCCCCGAAGCTGGTGTCACGCCGGTGATGATCCGCCGGTCACGGGGGCAAGACAGCCGGTCCCCGGGGAGACTGCGTATAAGCGTGAAGACCGTCGCGCGGGGAATGCCGGGATGTCTCGGCTGCACCTGTGGTACCTGCCGCCTGCATTTTTCTCCGCAGGCGGGCCATGGGGGCGGCGAGCTCCCGGCATTCCCTGCGCCCTCGTGATCTGAGAGGGCCGATCGAGATGCACAGCCCGGGCGTGATGGCGCCGCGGAGGATGCGGCTGCCTGTCCGCTCGATGCGTCCCCCATCATCCAGATCGCCCACGATTATCGTACGCGCCGCCCTGGCCTAAAGGTTTTGGTTAATTTTGTCCTGCTACGTCTCGCGCATTCTTCTCTGACAGTGGATTCGGGACCCCATGGCTTTCTTCTCCGGCAAGTCGGCTGATCGCACGCATAACCTCCTGATGACGGAGCTGTTCGAACGTCATCGCGACGCCATCCTGGTGATGTCCGAAGGCAAGATCATCGCCTGCAACGAGACCGCGGTCCGCTTCGGCGGCTTCCGCAGCAAGCAGGACCTGCTGTCGCGTTCGCCGGCGACCATGGCGCCGGAGTTCCAGCCCGATGGCAAGCGCTCCGCCGACGTGGTGCGCGAGATGGATGCCAAGGCCAGGCGCGAGGGCCACGCGACGTTCGAGTGGACCACCAAGCGCGCCGACGGCAGCCCGGCGCTGGTCCAGATCACGCTGGTGCCGACCCAGGTCGAGGGCCAGACCTACGTCATGAGCTTCCGCCGCGATCTCTCCGACCTCGTCGCCGCACGCGAGGAGAAGAAGCGCGCGCTCGACCGGATCGCCAAGGATTTCGAGACCTCGGTCGGCGCCATCGCCAATGCGATCTCCGGCGCCTCGCGCGAGGTCGAGACCACGGCGGCCTCGCTGACGACGACCGCGGATCAGGCCGCGCAACGCGTGGCGCTGGTGGCGTCGGCGTCGAACTCCGCCTCGTCCAACGTGCAGTCGGTGGCCGGCGCCACCGAGGAGCTGTCGACCTCGGTCAGCGAGATCAACCGCCAGGTCGCGACCTCCTCGACCATCGCCGCCGAGGCGGTCGAGGCGTCCTCACGCACCAACGACCTCGTCAACAGCCTGGCGGACGCGGCGGCCAAGATCGGCGCGGTCACCGACATGATCAACGCGATCGCGAGCCAGACCAACCTGCTGGCGCTGAACGCGACCATCGAGGCGGCACGCGCCGGCGATGCCGGCCGCGGCTTCGCCGTCGTGGCCTCGGAGGTGAAGAGCCTGTCGAGCCAGACCGCCAAGGCGACCGACGAGATATCAGCCCACATCAGCGCGATGCAGCGCGCCACCAGCGACACCGTGGCCGCGATCCAGGGCATCGGCGGCACCATCGGCCAGATCAGCGAGATCGCCAAGACCATTGCGACCGCGGTCGACCAGCAGGGCCACGCGACGCAGGAGATCGCCCGCTCGGTCAGCCAGGCCGCCAGCGGCACCCGCGAGGTCGCCACCAACATCGGCTCGGTCAGCCAGACGGTGGAATCGGCCGGCGGCGCAGCGCGGCAGATGCTGGGTGCAGCCGGCCAGCTCGCCAAGCACGCCGACGAGCTGCGCGGCAAGGTGAAGGACTTTTTGACCGCCGTGCAGGCGGCGTAGGTTTCGGTCGCGGCTCGACGTGTCCGCGATCAGAACGGCTCCGCGGCGATGTCGCGGAGCAGCTGTTTGAAGCGTGGATAGGATTTTGAAGCCAAGTTGCGCTGGCCACGGCTTCGTGGGTGCAACTTGCTGTGAGTTGGCAGGCCGCCAGCCTCACCCTCCGCTGTCATCCCGGGCAAGCCGCAGCGGCGCAACGCGCCGCGGAGGCGCCGACCCGGGATCCATACGCCGCAGCAGATGTGGTGAGACGAGCTCGGAGTTACCTGCCTGCCGCCACAAGCAGTCCTGTGGTTATGGATCCCCGCTTTCGCGGGGATGACGACGGAGGGTGAGGCGCCCTCTATCGTCTACCACTGGAAGACATGGAGAAAGACTTACGTCGACGACACCGCTGGCTTGCGGCCGTAGATCGCATCGGCGCGCTTTTCGAACGCCGCCGACATGCGCGCGAAGATGGTGTCGAACATCGAGCCCATCAGCATCGCCAGCATACGGCTCTTGAACTCATAGGCGATGAAGAACGTCACCTCGCAGGCGCCCTGCTCGCGCGGCTCGAAGCTCCAGCGGTTTTCCAGGCTGGAGAACGGCCCGCTGACATACTCGACCAGGATGTTGCGCTTGGCCCGATCCAGCGTAACCCGGCTGGTGAAGGTCTCCTTCACGAGCTTGAACGACACCGTCATGTCGGCGACGACGACCTCGATACCGTCAGGCTTCTGGCTGTGCTGGCGCACCACCAGCTTCTCGCACAGCGGCACGAACTCCGGATAGCGCTCGACATCGGCGACGAGGTCGAACATCTGCTCGGCCGTGTGCGGCACGCGCCGCTTGTTGGAAAATCTCGGCATCTCGTCTCGATCAGCGCGCCATGGCTTCGCGCGCGGCCTTCAGCTTGGCGAAATCCTCGCCGGCGTGGTGCGAGGAGCGCGTGAGCGGGCTCGCCGACACCATCAGGAAACCCTTGGTGTAGGCGACGGTCTCATAGCCGGAGAACTCCTCCGGCGTGACGAAGCGCATCACGGCGTGGTGCTTCCTCGTCGGCTGCAGATACTGCCCGATGGTGAGGAAATCGACCTCGGCCGAGCGGAGGTCGTCCATCACCTGCAGCACCTCGTGGCGCTCCTCGCCGAGGCCAACCATGATGCCGGACTTGGTGAAGATGGTGGGGTCGATCTCCTTGACCCGCTGCAGCAGCCGGATCGAGTGGAAGTAGCGCGCGCCGGGCCGAACCGAGAGGTAGCGCGATGGCACGGTCTCGAGATTGTGGTTGAAGACGTCGGGCTTGGCGGCGACGACCTGCTCCAGCGCGCCGTCCTTGCGCAGGAAGTCGGGCGTCAGCACCTCGATCGTGGTGGTCGGACATTTCGCGCGGATGGCGCGGATGGTCGCGGCGATATGGCCGGCTCCGCCGTCGGCGAGATCGTCGCGGTCGACCGAGGTGACGACGACATGGGCGAGGCCGAGCTTGAAGGTCGCCTCCGCGACGTGCTCCGGCTCGCCGGCGTCGAGCGCCTCGGGCAGGCCGGTCTTGACGTTGCAGAAGGCGCAGGCCCGCGTGCAGGTGTCGCCCATGATCATGAAGGTGGCGTGCTTCTTGTCCCAGCACTCGCCGATATTCGGGCAGCCGGCCTCCTCGCATACGGTGACGAGGCCGTTCTCGCGCACGATGTTGCGGGTATCGGCGTAGCCGCGGGTGGTCGGCGCCTTGACGCGGATCCAGGCAGGCTTCGCCGGCGAGATCGAGTCCGGCCGGTTCGCCTTCTCGGGGTGGCGGGGGCGCAGCGGCGTGTTCGCGTTGATGTCGACGATGGTGACCATGGGATTCGCACAAACCTCTGTTGCGCCCTAGCTATTCCGTGCCGCGGCGCGCCGCAACCGGCTGGCCGAGGATACCAGGGCATGGCAGATATGGGCAGCGCGGAACAGCGCTCAGCACGGCGGATTTCCTTGAGAATGGCGCAAAAACCGGCAAAAGCCCCCGGGGTTTCACGGCCCCGGCGCAATGCTGCGGCCAAGCGGCTGACGCGGGCGTTCTTCGCCCGCGAGGTGCTCGCGGTGGCGCCGGAGCTGATCGGGGCGACCTTTCTGGTCGACGGCGTCGGCGGGACCATCGTCGAGGTCGAGGCCTATCACCACACCGACCCGGCGGCGCATTCGTTCCGGGGCCCGACGCCGCGCAACCAGGTGATGTTCGGCCCGCCCGGTTTCGCCTACGTCTACCGCTCCTACGGCATTCACTGGTGCATGAACTTCGTCTGCGAGGTGGAGGGCTCGGCGAGCGCGGTCCTGATCCGGGCGATCGAGCCGACCTTCGGGATCGACGAGATGCGGCGGCGGCGCGGGCTGGAGGATGTCAAGGCACTATGCTCGGGGCCGGGCAAGCTGACCGAGGCGATGGGGATCACGATCGCCCATAATGGCCTGGCGCTGGATGCTCTACCGATCGAGCTGTTCGCCCGACCTGAGGATGTAGAGATCGTCACCGGCGTCCGCATCGGCATCACCAAGGCGGTCGAGCTGCCGTGGCGCTTCGGGCTCAAGGGCTCTAGGTTCGTGAGCAAGCGGTTTCCGCGCTAAGCCGCCGGCCGTCATTCCGGGAAGGTCCGAAGGACCAGACCCGGAATCTCGAGATTCCAGGTTCGATGCTTCGCATCGCCCCGGAATGACGGAGGAGGGAGAACGACGTCACGCGCCCTGCAGCCGCGACAACGCCTCTTGGAACTTGGCCTTGCGCGCCAATGCCGCCTCGCGCTTTTCCTTCTCCTCCTCGACCAGTTCCTCGGGCGCGTTGGCGACGAACTTCTCGTTGCCGAGCTTCTTGTCGACGCGCTCGATATCGGCCTCGGCCTTGGCGATTTCCTTTCCAAGGCGGGTGCGCTCGGCGGCGAGATCGACGACGCCCTTGAGCGGCAGCGCGGCGACCTCGCCGCGCACGACGAGCTGGGCGGAGCCTTCGGGCGCCGTATCGGCGAAGGAGATGTCGGAGAGACGCGCAAGGCGCTTGATGACCTCGCTCCAGCGCGGTGCGCGATCCCTCGTCTCGGCGGAGGCACCGACGAGCGCGAGCGGCATCAGAGTCGCCGGCGGGATGTTCATCTCGGCGCGGACCGAGCGGATGGACGTGACGAGATCGACCACCCAGCCGATCTCGGCCTCGGCCGCCTCGTCCTTGAAGCTGGCGGCGTCGAACGAGACCAGCAGCGGCGGCACCAGGGGGTCGCCGAAGCTGGCGGCCGACAGCGCGGCGATCTCGGCGACCGTCGGCCTGTCGGTGCGGTGCGGCCAGGGTGACAGGGTCAGCAGACTGTCGCGCTTGGCGGTCGACTCCCACAGGGCCTCGGTGATGAAAGGCATGAAGGGATGCAGGAGCTTGAGGATCTCGTCGCGCGCCCAGGCCACCATCGCGCGGGTCTCGGCCTTGGCGGGGCCGTCCTCGCCGAGCAGGGTCGGCTTGGAGAGCTCGACATACCAGTCGCAATAGACGTCCCAGACGAAGCGGTAGATCGCATTAGCCGCGTCGTTGAAGCGATACGCCTCCAGCGCCTCGGTGACCTCGCGCGTGGCGGCGGCAGCCTCATGGGCGATCCAGCGGTTCAGCGTCTCCTTGGCGGAGCCCGGATCGAAGCCGTCCGGCACGGCGCAACCGTTCATCTCGGCGAAGCGGCTGGCGTTCCAGAGCTTGTTGGCGAACTTGCGGTAGCCGTCGACGCGCTGGGTCGACAGCTTGATGTCGCGGCCCTGCGCCGCCATCGCGGCGAGCGTGAAGCGCAGCGCGTCGGCGCCGTGCTCGTCGATCAGCGCGAGCGGATCGATGACGTTGCCTTTCGACTTCGACATCTTGGCGCCCTTCTCGTCGCGGACGAGCGCATGGATGTAGACCGTCGAGAACGGCACTTCCTTCATGAAGTGAAGGCCCATCATCATCATTCGGGCGACCCAGAAGAAGATGATGTCGAAGCCGGTGACCAGCACGTTGGTCGGATAGTAGCGCTTCACCTCGGGCGTGGCGTCCGGCCAGCCGAGCGTCGAGAACGGCCACAGCGCCGAGGAGAACCAGGTGTCGAGCACGTCCTCGTCACGCGTGATGAAGCCTTCGCGCTTGTTGCGGTCGAGCGCCATCTCGCGGCCCTGCTCGGCCGTGATGACCTCCTGCTCGACGTAGTAGCCGATCGCGTGGCCGACGGCCTCCTCCTCGGTCTCGGCGACGAACACCTTACCGTCAGGGCCGTACCACGCGGGAATCTGGTGACCCCACCACAGCTGGCGGGAGATGCACCAGGGCTGGATGTTCTCCATCCAGTCGAAATAGGTCTTCTCCCAGTTGCGCGGCACGAACGTCGTCGCGCCCGACCTGACGGCTGCGATCGCCGGCTGCGCCAGGGTCTTGGCGTCGACATACCACTGGTCGGTCAGATATGGCTCGATCACGACACCGGAGCGGTCGCCATGCGGCACCATGTGCGTATTCGGCTCGACGCGCTCGAGGAAGCCGAAGGACTCCAGCCGCTCCAGGATCTTCTTGCGCGCAGCAAAGCGCTCGATGCCGTGGAACTCCCTGGCAAACTCCTCGGAGCCCTCGGGAAGGCCGCGCAGATAGTCCTCGTTGTCGACCAGCGCGATGCAGCCCTCGCGGTCGAGAATGCTGATCTGCGGCAGGCCATGGCGGCGGCCGACCTCGAAGTCGTTGAAGTCGTGCGCCGGCGTGATCTTGACCGCGCCGGTGCCCTTCTCCGGATCGGAATAGGTGTCGGCAACGATCGGGATCTCACGCCCGACCAGCGGCAGGATCACGCGCTTGCCGACGAGGTGCTGATAGCGCTCGTCGTCCGGATGCACCGCGACCGCGCTGTCGCCAAGCATGGTCTCGGGACGCGTGGTCGCGACAACGATGAAACTCGTGGGATCCTCGGGGCTGAACGTCGTCCCCTCGATCGGATAGCGCAGGTACCAGAGGTTGCCCTTGACCTCGATCTGCTGGACTTCGAGATCGGAGATCGCGGTCAGCAGCTTCGGGTCCCAGTTGACCAGCCGCTTGTCCTTGTAGATCAGGCCCGCACGGTGCAACTCGACGAACACCTTCACGACGGCCTTGGACAGACCCTCGTCCATGGTGAACCGCTCGCGACCCCAGTCGCAGGAAGCGCCGAGGCGTTTGAGCTGGTTGATGATGGTGCCGCCGCTCTCGTCCTTCCACTGCCAGACGCGCGCGAGGAACTTTTCGCGGCCCATCTCGCGGCGGCCGGGCTGCTGGCGCTCCATCAGCTGACGCTCGACCACCATCTGGGTGGCGATGCCGGCATGGTCGGTGCCCGGCTGCCACAGCACGTCGCGGCCCCGCATGCGCTCGAACCGGCACAGGATGTCCTGCAGCGTGTTGTTGAGCGCGTGCCCCATGTGCAGCGAGCCGGTCACGTTCGGCGGCGGGATCACGATGGTGAAGGGATCCGCATTGCGCCGATCGGGGCGACCGGCGGAGAACGCGCGGGCATCCTCCCAGACCAGGGACATGCGACCTTCGAGATCGGTGGGCTGATAATTCTTATCGATCATGGCATTTCCAGCGGCGCGGGGCCGGCTGTCCAATTCGGGATGTCGCAGAACTCGTCCGGGCCTTTTGTGACATGACCTGAAAAAGCTCGCGCAAGCTGTTGGTGCTTGGGCTGTTTTCGGACTGATGTCCGACCGCGGACCGCGCTCCTGGAAGAGCCCTCTCGATCCGTCCGGCAGGGATCAGCTTGACAGGGCTAGAAAGCCGCCGCGGCGCGCCAAGTCAACAGCAGCGGCGAACATTGACGGATAGCGTCTACCGCCCGCCGCGGCTCACTCCAGAACGGAACACGAGATCGTGCCGTCCTGGCGTCAGCGGCCGCGCGAGACGCGCTCGATCTCGGCCTTGACGATGCGCTCCACCAGGGCCGGAAGATTGTCATCCAGCCACGATTTCAGCATCGGACGCAGCATCTCCTTGACGAGGTCCTCGAGCGTCCGGGCGTTGTTGCTCAGCACCGTATTGGCCAGCGCGTTGAACGCCGATTCGACGGCGTTCACCGTCGATGGGGCCAGGATCGGCTGCTTCGGTGTGACTTGCTCGAACGCGGACTCGAAGCTGGCAGCCTTCTGATTGAGCCGCCCGGCCTCGATGAACTCGATATCGTCCCGCGGATCCACCTTTCGGAAGGATGCCGCGGCGGGGGCTGGCGCTGGAGCGGGAGTCGGTGGGGCCACTGCCATGTCGTCGGTCAACTCGAGTACTTCAGGTTCGGGCTCGGGTTCTGCCGGCCGAACCTCTGCGACCGGAGTCGTTTCATCCAAACCCGCCAGCAATGCGTCAATGTCATCCTGGTTGTTGCTTGCGGACGCCGCCGGCGGTGCGGGAGGCGGAGGTGCGGGCTTGGCGGGAGCCGCAGCAGCGATCTTCGAAGGTGGGATGTCGTTCATTACCGGCTTCGCAGCCGGGGCCGCCGGCTTCTCGGCCTTGACCGGCTCCGGCGCGGCGGCCTTGTCCGCCGCCGGCGGCTTACCCTCGTCGTCGGCAATGATACGCCGGATCGACGCCAGAATCTCCTCCATGGAGGGTTCTTGGACCTTCGCAGGCTGCGTCATTTCCGACTCCAAATCAGCAACGCTGCCGTACGAACCGGCTCAGCGCAAAAGTCCCGGGCGCCGGCCCCAAGTGGCTTGGACTTCTCAACGGACATGCCAACTTGTCTCCGGACAAGGCCTGATCGATGCAAAACAACAGAACGATACTGCCCATGTCGGAGTCTATTCTTGGAAGAACTTCCGACGCAGTCCGAATCGTTCGGCGGCCATTTTGAGGCTATGTCATGGCAACAAATGAATGCAAGCAACGCTGGCCGCGAACCCGGTGGAGCACGGAGGTCGCCCGTCAAGCGTCGCCCATTCGTCACAACCACAGCATGTGCCACAAAAAAATCCCCCGGCCAAGGACCGAGGGATCAGGGTCGATATTAAGAATGTACTAACGACCATCCGGCGTCCGTACACCTGCCCAGTTATCCCGGACCTGCTGGTAGTGCACGCTGGGATCGTAGGTGGTGGTCGGCAGGTTCAGCACCTGCGGTGACAGCCGCCCCACGGTCTGAAGCACCGTATAGGATGCCACCACGCGGTCATGCTGGGCGTTCACCAGCGAATTCCGCGCGTTGACCAGCGCCTGCTGAGCGTTGAGCACGTCGAGGGTGGTGCGCTGCCCGGCCTTGGCCTCTTCGCGGACACCATTGAGGGCGATCTCGGAGGCTGAGACCTGGGCCTGTGCCGACTGCACCTGTGCCTTGCCCGCAAGCAGCTTGCCCCAGGCAGATACCACGTCGGAGCGAGCCTGATCGCGCGTCTGCTCAAGGGTAAGACGCCGTTGAGCCAGCGTCTCCTTCGACTGCCGGATCAATGCATATTCGCCGCCACCCTGAAAGATCGGCACGTTGAGTGTTGCCGTCGCACCGGCATTGAACGCCTTGTAGGATTGAACCGACGTTTCGTACGATTCGGTCGCCGAGGCCTGGAGCGTGACGGTCGGCAGCAAAGCACCTTCGTTGATTTTCAGCTGCAGGAACTGAACGTCGATGCCGTACATCGCGGACGTCACGCTCGGGCTTTGGGTCAGGGCCGTCTCGATCGCTTGCTGAAGCGTAGGCGGCAAGTAGCGATCAACAGGCGAGCCCGGCATGAGATTCACCGGCTCGCTGCCGATGATGCGTCGGAAATTCGACCGCGTCGCAGTCAGATTCGATTCGGCCGTGAGCTGCTGCGTGCGGCCTGCCGCGAGCTGCGCCTCGGACTGCGCCACGTCCGTGCGTGTGACTTCGCCGACATTGAAGCGGTCGCGCGTCTGTTTGAGCGTCTGCTCCAGCACCCGTGTATTGCTGCGCTGAACCTCGACGATCGCCGCATCGCGCAGGTAGTCCATGTAGATGGTGGCCGCCGACAACAGCACGTTCTGCTCCAGAACGCGCAGACCTTCCCGCTCACCAGAGACACTTGCTTCAGCCTTCCGGACACCATTGGCCGTCTGCTGACCGTTGTAGAGAGTCTGGTTCACCGTCAAACCGACACTGCGCGGCCGCTGCAGGCCGTTGGCAGCGGGGGCACCGGGAGCAGCCTGCAGATCCGTGTACGACACCCCGCCCGTCGCCGACAGATTTACTTTCGGCCGATACCCCGAGAGCGCCTGGGGGACACCTTCGTCGGTCGCGCGAACAAAGGCGCGCTGGGCATTGAGCTGAGGATTGTTCTGATAGGCGCGCACCAGCGCAGCCTCGATCGTGTCGGCCAGCGCTGGCGCCGGGCCCGCACAAGCCATCACGAGGACCGCAGCCGCCGCTGCAGTGACGAGCTTCACCCCAAACATCCCTGTTCCATTCATTTGTTACCGGCTCGAACGCCAGAGCCGGGCCGTAACTGTTGAAGAGACTCCCGCGCACCTCGCACCTTATTCCCCATGCAAGCGCAACGGAACCACCCAAGCCTGGAACGCGTGCGGAAAACTGTCAACGTGCAGCATCCGGGCCACACTTCTGATTTAAAACAGAATTTTGCCCGTCCGAAGCCGCGAAGACGACGCACCAAGCCGTGCTGCGTGACGGGCGGCCCGGCAGTTCAGGGGGTCGCAAAGGACCTCGTCGGACGACTTAAAAAACGAACTCGGGGACCCGTTCGAGACCGGAAATGACCGGCGCCGCAGCATCGAACAGAACCCTGCTGCCGATATCACCATGCGATCGCGTAAAGATCATGGCGCGGGCGGGACGCGCGGTGGCGAAGACGCCGACCAGGCGGCCGCCCTCCTTCAATTGACGGCAAAGACCGTCCACAGCGACCTCGGTCGCTCCATTGAGGAGAATCACGTCGAAGCGGCCGTCCGCCGGATCACCCTGCGCGGCCGGCGCGACCCGAATCGTGACCGGGCAGCCATCGACGGCGGCAAGCAGCAGCTTGGCGCGCCCTTCGACCGCAGAGTCGACCTCAGTCGCCGTCACGCTGCCCGCGAGTCGGGCGGCCAGCGCGGCGAGATAGCCCGTCGCACATCCAACCACGAGCACGCTGTCGGTTGGCTTGATCTCGGCAGCCTGCAGCAGCTTTCCGGTCAGCATCGGCTTGATCAGATACCGCTTGGCCGAGGCGGATTCGGAGACGTCGAGATCCAAGTCGAGATAGGCCAGCGCCTGCCGATCTGCGGGAACGTAGGCTTCCCGCGGCACGGTCAACAACGCATCCAGCACGCGGTGATCGGTGACGTCGTTGGTCCGGACCTGACCATCGACCATTTTCTGGCGCGCCGTCGCGAATGAAGACATGAGCAGACCTGCAAGCAAAGCGGATGGACCGCGGACGATCTGCGCAATCTTTTGGTACAAGGCCCTGGAAAAGGCAACATGCGGGTTTCAACGGAGCCGCTGGGACGCCGCCTGTGAGTGAGCCGACCGCCGGCTACTCGATCACCACGGCCAGTCGCCCGAGCAACTGCGCGATCTCGTCAATATGTTCGGAATCACCGCGCGTCATCATGTCGGCCAACCGCGTGAGACATTCGTCATCGCTGAGACGCTCGACCTGGTCGGGAATCAACGAGGGCGCGGAGACTGCTTCAGCGAATGGGACGACGGTGTTTGGCATCTACGACACTCCATGACCGCGGGCACTGGCCGGTTCCAGCAAACTATCGGGGCCGGTTTGCTCCCCTCCAAGTGAATTTCCTGTCATCGAACTGTGGGCGACCGCTGCCCAGCAAGCGTTCAAAATCAATCTAACCATCTGAAATTTCGGTATTTTATTCCTGAGCCCGCAATCGTCGCAAAGATGCGATTTCGTTCTATGCAAGGCGAAACGGCTTTGTTATACGCAGCCGCATTCGCGAACATTGCTTCGCCTGTTCCTCGGTAGCTCAGCGGTAGAGCATTCGACTGTTAATCGAATGGTCGCTGGTTCGAATCCAGCCCGGGGAGCCATTCTGGCCATGCCGAATGGTTCTATATATCCTCCCAATCCCTCTTTCTTGTGACGCGGGACATCCGCCGATTGGCCGCGAACGTGCGCCGATCTTCGCTGTCTTGCCTTGACCGCGCATGGAGCGTCGGGCAAGCGGGGCGCATCTCTTGCAAGTGACGACCAGCGATGCCGATTTCCGATCATCTGAGAGCCGTCCGCAGCAAGATCGGCCATGATCTTTTGGCGACCACAGCGGTTTCCATCTCCGTGTTCGACAACCAGGGCCGCATTCTGCTCGGGCGCGACGCGGAGACGGGCCTCTGGACGTTGCCCGGCGGCGCCATCGATCCGAATGAGCACCCGGCCGACGCGGCCACCCGCGAATGCTTCGAGGAGACCGGGCTCGTGGTCCGGCCGATTCGCCTGCTCGGGGTGTTCGGGGGCCCGGAGTTCCTCATCCGCTATCCCAACGGTGATCTGACCTACTACACGGTGATCGCCTTCGAGGCCGTCATCGAAGGCGGCGCGCTTGCGCCCGATGGCGAGGAGATCGCGAGCCTTCGATTCGTCGATCGTGGGGAATGGGACCAGCTCCCGGTGTCGCCATCGAGCCGGATCATCTCGCGGCAGGCGCTCCAGCACGACCCCACCCCCTACTTCGCTGCCGCGAGCTGGCGGCCCGAAAGCTGAACCGGACTCGAGTCGTTGGATCCTGTCGCCGCAATTCTCATGCTGATGGCCGGTCTGCTTCACGCGAGCTGGCATGCCATCGTCAAGACCGGCAGCGGCCTCTCCCTCCTCGCTGGCATGGGTCTGGTCAGCAGCGCCCTGATCCTGCCCTTCCTGTTTCTCGTTCCCGTTCCGGCACTCGCGACCTGGCCGCTCATCGTGGCCTCGCTGGTCTTGCACGCGGGCTACAAGGCGAGCCTCGCAATGGCCTACCGTTCGGCCGAGCTTGGACGCGCCTACCCGATCGCGCGTGGCATCGTTCCGCTGTTCGCAACGCTATTTGCCTCGCTGGGTCTGCAGCAACTGCCACGGAGCGGGCAGTTGATCGGAATTGCCGTCATCGTCCTCGGCATCACCGGCCTGGCGAGCGACCGAATCCACGGTCCGATCGACCGCCGCGCGTTCTGGGCCGCCGTCAGCGCCGCCGCACTGATCGCCGGCTATTCGGTCGTCGATGCGGCAGGCACCCGGCAGACCGAAGGCTGGGCTTCGTTCACGGTCTGGATGATCGTACTCGACAGTGTCGTGTTCTTTCTCGTCGCGATGATGCTGCGAGGACCTGCGCTGGTGTTGGAGATCCGAGACGCCTGGATCCCGGTGCTGATCGCAGGCACCCTGGGGCTGACGTCGTTCGTGGTATTCCTTTGGGCCTTGAGCCGCAATCCGATTGCCAATGTGGTCGCGTTTCGCGAATGCAGCGTCCTGTTTGCGACGCTGATCGGCGTGCTGTTCCTGAAGGAGCGTGCAACGCCGCGACGACTCTGCTGTGCAGCGCTGATCGCAATGGGGCTGGTCGCGGTCGCCCTGCTCAAGCCGGACTGAGATTCTTCAAACAACCGGAGCCATCACCCCCGGACATCATAGTTCCATCTTCATCGCATGATGCACAACAGAAGGCCGGCCAGCGGCCCCGGACAGGAAGTTCCGTAAAACCCCTGGTTGCCGAATCGCGACAACTAATTCAGTGTTAACTACTTTGCCATTTTCGAGCCTCAGCCTATTGTCCTTGTAGCGTGAGCGTCCTTCAGTCCTGCTGATACTGAGGTGGCCCATGCCTACTGTCCTCATTATTGATGATGATTGTGCCACGCGCGCTGCGCTGGAAACATTATTGAAGAAGAAGCGGTTCTGCGTGTTTCTCGCGCCGGACGGTCCGACCGGCATTCGATTGATCGGCAGCGTGTCCTTCGATGCCGTCGTGATCGACATGTTCATGCCGGGCATGGACGGCATCGCAACCATTCGCGAGCTCATCAAGCTCGATCCCACGGTCCCGTTCATCGCGATCTCCGGTTACGCGTTCACCGACAAGAAACTGGGTGCTCCAGACTTCCTCGGTATGGCAATCAAGCTCGGAGCGACGGCAGCGTTGCAGAAGCCGTTCGACATCCTCGATCTGCTCGAAGCGGTCGATCGTGCGATCGAGGTGCGCCAACGACTTCTGAGCGAGGCGCGGCACGTCGCTCCTCATCCACGTCTGTCAGGAAGGGCTCATGATGAACATCCTGGTCGTTGATGACGAAGTCGGCGTTTGCTGTGTCATCCAGCACCTTCTGGTTCGCGAGGGCTACGCGGTCACTGCCGTCACCGACGGTCGGCTGGCCATGGATGCCGTGTCCCGCGATGATTTCGCCGCGGCTCTGATCGATCTCAACTTGGCCGACATGGACGGCAACGAGGTCATCCGGGCTGCACGGGCGGCCCGGCCCACGATGCCCATCGTGATGATGTCGGGCATGGTGCTGGAATCAGGACGCGGGACGCCTGATTTGCTCGGCCCCTCGCCCAGAATGGTCGGCCTTCATCGTTTGGCGAAGCCGTTCAAGCCGAAAGACCTGTCGCAGCTGATGCGCGACATTCTGGTGCAGGACACCGAGCTTCTCGCCGTCGCGGTTTGACCGCCAGCGATTCTGCCGCTTGCGTCGAGCCGGACGTTTGGAGCGGGTCGCCTCTTCGGCCTTTGCCAGTGAAGCGGCCTGCGACTCGCGGCAGGCGTTGCGGATCTCTTGCTCCCGGTCGGCTACGGGCCGGATCGTGATCGCTGCACGGCATCACCTGCCGCGCGGGCAGACGGGTCACCGACGACGCGAAGCCTTGGGATGTGAGCCCGTTCACACTGGAACAAAGCGGACCGCGGTATATTTGGAACGAAGGGCACCGCTAACCAATTGGGTCCGTCGTGCCCGATCGTTAGAATTTGAACGATCCGCTCAATTTGAAAAAAGTGGAATTTCGCCATCGTGGCTCGCAGTTTGCGCGAGGGCGAGATGAGCGAAGCCGAATACGAGTTGTTGATGGACGTTGTGAGAACCGCTATTGCGCCCGAGACCGAGACCGATTCCATGGCCCGCTTGTTCTCAATTCTGCATTTCCCCACGGCGGCCAACGACAACCAGGGCGCCTGGCCGCTGATCCCGTTTCCGGACGGCTGGTTCGCGGCCTGCTGACGCGCGATCTTCTGTCGTCATGCAAGCCAAGGGATCGGCACGCCGGAACGCTGCCGCGGTCTTCATTTTCTGAGATGGCGACTGCCGAGGCCGCCGCCCTTCAGATCACCGGCGCTACTTCTTGACTGCGAATACCCAGACGACGCCGCCCTGCGGGACGTTGTCCTCCAGACCGATGTCGCCTTTCGAGAGCGCATCCTGGATGCGCTGCGCATCGACGCCCCAGCCGGATTGCACGGCGATGTACTGCGTGCCATCCGCCTCATAGGCGACGGGCATGCCCATGATTGATCACGAGGGGAAGCGCGGCGAGCCGCCGGGGCGCGGGGCCGAACACGACCTGCGCCCCGCGCCTCGGGTCGTACTCGGAATTGTGGCACATGCATTTGAAGACATCGTCGTTGCCCTCGGTCGCCTTGATCCAGGCCGTGACCGGGCATCCCGCATGCGAACAGATGGCCGAATAGGCGACGATGCCTTCGGCCGCACGCTGACGCGTGTCTTCGTCGAGTTCGTTTGGATCGAGCCTGACGAGCAGCACCTCGTTCAATCGCGACCCGTCACGCACGATCGCATTCGCTGGATCCTTCGGCCACCCATGAACCGGTGGCTCGCCAATCTTCAAGTCATCAGGCGTGATCGTCTGCCCTTCGCGTTCCCCTTCCGAGAACACGATCAGGTCGCCTTTTTGCGGCCGCTTCTCCTTGCGCGGATCGTCGTCATCGGCCGCCGCGCTGGCAACCGTTGCGCATGCGGCAAGCGTGCCGAAAACCACCGAGCGGCGTGTCGGGTGATCATCCATGACAGATCTTTGCGTGTGAAGTTGTGTGCGAGTCGCAGGCGTGCTGTTTTAGGGAGCTCGGCTCCCCGCAACGCACCCTGACATAGAATAATTAGAACGACACAACCTGAAGAAATCAAGGCGCGTTGCGCGATTTCGCCGCGATGTCTTCAACTATCGTCGCTGCTGCGCGTCATCGCCGGTGCAGCGGTTCGGCGAAAGCTCCTCGTGATCGGAAGCGACGGCGTCGCCAGCTCCGTCTGGGATTGCGACCACGCGATGTGGACCAGGGTCGCGATGAGGGCGGCGCGACAATCCCTCTCTGCGCTGCCGTGCCCGATGCGACCAGTTCGAAAGCGGCTGGGCGGATCGAAATTCCAGCTGGCCGAAGGCCCGGATCGACGGCGTCGGCCTTCGCGACGAGAGTGGTTGCCTAACCGAGAGATTGCCTATATTGCTCCGCCCACAGGGGCCACGTGGCGGAGTGGTTACGCAGCGGTCTGCAAAACCGTTTACACCAGTTCAATTCTGGTCGTGGCCTCCACTCGATCAAAATCAAGCGGTTGGACTACCCATTGGGGCCGCGAACCGGCGCTAGATGGGCAGATCGTCGATGCCGCCGGGATAGCTGACCTGCGCGCGCGGCCAAGTCAGAATTGCCCCTCGTTCACCGGCCGAGACGCCCGTCCGATCCGAGCCGGATCTGCCGGCCAGCCGGGGCGCGTAATCCCGAAACTGCACCACATTGGACTTTTCTGCTTCCGGCATGGCTCTCATCCTCGTTCCATGCGGCAATGCAAGAAGCGTACCTCCGGTTCCTAAACCCGCCGTTTACGGTTGCGCCAATCCGGCTTGCGGGCCTTTGGGCGGGGCGTGAGCTCCGGCTGCGCTTTTTCCACCTCCCGATACCGCGCCAGCATGCGCTCGAAGCTCGCGTCGAGGGCCGTGGCGATCTCCGGCCGCCGTTCCAGCGCGGCCATCAGCATCCCCGCAGCCTCGATGGTCGACAGCCCGTCGCGGCGCGGTTCGCGCCGCAGCCGGCCGTAGCGCGACGGCTGCCGCGGCCCGAGGATCACGCGCTGGCATTTCAGCATCCACGGATTGCGCCACCACAGCGCTTTGGCCTGGCTCCAGGTGCCGTCGAGCAGGATCACGCCCTCGATCGACTTGAGGATGGCGCGCTGGTTGTCGGCGACCTCACCCTTGCGGGTCACCGCGACCACCTCGCTCTCGGGATCGAGCTCGGCCGCCTTCGCCGAGCCGAGATAGAGAATGGCCCAGCGCGCGGGATCGGCGACCGGCCGTCCCAGTGCCTTGGCGAGGCTTGGCCAGGATAGCCCGACCTTGACCACCGCGTTCTTGAAATGCAGGGCGGCGAGCCGCGCGGTGCCGAGCGCGCGATCCTGCTCCTGCGGATGCTGCAGGATCAGGAGCCCCAGCCGGCTCTCCAGCGGTGTGACGCTGTCGCAGATGCACAGCGGCAGCGGTTTCTGGCAACGCGGGCAATCGGGCGGCGCCTCGGTGGCGAGCGGCGGATGGTCGTGTGGTTCTGGCATGCGGCGGCTATACGCGCCCGCGGACAGGGCCACAACGGCTCATTCAGCGGGCGCGGCGAGCGGCTCCGGGGTCGAGCGGCGGCGCAGCCGGTCGATCAGCAGGTAGATCACCGGCGTGGTGTAGAGGGTGAGGATCTGCGACACCAGCAGCCCGCCGATGATGGTGATGCCGAGCGGGCGGCGCAGCTCGGTGCCCGGACCGGTCGCGATCACCAGCGGCAGGCCGGCGAACAGCGCGGCGAGGGTCGTCATCAGGATTGGGCGAAAGCGCACCCGGCAGGCCTCGAAGATCGCATCGGCCGAGGACATGCCGCGCTGGCGCTCGGCCTCGAGCGCGAAATCGACGAGCATGATGCCGTTCTTCTTGACGATGCCGATCAACAGGATGATGCCGACGAAGGCGATCACTGTCAGCGGTGTGTTGGTGACCTGCAAAGCGAGCAGCGCGCCGAGCCCGGCCGACGGCAGGGTCGAGATGATGGTCAGCGGATGCGCCAGGCTCTCATAGAGCACGCCGAGCACGATATACATCGCGGCCAGGGCGAACAGGATCAAGAGCGGCTGGCGGCCGCTGCTCTTGTTGAAGTCCCCGGCATTGCCGTCGAAGCTGCCGCGGATGCCCTCCGGCATGTGCAGCTCGTCGACGGCGCGCTGGATGTTGGCGGTCGCGGTCTGCAAGGGCACGTCCGGCAGCAGGTTGAACGACA
Source organism: Bradyrhizobium sp. SZCCHNS30572 (assembly GCF_032484415.1). Lineage (NCBI taxonomy): Bacteria > Pseudomonadati > Pseudomonadota > Alphaproteobacteria > Hyphomicrobiales > Nitrobacteraceae > Bradyrhizobium > Bradyrhizobium sp. SZCCHNS30572. The sequence continues at coordinate 611,958 of NZ_JAUESY010000002.1, read as the reverse complement.
CGGTGGTCGAAGGGAACGATTGCGAGTGATACACCGCCAGCGGTGACAGGCCGCGCTCGGCCTTGACCAGCGCCGACAACGGCACCTGCGCGTCCCCTGCCCCGGCCACATAGATGCGGTCGAGATTGGAGGGATCGGTCTGGAATTTCGGGTCGATCTCCAGCACGACCATGTACTGGTTGCGCTGGCTGTAGACGATCGAGATCTGGCGTTGCGCGAAGGCGTTGTTGAGCGCGTTGTCGATATCCTGGACGCGGACGCCGAGGCTCGCCGCCTTTTGTCGGTCGATCCGCAGCGCGAGCTGCAGGCCACCGGGATCGCGGTCGCTGGAAATGTCGGTGATGCCGTCGACCGTCTCCAGGCGCTTGGCGACAATCGGCGCCCATTTCTGCAGAAGGTCGAGATCGGGGCTGCTCAACGTGTACTGGTAGTCGGAATCGCTCTGACGGCCGCCGGTGCGCACGTCCTGCGCGGCGAACATGAAGAGCCGAATGCCGGGGACCGTCGCGAGGCTCCGCCTGAGGCGGTTGATCACGAGCTCAGTGGAGACGCCCTCGCGCTCCGCCGGGGGCTTGAGATTGATGAACATGGTACCGCGGTTGGACGTCGCGCCACCCGGCCCGCCGCCGCCCCCGATCGTCGAGCCGATCCCGGCCACGGCGGGATCGGCCATCACGATGTCGGCGAGCCGCTGCTGCAGGCCCAGCATGGACTGGAACGAAATGTCGGCCGAGGCGCGCGTCGCACCGATGACGAAGCCGGAATCGTCGGTCGGGAAATAGCCCTTGGGCACCTTGATGTAGAGCGTCACCGTGAGCGCGATGGTGGCGAAGAACACGATCAGGGTGAGAAACGGATAAACCAGCACGCCGCGCAGCGTCCAGGCATAGAAGCGGACCATGCCGGACAGCGCGCCTTCGACGATACGGTCGAACCAGGTGGCACGATCGGACAGCGTCTCCTTGATGTAATGCGCGCAGATCATCGGCGTCACCGTCAGCGACACCAACGTCGACACGACGATTGCGAAGGTCAGCGTCAGCGAGAACTCACGCAGGAGACGGCCAACGACGCCGTCCATGAAGATCAAGGGCACGAAGGCTGCAATCAAGGAAAGGCTGATCGACAACACGGTAAAGCCGATCTGGCGGGCGCCATCGAGCGCGGCGCGCATCGGCGACAGGCCATGCTCGAGATTGCGGTACATGTTCTCGATCATGACGATGGCGTCGTCGACGACGAAGCCGACGGAGATCGCGAGCGCCATCAGTGACAGATTGTCGATCGAGAAGCCTGCGAGCCACATCGCCGCGCAGGTACCGGCGAGCGCCAGCGGCACCGAGACGCCGGCCGCGACCGTCGGCACCAGACGGCGAAGGAACAGGAACACGACGACCATCACCAGCACGGCGGTCGCGAGCAAGGTCCACTGCATGTCGTCGACCGAGGCGCGAATGGTCCCGGTGCGGTCGACCAGAGTGGAGATCTCGATGCCCGCCGGCAGCCATTGCTTGAGCTCCGGGATCAGCGCCTTCACACGGTCGACCGTCTCGATCACGTTGGCATCGCCCTGCTTGGCGATCTGGATCAGCACCGCTGGCTGCTTGTTGAACCAGGCGATCGAACGCACGTTGCGTACGGAATCCTCGACGTCGGCGACATCCGACAGCCGCACGAAGCTGCCATTGCTGCTCTTGATCAGGATGTCGCGGAATTCGGCCGCGCTGCGCATCTGCCGGTTGATGGCGATGGTCTCGCTCTGGCGGCCGCCCTCGAAGATGCCGACAGGCCCGATCGGATTGGCATTGATGATCGCCGTCCGGACATCGTCGGTCGAAATGCCGGCATTGGCGAGCGAGACCGGATTGAGCGCGATGCGCACGGCGGGTTGATCGGCGCCGCTGACAGTGACGTTACCGACGCCGGGCACCTGGAACAGCCGCTGCGCCAGCACGGTGTCGGCGACGTCGTACATCGCGCTCGTCGTCATCGTCTTCGAGGTCAGGGCGAGAACGAATACGGGAGCCGCGGCCGTGTTCGCCTTGCGGAACCGCGGCAGCGCCGGAAGGTCGCTCGGAAGGTCCGACAGCGAGGCATTGATGGCTGCCTGCACGTCGCGCGCGGCCTTGTCGATGTCGCGGCCGATCGAGAACTGGATCTGGATGTTGGTGGTGCCGAGCGAGCTCGTCGAGGTGATCTGGTTGACGCCCGCGATCTCGCCGAGTCGTCGCTCCAGCGGCGCCGCGACCGTCCCCGCCATGACGGACGGGTCCGCACCCGGGCGCGACGCGCTGACGAAGATCGCGGGGAAGTCGACGTTCGGCACCGGTGCGACGGGAAGGAAGATATAGGCGACGATCCCGACCAGGAACAGGCCGATCGAGAGCAGCGTGGTGCCGACCGGCCGGCGGATGAACGGCTCGGAGATCGAGGCCATCACTGGATGCCTTCGGTCGCACCTGCGATCGGCGGCGACGGCAGGTCCGGCGCCGACGGCAGCGCGCGCTTGAAGCGACGATTGATGCGGTCGAGCGCGAGATAGATGACCGGCGTCGTGTACAACGTCAGCAATTGGCTGAGCAGCAGGCCGCCGATGATGGAGATGCCGAGCGGAAAGCGCAGCTCCGAGCCGGTGCCGCTCTCGATCGCCAGCGGGAGCGCGCCGAACAGAGCGGCCAGGGTCGTCATCATGATCGGGCGGAAGCGCAGGAGACACGCCTGCACGATGGCGTCGTAGGGGGGGCGGTTCTCGTGACGCTCCGCCTCGAGCGCGAAGTCGATCATCATGATCGCGTTCTTCTTGACGATGCCCATCAGGAGGATGATGCCGATCAGGCCGATCACCGAGAGATCCTGGCCGAACAGCATCAGGGCCAGGATGGCGCCGACGCCCGCCGACGGCAACGTCGACAGGATCGTGATCGGATGGATGTAGCTCTCATAGAGCACGCCGAGCACGATGTAGATCGTAACCACGGCCGCGAGCAGCAGCCAGGGTTGGCCGGCCAGCGACTTGGCGAACTCGGCGGCATCGCCCGAATAGACGCCGATGATGCTGCCGGGCATGCCGATGCGGTTCTCGGTCGCATGAAGCGCGTCGACCGCCTCGCTGAGCGCCGCGCCGGGCGCGAGGTTGAAGCTCAGCGACACCGCCGGAAACTGCGCCTGATGCGAGATCGCCAGCGGCGCCGTGGTGCGCTTGAGGCTTGCCACCGCCGAGAGCGGTACCTGGCCGCCGGCGCCGGGCAGATAGAGCTTCGACAGGACCGACGGGTCGCGCTGATACATCGGCAGCGCTTCCAGCACCACGCGGTACTGGTTGGCCTGGCCGTAGATCGTCGAGATCTGCCGCTGCGCGAAGGCGTCATTGAGCGTGTCGGTGACGCCCTGCAGGCTGACGCCGAGCTGGCCGGCGCGCTGGCGGTCGATGGTCAGCTCCGCGCGCAGGCCGCCCTCCTGGGCTTCGGAGGAGACGTCGCGGAATAGAGGGTCGCGGCGCATTTCTCCGACAAGCTGCCTCGCCCATTTCGACACCTCGGCGGCATCGGCACCGGTCAGCGTGTACTGGTACTGCGAGCGGCTCGCCTGGGTCGAGATCTGCACGTCCTGGACCGGCTGGAAGTACACGGTCATGCCGGGCACGCCCGAGGTCTTCTGCTTCAGCCGGTCGATCACCTCGGCGACCCCGTCCTGCCGCTCGCCAAGTGGCTTCAAGGTCATGACGAGACGGCCGACATTGGTGGTCGGGTTGACCGATCCGGCGCCGATCACCGAGACGACGCCGACGACGTCGGGGTCAGCCTGGATCGCGGCGGCGACGTCCGCCTGGCGCTTCTTCATTTCGGCGAACGACACGTCAGGGCCGGCTTCGGTCACCGCCGTGATCGAGCCGGTATCCTGCAGCGGCAGGAAGCCCTTGGGCGCGACGACGTAGAGCGCCAAGGTCGCCGCCAAGGTCGCGAAGGTCACGACGAGCGTCTCGGTCTGGCGGTCGAGCACCCAGAGCAGGCTGCGGTGATAGACCGCTACCGTGCGGTCGATGAAGCGGCTGATGGCGTTCAGCCCCGGCAGCACCCATTCCTGGCTGGCATGCTTCAACAGCCGCGAGCACATCATCGGCGTCAGGGTCAGCGAGACCACCGCCGACGTCACGACTGCGATCGTCAAGGTCAACGCGAACTCGCGGAACATGCGACCGACAAGCCCGGACATGAACAGCAGCGGAATGAACACCGCGATCAGCGACACGGTCAGCGAGATCACGGTGAAGCCGATCTCGCGCGCGCCGCGCAGCGAGGCGTTCATCGCGCTCTCGCCATTTTCCATGTGGCGCACGATGTTCTCGATCATCACAATGGCGTCGTCGACGACGAAGCCGGTGCCGATGGTGAGTGCCATCAGCGAGAGATTGTCGAGACTGAAACCGGCGAAGTACATCACGCCGAAGCTCGTGATCAGCGACAGCGGCAGCGCGACGCCGGCGATGATCGTGGCGCGCAGCGAGCGCAGAAACAGCAGCACAACCAGCGTCACCAGCACCACGCTGAGCACCAGCGTGAACTGCACGTCGTGCACCGAGGCGCGGATGGTCACGGTGCGATCGCTGACGATGGCGAGCTTCACGCCGGCGGGAAGCGTGCGCTGCAGCTTCGGGATCTCGGCACGGATCTGTTTGACGACCTCGATGACGTTGGCACCCGGCTGGCGCTGGATGTCGAGGATGACCGCAGGGACACCCTGGTACCAGCCGCCGGTCCGATCGTTCTCCAGACCATCGATAATCGTTGCGACATCGCCGATCGTGACCGGCGAGCCGTTGCGGTAGGCGATGATGATCGGCTTGTAGGCGTCGGCGGCTCCGATCTGGTCGTTGGCCGTGATCAGATAGGCCTGCTGGGCACCGTCGAGCGATCCCTTGGGACCGGAGACGTTGGCGCCTGCGATGGCGGCGCGCAGGTCCTCCATCGAGATGCCATAGGCGGCGAGCCGCGCCAGGTCGGCCTGCACGCGCACCGCGGGCTTGAGTCCGCCGAGCACGGAGACGCGGCCGACGCCGGAGACCTGGCTCAGCCGCTGCGCCAGGATCGTGTCGGCCATGTCGCTCATCGCGCGCAAAGAGATCGTGTCCGAGGTCAGCGCGAGCGTCATGACCGGTGCGTCGGCCGGATTGACCTTGGCGTAGGTCGGCGGATAGGGCAGCGACTTCGGCAAGACGCCGGCGGCGGCATTGATCGCCGCCTGGACGTCCTGCGTGGCGCCATCGATGTCGCGTCCGAGATCGAACTGCAGCGAGATCTGGCTGACGCCGAACGAGCTCGTCGAGTTCATCGCCGAGAGCGACGGGATCTGGCCAAGCTGGCGCTCCAGCGGCGCCGTGATCAGCGAGGCGATCACACCGGCGCTGGCGCCCGGCAGTTGCGTCGTCACCTGGACGGTCGGGAAGTCGACCTGCGGCAGCGCCGAGACCGGCAGCGCGAGATAGCCGAGCAGGCCGCCGATCAGCAGCGCGACGCCGAGCAGCGAGGTAGCGATAGGACGGCGGATGAAGGGTTCGGAGACGCTCATCGCGACTGCTCGTCACTCTTGCGGTCGCGTCATGGCTGCGCCTTCGCGCCGCGACCTGCTTCACTCCCTCCCTGGGGCGCTGCACCGGCATCGGTCTGGCCCGCGGCCTGAGGCCTGCGACGCAGCTCGCCGTCCTTCGGCGCGCCGTCAGGCGGAGCTCCGCCCTCCTTGGCCTGGTCCTTGCCTTGATCCTTTGCTTGCGGATTGCGGCCGCGTTTGCGTGGCGCCAGGTCGGCCTGCGGCGTCTGCTCGGCGCGCCCGACCACCACTTTGACGCCCTCGGCGAGGTTGGCAAAGCCTGTCGTCACCACACGGTCCGAGGGGCTCAAGCCGCTCGCGATCACGGCCTCGCTCTCATTCTGCTGCACGACCGCCACCGGATGCGCAGAGACGATGTCGCCCTCGCCGATCACGTAGCTGAACGTACCTGCCGGCCCGCGCTGTACGGCCGACGTCGGCACCGTGATCGCCTGCGACAGGGTCTCGACCTTGAGGCGGACATTGACGAACTGTCCCGGCCAGAGCTGAAATCTACCGTTGGGGAATTCTGCTTTCAGCTTCAGCGTGCCCGTCGTCTGATCGACTTGGTTGTCGATGCCCCGCAACGTGCCGGTGTCAATGACGGTGACGCCGTCATTGCCGAACACGTCGACGGCGAGCGGTCCCTTGGCGGCGGCCGCATTGACGCGCATGATCTGTTGCTGGGGCAGGCTGAACTGAACCGCAATCGGCTGCAGCTGCGTGATGACGACGAGGCCGGTCGCGTCAGAGGCATGAACGATGTTGCCCTGGTCGACCTGGCGCAGGCCGGCGCGGCCGGAGAGCGGCGCCACGATCTTGGTGTAGCTCAAGGTCGTCGCCGCATTGTCGATCGCGGCCTGATCCGCCTTGATCAGCGCCTGCTGCTGCGCCACCACCGCGCGCTGCGTGTCGGCCTGCTGCTTGGAGCCGGCATTGCTGGCGGCGAGCTGCTCGTAGCGGGCGAGGTCGAGCTTCTGGTTGGCGAGTTGCGCCTCGTCCTGCGCCTTCTTGGCAACGGCCTGATCGTACTGCGCCTGATAGATCGCCGGATCGATCTCCGCGAGCACGTCGCCCTTCTTGACGTCCTGCCCTTCGACGAAATTGACCGCGATCAGCTTGCCGTCGACCTGCGAGCGCACCGTGACCGTGTTCAGCGCGCGCACCGCGCCGACGCCGTCGAGATAGACAGGCACGTCCTTGATGACAGGGGAGACGGCCAGGACAGGAACGGGGAGGTCGGGCCGCGCGAAGCGGTTATTGGCCTGCTGCTTCTGCTGCATCGCCGACCAGCCGATATAGCCGAGGCCGCCGAGGATGAGCAGCGTGATCGCGATCGACACCAGTCGCCGTGCCACGCTGGACCGCGCGCGCTTCACTGCCGCTGCTCCCTTCTCGTCCGGTTTAAAGAGCATCGGCCGACTTCTCCATGCGCGGCTCCCAGCCGCCGCCGAGCGCCTGGTAGAGGCTCACAAACGCCTGCAGGCGCGCCAGTTGCGCCTGCGATAGCGCGTCCTCGGCCTGGAACAGCGTCAATTGCGTATTCAAGACGGTCACGATGTCGGCAGTTCCCGCGCGCAACTGCTGCTCTGACAATTCGAACGCACGCCGCGAGGCGGCGACGACCTGGCGCTGCAATTGCAGTCGGATCGTGGTCTGCTTGATCGAGAACAGCGCATTGTCGACGTCGGTGAAGGCCTGGATCACGGTCTTGCGGTAGGTCTGCAGCAGTTCATCCTGCTGCGCCTTGGCGTTCTCGAAGTTGCCCAGAATCCGGCCGCCGTCGAAGATCGGCTGGGTCAGGCTGCCGGCGAGGCTGAAGAACGCCGCATGCGGCTGAAACAGCGACACCAGTGCCGCGCTCTGGTAGCCGCCGTTGCCCGTGAGCTGGATGCTCGGAAAGAACTGCGCCCGCGCGCTGCCGACATTGGCCGTTGCCGATGCCAACTGGGCCTCCTGCCGGCGGATGTCCGGACGCTGCGTCAGGATCTCCGACGGCAGACCAGGCGTGACCCGCGGAGTCCTGATCTGATCGAGCGAGCCGCCAATGACCCGAATGCCTTCGGGCGATCGCGCGACCAGCACGGCCAGGGCATTGACGTTCTGATCGAGCGTCTGGCGCAGCGGCGGCACCGCCGCCTTCTGATTGGCGAGCACGCTCTCCTGCTGCGCGACGTCGAGATCGTTGCCGGTGCCAGCCTTCTGCCGCTCGCGGATGGCATCGAGCACACGCGTGGCGCTGGCGATGTTGCGCTCAGCCGTCCGAATCCGATCCTGCGCGGCCAGCACCTGGAAATAGGCATTGGCGACGGTGGCGAGCGTCGTCAACTGCGTGACGTCGCGGTCGAAGCGGTTGGCCACCGCGGTTTCCTCGGCCGCCTGCAGCGCGTCGCGATTCTGGCCGAAGAAGTCGAGCTGGTAGCTCGCAGAGAGCGAGGCTTGGTAATTGACGACCTCGCGGCCGCCATTGGTGAGCCCGCTGGAGCTCGACCCGGACGTGCGCGAATAGGTCTCCTGCCCCGTGCTCGACAGGCTTGGCAGCAGCGCCGCGCCGGCCTGCCGCGCCAGCGCATCGGCCTGCCGAAACCTTGCCACAGCAGCGGCAATGTCGAGGTTGACGCTCTGCGCCTCCTCCATCAGCTGGGTCAGCTCGCGTGATCCGAAGCCGCGCCACCAATCCAGCGGCGGCGGCGCCGCCATATCGGAACCGGACGCCGCCTTGTAGCGCTGGGGCAAGTCGAGGGCCGGATCGGGAATATCCTGCGTCAGCAGGCAGCCGGCCGAGTTCGCCGCCAATCCGATCGCCGCCAGCCAGTGGACAAATCGCCGCAGGGTAGCCGGCACACGGCGCTCCCGCATCCCGGCGACGATCCGCGGGTCAGCGGACGCGCGGCAAGGCTCGTCGACGGCGATCGGCACGATGGACACTGGCGTGATGCTTCCCTGTAGTCTTGGGAATCATTCTAGCCGCAGCCCACGGCGGCGGACAGCCCTGCAGCCCCCCGTCGCCCCAGCAGCAATGGTGCCGATAAAGTCCACCGAATCGACGAATCTCCCGTAAATCAGCGGAGTTTCGTGCAGGCAGGGCCACGGGCCCCCGGCTGCCGCCTTACCAAGATTTCATCTGTCGAATGCCGTTTTGGCCGGGGTGTGACGCGGCGAGCGCGGCCGTGAAACCCTTTGGCGGGGACTCCGTAACTTGCACGTGAACTTCAGGGGGCATTCATGCGAGTTGCGGTGGTCGGAACGGGTATTGCGGGTAACGCCGCGGCCTGGTCCCTGGCGAAACGTTATCCGATCACCGTCTACGAGCGTGATCTCCGTCCGGGCGGCCACAGCCATACCGTGACGATCGACTATGACGGCGCTCCGGTCTCGGTCGACATCGGCTTCATCGTCTACAACGAGCTGAACTATCCTGAGCTCACCGCCTTGTTCGACCATCTGGGGGTCGAGACGGTCGACAGCAGCATGAGCTTTGCCGTCACCGCGGATGCCGGCCGCTTCGAATGGAAAGGTGGCGGAAACACCTGGCTCGACACCGCCAAGGGGCTGTTCGCGCAGCCGAGCAACCTGCTGTCGACATCCTATCTCTGGATGCTCAGGGACATCCTGACCTTCAACGAGCAGAGTACAGCCGACTTCAAGGCCGGCCGCCTGCATGGCCTTACGCTCGGTGATTATTTCCGGCGCAACCATTTCGCCCCGCGACTGCTCACCGACTATCTGGCGCCAATGGGGGCCGCGATCTGGTCAGCCCCGGCGTCCGAGATGCTGGACTTCCCGGCCGAGAACTTCGTCGCGTTCTTCAGCAATCACAGGTTGCTGCAATATGACCGTCCGGTCTGGCGCACCGTCAAGGGCGGCAGCCGCCGCTATGTGGAGAAGCTGACGTCGAGCTTCCGCAACCAGATCAGGCTCGGCAGCGCCGTGACCAGCATCGAACGCACCGCCCACGGCGTCGTCGTTCAAGACAGCAGCGGGCGTCGGGACACCTATGATCACGTGGTGATTGCCGCACACAGCGACCAGGCCTTGTCGATGCTCACCGACGCGGACGAGCGGGAGCGCGGCATCCTCGGTGCGATCAAATATTCGCCCAACACGATCTATCTGCACCGTGACAGCAGGCTGATGCCGAGGCGCCGCCGCGCCTGGGCCTCGTGGAATTTCCTGCGCTGGCAGCGTGAGGGCGTTCCCATGAACGACGTCGCCGTCACCTATTGGATGAACAACCTGCAGGACATCGACGACGCCAAGCCGCTGTTCGTCAGCCTCAACCCACCCTTCGCTCCGGCCCCGGAGCTGACCTTTGGCAAATATATCTGTGAGCACCCACAATATACGGCTGCCGCCTTTGCGGCGCAGAAGCGTCTGGCAGCGATTCAGGGGCAGCGCCATACTTGGTTCTGCGGGGCCTGGACCGGCTACGGCTTCCATGAGGACGGGCTGCGCTCGGGTCTCGCCGTGGCGGAGGCGCTCGGCGCGAGCGTGCCATGGCGCGGGTTTCCCACCGAGCTCGCCGAGGCTGCGGAATAGGCGCGATATGGACATGGATCACTCGGGACAGGATGACCGAACGGAAGCGGCCGCGCTCTATGTCGGAGAGGTCATGCATGCCCGCATGCGGCCGACCACGCACCGCTTCCGGTATCGCGTGATGAGCCTGCTGATCGATCTCGGCCGGCTCGACCAGGCGGACCGGCAGGCCTCGCTGTTCGGGGTCAATCGGCGAGCGCTCTACAGCTTCCACGAGGCCGACCACGGTCCGCGCGACGGCTCGTCGCTGCTGGCCTATGCGCAGACCTGCGCGGCGAATCAGGGGATCGATCTCGGCGGCGGACGCGTGCTGTTGCTGTGCTATCCGCGGCTGCTCGGCTACGTGTTCAATCCGCTGTCGGTCTATTTCTGCTATCGCAGCGACGGCACCCTGGCGCTGATGATCTATGAGGTCCGCAACACCTTCGGCGAGATCAAGCCCTATGTGCTGCCGGTCAGATCCAATGAGCTGTCCGCGGCAGGGCTGCGCCAGACGCAGGACAAGACCTTCTACGTCTCGCCGTTCATCGACATGGCGATGCGCTACCATTTCCGGGTCATGCCGCCGGGCGACAAGGTCAAGTTGCGGATTCTTGAAACTGGCCCCGACGGGCCCCTGCTCGCTGCAACCTTCTCTGGCCGCCGTCGCGGGCTGACGTCTGGCTCCCTGCTCGCAGCCTTCGTCTCGCTCCCGCTGGTGACTGTCAAAATCTTCGCCGCGATCCATTGGGAGGCACTGCGGCTGTGGGCCAAAGGCGTCCGCCTCGTCCCGCGTGGCGAAATCAGTGCAAGCCCTGGAACCAATACCGGCTTGGCGGGGAACGGCAGCCACGCTTATATGTCACGACGCTGACCGGAAACGGCCGGCTCGCTCTGCGTCCGTGATCCCTGCCCGCACAGGTGCCGCACCGGCCAGCCGACGGGGACGTGGGCTGGAGCCGTTTGCGTGAGTGGACCTGCCATGCCGGACGTCATCCCAGTCACCCCTGATACCATCGACAAGGTGCTTGCCGATCTTCCCCGCCTGCCCCGCCTTGCCCTCGGCTTCGGCTCGCGGTTGCGAAAAGGCACGCTCGACGTGACCCTGCCGGACGGACGGGTGATCCGGCTCGGCGGCGTTGAGCCCGGGCCGGCCGCCGCAATGATCCTGGCCAATTACGGCTTCGCATCGCGTCTTCTCAATGGCGGCGACATCGGCATCGCCGAGGCCTATCTGAACGGCGACTGGGATACGCCGGACCTGACGCAGTTTCTCTATCTGTTCTGCGTCAACCAGCACCTGCTGCAGTCGATGCTGGAAGACAAGCCGCTGATCCGGTTTGCCCAGCTGGTCCGGCACTGGTTCAACCGCAACACCAAGCGTCAGGCGAAGCGCAACATCTATGCCCATTACGACATCGGGAATTCGTTCTACTCGGCCTGGCTGGATCCGAGCATGACCTATTCCTCGGCCTTGTTCGAGGAGCACACCACCGACCTCACTGCCGCGCAGACCAACAAGTACAAGCGGCTGGCCGAGGCGATCGATCTCAAGCCTGGGCAGAAGCTGCTCGAGATCGGCTGCGGCTGGGGCGGCTTTGCCGAATATGCCGCCAAGACGTTCGGCGCCAAGGTCGTTGGGTTGACGATCAGTCAACAGCAGCGCGACTTCGCGCAGCGCCGCATCCAGGAGGCCGGGCTCGCCGAGAAGGTCGAAATCCGCCTGCAGGATTACCGGGACGAGCGTGACCACTACGATCGCATCGCCTCGATCGAGATGATCGAGGCGGTCGGCGAACAGTTCTGGCCGAAATATTTCTCGCAACTGCGAGACCGCCTGCTGCCGGGCGGACTGGCCGGTGTCCAGGCAATCACCATCCAGGACAGCCTGTTCCAGCACTACCGCCGCGAGGTCGACTTCATCCAGCGCTATGTCTTTCCCGGCGGCATGTTGCCGACACCGCAGATTCTGAAGTCGCTCGGCGACCGCTTTGGCATACCCGTCATCCGCGAGCGGATCTTCGGGGAAGATTATGCCAGGACGCTTGCGATCTGGCGAAATAACTTCCGAGAGGCTTGGCCGAACCTCACGCCCGCCGGATTCGACGAGCGCTTCAGGCGGCTCTGGGAATATTATCTGTCCTACTGCGAAGCAGGTTTCCTCTCCGGGAATATCGATGTTCGCCAGGTCGTCTTTGAGAAATCGGGGGGCTGATCCAGCCGGCTTACGCTCCCCTGGATATCAGGCTAGGGTCCTCTTAAGTGTGCTCGAGGAAACTCCTACGGTATCTGCAAAATGACCATTCATAACGACGTCGTCGCGGCGATCGGCAACACACCGCTGATCAAGCTCAAGCGCGCCTCGGAGGCGACGGGCTGCACCATTCTCGGCAAGGCCGAGTTCATGAACCCGGGCCAGTCGGTCAAGGACCGCGCCGGCAAGTGGATGATCCTGGAGGCCGAGAGGCGTGGCGATCTCAAGCCCGGCGGCCTCGTGGTGGAGGCCACTGCCGGCAACACCGGCATCGGTCTGGCCGTGGTCGCCAGCGCGCGCGGCTATCGCACGCTGATCGTGATTCCGGAGACGCAGAGCCAGGAAAAGAAGGACATGCTGCGGCTGTGCGGCGCGGAGCTGGTCGAGGTACCGGCGTTGCCGTTCAGCAATCCCAACAACTATCAGCATGTCGGCCGCAGGCTCGCCGACGAACTGCGCATGACCGAGCCCAACGGCGTGCTGTTCGCCGACCAGTGGAACAACCTCGACAACGCCAAGGCGCATTATGAGTCCACGGGACCCGAGATCTGGGAGCAGACCGACGGCAAGGTCGACGGCTTCATCTGCGCGGTCGGCACCGGCGGCACGATCGCCGGCACGAGCCGCTATTTGAAGGACAGGAACAAGGACATTGTCACCGCCTGTGCCGACCCGCACGGCTTCGCGATGTACGAATGGTTCAAGAACGGAGTCGTCAAATCGACGCCCGGCGATTCCATCACCGAAGGCATCGGCATCGGTCGTGTGACGCCCGTGATCGAGACCGCCAAGGTCGACGACGCGTTCCTGGTGTCCGACGAGGACGCCGTCAACACGATCTACGACCTCGTGCAGCATGAAGGCCTGTGCCTGGGCGGCTCGACCGGCGTCAACGTCGCTGGCGCGGTGCAACTCGCCAGGAAGCTCGGCCCCGGCCACACCATCGTGACCATCCTGTGCGACTCCGGTGCGCGCTATCAGTCGAAGCTGTACAATCCGGAGTTCATGCGTTCGAAGAACCTGCCGGTGCCGGCCTGGCTGGAGCGGCGTAGCGGGATCAAGCCGCCTTTCGTTTGAGGGCGAGTAGCGAGTAGAATTTCTCGCCCTATTCGCAAGTCCCGATTCGCTTCCTCATCAATGCCGCAGAATCTGGCTCAGGAACAGCTTGCTGCGCGCATGCTGCGGGTTGGCGAAGAATTCCTGCGGCGTGTTCGATTCGATGATCTGGCCGGCGTCCATGAACACGACGCGGTTGGCGACCTCGCGTGCAAAACCCATCTCGTGGGTCACGACCAGCATGGTCATGCCCTCCTTGGCGAGATCGACCATGGTGTCGAGCACCTCCTTGACCATCTCGGGATCGAGCGCCGAGGTCGGCTCGTCGAACAGCATGACCTTCGGGTTCATCGCCAGCGCGCGCGCGATGGCAACGCGCTGCTGCTGACCGCCCGACATCTGGCCCGGATATTTCTGCGCCTGATGCGGGATCTTGACCCGCTCCAGGAACTTCATCGCAGTCGCCTCGGCTTCCTTCTGCGGGATGTTGCGCACCCAGATCGGAGCCAAGGTGCAGTTCTCCAGCACGGTCAGATGCGGAAACAGGTTGAAGCTCTGGAACACCATGCCGACCTCACGGCGGACTTCGTCCACCCGCTTGAGATTCGGACCCAGATCGATGCCGTCGACATTGATCTCGCCCTCCTGGAATTCCTCCAGCGCGTTGATGCAGCGGATCAGGGTCGACTTGCCCGAGCCCGAGGGCCCGCAGATCACGATGCGCTCACCCTTTCCGACGGAGAGGTTGATGTCGCGCAGGACGTGGAATTCGCCGTACCATTTGTTGAGGGCGGAAATGCTGACGATCGAATTTGCAGTCATGGATCTCTCGACGATATCTGGGTCAATGGCGCCGGTGCGCGTTGAGGCGGCGCTCGACCAGCATGGAGTAGCGTGACATGCCGAAACAGAAGGCGAAGTAGATCATTCCTGTGAAGGCAAAGCCGGTGAAAGCCGTGGTCGGTGTCGCCCAGACCGGATCGGCCAACGAAGCCTTGAGGCTGCCGAGCAAGTCGAACAGCGCCACGATCGAGACCAGCGAGGTATCCTTGAACAGCGAGATGAAGCTGTTGACGATACCGGGGATGACGTGGCGCAGCGCCTGCGGCAGCACGATGAAGCTCGTCGTCTTCCACCAGGACAGGCCGAGCGCGCTCGACGCCTCCGCCTGGCCGCGCGGAATGGCCTGCAGGCCGCCGCGGATCACCTCGGCCATGTAGGCGCCGGAGAACAGCGCAACGCCGATCAGCGCCCGTACCAGGCCGTCGACCCTGACATTGCCAGGCAGGAACAACGGCAGCATGTAGGTGGCGAAGAACAGCACGGTGATCAGCGGCACGCCGCGCACCAGCTCGATGAAGGCGATCGAAAAGACGCGGATCAGTGGAATGGTCGAGCGGCGGCCGAGCGCAAGCGCAATGCCGATCGGCATCGACGCGACGATGCCGATCACCGAGACGACCAGCGTCACCAGCATGCCGCCCCACAGCCTTGTGTCGACGATGGGAAGGCCGCCGCGATCGAGGCCCATGATCGCAATGACGATGGCGATGCCGGCGAAGGTCGCGGCCGTGGCGATGACGCTGCGCAGCGCCCTGCTCCCGCCGCCGATGATGAACACCAGCGCGGTGACAATGATCGCGGAGAGCGCGAGATCATTCCACACGGGCTGGTGAGATTGCTGCAGTTCATTGCGGATCCAGACCAGCGGCCAGATCACGAGCGATGCGAGCGTTCCGATCAGCACGACCAGCTTGCCGAGCAGCCACAGCAGCATGCCGACCACCGGCACGTTATCGCCGGCGCGCACCAGCGCGTTACCGGCCGTATCGATGCTCTCGACGAACAGCTGGAGGGTGCCTGTGGTCCAGCTCACGCCGAAGCCCTCCAGCCCACCGCCATAGAGCAGGAAGAACGCGACCACCGGCAGTGCGAAGAAGAACAGACCCGCATTAAGGCCTTTGGCCGGCAGGCGCGGAATCAGCAGCGGCACGAGCAGCACCACCGCCAGCACATAGGTCAGATTGACGCGCCAGCGGTCGGCCTCCGGGTAGAAGCCGTACATGAACTGGCTGAACTTCGCCGAAATGTAGGGCCAACAGGCGCCGACCGGATGGCCGGCGTTCTGCGCCAGGCATGCATCGCGGTCCTTGCCGACCCACACCGCGTCGACCAGCAGGAACTTGACCGCCGGAATCACGGTGAACCAGATCAGCAGTGCGCTCACCAGGGTGAGCAGGATATTGGTCGGCGAGTTCAACAGCCTCGTGCGGACGAAGCCGACGAAACCGGTCGTCTTGATGGGCGCCGGGCGTTCTCCGGCCATGTCCTGACGGATGAAGGTTGAGGCCGTGATGTCGGTCATGCGCCAAGTCTCTTCCCAAGCCGCCAGCTATAGAAGCTCATCATCGCGCTCGTAATCAGCGACAGCGCCAGATAGACGCCCATCGTGATTCCGATGATCTCGATGGCCTGCCCCGTCTGGCTCATCGTCGTGCCCGCGAACACCGACACGAGATCGGGATAACCGATAGCGACCGCGAGCGAGGAATTCTTGGTCAGGTTCAAATACTGGTTCGTCAGCGGCGGCAGGATGACGCGGAGCGCCTGTGGCACGACGATCAGGCGCAGCACGGTGCCGCGGCTCAGTCCAAGCGAGAGCCCCGCTTCCATCTGTCCCTTGTGGACCGAGAGGATTCCCGCCCGTACCACCTCGGCGATGAAAGACGCCGTGTACATGGTGAGCGCCAGGGTCAGCGCAACGAGCTCTGGAATGATGCGGGAGCCGCCGGCGAAGTTGAATCCCTTGAGCGCCGGCACCTCGAACGAAATCGGCACGCCGAACACGAGCATTGCAATTAGCGGCAGGCCGATCAGCAGCCCCAGCACGTAGGGCCAAATCCGGATCACATGGCCGCGCAAGAACAGCTCACGCCGCGCGTAATAGTGCAGACCGATCGAGACCACGATCGCCACACCGAGCACGATCGCGAACGGCGTGAAGCCGGGCTCCTCGATCGGGCGCGGAACGATGAAGCCGCGGTTGTTGAGAAAGAAGGTCGAGAAAAGAGAGATGCTCTGCCGCGGTCCGGGCAGCGCCGCCAACACCGCGAGATACCAGAACAGGATCTGGAACAGGAGCGGCAGGTTCCGGATCAGCTCGACATAGGCGCCGGAGACCCGCGACAGCAACACGTTCGGTGACAAGCGGCCAAGCGCAACCAGAAAGCCAAGGATGGTCGCCAGCACGATACCGATGACGGAGACCAGCAGCGTGTTCAGCACGCCGACGATCAGCACGCGGCTGTAGCTGTCGGAGCCGGAGTAGCTGATCAGGGTCTGGTTGACGTCGAAGCCGGCCGTATTGTTGAGGAAGCCGAAGCCCGACGTGATCCGCTGGGTGGCGAGGTTGCTGCGTGCGTTGGCCACGATCTCGTAGCCAACCCACACCAGCACTGCGACGAACAGGATCTGGAGGATGATGCCGTTCCATCCTGCCTTGCCACCCAGCATGCGCTTCAGCCGAAGCCCATATTGCGTAGGCGGTAACCTTGCTTCGATGCTCATTCGCCGCAGCCCCGCTATCGTGCAGTGATCAGCGGATCGGCGGCGCGTATTGCAGGCCGCCCTTGTTCCAGAGCTGGTTCAGACCGCGCGCGATCTGCAGCTTGGAGCCGGCGCCGACGTTGCGGTCATACATCTCGCCGTAGTTTCCGACCGCTTTCACGATCCGGTAGAACCAGTCCTTGGTGAGGCCGAGCTGCTCGCCGAGATTGCCGTCGGTGCCGAAGGCGCGCTTGAACTCCGGCTTGTCCGATTTGGCCATTTCATCGACGTTCGCCTGCGTCACGCCGAGTTCCTCGGCCGTCACCAGCCCGAACAAGGTCCACTTGACGATGTCGAACCACTGGTCGTCGCCATGGCGGACCATCGGGCCCAACGGCTCCTTCGAGATCACTTCCGGCAGCACCACGTGATCGGCCGGATTGGCGAGCTTCAGCCGCTCGGCGTAGAGGCCGGAAACGTCGGTCGTGAAGACGTCGCAACGGCCAGATTCGTACGCCTTGATGGTCTCGTCTTGGCCGGCGAATGCGATCACCTCGTACTTCATCTTGTTGGCCTTGAAGTAGTCGGCGAGGTTCTGCTCAGTCGTCGTGCCGGTCTGCACGCAGATCGAGGCGCTGTTGAGCTCGAGCGCCGAATTGACCTTCAGGGCCTTCTTCACCATGAAGCCCTGGCCGTCGTAATAGGTCACGCCGGCGAAATTGGCGCCCAGCGAGGTGTCACGCGACAGGGTCCAAGTGGTGTTGCGCGACAGCACGTCGATCTCGCCCGACTGCAGTGCAGTAAAGCGATCCTTGGCGGACAGTGGAACGAACTTGACCTTGGTCGGATCGTTGAAGATCGCGGCGGCAATGGCGCGGCAAACGTCGACGTCGAGCCCGGTCCAGTTGCCCTTGTCGTCGGGCGCCGAGAAGCCAGGAAGGCCCTGGCTGACGCCGCAGGCGAGCATGCCGCGATCCTTGACGGTCTTGAGCGTTTCGGCCTGGGCGCCGACGCTCGCCAGCACCGGGGCGAGAGCAAGAGTAAGAGCCAGAGTGACGCGTTTCATAAATACAGCCTTTCGCGGGTCGTCCTTGGGGAGCGATGAATCTCAGCGCGTAGGAGGGGCCGACCTGAATCCGCCTCTGCAAACGCCATACCAAGAATATGGCGCGCGCCATGCACGACGGAGCCGTGCATGCGAGATGAAGCGGAAATCGCGGCAAGCCCCTCAACGTGCAGCGATCGAATTGCGCCGGCATCACAGAACGACTGGCGGTCCGGGTCAAGGGGTTGACGGGCCTGTTCTGCATTCTGTTATTAACGACCGCAGTGCGGCCTGATTTCCAGCTATCCCGACAGGTTTAAAGAGAAAAGACACGCGAATGGCATCATCGAACGACCCCGCTGCGGCGGTGCGACAAAACGTCGAGACATGGCTGGTCACGGCGGGGCGGGACACGAAGGCGCAGCACGGATTCGTGAATCCTCCTGTCGTTCATGGTTCAACGGTCCTGTATCCAACGGCTGAAGATCTGCATGCACACCGCGGCGAATTCCAGTACGGCCGCCACGGCACCCCGACCACGAAGGCGCTGCAGCAAGTGCTGATGGCGCTCGAGGGACCGCAATGCGCCGGCGTCGGCATCGCGCCGTCAGGCCTCGGCGCCATCTCGACCACCCTGCTGTCGGTGCTCAAGGCCGGCGACCACGTTCTGGTGTGCGATAGCATCTATCGTCCGACCCGAAATTTCTGCAACGGCATGCTGGCACGCTATGGCGTCGAGACGACCTATTTCGACCCTTTGATCGGCACAGGAATTGAGCAACTGCTCAAACCGAATACACGCGCGGTGGTTGTCGAGGCGCCGGGCTCGCAGTCCTTCGAAATGCCGGACATCCCCGCCATCGCCGCGGTTGCGCATGCGCACGGCGCGCTGGTCATCGACGACAACACCTGGGCGACACCGCTCTACCACCGCTCGCTCGACCAGGGCGTCGACATCAGCATGCAGGCGGCCACCAAATATATCGGCGGCCACTCCGACATCATGTTCGGGACGATTTCGGCCAATGCGAAGGCGTGGCCGCTGATCTCCGAGGGCATCCGCCTGCTCGGCGTCTGCGCCGGACCGGACGACGTGTTCCTGGCCTTGCGCGGCGTACGGACGCTTGGCGTGCGCCTGGCGCAGCATCACCGGTCAGGCCTGGAGATGGCGCGCTGGCTCGCCGCGCGTCCCGAGGTGATCGAGGTGCTGCATCCCGCGCTGGAAAGCCATCCGGGGCACCCGATCTGGAAGCGCGATTTCACCGGCGCCTCCGGCCTGTTCAGCATCGTGCTGCAACCAAAGGCGCAGGCCGCCGTCGACGCCATGCTCGACACGCTCACGCTGTTCGGCATGGGCTATTCCTGGGGCGGCTTCGAGAGCCTGGCGATCCCGTTCGACTGCGCGAGCTACCGCACGGCGACCACATGGGCACCCGGCGGTCCGACACTGCGGCTGCACATCGGTCTCGAGAATACCGAGGATCTCAAGGCCGATCTCGATCGCGGCTTTGCCGCGTTCAACGCCGCTTGACCACGCCGCCCGCAGGGGCGGAGCGCCGCGCGATCGGGCAACCGGGGCCGCCAAATTGGCGTTGATCCCCGGCCGATTGGGCGTAGCCTTGGTCTGAAGACAAGCGGGAACGAACGGGAATCATGGTTCTGCTCGATCTGATGGGTGGCGTGGCGCTGCTGCTGTGGGGCCTTCACATGGTCCACAGCGGCATCCTGCGCGCCTTCGGCCCGGATCTCAGGCTGCTGCTGTCGCGAGCGCTGCGGAACCGTTTCAGCGCCCTCGCGGCCGGACTCGGCCTCACCGCGCTGCTCCAGAGCAGCACGGCAACGGCGCTCATCACCACCTCCTTTGCTGCGGAAGGCCTCGTCGGCCTGATCCCCGCGATGGCGATCATGCTGGGCGCCAATATCGGCACCACGCTGATCGTCCAGGTGCTGTCGTTCAACGTCGCGGCCGTCGCGCCGATCCTGTTCGTGCTCGGCCTGGTGGCGTTCCGCAGCGGGCCGCGATCGCGCATCAAGGATCTCGGCCGGGTGTCGATCGGCCTCGGCCTGATGCTGCTGTCGCTCCATATCCTGATCGACACGCTCGCGCCGGCCGAGGAGGCGCCGGCGATGCGCGTGTTCATGCAGGCGATCACCGCCGACGTCACGCTGTGCATCATCTTCGGCGCCGCCGTCACCTGGATCGTGCATTCCAGCGTCGCGAGCGTGCTGCTGGTGATGTCGCTGGCCTATGCGCATTTCATCACGGCCGATGCGGCCATGGCACTGGTGCTCGGCGCCAATCTCGGCAGCGCCGTCAACCCGGTGTTCGAGGGCGCCCGGCGCGACAATCCCGCGAGCTATCGCCTGCCCGTCGGCAATCTCCTCAACCGCATCATCGGCGTCGCGCTGATCGCACCCTTCCTGCATCCGCTCGCGGCTCAGCTGCAGCAATGGCAGCCGGATCTGTCGAAGCTGACCGCGCAGTTTCACATGGCATTCAACCTCGGCACGGCGCTGGTCTTCATCGGTCTGCTCGGCAGCATCGAGAAGCTGCTCGTCAGACTGTTCCCCGACCGCCCGGCCGAAGTCGATCCCGCCAAGCCGCGCTACCTCGACGAGACCGCGCTGGAGACACCGTCGCTGGCGCTTGCGGACGCGGCGCGCGAGGCGCTGCGCATGGGCGATCTGGTCGAGACCATGTTGCGCAATGTCATGACCGCGATGATGACCAACGACCGTGGCCTCGTGGATCAGGTGTCACGCGCGGACAATGTCGTCGACCGGCTCGACGAAGCCATCAAGCTTTACATCACCAAGCTGACGCGGGGCAGCCTGGACGATCGCGAGGGCAAGCGGGCGATGGAGATCATCTCCTTCGCGATCAACCTCGAACACATCGGCGACATCATCGACAAGAACCTGAGCGAGCTCGCGACCAAGAAGATCAAGCGCAGGTTCCAGTTCTCCGCGGAGGGCGCCGACGAGTTGCAGGCCTTTCACCGCCAGATCATGGAGGCGCTCCGCGTCGCGTTCGGCATCTTCATGTCCGGCGATGCGCAGCAGGCGCACCAATTGCTCGATCAGAAAGCCGAGCTCCGCAACGCCGAGCTCGGCGCGACCGAGCGGCACCTCGAACGTCTGCGCGACGGCCGCTCGGAGACGCTCGAAACCACCTCACTGCATCTCGACGTGCTGCGTGACCTCAGGCGGATCCACTCGCACATCTGCTCGGTCGCCTATCCCGTGCTGGATGCCGCCGGCGAGATTGCGACGCGCCGCGGCGAGGCGGCTGACAGCGTGGCGACGACCGTGCCCGTGCCCCTGCCCCCGTCCTCGGCCCGGCCGCTGCCGCGCTGAGGCGCAGGACGGCCCCACGAACGGGCGACGGCACATCCGCCTTGTGAACCTGAAGCCCGCTCCGGTCAATTGCTCAGCGTTTGCGACTCGCGCTGACGGTTCTTGAAGATCAGCATCACGTTGCGGACGTAGATGATGTTCGACAGCAACTGGCCGAAGATGATGACCGGCTCGCGCTTGACGAGACCATAGATCAGCGTCATGAGGCCGCCGCCGATCGAGAAGAACCAGAAGGCAAGGGGCACCACGCTCTTGCCCGCGCGCTCGCTGGCGATCCACTGCACAAGGAAGCGCGCGGCGAAGGCCAGTTGGGCGGCGAGGCCGAACACCAGCCAGAAATCAAATTTGGCGATGAAGATGTCGTAGAGATAGTTGCTGAACGCCTGCCCGAATTGAATCAGCATTACTTTACCTCGATCACAACCGGCGTCGGCTTCTTGCGGCGGATCAGCCACCACACGCCGGCGAGATCCATGATCCCGATCCAGAGCCGGTCGAAGAACCCGTAGTTCGAGACACCGGAGTGCCGGGGTCGATCTGTCACGTCGATGTAGGCGATGTCGTAGCCCTCACGCCGCACCAGGGCGGGAAGGAAGCGGTGCAGACCATCGAAATACGGCATCATCAGGAAGACGTCGCGGCGGACCGCCTTGAGGCCGCAGCCGGTATCGCGGGTGCCGTCATGCAGCACCGCATTGCGGATCTTGTTGGCAAGCCGCGATTGCAGTTTCTTGAAGCCGGTGTCCTTGCGACCGACGCGCTGGCCTGCGACGAGGCCGACACCCGCCCCGCCCTTTTCGAGCGCAGCGATGAGGTCGGGCAGGAAAGCGGGATTGTTCTGCCCGTCGCCGTCCAGCGTCGCAACCATCGCGCCGTGGGCCGCGCGGATGCCGCTTCTCACGGCCGCCGATTGCCCGGACGACTTCTCATGGCGCAGCACGCGCAGGTTCGGCCGCCGCGCCATCTCCTCGGCGAGCCGTTGCGCGGTGTCATCGGTCGAGCCGTCGTTGACGTAGATGATCTCATAGGCCCAGAGACCGTCGAGCGCGGCCGCGATCTCGGTGATCAGGGGCGTGATGTTGCCGGCCTCGTTGCGCACGGGAACGACGATGGAGACGGCAACGGGGGTTTCGGTCGACAAGATGAGACTCGCGATGGCGTGACTGGACCGGTTCCTGCCCCGGGCGATGCGGCGGAGGCTTATTATGGGGCTTGGGGCCGCCTATCAACCCCTTTAGCGCGGTACGATTTGGCCGTCCTTGCCCAGGCGGAAGCCCAGCCGTCGTGCTGCGAACCAGTAGCGGACCAGCATGGCGCAGGCCAATCCGACCACGGCGCCGGCGACCACATCGCTTGGATGATGCGCCAGCAGCACCAGCCGACTCAGGGCAATCACGACGGCATAGATGAACATTGGTATCCGCAGCCGCGACCAGACGGCCGCAATGGCGAATGCGAGCGCGAAGGCGGTCACCGCATGCGCCGACGGCATGCTGAAATAGGCCGGCGTGCCGTTGAAGGGTTCGAAATTGAACGCATTGGCCTTGCCGCCGACGAAGGGACGGCCGCGCCCGATGATGTATTTCAACACCTGGGCCGATAGCACGGAGAGCAGAACCGCGAAGAAGAAAAACTGAACATGCGTCGCAAAGTTCAGAAGCCGGCTGCGCGAAGCCTCAGGCCACAACGGCGCGATCAGGATCGTCGCGACGACCCCCACTGCCAGCAGTCCCAGCACGTATTCGTCCTGGCCGAATTCGGTGATGATGCGCACCGGCCACAGGCTCGGTGTTCCACGCGCTGGCATCAGCCCGATTTCGTAGGCATCGAAGGTGAACATCAGCATCAAGACCACACTCAGGCCGATGGCACCGAGCAGGAGAAGCTCGCGTCGCAGGCGTTGCCGGCCCGCAGCGTCCGGCGCGGTCTGCGGCCGCCGAACCAGCCGGCCGAACGAGAATTTGCCGACCAGCGCGAGCTGGGCGAGATAGCCTGACGACAGCGAGGGCGTGTCTGGCGCCGACATCTACTCGGTGCCTTCCGAACGATAGATCGCAATCGAGACCGGGCGGCCTTGCGAGATGTTGTAGCCGTCGATGCGCTTGGCGACGTTGTAGCGCAGCCCGATGGCCTCGGCGCGCTGCACGAACGCCCGTTCGGTGCGCTGCTCGACAAGCGCGAAGCGGCACGTGCCATGGTTGAGGAAGTCGGCCGCCCCCGAGCCGTCGGTGAGCTGTGTCGAGGTTCCTGTCATGAACACGAGGCTAGGTTCGTGGAAACCTGCCGCTGCCGCCTTCGGCCCGACGCAGACCACGTTGCGCAGCGCGCGCGCAATCTCCGCGCTGGGAAACAGCGGTGTCAGCGCCGGCAGCACGGCGCCATACACCACGAACGCCAGGAACATCGCCGCCACGCCGGCATTCAAGAGCGAGCGCTCGGCACGGCCGTCGTCATAGAGCCACCAAGCGAACAGGCCGAAAATCAGCGACGCCGCCACGAACGGCCAAGCCAGGAACACCGGCTGGTGCGTGACGATGATGGCGCCGATCACGGCCACCACCGACGTGATGGCGGGAATCGCGAACCACCAGGCGGCGCCGCGCCGCAGCCAGTTGCGCGCCAGCACCCGCCGCTCCAGCGCGCCCACGGTGAGGACGGCGATTGCCGGATAGAGCGGCAGCACGTAATGCGGCAGCTTGGTCAGGACGGCCTCGAACACGACCCAGGACGGCAGCAGCCAGGCCAGCAGGAACTGCGCCCCTGGCTCGCGCCGCGCGCGCCAGACGGCGGGGGCTGCCATGGCGGCCAGCGGCGCGCCGGGCCAGAAGGTGATGAACAACAGCAGCAGATAGAGGCCCGGCGGTGCGCCGTGCGACTCCTGGGCGCCGATCTTGCTCAGCATGTCGCCGCCGACGGAATCGGCGAAGAAGGTGTCGCCGGCGCGCAGGAAGATCAGCACGAACCAGGGCAGCACCAGCACCAGCATCCACATCAGTCCCCATAGAGGGCGCAGACGCGATAGCCAGCCGGCACCACGATCCATGATTGCCAGCGCCACGATCGTCAGTCCTGCGAACATCAGGATCAGCGGGCCCTTGATCAGGATGCCGCCGGCGAGCGCCGTCCAGAAGATCGCAGGCGGTCCCCACGGTGGATGCACCGGATCCTCGCCGCGCTGCCACGACAGATAGACGCGGGCCAGCGCACCCATCGCAGCCACCACGGTGAATAGCAGCATCGCGTCGGTCTTGGCGAGCCGGGCTTCCGCCCCGAGCAGCACCGAGCAGCACATCAGCAGGGCGGCGAACACGGCGCCGCGCCGTGTCACGAAGGAGAGCGCGGTCCAATAGGTCAGCAGCACCGCGCCGATCGCACCGATCAGCGAGGGAATGCGGTAGACCCAGATGCGCAGCTGCGCACGCGGCAGACCGATCGCCGACGCCGTCTCGACCGCAGCCGATTGCAACCAGTAGATGCCGACCGGCTTCTTGTAGCGCACGTCGTCCTGGAAGCGGATATCGACGTAATCGCCGCTCTCGACCATCTGTTTGGTCGCCTGGGCGAAGCGCGCCTCGTCGCGATCGATCGGCGGGATGGTGAAGAAGCCCGGCAGGAACAACAGCAGCCCGCAGACGAGCAGGAACGTCACCGCCCTGGTGTGGCTCACGGTGACGACATCGATCATCCGCACCAGCCGATTGCCTGGATTGACCAGGTTCTTCGGCTCGCGCGGCTCTCCAAAACGGGGGCGGGCAAAGGTCTCGACCATGGGGTTCCGAATACGCTGAAACCGCTATGTCGACAACCGCTTAGCGAACCCTCACTGGATTCTGACCACAACTGTGTCCGCAGCGCCCGTGGCATCGATCACGGTGAGGCGGGCAAAGCCCGGCCCGGGCGGATCGATCAGGCGCTGGCGCCGGCTGTCGATCTCGCCGACGGCTAGTCCATTGACCAGCATGGTCAGCGGCAGCACGCCCCCGGACACTTTCACCGGCATCACCGACGCCTCGGGACCGGCGGACCGGTCGACATCGATGCGGGAGCCGTTCAGCGGGAACTGAATGTGCGGCGCCTGCTCCGCGCCGGTCCGCACCAGTTCTCCGACCGGCCGGAACCGGCGCAGGGGCAGCGGCAACTTTGAATTGCTGGCGACAAGCGCACCCTTGGGCGGCTTTGGCAGTGTCACCGGCAGCTTGCCGCTGCGGGCAAAAGCGTCGAACAGGATCGGCGCCGCGGCGACGCGGCCGATCAGGCCGGGCACCGGCGCGCCGTCGGGCCTGCCGACCCAGACGCCGATCGTCACGCGGCCGTCGAAACCGACCGACCAGGCGTCGCGATAGCCGTAGCTGGTACCGGTCTTGAAGGCGATCCGGTTGCGGGCTGCGTTTTCCGGCGGCGGGGTCCCCAGCAGCACGTTGCCGACCTGCCAGGCGGCCGCCGAATCCATCAGCCGCAACGGCTCGCGGGCATCGTCGGTGCCCTCCCCGGTCATGATCTCACGCAGCGGCCTGGTGGTGCCCAGGCGCGGGAATCCGGCATAGAGCTGGGCGAGGTCCTGCAGGGTCACGCCGACGCCGCCGAGGCCCATGGCAAGGCCTGGGGCTTCGTCCTTCGGCAGCACCAAATTGCCGCCGGCCTGTTTCAGTCGCGACGACAGCCGGCTGGCGCCGACACGGTCGAGCAGCACGATGGCGGGAACATTCAGGGACAGTTGCAGCGCCTTGCGCACCGGCACCGTGCCCTGGAACGTCATGTCGAAATTTTCCGGCGCGTAGGAGCCGAAGCGCACCGGGCGGTCATCGATGAGGCTCTCCGGGTGCACGAAGCCGTCCTCGAAGGCGAGCCCATAGATGAACGGCTTCAGGGTCGAGCCTGGCGAACGCACCGCGCGGGTCATGTCGACCTGCCCTGCCCGCCTCTCGTCGAAATAGTCGGCCGATCCGACATGGGCGAGCACGTCGCCGCTGTCATTGTCGACCACGATGATGCCGACCGAGACGTTCGGTCCCAATGCGATGGCGCGATCGCGCGCCAGCGGCTCCAGCACCTTCTGCAGCGAGGCGTCCAGCGTAAGGCGGATGATCGGCTGATCCTTGACGGTCGCCGAGGCCTGGTCGGCAGCATGCGGCGCCAGGATCGGCATCGGCTGGCGGAAGGCCGGCACGGCTTGCGCCTTCGCCTGCGCCGCGTCCTCGGCGGAGATCACGTTCTCCGACACCATGCGGTCGAGAACGCGGTCGCGGCCGCGTCGAGCGGCCTCCGGATGCCGGTCGAGCCGCCGCGTCTCCGGTGACTGCGGCAGCGCCACCAAGAGTGCCGCTTCCGCCAGTGACAGCCGCTTCGGCTCCTTGCCGAAATACGCGATCGAGGCGGCGCGGATGCCTTCGAGATTGCCGCCATAGGGCGCGAGCGTCAGGTAGAGATCGAGGATCTCGTCCTTGCTCAGCTCATGCTCGAGCTCGAGCGCGCGCACGATCTGCCTGAGCTTGGCGTGCAGCGAGCGCTGCCGCCTGGGCTCGAGCAGCCGCGCCAGCTGCATCGTGATGGTCGAGCCGCCCGACACGATGTGGCCGTGCGCGCCGAGCTGGATCGTGGCGCGCGCCAGCGCGCGGGGGTCGACGCCGTGATGGTCGTAGAAGCGCTGGTCCTCATAGGCGAACAGCAGTTTCAAATAGGTCGGATCGACGTCCTTCTTCGCGCTGACCGGCAGCCGCCAGCGCCCATCCGCCATCGCATAGGCGCGCAGCAGCTTGCCGTGGCGGTCGACGACGGTGGTGGACACGGCTTTGGCCTCGCGCAGCGGCAGGGGGCCGAGGGAGATGGTGTAGGCGGTGAAGGCAAGGATGACTGCGACGAACAAGAACAGCGCGCCCGCGAGCGGCCGTTTGACGCTCCGCCATCTCCTCGGGTCATGGCCGGGCTTGTCCCGGCCAGCCGCGCCTTCGTCGCCGCGAGCGATGGATGCCCGGGTCAAGCCTGGGCATGACGGAGTGTGCGGCACCGTCCGGCCACCCAACTCACGATCACTCGTTCCACCCTCGCTCATTTCGCCGCGCGGACCTCCACGGAGCCCGTACCGGTCCGACCATAGCGTGAGGGATTGTACATGTCTTCGACATAGGCCTGTGGCAGCACGTATTTGCCCGGCGACACCGCCCGCACCACATAGGCGACCGTGAACACGGACTTGGAATCCGCGGCGCGGTCGAGCGCGGCGGTGAAGCGGTCGTCGCGGAACTCGGTATTGACCGGCTCCTGGCCGTCCTCGATCCAGTCGAGCGTGCCGCTGTCGCCCGACGACACCAGATGCGGATTGTCGATCTCCAGCCCCGCCGGTAGATAGTCGGACACCATGATGTGCCCGTATTCCGGCTTGGCCTCGGTGACCTTCAGCACGACAGCGAAACGGTCGTTCTGCTTCGCGGTTCTGATATCGGCCGGCTTGCCGTCGAGCGTGTAGTAGCCACGCTCGATCTTGAAGCCGTTCGATGCCGCCGGCTCCGGCGTCAGCGGCGAGCCGGAGACGGAGACCACCGCCTGCACCGGCGCATCACCGGTGTTGGTGATCTTCAGCGGCTGGCCTGAGAGCTCAGCCGCCTTGTAGCTGCGGTACAGCGCCTGCTTCACCGCCTGCCCGTTGACATCGAGCGTCAGCGTCTCCTTGGCGAG
The DNA here is from genome assembly GCF_032484415.1 of Bradyrhizobium sp. SZCCHNS30572. NCBI lineage: Bacteria > Pseudomonadati > Pseudomonadota > Alphaproteobacteria > Hyphomicrobiales > Nitrobacteraceae > Bradyrhizobium > Bradyrhizobium sp. SZCCHNS30572. The sequence goes on along the minus strand of NZ_JAUESY010000002.1, from coordinate 583,927 downwards.
CGCACGCGCCGCCAGCACCATCCACGCATTCTCCTGCGTCGAGGTGTACGGCGTCAGGCCACGCGCTGCCTCGACGCGGGTCACCGCCTGCGTCAGCGTCGCGCGCGGCGCATTGCCTTCGCCGGCCAGTGACACCAATGCCGCCGCATCACGCAGGTCGGAGCCGTAATCGGTGCGGCCGAACACCAGCACCGGCTTCGGCGCGAGGCTGTCGGCGGCTGCCGCATAGACCCGCTCGGCGCGGGCGCGGTCGCCGACCAGCGCGAGCGCCGCGGCGAGCTGCGCCTTGGCAATTGGAGTTGCGAGATTGCCGAGCTTGGTGTCGGCGAGATAGCGCAGGTCGCCGATCGGCGCCGCGCCGTTGCGCGCGAGCACGTAGAGGCCGTAGGCGAGATCGCGGCCGCCGCTCTTCTCTGGCTCCTCGGCATTGACCACCGAGTTCCTGACGCGGTCGAGCGCGCTCTTGAACAGCACGTCCGGCACGGCAAAGCCCTTTTCGCGGGCGCGGGTCAGGAAATCCGTCACGTAGGCATCGAGCCAGGGATCGTCGCCGCCGGCCGACCACAGGCCGAACGAGCCGTTGGAGCCCTGACGCGCCAGCAAGCGGTCGATCGAGTCGCGGATGCGCTGGTCGACCTCGGTGTCCATCGCGAGATGCGCGCCGGCTGCGAGCTCGTTGACATAGAGCAGCGGCATCGCGCGGCTGGTGATCTGCTCCGAGCAGCCATGCGGATAGCGGTCGAGCGCCTTGAGGATGGTTGCCGCATCGAGCGCGGTCGACAGTCCCGCCGACAGCGACACCGTACCGGTGCCCGCCACGAGATCATTGAACATGTCCGATGTCAGCGTCAGGCTCTCGCCCTTCGCGAGCGTGCGGATCGAGCGCCGCGCCAGCACCTGGGTCGCCGGCTTGACGTCGAGCTGATAGTGCCGCGCCAGCGCCAGCCCGTTGGGGCCCTTGATATCGACGTCGAGCTGCGCCGTACCGGTGCCGCTGGCATCCAGCGGCAGCGTCGACGACGCCCGCTGCTTGGCGGCGAGCTTCAGCGTGACGTTGGCATTGCCGGAGACCTTGACCGGGCCGCTGGCCTTGACGCCGACGACATAGTCGCCGGGCGCGCCCTCGACGTTATCGAGGTCGAACGACAGCGTGCCGCGGTCGCCGCTCAGCAAAAAGCGCGGCAAGGTCGCGGTCAACACCACCGGATCGCGCACGGTGACGTCGACATTCGCCCGGCCGACTTTCGTGGCGCTCCATGCGACCGCCATCACCCGCGCAGTTCCTGCGAACTCCGGAATATCGAAGCTGACCTCGACGGTGCCATCGGGCCCGACGGTCACGATGCCCGAATACAGCGCCAGCGGCTTCTGCGTCGGCGGCGAGCCTTGCAGCTCGGCTCCGCCACTGTCACCGCCCGAGCGGATCTGGCCGCGCGTGCCCTGCATGCCGTCGATCAGCTGGCCATAGAGGTCGCGGATCTCCGCGGAGAGCTGGCGCTGGCCGAGATAGTAATCGTCGGGCGCCGGCGGCTTGTAGTTGGTGAGGTTGAGAATGCCGACATCGACCGCCGCGATCACGATCTTGGCGTCCTCGCCGGGATTGAGCCCACCGACCTTGACCGGAATCTTCAACGCCGAGCCCGGACGTACCAGCGCAGGCGGCGTCAGAGCCACGTTGAGCGTGCGCGCTGATTTGTCGATGCCGAACCAGGCGACGCCGAGCGCGCGGCCCGGCATGCGCTGCGCGGCCGCATCGAGCGGACGGCGCAGCGTCGTGACGACGTAGGCGCCGGTGCCCCAATCCTTGCCGACCGCAAGCTTGACTTGGTTGGTACCTTCCTTGACCTCGGTGGTCTGCGTCGTCAGTAGCCGGTCGCCGAGCACGTTGACCGTCAGCTTGCCGGCAGTGCGCGCATTGACCGTCACGATCATGCTCTCGCCGGACTGGTATTGCGGCTTGTCGAGCGAGGTCTCCAAGAGATCCGGCGTGTCGGCGCTGCCGTCGGTGTACCAGCCGACATCGAACTGCAGCGACGTCACCGGGCCGTCGGCATCCGCCGACTTGACGTCGAGGCGATAGCGCCCGGCCTCCGGCTGGAAGCTCAGCCGCGCCGGCTTGTTGGCTGATATCGTGACGTCGCCGTCGCCGACGCGCCGCGTCGATTTCACCGGCTCATACTCCCAATAGGAGTTCTGCCGGTACCACTGGTAGCGCGACTCGATCTTCAGCAGCTCATAGCGCAGCCCGCTTCGCGCCAGCGTCTTGCCCTCCGGCGAGACGAACACGACGTCGAACTCGGCCTTGTCGCCCTCGCCGACGCTCTTGCCGGAGAACGACGGCTTGATGCCGATCTGCGCCGCCTTGGGCGCCACGGGGAGCGCCAGCTTGCGCTCGACGGCGCGGCCGCCGGTCTCAGCCAGGCGCACATAGATCTGCGCCTCCTGCGGCCGGCTGGAGGACGGCGGCTTGGGCAGGCTCACCGGGAACGTCGCCGCCCCCTTCTCGTCCGTTTCCGGCATGCCTTCGATCGGGGTGCGCTCGTTGGAGGCGCTCTCCTCGTCGGCGACGCCGAACTGGTAGCCCGGGAACCCCGGCCGCTCGGGCGCGGTCGTCACCAGCAGGTCGCCCTCGAGCTGCAGGCCGGAGGCCGGCGCACCGTAGAGGAAATGGCCGTCGACCTTCACCTCCACCGGAGTCTCAGCCTTGATCTGCTTGTCCTTGGAGCTCAAATCGAATTCCAGCCGCTCGGGGACGTAATCCTCGACCATGAAGGTGGTCTCGCCGACCGCCGTCCCCTTTGGGTCGGTGAAGGCGCGCACGCGGTAGGTGCCGGTCGGCACCGCCGAGTTCAGCGCCACGCTGAACGAACGGCCGCCGGCGCCCTGGTCCGGCAGCACCGCGCGGCGAAACTCGACGCCGTCGGGACGCTCGACGACCAGCGTCAGCGGCGTGCCGGTCATGGCATTGCCCTTGCCGTCGCGCAGCAGCGCGGTGAGGTAGACCGTCTCGTTGGAGCGGTAGACGCCGCGCTCGGAATAGACGAAAGCGTCCGGCCCCGTGGGCGCTTCGCGCCCGGCGACGCCGCGATCGGACAGGTCGAAGGCTGACGTCTTCAGGCTGAGGAAGGCATAGTCGGTCTTCTCGCCCGACACGGTCAGCATCGCCGGCGACAGCCCGCCCTCGCCACGCGCCAGGCCCGTCTCGAACAGCACGTGGCCGGCGTCGTCGGTCTTGCGCGTCGCGAGGATCTCGTTGTTGCGCGCCACCAGCCGCACCTCGGCGCGCGCGACCGGATCAGTCGAGGCCAGCGAATTGACGAACACGTGAATGCCGTCATTGCCGGAGAACGCGGCGACTCCGAGATCGGAGACGATGAACCATTGCGTCGCGAGTTGGCCGCCGTCCTCGTCATTGCCGCTCGTCGGCCCCTTCGGCGCCGCCGTCATCACATACACGCCGGGCTGCATGTCGCTCAGCGCCTGATCGACCGGGAAGGCCGTGGTGACGTCCTGGTTCAGGGTCATCGCGGTCGACAGCTCGCCGCTCCACACCTTCATGCCGCGCTCATTGCCGAGATCGGTGAGCTGATAGCTCGACAGCGGCCGCTGGAAGTCGCTGTCGATGACGGTGTTGATCAAATTGCGGTCGCCGATCCGGAACACGTTGACGGTGACCGCCGGCGTGTTGACGCTGACCAGCGGAATGCCCTTCTGCCCGATGCGCGGCAGCACATAGGCCTTGCCGGTGAAGCGCACGAACGGCTTGCGGTCGCGAACATAGATGTTGAACTCGGCCGATTTCGGCAGGCTCTCCTTGACGCCCGACGGCAGCCCGGCGCGCAGATTGATGTTGTAGCGCTCGCCGTGCTTGAGACCCTCGACGCAGAGCTGCTTGTCCTCCGAGGTCAGCGCCGGCTTGTCATTGCCGGCCTGGGCCACGAACGGCGAGAAGTCGGTGCGCTTGGCGAGATCCTCGGAGAACTGGAAGCAGGCGCGCGGGCTCGCCGAGTCCGAATCCACGGTGTAGTCGAGCAGCTTGAAGCCGTGCTCGTCGCGCATCCGCTCATACTGCCCACGGACATCGGCCACCTCACGCAGCTCGAGCGACATCCTGAGCGTATCCAGCGCTGGCCGCCACAGCTTGCGCTCGGCCATGGTCTTGCCGAGCACGGCCAGCGCATCCGCCTCCTCGCCGGCATTTCCGGCGCGCTGATAGGCGATGTAGGCCGCCGTCGAGGCCCGCTCCAGGAGGAAGGTCTGCTCCGACGGATTGATCGGCTTGATCTGGTTGAGCACGGTGCGCGCCAGCCGCAGCCAGTTACCGGAATCATCCGGCGCAGCGGTCGCGATCTGCCCGAGGATCTGCAGGCCGGTCCGTAGGTCGTTCCGCCGCAGCGCCGCGTCGGCATCGGTGCGAAGCGTCGCCAGCGGCTTGTTCACCGCCCCCGCCTCGCTCTTGATCTGCGCCTCCAGCTTGATCGCGGCATCGGCGAGGTCGTCGCGCTTGAACGCCTTGTCGGCGGCGTGGGCAGAAGCAAGACCGAGCGCCATGATGGCGCAGAGGACGGCGGCGCGAACCAGACCGATCATGGGGCAGCTCCTTGGACGGCGATTGGGGCGGCTGTTCCGGACACGCGGAGAGATGTCCGTGTTTGGCCGATTCGTGGCGAGAATGGACGCGAAATGGTGACGGACTGATGGCAAAGGTTGCAGCGGACCGGCGAGCGGCCCGTCCCAGGCGCGACCATCGGCACGCACATGCGACAGGAAAATCTGTTCATCAACGGGCAATTCACAGGACATGGCATACAGACAAGCCGCGGCGGCCGTCGATCCGGCGTCGCTGACGCGCAAATGGGGCGATAGACCCACCTCCGCCTCCGCTTGGTCTCGCCGGGCCTCCGTCGGGTTCGGCCGCTCTTGGCGAAACGGAAGATTTTTCATATGACCCGTGCTATGGAAAGCGCGCCGGCCGGGCTTTGCCCCCGGCACCTATCCCATGACGCTCATCCTCCGGACGTTCATCTTGGGATGGTCACCGGGCGATAGTCGTCTCGCGACGCCGGTCCCATAGCTCAACTGGATAGAGTAGCGGATTTCTACTCCGCGGGTTGCAGGTTCGAGTCCTGCTGGGATCGCCAGTCGCCACGCCAGCGCCATCTTGGCGCCCCGCCACTCGTCCATTTTGAAACATTGCCGTGAACGACAGGGCGTGCGCACCCGAGTTCGCCCTCGTTTGGCGGGCGCGTAGCCATGGCGTTGGGGGGCTCGGTTGGCGAAACATGAGGCATCCCGGTTTCTGGTCAGAATCCTGCGGTCCCGATTCCGCGACCACAAGACGGAGCTGTCCGAGTTGCACCGTCACATCCGGCGCGGCGACATCGGCGCCAACAAGGGCAGTTTTCTCTACTGGCTGGCACGGTGGTCGGCGCCGGGGCGGGTCATCGCCTTCGAGCCCCAGCCGGACCTTGCCGAACGATTGGCGCGGCTCTGCTCCCGGTTCTCGCTCGACAATGTCGTCGTCGAACCGCGCGCCGTCTATTCGTGCTCCAGCAGGAAAACCCTGTTCGTTCCCGAAGGGCATCAGCCCGGAGCTTCGCTGCTCCGGCCCGCCGAGACCTCGAAGGCGATCCAGGTGCAGACGACGTCGCTGGACGACTATCTCCCTGACACCGCAAACGTCTCTGCGATCAAGATCGACGTCGAGGGTGCCGAACTCGACGTACTGCGCGGCGCCGAGCGCACCTTGCGCCGATGCCGGCCGTTGATCGTGGTCGAGTGCGACCGCCGCCTGGCGACGCTCGACAGGGTGAAGGAGACATTCTTACTCCTGCGGGGTCTCGGCTATCGGGGCCAATTCCTGAGCCGCGGGAGATTGCTTCCGTTGTCTGCCTTCGACCCGGAAATCCATCAGCGCGCCGATGGCGAATGGTTCTGGAAGCGGAAGGACTATTGCAACAACTTCATCTTCAGGAGCGTGCGCGCGCCGACGTCCTGTGACCACGAAGCTTTCCTGGCACCGATCGAAACCACTTCGCCGGGCGCACGAAGTCGTCCTGAAACAGTCCCCCGGCAAGTTGCCCAGCATCACATCGACTGATGGGGGTTACCGATGTCCACGTTGCTGAGCTTTATTTTCGAATCCTATTGCCTGAGCTGCCGGGCGATGTTTCCGGAGCTTGATACCGGTCAGCCGACCGTCGCTGAGTAGCGCGCGCCGAGCGGCCGGACTCTCGACCCGAGGTTCAGCCGCGCGGACCCAGAGGTTCTGCTTTGGCTGTTCGCCTGCGACGCAGGATGCCTCGCGTGCATTAAGCTTTCCTCTTCAGCTTAACGCCGGCTTCCATTTGACGCCGACGCCCTTCATCCGCCACGTGCTGGGCGATGGAGTTGAACCATGTTCGAACTAGCCATTTTGACTGCAATCTGTTTCATCGCCGCCGTCGCCCTCACGATCATTTACCAGCGGCGCCAGGATGTCCTGTATGGCCCCTACATTACCGATGTCTCGTGGCGGACGGCGCTCCCCGACGACCGCGTCGAAGCGTCGTCATCCTGAGCCTGGACGCACTCCCGAAATGCTCCCGCACAAGCCGTCGCGATCACGCCAGGGAAGAGTGGCGGTGCGCCCGACGCCCGATTTCAGAAGCCGATGCGCCCGCCAGAATCGTTGAGCAGCGCATCGAGCCGGTCCGGGCTCATGCTTTGTCCGCCGGGCATCTCGATGCTGACGCAGGCGGCGCCGAGACGCAGATAGGCATTGGCCGTCAGCAGCGCGTCCTGCGCGCTGCGGCACCTGATGGTGGCGATCGCGCTGGCGCTTTCGGCCCGTACGGTGAAGGACGCTGCGGCCATGAAGGACTGGCTCATCTGTAAGCGGCGGCTGAAATGAAGCCGAAGCTTATTCAGAGGAGCCCGACGGTATCATTGAGGTGGATCAAAGCCGCCAGCCGAAGACTTCGCTAAGCGCCCCCCTCAGCTTCGGTTCAGCGACAGGCTGATGCGGGTGACGATGCCGTCCCAAGCGCGCTCCCAGACCCGGGGGTAGTTGATCAGCACGCAATGCACGTAGCCGCCAACGAAGTTGCAGCGATTGTACCAGACATAGTCGCCCTTGTAGCTCGACACCGCGAAGAATCGCGAGGTGACGCGCTTGTATTGAATATTCGGCGGAGGGTTCTTCCTGGCAAGGAACCGCGCAGGTGACTCCCGCGCGTTATTCGATACCGACTGCACGGTCAGATTGGCGCGGCCGTCGGCAGTCTGGAAGCGTTGGCCGTAGCCCTCGGGTTGGCCCGCCGTGTCGCTGAAGATCGAGACCGGAATGTCGACCGATGTGCCGGTCTCCGGGATCCTATAGGTGTTCCAGCGAACCGATTGGGCCGTCGCGGCGGTGCTCCAGCAGGCGGCGCACGCAAGCACTGCCATCGCCTTGATGATCGGATTCATGTGTGTCGTCCCGAACGGCTTGAGAACGCGATGACGTTGGATCACTTTCGCGGCCGCGCGAAGGCAATGTCCGACATCAACGGCAGGCGAACGCACGACACCCGCCGAAGTTCATGGCTCCCGCAGGTCCCGTGCTCGGTCGCTTCCATCATTGAACGCGGGAGGGGGCAAGGTTCCGGGTTGCCGCCGGACCGTCACCAGCCATGAGCTCGTTCGTTCCGGTCTCGGAGGGCTGCTCCAGCCTTCGCAAGAAGGCATCCAGTTGCGGCGCGAGTTGCGAGACGACGAACCTCGAGCCTTCCGGGGTGAAATGGATGGTATCCCAGACGATCGGGGTTTCCGCGTCAATCGTCAGCGGACAACGCCTCTTGCTGCAAATCGTGTCGAGAATGGAAACGTATTGAACGAGCGGATACGCGCGGGCGATCTCTCTCAGACGATCGTCCGCCTCGAACGACGCATCTTTCGGCATCAGCGAATTGCCGATCGGGACGTGCGTCTGCTCATGGTTGAACAACGTCGAAGCCAAGGGAACTGGAAACTCGATCGAGGGACCGAGCAGCAGAACGGGAACGCCCGTTTCCTGAGCGACCGCCAGCAGCGCGTTCAAATAACCGTCGACGCGCCGTGCGGGAGGCCGGCCATAGGTTTCGAGATAGGCGCGCCAATTGCCGGAAAGAATGATGGCGTCAAAGCGGTGCGCCTTGATCTGATCGCGCAGCAGCCGATTGACGTCGTTACAGTTTCGCGAGCTGCTCAGCTTGAGCTCGACGAACGGCGGGCAGCCCCCTGACGTGAGCTGCAGAAGATGGTAGGCATCGGACGACAGGTAGCTGCGCAACGCCCAGGCATAATGCGCGGCAAGGCTGTCGCCGGCGAGCAGAATGTTGCGCTTGTTCGCAGCCGGTTTCAGGCACGCCTCGAAATCGTAGGCCGATGCCGGCTCATCGGGCTGCAAGAAGCAGCTGTGCGCACGATAGAACGGCTCCATCGTCCGGGAATCGTACCGGAGCATTCGTGCCTGTGATTGCGGGAAGCGATCGGCGTAGCCGTCATGCGCGACGCCGTGAACTCCGACCGCGACCATGACGGCGGCAATGCCCGCGATCACCGGGGAGCCACGCACGCCACCCCATACCGTTCGTGCGCGCGCAGGCCGCTCGACGATGACGTAGGACAGATAGGCCAGCAGCAGCGAGCACAGCAGGAGTCCAACCGTAGCTGCCGCCGAGGTCGCCACATCCAGCGGCAGCGCGGCCCTGCCGAGGACGAAAACCGGCCAGTGCCAAAGATAGAGCGAGTAGGACAAACGGCCGAGGAATGCTCCGAGCTCACTGAATGGCAGCCCGGGTCTGCCCTTCTCCTGATTGAACGCGACGATGTAGACCGCAGCACCGACACAGGGGACCAGCGCGTGCAATCCCGGGAAGCGGGTCTCTGCGCGGAAGATGACCACGGCAAGCAGCATGGAGACCATGCCCGCGGCCGCGAAGGCCAGGCGCGTCACGCTTCCAACCGGCGACCATCGATGCAGGAAAAACGCAATGCTTCCGATCAGGAACTCCCAGGCCCGCAGCGGGGCGATGTAGAAGGCGGTCGAGGGCGATTGCTTGATCCAAAGCTCGTCGAGCACACACAGCGCGATCGTTCCGAGGATGACCAGCCCGAGCGACGGCTTCGACGTTGGATCGGGAAACAGCCGGCTCCAGAGCCAAGTCACGACCGGAAATAGGAAGTAGAACTGCTCCTCCACCGACAATGACCAGGTGTGGATGAGAACCTTCCCGATCGTTGGTAGATCGAAATAGCCGGTCTGCGACCAGAAGAAGACGTTCGACGAAAACAGCACCGTGGAGATCGCGCTTCCGAAGAACATTCGGTAGTCGCCTGGAGGCGCCAAGAACCACGCGACCATCCCGGTGACGACGATCATCAAATAGAGCGCCGGAAGCAGCCGCCTCGCCCTCCGTTCGTAGAACTCAATGAAGGAAAACGAATCGGATTGAATGCCCGTCCAAATGAGCCGGGAGATCACATAACCGGAGATGACGAAGAAGATGTCGACGCCGACAAACCCACCGCCAAAGCCCGGCAGCTCGTAATGAAATCCAATGACCGAAATCACGGCTACGGCGCGCAGCCAATTGATGTCCGGCCGGTATTCCAAAACCTTTGTGCGCGTCATGCTGGCAGCCTGGGCGGGCCGTTCGCCCTAACAGGTTACCTGCTGACATGTTCCAAAATGAATTGCAACGTTCAGAAACACACGGAAATACCGTTGTTGGTTGGTGTATCCGAATTGCCGCACCGCCTCAGGAGCCCATCACGCGGGGATGCTGGAGGATAGCGGGCACGGCCGGCGCCATTCCGCCTGCGGCGTCATCCGCTTCGCATCGGCAGGATTGCCGATCGGTCGCGACATCCCGGTACTGACATGGGGACGGTGATCGAGAGCTCGACAGAGCAGCGAGAACGCGCAGCATCCGTCCAGGCCCACCTTGCGAGCAAGCCAGATCCATGCGCCGCGCTCGCGCGCGCTGCCCAACGCAGCCTTCGACCCGACGGCCGCTCGGGTGTCGGTAACTGCTCAACCTTGGGCCTTCTCTTCTTGCTCAAGCCTAGCAACGCGCCTTCATCACCGAGGGCGGGCATGCCACGCGCGCTTCCTCCATCATGATTCATGAACTGCCCATCATGCTGGCGCCTCAACTGGGCTCGACACGAGACGCCCGTGCGATCCCCGCTCGATGATGGTGGGGCTGTTGTATGATCAGCACACCCGCCAGCGAGATTTCAGCGACCCGCTTCCGTCGTCACCACCCACATGATACCAGTCATGCCAAAGAACCCGGCGAGCGAGTGGCGACATCGCCATAGCCGTTAACACCTCGCCACAAATTGGCCGAGGTCGAGGTGAGCTGCCTCTATACTTAGAATTGCTTTTGCAACCGCATTGGCGCCGTGGCGCGCACGGTGCTCATCGGCACCGGGCCGCACCGGATGAGCACGCTCAAACAGCCTCCCTGAAGAAATTAAGCTTAAAAACGTGCGGCGCCGCGTCTCCGCAACCTGGCAACTTCTTTCAACAGCCGAGACGTGCAACAATACTGCACGCAACTAATATCAACCTCAGATTTAATTTACTGATCATTTACTTTCCGCAACTTTGCCCCAAAAACTGCACGATGCTGGGTTCCTCTTTCACAATTAGAACTCTTCTGGGACTCTACAAAAACCACCTCCCAGAAACGGGATCTAACAACCTCGGATATACTTTTCATAACTCACTCTCCGTCTTCGTTTCGCGTACAGAGGTCCCACAATGACAACACTCATCAAGGCTCTCCCGACCCATCTCGAAGAGACCCGTATCGACTCCGAGAAGCTGCGCACGATCCTGATGCTCTGCGGCGCCACGGCGTTTGGCTTCATTCTCCACGCCACCTACGGTCTCGATCTCAGCTACGCTTTCTTCTGATTTGATCAGTCCACCGGTCGCGGGCTGGCGACTCTTCATTGCCGGACGCGATCGGCGTCGGTCCCGACTCGCGGGGTTATTGAACAGCCCCGCGCGTCGCCTTTTCGAAGCGCTACGCCCCACGCGAAGAATATGGCAGATGCCGTCAATCACAGGCTTGATCGTGCTTTTGCACAGCCTGGCCGCGCCGCTCCCACAATTCCGCCGCGACGAAGCGACACGCTGAGGGTGTTGAGAATTGCGGTTGCTTGAGGACGAGTAGCGTCATGCGTTCACCAGTATATGATCTCTATCAGATGAAGCAGGATCGCCTGCCGAAGGGAGCCCGTTCGGCATGGCTGAGGACAAGGCCGAATGAGCCGCCCCCCACCGCCGATGACTGGGTCTTCGTCGGCAAGGAACGGCATCCGAGCCGGTGGACGGTCGCAGAGATGAATGAAAAAGGCACCTGCTACCGCGAGATTCCGATCTGGCTATCGAGCCGCCGCAGCATGATGGCTGGATCGGCGGCCGAAAACGGCGCTCAGCCGCCGGCCGCCTGAGATTTCATCTGGGGTCGCGGACAAGGCCGCGATACGCGACGTTCGTCGGCATCCTCGCCAGCGCAATGAACGAGGGCGGCGGTCCTAAGCGAGTTGGACGCCGTAATAGTCGTCGACCTTGCGCCCCGCCCCGGCATCCCCCCAGTCCCACTCGCGCTCGTCGGAATATTTCGGCGCGCCCCGCAGCTGGTTCTCGGTCACGCCGGTAACGTAGCCGCCGAGTCGCGTGTCGTACTTCAGGGATTGCCAGGGCAACGGGTAGTGATCATTGCCAAGCCCGAGGAAACCGCCGAAGCCCAGGACGGCATACGAGACCCGCCCGCTGAGCTTGTCGATCATCACGCGTTCGATGGTGCCGATCTTGGTGTCGTCGGCGCCATAGACGGCCGTGCCTTCGACCTTGTCGCTTCCAATCAGGTTGCCATATTCGCGTTCATCGAGCATCGATGTCACGTGATCCTCCCGGTGCTAATGGATCGATAACGTTCGGCCGTCACCGGCCGTTCCCAAGGGCCTGAAGGGCTCTCAGTCACTCGCCGACGGGTTACTGTCCTGCTCGGGATGACGTGTCGCCTCGCGGGACGGAGCATCGGGAGATGTGGTCCTATGAACCTGCTGCGCACGCTCCTTGTCGGCGGGCTGATCCTCCCCGCGTCCTGTCCTGACGATGCCTTGGCCTTGCTGCGCCATCGGATGGCTCTCCTTGGTTGGTGATCCGCGAAGGGCGTCGGATTGGATAGTGCCGACGCCACTCCGATTCGATCGAAAACGACGCCGGCCGCGCCTGTTCGTTCCTCCCTGAGCCAACAGGCCGCAGAGCCGACCAGTGCATCTGGCGCGCGACACGGTGCTTTCAGCGATCCAAATGAAGCGTTGGTGGTCTCAGGCCGTTGACCACGTCCCTCGAGAGGAGACACCGCATGGCAGGCGATCGCACAACGTCGATGTCCCGCCGCGAGATGGTCGGAGGCACCGCAACACTTGCGGCCGCATCGCTGACCTCGGCAACAGCGAAAGGACGCGAGACGATGGCCGCAAATTCAACCCCGCCCGAACCGCTCGTGGACCCCCAAGGACAAATATCCGAAGCCGCCGTTCGAACACCAGTCGCAGCCCTGGGCCGGCCTTGCGAGCAGGATGTCTCCGCGGCCTGATCACGGCGAGACCAGCTACAAGGGTTCCGGACGCCTCGCCGGGCGCAAGGCGCTGATCACCGGAGGCGATCCCGGCATGGGACGCGCGGCCGCCATCGCCTATGCGCGGGAAGGAGCCGACGTCGCGATCAACTACTATCCGACCGAGGAGCCGGATGCGCAGGAGGTCATCGCGTTGATCGAGGCCGAGGGGCGAAAGGCCGTCGCCATCCCCGGCGATCTGCGCGACGAGGAGTTCTGCCGGCGGCTGGTGCAACAGGTCGTCGAAGCGCTGGGCGGACTCGACATCGTCGTCAACAACGCCGCGCGGCAGCAGGCACGCCAGTCGATCCTGGATGTCTCGTCCGAAGATTTCGACGCGACGATGAAAACCAATATCTATGCCCCGTTCTGGATCATCAAGGCCGCCCTGCCCCATCTGAAGCCGGGATCGGTCATCATCGGCACTTCGTCCGAGCAGGCCTACGATCCCTCTCCCGACCTCTATGACTACGCGCAGACCAAGGCGGCGACCATGAACTACGTGAAGTCCCTGGCCAAACAGCTCGGGCCGAAGGGCATTCGCGTGAACGCCGTCGCTCCTGGGCCGATCTGGACGCCCCTTCAGGTCTCAGGCGGGGCCACTATGGAGAAACTCGAAAAATTTGGTGGTCAGACTCCACTCGGTCGTCCCGGCCAGCCGGTGGAGCTTGGATCGATCTACGTCCAGTTGGCCGCTGCGGACGCGAGCTACGCCAACGGGCAGGTCTATGGATCTTCGGGAGGGTCCGGGCAGCCCTGAAGCCGCCCGCCTCGCTCAAATGCGGGTGACAGGCTGCGGAAGCGAATACGCTTCCGTATGCACCTGACGGATCGTTGTGAACGCAGCGACAGCCGACGCCAAGCTGAACGCAGTCAGTAGCGCAATGAGAATCGTTCGTGGGGTCATCGGACGCTCCTGCATTCTAATTGGTTACTCGTGCCGCGCAGCCTTCGGCTCGCCGAGCGGCGCAATCTCGCCGTCGAGCCAGTCCTGCTGGAGGGCGAGCGCATTCCAGCCCTGGGCCATGCGCCGATAGCGCCGGAAGGCCGGCTCTTCCTGCGTGCGCTCCGCAAGCTGGAGGCAGTTGTCCGCGTTCTCTCTGAAAAGATCTGATTGTTTCATACAAATTTAGCTGGTGGGCGCCGCGCGCCGATGCAATCGTGTTACACGATATTAATGATCATGGAACTGTCGGCAGTTCTCTATCGAAAGCGGGGAGCAGTACGTTCTGTTCCAAGTTGCAAGATGGTCGTGAGACCGAGCATCACAACGCTCAGCCGTGGTGTTGCTGACTCTCTGACCTATTCCACTTCGGGATCCGCGTCGCAGCCCTGGACTGCATCGTCATCCCGCGCTCCGAACAACGAGGTCCCCGCTGCACCCGCTACTTGCTGCGCTGCGGTCGGAGCGTTGCGGAACTGGCGGGCGCATCGCCCGTCGCTCCCGGGCCGGCCGCGGGACTTGGCGGTGGACGACCATGAAGGCGGCCACGACACCGAGTTGAGAATCGTGCTTCTCGTAACCCCTAGGCACGACCAGCGAAGGCTAATCTCTGGCTTGGTTCCGGAAAGGGATGGCTCATCCTCGCAAGAGAGAAAAAGAATTCTGGAACGTTCCGCCTGGAGTGGAGTTGAGCCATTTGTGCCGGCAAATGCCGGTTCCATCAGTCGGAGAAATCGGCCTCCCGGCTTGATTTGATTAGTTGCCGCGGCTTCTATGCCGCCCGTCATAAGTGTCTCAGATTCTTGATGGTAGACGATTCTGACTTGGGGGAACTTGATGAGCGATGATGCTGCTGCCGGTGCGATGCCCATGCGCCAGGGGTTCGGTCGCCACGGCAACGGAGTCGAGGCGGCCGATGCCAGCCAGGATCTGCTCCGCGTCCTGCAGGCCATGCGTTCCGGAGATTTCTCCGTGCGCATGAGCGGCGACTATCTCGGCATCGACGGCAAGATCGCCGACACGTTCAACGAGATCATTGCAGCCAACGAGCGGATGGCGCAGCAGCTCGAGCGCGTCGGCCAGGTCGTGGGACGCGAGGGAAAGACGCGCCAGCGCGTGCGGTTCGGCATCGCCAGCGGCTCCTGGGCGGATATGGAGAGCTCGATCAACACGTTGATCGACGATCTTCTATGGCCCACCCGCGAGGTGACTCGCGCGGTCGCCGCCGTGGCCCAAGGCGACCTCCTGCAGACCGTGAAGCTGGATGTCGATGGCCGGCCTCTGGGCGGCGAGTTCCTGCAGTCGGCGACCATCGTCAATACGATGATCAAGCAGCTCAGCGTCTTCACGTCCGAAGTGACCCGCGTGGCGCGCGAGGTCGGCACCGAGGGCAAGCTCGGCGGACAGGCCCAGGTTCCCGAAGTCACGGGCGTCTGGAAGGACCTGACCGAGAGCGTCAACTCGATGGCCAACAACCTCACCGGCCAGGTCCGCAATATCGCGGAGGTGACGATCGCGGTTGCCAATGGCGACCTGTCGAAGAAGATCACGGTCGACGTGCGTGGTGAAATTCTGCAGTTGAAGGAGGCGATCAACACGATGGTCGACCAGCTGCGCTCGTTCGCGTCGGAGGTGACGCGCGTGGCCCGCGAGGTCGGCACCGACGGCAAGCTCGGCGGTCAGGCCATCGTTCCCGGCGTTGCCGGCACCTGGAAGGACCTCACCGACTCCGTCAACGCGATGTGCGGCAACCTCACCGCTCAGGTCCGCAACATCGCCAACGTCACCACTGCGGTCGCCCGCGGTGACCTGTCACGCAAGATCACGGTCGATGTGCGCGGTGAGATCCTGGAGCTGAAGGACACCATCAACACGATGGTCGACCAGCTCAACGCCTTCGCATCCGAGGTGACGCGCGTGGCGCGCGAGGTCGGCACCGAGGGCAAGCTCGGCGGCCAGGCGCAGGTGCCCGGCGTCGCCGGCACCTGGAAGGATCTCACCGACAACGTCAACTTCATGGCGTCGAACCTGACGGCCCAGGTCCGCAACATCGCCGACGTCGCGACCGCCATCGCCAGTGGCGATCTTTCCAAGAAGATCACCGTCAACGTTTCCGGCGAGATCCTTCAGCTGAAGGAAACGCTGAACACGATGGTCGACCAGCTCAATGCGTTCGCCGGCGAGGTCACGCGCGTGGCGCGCGAGGTGGGCACCGACGGTCGGCTGGGCGGCCAGGCCAACGTGCTCGGCGTTGCCGGCACCTGGAAGGATCTCACCGAGAGCGTCAACTCGATGGCGTCGAACCTGACGGCGCAGGTCCGCAACATCGCCGAGGTGACGACCGCCGTCGCCAACGGCGACCTGTCGAAGAAGATCACCGTCGACGTGCGCGGCGAGATCCTGGAGCTGAAGGACACCATCAACACGATGGTCGACCAGCTCAACGCGTTCGCCGGCGAGGTGACCCGCGTCGCCCGCGAGGTCGGCACCGAGGGCAAGCTCGGCGGCCAGGCCATGGTGCGCGGCGTCGCGGGCACCTGGAAGGACCTGACCGACAGCGTCAACTCGATGGCCTCGAACCTGACCGGCCAGGTCCGCAACATCGCGGAGGTCGCCACCGCCGTCGCCAAGGGCGACCTGTCGAAGAAGATCACGGTCAACGTCTCCGGCGAGATCCTTCAGCTGAAGGAGACGCTGAACACGATGGTCGACCAGCTCAACGCCTTCGCCGGTGAGGTGACGCGCGTGGCGCGCGAGGTCGGCACCGACGGCAAGCTCGGCGGCCAGGCCGAGGTGCCCGGTGTGGCCGGCACATGGAAGGACCTCACCGACAGCGTCAACTCGATGGCCGGCAATCTGACGGCGCAGGTGCGCAACATCGCCGAGGTGGCGACGGCCATCGCCGGCGGCGACCTGTCGCGCAAGATCACGGTCGACGTGCGCGGCGAGATCCTGAGTCTCAAAGAGACGCTGAACACGATGGTCGATCAGCTCAACCGTTTCGCGGGCGAGGTGACGCGCGTCGCCCGCGAGGTCGGCACCGAGGGCCGGCTCGGCGGCCAGGCCAACGTGCCCGGCGTCGCCGGCACCTGGAAGGATCTCACCGACAGCGTCAACTCGATGGCCGGCAATCTGACGGCTCAGGTCCGCAACATCGCCGAGGTGACCACGGCGGTGGCGCGCGGCGACCTGTCGCGCAAGATCACCGTCGATGTGAAGGGCGAGATCCTGGAGCTGAAGAACACCATCAACACCATGGTCGATCAGCTCAACGCCTTCGCATCGGAGGTGACGCGCGTGGCGCGCGAGGTCGGCACCGAAGGCAAGCTGGGCGGCCAGGCCGAGGTGCCCGAAGTCGCAGGTACCTGGAAGGACCTCACCGACAGCGTCAACTTCATGGCCTCGAACCTGACCGCGCAGGTCCGCAACATCGCCGAGGTCGCGACCGCGATCGCCGGGGGCGACCTGTCGAAGAAGATCACGGTCGACGTGCGCGGCGAGATCCTGCTGCTCAAGGACACCCTGAACACGATGGTGGAGCAGTTGCGCTCGTTCGCGGCCGAAGTGACGCGGGTCGCGCGCGAGGTCGGCACCGAGGGCCGATTGGGCGGCCAGGCCGTTGTGCCCGGCGTCGGCGGCACCTGGAAGGATTTGACCGACAACGTCAACCTGCTCGCGGCCAATCTGACCACGCAGGTCCGAAACATCGCCGAGGTGACCACGGCAGTGGCGCGCGGCGACCTGTCGCGCAAGATCACCGTCGACGTGAAGGGCGAGATCCTGGAGCTGAAGAACACCATCAACACCATGGTCGATCAGCTCAACGCCTTCGCCGGCGAGGTGACGCGCGTGGCACGCGAGGTCGGCACCGAAGGCAAGCTCGGCGGACAGGCGCAGGTGCCGGGCGTTGCCGGCACGTGGAAAGACCTCACCGATACCGTCAACTTCATGGCCGCGAACCTGACGGAGCAGGTCCGCGGCATCGTCAAGGTCGTGACCGCCGTCGCCAACGGCGATCTCAAGCAGAATCTCACGGTCAAATCGAAGGGCGAGGTCGCAGCGCTCGCCGACACCATCAACAACATGACGGAGACGCTGGCGACCTTCGCCGACCAGGTGACGAGCGTGGCCCGCGAGGTCGGCGTCGAGGGCCGGCTCGGCGGCCAGGCCAACGTGCCCGGCGCGGCCGGCACGTGGAAGGACCTGACCGGCAACGTCAACCTGCTCGCGGCCAACCTGACGTCCCAGGTGCGCGCCATTGCTGAGGTCGCTACGGCCGTGACCAAGGGCGATCTCACCCGCTCCATCCAGGTCGATGCCCGCGGCGAGGTGGCCGAGCTCAAAGACAACATCAATACGATGATCACCAATCTGAGGCTCACCACCGACCTCAACACCGAGCAGGACTGGCTCAAGACGAACCTCGCCAAGTTCACCAACATGCTGCAGGGCCAGCGCGACCTGACCACCGTTGGCCGCCTGCTGCTGACCGAGCTGACGCCGCTGGTGAACGCCCACCGCGGCGTGATCTACCAGGTCGAGACCGAGTCCGCGCCACAGCTGCGCCTGCTCGCCTCATACGCCGATGACGGCATCTATCCTCACCGGACGCACGTCCAGTTCGGTGAGGGGCTGATCGGGCAATGCGCGATCGACAAACGCCAGCGGCTGGTTTCGGAGATACCATCCGACGTCATCCCCGTGGGCTCCGCCCTGCTCCGCGCCGTCCCTAAGAACCTCGTGGTGCTGCCGGTGTTGTTCGAGAACCAGGTCAAGGCGGTGATCGAGCTGGCGTCGCTCAGTCCGTTCACGACGTCGCAGATGACGTTCCTCGAGCAGCTCACCGACTCCATCGGCATCGTGCTCAATTCGATCGAAGCCACGATGCAGACCGAGGGACTGCTGAAGCAGTCGCAGCAGCTCGCCGCGGAGCTTCAGACCCAGCAGCGCGAGCTGCAACAGACCAACGAGCAGCTCGAGCAGAAGGCGCAACAGCTCGCCGAGCGCAACGTCGAGGTCGAGCGCAAGAACCAGGAAATCGAGCAGGCCCGCCGCGCGCTCGAGGAAAAGGCGACCGAGCTCGCGCTGACATCCAAGTACAAGTCCGAGTTCCTCGCCAACATGTCGCACGAGCTGCGCACGCCGCTCAACAGCATCCTGATCCTCGGCCAGCAGCTGACCGAGAATCCGGACGGCAATCTCACGCTCAAGCAGGTCGAGTTCGCCCGCACCATCCATGGCGCCGGCACCGATCTGCTCAATCTGATCAGCGACATCCTCGATCTCTCGAAGATCGAGTCCGGCACCGTGACGGTCGACGCCGAGGAGATCCTCACCACCAACCTCCTGGAGACCGTGGGGCGTCCGTTCCGCCACGAGGCGGAAAATCGCCTGCTCGCCTTCAACATCGACGTCGACCCGAACCTTGCGCGTAGCATCGTCACGGATTCCAAGCGCTTGCAGCAGGTGCTGAAGAATCTGCTCTCGAACGCCTTCAAGTTCACCGCCGAAGGAGGGGTGCGCTTGAAGGTGTCTGCGGCGCTCGGCGGATGGAGCGCAGAACATCCGGTGCTCAATACGGCACCGGCCGTGATCGCGTTCGAAGTCTCGGACACCGGCATCGGCATTCCGCAAGACAAGCAGAAGCTGATCTTCGAGGCGTTCCAGCAGGCGGATGCCGGCACGAGCCGCAAATATGGTGGCACTGGTCTCGGGCTCGCGATCAGCCGCGAGCTCGCCAACCTCCTGGGCGGCGAGATCCACCTCAAGAGCGCCCCCGGCAAGGGCAGCACCTTCACGCTGTATCTGCCGCTCAAATATTCAGGTCCCGCAACGGCGCCGCGCGTCAGTCCGGCATCGCCCGTTCCCTACGTTCAACCTCCAGCCCTACAGCAAGCGGCCGCGCCAGAGCGCGGGATCGAGCCCCCGCCGGACGATCGTCTCGATCTCGAACCCGGCGATACGATCCTGCTCGTGGTCGAGGACGATCCACACTACGCGCGCGTCCTGATCGACCTCGCGCGCGACAGGGGCTTCAAGGTCCTGACCGCCAGCCGCGGCGCCGAGGCGCTGGATCTTGCCAAACAGTATCAACCGGCTGCGATCTCTCTCGACGTCTTCCTGCCGGACATGCTCGGCTGGACCGTTCTGAGCCAGCTCAAGCATAATCCGCTGACGCGGCACATCCCGGTGCAGATCATCACGCTCGACGAAGACCGCCAGCACGCTTTGGCGCGTGGGGCCTTCTCCTTCGTCAGCAAGCCCACGACAACGGAAGGCGTCAGCGCGGCCCTGTCGCAGATCAAGGAATACGCGAAGCCGCGACGCAAGCGGCTGCTGATCGTGGAGGACAACGCGGCCGAGCAGCTCAGCATCCGCCAGCTGTTGGATCACGACGACATCGAGATCATCGCGGCGGATACGGGAGCTGCGGCGCTCGAGACGCTGCGCAGCGCACCGTGCGACTGCGTGGTTCTCGATCTGCGGCTGCCCGACATGAGCGGGTTCGACGTGCTCGATCAATTGCGCTCCGACGAGTTCTTGTCGAGCGTTCCGGTGGTCGTCTTCACCGGGCGGGAATTGTCGGCCGAAGAGGATGCGGAACTGCATACGATGGCGCGGAGCATCGTCGTCAAGGGCGTGGAATCGCCGGAGCGGCTGCTCGACGAGACATCGTTGTTCCTTCACCGCGTGATCACGGAACTGCCGCTCGAGAAGCAGCGCATGCTCGAGAAGCTGAACAGTTCCGACGAGGATCTGATCGGCAAGACGGTGCTGCTGGTCGACGACGATGCCCGCAACATCTTTGCTCTCTCCAGCGTGCTGGAACGCCGCGGCATGAAAGTGCTGACGGCCACCACCGGCAGCGAAGCGATCGACCTGGTGCAGAGCAATCCCGCGATCGCGATCGTCCTCATGGACATCATGATGCCGCAGATGGATGGTTATCAGACGATCGGCGTCATTAGGCAAAACCCCGCCTTCGTCCGGCTCCCCATCATCGCGTTGACCGCGAAAGCCATGAAGGGAGACCGCGAAAAGTGTCTCGAAGCTGGCGCCTCCGATTATCTGGCAAAACCCGTCAACACCGAGCAGCTGCTTCTTGCGATCCGCATGTGGCTGCACCGCTGAACGGCTCATCATGATGGAACATGCGAAGGTCAACATCCTCTTGGTCGACGATCAGCCGGCGAAGCTGCTGGCCTACGAGGTCATCCTGAAGGAACTCGGCGAAAACCTCGTAGTCGCCACCTCTGGTCGCGAGGCGCTCGAAATTCTGCTGAAGAACGAGATCGCAGTGATTCTCGTCGACGTCTGCATGCCTGAGCTCGACGGCTTCGAGCTGGCGCAAATGATCCGTGAGCATCCGAGGTTCCAGAAGATTGCGATCATCTTTATCTCCGCCATCCAGGTGAGCGACTTCGATCGCCTTCGTGGCTATGAGATGGGCGCCGTCGACTACGTGCCGGTTCCTGTCGTGCCGGAGGTGCTGCGCGCCAAAATCAAGGTTTTTGCCGAGCTCTATCGCAAGACACGCGAGCTGGAACGTCTGAACCTTGAGCTGGAGGACCGGGTACGGGCCCGCACCGCCGAGCTTGAGCGATCGACAGCAAAGCTCGTCGAGAGCGAGCAGCGTCGGAGCATGGCGATCGCAGCCGGCAGGATGGGCTCGTGGGACTGGGACGGTGTCAATGGCGACTGGATGTGGGACGAGGGGCAGTACCGCATCTTCGGCGTCACGCCGCAGAACTTCGAGCTGAACACCGTGAACATCATGGCGCTGCTGCACCGGGAGGATGCCGAGCGCGCCCGCCAAGTGGTCACGGAATTCAGCCGTGGCGCGACGTCGTATGAGGCTGAGTTCCGGATCCACCGGCCCGATGGCGAAGAGCGGTGGTGCGTGGGAACGGCCGCGGCGACCACCGACAGGACCGGCCGCGTGGTCCGCGTCAGCGGGGTCACGATCGACATCACCGAGCGCAAGCGCGCCGAGGAACGCCAGAACCTGCTGACCCGCGAGGTCGATCATCGTGCCAAGAATGCGCTGACCTTGGCTCAGTCGATCGTCCGCCTGACCAAAGCCGACAGCGTGAAGACCTATGTCAACGCCGTAGAGGGGCGCATCAGCGCACTGGCCCGCGTTCACACCATCCTCTCGCTATCAAGCTGGGAAGGTGCGAAAATAGGTAGGTTGGTGGCCGAAGAGCTCGCGCCCTATGCAACCGGCGGCCAGGTCGCCTTTGACGGCGTCGATCTGCAACTTGAGCCTGCGACCGCGCAGACGCTGGCGCTGGCGCTGCACGAGCTGGTGACAAACTCGGCCAAATACGGCGCGCTGTCGGTCCGCTCCGGGCATCTCTCGGTCAAATGGAGCATCGAGGATGAGCGCCTGGATCTGATCTGGATTGAAACCGGCGGTCCCTTGGTGCGCGCGCCGACCTCGCGCGGCTTCGGCACGCGCAGCCTGATGGCCAGTGTGGAAAGCCAGCTCGGTGGGCGCGCCTCGTTCGACTGGCGTCCCGAGGGATTGGTGTGCCGGCTGGTCGTCCCGCTCCGCCCCGGCGCGACCCCGCCGGAGATCACGAGCCCTTGCGCGACGGCGGCGCCGGGCGACGCACGACAACGGGCTGCGGGCTGACCGCTCCGGATAGCTCAGGCCATGTCGCGCGAGATCCGGACCGGGATCGACTTGGCGGCGGGCACCTTGCTCCCTTCCGCGTAGTGCCATAGCGGAATCAATCCGTTGCATTCGGGGTAGTAGGCCGCCACGCTGTAGCGCGGAATGTCGAACGCCACTGCCTGGAGCCCGCCCAGCGAGCGCTCCACGCCGTCATCGGCCTCGGTCGAGAGCCGAACCGGCTCGCCCTGCTTGATGCCCAGATCAGCCATGTCGCTCGCGTTCATGAAGACGATCTGACGGCCACCGGTGACGCCGCGAAACCGGTCGTCCTCGTTGTAGATGGTGGTGTTGAACTGGCCGTCGGCGCGCAAGGTCATCAGCTGGTACACGCCATTGCCTTCCTCCGGCGGATTGAGCGCCGCCTTGGGCACGGTGAAGTTCGCCTTGCCGGTCGGGGTCTTCCATTTGCGTTCGCGGGCACCAAGCGGCCGCGGAAAGCCGCCGGGCTCAAACAGGCGCTTGTTGAAGTCTTTGAACTGCTCGGGGTAGGTCCGCTCGATCGCGTCTCTGACGCGCGCGTAGTCGCCCACCCAGGCATCCCAATCGACGCGCGGGTTTGGCTTCAGGGTGGCCTTGGCGAGACCGGCGACAATGGCTGGTTCCGACAACAGGGTCTCTGCGACGGGTTGGCGCTGCCCGCGCGAGCCGTGAATGCAGGTGGTGGAGTCCTCCATCGAGACCGCCTGATCTCCCCCTGCCTGCCGATCGATTTCGATGCGGCCGAGGCACGGCAGCAGATACGTCACCTCGCCTGGCACGATGTGGCTGCGATTGAGCTTGGTTGCGATCTGCACCGACAGCCGCAGCTTCGACCACGCCGGCTCCATCAGCGAGCGTTCAGGGACGGCGCGCAGGAAGTTGCCGCCGAGACTGACGAAGCCCTTAACGTCGCCCTTGATGATGCCTTGGCAGGCATCGACCGTGCTGAGACCGTCCCAACGCGGCGGCTCGAACGAATAGAGCTCGGCAAGCTTGTCGAGCGGCACCAACTTGGTCTTCTCGGAGATGCCGACGGTGCGTTGCCCCTGAACGTTGGAATGGCCACGAACCGGCGAGATGCCGGCCCCCGGCTTTCCGATGTTGCCGCGTAACAGCAGCAGGTTGACAATCATCTTGGCGGTTTCGACGCCATGCCGATGCTGGGTAATTCCCATCCCATAATTGGCGATCACGGCGTGAGAGGCTGCGTAGACCTTGGCAGCCTCCAGAAGAGCGGCACGTTCGAGGCCGGAGGAGCGCTCAATATCGCTCCACGACGCCTGCCGGCAGAAGGTCGCAAAAGCCGCGAAGCCGGACGTGTGCTGCTCGATGAAGGCGACATCGAGCACACGCGGGCCCTTCGTGGCGACCGCCGCGTCATCCGCCTCAATGACCGCCTTGCACAACCCGAGCAGCGCCGCCCCGTCTCCGCCGACGCGCAACTGATGGTATTGCGTGCTAATCCGCGTCCCACCGGTGAGCACCATCTGAATCGGGCTCTGCGGATCAGTGAAGCGCTCCAGTCCCCGCTCACGCAGCGGGTTGAAGGTGATGATGGGTACGCCGCGTTGCGCCGCCCGCTGCAACGGATGCAGCATGCGCGGCGAGTTTGTCGTCGTGTTCTGGCCGAAGAAGAATATGCAATTCGCTTTGTCGAAATCCTCCAGCAGCACCGTGCCGACGGGCACACCGATCACCTCCGGCAGCGCCACCGACGTCGACTCGTGGCACATGTTGGAGCTGTCGGGAAAATTGTTGGTGCCGTACATGCGGCCGAAAAGCTGATACATGTAGCTCGTCTCGAGCGAGGCTCGGCCCGACGTGTACATGACGACCGAGCGTGGATCGAGCCTGTTCAACTCTGCCCCGATGTCGCGAAGGGCCTCGTCCCAGCTCACGGCAACATAGCGATCCGCCGCAGCGTCATAGCGCATGGGATGAGCAAGACGCCCCTGCTCTTCGAGCTGATGATCCGACCAGGACCGCAATTCTGTCAGACTGTGCCGAGCAAAGAACCCCGGTCCGACTGTCTTGCCGGTGATTTCCCACGCGGTCGCCTTGGCGCCATTCTCGCAGAATTCGAAAGGGTGCGGCTTTGCCGGCTTGGCCCAGGAGCAGCTGACGCACATGAAGCCGCCTGGCTTGTTCTGTTTCAGCAGGATCTCGCTGCCTAGCAGGGTCACCTCCTCCTGCGTCAGGATGCTGGCGACCGCGTGCACCGAACCCCATCCGCCGGCCGGAGCCCTGTAGTCCTGGATTTTTGCTTTCTCGCTCACGACGCTCTCCGCGGCCTGTTCAAAAGCGGCAAACCCGGGATGAGCAGCGAAGTTCCGATTCCTCACGAACGTTGCGAGGCTTCGTCGAAATCCCGCGGGCGAAGGTCCGCGCTAGGAATTGGGAACGACCCGGCCCGCCGCGAGTCATTTCCATGCCTCTGGCGGCTTTCCCCCATCTCGCTGGAGGCACTCCGTGTGGACTGCGGCCCAGCGTTCGACCCCTCGGGCGCTGGGCCCGTCCCACTGAGGTAGCCGGGTTTTCTCCCGGCTTCCGATCTCAGCATCAAGCCGCGCTGCGCTTGAGATGGCGGCCTTCCTTGACCTCTTCGATGATCTTGGCGCTGAAGGCTTCCAGATCTCCGGGATTGCGCGAGGTGATCACGCCCTGATCGACCACGACCTCCGCGTCCTGCCAATGCGCGCCGGCATTGGCAACGTCCGTCTTGATCGATTTGTAGGACGTCATCTTTCGCCCCTTGGCAATTCCGGTCTCGATCAGGAGCCACGGCGCATGACAGACCGCCGCAACGATCTTCTTGGCTTCAAAGATCTCCTTGATGAACCGCAGCGCCTTCGGCTCGAGCCGCAGCAGATCCGGATTGATCTGACCGCCCGGCAGCACGACGGCGTCGTAGTCCGAAGCAGACGCCTGGTCCAACGTCTTGTCGACCTTGACGGTCCGTCCCCAGTCCTTCTCATCCCAGCCCTTGATCTCGCCCGGCGCGAGCGAGATGATCTCGACGGTCGCGCCCGCCTGCTTGAGACGATCGCGCGGCACTTCGAGCTCGGATTGCTCGAACCCGTTGGTTGCGAGGATCGCGATCTTCTTTCCCTTGATATCCATTGAACTCTCCTGGCCATTCGACACCGCCGGCAACCTCGCGCTGGCCTCCATGTTCCGCCTGGCAGGCCGGGCGGATCGTCACAACTGGTCGATCGGGTCAGCGCTCGCCTGGGTGGAACCAGCCTGCCTATGGCGCCGTTTGTTTGGACGTCCCTGCCTTGAATGGATGGGCGGCGTCGAGCGGCACGGCATCGCTGCATCGGCGGATCGCAATCTGGAGGCGCTCGTGCCCTACGCATTGTTTGAGAATGACGAACAGATGACCCGCCCGTTTCGCACCGAGCGCGAGGTCTGGGAGGCCGCGGAACAGGCCGATCTCATCACGCTCGGCACGCATGGCGAGAAAATCCTCGACAACAATTTCGAGATCAAATCATGCGAGGCCACACCGGAAGAACTCACCGCCGCGCCGCCGGACATCGTATTGCCCGAAGCTCACACGCCCGATGCTGAGCGAGGGAGCCGGACTACCGACCAATCTTTCTCCTCACCGGCCAAATTGAAGATGCAGACGTCCTCGTGACCAGGCGCAGGTTGGCCTTTGCGGCTCTGGTGATCGTCGGCCATGTCGGTTCCAGGCCTGATCATCGGACTACGGACGAGCGGCGGATCGCTCGGCCTTATCGCCAGCGTCTCATGCGCGCCGGGCGCCGCGCTGCTTGCGAGGCAGTCGGCTCGCTTCCTCCAGCTTGAGCCGCTCCCGCTGTTGCCGCAGCCGGTCAAGCGTCTCCAGCAGGTGGTGCAAAAGCACTTCGGCGGCCGCCGTCGAGGCCCGAGCTCGCCGTAGCTGCACGATTTCACGGCGCTGCCGCCCGACCCGGAGACGCATACGGTCGATTTCGGCTCGAACCACACATAGATCGCGCATGAAGCACCCGAGCAGGAGCAGGATTGTACAATAGAACAAAATAGGAACACATTGCAAGCTTCCCCGTTGAAGCCGGGCAACAACGGGAGATCCCCATGGCCGAACAGCTGCAGAAAGATCCCGAGGACTGGGTGTCCGGAGCCGATCCGATGACGGATGCCCAAGCTTCCTACTTGAGAACGCTCAGCGAGCAGGCTGGCCGGTCCGATCCCGCGCGAGCGGAGATGACGAAGGCTGAAGCGTCCGAACTGATTGATGAGATGAGACGCGCCGCAGGGTTGGATTGAACCGGACATATTCGACTCACCAGGACGATGGGCCGGCAGATCGGTATTCCAATGTTGGCGATGCCGGTCCGAAGCTGTCGCGAATCAGAAATCGGTCGTTTAGTCTCCGCGGCATTTCGCGGGAGTCCACCATGGTTGCGGACAGTGACAGCAAGGTTGCCTGGCATCGCGCCCAGCTCAAAAAGAATCGCGCGACGTTGAAACAGATCGAGACGGCGCGGTTCACGGTGGGCGAGATCGCCGATGCGAAGGCGCTCGAACAGACCAAGCGGCAGGTTGCGGAACTCCAGGTCAAGATCCGCGAATCCGAGCACCTCATCGCTCAGCACGACAAGCAGACGCGACGCCCGCTGGCGACCGACCTGCGAAGCCTCTCGAATGTCGCTTGGCGCAACTGGACCGGCAATGGCCCGCGCTGAGGGCTCGCTGCCATTCAGTCCACGATCTTCTGATGCACGCCTCCAGGCCGTTGCATAACCGTAGACACATTCGACGGCTGTGATTTGCCAACCGTCGGCGCCCAGCGCTTCAGCCGTTCATCGCTCCTGCTGATTGCATCGAGGTCGATGCGTCCTTCCGCCAGAGCCTCCTTGGCGCAGGCGAGCGCGCGGTGGAACTGGGTGCCGTCATAGGCCACCAGCAACAGATCGGCGCCGCCGTTGAGAGCCTCCACGACCGCTTTGCAGAGGTCGCGGCCGTAGATCGCCCCCATCACGAGATCATCCGTCACGATCACGCCCTGATAGTTCCAGCGGCCGCGAATGAGTCCCTCAAGCACGGCTTTGGAATGTGAGGCAGGCCGCTCTGGATCGATCGCATCGACCGTCACGTGACCGACCATCATTGCCGCGTGCGAGCCCTGCAGCACCTGTCGGAACGGCCGCCAATCCGACCGTTCCAAGACATCTGCCGGCGTGCCGAGCTGTGCCGAGAAATGATGCGTATCGGCTGCGACGCGCCCCAGACCAGGGAAATGCTTGACGGCCGCGCGGACACCGCTTGCTTCCAGGCCACGGACGTAACCGAGCGCAATGTCGCCAACCACCGCGGGATCGTTGGAGATCGCGCGGCGGCCGATCAAGGTGTGGAAGTCCAGTCGGTTGCGTGTCCAGCTCGGGCGAAGGTCGACGACCGGAGCCAAATTGAAGGTGATGCCGGCAGCCGCGAGAGCCTCACCTTGGGCGCGCCCCATCGCGAACGCATCCTGCGCGCGCCGCGAGGCCGGCAGATCGGCCAGCGTTGCGAGGCCGGGCATGTTCGGCAGGGTCGGAGACAGGTGTGCGACGGCGCCTCCCTCCTGATCCGCCGCAACCAGCAGAGGTGGCAGCCCGGCACTCCGGCGCGCGTCCTGCAATCGCGCCATCTCGGCGCGCAGCTGAGGCTCGGTCCGGCCGCGGATGTTGTGGTGTGTCACATAGACGCCCGCGATCAACCCCTGTCGGGCCAACGCGGCTGCGTCATCGACGGCCGTGTAACCGACGATGAAATGTCGGCCGAGCAGATGCGCCACGTCGGGGGGCGTCCGGAACGTCTCGTACTTGCGCCAGGCAAACGTGAACTGCGTCGACGTCAGCATGATCAGCGGAACGCACCATGCTACGACCAGAGCGCGTCCGGCGGCCCCCCGCCGCCACCGACCGCCGAGCATCAGCAGCAGCGGAACGGCAAGCCCGATGAGGAGCAGGGCTGCGTGGCCGCTGCCCCGCAGCCGAACCAGATAGGGCTCGTTGCTGTTCAGCGTGACGAAAATGAAGAGCAGAGCAAGGATCCAGAGGACCGCGGTCCTGATACGTCCGAGCATGTGTGCAGCCGATCATCCCAGGGGAAAGACGGCCATTGCGTAACAATCACAGTTCCCCCGCGCCAGATGCGGATTCGCGTCTGCACGAAATCTGCAAACAAATCCTGAAATGCTGCAGATCCCCTCGTGAGCTGCTGCATGGGCAGGCGTCATGCTTGGCTCATCGGCTTGTGCCTCCCGGCCCGAACGATGACCCAAACCAAGGATTCCTCCATGACGACTCTCGCCGAGCCGACGGCTGCGCCCGTCGCACCCGATTTGATGTGGCTCAAATTCGCCATCACTGCCGGTCTCGTCGGCCTCGCCGACACGCTGCTCTACAACGGCCGGCCGATCGGCCTGGCATTCCCGCTGTTTTTCGCCGCGCTCGCCGCAGCGAGCATTCTCGCCAATCTTGCCAAGACCGATCGAAACCGTCTGGTCGGAGCTGCAGTTCTCTTCGTTGCCGGCCTGGCTCCCGCCATCGAGGAGCTGAACCTGCTTTCTTTTCCTGTCCTGCTGCTCACGACGCTGTCGGCTATCACGCTGGCGACCAACCGATCCGCGCGCGGCTTCCGGCTTCCGCTGACCGCCGCGCGGCAGTTGCTCCTGATCGGGCCGTTTCGACTGATACCTGATGCGATCGTGACGCTGCGCACGAACATGATCACGCGAACTCTCGTTGTCTGGAGCATCCCGCTGGCACTCGGCTGCGTGTTCTTGGCTCTGTTCGCAGCAGCCAATCCGGTCATTGAGCGGTGGTTCGCCGTCCTCAGTCCCGAGCGCGTCGCCTCCCAACTCACGATGGGGCACGCGATCTTCTGGCTCGTGACGTTGTCCATGGTCTGGCCATTCGTCAACCTTCGCTGGCGCGAGCGGACCAAGACCTCGAGCCCACCGATCGAAAGCGAGCCCGATCAGCCGTCAATCCTGACGACCGTGCTCGGCCCTGAAACCGTGATCCGGGCGCTGATCCTGTTCAACATCCTGTTTGCCCTCCAGACGGCGCTCGACGGCGCATATCTGTGGGGACATGCTGCGCTTCCGGACGGCATGACCTATGCGACCTATGCGCACCGAGGCGCCTACCCCTTGATCGTCACGGCGCTGCTCGCGGCTGCCTTCGTCATCGTCGCCGTCCGCTCCGAGACCACGGCAAACGAGTCGCGACTGGTCCGGCCGCTGGTCTATCTCTGGGTGGCTCAGAACGTGATGCTGGTCGTGTCCTCGATTCAACGGCTTCACATGTATATCGAGACTTATGCTCTGACCTATTGGCGAATCGCGGCCCTGATATGGATGATCCTGGTTGCGATCGGCCTGATCCTCATCGTGCTCAGGATCGCTCTCGACAAGTCCAACGCATGGCTCATCCGTATGAACCTGCTGGTGCTCTCGGCGACCATCTACGGCTGTGCGCTGATCAATTTCGACCGGCCGATCGCAGACTTCAATGTCTCCCATAGTCGTGAGGCGGGACAGAGCGGCCCTCTCATCGACGGCTCCTATCTCGTCTGGCTCGGGCCCGAGGCACTGCCGGCCATCGAGCGGGCGATGCTGTTGCGACCGACGGACCGAGGGCTGGCCAGCGACCGTGATCGGCTCCTTGAGCAACAGGAAAGCAGCATGGCGTCCTGGCGATCCTGGAGTTTTCGCGGCTGGCGCCTGCAGCGCTATCTCGATACACATCCTGTGTCGCAGAAACCAAGCTGATGCCTCGCCGCGGAGTAAAGCTCGTGTCTCCCCGAATCCTCATCGTCGACGATGACCCGCATATCCGCGAAGTCCTGCGCGTGGCCTTGAGCAAGGCCGGCATGGCGGTGAGGGAAGCCGCCGACGGCCGCGCCGCGCTGGCCAGGGTCACCGAAGACCGTCCGGACCTGATCGTGCTCGACGTCGGCATGCCGGAGTTCGACGGCCTCGAGGTCTGCCGGCGCATTCGCCGGACCTCGCAAGTGCCGATCCTGTTCCTGTCGGCCCGCGACGAGGAGATCGACCGCATTCTCGGGCTCGAGATCGGCGGCGACGACTACGTGACAAAGCC
Source organism: Bradyrhizobium sp. SZCCHNS30572 (assembly GCF_032484415.1). Classification (NCBI taxonomy): domain Bacteria; kingdom Pseudomonadati; phylum Pseudomonadota; class Alphaproteobacteria; order Hyphomicrobiales; family Nitrobacteraceae; genus Bradyrhizobium; species Bradyrhizobium sp. SZCCHNS30572. The sequence goes on along the minus strand of NZ_JAUESY010000002.1, from coordinate 553,582 downwards.
GTTCAGTCCGCGCGAGCTGGTCGCCCGCGTCAACGTCATTCTCCGCCGGGTCGCGAACGGCGGAGGTGATCGCTCGGCCGAGCCGGAGAAGCTCGTCCATGGCCGGCTCCGGCTCGACCCGCAGCAGCACCTGGCCCGTTTCGGTGACATGCCGCTGACGCTCACCGCGCTGGAGTTCAGCATCCTGCGCACGCTGATGACGCGTCCTGCGGTCGTGTTCAGCCGCGAGCAGATCATGGCCGCCGCCTATCAGCTCAACATTCAGGTCTCCGACCGAACGATCGACAGCCACATCCGCAACATCAGAGCGAAGCTCGCAGCCGCGCATTGCGAGGACGCGATCGAGACGGTCCATGGCGTGGGCTTCCGGCTCGGCCGCTGCGGCACCCCATGATCGCGCCCAAGCCCAAGGCAAAATGGCGGCCGTCGCTGGGACAGATCGTCTTTGGCGTGCTGGCGCTGGTCGGCACCTTGCCGCTCGTCGGGCTGTTCTTCTTTCGCATCTATGACAACCAGCTGATCCGCCAGACACAGGCGGAACTGATCGCGCAGAGCCGTGTCCTCGCGGCGGTCTTCGCCGAGGAGGTTTCCGCGCGCCTTGCCACCGGCGTTCCGCTCGGCGCCGAGATCCCGCCCGAGTCACGTCCGGATGCGTCCGACGAAGTGACGCCCATTCGCCCCCTGCTCGATCTTCTGGCCAACGATCTTTTCGTCCGCCGCCCGGACGCCCGCGACGCGGTCCATCCTGCGGATCCGGCCTACGTCGCGATCGGCACGCGGCTGCTGCCGATCGTCAGGGAGACGCAGAAGGTCACCTTGGCCGGGTATCGCGTGCTCGACCCCCAGGGGGTCGTGATCGCCGGCCGCGATGAGATGGGCAAATCACTCGCTCATATCGACGAGGTGGCTGCCGCCCTGAAGGGACGCTACAGCGCCGCGCTCCGCATTCGCATTCCGGACAAGGCCCCGCCACCGATCTATTCGATCAGCCGCGGCGTCGGCGTCCATGTGTTCTCGGCCATGCCCGTGATCGTCGACGATCACGTTGCCGGGGTCATCTATACCTCGCGCACGCCCCGCAACATCTTCGAGCATCTCTATCAGGAGCGCGGCAAGTTCATCGCTGCCGGCTCCACCATTGTCCTCACGACGCTGCTGGTCGGCCTCGTCGTGGCACGCACGATCACACGGCCGATGCGCGAGCTGGTCGATCGCGCCGGCAGGATCGGACGCAACGATCCCGCGGGTTTCCGTCCGCTTGCCCATTTCGGCACCCGCGACTTCGCGGAGCTCGCCGAGCACTTCTTCGCCATGGCCGAGCAACTGGCGCAACGCTCCAACTACATCAGGAGCTTTTCCGCGCATCTGACGCACGAGCTCAAATCGCCGCTGACCTCGATCAAGGGCGCAGCCGAGCTGCTGCTCGACTCCCTGGCCAGCCCTTCCGAGACCTTGACACGCGCCGAGCAGGAGAAATTCCTCACCAACATCCTTGGCGACGCCGACCGGCTCGCGGCGCTGGCCCAACGCTTGCGCGAGCTGGCACGGGCGGAGACGGTGTCGACGGTCGAGGCCGGTAGCATAGCCGAGGCCGTCGGCACGCTGCGAGTGCGTTTCCCCTCGACTGTCATCGAGACGTCCGGGCCGGTCGAGCGCAGCACCGCGCTCCCGAACGAGACCGTGCTGATCGTGCTCACGCATCTCGTCGACAACGCCGTCCGGCATGGCGCCCGGCGCATCCGCCTCGAGGCCGAGGAGAGCAAAGAGATGCTGATCGTCATCGCCAGCAATGACGGCGATCCGATCTCGCCGGAGAACCGCGACCGCATCTTCGATGCCTTCTTCACGACCCGACGCGACAGCGGCGGTACCGGCATGGGGCTGGCGATCGTGCGCGCCATCCTGGCAAGCCATGGCGGCGAGATCTCGCTGGGGCCGGGCGACAAAGGTGTCGCGTTCGAGCTGCGGCTGCCGATCGAAGGCGCCCCATGACGTCGATCTGAGATAGCGCAGTCTATTGGCGCCGCGTCAGAGTTGCCTCCGGTCGTTCGTGGCAGCCGGCAATCCCCACCTCAGTCAAGTCCCTGTCGGCGATTATCTTCTCCCAATCGTTCGTATACGAGCAATGTATGCCACGGTGCCGCCGGCTGCATGGGCCGGCCGAGAATGCCGCAGAACTGCATGGCAATTCGCAAATGACTTGGACCCGCGATCCGCGTAATCTTCGCCGCGATTGCGCCATCGGCCAGCGTCCCGCTTGGCCTTCGGGAGACCTTGATGAATTCGAGCCGTTTCGAGATCAGCCGCCGGACCGCCCTCCTTACCTCCGCTGCCATCGCCGCGAACGTGGTCAATCCACTCCGCGCCTTCGCCGAGGAGACGCCGCGCAAGGGTGGCGTGTTCAACGTTCACTACGGCGCCGAGCAGCGCCAGCTCAACCCGAGCCTCCAGGCTTCGACCGGCGTCTACATCATCGGCGGCAAGATCCAGGAGAACCTCGTCGACCTCGATGCCAACGGCCAGCCGGTCGGCGTACTTGCCGAGAGCTGGGAGGCGACGCCGGACGGCAAGACCGTCACTTTCAAGCTGCGCAAGGGCATCACCTGGCATGACGGCAAGCCGTTCACGTCGGAGGACGTTGCCTTCACCGCGATGAACATGTGGAAGAAGATCCTGAACTACGGATCGACCCTGCAGTTGTTCCTGACTGCGGTTGACACGCCAGACCCGCAAACCGCGATCTTCCGCTACGAGCGGCCGATGCCGCTCAACCTGCTGCTGCGCGCCCTGCCCGATCTCGGCTACGTCTCGGCCAAGCACATCTACGAGAGCGGCGACATCAGGCAGAACCCCGCGAACCTCGCCCCCATTGGCACTGGTCCGTTCAAATTCGTGAAGTACGAACGCGGCCAGTATATCATCGCCGAGCGCAATGCCGACTACTGGCGGCCGAACGCGCCCTATCTCGACCGCATCGTGTGGAAGGTGATCACTGACCGTGCGGCTGCGGCTGCGCAAATGGAGGCAGGTGAGCTGCACTACAGCCCGTTCTCGGGCCTGACCATCTCCGACATGGCGCGGCTCGGCAAGGATAAGCGTTTCATCGTCTCGACCAAAGGCAATGAGGGCAACGCGCGCACCAATACGCTCGAGTTCAACGTCCGCCGCAAGGAGCTGGCGGACGTGAAGGTCCGCCGCGCCATCGCGCACGCGATCAACGTTCCCTTCTTCATCGAGAACTTCCTCGGCGATTTCGCCAAGCTGGGCACCGGTCCGATCCCGTCGACCTCGACCGACTTCTACCCCGGCGCCAATACGCCGCAATATCCCTACGACAAGGCCAAGTCGGCGGCGCTCCTGGACGAGGCCGGCTACAAGCCCGGCGCCGGCGGCACCCGCTTCTCGCTGCGGCTGCTGCCCGCGCCATGGGGGGAGGACATCTCGCTGTGGGCGACCTTCCTCCAGCAGTCGCTGGGCGAGGTCGGCATCGCGATCGAGATCGTGCGCAACGATGGCGGCGGCTTCCTCAAGCAGGTCTATGACGAGCACGCCTTCGATCTCGCGACCGGCTGGCACCAGTACCGCAACGACCCCGCGGTTTCGACCACGGTCTGGTATCGCTCCGGCCAGCCCAAGGGCGCGCCGTGGACCAATCAGTGGGGTTGGGACGATGCCAAGATCGACAAGATCATCGATGACGCGGCGACCGAGGTCGATCCGGCCAAGCGCAAGGCGCTCTACGCAGATTTCGTGCGCGAGGCCAATACCGAGCTGCCGGTGTGGATGCCGATCGAGCAGATCTTCGTCACCGTGATCACGGCCAAGGCGCGCAACCACTCGAACACGCCGCGCTGGGGATCGTCGAGCTGGCACGATCTGTGGCTTTCCGCCTGAGCCGGAATCCGTCAGGATAAGGCCATGCGCATCTTGAGCCTTGCGGGGCGGCGGCTCGCCGCCTCGATCCCCACCCTGTTCCTGATCCTGATCGGCGTCTTCCTCCTGCTGCAGCTCGCGCCGGGCGATACGGTCGACGCGATGATGGCCCAGATGGGCGGCGGCGATGCGGCGACCGCCCGTGAGCTGCGCCGCTTCTACGGGCTGGATCTGTCGGTCCCGATGCAGCTCGCCAACTACCTGTGGCGGCTGGTGCGTCTCGATCTCGGCTTCTCCGCGATCTACGGCAAGCCGGTCGCCGCCGTGATCCTGGAGCGGCTGCCGCCGACCCTGCTGCTGATGACCTCCGCTCTCTCCTTTGCGTTCTTCTTCGGCCTCGTGTTCGGCGTGATCGCGGCGCGCGGCGTCAATCGCTGGCCGGATACGCTGATCTCGACGGTCGGCCTGATCTTCTACGCCACGCCCTCGTTCTGGTTCGGCCTGATGGCCATCGTGGTGTTCTCGATCTATCTGCAATGGCTGCCCGCGGGCGGCTTCGAGGACATCGGCGCCGTCAGCACCGGGATCTGGCGCGTGCTCGACGTTGCGAGCCATCTGGTGCTGCCGTCGCTGACGCTCGGCCTGATCTTCCTGGCCATCTATCTGCGCATCATGCGCGCATCCATGCTCGAGGTCCTGAACCTCGATTTCGTCCGCACCGCGCGTGCCAAGGGCCTCGACGAGACCCGCATCATCACCCGCCACGTGTTGCGCAACGCGCTGCTGCCGATGGTGACGCTGATCGGACTCCAGGCCGGAACGATGCTCGGCGGCTCGGTCGTGGTGGAGACGGTATTCTCGCTGCCCGGCCTTGGGCGCCTCGCCTATGAATCGGTGGTCCAGCGCGATCTCAACACGCTGCTCGGAATCGTCTTCGTCTCCGCGCTGCTGGTGATCCTGGTCAACTTCGTCACCGACCTGCTCTACGCGCGGCTCGATCCGCGCATCACGGCGGAGGGCTGAACATGGACGCCGCGAAGCGCTACTTCCGCAGTCCGGCTGCGGTGCTGGGCCTGATCCTGCTGCTGATCGTCGTAGGCATGGCGATCAGCGCCGGCTATCTGTATCCGCGCGATCCGCTCGCCCTCGCCGGCCGGCCGCTGATCTGGCCGTTCGCCAATCCACGTTTTCTACTCGGCACCGACAATTCCGGCCGCGATATCGCCGCCCAGATCTTTCACGGCGCCCGCATCTCGCTCCTGATCGGCGGCGTCGCCACGTTCATTGCCGTGGCGATCGGAATCATGGTCGGCGCGCTCGCCGGCTACTACGGCGGGTGGGTCGACAACATCCTGATGCGCATCACCGAGGCCTTCCAGACACTGCCGAATTTCGTGCTGCTGCTGGTGCTGGTCGCGGTGTTCGGCTCGACCTTGACGACGGTCACGATCGCCGTCGGCATCGTCTCATGGCCGGCGCCGGCGCGGTTGACGCGGGCTGAGTTCCTCTCGCTGCGCAGCCGCGAATTCGTCCAGGCAGGCCGCACTCTCGGCATGCGCGACACCCAGCTGATGCTGGGCGAGATCCTGCCCAACGCGCTGCCGCCGGTGATCGTCTATGCCGGCGTCGTGATGGCGGTTGCGATCCTTCTGGAGAGTGCACTCGCCTTCCTGCGGCTGTCCGACGCCAACGTCGCCTCCTGGGGCAATCTGATCGGCCTGGGACGCGATGTGCTGCGCGTGCAGTGGTACGTATCGGCGATCCCCGGTGTTGCCATCCTCATCACCGTGCTTGCGGTGTCGCTGGTCGGCCAGGGCCTCAACGATGCACTGAACCCCCGGCTGAAGCAGCGATGAGTCCAGCCAAGCCCGTTCTGACCGTCGACCGCCTCAGCGTACGTCTGCCGAAAGGCGCCGACCGCATGCATGCGATCTCGGAGGTCTCGCTTTCGATCGCCGAAAACGAGATCGTCTGCATCGTCGGCGAGTCCGGCTCCGGCAAGTCGATGATGGCCAACACGATCATGCGGCTGCTGCCGGACGGCGTGACCACCGACGGCGGCCGCATCCTGTTTGCCGGCCACGACCTCTGCACCGCCACGGCGGCCGAGATGCGCCGCATCCGCGGCGCCGAAATCGCGATGGTGTTCCAGGAGCCGATGACCGCGCTCAATCCATTGCGCACGATCGGCGACCAGATCGGCGAGGTCCTGGACATCCATACCGATCTGTCGAAAGTCGAGATCAAATCGCGCGTGCTGTCGCTGCTCTCGGACGTCAACATTCCCGATCCGCCGCGCGCGGCGAAGGCCTATCCGCACGAGTTGTCCGGCGGACAACGCCAGCGCGCAATGATCGCCATGGCCTTGGCGCTCGATCCGAAGCTGCTGATCGCCGACGAGCCGACGACGGCGCTCGACGTCACGACGCAGGCCCAGATCCTCAAGCTCATCCGCGAGCTGCAGCAGAGGCGCAAGACTGCGGTGCTGTTCATCACGCATGATTTCGGGGTCGTCGCCGAGATCGCCGACCGCGTCGTCGTGATGCAACATGGCAGCGTCGTCGAACAGGGCGCGGCGGCGGATGTCCTACAACGGCCGCAGCATGACTACACCAGGCAACTGATCGCCGCGGTACCGCCGGTAGCAGCGCCCCCGGCACGCAAGCTGTCGGACCGGATGATCCTCACCATCTCCGGTGTCTCGAAGACATATCGCACCGGCGGCTTCCTCGGCCGCGGCGAGCGCGTCACCCATGCGGTCAGGGACGTCTCGCTCGCGCTGCCAAAGGGCGCGACGCTCGGCATCGTCGGCGAGTCGGGCTCCGGCAAATCCACTCTCGCCCGCTGCATCATTCGCCTGATCGATCCCGACGCAGGAACGATCCTGCTCGACGGTGAGGACTGGGCGCGCCTCTCTCGCAGCGAGGTCAGAAACCGGACCCAGCAGATGCAGATGGTGTTTCAGGACCCGTTCGCCTCGCTGAACCCGCGGCGCAAGGCGGTCGATCTGGTGGCGCAGGGACCTATCGTGCACGGCACCTCGCGAGAGCAGGCGCTGACGGAGGCGCGCGAGCTGTTCAGCCTGGTGGGGCTCGACCCGTCGGCCGCCGATCGCTTCCCGCATGAGTTCTCCGGAGGTCAGCGTCAGCGCATCGGGCTGGCGCGCGCGCTGGCACTGAAGCCCAAGGTGCTGGTCGCGGACGAACCGGTGTCCGCGCTCGACGTCTCCGTTCAGGCGCAGGTGTTGAAGCTGCTGATCAGCCTGCGCGAGCGCCTCGACCTGTCGATCATCTTCATCACGCACGACCTGCGCGTCGCAGCCCAGATCTGCGATCTGGTCGCGGTCATGAAGGACGGCGTGGTCGTCGAGCATGGACCCACGCACGACGTGTTCGGCAACCCGCAGCATCCGTATACGCAGGCTCTGCTCGAGGCCATTCCGGGCGGCGACTTCGCCCGGATCGAACATCCCACGTCTTAGCCGATCTCACGCGCGTCGCGATATCGGTACAAGAGCAGCATCAGCGGCGCGAACGGACGCAGCAGGGCGTGCGCGGGAATGGTGACCGGTTCCGTGAACGGCAGCGCCAGCTCGTTCGCCGACACGCCGCGCACCGCTTTCGCAAGCTCCGCACCGAGGGGGATCGTGAGCGCGACCGCGCGGCCGTTGCAGCCGGTCCAGCCATAGGCATCAGGACCGAGGCGATGAATCCGCGGCATGTAGTCCGTGGTCATGCCGACATAGCCGTTCCAGACATAGTCGAACCTGACCTCGCCGATCTGCGGCCACAGGCGCTGCAGGCGTTCGGCGACCCGCGCCTTCAGCCGCTCGGCCTTGTTGCCGGGGCCGATCACGGCGCCGCCGGTGACCAGTCGGTTGCGGGCGTCGTAGCGCGCAAAATAGAGTTCGCCATGGGTATCGGACATCGCCTGCCGCGCCGGGATGACGGTCTTGCGGACATTGTCCGACAGCGGCTGCGTCGCCATCTGCCACGACAGCACGGGCATCACCTCGTGCGCGATATCCGGTGCGAGCGCCTTGGAGAACTCGCCGCTATAGGCATTGCTCGCCAGCACCAGCGCGCGCGCCGACAGCTCCCCCCGTGCGGTGCGCACGATCCAGCGATCCCCCCGCCGGGCGAAGTCGATGACCGGTGAGCGCGCATAGATCCGGCCGCCCAGGCTCAGCACCGTCCGCGCCAAGCCACGCGCCAGCGCGAGCGGATTGATGTGGCCGCCGGTCTTGTTCCAGAAGCCGCCATGCCAGGCGTCCGAGCCGAGCATGTCTCGCGCCTGATCGCGCGACAGCAGCTCGACCGGCGCACCGAACTTCGACCACTGCTTGAACCTGCGCTCGGCGATCTTGATGCGGCCGGGCGTATGCACCGGCTGGACCCAGCCGGCCTGTTCATGCTCGGCGTCGATGTTGTACCGTCTCACGGTATCGAACAGATTGGACGCGCTGTCGCGCAACATCGCCACGAAGCGCTCGCCCGCGGCGCCATGACGCGCGACGAGGTCGTCCGGATCGGGACGTGACAGCGTCGGAATGACCTGACCGTTGTTCCGGCCGGATGCGCCCCAGCCGGGCTCCATCGCCTCGACGATGGCGACGTCCGTCCCAGCTTCGCGCAGATGCAGCGCCGTCGACAGCCCCGTGAAGCCGCCGCCGATGATGACCACGTCGGCCTGCACACTGCCCTGAAGCTCGGACAGGTCGGGTCCAGCCGGGGTCTGCGCCGCCCAAAGGGATGGCGGCCATTGAACGGAATCTGTGGTGGTGCTCATCGCGGACAGCTCATCCTTGCTGGTCGACCGCCCTGCCGGAGATCGATCTTGCCTTGCGCCCAGCGCCCCGCAGCGCCGGTTGCGGCGCATGGGTCGATTGGGCATAGTTCGGCCACCAATATGCCAAGTTCGCTGCAAGGAGACAAACGCGTGGCCCTCAAGAATGTCATCGGTATCGATCACGCGGTCGTCGTGGTGAAGGATCTCGACGCCGCGGCGGAGACCTGGAAGCGGCTGGGTTTTACGCTGTCTCCGCGCGGCACGCACAGTGCCAAGATGGGATCCGGCAACTACACCATCATGCTCGATCCTGACTACATCGAGTTGCTCGGCATCCTCGCCGAGACCGATCACAACGTTCCAACCCGCAATTTCCTTGCCCAGCGCGGCGAAGGCATCGAGCGCATCGCCTTCACGGCGATCGATTCCGCGGCCGGCGCCGAGGAAATCCGCGCGAAAGGTTTTGAGCCGATTGGTCCCATCGACTTCGAGCGTCCGGTGCCCCTGCCCGACGGCAGCATCTCGGCAGCGAAATTCCGCGTGTTTCAATGGCCCGTCGCGGAGGCTCCGGGCGGCCTGCGCATCTTCGCCTGCCAGCACAAGACGCGCGAAACGGTGTGGATCCCGGAACTGATGCGCCATGCCAACGCCGCCAAGCAACTGAAGCAGGCGCTGATCGTGACGCCGGATCCGGCCAAGGACGCGGCTCACCTGTCGCGCCTGATCGATCGCGACGGCCGGGACGAAGCCGACGGCGCCGTGACCGTCACCTCGGGCGGTGACCGCGCCGATTTCGTATTCCTGACCAGGGACCAGCTCGCAGCGCGCTATCCGGGTGTGTCGCTTGCCGGCCTGCCGGAGCGAGGCGGCGCAGGCCTGGTGCTGGCCTCACACGATCTGACCGCCACCGAAAAGGCTCTGGGCGCGGCAGCGGTGCGCAGTGGCGCGAGCCTGATCGTTCCGCCCGCGTCGGCCACCGGCACTCTGCTCGCTTTCATGGCCGGCTGAGCGCCGGACTGCGGCCGCGCGCGTCGCGGCCGCAACGATCTCATTCCGCCGGCTGGAACATGGCCGGCCGGCCTCGCTGGCTGTCGAGCCACCCGACCAGCCGATCCATGAGTCCGCCGCTCGACTCGGAGGGCTGCGCCGACGAGACGAACGGATCGCAATGACACTTCGCTCCGGCCGCGCGCGACATCTTCGCGACCGCCTCCGTCATAGCCGGCGCGCCGCAGGTGTAGACGACGTCGTTCGGCGTGAGCTCCGGCATGTGTTCGGTCGGCCGGCCGCTGCGAATCGCCGGCGAGACGTTCTGCGGCTCCGACACGATCGGGATGATCTTCACGTTCGGGAAGCGCGCCAAGCGGCACAGCGCCTGATGCATGTAGAACGACTGCAAGGTGCGTGACACGACGATGAAGACGATCTCGCGCTTCGGATTCTCCGTGATGGCGGCGACCGCGATCGCCCACATCGGCGCGAAGCCGGTGCCGCTCGCCACCAGGATGATCCGGCCGCGATGCTTCTGACGGAAGAACGCGGTGCCGAGCGGCGCCGTCAGCTTGACGCGATGGCCGACCTGGATGTCACGGCCGAGCGCCGAGGACACCAGGCCATCCTTCAGGATGCGGATGTGCAGATACAGCAGATGGCTATCGGGTGCGCCGACCATCGGATAGGTCGGGCTGTAGCAGCGTGTCGGAAAACCGCGGTACTGGACCTTGGCGTATTGTCCAGGGAAGAATCGCAGCGGCTTCGGCATCTCGAGGGTGACACCGACGACGTCGGGCGCGAGCCGCACGAGATCGCCCACCTCGCAGTTCATCGTCACCGTATCCGGCACGGGCTCCGTGATGATCTTGAGGTCGGACACGACACGCGCCTGGCACGCATGCGCCATGTCGCCTTCCATGCCGCCGAACAGCTTGCCGTCGATGACCGTCACTTTACAGGAACCGCAGATTCCGCTGCGGCAGTCATGGGGCAGATCCACACCACTGTTGATGGCGCCGTCGAGCAGGATATCGCCCACATTCGCGTAGAACGTTTCCCTGTTGTACTGGATCTTGCAAATCTTACCCATTACTGCACCTCAAGTCGCATCGGCCGGATCTGCCTGGTATGTCTGATCTGGGTATGGTCGAACGCTGCGACACGCATGAACACGCCATTCTTGATCGGAACGTCGTACTTGCTTTTCGTGTCCATTTTGCGGGCAATTTCGAGCGTCCAGTGGCCCGCGGCCCAACGCGCAGCGCAACGGATGTCCGCGCGATCACCGGTGAACTCGCCGCTGACGAGAACACCGGGCACCACGGTCCCGATCGGCGTCTGGGCATCCGCCTCGGCCGAATAGGGCACAGATTCGGCCTCTGTCATGAACCAGCGCGCGCCTTCACTCTCGCCGATGTTGGGATCGAGATTGATCTCGCCCATCGCCGCGGTCATCGCGGCGACGTCCTTCGGCAGGCGCTTCGGTCTCACGCCCCGATTTCCCAGTCTTGCGGCCTCCCTGTCGATCACGAAATTGTCCGAATAGTTCGCAGTCCCCGGATCCGGTGCGAACCCGCCCTTGTAGGGCGTGAGTCCCTTGACCTGATCCGGTGTCGGCTCCGCAGGCGGACCGAAATGATCATCGTCCATCCATCCGGTCGGGCCGCCGCTCGTCGCCTTCCACAGCCAGGCGTCGGCATAGAGATTCGGCGCCGGCGTGTAGTGGATGCCGCGACCCGACAGCGTCGGCGGCTTGTCCGGCATCGGCTGCGAGCTCATGTGAAACGTTCGGTCCGCGGCCAAGGTGATCGGCAGCGTCGTGAACAACAGCGAGAACTTGTCCTCGTTGAAATCGTTCTCGTCGCCCTTGTCGAATCCATTCTGCAGGAGATGCCAGCCATCCGCCTTCTTGATCAGCGGCAGCTGCTTCAACGATCGCGTCGGATCCTCCCAGATGACGAGGAAGTAGACCCACGTGCCGTCATGCGCCGCCTTGATCCAGACGCGCGATTCGCCGGTACCGTCGAAATTGTCGCCCTGGTTGGTCGTCACCATGTGCGGCTGGATGTTGCGCCAGACACGATCCGACGAATCGCCGTCAAGCGTCGGCGCATCCGATGTCGCGATTCGATACACCGTGACGGTGTCCTCGGCGTAGTAGTCGGCGGCGAACATCGCCGAACCGATCACGATGGCTGCGGCGATCGCGACCATGAACGGGTTGGATTGGAAGCTCGGATTGCGGCGGCGGGAATTGCCCTTGGCAGGTGTCGGCGGCGGACGCATGCGGCCCGGCGGCACACGCGGCTCGGACCGGGCCCGCATCGGCTCCTCCATGCGCCGCGGCGCCGGCATCGGCTCACGTGCTGCAGGCCGCGCAGCTGGCGCCGGCCTCCTCGGAGGCGCCTCCGCTTCCTCCAGCTTTTCCGACTGCTCGACCAGCATCGTGAGGAGTTCGACGGGATCGAGCTTTGGCGGCGGCGGCGGCAAGGGCGCCGGCCGGAACACGCGATAGAGCTGCATCTTTCCGCCGATGCTGAAGTGAACCAGGACGTGCAACACCACGAAGGCCGGGATCACCCAGGTCGCGTACCAGTGGATCATCATGGTGACGTAGCCGGAGGCTACGCCGAAGAAGAGCATGCCTCCGGTGACGATCAGGATCGCCATGGAGATGAAAAGCACCCAATGCAGCATCACGCTGATCGAGCCCAGCCGCGCCGGCCGGCGGCCGAGCAAGCCCTTGAAGCGCATCTTGTCGATGGTGACGCGACGGCCGAGCCCTGACTTCGAGATATAGATCATGTAGGCGACGGCGACGCTCGCGAGCACGACCCCAGCCGGCATGTGCCAGGTCCAGGTCCGGTGCCGGGGCAGCAGCCAGTCGAGATTGTTGGCGATCCATGCGTGCCCAGGCGCTTCGGTCGCCATGCGAAGCCCCGTCAGGAACGCGATCACCGTGGCCCCAGCCAGGGTCCAGTGCAGGATGATCGTTCCATAGTCGGTCTTGCGGATCTTCATGCGTGCGCCTCCAGAGCTGCGCGCACGCGATCGGCGCGATTCACCGCCGACCTGGCGACCGTATTTCGTCTCAGCGGACCGATCCGGCGCAGGATGATCAAGTATTCAACCCTGCGGGCCGCCCCTCGACCCGAATCCATTCCCGCATCACGCGTCTCGATGGTGATGTCGTCCAGCAACTTTGTCGTCCCCCGGATACGCTTTACTAAGTGAGCAACTTCGTCCGACTTCGGCGTTACGGCGCCGTTCTGCACCCAATCGTTGCCCCGCTACGCTTGAGCGTGATCGGTTGGATCACGCCTATGGTTGATCAGCTGCCGTGGCCCGAGCCGGTGACGAGTTGCTCGGATCGCACGCGGACTGATCTGCTTCGTCCTCCCTGGAGTTGATGTTGATCTCGTGCGCCCGATGCTTGGCGGGTCACTGGTTCCACAGCGGCCGCACGTTCGATGATAGAACACATCGTCGGTCGCCATGCCCGGCTGAGCTGATTGCACGTCTTGGATTGGTGCGCGGAGCCGCATGTCCTTGTGTTGCCGCCGCCATCATGATCGTTCTCCGCACCATCATCGAATACCGCATGATCGAGATGACAACGCCTGTGCGTTGCACCGCAGGAAGATTTATTCGGCTTCGTGGCGTCATTCGGCCCGGACCGCGACCAATGAGTACGGAACCAAGGTGATAGACGGACGAATGTGTGACACGCGTCGCGTGCCGATGGCTGCTATCACGCTGCAACTATCGACGATCGCGGACGGATTTCGCACGGACCCGATCGCGCTGAACGATGCCACACTTTTTCAGAGCCGCCCCGGCGCATCGCGCCTCGTGCCGGTCGTTTACCCGCGACGCTGCGACGGAATTGCCCACTTGTCCAATTGTTGCCGGAAAATCGTCGGTATCGACTGTCAATAGCGCGGAGTGAAGCACTGTGTTTGGGAGACGCGCCTGGATGAGTCTGGCTCAAGACCGCCCGAGAACGAAAGCCGCGGCTGCCCTCAACGACCTTCTCTCGGGAAGCGACGATCCGGTGACGCGCGGGTTGCGCCAGGCTGTCAAACGCATGGCCGGCATCGGCGTGTTCAGCGGCGTCATCAACATCCTGATGCTCTCGGGCTCGGTTTATATGATGCAGGTCAATGATCGCGTCGTTCCGAGCAAGAATCTCGCCACGCTCGTCGGCCTGTCGGTGATGATTCTAGCCGTCTATCTGATTCAGGGTTATTTCGACGCGTTGCGCACCCGCATGCTGTGTCGGGTGGCGACCGTGTTCGACGCGAGCTTGCAGGACGCGATTCATCACGCCCTGGCCACCCTGCCCCTGCGCGGCACCAAGCCGATGCTGATGCAGCAGCCGCTGCGCGATCTCGACCAGCTGCGCGCCTTTATGTCGAGCATGGGACCAACCGCCTTTCTCGACATGCCATGGATACCGATCTTCCTGATCGGCATGTTTCTGTTTCATCCGCTGATCGGCATCACGGCCGTCATCGGCACGGCCGGAATCATCTCGATGACGCTGGTGACCGACCGGTTGTCGCGTCAGGCGAGCAAATCCGCCAGCGATACGAGCGCCGCGCGGCAGGTTCTCGCCGATGCCACCCAGCGCAATGCCGAAGTGATTCGCGCGCTCGGAATGCTGGATCGCTTCTCGGCACGCTGGAACGCCGTCAACGAGCGCTATCTGAAGGACAACATTCGCGCGAGCGATGTCTACGCCAATCTCGGAGCCGCCGCGAAAGTGCTGCGCTTCATCCTGCAATCGGGCATGCTCGGCATCGGCGCGGCGCTCGTCGTCTCCGAGCAGGCCTCCGGCGGCGTGATGATGGCCTCGTCGATCCTGATGGGCCGCGCGCTCGCCCCGATCGAGATCGCACTTGGCAGCTGGAAACAGCTGGTCGCCGCGCGCCAGGGCATCGCGCGTCTGCGCGATATCTGCAAGGCCACCGCCAGGCCGGAAGCGCCGCCGGTCGCGTTGCCCCGCCCGTTCCGCGAGCTGACCGTACAGGAGCTGACGGTCACCGCGCCGGGCACCGATCGGCCGATTGTTCAAAACGTGTCGTTCTCGATCAAGGCAGGCACGGGTCTGGCACTGCTCGGCGCGAGTGCCTCCGGCAAGACCTCGCTCTCGAAGGCGCTGGTCGGCATCTGGCCTGCACAGCATGGATCCGTCCGCCTCGACGGCGCAGCGCTCGACCAATGGAGCAACGAGGATCTCGGCCGCCACATCGGCTACCTGCCGCAGGACGTTGCCCTGTTCGACGGCAGCATCGCCGACAACATCTGCCGCTTCGACGAGAATGCGAGCTCGGATGCGATTCTGAAGGCGGCGCAGATCGCCGGCGTGCACGACATCATCCTGCGGCTGCCGGAAGGCTATTCGACGCGAATCGGCCAAGGCGGCATGTCGCTGTCGGCCGGTCAGCGGCAGCGCGTGGGTCTGGCCCGCGCGGTGTATGGCGATCCCTTTCTCATCGTCCTCGACGAGCCGAATGCCAATCTGGACACCGACGGCGAGAACGCGCTCAGCCGCGCCATTCAGATCATGCGGCAGCAGAACCAGAGCATCGTGATCGTGATTTCGCACCGTCCCAGCGCGCTGAATGCGCTCAACATGGCGCTGGTCCTGTACGAGGGCAAGGCGATCGCATTCGGTCCCTGCCAGGAGATCTTTGCCCGCGTCGCCGGGGCCAACAAGGCCGCGGGACCCGCCGTCGCGCATGCCCCCGCTCCGCCCAGGGTTGCTGCTCCCGCAGCGGCGCCAAATCCGAACGCCCGCTCGCTTCGTCGCGCCGCCCCAGCAGAAAGCGCTTGATCAATGAAACACATCAACGACTTCAGGCCGTTCGACGACGACGATTATGTGCGACCGAAGACTCGCGCGGTCGGTCCGCAGGGCGATGCATTGATCCTCGAGCTGCAGCGGCTGCAGGGCGCATTCGACGACGGCTCCGACGAGGACCCGCGGCAGCGCCACGGCACACGGGACGGCGGCAAGAAGCGACGGCGTCCGCCACCGTCGCCAGGCAGGCCAAAGCCGCGTTCGAAGAAGAAGGGCAGCACCATGGGCCGCGCCCTCGGTGCGTCGCTGTCGCTGTTCGGTCTCGGCGCCCAGGCGCCCCGGACACGCCGGGGTGAAGGCATCCGCGAGATGGACTGGCAGCAGCCCGCACCGATGCGCGGCAACGAGCCGGAGCTGTCGCCGCCGCCGCGCCATCCGCCCGCGCGCATGGCGGGCAGCAATTCGGCGCCCCTGCTCGACCTGCAGGATGCACGACGCGACGGCAATTTCGGCGTCGGCGCGCCGCGCGCGGTCGGGCAGCAGAACCTCCCCGCCCGTCTGGCGCATGCGCCTGCCGTTCCGCAAACCCGTGTCGGCCGCCTGGTCGGCACCGCCGGCACGGCCTTGACCACCGGCATGACCTTCATTGCGACGCAAGGAACGGCGGCCGATCTCGACGACGGCTCGGACGAATCGCTGGTGCCGCGCGTCAGCCGCATGTTCGAGAACGAGTTGCGTCTCGGCTTGCGGGTGCTGCTTGTCGCCGGCGTTCTCGGCGGCGGCTGGCTGACCCTCGTGCCGCTCGCCGGCGCGATCGTGGTCCCCGGCAATCTCGTGGTGCAATCCAACGTGAAGGCCATTCAGCATCCGACCGGCGGCATTGTCGCGGAAATCAAGGTCGACAACGGCAAGCGCGTCGCGGCGGGCGATCTGCTCGTGCGGCTCGACGCTACGCAGAGCCAGGCCCAGCTCCAGGCGATCACCAAGCAATTGAACGAGCAGCGCGCCAAGATTGCGCGGCTCTCGGCCGAGCGTGACGGTCTCGATCAGCCGGACTATCCGTCCACGCTGACCTCACGTCAGGACGATCCGAACGTCCGCACCGTGATCGCATCGGAGAACGCGCTGTTCAAGGCCCGTGCCACGACCCGCAAGAGCCAGAAAGAGCTGCTGCAGGGCCGCATCGTCCAGCTGAACAACGAAATCAGCGGCATGGAGTCTCAGCTCGAATCCAAGAACAAGCAGATCGAGCTGATCAAGGGCGAGTTGGCCGGCGTGCAGGAGCTCTATGACAAGCGGCTCGTTCCGCTGACGCGACTGACCACGCTGCAGCGGGAAGCCGCTCGGATCGACGGTGAACGCGGCCAGCTGGTGTCCAGCGTGGCGGAGACGAGGTCCAAGATCAGCGAAGCCGAGCTCCAGACCGTCAAGATCGATCAGGATTTCCGCAGCGAGGTGGTCAAGGACCTCAGCGAGTCCCAGGCCAAGGAAGGCGATCTGGTCGAGAAGGGCGTCGCCGCGCGCGACCAGCTCGATCGCATCGAGATGCGCGCGCCGAACTCCGGCACCATCCACCAGCTCGCGATCCACACCATCGGCGGCGTCATCAAGCCGGGTGAGACCGTCATGGAGCTGGTCCCCGATTCGGACGAACTGCAGGTCGAAGGGCACGTCCAGCCCAAGGATATCGATCACGTTCACACCGGGCAGGATGCGATGGTCCACTTCAACGCCTTCAACCAGCGCACCACGCCGAAATTGAGCGGCCAGGTCTCGTTCGTGTCGCCTGATATCACCAATGACCCGCGAACCGGTTCCACCTTCTACACGGTCAGGATCACGCTGTCCGACGAGGAGCGCAAGCGGCTCGGCAACGTCAACCTGATGCCCGGCATGCAGGCCGAAGTCTACGTTCAGACCGGCAGCCGGACGATGCTCAGCTATCTGATGAAGCCGGTTCTAGATCAGTGGCGCCGCGCCTTCGTGGAGTAACAAGACCGAACGGCCGCGGTCGGCGTCATCGCTCACGAATGAACGCAGACCGCGTCGGCACCTCGACATGAACGTTGCAAATTTTCCCCGCACCTCAGACCCGGCGATGGTGCCGGCAAGTGCGTTACCGTCCGCCCAGCCAGGCGCCCGCACCGAGGCGTCTGATCACGCACGCAAGCCGCGACTGCCGCCGCCAGCGGCCGTGCCGACCCAGGAGGGTCCCCAGGGGCTGCGCTTCGACTTCAACGACGGCTGTCGTGTCATGCTGCCCGACACCGGACACGCCTGGCACGTCCGATTGAGCGATCTCGAGACCGCCAACGTCCTGTTCGACATCGACCTGCGTTCTGGGCACGTCAACAGCAGCAAACGCTACTTTGTCCCGTTCAGGCTCGAAGTGTGGTCAGGGCCCGAGCTGCTGCTGTGCCACGACTATGACGCCACCGACCGCGACGTCCTGATCCAATTCCCGGTCGGCACGATCGGCGACATCATCGGCTGGATGAGCTATGCAGTGAAGTTCAAGGACCTGCATCGGTGCCGCCTGAGCTGTGCGATGGGCGAGCCGCTGATCCCGCTGTTCCGCGACGCCTACCCTGACATCGCATTCCTCAGCCACGAGACGGTCCAGCCGGAGCGATACTACGCAACCTACTCGGTCGGGCTGTTCTTCGACGATGCCGAGCTGGTCCATCAGCCCTATGATTTCCGGCAGGTCGGCCTGCATCGGACCGCAGCTCACATTCTCGGCGTGGATCCGGCCGAGCGTCCACCTCGCGTCGCGTTGAGCGAAGACAGCCGTCCCATCGAGGACCCCTATGTCTGCATCGCCATGCAGGCAACGACCGCGTGCAAGCACTGGAACAATCCCGAGGGCTGGCAGAGCATCGTGGCCTTCCTCCGCGCGACCGGCTATCGCGTGATCTGCATCGATCAGACCGCGGAGCGCAGCCACGGCGCCTACCGGACGCAAATTCCCGCCGCAGCCGAGGATCAGACCGGCGACCGGCCGCTGCCCGAGCGCGCCCGCTGGCTCAAGCATGCCGCGTTCTTCATCGGCCTTTCCTCGGGGTTGTCATGGCTGGCCTGGGCGGTCGGCACTCCGGTCGTGCTGATCAGCGGCTTCACCCACCCGACCAACGAGTTTGCGACCCCCTATCGGGTCATCAACCATCACGCCTGCAACAGTTGCTGGAATGATGCCAGTCATCGCTTCGACCATGAGGACTTTCTGTGGTGCCCGCGATGGCAGGGCACGTCCCGACAGTTCGAATGCACGCGCCTGATCACGGCCGCGCAGGTCGAGGGCATGTTGCGCCGAATTCCCGGCTTCGGACAGGGATTGCATCCGCAACCGCGCACCTCTCAGCAGCAGGCACCGCCTGCGCCCTTTGATCGGCATCGAACCTCGAGGGCAGAGTCGGCGCCGGAATCCGTGGAGAGCGACGAACCGGTCGCGCTCGCAGCACTGCTGGCGCGACCGTGCGGCGACGTTGCCCGCGGGGGCCTTGCAGTCGGCGTCACGGTCGCCGCCGGCAGGCTGCTGGATCAGGCTGCCGCCGGCATCGCGGAAGGCGATCGCGCAGCCACCGCGAGCGATCTCATGGGCGCGCTGCAGAACTACAAGCAGAGCATCGCCATCGTCAGGTACCTGACCGCAGCCAATCCGGACGACGCCGGGTTTCAACGCAACCTTTCGGTCGCCTTGAACCGCATTGGCGCCGTGTTGTTCGTTCAGCGAAACCTCGAGGCTGCGCATGCCGCCTATTCCGCCAGCCTCGCCATCATCCGGAAGCTGACCGCAGCTCACCGCGGCAATCTCAGCTTTGAGCGCGACCTCGCGTGGTGCCACGCTCTGCTGGCGGACGTGCTCGCCGCCCAGGGCCGCCATGCCGAAGCCTTCGAGCAGCGTCGCGCCAATACCGCGCTGATCACCCACCTCGCCAACACGGTCGCCAACGATCCGTCGCTGCAGCAGGCGCTTGCAAATTCCTACCAGAGTCTGGGCGATGCCTTCATTCCACTCGGCAACATCGACGGCGCGCTCGCCGTCTACCGGATCAGCCTGGGCCTGACCAAGCAAGGGCTGGACGCGAACGGGCAGAATGACCCGGCCTGGAATCAGCTCTACACCACACTGCTGCAGAAGATCAGGACTGCGCTCCTGGCACAGCGTCAGGCCGCGCCGCCGTCCTGAACGGCGCACGGCGAGGTCGGCCGATACGCCCAGGCGCGTTCGCCTTTCACTCCCCCGGACAGACGATCCATCGTGGCGTTTTTCCAGCAATCGCGCTGCGACAATGCCGCGCGCCCTCGTCGCTGGGCAGCCTTAAGCGCATCAGACCAACCCTGCGTCTGATCTCCGGAGACCGGCCACTCACCGGCGAGATGCAGGCAGCATCTTGACGACAACATGCAATTCGCGCCCGATCGCCGTACCCCGCATTTGTCGCTTGCCGCCAGAAATCAATCACTTGGCACGTGATCGCGACGCATCTGTCACAGATCCGCGATGTCCCGAGAACAACATATTTGCGGACTCCCCCACGCCTTTTTTGGCCCGATTGCTCCGAGCATATAGCGAGGTGCGACAAAGTAGCGCGCGTCAGAAAAGCGCGCGACACAGCGGCGCACGGGCGTGAGGCGCGGCGCAGCACGTCCGACGCAGGGCCGATGCGCTTCCGCATCGTCCGGCCAGTTTCGGTACGGGGCCCTGCCGGGCGTCGGATGAACTTGGGGAGAGATGATCTATGGCGAATAACACCTTCAACCCGACGGCGCTGGCCAACGGAACGTCGAACCTGCTGGTGCGCGCCTCAGCGCTCAAGATGTCGACCGACCTCGTCCAAGCCGGCGTGGTGTTCAACGATGCGGTGCGCGCCTCGCTCGGCCTGTTCACGCAGGCAGGCAGCGGCAACTCGAACCCGTTCCTCGGCAGCTACACGACCGATCTCCACGCCGTACAGAACGACATCGCCGCGATGCTCGCAAATCCCGGCCAGGTGACCCTGGGCGGCCAGGCCTTCACGCTGAATGCGACCGACACCGCCGTTCTCACCAACGTACAGGCGCAGATCTCGACGCTGCTCACGGCCGCACCGCAGACCACGAATGCTGCGACGATCACAGCCGCGGATCAGACGCTGCACGCGGTCCAGCAGGAGATCCTGCAGGAGATCAACGGCGACGCGCATCTGTCCGGCGCGCTCAACAAGGTCAACTTCCTCGCCAACACCGGCGGCCAGGACGTCGGCTTCCAGAACACGCCGGCCGGTGCCGATGATGCGGCGACCTTGGCCGCAGCGACCGCAGGCAACACGCTGAAGGATGTCGGCCTCGTCTTCAACAAGGTCGTCGACCTCGCCTCCGGCGGCATCAGCACCGCGAACCTGCAGGAGGTAACGAACGACCTCACGGCGATCTCGCAAGGTCTCACCAAGATCCTCAACAACAAGACCCAGCTTGCCCAGATCGAGAATGGCGAAACGGCGAACGCGGCCGCGCTCACGACCATCCATCTGCAAACGGTGCTCGGGCAGATCAATCTCGAGCTCAACCAGTATGCCAAGGCGGAAACAACCGGCAATCAGGCTGCGCTGCGCGGCACGGCGGACAATCTGCTCGACAGCATCGACATCATTCAGAACGACGCCAATCTGAACAAGGCCGCGGGCGGCAACGGCATGCCGGGCCATGCCGGCGGGTTCGCGGAGGATCCGGGCGGGTTGACCGGCACGGTCACCAAGTTCCAGGACAACCAGGCGCAGACGAATTTCTGGGCCGCCTTCTTGGCGGAAGGCAACACCATCAACGCGACCCTGCAGAAGATCGCAACCGGCGGAGCGCAGGCCAGCGCCGCACTGGTCACTCAGATCCAGAACTATCAGGCATTTGGCGCCAATTTCGATGCCGCGCAAGGCAACGTCTTCCGTGGCCGCTTCGACAACGAGCTTCTGAGCGGCACGCTCGAAGCCGACACGGCGGCCGCGGTGAAGGGCCTGCAAGGCATCCTGAACGGCGATACGGGCGCTGCGCTTGCCGCAGACAAGGCGATGCTCGCCGCGGCCGGCCAGGGCTTCGCGGCCGACGCCATGGACGTTTCCGGCAACAACATCGCCATCGGCGGCGCGACCTATGTCGGCTCGGCGACCACGGTCTCGACGGCCACGTCGGTGCACGGACTCGCCCAGGGCACGATCCCGGTCACGGCAACCCCGAACATTGCCAACGGCACCGGCGGCTCATCGTCGACGCCGCCGGCTGGCGGCGCCACGCCGGTGAATTTCAGCCCGACCGCGCTTGCCAACGGCACGTCGAACCTTTTGACCCGTGCCACGGCGATCCAGCATTCGACCGACCTGGTGCAGGCTGGCGTCGTCTTCAACGACGCGGTGCGCGCCTCGCTCGGCCTCTTCAGCCTCGCCAACAGCGGCAACTCGCCGGCCTTCCTCACCAGCTACCAGGCCGACATCACGGCGGTGCAGACCGATATTGCGGCGATGCTGGCCAACCCTGGTCAGGTCACGCTCGGCGGCAAGACCTTCGCCTTGAACGCGACCGACACGGCGGTGCTGACCAATGTCGAGGGGCAACTGGGCACACTGCTGCAGGCGGCGGGACAGTTCGCCAACGCCAGCACATCGGCAGCGGCAAGCCAGACGATCCACGCGCTGCAACAGGAAATCCTCGGCGAAATCCACAATGACGCGCATCTGGCGAACGCGTTGAACAACGTCCCCTTCCTCGCCAATACCGGCGGCCAGGACGTCGCCTTCCAGACGTCGCCCGCGGGCGCGGACGATCCGGCGAGTCTTGCCGCCGCTACCGCCGGCAACAGCCTGAAGGACGTTGGTCTGGTCTTCAACAAGGCCGTCGAGGTCGCCTCGGGCGGCATCAACACCGGTAACCTTGCCGAGGTGACCGCGGACTTCACCGCCGTCCAGCACGGACTGACGGCCATCCTCAACAACAAGACCCAGCTCGCGCAGATCGAGGCTGGCGAGACTGCCAACGCCGCGGCGCTGACGACGATCCATCTGCAGACGGCGCTCGGCCAGATCAACCTGCAGCTGGGCAAGTATGATCAGGCTGCGACCACCGGCAATCAGGCCGCTCTCCGCGGCACGGCCGACAACCTGCTCGACATCATCGACATCATCCAGGGCGACACCAACCTCAACATGGCGGCAGGTGGCAACGGCAACGCCGGCCATGCGGGCGGCTTCGCCGAGGATCCGGGCGGGCTCAAAGGGACGGTCACCAAATTCCAGGACAACCAGGCACAGACGAATTTCTGGGCCGCATTCCTGGCCGAGGCCAACACCATCAACGCCACGCTGCAGAAAATCTCGACCGGCGGTGCGCAGGCGAGCGCGGCCCTGATCACGCAGATCCAGAACTACCAGCAGTTCGGCGCCAATTTCGACGCCGCCCAGGGGGCCGTGTTCCAGGGTCGGTTCGACAACGAACTGCTCAGCGGCACGCTCGAAGCCGACACCGCCAACGCGGTCAAGGGCCTGCAAGGCATCCTCAACGGCGACACCGGCGCAGCACTTGCGGCAGACAAGGCGATGGTCGCCGCGGCCGGCCAGGGCTTTGCCGCCGACGCCATGGACGTCTCCGGCAACAACATTCCGGTCAATGGCGGCACCTATGTTGGGACGGCCACGACGGTCTCGGCGGCGACCTCAATCAAGGGGACCGCGCACGGCACCATTCCGGTCACCGCGACACCGAACCTGGCCAACGGCACCGGCGGCACTGCTGCGGCAGGAACCACCGCCGCCGGTGGCGCTGCAGCCGGTGGCACCGCGGCGAACGGAGGCACGTCGACCGGCGGAACCGCGGCTGGCGGAACGGCGGCTGGCGGCACGTCGACGGGTACCACGGCCAACAACGGCAGCAACGCCACGCATCACAGCGATCATCACCATCATCACGATCAAAGCCAGGGCGCGCATATGAGCCAGGCCGCGGCTGCCGGGCCCGACATGTCGCATCTCCACGCGATGCATCACATGTGGGGTTGACGAGGCAGCCGCAGCAGCCGCTGCGGCTGGGATACGGATACCCGGGAGCACAAGCAGATGAGGTCCACTCGCGCAGTGCTCCCGGGGGAAATGAGAAGGACAATGAGCCGGGCGAGACGACACGCGTTGAAGAAGGAGGCCTCGGAAGATCAACAAAGATGCACGTTCCGTTCCGCACCGCGGAGGCTCGTCACGCTGGAACTTTTCTAAGGAGAGATCGGTGACCGGTCGCAAGATCGGGGCAACTTCTTGTCTGGACCGTGCGTCGAGGCGCCGCTGAGCGACGATGTTGCGGGGATGCCACGACAGAAATCAACGAGTTAGTAAGCTTCCGACCGTCGCCGTGACCCGGCTGCGACAGGAGCCATTTGCCCGAACAACATCATATTTGAGGACTCCGCGGCGCTTCTTTTGGCCCCATTGGAGCAAATAATTCCCAGGTGCTCTGAGGCTGCGACATTTCGCCCGTTCCGCGAAGGAGCGAACGAGACGTCGCTGCCCGATCAACGCCCGCGTGCTGCCGATACGCCAAGCAGCAGACGCCGGGTTGAAACTTGGGGAGATGATCAATGGCAGCCAATACCTTCAACCCGACGGCGCTGGCGAATGGCACGTCCAATCTGCTGGTTCGCGCCTCTGCGCTCAACCCGTCGACCGACCTCGTCCAGGCCGGCGTCGTGTTCAACGACGCGGTTCGCATCTCGACCGGTCTGTTCTCGACGCCCCAGAACAGCGGCAACTCCAACCCGTTCCTCGGCAGCTACACCACAGACCTGCATGCCGTGCAGAACGACATCAACGCGATGCTGGCCAATCCCGGAGATGTCACGATCGGCGGCAAGGCATTCACGCTCAACGCGACCGACACCGCGGTGCTCACCCAGGTCTCGAACGAGATCACGACGCTGATCAACGCCGCGCCCAACACGACCAACCCGGCGACCCTCGCCGAGGCCGACCAGACCATCCACAACGTGCAGATGCAGATCCTGGCGCAGATCCAGGGTGACGCGCATCTCTCGGCCGCGCTCAACAACGTTCCCTTCCTGGCCAACACGGGTGCCATGGACGTGGCGTTCCAGAGCCTTCCCGCCGGCAACGACAGCGCCACCAATCTCGCTGCAGCGGCCGCGGGCGACCTGACCGCTATCGGAACGGTGTTCAATGCCGCCGCTGACCTTTCGCTGGGCGGCATGAGCGCCAACAACATCAACCAGATCCAGGCTGATTTTACGGCCGTGACGCAGGGCCTTCAGGCGATCCTGAATGACCCCGCGAAGCTCGCTGCGATTGAAGCCGGTGAAACCGCCGTTGCGGCCCAAACGACGACACTTCACCTGATGACGCTGCTCAGCCAAGCAAACCTTCAGCTGAACAAATACGATGTCGCCGAGACGATGGCCAATCCGACGGCGCTGCGCGGCTCCGCCGACAACATCGTCGACATGATCGACGTGTTTCAGAACGACGCGGCGCTCAACGCAGCGGCGGGCGGCACCGGCGCGCCTGGTCACATCGGCGGGTTCTCCGAAATGCCCGGCGGCCTGACCGGGACCGTCACGAAGTTCCAGGATAATCAGGCGCAGACCAATTTCTGGGCGTCGTTCCTCGCCGAGGGCAATACGCTGGGTGCGAAGTTGGTTGCGGTCGCAAATGGAACAGGTACGGCGTCACAGGCCCTGATCGACCAGATCACGAACTACCAGAACTTTGGCGCCGCGTTCGATGCGGCGCAGGGGGCGGTGTTCAAGGGACGGTTCGACGACGAGCTCGCCGCCGGAGCTCTACAGTCTGACACCATCATGGCCACCAAGGCATTGATGGGCATCATGAACGGCGACACCGGTGCTGCCCTGGCGACCGATCAGGCGATGTTGAAGGCTGCCGCGGCGAACTACATCGGCAATGCCGGAGACATTGCGGGCAACAACATCGCGATCGGCGGATCGGCCTACGTGACCTCAGCGACGAGCTTCGTGACGGCGACTGCGGTCAATGGCATTGCCCAGGGCACCGGCATGCCGGCGGGCGCCAATCCGAACATCGCCAACGGTACGGGCGGAACGCCTACGAGCACGACCACGCCCGGCGGCGGCATGGGCGGAGGTGGCACGACCGGTGGTGGCACCACCGGAGGCGGCACTGCGGGCGGCGGCACCACGGGTGGTGGGACGACCGGTGGCGGCACGACGGGCGGTGGAACGGCCGGCGGAGGAACCACCGGCGGCAACAACACCACCACGACGCATCACTGCGGCGGCCACCACAGCCATCATAGCAGCCACCACACGGCGGCAGCCGCGGCCACGGCCGCAACGGCGGCAGCGGCCTCGAGCGGTCCGGACATGTCCCACCACCACGCGATGCACCACATGTGGGGCTGACGCCTTCAGCAACCTGACCAACATTGGCCGGCGCAGACCCCCTTGGGTCTACGCCGGCTCGTTGCGTTGTGGCAGCACCGGCCATCGACGCTGCACGTGGCCGGACAAGCTCCATCCGCTGCTCGAAGGGTTCTAGCCGACCGTTTGCGATCGGCCTCGCCTAAGCCTCCGTTTCGCTTCAATCCGCCTCGACAACGGCATTCGTCGAACATTCAGCAAGTTGCCATCATGAACGAGCTCGCCGTCGCCTTCCGTCCCCGCCTCGTCCCCGCAGCGTCCGACGGCAGACAGCCGTCGGCGGCCGCGCTCAATGATCAAGCCTTGCGCATCGCCGAGCAGGCCTACCGGAAGGTTCTTTCGCTTCAGCCCCGTCATTTCCGCACCCTGTGCAGCCTCGCCATGGTCCGCCTGCAGCTCGGCGACACACATGAGGCACGCGACCTGCTCGACCAGGCCGCAGAGGAAGCCGGTGACGCCGCGGATCTGCACCTGTCGCTCGGCAAGTCCTTCGCAGGCCTCGGCGACCTCGCCAAAGCGAGCGCGCATCTGCAGCGCGCCGTCGCGCTCGACGAGACCTCGACCGAGGCCAGGCTTCTGCTCGGCAGCGCGCTCACCAGCCTCGGCGATCCTGCCGGCGCGGTTCGGCATCTGGAGCTGTTGCTGGCTGCGGACGCGGGCAGCGCCGATGCGCACCAGGCGCTCGGCTTTGCCTTGCAGCGCCTCGACCAGTACGAGCGCGCGCTCGCGCATCACGAGGCCGCACTCGACGCGCGGCCGGATTTCGCCGCAGCCGCCGCCAGCCTTGGCGACGCCTGCCGCATGCTTGGGCGGCACTCGGAAGCCATTGTCCACTACTCGCGCGCGCTCGCGATCCAGCCCAACGCGCCGGTCGTGCTGCTCAACATCGGCGGCTGTCAGCAGGCCACCGGTCAGCTCGACGCCGCGATCCACACCTATCAGCAGGCCCTTGCCCTGAACCCCCGGCTCGCAGAGGCGCACTACAATCTCGGCAATCTGCACCTGGAGATGAAGAGCGGCCCTGCCGCCATCTTCCATTACGAGCGTGCCATCGCCGCGCGGCCGGACTTCCCGGAGGCCCATAACAACCTCGCCAATGCGCTGCGATCGCGCGGCAAGCACGACCTGGCGCTCGCGCATTACGACGAGGCGGTGCGCCGGCGCCCCGACTATGCCGTCGCCCACCGCAACCGCGGCGATGCGCTGCGCGACATCCAGCGCTACGAGGACGCCGTCGCGAGCTATCGAACCGCCCTCGCCCACGATCCCCGCGATGCGACGACGATGAACCATCTCGCTGGCGTGCTGATGATCCTTGGGCGGCTCGACGAGGCGGCGCTCGCGTATGAATCGGCCCTGGCTGTCAACCCGCGCAGTATCGGCACGCACCTCAATTACGGCGTGGTCAAGCCGTTCGCGGTCGACGACGCGCGCTGGGTACCTCTGCAGGATCTGGCCGCGAGATCGGAGACACTCACCGAGGATGCGCGCATCGCCCTGCACTTCACCCTCGGGCGGGCTTATGCCGACATCAAGGACGGCGAACGGTCGCTGGTGCACCTCAACGCCGGCAATGCTCTCGAGCGCCGCCGCATCAACTATGACGAGAACCAGACGCTGCGCCAGATCGAGCGCATCCGCGCGGTGTTCTCCAGGGACATGCTACAGGCGCGCGCAAGCCATGGCGATCCATCGCACGCGCCGGTGTTCGTCATCGGCATGCCCCGGTCCGGCACCAGCCTGGTCGAGCAGCTCCTCGCCAGCCATTCCGCCGTGCATGGCGCCGGCGAGGTCAACTATTTCGCGGCCGCCGCGGGGCTGTTCACCGATCGTGACCGCGGTGACTATCCGGAGATGCTCGCCAAGCTGTCCGACGCCGACATCACGACCCTCGCGCACGCCTATCTCGACCGGTTCACGGACCTGCCGGCGGACACCAAGCGCATCGTCGACAAGATGCCGTCGAACTTCCTGTTCGCCGGGCTGATCCATCTCGCGCTGCCGAATGCCCGGATCATTCACGTCCGGCGCAATCCGATCGACACCTGCCTGTCCTGCTACACCCAACTGTTCGCCGAGCCGCAGCCCTTCGCCTACGATCTGGCCGAGCTCGGCCGCTACTACCGGGCCTACGACGCCTTGATGAGCCATTGGCGCTCGGTGCTGCCAGAGGGCGTCATGCTGGAGGTGACGTATGAGGACATGGTGCGCGACTTCGATGCGCATGCCCGCAAGATCGTTGCGCATTGCGGGCTCGATTGGGATGACGCCTGCCTGTCGTTCCACGAGAACGAGCGTCCGGTGAACACCGCCAGCCTGGTCCAGGTCCGTAAGCCGCTGTTCTCCGGATCGGTCGGCCGCTGGCGCATGTATGGCGACCGGCTCAAGCCGCTGCTCGATGCGCTCGGCAGCGAGGCCGTGCGGCCGACGATTGCCGAGGCGATCGCGGGCGCCAAGCCGCCCCAGCCGGTGAACGTCGCTCCGCCCGTGGTGACGCCGACGACAGCATCGCTTTCCTTCGCTTCGCAGCAGGCCGGATCGCTGCAGACTCTGGCCGAAGGCGCCGCCGCCGTGGCAAAGAAGCTGCAAGGCCGCGGTGACTTCAAGGATGCCGAGACGATCTTCAAGCTGATCCTCGCGGGGCAGCCGAACCAGTTCGACGCGCTGGTCGGGCTCGGCATGGTCTGCACCACCGCCAACCGGCTCGACGAGGCCAAGGAGTTCTTCCGGCGCGCGGTCGCGGTGAACGACAAGTCCGCCGAGGCCCATGGCAGCATCGGAGCCGTCGAGGCCTCCGCCGGCCATTATGAGACGGCCGTCCAGCACTACGAGACGGCACTTGCGCTGGCGCCGAGCCACGCCGGCATCCTCTATGCCTTCGCCATGGTGCGCCAGAACCAGGGGCTGATCGACGAGGCGATGGCCCTGCTCCGGCGCGCGATCGACAACAAGCCGCAGCACCTCGATGCGCATTTTGCGCTCGGCAACCTGCTCTATACGGCGGGCAAGGACATCGAGGCGGCGAAGCACTATCTCAAGGTTCTCGACTTCAGTCCTGAACACGCCGAGACCCACAACAACATCGCCAACGTGCTGCTGCGCCAGGGCCATCGCGAGCGCGCCATCGAGCACTACAAGCGGGCGATCGCGAGCCGGCCCGACTATGCCGACGCCTATGGCAATCTCGGCAATGCCTTCCTTGAGCTCAACCGGCTCGAGGAATCGATCGAGCAGAACCTGCTGGCCATCAAGATCAAGCCGGAACGCTTCGGCTCCTACAACAATCTCGGCGTCGCCTACCAGGCGCTCGGCCGCTTCGACGAGGCGACGGCGGCGTTCCAGAAGGCCTTGGAGCTGGCGCCGGACGACGCGCCGATCCATCTCAATCTCGCGAACATGTCGAAGTTCAAGCCGGACGACAGCCGGCTTCCTGGTCTGCGGCAGCTCCTCGAACGCGTCGACCGTCTCGATCAGGAGAAGCAGATCGCAGCCCATTTCGCGATGGGCAAGGCGTTGTCCGACCTGAAGGACTACGACCAGGCCTTCTCGCATCTGCACAAGGCGAACACCCTCAAGCGCAAGACCTTCGACTACGACTCCGAGCAGCGGCTCGGCATGATGAAAAATGTCGCGGCGCGCTTCACGCCGGAGTTCTTTCGCATGGTTGCAGGGCACGGCGACGACTCCTGGGCCCCGATCTTCATCGTCGGCATGCCGCGCTCCGGAACCACCCTGATGGAGCAGGTGCTGGCCAGCCATTCCAAGGTCTTCGGCGCGGGCGAGCTCGAGACCTTCAAGGATCTCGTCGGCGAATGCGCCAACCGCCAGAAGATCGTTCCGGCGTATCCCGATCTGATCACGCTGCTGCCACCCGAGGAGATGACGAAGATCGGTCAGGAGTACACCGCCCGCGTTCGGACCTTGGCGCCCGAGGCCGAGCGCATCGTCGACAAGATGCCGCTGAACTTCCTGTTCGTCGGGATGATCCATGCGGCGTTCCCGCGCGCCAGGATCATCAACACGCGGCGCGACCCGCTCGACAATTGCGTTTCCTGCTACTCGCTGCTGTTCACCGGCTCACAGCCCTTTGCTTACGACCTCACCGAGCTCGGCCACTACTACCGGGGCTATGAGGGCGTGATGGAACACTGGCACCAGGTTCTGCCGCCCGGCGTCCTGATGGACGTTCGATACGAGGACCTGGTCGACGACCTCGAGGGCGTGTCGCGCCGCGTGCTCGATCATTGCGGCCTCGACTGGGAGGATGCCTGCCTCGACTTCCATCGCACCGAGCGCATGGTGCGCACGGCGAGCCTGATGCAGGTGCGCGAGCCGATCTACCGCCGGTCGATCGGAAGCTGGCGCCGCTACGAGAAACATCTCGGACCGCTTTGCGAAGCCCTCGGCATCGACCTTCCGCCGCCGGAATCCACATGACCGCCGGCAAATAACCGGGTGCTGTTGCCCAGGGATTGGTGACAGGCGCGGCACCCGGCTATCCGGCCGCGCGGCGGAGCGGCCGGAGCATTGTGCTCCGTGGCCTTTAAGAAATTATCTTCGTCATATGCAGAAGCGTCAGTTTTAATACGCAGACCAACAACTAATTATACAATCAAAGGTTTATCTATCCACTCAGCCATTGGCTGAGGCGAATTGCGTTCGCAGATCGGCCAGATCGAACCCATGAGCCACCAGGATAGCACCTTCGGTCGTCCTCATCAGTTCAACTGATAGTTCGCTCCTGTGGGTTTGAGGCCTGTCGACGGGCATGCCGCGATGCGGCACCGGTCCGGACACAACCTTTCGGCGAGCTTCGGGTATCGGTCCTGCCTCGCGGTCCATCTGATGCTGCCGCAGGTCCCAACGAGGGTGTGTCATCCGCCACGGTCATCTCGGCCTGCACCTTGATGGCGCCCCACGGCATTCGGCGAGGTTGAAGCGGCCGCCCAACTCTGGATCGGCGCGGCTTTCCCGTTCCCGTTTGGGTCCCCCAGCGCCTCCGCCGGCCGGACGAAGCCAGACTGTGACGACGACCCAGCAGGCGCTTGACCTGAAGGCCAAGGCTTGGTTTGACCCGTTTCATCCGGTCAGAGCCCGACCGGATCCAGCCCCCAACCGTGGAAGATCCCTGACCATGCGCATCACTCTCGTCGGCTCCCGCCATTTCGGTGTCGCCACACTGAACATGCTGCGCGAGAGAGGAATCGAGATCGCGCGGGTCGTCGTTCATGATGGCGAGGACCGGCTCGCAGCGGCGGCGCGAGCAGCCGGGATCGAGGTCGTGGTCCAGGCCAATCCGAAGGTCGTGCCCGCCGGCGAGGTCGCCCCCGACACGGACCTGATCGTCACGGCACATAGCCACGCCCGCGTCACCCACGAGGCCGTCGCAGCCGCCCGGCTCGGCGGCATCGGCTACCATCCTTCGCTGCTGCCGCGCCACCGGGGCATCGCCGCAGTGGAGTGGACCATCAAGGAGGGCGATCCGATCGCCGGCGGCACCATCTACCACCTCGCCGACCGCATGGATGCCGGCGCCATCGCCGCCCAGGAATGGTGCTTCGTCAAGAAGGGCGAGACCGCGCGCGAGCTGTGGGAGCGCGCTCTCGCACCGCTCGGGCTCAAGTTGCTCGGCGATGTCGTCGAATCGGCCAAGGCGACCGGCACGATTCCGGCCAAGCCGCAGGACGAGCAGTTCGCGACCAACGCGCCCAGCCTCACCCCGCACTGAACATCTGATCGCATCGCCCCGATAAGTTGTGGACATCCTCCCCGGCTGGCGCCTTCGCGGTGCCCTGCGAACGGCAGCATGGGCGGTCAGCGGAAGGATGTGGGCGGTCGTCCGCTCATGTGGTGGGCGAAGGCGCAGTTTGCGCACAATGCCGCCCGAATGGCTCAAAGCCGGGTTCCGCATTAATCGTTAATGGACTGAAATTGCTCGATAAAAATTCGTTGCGGCGCTGCGGCAAATTTTCGTCACAATTCCTCCAAATAAGGTACCAATCAAACGACATTGAGGGACAACGATTCATGCGTCTCGACCGCATTGGAATGGCTTTCGCCGCGTCGATCCTGGTGGGTAGCTCGGCCGCCCCCGCATTCGCCCAGTCGCCCTATGACGGTCAGTGGCAGGTGACGATCGTCACCAACAGTGGCAGCTGCGAGCCCACGGCCAGCTCGACCTTGATCGTCGCAGACGGTAAGATTTCTGCGGCTGGCGCCAATGTGTCGGGTTCGATTGGACGCGAAGGCCTCGTCAAGGTCTCCATCAATGGCGCATATGCGAATGGGCAGCTCAACGGCAATTCTGGCTCGGGCAAGTGGAACGGCGCCTCGGCCGGCATCCCCTGTAGCGGCCGCTGGCAGGCTTCGCGCCTGTAACGGCGCGCACACGTTCCTGAAGATGGTGCGGCGGGCCGCGGCCGCCGCCGTCGTTTTGACAGCGGGTATGACCGCCTCGCCGGGACACGCCGATCCGGGCCCCTTCACCGGCATGGCCGGAACGTGGGGCGGCAGCGGCACGGTTGCCCTTGAGGACGGCTCAACCGAGCGCATCCGGTGCCGGGCCAATTACGGCGTCTCGGGACCGCGGATGACGCTCGTCCTGACCTGCGCCAGCGATGCCTACAAGTTCGGGCTACAGGCCGAGGTGATCGCTGAGGGCTCGGCCATCTCGGGGACCTGGAGTGAGAGCAGCCGCGGCATCAATGGCGTGCTGCAGGGCCGTGGCGGCGGCGGCAACTTCCAGCTGCTCGCGACCACCGCCGGCTTCAACGCCAACATCGCGCTCGCCACCCGCGGCAAGAGGCAGTCCGTGTCGATCCGGGCCGACAGCCAGTTCCGCGCAGCCAACATTTCACTGTCGCGGTGATCTCGATCAACCGCCGCGCTTGGCGCCGGGGATCGCACCTGCGGAGGGCGCCGGAGCAAGCTGCGCGGCGGTGCGCTTGATGGTCTTGGCGACCAGCAGCGCCTGCTCCCGCGTCATGGCGAAGTCCTGCACACCTTTATGGGTGGTCAGCGACAGCACCATGAGATGAGGCTCCCGCTCCGGCCAGCCGGTGGCAAAGGCGGTCACGAAGTCGGCTGAAGCGGCGCGTTCGGTCATGTCGTGTCTCTGGCTGCCTTGGGCTGTATCGCGGCGGTCGCTTTAGGACGAAACACAGCCACACTCCACGTTTTTCTCGATGGCACGCGTCCGTCGCGAGCAAAGCCTGCAGCGGCGTTGGTGCACTGCACCGTTGATTTCATTTGCATTGCTCTGCACGCGAGGTGATACAGCCCGCCTTCGCCGCCCTCCTCCCTCTCCCCGCCACCTCATGAATCGTCCCGCTTCGAAACTGATCGCCGCACTGTGGATGACGGGCTGGCTCAGCCTGATGCTGGTGATGGCGGTGGCCGGACGCGAAGCCATGCGCGAGCTCAACGTGTTCGAGCTGATGGAGCTGCGCTGCCTGATCGGCCTGGTGATGCTGTCGCCGGTCATCGCATTGAGCGGCGGCTTTGCCAGGCTGCGCACTTCGCGCCTCAAGCAGCACGCGGCGCGCAACCTCGTCCATTACGGCGCGCAGCTCGGCTGGTTCTTCGCGCTCATCTTGATCCCGATCGGCCAGGTGGTGGCGATCGAGTTCACGATGCCGATCTGGACGGCACTGCTGGCGGCAGCCTTCCTCGGCGAGCGCATCACCCTGTTCAAGCTGGCGGCGATCGGGCTCGGCCTCGTCGGCGTCGTCGTGATCGTCCGCCCGGATACCGGGGCGGTCAATCCGGGACAGCTCATCGCGCTGGCCGCCGCGGTCGGCTTCGGTATCTCGATCGCGCTGGTCAAGCTGCTGACGCGCACCGAGCCCACCGTGTCGATCATCTTTTGGATGCTAGTGGTGCAGTCCATCGCCGGCCTCATCCCTTCGCTCGTATTCTGGACGCCGCCCTCGGCCGCGACCTGGGGCTGGATCCTCCTCGTCGCATTCTGTGGGACCTTCTCGCATTTCTGCATGACGCGCGCGCTGCTCTACGCCGACGCCACCATCGTGGTGCCCATGGATTTTCTCCGCGTTCCGCTGACCGCCACCGTCGGCTGGCTGGTCTATGCGGAGCGTCTCGACGGATTGACCGTGATTGGCGCTGCGTTGATTCTGGCCGGAAACCTGCTGAACCTGCGTCCGCCGCAGCCTCGGGCCGTGCCGATGGGCAGTTCGGCAGGGACCTAAGGCGCCGGGGGCCCCTCAAACGGCGTGATCCGGATCACGGAACCGGCGCGCCACACGCGATCGTCGTGGATCGGGCGCAACACCCGCGAACTGGTTTGTGGCGGAAGCGTGATTTTTTGCCTGGGAACAAGACTTTTCGCGCCGATCCGCGACAAATGCTGCAGTGAACGCTTCGCTTGATCGTTGGGGGATCTCCTGATGCGCTATCTCACCGTCGCCCTGTCCCTGCTCTGCATGGCGCTGACCGCTGAAACCGCCAAGGCCGACCGCCGCGTCGCCTTCGTCGTCGGAAACGGCGCCTATAAGAGCGTGGCTCAACTGCCGAACCCGCCGGTCGACGCCAAGGCCATGGCGGCCACCCTGCGCAACGTCGGCTTCGACGTCGTCGAGGGCACCAATCTCACGCGCGACAAGATGACCGAGAAGCTGCTCGATTTCGGTCGCAAGGCGCAGGGCGCCGACATCGCGGTGTTCTATTACGCCGGGCACGGCATCGCCATTGCGGGCACCAACTACCTGCTGCCGGTCGACGCCGACCTGAAGTCGGAAATGGACGTCAAGCTGGGCTCGGCCATCAATATCGACGTGACGCTCGACCAGACGATGGGGGACGCCAAGGTCAAGCTGGTGTTCCTCGATGCCTGCCGCGACAATCCGTTCGCCGCCAAGATCAAGTCGAACTCGCCGACCCGCAGCGTGTCGGTGCAGACCGGTCTGGCCGAGATGAAGTCCGGCGAGGGCACGCTGATCGCGTTCGCCACCGGCCCGGGCCAGACCGCCCTCGACGGCGAGGCCGGCGCCAACAGCCCGTTTACCCGCGCGCTGATCTCGCACATCGCCCAGCCCGGCGTCGAGATTCAGCAGGCCATGACCGCCGTGCGCGCCCAGGTCAATGAGGAGACCAGCAAGGGCCAATTGCCCTGGGGGCATACCAACCTGATCGGCGCGGTCTACCTCAACCCGGCGGCTGCCCCTGCTGCAACGGCCGCCACGGCCGGGACGACGCCGGCCGTCGCGACGGCCACCGTGACCGCAGGCGAAGCCGAGCTCGAATTCTGGCGCTCGGTGAAGGACTCCAACAAGCCGGAAGAGCTCAACGCCTATCTCTCGACCTACCCGAACGGGCAGTTCAAGTCGCTGGCGATGGCGCGCATCGCCGCGATCGAGAGCGGCGCCATCAACACCGCCACCCGCAACGTGGCCAAGGGCGTCGATCCCGCCACCTATACCGAGGAAGGCACTCAGGTCAGCGAGGATCAGATCGGCCTCGACAAGACCAAGCGCCGCGACGTGCAGCGGCGGCTGACCGGTCTTGGCTTCGACACCAAGATGACGGGCGTGTTCGACGACCAGACCCGCGGCGTCATGAAGCGCTGGCAGGCGGCCCGAGGCTATCCGTCGACCGGATTCCTGACCAAGCTGCAGCACAAGGCGCTGCTGGCAGAGCCGCAGCCGGCGCCGGCGACCGCCGCAGTCGGCGATGAGGCCAGGCCGCGCCGCGCCAAGCCGGCGGGCAACGTCGCGGCCGGCGGCCCGCCGCCGCAGGGTGCGCCGGTCTATCGCAATCCGCCGCCGCAGGACAACGCGGGCAACGCCGCCGGCGCCGCCTTCATCGGTGGCATGATGGGCGGTGTGCTCGGCAGCGCGCTGCGCCGGTAAACGTCTTCGTCTTTCCCACGTAAAAAAAGCCCGGAGCACGAGCTCCGGGCTTGTTCGTTAGAATGCAGCCGGCCCTCAGAGCCCTGCCGCCTTGCGCAGCGCCGCATTGATGCGGTCCTGCCAGCCCGGCCCTTCGGACTGAAAGTGCTCGAGAACGTCCTGGTCGATCCGCAACGTCACCTGCTCGCGCACGCCAGGAACCGCCGCCTTCTTCGGCGGCGCCTCCACCGGCTTGGTGGTCACCTTCTTGAACGCGGCCTCAGCCTCGGTACGGGCGTCAGCGAGCGTGCGGGGCCGCCGCGGCTGGTCGGCCATGATCAGATCCCCTCGAACAGCGCGGTGGACAGATAACGTTCGGAGAACGAGGGCACGATCGCCAGGATCGTCTTGCCCGCGCTTTCCGGTCGCTTGCCGATCTCGATTGCGGCCGCAATCGCCGCGCCCGAGGAGATACCGCCGGGAATGCCCTCGGTGCGGGCCAGCGCGCGCGAGGTCTCGATGGCGGTGGTGCTGTTGATCTTGACGATCTCGTCGATCACGGACCGGTCGAGAATGTCGGGCACGAAGCCGGCGCCGATGCCCTGGATCTTGTGCGGCGAGTGCTGGCCGCCCGACAGCACCGGGCTCTCCTCCGGCTCGACCGCGACCACCTTGATGCCGGGCTTGCGCGACTTCAGCACCTGGCCCACGCCGGTGATGGTGCCGCCGGTGCCGACGCCGGCGACGAACACGTCGATATTGCCCGCCGTGTCGTTCCAGATCTCCTCGGCGGTGGTGCGGCGATGGATGTCCGGGTTTGCGAGGTTCTTGAACTGCTGCGGCATCACCGAGTTCGGCGTCGTCCGCAACAGCTCTTCGGCGGTGGCGATGGCGCCTTTCATGCCCTGCGAAGCCGGCGTCAGCACGATCTCAGCGCCGAGGAACGCGAGCATCTTGCGCCGCTCCACCGACATCGACTCCGGCATCACCAGCTTCAGCTTGTAGCCGCGCGCCGCAGCAACGAAGGCCAGCGCGATGCCGGTATTGCCCGAGGTCGGCTCGATCAGCACGGTGTCGGGCTTGATCACGCCGGCCTGCTCCATCGCCAGGATCATGCCGACGCCGATCCGATCCTTCACGCTCGCGGCGGGATTGAAGTATTCCAGCTTGGCGAGGATGGTCGCCTTGACGCCATTTTGCTCCGGCAGCTTTCGCAACCGCACAATCGGCGTATTGCCGAACGCGTCGACAATTGAATCAAATACGCGCCCGCGTCCGGGACGCTGTGCTGACGACTCCATGAAATCACTCCTCTGCGCGCCCCGCGCGACGTCGACAACGATTCCGACCATCTTCAGCGAGCCTGTTGCGCTGCGCAAGCACGTTTGCGCGATCTTAGGACGATCGCGGCGCACAACAAGTCGTGGCTAAATTGCGAAAAACCAACGCATTTGTGTTGCGACAAGGTCAATAAACTCGGTGTATGCTTGATTTCAGCCGGACGAAGATTCACGGTGCAGGTCGACTGCAACCCGGGCGGACATCAGCAAGATGTCATCTTCGGAGTGATACAATCGGGGCGTTCGTGCCAAACGACAGCACCGTTGTAGAATAGACATAAGAACAGACCACCCAAACAAACTCTTTGTGTGACGGACTTGATATCCGCGAAAGTTGGACTCGTCGGAAATAGACCCGTTCGAACGCGACTCGTTCGAAATCGACCCTTTTCGAAATTGACGTCGTTCAAGCAGAGATCGCCACCAACAACAAAGAGATCGTCCAGGAGGTCAATATGTCAGCACTCGCTGATCTCGTGTCGACCGCAACCGCACGCCCGAATCCTCGCGGCTGCGATCTGCCGACATGCCCGGTCTGCGCCGACTCCATGATTGCCGCGGAGGCGTCGGCATATTTGGCTGACAATGCGATCAGCTATCTCTGGACCTGCGACACCTGCGGCTATGGCTTCGTCACCAAGCACTCCGTGAAAAGCCGCTTCGTCTGCAACTGAACGGTCTGCAACTGAACGGCGCCAGGGCGAGAGAGTTCCGCGACGTGATGTCACGGCCGTTCCGTCGCCGAGGATAACGTAACGTCGGCCATCGGGCAGGTCGGCAATGCATGATCAGCACAATTTCATGAGGGCCGGCGCATAGGGCCGGGCTCACAACGAGCTGACGGCCTTCACCTGAAGCGACCGTCAGCCGGCGCGCGGGGCGATGTCGCCGCGCGCCCAATCGGCCTTGGTGCGCTCGTAGAATTCCGTGAAGCGCCCTTGTGCGATCGCCGCGCGCATCCCGGCCATCAATTGCTGGAAGTAGGCAATGTTGATTTCCGACAGCAGCGTGGCGCCGAGCGCCTCGCCGGCCTTGATCAGATGATGCAGATAGGCGCGGGCATAGCTGCGCGCCGCCGGCCACGGGCTCTCCTCATCCAGCGGCCTGTCATCGTCGGCATGACGCGCATTGCGCAGGTTCACCGGCCCGAAGCGTGTGTAGGCGACGCCGTGGCGGCCGTTGCGGGTCGGCAGCACGCAGTCGAACATGTCGATGCCGCGCCGGACCGACTCCAGGAGATCGTCAGGCGTGCCGACACCCATCAGGTAGCGCGGACGGTCGGCCGGCAGCACCGGCGCGGTCGCCTCGATCATCTCGAGCATGACCGCCTGCGGCTCGCCGACGGCCAGGCCGCCGATCGCATAGCCGTGGAAGCCGATGTCGACCAGCGCCTGCGCGCTGGCGACGCGCAGTGCGGGCACATCGCCGCCCTGCACGATGCCGAACAGCATGTAGCCCGCCGGCGCACTCTCGAAGGCGCGGCGGCAGCGTTCGGCCCAGCGCAGCGACAGCCGCATCGCGCGCTCGATATCGTCGCGCTCGGCCGGCAGCCGCACGCATTCGTCGAGCTGCATCGCGATGTCGGAGTTGAGCAGGCGCTGCACCTCGATGGCGCGCTCCGGCGACAGCTCGATTTTCGCGCCGTCGATGTGCGAGCGGAACGTCACCGCCTGCTCGGTCACCTTGCGTAAACCCGACAGCGACATCACCTGGAAGCCGCCGGAATCGGTCAGCATCGGCCCGCCCCAGCCGGTGAAGCGCTGCAGGCCGCCAAGCGCGGCGATGCGCTCCGCCGTGGGCCGCAGCATCAGGTGATAGGTGTTGCCGAGCACGATGTCGGCGCCGGCCTCGCGGACGTCGCGCCAGTGGATGCCCTTCATGGCGCCGGCGGTGCCGACCGGCATGAAGGCCGGGGTGCGGACCACGCCATGCGGCGTCGTCAGCCGGCCGGTGCGGGCCGCGCCGTCATTGCCGAGCAGTTCGAAATGGTTGGGAAGGTCGCTGGCCGAGGAGCTCATGGCCGGCTTATTGCGTCAGGACGGCCCCCGATTCAACCGCGATGGCGCCGTTTTCGTCCATTTCGGCCGTTGACGGCGGTTCCGACCGCCCCTATGGTCCCGCGCCATGTCGATCTCGACCAAACGCACGACGAAAACCACCAAGCCCATGAGGGCCTCGGGAGGCGTGCGCGCGTAGTCGAACTCGATTGCGACCATCTTCGAACCGAAGCCCCGCCTGATGAAGGTCCGGGGCTTTTTTATTGCCCGAATTTCAACCGGAGACTTGAGACGTGTCCCACGATCCCACCATTGCCATCGTCGGCGTGACCGGCGCCGTCGGCGCCGAATTCATCGCCACCCTGGACCGCCGCAACGTCCGCGTCGGCAAGCTCAAGGCGCTGGCGAGCGCCCGCTCGGCCGGCCAGACCCTGACCTTCCGCGGCCAGACCATCGTGATCGAGGAGCTGACCGAACGCTCCTTCGAGGGCGTCGACATCGCGCTGTTCTCGGCCGGCGGCGGCATTTCCAAGAAGTTCGCGCCGATCGCCGTGCGCTCCGGCGCCGTGGTGGTCGACAATTCCTCGGCCTTCCGCATGGATCCGAACGTGCCGCTGGTGATCCCGGAGATCAACGCCCGCCGAATCCGCGACCACAAGGGCATCATCGCCAATCCAAACTGCGCGGCCATCACGGCGCTGGTGCCGCTGTGGCCGATCCATCAGAAGAATCGCATCAAGCGCGTGATCATCTCGACCTATCAGGCCGCCAGCGGCGCCGGTGCGGCGGCGATGGACGAGCTGGTGCAGTCGACCCGCGCGAGCCTCAACGGCCAGGTCTATGCGCCCAAGGTGATGCCACATCCGTTCGCCTTCAACCTGTTCAGCCACAACACCGCCATCGATCCCGAGACCGGCTACAACGACGAGGAAACCAAGGTCATCAACGAGACCCGCAAGATCTTTGAGGACGAAGGCATCGCCATCGGCGTCACCTGCGTCCGCGTGCCGGTGCTGCGCGCCCATTGTGAATCCATCACCTTCGAATGCGAGAAGCCGATCTCGGAGGACGACGTCCGCCGCATCCTGGCGACCGCGCCCGGCGTGCGCGTGGTCGACGACCGCGCCAAGAACTACTTCCCGATGCCCGTCGACGCCTCCGGCCAGGACGACGTGCTGGTCGGCCGCATCCGCAAGGATCTGTCCGATCCGTCAGGCCACTCGATCGCGATGTTCGTTGCCGCCGATCAGCTGCTCAAGGGCGCTGCGCTCAATGCGGTGCAGATCGCCGAGCTCCTGCCCGAGCGGGCGATGGCGTAGCTCTCAGGGCGAACTTGCAGGGTGGGCCTTTTGCCCACCCTACGGCTCGACGATGCGCTCGTCTGGCTGACGAAACAACAGGCACGCATCGCCATACGAATAGAAGCGATAGCCGCTGCGGATCGCATGCGCATAGGCCGCGTGCATCGTCTCCAAGCCGGCGAAGGCTGAGACCAGCATGAACAGCGTCGAGCGTGGCAGATGGAAGTTGGTCATCAGGATATCGACCGCGCGGAAGCGATAGCCGGGCGTGATGAAGATCGACGTTTCCGCCTCGAACGGCGCGATCGTGCCGTCGGGCTGCGCCGCGCTCTCCACGAGCCGCAGCGACGTCGTGCCGACCGCGACGATGCGGCCGCCCTTGGCGCGCGCCTCGTTCAATGCGGCCGCCGTGTCCGGCGTGAGACTGCCCCACTCCGCATGCATGCGGTGGCCTTCGGTGTCATCGACCTTCACGGGCAGGAACGTGCCGGCGCCGACATGCAGGGTGACACGCTGCAGCCCGACGCCACGCTCGCGCAGCCGCTGCTCAAGCGTCGGCGTGAAATGCAGCCCAGCCGTCGGCGCAGCCACCGCGCCCTCTTTGGCCGCGAACATGGTCTGATAATCTGTCGCGTCCTGCTCGTCTGCGGGCCGCTTGCCGGCGATGTAGGGCGGCAGCGGCGGCCGGCCGAGATCGGCGATCGCCTGGTCGAGCGCGGGCCCATGGAACACAAAGGACAGCGTCAGCTCGCCCTCCTCGCCCTTGGCCTCGACGGTGGCGTCGAGATGGCCGAGCAGGCAGACCTTGCCCTCGTTGCCGAACCGGATCGTATCGCCGGGAGAGAGCTTCTTGGCCGGCCTGACCAGCGCCTGCCAGCGCGAGCCGTCGAGCCGCTTGATCAGGGTCGCCTCGATCTTCGCCTCGGTCTCGCGGCTGATGCGCCGGCCCGACAGCTGCGCCGCGATCACCTTGGTGTCGTTGACGACGAGCTGATCACCGGGCTCCAGCCAATCCGGCAGGTCGGCGACCGTGCGGTCGCGTAGGACACCGTCGCCCTGCACCACCAGCATGCGCGCCGCCTCGCGCGGGCTCGCCGGCCGCAGCGCGATGTTTTCGGGGGGAAGATGGAAATCGAACAGGTCGGTGCGCATGATCAGAGCGAGTAGCGAATAGGGAATGGCGAATAGACGACTCGCTATTCGCTACTCCCTACTCGCGTATTGCGGCCTTTGCCGCGATACTAAGCCGCGTCGGCGGCCATGTAGGCCTTCACGATCTTGTCCGGGTTCTGCACCGGCTCGCCGCGCTTGATCTTGTCGACGTTCTCCATGCCCTCGGTGACCTTGCCCCAGACCGTGTACTGCTTGTCCAGGAAGCGGGCGTCGTCGAAGCAGATGAAGAACTGGCTGTCGCCAGAATCAGGATTGGCCGCACGCGCCATCGAGGCGGTGCCGCGAACATGCGGCTCGGCGTTGAACTCGGCCTTCAGCTTCTTGCCGGAGCCGCCAGTGCCAGTGCCTTGCGGGCAGCCGGTCTGCGCCATGAAGCCGTCGATGACGCGGTGGAAGACGATGCCGTCGTAGAAGCCCTCGCGGACGAGCTCCTTGATGCGCGCGACATGGCCGGGCGCGAGATCGGGACGCATCTCGATCGTGACGGGGCCCTGAGTGGTCTCGAGGATCAAGGTATTTTCGGTCACAGCCATTCTGGTCTCTCGGTTTTTGTAGGAATTGACGGGGGTCAGGACAAAGCAAATCCTGGGTCTGAAATGTCGCGGCGCCTTCCCATGTGCGGCCGTCACCCCTCCTGACGGCAATCCGAGCACGACGAGGCCCGCGATGTTGGCCCAGAATAGACCCAATGCGCTTAAAGCTGAAGCCACCGGCCCTGTCGATGTGACGGGGCGGCAGAATCGGCATGCCTCCGCGACGTGGCAAAAGGTTCCTTAAGGCCCGGGGGAACCCGGGCGCGAGACCCGGGCATGCCCCTGCTCTGCCTGCCTACTTGATGTCCGAGGCGACCTGAACCTTCACCATCTTGTCCGGATCGGTGACGGCACCGCCCGACGAGCCCGCAGGCGCCTTCTTGAGCTTGTCGACGACGTCCATGCCCTGCACGACCTCGCCGATCACGGTGTATTGGCCGTTGAGGAAGGACGCATCGCCGAAGCAGATGAAGAACTGCGAGTTGGCAGAATCGACGCTGTCGCCCCGGCGCGCCATGCCGACGGTGCCGCGCTTGAACGGCGTGCTCGAAAACTCCTGCTTCAGGTTCGGGTACTTCGAGCCGCCGGTGCCATTGAAGTTCTGGCCGTCGCCGGTCTGCGCCATGAAGCCGTCCATGACGCGGTGGAACGGCACGTTGTTGTAGAAGCCCTCGCGCGCCAGCGTCTTCAGTCGCTCGGCATGCTGTGGCGCCAGATCGGTGCGCAGCTTGATGATGATGCGGCCCTTGGTGGTGTCGATGACCAGGGCATTCTGCTTGTCGAGGCCGGCAGGCAGCGACTGGGCCAGCGCCGGCAACGCGAACACGAGAGCAAAGACGAAAGCGAGAGCGCGGATCATGGCAACTCCGATGACATGAGACGATGAGGAGAGGAAGGCACTGCCGGAAGCGGCCGGTGCCCGAAGGATCACTTGAACTTGGCCTTGAGACTTTCGGCCACCGACGGCGGCACGAAATGCGAGATCTCGCCGCCCATGGCGGCGATCTGGCGAACCAGGGTGGCCGCGATCGGACGGACACCCACCGAGGCTGGAACGAACACCGTCTGGACCTGCGGTGCCATGGTCTGGTTCATGCCGGCCAACTGCATCTCGTAGTCGAAATCGGTGCCGTCGCGCAGGCCCCGGATCATCATGATCGCACCGGCCTTTTGCGCGGCGGTGACGGTCAGATTGTCGTAGGTCGCAGCCTCGAAGCCGCAGCCCGCCGCGGCTGCGACGGGACCGAAGATCTCGTGCGCCATCGCCAGCCGCTCCTCGGTCGAGAACAGCGGCTTCTTGCCGTGATGCACGCCGACCGCGACGATCAGGCGATCGCAGAGATGAACGGCCTGCCGGACCACATCGAGATGGCCGTTGGTGACGGGATCGAACGAGCCCGGATAGAGCGCAATGCGTTGCATGCGCCCGTCCTATACCGCCCGGAACAGGCCGGCAAGCCGCCGTCACGCCCGCTGGCGTGGCTGTGATGGGCAAAGAGCGGCCGAGAGACCGCACCGCAATGAAATGGGGTGCGACACCGGGGAGCCGGAACTGTGGTGGGCTACCGCGATTGTTTCATCGGAACTCGGGACACGAAACACGCTCGCGCCGAGACGAAACCAATTCGCCCGTTCCGCGAAGACGTCTCGAAACCCGAACTGATTATCAAATCCTTAACGAACAACGGGCCGAACGGCCCAGACAGGGGACCGTCATGATCAAAGCGCTATCTGCAGTCGCAGCGGCCGGCTTGGTGGCTGCCGGCATCACCCTCCTGCCCGGCTTCGCTCCTCAGGTCGAAGCCAGCGTGCCGCGTCCGCTCGCCAAGGCGGACCGCCTGGACATTCGACCGATCGGCCGCGACTGCTCACAGCAGGCCTGGCCGAACTTCGAAGCGGGCTGCCTGCGCAGCGCCGGAACCAGAGGAACGGTCCGCGAGGCCAGGATGGTCTCCGTCGAGCGGACGGAGTAAGCGAATAGCTGCTCACTATTCGCCGGTCGCGCCTTCACTCGCCATTTGCCTGCTCGCTGGCCCCGTTGCCGTTCTCGGCCTCCTCGCCGATATGCTCCACCGACACGACATGCTCATCATCGGCGGTGTCGAACACAATGACGCCCTGGGTCGAGCGTCCCGCGATGCGGATGCCGTCGACGGGGCAACGGATCAACTGCCCCTTGTCCGTCACCAGCATGATCTGATCGCCATCCTCGACCGGGAATGAGGCGACGAGCTTGCCGTTGCGGTTGTTGACGGACATCGCGACGATGCCTTTGCCGCCGCGGCCGGTGGTGCGGTACTCGTAGGACGAGGTGCGCTTGCCGTAGCCATTGACCGAGACGGTCAGCACCACCTGCTCCTGCGCCGACATCTCGACATAGCGTTCCTGCGACAGCTGGATCGCGCCAGCGGCCGCCTCCTCGCCCTCGGTCTCGACCGGCTCCTCGGTGGCAGCATCGCCCGACATCGCCCGGCGCATCTTCAAGTACGCCGTACGCTCGTCCGAGGTCGT
Organism: Bradyrhizobium sp. SZCCHNS30572; assembly: GCF_032484415.1. Taxonomy (NCBI): domain Bacteria; kingdom Pseudomonadati; phylum Pseudomonadota; class Alphaproteobacteria; order Hyphomicrobiales; family Nitrobacteraceae; genus Bradyrhizobium; species Bradyrhizobium sp. SZCCHNS30572. Next base: position 508,999 of record NZ_JAUESY010000002.1, on the reverse strand, counting down.
TTCGACATGGCGCAGGATCGACAGCGAAATCACCTTGTCGCCGCCGGCGAGCGCGATGCCGCGCACGCCCATCGAGGTCCGCCCGGTGAAGACGCGCACGTCGGTGACGGGGAATCGGATGCACTGCCCGCCCGACGCCGTGAGCAGCACGTCGTCACGCTCGGTGCAGATCTGCACGTTGACGATCTCCTCGCCCTCGTCGAGCTTCATCGCGATGATGCCGGAGCGGCGCACGTCGACGAAATCCGAAAGCTTGTTGCGGCGGACGTTGCCGCCGGTGGTGGCGAACATCACGTCGAGATTGGCCCAGGAGGATTCATCCTCCGGCAGCGGCATGATCGTGGTGATGCGCTCGCCCTGCTCCAGCGGCAGGATGTTGATCAGCGCCTTGCCGCGCCCGTTGGGCGCCGCGATCGGCAGCCGCCAGACCTTCTCCTTGTAGACCTGGCCGCGCGACGAGAAGAACAGCACCGGCGTGTGCGTGGAGGCCACGAACAGCCGGCTGACGAAATCCTCCTCGCGGGTCTGCATGCCCGAGCGGCCCTTGCCGCCGCGGCGCTGCGCCCGATAGGCCGACAGCGGCACGCGCTTGGTGTAGCCGGCATGCGACACGGTCACGACCATGTCCTCGCGCTGGATCAGGTCCTCGTCCTCGACCTCGCCTTCCTGCTCGGCGATCACGGTGCGGCGCGGCGTGCCGAACTCCGCCTTGATCGCGGCGAGCTCGTCCTTGATGATCCCCTGCACCCGCGCCCGCGAGCGCAGGATGTCGAGATAGTCGTTGATCTCGACCTTGAGCTTGTCGAGCTCGTCGGAAATCTCTTCACGGCCGAGCGCGGTCAGGCGCTGCAGACGCAGGTCGAGAATCGCCTTGGCCTGCTCGAACGACAGCCGGATGGTGCCGTCCTCGGCGAGGCGATGACGCGGATCGTCGATCAACGTGATGATGGCCTCGACGTCGCGCGCCGGCCAATCGCGCGACATCAACGCCTCGCGCGCGGACGCAGGATCGGGCGAGGTCCTGATGACCCGGATGACCTCGTCGATATTGGCCACGGCCACGGCGAGGCCGACCAGGATGTGGGCGCGGTCGCGCGCCTTGTTGAGCAGGAACTTGGTCCTGCGCGTGACGACACGCTCGCGGAACGCGACGAAGATCGTCAGCAGGTCCTTCAACGTCATCGTCTGCGGGCGGCCGCCGTCGAGCGCCAGCATGTTGGCGGCGAAGCTCGTCTGCAGCGGCGTGAACTTGTAGAGCTGGTTGAGCACGACGTCCGGCACGGCGTCGCGCTTCAGCTCGACGACGACGCGGTAGCCGTCGCGGTCGCTCTCGTCGCGCAGGTCGGCAACGCCTTCGACCTTCTTCTCGCGCACCAATTCGGCGATGCGCTCGACCATCGTGGCCTTGTTCACCTGGTAGGGAATCTCGGAGATGATGATCGCCTCGCGATCCTTGCGGATCGTGTCGATCGTCACCTTGCCGCGCATCATGATCGAGCCGCGGCCCAGATGATAGGCCGAGCGGACGCCGGCGCGTCCAAGAATGATGCCGCCGGTCGGGAAATCCGGCCCCGGAATGATGTTGATGAGCTCGTCGATCGTGAGCGCGGGATTGTCGATCAGCGCGATGCAGGCATCGATCACCTCGCCGAGATTGTGCGGCGGGATGTTGGTGGCCATGCCGACCGCGATGCCGCCGGCGCCATTGACCAGCAGGTTCGGATATTTGGCCGGAAGAACCGACGGTTCCTTGTCCGAATTGTCGTAGTTCGGCTGGAAGTCGACGGTGTCCTTGTCGATGTCGTCGAGCAGCGGGATCGCCGACTTGGCGAGCTTCGCTTCGGTGTATCGGTAGGCGGCCGGCGGATCGCCGTCGACGGAGCCGAAATTGCCCTGGCCGTCGATCAGCGGCACGCGCATCGAGAAGTCCTGCGCCATGCGCACCATGGCGTCGTAGATCGACTGGTCGCCATGCGGATGGTATTTACCGATGACGTCACCGACCACGCGCGCGGACTTGACGTATTTCTTGTCGGGCGTGTGCCCCTGCTCGTACATCGAATAGAGGATGCGCCGATGCACCGGCTTCAGGCCGTCGCGCGCATCGGGCAGCGCTCGCGACACGATCACGCTCATCGCGTAATCGAGGTAGGAGCGCTTCATCTCATCGAGGATGGAGACGGGACGAATGTCGGAAGGTCCGCCCGGCTCGCCGGGCTTCTCATCTTCTTTATCGGACAAAGGGGATACCGGTCGGTTTTGACACGCGAAAATCGCTTGGAATCATATAGCGCAGGAGCGTGCCGCAGGCCACCCCCAAGGCGATCCGAAGAGCGCTTTTTCTGCTCGCCTTTCCAGTCACTTAACCGGCTGCTGCGGCCGCCCATGGCAGGCTCCGGGAACCGTTTCGGCTACGGCCCGAAGACGACCTTGTGCATGATGCGTCCCGGCAGCAGCGTGAACAGTCCGGCGATCACCAGGGCGCCGGAAAACAGCATGATCATGGCCCGGCGATGGGCCGCCACCCGGTGCCGGTGCGCAGCCCACACCGCCAGCGGCAGCACGGCCAGCGTGTAGATCGACAGCAGGTGGATCGGGCTCCATGGACCGACCAACCGGATGGTGTGAATCCAGAACGAACTGGCTGCAACGGCAACCATGAGCGCGACCCAGATCCAGCCGACCGTTCGATGCGGCACGGCCCCCTTCGGGGCGGCGAACTGAACGAGCCCGAGCGCGAACGCCGTCATCGCGGCGACGGCGTGCAGCTGGACGGCGGGCTCGGCGTCGAGCAGCGGCGCGAAGCTCATGGCAGCCCCCAGAGCTAGATCGCAGCCCGCAGCTCGTGCAGACGTTCCTTGATTGCGTCGACATCCACGCTGCCAGCACGCATCTTGGCTTCGGCTTGGCCTTTCACCAGCCCGCACAGTTCGACGAGCATGGCGTCATGGGCGCATACCGCGTCCATCTTGGTGTAGACGAGATCGTACTCGACGGGCTCCCAGGTCCCAAGATCGGCAAGGTTGTGCTGCATCTGAACCTCGAGGTGATCGAGCGCCGCGGCGAACTTGGCCTCCGCCGTGAGCTTCGCCTCAAATTCATGGAACAGGTCGAATATCTCCTGCCCGCCTCCCCCGGGCAAGCGCGACCGGATGACTTCGATCGCCTCGCGCTCCTTGGCGACCTTGGCATCCTTTCGGCTGCCGGTCTCGAAGAAGGGGACGTCTCCGACCAGCGCCTCGACGAGGTCGTGGACGATGATCATCTTCAGCACGCGATCGATCTCGACCGGTCTTTCGAGATGACGGTGCACGAGCAACGCGAGCAGAGACATGCTCCAGCTATGCTCGGCCACGCTCTCGCGGCGCCCGTCAGACAGCCAGCTGTGGCGCAACTCGCGCTTCAGGCCCTCGGCGAGCCGATAGAAGTCGAGGGTCCTTGCCACAGCCTCCATCATCGTACCAACCTCGCACGATCGCTTGCAGCACCCCGGCCGGCCCCCTCGGATGACCGCCGGCCTGCCGTCCAGACACGGGCAAGCCGGCTCGCATCAGCAGCGTCCGCGCCCGCGCCTCAGAACGGAATGTCGTCGTCCATGTCGCTGTTGCGTCCGCCACCGCCCGCCGAAGCAACCGCGCGGCGCGGCGGCGCCATCGACGGACCGCTGCTGCCGAAATCACCGCCACCCATGTCATCGGAGAAGCTGCCGCCACCACCACCCCGGCCATCGAGCATCGTCAGGGTGGAGTTGAAGCCCTGCAGCACGACCTCGGTCGAGTACTTCTCGACACCGCTCTGATCGGTCCATTTGCGGGTCTGCAGCGCGCCCTCGATGTAAACCTTGGCGCCCTTCTTCAAATACTGCTCGGCGACCTTGCAAAGACCCTCGTTGAAGATCACCACGCGGTGCCACTCGGTCTTTTCCTTGCGCTCGCCTGTCGCCTTGTCGCGCCACGTTTCCGACGTCGCAATGCTCAGATTGGCGATCGGCCGCCCATCCTGCGTGCGCCGGATCTCGGGGTCCTTGCCGAGGTTGCCGACCAGAATCACCTTGTTCACACTACCCGCCATCACCACTCTCCCGCGGTTCTCGATCATCGGACCGGCCGTCCACACCGGCCTCACGGCGTCCGGTGGCTAACCCTTCCTCTCGCGGCGGACCCTATACGGTTGCCGCGCGGTCCACCCGCCCTGTCCATTGCTTATCCACATATAGCAGGCGGAAGGCCATTGTTCCAGTTTTGTTCGCGCGCATATGTCTACAACCGTGCGTCGAGTTCCACGGAACTCGATGGAACCGCAAGTTCTCGCAATGGAACCCGGAAAAAGTTCCCTTATTCACGAAAAAGGGATTAACTTTCATTAAGTTAGCCGGCCTCACTTCCTCCTCGGCTGTGGCTTTTGGGAGACGGTATCCAGGGTTGAATCGCGTATATTTGAGGATGGATTGGGGCCGCAAGCGTGGTCGCACCAACTTCACAGACGAGCGTCTCCGGGGACCATTTTGGAGACGCCCAACGCGGGAGACTTGGGATGAAACGAATTTTTCTCGGAGCTGTCAGCTTGATGGTTTTGGGGGCGCTGACGCCGGCGGGAGCCGCCGATCTCGCCGCCCGCCCGTACACGAAGGCCCCGGTGATGGCGCCGGCGCCGCTTCCGACCTGGGCCGGCTTCTACCTCGGCCTGCAGGGCGGCGGCGGCTGGGGCCGCAGCAACGAGACCTTCTTCGGGGCGCCGAATACGGCGATCTTTGCCGGCACCCAGAACTATGACACCAGCGGCGGCTTCGTCGGCGGTGTGGTCGGCTACAACTGGCAGGTCGACAACATCGTGTTCGGTCTCGAGGGCGACTATCACTGGGCCGACATCAACGGCCGGTCGGGCGTCGTCAACGCCGGTCTCGGCGATACCTACTTCACCAGGCTGCGCGGCTTCGGCGACATCAAGGGCCGCCTCGGCTGGGCTGCGGGTCCGGCGCTGTTCTTTGTCAGCGGCGGCGCTGCCGTCGGCGATCTCCAACACCGCTACGACGCAGCGCTCAATGGTGGCGCGGCGAATAGCTTCGCTCAGAACAACTGGCGCTGGGGTTGGACGATCGGCGCCGGCGCCGAGTACATGTTCGCGCCGAACTGGTCGGCCAAGGTCGAATACAACTATCTCGACTTCGGCAAGAGCTCGATTCAGTACAGCGCGGTTCCGGCCAATCGCTCCGAGTGGAGCGACACCGTGCACACCGTCAAGGCGGGCGTCTCCTATCACTTCGGCGGCCCGATCGTGTCGCGCTACTGATTGCACGCAAAAAGCGAATATGTCGAAAGGCCGGCCTCGCGCCGGCCTTTTTTGTGTGCCAGAACCGGCACTTGCCGAGCCGTTGTGTCCTTTGGGTGACGGCTTTTTACGGCGGAAGGAGCTATCAACGTCCGGCGGGTGGGCGTTGGTGAGAGCGTGCGTGCGGGCGTCGGACGTGGTTTGGGGAATGCGATGAGAAGGCTGTTGCTGGGGGCGACAACTTCGCTGGCGCTGGGGATTGCGCCGGCCATCGCTGCCGATCTGCCCGCGCGCACCTTCACCAAAGCGCCTGCGATGATCACGACGATCTATGATTGGAGTGGCTTCTATATCGGCCTGAATGCCGGTGGCGCAGCGGCCCGCACCTGCTGGACCAACAAGGTCAGCTTTGCCGGCGTGGCCGCAACCAACGCGGAAGGCTGCCATGATGCGACCGGCGCGCTGGCGGGCGGCCAGATCGGCTATCGCTGGCAGGCTGGCGGCTGGGTGTTCGGCATCGAAGGTCAAGGCAACTGGGCCAACCTCAAGGGCAGCAACACCAGCCAGTTCGCCCCGGCCGTGACCAACCAGACCAAGATCAACGGCATCGGCGTGTTCACCGGCCAGATCGGCTATTCCTGGAACAACGTGCTCTGGTACGTGAAGGGTGGCGCCGCGGTCGCGGGTGAGAAGTACAACGGCCTCTCCACGGCCACGGGCGTGGTGCTCGACGTGTCCAGCGCCACGCGCTGGGGGGCTGCGGTCGGGACTGGTGTCGAGGTCGGCTTCGCCAAGAACTGGTCGGTCGCAGCCGAATACGAGCACCTGTTCATGGGCAACCGCACCCTCGGCTTCTCGGGTGTTCCCCTTGGAGCCGCGGGCCGGACCGATGCGGTCGGCCAGGACGTCGACATGGCGACGGTCCGCGTGAACTATCGCTGGGGCGGTCCCGTCGTTTCCAAGCACTGACCCTCGAGGGCTGACACTCGGGATCTCACGCGGCGGCGCTTGCCCGGCCTGTCGTCACTCACGCTGTGACACAGCTCCCCCGTCGGCACTGGCAGTCGCCGTCTTTACCCGCGCTTAAGCACGATCGGTACATCCCGCCACGCGGCTCGTCCCGGTCACGAGTTTGGAAAGCAGTCTCCCTTACAACCAGCCACAGGCCACCTTCGCGTGGGCCCGGATCGGAGGGATCCGGAGCGTGGTGTATTGGGACTGGGGAGAGACGAATGCAGAAGACGACCTTGATCTTGACCGCAAGCGCCGCGGCGCTGGGACTGGCGCCGGCCTCGGCGGCCGACTTCGCGACGCGCCCTTACAGCAAGGCGCCGCCGCCGGCCTATGTCACGCCGCTGCCGAGCTGGGCCGGGTTCTACCTCGGCGTCAATGGCGGCGCCGACTGGAGCCACAATTGCTGGACGCTCAACCGCGTCGGCGGCGTGGCGGTCGTGCCGACCCAGTCCGAAGGCTGCCACAACGCCTCGAGCGGCCTCATCGGCGGCCAGGTCGGCTATCGCTGGCAGGCGGCGAGCTGGGTGTTCGGCGTCGAGGCCCAGGGCAACTGGACCGACCTGAAGTCGTCCAATGCGAGCACGGCTGCGCTGGCCGCGGGCATCACCAACACCACCAAGACCGATGCGATCGGCCTGTTCACCGGCCAGGTCGGCTACGCCTGGGGCAACGTGCTCTGGTACGTGAAGGGCGGCGCCGCCGTCACCCACAACAAATACACCGGCACGGCGAATGCGGCCGCGCCCTTCCCGGTCGGCACGCTGCTGGATTCCGCCAGTGAGACCCGCTGGGGCGGCACCGTCGGCACCGGCGTCGAGTTCGGCTTCGCGCCGAACTGGTCGGTCGCCGTCGAGTACGACCACCTGTTCATGGGCTCGCGCGACATCAGCTTCCCGGCCACCGCAACCGTGCTGTCGCGCGTCGATACCATCAAGCAGGACATCGACATGGCGACCGTCCGCGTGAACTATCGATTCGGGGCGCCGATGGGCACGCGCTACTGAAAAAAGCCGCCGCTCGCACGCATTCGGAAAGGCCGGCCGTCGCGCCGGCCTTTTTCGTGTCAACAGCCCGGCAGCGTCGCGGCGTTTTTGTGCTAAATATATGATATATAACGCTTTTTCATTTCTGTGGCGGGCGCGTTACAGCCTCTCCGGGATGCGCTGTGTATGACTTGCCCATCGCTTGTCATTCCAACCTCCCGGGGGAGAATTTGATGAAGAAGTTGCTTGTGATCACGACGGCGCTCGTCGGCATCGCATCCGCCACATCCGCGTCGGCGGCCGACATGGCGGCCCGCCCGTACACCAAGGCGCCGCCGATGGTCGCGCAGATCCTGAGCTGGTCGGGCCTCTACGCCGGCATCCAGGGCGGCGGCGGCTGGGGCACCAGCAAGGAGACCTTCCTCGGCCGCTTCAATGCGCCGGGCTTCCTGGGCACCCAGAACTACAACACCAATGGCGGCTTCGTCGGCGGCGTGGTCGGCTACAACTGGCAGGTCGACAACGTCGTGTTCGGCCTCGAAGGCGACTATCACTGGGCCGACATCAACGGCCGCTCCGCCGTGGTCAATGCCGGCGTCGGCGACACCTTCTTCACCAAGCTGACCAGCTTCGGCGACATCAAGGGCCGCCTCGGCTATGCCGCCGGTCCCGCCCTGTTCTTCGTCAGCGGCGGCGCCGCGGTGGGCCAGTTGCAGCATCGCTATGACGGCGTGCCCGGCAACGTCTTCAGCCAGAACACCACCCGCTGGGGCTATACGGTCGGCGCCGGCGCCGAATACATGTTCGCGCCGAACTGGTCGGCCAAGCTCGAGTACAACTATCTCGACTTCGGCAAGAGCACGATCCAGTACAGCGCTGCGGCGCTCAACCGCTCCGAGTGGAAGGACACCGTTCACACGGTCAAGGCCGGCCTCAGCTACCACTTCGGCGGCCCGGTCATCGCAAAGTACTGATGCCTGCAAACCGACAGGTTCCGAGAAGGGCCGGCGAAAGCCGGCCTTTTTTGTTGCCCTGATGCCACCTTGCCGGCTCGCCACACCCGGAACCAAGTAACTGAGTGACATAGGCTTTCTGGAACTTGGCCGTAAAAACGCGGTTTGGGCGCGAGTGTGTCTTCAGGGTGACGGTAATCCGTACGGAACCGGGCTATAGGAACCTCGTCAACTTGAACGGGTGAGTCTGTTTCGTGCGTAAGCTTATCGGTGCGATGCGGACTTCGAGGAATAAAAATAAACTGGAGACTGGAATGAAGAAGATCCTGCTCGCGACCGTGGCCTTGGCCGCCCTGGCCGCTCCCGCTGCCGCCGCTGATCTTGCCGCACGCCCGACCTACACCAAGGCCCCGGTTGCCGCGCCGGTGCTGACCTGGACCGGCTTCTACATCGGTGCCATGGGCGGCTATGCCAACGAGAATGCTGACTTCGCGGCCATGAAGGGCGGCTTCGCCGGCGGCACCGTCGGCTACAACTGGCAGCAGGGTGCTGTCGTGTTCGGCCTCGAGGCCGACGCCGCTTGGGCAGACATCAACGCAAACGTCGGCGCGCTCGGTGTCAACGCCGAGTCCAAGATCCGCGACTGGGGCACTGTCCGCGGCCGCATCGGCTACGCCTTCGGCCCGACCCTGCTGTACGCGACCGGTGGTTACGCCTGGGCCGACAACCGCATCTCGCTGACGGCCCCCGGCTTCGCCGCTGCCGACAGCAAGATCCACTCCGGCTGGACCGTCGGCGCTGGCGTCGAGTACATGTTCGCCCCGAACTGGTCGCTGAAGGGCGAGTACCTCTACAAGAGCTTCGGTGGCGAGAGCTACACCTTCACCGGCCTCGGCACGCTCACGACCGGCACCCTCAACGTGCATTCCGGTCAGGTCGGCATCAACTACCACTTCTAAGTTTTTGCCTCCGGGCCAACGCACACAGCCTCCGCTCTGCCAGAGCGGAGGTTTTTTCTTTGTGGGATCGTGCACAAAACAGGACGGAACCGGCAGCCTCCTGCCAGTCGCTGCCATTCCCTGAGCGCATTGTTGATGATTCGCTGACGGCACTGGAAATCCAGCTCCGTTCTTCCTACGTTCCGACCATACCTTTTCCCCCTGGCGTCCGATGGCCGGCTTCCGGCGAAACGCGCCTGCAACGATGGCGCGACTCTGCGCCGTGGGACGATCGTCATGGATGAAGTGCTCAAGGCCAAGCAGCGCGCGCAAGCCAACCAGTCGAGCCTGCGGGCCATCACCATCCGCGGCGCCCGCGAGCACAATCTGAAAAACATCGACGTCGAGATCCCGCGCGACAGGCTCGTCGTGTTCACCGGCCTGTCCGGCTCCGGCAAGTCCTCGCTCGCCTTCGATACGATCTACGCCGAGGGCCAGCGCCGCTACGTCGAATCGCTGTCGGCGTATGCGCGCCAGTTCCTGGAGATGATGCAGAAGCCGGACGTCGACCAGATCGACGGCCTGTCGCCGGCGATCTCGATCGAGCAGAAGACGACCTCGAAGAACCCGCGCTCGACGGTCGGCACCGTCACCGAGATCTACGACTACATGCGCCTGCTGTGGGCGCGCGTCGGCGTGCCCTACTCCCCGGCGACCGGCCTGCCGATCGAAAGCCAGACCGTCTCGCAGATGGTCGACCGCGTGCTGGCGATGCCCGAGGGCACCCGCCTCTATCTGCTGGCGCCGGTCGTGCGCGGCCGCAAGGGCGAGTACAAGAAGGAGCTCGCCGAATATCTCAAGAAGGGCTTTCAGCGCGTCAAGATCGACGGCACCTTCCATGAGCTCGCCGAGGCGCCGACGCTCGACAAGAAGTTCCCGCACGATATCGACGTCGTCGTCGACCGCATCGTCGTGCGCCCCGACATCGGCCAGCGTCTCGCAGAAAGCTTCGAGACTGCGCTGAAGCTCGCCGAAGGCCTGGCCGTCATCGAGTTCGCAGACGCTCCCGCCTCGGCCGCGCCGGCGGAGGAGAAGGAAAAAAAGAAAACCGCAAAGATCCACGACAAGAGCGGGCCCGAGCGCATCCTGTTCTCGGAGAAGTTCGCCTGCCCGGTCTCCGGCTTCACGATCCCCGAGATCGAGCCGCGGCTGTTCTCGTTCAACAACCCCTATGGCGCCTGCCCGGAATGCGGCGGCCTGGGGGTCGAGCAGCACGTCGATGCCGACCTCGTCATTCCCGACAAGGACGTCACGCTGCGCAAGGGCGCGATCGCGCCCTGGGCCAAGTCGTCCTCGCCCTATTACCTGCAGACCCTGACCGCGCTCGGCAAGTTCTACAAGTTCACGCTGGACACCAAGTGGAAGGACCTGCCCAAGAAGACGCAGAACGCGCTGCTGCACGGCTCCGGCGACGACGAGATCAAGTTCACCTATGAGGACGGCGTCCGCGCCTACGACACCAAGAAGCCGTTCGAGGGCGTCATCACCAACATCGAGCGCCGCTTCCGCGAGACCGAGAGCGAGTGGGCGCGCGAGGAGCTCGGCAAATACTTCAACGACGTGCCCTGCGCCGGCTGCAAGGGTTTTCGGCTGAAGCCCGAGGCGCTGTGCGTCAAGGTCGGCGGCAAGCACATCGGCGAGATCAGCGACCTCTCCGTCAAGGCGGCCGGCGAGTGGTTCGCCGAGGTGCCGAAGCAGCTCAACGCGCAGCAGACCGAGATCGCCACGCGAATCCTGAAGGAGATCCGCGACCGCCTCACCTTCCTGCTCGACGTCGGCCTCAACTACCTGACCCTGGCGCGCTCCTCCGGCACGCTGTCCGGCGGCGAGAGCCAGCGCATCCGCCTGGCGTCGCAGATCGGCTCGGGGCTGACCGGCGTGCTCTACGTGCTCGACGAGCCGTCGATCGGCCTGCACCAGCGCGACAATGCCCGCCTGCTCGACACGCTGAAGCGGCTGCGCGACCTCGGCAACACCGTCATCGTCGTCGAGCATGACGAGGACGCGATTCGCCTCGCCGACTACGTGCTCGACATCGGTCCCGGCGCCGGCACCCATGGCGGCCACATCGTCGCCGAGGGCACGCCGGCGGAGATCATGCGCAATCCGGCGTCGCTGACCGGCAAATATCTCACCGGCGAGCTCGAGGTCGAGGTGCCCGAGCGGCGGCCGCCGAACCATCGCCGCACCATCAAGGTCGTCAATGCCCGCGGCAACAATCTGAAGAACGTCTCGGCCGAGATTCCGCTCGGCCTGTTCACCGCGATCACAGGCGTGTCCGGCGGCGGCAAGTCGACGCTTCTCATCGACACGCTCTACAAGTCGATCGCACGCAAGCTCAACGGCGCCAACGAGGCCGCCGCGCCGCACGACCGCATCGAGGGGCTGGAGCATATCGACAAGATCATCGACATCGACCAGTCGCCGATCGGCCGCACGCCGCGCTCAAACCCCGCGACCTATACCGGCGCGTTCACGCCGATCCGCGAATGGTTCGCCGGCCTCCCCGAATCCAAGGCGCGCGGCTACGAGCCGGGCCGGTTCTCGTTCAACGTCAAGGGTGGCCGCTGCGAGGCGTGCCAGGGCGACGGCGTCATCAAGATCGAGATGCACTTCCTGCCCGACGTCTACGTCACCTGCGACGTCTGCAAGGGCAAGCGCTACAACCGCGAGACGCTCGACGTGCTGTTCAAGGGCAAGTCGATCGCCGACGTGCTCGACATGACCGTCGAGGAGGCCGCGGAGTTCTTCAAGGCGGTGCCGCGGGTGCGCGACACCTTCGAGACCCTGCGCCGCGTCGGCCTCGACTACATCCATGTCGGCCAGCAGGCCACCACGCTGTCCGGTGGCGAGGCCCAGCGCGTCAAGCTCGCCAAGGAGCTGTCCAAGCGCGCCACCGGCCGCACGCTCTACATCCTGGACGAGCCGACGACGGGCCTGCACTTCCACGACGTCAAGAAGCTCTTGGAGGTGCTGCACGAGCTGGTCGCGCAGGGCAACACGGTGGTCGTGATCGAGCACAATCTCGAGGTCATCAAGACCGCCGACTGGGTCATCGACCTCGGCCCCGAAGGCGGCGACGGCGGCGGCGAGATCGTCGCCTGGGGCCCGCCGGAAGATATCGTCAAGGCGCCGCGCAGCTACACCGGGCAGTTCCTCAAGCCGGTGCTGGAGAAGTCGGCCAAGCCGAAGAAGCGCGGCCGCGGCGCGGCGAGCGAGGCTGCGGAGTAGTTGCCCTCAATTCCCTTGTATCGATCGTCATTGCGAGCGAAGCGAAGCAATCCAGGGCCGCGTACGCGACTCTGGATTGCTTCGTCGCTGCGCTCCTCGCAATGACGCATGTGGTCGATACCGGTTCATCACAACAAAACCCGCCGCTCTCGGCAGAGCGGCGGGCTCGATGTTTCTGCAACGAACTCAGATTACCACTGACGGTAAAACCCGCTCCGCGTGCCGTTGTTGTTGCCGCGCGGTCCGACGTCGCCCTGGGTCGAGCTCGGGGTCGGGTGGTTGGTGCCGTTGTAGCCTGCGCCCCAGCCCGGGCCGTCATACGGGCCCGGCGCGACGGCGACGTAGCCTTCCTCATAGACCGGCCCTGGCGCCCAGGCGAAGGAGTCGCGGTAGGCATAGGTGCTGGTGACCTGGCCGCCATAGCCGTAGCCGCCCGGCCCGTATTCGCCGGCCGAGGCGCCGATCGTGCCGGCGACCAGCGTGACGGCGGTGAGCGCTGCCAATCCAAACGTGCGTGTCATGAACTTGCTCCGTTGTTCCTAATTCATCGAGGAACAAACCATCGTCATGCCCCGGCAGTTCCGCCACCCGCCACAACATGCGTGCGACACAACGTGGCGCTCACGTTGCCGCGATCAGATGATCCAGAATGCTGGTCGCATCATCTCGCAAGCGCCTGGGCGCCCTCTCAGACGACAAACCCGCCGCTCTTGTCCGAGCGGCGGGCTTGATCGGCTCACTTCAGCGCCAGACGGCAACTACCACTGCCGGTAGGCGCCGGTCAGCGTGCCGTTGTTGTTGCCGGACGGGCCGACATCGCCCTGGGTCGAGCCCGGGGTCGGATGGTTGGTGCCGTTGTAGCCGCCGCCCCAGGCCACTGGGCCAGCCACCGGACCCGGCGCGTAGGCCGGCGCCGGCGCTGCGCCATACACCGGCTCGGAATCGGAGGTCTGCGCCGGCGGCACCCAGGCCATGGAGTCGCCGAATCGAGCATAGCCCTGCGCGGACGCGGCGGCGGTGCCGATCACCAGCGTGGCTCCGGCCAGCGCGGCCATCTTGATCGTACGTTGCATGTCTCTCTCCTCGCTTCTGTGCGGGGTCAACCACCGCACGGCGCCAGGCGTTCCCGCAGCGCACACTCACAATAATCGTGATGAAAGGTTGATCGGCCGCCGCACCGAGCCCCCTTGCAGGACTGAGCGAACCCAGCCCCGCAAAAGCTGCCCTGCGGCGCTCAGGCCGCGACGGCGACCGCCCGTGGCCGCGCCACGCCGGTCTTGGTGACTCCCGGCAGCGGCGGCGCCTTCGTGCCGGTCGCATGCGGGAAATACTGCAGCTGCATGGAATGCATGTAGCCGGCTTCCGCGGTCCAGGAGTCGTTCGCCTCGACGATCGGCGTGATCGTGAACAGATCCGGATTGCTCGGCGCAATCGACGTATAGGTCGGGATCGCTGCGCTGAGCCACTCGAGCGGTTTGTAGATCGAGTAGTAGTTGGTGTCCTTCAGGACCGGCGCCGGCGGCGGATAGGTACCGAGAATTCCGTTCAGGTTGGCCCAGGCCATCGGCACGATGTCGTTGCTGTTGACCGCCGCGTAATAGGTGTAGCTCTTTGCGAAGGTCGTCGCGAAGCCCGCGTTCCACATCGTCGGAGCCGCGAAGGTGTGCGGCCACAGCGTGAACGTCAGCGACGAGTTCAGCTTCGGCAACTGGTCCTGCAGCCACGCCGTCGCCACCACGGCGAGCGCGCCGCCGAGACTGTGCCCGGTCACCATCAGTTGCAGGTTCTGCTTGGACGCAAGGCCGCGCAGATAGTCCAGCAGCGACAGGTCCGTCGTGGGATCGGTGAGCGCGATGACCAGCGCCAGCGCGTCGTTGATTCCGGCGCTGATCTGCAGCGGCGCTCCGGCCTGCTGCGGATAGAGCCACGGCACCTGGAAGACAGCATCGGCATCGGCGAGCACGTTCTCGAACGCGCCGGCGACCGAGCCATCGACATCGGTGCCGCGGAACGCCACCGCGTAGCTGCCGTCGCTGCCTTGCGCGACATAGGCGAGCACGCCGTTGTTGACCGCCGGGCCCCAGCATAGCGACCACGGACCGTTCGCCGCACCCGATGGGACGGACTTCAGCATCGCCACGAAATCGCTCGGCTGAACCACATCGAGCGCGTCGTCGATATAGGCGAAGTAGGACAGATACGCTGCAGCAACCTTGTTGAGGGCCATGTGAAATCTCTCTGGCTTGAATGATGAAAACAATTTCGATCAAATCGGGCAGGCAGACCATGATCCGCCGGCCCACCGGGATGATAGACCGCGTTATCTCCAGGTGCACATCACAACATGTTCAACCCCTGATCATCGAACGTCACCGTGGAGCTGCGACACGCAATGATCGCATCTCATTGCGCGCCGCCCCTCCCATTGCTATGGCGCAGGGCTGTCGCAGGACGACACGCCTCGACGATCATCAACTCCTCGCCACGCTCACCTCGCGCGATGCCCTACTCTCTCGTCATCTTTGATCTCGACGGCACGCTCGCCGACAGCTTCCCGTGGTTTCGCACCCACGTGAACGTCGTCGCGCAGCGCTTCGGCTTTCGTCAGGTGAAGGACGAGGACATCAACGGGCTCCGCCATGCCTCGACCCGTGAGATCCTCGATTTCCTTCAGGTGCCGCGCTGGAAGCTGCCCTTCATCGCGCGCCACGTGCGCCAACTGAAGACGGCGCATGCGGCGAGCATCCCGCTGTTCGCAGGCGTCGACATCATGCTCGACACCCTTGCCGCGAACGGCACCATGCTCGCATTGGTCTCGTCGGACAGCGAGGCCAACGCGCGGCAGAAGCTCGGATCGCGCGCCGGGCTGTTCGCCGATTTCGATTGCTCGGCCTCGGTGTTCGGCAAGGCACGGAAGTTTCGCCGGGTGCTGAAGCGGCTGCGCGTCGACCCGGCAGAGGCCATCGCGATCGGCGACGAGACCCGCGACATCGAGGCGGCGCGTGCCGCCGGCATCGCCTTCGGCGCGGTGACATGGGGCTATGCCGCGGAGCAGGCGCTGCGCGACCACCAGCCGGAGATGCTGTTCACCCGGATGGACGAGATCGTGGAGCGGTTGGTGGTGCCCGCCAGACGAGATTCGTAGCCTGCATCAGCGCCGCCGGCGACATGCAGGGATAGTGACGAGCCTCGATAACCTCACCGCGTCATTGCGAGCGCAGCGAAGCAGTCCAGAGTCTTCGCGCGGCCTCGATTGCTTCGCTGCGCCGCTGCGCTCGCAGTGACGGAGGCTGCAGATGCAACTCCATTTCCGCCACCGGTGGACCTGCTCACCGCCGCAGGAACGCGCCGAATGCGCGCGGACCGTCGCCGACCTTGATCTCTCCGGTGACCTTCAGCGCGGCCACGTCGATGACGCTCAGAATGTTGCTCTCCCAATTGGCGACGATGACGCGCTGGCCGTCGGCGGTCGCCTCGATGCCCTCCGGATAGTCGCCGACGCTAATGCGCTTGAGCGGCTGCAGGCTCGCCAAGTCGAACACGCTGACCGTGCCGTCATACTGGTCGGTGGCGAAGCCCCTGCCCTGCGCCAGCGCCACCGCATAGGGCCGCAAACCGGTCTTGACCCGGCCGATCTCGCGGCGCTCGGCGAGGTCGATCACCGAGACGTCGTTGGAGGCGACATTTGCCGTGTAGGCGCGCTTGCCCTCGGCGTCGATGGTGACACCGAACGGCCGCGTGCCGACCTTGATGGTCGCAAGGCGCTGGCGCGTCGCCGTGTCGATCACCGAGACCATGTCGTCATCGCGGTCGGCGGAGAGCAGCAGCTTGCCGTCTTGTGTCACCGCAAGCCCCGACGGCGAGGCGCCGACCGCGATGCTGCCGGTCACGGTCCGGGTCTTCGCATCGATCACGCGGATTGCGGCGTTGTACCAGTCTGCGACGTAGACCGTCGAACCGTCCGGCGTCACGGCAATGCCGAGCGGCCCGCCACCGACCTCGACCCGTCCAACCACCTTTCGCGCGACAGCGTCGACGACGCTCACGCTCTTGTCGTCCGGGCTCGCCACATAGGCGAAGCGTCCGTCGGCAGCCACCGCGACGCCGGCCGGCTTGCCGCCGATCGGGATTGTCGCCACCGGCTTCGAGGTCGCGAGGTCGACGATCGTCAGATCGTCGCTGAGCTGGTTGGTGACGAAGGCCTCCTCGGCATGGGCACTGGCGCAGCAGACGAGCAAGGCTGCGAGCAGAAACGCTCGAATAGGATCTGGGAGACGATGAGTGGTGCAGCGCCTTGCCTTGTACCCACCTCGCCCCGCTCTTGTCCGCCGTAGCTCGCAGAGCGAAGGCGGATGCGGGGCCGCGACGAGCTTCGCTCGCGCTGAGAGGTCGGATTGCATCGCCAGATGCAATCCGGGTGAGGGGGCACAGGTCCAACCACCCACACCACCCGTTCGGCAGCCCCTTACCCCAACCCTTTCCCCGTAAGAACGGAGAGAGGGAGCGCAGCGCTGACTTGGCGACATGGTCGTATCCAATCAGCTCCCGCTTTCCACCTTCTTCTTCAGTCCTTCGAGCCCGCCCTTGTACAGGCCGGTCACCGCATTGACCGCGGCCTCGTCGTTCAGTTCCGGTGGCGGATCGTTGTTGGGGAAGCCGCGGTAGAACGCGCCGGTCCATTCGACCACGCTGCCCTTGCCGTCCGCACTCGGCGTCACCGCGATGGTCGACGAGTAGTTCGTCACCGGCAGCACCTTCACGTCGACGGCGGTGATACGGTACGAATAGCTCATCTTCTCGGCGTCGTATTTGTAGAGCTCCTCGTCGACGGTAGCGCCGCCCTTCAGGGTCAGCTTGCGCGTGGCGCCAATCTCGTTGCCCTTGTCGCCCGCGGTCTTGTCGACGACGCCGAGCCAGCTCATGTCCTGGAAGTTGCCGATCACGGCCCACACCTTGGCGGGCGCGGCGTTGATCTCGACGTGCTCCTGCACCTTGCGCCGGGTCGGACCATGCGCATCCGCTGTGGTCAGGACCGTCGTTGCGATCGCGAGCGCCGCCGTCACGGCCAGCGCCTTGCCGAACACCATCCTCATGTCGTTTCCTCAGTCACTCTCATTGGCCGGCGCATCCGGCGCGCGGCGGCGCATCTTTACACCGCTCCCGATTGTTGCAACAAAAAAGACCGTGTCGTGGCCGATCAATTCGCGCCGCAGCAGCGCTTGTATTTCTGGCCGGAACCGCACGGACAGGGGTCGTTGCGGCCGACCTTGCCGAACGACGCGAAGGGATTGGGCTGCCGGGCGAAGCTGGTGGACGCGGGCAGCGGAGCCCCGCTCTGCCGGTATTGATGCAGCGTCAGCACCGCCTCGCGGATATTCTGGGGCGCGTTGCGACTGAGATTTCGATATTCGACGGGATCCGGGTTCTCGTCGAGAGTTGCACCGATCATCATCATCAGACCGACCGCAGCCATGGCGACTTCGCCGCCCACCCGCTCATACGCATCGAACCTGTCACGACGCAGGTTCGTGGCCGCCGCGAAGCCGTCGATCCACAGCTCCCAGACGACCTCGCCGTTGAAGCCGTCGATCGGAAAGCGCGGCTGGTACTGCTCCGGATGATGCGCGAGCGTCAGCGCGATCTCCCGGTGATAGTCCATGACCAGCCCGAGCACCTCGTTGGCATGGTCGATGCTGGTGAACACGGAGCGATGGCCCTTGCCGAGCCCGAAGGCCGCCGCGAACCATTCGCCCGGCGGAATCGGCTCAGGGAGCACGAGCAGGCCGGCGATGAAGCCGTCGAGCTCCTCCAGCACCATGGCGCGATCATCCAGGGCCAGGAGCGCCTGTTCGAGCTTGTCGTGGCGACCGATCTGCTCCGGCATGCAGCCCCTCTTCCTTCGCTCCTGTCACGTTCCGAGTCGCCCGACGGGCACGGCGCGCACATGGCCGAGCCACGACGCGGCCGTTTTGACACCAAAACGGCCATGCGCGCAAAACCTAAATTTGCGCACAGGATCAGCGGCATCACCCTTGTCCAGTCCTGCCGTGAAAAATATTCCTGTTTCGCCATTTCGGAATTTCTGTTTTCCTGCATGCGTCCTGTCCTCACGAGAGGGGCGCTTCGCGGTCGTCACGGGCGTGGAGGGCGGGATGCGATGGACGTCACGGGCCCGGCGCTTTTGCGCAGACGACGGGTTTTGGGGCGGACGGCGAAATCGTGTGGTCCTGACCTCCCGACGCTGAGGTCAAGTGGGTGTCGATGCCTTCAAGGCGTCGCGCCGATGACGGTGGCCAGAAGGCCCGGCGCACCGAGGAGAGCGCGTATAAGCCGGTAGAAACCGTCGCGCAGGGAAGGCCGGTTGTTCGGCCAATCCTGTGGTTCCTGCCGCCTGCATTTTTTTTCGCAGGCGGGCCATGGGTGCGGCCTGCACCCGGCCTTCCCTGCGCCCTCTCACTGAGGAGGGCGGAATGAACGTCAAAGCTCGGGTGCACCTGGCACGGCGAGAACGCGAAGTCATGTCTCTCCGTCATCGCGAGGAGCAAAGCGACGAAGCGATCCAGAGTCCTCGTGGGATCCTGGATTGCTTCGCTTCGCTCGCAATGACGGCCGAGCAGGCTTCGCTCTGCTCGCCTATCATCCCGGCCTCACTCCGCCAGCACCGCCTGCACGAAGCCGTCGGGGTCGGCGCAGAACTCACGCATCGCCTTGAAATGATCCGTATCCTGCACCGCGACCTTCTCAAGGCCGTATTTGGTCAGCCGCAACAGGGTCGCGCCGGGATAGGCCATCAGGACCGGCGAATGCGTCGCCATCAGCACCTGGCAATGGCTGGAGTCATCCATGCGCCGCATCAGCTTCAGGAACTCGATCTGGCGCGCCGGCGACAGTGCCGATTCCGGCTCGTCGAAAATGTAGATGCCCTGGCGCTGGCAGCGCTCCTCGAAGAAGCGCAGGAACCCCTCGCCATGCGAATGGGACAGGAAGTCGGGCGGCGGCCCGCCGAACGGATCGTCCAGTGCGGCCTGATCGAGATAGCGCGCCACCGAAAAGAAGCTCTCGGCGCGGAAGAACCAGCCTTGCGTGATCTTCGGCAACCAACTCGCGCGCAGCGCGGCGGCGAGTGCGCCGCCCATACGCTCGATCGCACGCCCATGGTCGACCGGCATGTAACCCTTGCCGCCGCCAGCTTCGTCGTAGCCCGCCAGCGCGGCAATGCCTTCGAGCAGGGTCGATTTGCCGGTGCCGTTCTCGCCGACGATGATGGTGATGGCGTTGGTGAAGCTGAGCTCGAACGCGTCCTGCAGGAACGGCAGGCAAAACGGATAGGCCGCGCGATCGGAGATCTTCGCCGGATCGAGCCACAGCCGCTTCAGATAAGGGGCCGGCAGCCGGATCTCGCGTTGCTTCCTCGCCATGACGCCTTCACAACCTCGGTGACATCACCGGCAATCTCGCACATCGCGCCCGCATCGGCCACCGGCCCACGCGGGCTACGCCACGACCTCCAGCACCAGCTCCATCGTCATCAGCACCGGATTGTCGCCGCGGACGAGGCGCCCCCGCGCGAGCGCGCCGGTGTAGTCGACCAGCGCGACGTCAACAGTGGCTTCAAGGCCGTCGTCGCCCGGCGCGATCGCGCCGGCGGTGATGGTCAGCTCCGTCGCGAACGGCTCGACGACGACGCCGTCCTCGAAGCGCGCCCCGATGGTCGAGCCGACGCCGCCGCGAATGCGGGCCTTGCTGATCCCCTGCGCCCGGCAGAACGCTTCCAGGCAACCGGCGAAATCCTGGTTCGGCCGCAGCCGGAGCGCGAAGGCGCGGCAGTCCGTCGTGGCGCCGCTTGGTGCGGCCGCTACCGGCCCGAACAGCTTGAAGCCGGTCTCGACGTCCGGCTCTGCCGTGAAGATCGCGCCGTCGAGCCCGAAGGCGTCGACCTCGAACGGCTCGGCGACGATGGTCTCCTCCGGCAGGATGTGCCCGCCGCCGTTGCGGCTCCCCTCCTCCATCCACAGCGCGTGGCAATGGAAGAATGGCGCGCCGTCGCGCACGCCGAGGGTCATCGTCCCCGTCGACAGGCGCGTCACACCGGCGGGACGATAGGTGTCGCTGTAGAACGCGGCATGATCCGCCGTCTTCGACAGCGCCGGCATCACATAGGCGAACGGTCCGAGCGCACCGCCTTTGATATCGAGCACACCGCCGGCAAAGCCATTGGCCGCAAAGCCGCGGCGCGCGGCGTCCAAGAGCGGCAACCCCTGCTCCATGGTGAAGGTGAACACGCGGCCGCGGGCCTCGACCCACTGGATGCGATCCGCGACGGGCGCACCGGGCTGGGTGATGGATCGCATCACGCGTCAACCCTGCCTGGTGAGATCGAGCAGGCCGCGCGCCTCGAGCTCGTCGCGCACCAGACGCTTCGGAATCTTGCCATAGCCCGATTTGGGCAACGCGTCCCAGAAGAAGAAGCGCTTCGGCATCTTGTAGCGCGGCAGCTTGGTGGCGAGATAGCCGGCGATCGCGCTCTCGCTCGGCGCGGCCGCACCTTCGCGCGCCACGCAGACGGCGACGCCGACCTCGCCCCAGACGGGATCAGGCACGCCGAGCACGGCGACCTCGCCGATGTCGGGATGGGTCAGGATCTTCTCCTCCACCTCGCGCGGATAGATGTTGGAGCCGCCGGAGATGTACATGTCCGACGCGCGGCCGGTGATATAGACGAAGCCCTGCGCGTCCATGTGGCCGAGATCGCCGGTGCGGAACCAGCCGTCGCGAAACGCCTTCGCATTGGCGTCGGGATTGTCGTAGTAGCCCGCAAACACGGCCGGACCGATGACGCAGATCTCGCCGGTCTCGCCCGGCTTCAGCTCACGCCCCTGATCGTCCTGGATCGAGACCTGCATGCCCGTGCGCTCATAGCCGCAGGTGCCGATCCGCGCCTCCGGTCCATCCTCTTCCTCGTGCGCCGCGGCCGGCAGCACCGTGATGTTGCCGGTGACCTCGCCGAGGCCGAAATACTGGACGATGACCTTGCCGAGCCGCGCCAGCGCGCGCTTCTGGTCCTCGCGATACATCGGCGCGCCGGCATAGATCACATGGCGCAGCGAGGAATGATCGAATTGGTCGACGGCGGGATGCTCGACCATCATCTTCAGGATGGTCGGCACCGTGAACAGGTTGCTGATGCGATGCATCTCGATCAGGCGGAAGGCTTCGGTGATGTCGAACTTCTCGCTCGGCAGCAGCACGGTCTTGGCACCGCGCGCGCTCTGCATCAGCTGGTGCACGCCGGCGCCGTGCGACAGCGGCGCCACGACGAGCGACGCGTCGTGCTCGGTCGTGCCCGGCGTCAGGTCTGCAAGATGGTTCGTGATGACGAACGCCATCTGGCCATGCGTCAGCACCGCCGCCTTGGAGCGGCCGGTCGTGCCCGAGGTGAAGAAGAACCAGCAGGGATCGTCATGCTCGACGGCAGCGTTCGCGACGTGTGCGCCGACATGCGCCTTCATTGCGTCGGCCACGGCCCCCGTGCCGAAGCTGCCGCCTTCACCGATGCGCCAGGTGAAGTCAGCAGTCGTCACTGCGGCAGCGTGCTCCGGAAAGTCGCCATGGCAGAGAAACGCCTTCGCGCCCGAGGCGGTCGCGAGGTAGGCGACCTCGTCCGGCATCAGGCGGAAATTGGTGGGCACCCAGACCGCGCCGAGCCGGAACGCGGCAAACATCGAGACGAACATCTCCTCGCAGTTCTTGGAGTGCACCAGAATGCGATCGCCCTTGGCGATCCCCTGCTCGGCCAGCGCCGCCGCGAGCGCCGAGACCATCGCGTCGATTTCGCGCCAGGTCCACGACCTCTCGCCCCAGACGAAGCCGACGCGGTCGCCGAGCCGGCGGCCATTTTGCGTGACGATATGCGCGAGGTTCATCACCCGGCGGGACATGCGCAGGGGTACCGGTGTCATCGACAACCTCTCGCGCCGCTGCAGCTGACGAACAGACCCATGGAAGCGTCCCCTCGGTCGATCCTTCAGGCGATCTCAGCCGCCCGATACCTTTGGGCCTGTTTATCCCGGTCCTGCTCGCCCTCGCAAGGCCGGCCTCCCCATCCCACCCATGCGGTGGCGTGTTTCGAACGGATGCGGATGCCGCGCGACAAACCGTGGCCGGCCGCGCATTTCTTCATATCACCGCGCGCCGAATCTGATTTGAGGACAACCATGATCGATCGTCGCTTCCTGCTTCTCGGCCTCGCTGGCGTGCTCGCCGCTTCTCCGCTGCACGCGCAGGCGCCTGCTTCCAGCGAGCCTGTCGGCATCATGACTGCGATCTACACCCGCGTCGCCAAGGGCAAGGGGGAGGATGGCGGCACCTTCGTCATCGAGGACAAGGCAGCGCGCGCGAAATATCTGTCGAAGTCGCTGGCCGCCCAATGGGCGAAGATGGACGCCCGCACGCCCAAGGGCGAGGTCGGGGCGATCGATTTCGATCCCGTCACGAATTCGCAGGATCCCGATGTCGCCTCGTTCAAGGTGACGTCGGAAATGCAGGACGGCGACAAGGCAACCGTCGCGGTCAGTATTCGCGGCCACCGGACCGAGCGCAAGGAACAGGCCGACGACATCATCCGTTACGACCTCGTGCGCGAAGCGGGCCAATGGAAGATCGACGACATCCGGGGTGCTGTCGATGGCAAGCCATGGTCGATCCGTGCACTGCTGGCGGAGTTCCTCAAGATCACCGAGAAACCTAAACGAAAGTAGAGGCGCATGACTGATGTCCGTGACAACAAGGCCGGGAGCCGCTTCGAGCTCGACATCAACGGCCACGTCGCGTTTGCCAATTACCGGGCCACGCCGCAGGGGGTGATCATCACCCACACCGAGACCCCGCTACCGCTGCGAGGCCGCGGCATCGGTTCGCAGCTCGTGGAAGGTGCCCTCGCGCTGATCCGCGCCGACGGCCGCAAGGTCATCGCGGGCTGCAGCTTCGTCGCCGACTACCTCCGAGACCATCCGGAGAACCGGGACATCATGGCCTGATGGGCCGTGGAATTACCGGGCGAGACGATTGGACGGCGCGCCTTAACGCAATGGCTACCTGGATGGATCAGCAATCCCCCGCCGAGCAAGCAACCAGACCCATGGGGAGAGGCACATGTTCATCACAGCCATTTTCGACGTTATCAAGCGCTACGTTCACTACCGCACGCAGCTCGCCTATCTCGACCAGCTCGACGAGCGCACGCTGCGCGACATCGGCCAGCTACATGCGGAGGCCTGGGAACGCGCCGGCTTCGTGCACGTCTGAGGCGCTGGCACAGCCTCACGCCAGACGCGATCCAAGACGACAAAGGCCCGCACGATGGCGGGCCTTTCGCTTCTTGTTCTTGCCGTGAGCGGCGCAAGCTCAGTGCTTGATCTCCGGCGGCAGTTTGCCGCCATTGGCGGCGAGCTTGCTCATCACCTGCTTGTGCAGCCACACGTTCATGCTGGCGGAGTCGTTGGTGTCGCCGCTATAGCCGAGCTCCTTGGCGAGCTCCTTGCGCGCAGCGAGGCTCGAATCGATATCGAGCGCCTTCATCAGGTCGACGATCGAGGTTCGCCACTCCAGCTTCTCGTGCTTGGCAGCCGCCGCCTTGTCGACGATCGCAGCCACATCGACATTTTGCGGCGCAGCAGCCGGGGCCGCCGTCGGGGACGCAGCCGCGCCGCCGGCCGGCGCGGCGCCGCCCGCGGCGGGCGTGCTGCCGCCGGCCGGTGCCGCCTCGGCATGATGGCCGAAAATCGCGCCCATGATCTTTCCGAAAACGCTCATCAATGGCTCCCAATGGATGGTGATCGTAAGAAGAACTCGGCCGGCGATGTTCCGTTGCAGAGACGCCCGTCGGAGCCGCTCCGCCACCGCCGTGGCCTGCCAAACGCGAACACGGCGACGAATGTGAAGCTTACCCAAGGCGGAATGACGGCGGAACGACTTTATTGGACCATGCTCAGGCTTCTGCATGGGCGTGCCAAGCTAATGCACTGCGACATTCACAGCCCTCACCGAGGCGTGAGTAGGCGCAGCCTGTTTTGCTACTATCCTGATGACTTCCGTTCGCGAATGGCCGCCCCGAGGTTCGTCGCGTCTGGCCATCCGCGAATTTGTTCCAACGAGAAGCGCAGCCCGCCTGCGTGGTTGGGAAGCGCCCCGCGCAAGTTGAGGGAGCACACGACGATGGCTACCTACCACAGCAATGCTGCCTCCCACGTTCGGGCGGCAGACGAGGTCGCGGCTGAGCTGACGATTCGTACGATCGACATGTCGAGCCTGATGCGTGCGCTGCGGCTCGGCTGGGATGACTTCAAGGCGGTGCCGAGTCACGCCGTGATGCTATGTGCGATCTATCCCGTTCTCGGCCTGGTGCTGGCGCGTGCAGTGTTCGGCTATGCGGTGGTGCCGCTGTTGTTTCCGCTGGCGGCCGGCTTCGCCCTGCTCGGCCCGTTCGCCGCGCTCGGTCTCTATGAGCTCAGCAGCCGCCGAGACCGCGGCGAGGACACCAGTGCCTGGGATGCCCTGGAGGTGCTGCGGTCGCCGTCGTTCGGCTCGATGCTCGGACTGGGCACGCTGCTGTTCGCGCTGTTCGTCACCTGGGTCGCGACCGCGCAGGCGATCTACGTCGCAGTGTTCGGCTATGGCGGCGCGACCGGTGTGAGCGATTTCCTGCAGCGGGTCTTCACTACGCCGCAAGGCTGGTGGCTGATCGCGGTCGGCTGTGGCGCAGGCTTCCTGTTCGCGTTGCTGGCGCTGTGCCTCAGCATCGTGTCCTTCCCCTTGATGCTCGACCGTCACGCCGGCGCGCTCGAAGCGGTCGTCACCTCGCTGCGCGTGGCGGCCAAGAACCCAGTTCCGGTTGCGGCCTGGGGCCTCATCGTCGCAGTGCTTCTGGTGGCCGGCACGATCCCGTTCTTCCTCGGTCTCGCCGTCGTGATCCCGGTGCTCGGCCACGCCACCTGGCATCTCTACCGTGAGGCCATCGCGATCCACCCCGACGCCGCCCGGATCGTGCCGCCGGTCCCCCGCAGCTCCAAGCCCGCGGCCGATTTCCCGGCGAACCTGTTCCCATGGCGCTCGCGTGACCAGATGTGAGGACGCAGCGATGAGTTTTCACTGCCGCCGGCCTCCGGGCCGGCGGTCGCGTCGAGGGGCCGCAGAGTGTGGCGGCGCTCACGAAATCCGACGCCAATGTGATCGAAAGGCCTTGCTGCTGCCGCGGTTACGCCCGACATGGAGCACGCCCAGCAACGCTTTTTGAATCCATTGCCGTCCAGGTGTTTCGATGATCGCTCGCGTTCTCGCCGTGTCCGCTCTTGCCTGTCTCGCTGCCCTTACCCCCCTGTCAGCGCCAGCGCACGCCGCGGTACCTTGCGGCAACGGCAATTTCGACGGCTGGCTCGCCGAGTTCAAGACCGAGGCTGCGGCCAAGGGCATCTCGCAAAACACGATCAATGCGGCGCTGACGGGCGTGACGCCGGACCAAAGCGTGCTGAACCGCGACCGCGGTCAGAAGGTGTTCAGCCAGACCTTCGAAGAGTTCTCCGGGCGCATGGTGCCGCCGCGCCTGACCCGCGGCTCCAACATGCTGAAGCAATACGGCTCGGTGCTGTCGCGGATCGAGCAGAGCTACGGCGTGCCCGGCGAGGTGCTGGTCGCGATCTGGGGCCTCGAGACCGATTTCGGCGTCAATGTCGGCAAGTTCCCGACCATCCGTGCGCTCGCGACCTTGGCCTATGACTGCCGCCGCGCCGAGCAGTTTCGCGGCGAGTTGCTGGATGCGCTGCGGATCGTCGACCGCGGCGATCTCCAGCCGGCCGAGATGCGCGGCGCCTGGGCCGGCGAGATCGGACAGACCCAGTTCATGCCGTCGTCCTGGATCAAATATGCCGTCGATTTCGACGGCAATGGCCGGCGCGACCTGATCCGCAGCGCGCCCGACGTTCTCGCCTCCACTGCGAACTATTTGAAAGGCTATGGCTGGCAGAAGGGCAAGGACTGGGAGCCCGGCGGCCCGAATTTTGCGGTCATCCAGCAGTGGAACAAGAGCGAGGTCTATGCGCGGACGATCGCGACCTTCGCGACGCAGCTGGCGCGGGCGCCATAGCCTGCCCGGAAAAAGGCCGATCGCGGTGACGCGATCGGCCCTTGGTTCAACGATGCGAACGATTGACGCGCTACTTGATCATCCCGGCCTGCATCGCCTTCGTCAGATGAACGCTGCAGGCGCCCATCTTGCCGCTCAGCAGCGCATCCTGGGCCGCCGCGATCTCTCGCTGCGCCGTGTATCTGGCATCGCCATCAGCCATAGCCTCGATCGCCGTCTCAGTCTTCTCCAGGTTGGCCCCGCTGCAGCCGGCGCCGTGCATCCGCGCCGCCTGAGCCGGACCGAACGCGGTCATCGCCGCGATGACGAGCGCGGCCCCCAACAGTTTGCTGTTCATTGTTTTTCCTCGCTGGTGCGACGGCGCAGGCATCATTGCCGGACGCCGCGACAATTTGTCGCACCACCGCGATATTCTCGCGAAATGAAATCACTGCGAGCCGCGCGTGATCGTGGACATCGGTTCACCGTCGCGACATCAAAGAGTGAATAAAAATTCACGCCGATCGACCCATGCACTTCGTCGGGGCTCGCGAGATGCTCAACGCCTAACGGCTTCACAGCCGTGGTGGCAGGCTATCGATCGGGCTTTTCAAACGAACGATTGAAAAACAGCATGATTACGGAGGTTTCCGACAGATCCGCCCTCTGATCCCCCTGCCCGATTCTTACTCAAGCGTTACCCAAGCTATGCGCCGGAGGTTTAGCTGCATCGCAACATCAACGCTTCCGCATCGCAACAATCTCTTCTATGTTCATTTCAACGATGAGGTTCCCAATGAAGAACTGAATCGTGAACTAAAGGAGATTTCTCATGTTGCTCTCGCTCATCCGCATGGTTCAGGCGTTCCGTGAGTATCAGCGCAACGTTGCCGAGCTGTCGCAGCTCAGCGATCGCGAACTCGCCGACATCGGTCTCGATCGCTCGGACATCCCGCGCGTTGCCGCCGGTCACTACAACGGCTGATCGGCCTTCTTCCGATATCTACCGGACATCGCCCGCCTCGCTGCGGGCGTTGCCGCATCTAGGCCTGGCGCAGCGAAACACATGCGCCCGCTTTCTCGCGCCGAGCCTCATTGGCGCATTTGCAGCGCTCGGGAAAAGCGCTACCTGTCCCGCGCATGACAGGCTCCAAATCACCTTCGAATACCGTCCACGTTGTCGGTGCCGGCCTCGCCGGCTCTGAAGCCGCTTGGCAGCTCGCCGAGGCTGGAGTCGATGTGGTGCTGCACGAGATGCGGCCGGACCGCATGACCGAGGCGCACCGAACCGCCACCGCGGCCGAACTGGTGTGCTCGAACTCTTTCCGCTCCGACGATGCGGCCAACAACGCCGTCGGCCTGCTGCATGCCGAGATGCGCCGGCTGGGCTCGCTGATCATGCGCGCTGCCGACGCCAATCAGGTTCCGGCCGGTGGCGCATTGGCCGTCGACCGCGACGGCTTCTCGGCGGCCGTCGCAGCGGCTCTCGAAGGGCATCCACGCATCGCGCTGCGCCGCGGCGAAGTTACCGGCTTGCCGCCGGTGGAGTGGGATCGCGTCATTGTCGCCACCGGTCCCCTCACCTCGCAGCCGCTCGCCGAGGCCATCCGTGACCTGACCGACGAGACGGCACTTGCTTTCTTCGACGCCATTGCGCCGATCGTGCACAAGGACACGATCGACATGACCAAGGCGTGGTTCCAGTCGCGTTACGACAAGGTCGGTCCGGGCGGCACGGGTGCTGACTACATCAACTGTCCGATGACGAAGGAGCAGTACGACGCCTTCGTCGCGGCGCTGCTCGCCGGCGAGAAGACCGACTTCAAGGAGTGGGAGACCAACACGCCCTATTTCGACGGTTGCCTGCCGGTCGAAGTGATGGCCGAGCGCGGCCACGAGACGCTGCGTCACGGCCCGATGAAGCCGGTCGGCCTGACCAATCCGCACAATCCGACGGTCAAGCCCTACGCGATCGTGCAGCTGCGCCAGGACAACAAGCTCGGCACGCTCTACAACATGGTCGGATTCCAGACGAAGCTGAAATACGGCCCGCAGCAGCAGATCTTCCGCACCATCCCTGGCCTCGAGAACGCGGAATTCGCGCGGCTCGGGGGTCTGCATCGCAACACCTTCCTCAACTCGCCGAAGCTGCTCGATGCGCAGCTCCGCCTGCGCGTCCAGCCACGGCTGCGCTTTGCCGGCCAGATGACGGGATGCGAGGGGTATGTGGAGTCGGCGAGCATCGGGCTGATCGCCGGCCTCTACGCCGCCGCCGAGGTGCGCGGCGCCAATCTGCTGCCGCCACCACCAACCACGGCGCTCGGTGCCCTGCTCGGCCATATCACCGGCGGCCACATCGAGACGATCGACGGTGCGACACGCTCGTTCCAGCCCATGAACATCAATTTCGGCCTGTTCCCGCCGCTGGCGACGACCCCGACCCGCAAGCCGGACGGCACGCGGCTGAAGGGCAACGAGAAGACGGTGGCGAAGAAGCAGGCGATGAGCGCCCGCGCGCTGGCCGATCTCGACCGCTGGATCGCCGAGCACTTGCCCGTCGCGGCCGCTGCGTGAGAGCCCCATGAGTTTGCCGAAGACTGATTTCGCCGTGCTGGCGGCGCGCTGGAGCGAAGGCGTTCTGCTCAAGCGCGACGTGTTCTCGACCGTCGAGCGCGGCCGCTTCAAGAGCGAGGCCGGTGACGTCGACGCCGTGCTGCGCCGGCTCGATGAGGTGCCGTGGTGGTCGTTCGTGCTGGCGCGGCATTTGTTCGCGCGCGAGCGCAAGGCGCTGATGCGCGCCAAGGGGCTCAACGCCGGCCCTGATCTGCTATGGGCTGGGGATCGCGCGCTGGTCCGCGGCTTCATCAATGGCGTGGCGCTGCATCTGGCCAAGCCGCACGGCAACGCCGCCTATTTCCGCTCGGCCAAGCGGATGATGCGCCGGCTGCATCGCGCCGGAATCACGCACAACGATCTCGCCAAGGAGCAGAATTGGCTCGTCGGTCACGACGGCCATTGCTACGTCACCGATTTTCAGTTGGCCGCCTGCTTCGAGAGCCGCAGCCGGCTGTTCCGGATCGCGGCCTATGAGGACCTGCGTCATCTGCTCAAGCATAAGCGGAGTTACGCGCCCGAGGCGCTGACGCCGCAGGAGCGCAAGATCCTGGCACGCAAATCGCTGTTCGCGCGCGTCTGGCTGATGACCGGCAAGAAGGTGTATCGCGCCATCACGCGCGGCATCTTCAATTTCACCGACCGCGAGGGTGGCGGACGACGCCTGGTCAACGATGCGCCGGTGCTGATGGACATGATCCGGAAGAACCCGGCCGTGCGCGACGCGGCGATCGTTGCCTTCGCAGACCGCCGGACCGGCGTCGGGCTCTATGCGTTCGTCGAGGGAGAGCAGCCGACGCTTGAAACTCAGCTGCAAAACGAGCTTGCTTCAGCCAAGGGCCCGAAGCCGCCGGAGCATATCCAGGTCGTGCATGCCCTGCCGCGCGACGCCAGCGGCAGGCCACGCACTGAACTGTTGCAGCTGGTCGCGATGAACCAGATCGACCTGATCGAACCGATGCTCACGAGCGACAGCGATCGCGCTTTCCTCAAGGACATCCTGGACTCGCGCAAAAACCTGCGCGACCGGTTCAATTTCGAGGCGGACCTGAACCTGCCTTCGGCCTGAGCGGACGAGACTTCGCGGACCGACCATTGTATCCTTTGGTTGCAATGTCGTTTGGGAGGATTGGCAATGAACGTCGAAACCCGCGCGGCCACAACGTCTCGGTCGTCGAACATCGAGATCATCCCGACCGGCCGGCAACTCGGTGCCGAGATTCGACATGTCGATCTCAAGCATCTGGACGATGCGGGCTTCGGCTCCCTGCTCCGTGCCTTTCACACGCACTCCGTTTTGCTGGTGCGCGGCCAGGGTCTGACGGACCAGGACTTGATCGCCTTCAGCCGCCGCTTCGGCGATCTCGACTGGGCGCCGGTGCAGGAGAACGGGCGCCGCTTCGTCGACGGTCTACCCGAAATCTATATCGTCTCGAACGTGAAGGTGAATGGCGAGGCGATCGGCAGCCTCGGCGCGGGCGAAGCGGTGTGGCATACGGACATGTCGTATCTCGACACGCCGCCGATCGCGAGCGCGCTCTACGCGCTGGAAATTCCCCCCGTCGGCGGCAACACGTCGTTCTGCAGCATGTATGCCGTGTACGACGCGCTTCCTCCTGAACTGAAGCGCCGCGTCGCAGATCTGAAGATCAAGCACGACGGCACCTACAACAGCGGCGGCTTCGTCCGACAGGGCGTAACGCCGACCGATGATCCGCGCACATCGCCGGGCGCGATCCATCCGCTGGTCTGCACGCATCCCGATTCCGGCCTGCGGATGCTTTATCTCGGCCGCCGGCGCAATGCCTATCTGGTCGGCCTCGAGCTCGCCGAGTCGGAAGCATTGCTCGACGCGTTGTGGGCCTATGTTGCCCGTCCGGAATTCTCCTGGGAGCATGTCTGGAAGGTCGGAGATCTCGTCATCTGGGACAATCGCTGCACCATGCATCGGCGCGATCCGTTCGATGATCATGCGCGGCGAATCATGCATCGGACCCAAATCAAGGGAACAGATCGTCCACACTGATTCGCTTGCGCGCGGGATCAGCACGATCAAGCGCCAGATTGCCTGCGAATGAGTTGCAGGTTGCTGGATATTTCCTCGCGCATCGCCTTGAAGCGTCCAACTTCCGACTCAGAGCGGCAGAGTGTGCCGACAATCGGCAGATCGTGCCGCGATCCTTCCGCGAATTGCCTCCGAGCCGAAACACCCCCGACAAATTACGATGGTTGATTTGCAGGCGCTGGTGAAACTTGGGAGATGACGCAAGTGAGTCTCAGAAGCAACGTTGCTCGAAGCGCCGAAAGCAGCCTCATCCAGGTCATCCCGACGGGAAAGACGCTCGGTGCCGAGGTCTGCAATGTCGATCTCGGATCCTTCGACGATTGGGCGTTCGCCTCGTTCATGCGCGCGCTGCTCAAGCATCAGGTCCTGCTGGTGCGCGGCCAGCGGCTTGGTGAACGTGACATCGCGGCCTTCAGCCGTCGCTTCGGTCACGCGGATCTATTTTACACCTCCCCCGGGGGCTTGCTGGGCGACAGACTGTCATTCTGCAGCCTCTACGCCGCTTATGACGCGCTCTCACCGGCGCTGCGCAGCCGCGTCGCTCATCTGAAGGTTCGTCATCTCGCGACCGACACCGCCGATGATGGCCGTCGCACCGTCATCGCAGGCCCGGTGCATCCTCTGGTCGGCAATCATATCGATACCGGCCGCTCGATGCTCGCGCTGGGGCAGCGTCGCCATTCCTACGTCGTCGGCCTCGAGCAGGACGAATCAGACGCGCTGCTCGACGATCTCTGGCAGCTTGCCGAACGGCCCGAGTTCAGTTGGACCCACACCTGCCGACCGGGTGATCTCGTCGTCTGGGACACCCGCTGCACGATCCACCGGCACGAGCCGCCGGACATGCCGAGACTCCTGCACAGCCCGCCGCTCTGGAGCACGATGCCCTCGGCTTGAGCCCGCGACGGGGTCAGCGCGCGCAAAAACTCGTCGTCCCCGCGGCCCGCCACAGCGTCCACAGCGTCGCGAGGCGCGAGCGGGAGCGCGGCTGAAACGGATCGTCGCGGGGTCCGGCCCGCGCAAGGTCGCGCCGGACCAGCGCGAGCGGCAGCAGAACCGGCCGCACGGCCGGTGGCGCCTGACGCGCCAGCTCGAGGGTGTGATCGAGATGCTGCCGGGCCTGCCCGCGCAGGTCCATGATCACCTCTTGGATCGCCGGCGACGCCTTGCCGGAGAACATCTCCTCCTGGCCGACGCCATGCCGCGCGAGAAGATCGAGCGGGACATAGAGCTGCCGGTGGGCCGCATCGCGCGGCAGCGCCGCGATCACCTGGAGCAACCCTTGCGCGATGCCGGCATGGTGCGCGAGATGATCGGCGTCCGCAAACGGCGGCGCAATGATCTGCGCGGCCAGCGCGAACAGCGCGCCACGCGTGTCGCCGAGATAGCCGTCCAGCGCCGCCATCGTCGGCATCGGATCGTTGTAGAGATCGAACTGATGCTCATCGACCAGGCGCGTCAGCCGCTCGACCGGAAGCGCGAAGCGCTGCACGGTGAGCAGCAATTCGGCCGCAACGGGATTTCCCTCCGCGCCGCCATGTTCGTGACCCGTCAGCGTGTCGTGCCACCACTGCAGGCGGACTTCGCCCGGCAGCGGCTGCGACACGAGATCTCGAATGCGGCTGACTTCGACGTTGAATGCGTACAGCGACAATAGCGCACGCCGGGGCTCGGGCGACATGAACAGCGTCGAGGCGTAGCGGTCGAAATCGTGCTCGCGGACAAGGCCTGCACAGAACGCGGCGTCGCTGTTGGCGGTCGTCTCGCTCATGGGACGGCGATGAGCGCTGCCGCAACCCGGCGCCGCTCGCCGATCATGACGTTGTAGGTGCGAATCGCGGGGCCGGTCTGCATCGCATCGAGCACGACGTTCACGCCACGCAGGGCCGCGCGCAGCGGTGCCGGCGCGATCCAGACTTCGTTTCCGGTGCCGATGATGAGCGTGTCGATCCCGTTCGCCGCATCAAAAACGCGCTGCAACGAATAGCGGTCGATCTGGCTGGGCTGGATGACGTCCCAGGCCCAGATCGAGTCGGGCAGGCACAGCAGCGAGCCGCGATGCGACATGCCGGCAAAGGCGAAGCCGCCTTTGCCATAACCGTCGATCGGCGCGGACCGCGGGAAATGCGGGGCGTCAGTTGCCATGCGAGACCAACATCTCAACCCCGATCCGGGTCCAACGGCTGATCAGGGCTTCTTTTTCGGCTCGTCGATCTGATCACCCCGAACGGTTCCGACGCCGAGATAGATCAGGATCGGCGCGGCGATGAAGATCGAGGTGTAGGTGCCGACCAGCACCACGCCGAACATCATCACCGCGGTGAAGCTGTGGATCGCCGGGCCGCCGAACAAGAGCAATGCCAGCAGCGCCAGGGTCACCGTGACGTGCGTGATGATCGAGCGCGACAAGGTCGAGTTGATCGATTCGTTGAGCAGCTGCGGCATCGGCATCTTCTTGTAGCGCCGCAGCATCTCGCGGATACGGTCGTAGATGACGACGGTGTCGTTGAGCGAATAGCCGAGAATGGTCAGCAGCGCCGCGATGCTGGTGAGGTCGAAATCGACCTGGCTGATCGACATGAAGCCGATCGTCAGCACGATGTCGTGGACGTTGGCGATCATGGCACCGAGCGCAAACTGCCATTCGAACCGGAACCAGAGATAGATCAGGATCGAGATGATCGCGAGCATCAGGCCGAGCATGCCGACGGCCAGGAACTCGCCGGAAACGCGCGGCCCCACCACCTCGACCCGGCGATACTCTACGGAATCGCCGATCGCCGCCTTGACCTTGTTGGCTGCCTCCTGCTGAGCGGCGTCGCCGCCCGGCTGTTCGGCAATTCGGATCAGAACCGATGCATCGGCCGCAGTGCCGAACTGCTGCAGCTGCACCTCGCCCAGACCGAGGGTCGCCAGCGTCGCGCGCATCCCCGCAATGTCGGCGGTGCCGGACTTGGCCCGCACCTCGAGCAAGGTGCCGCCGCGGAAATCGATGCCGAGGTTCAAGCCATGGGTGAAGAACAGCACGATCGCGAGGATCGACAGCGCCGCAGAAATCGGAAAGCTGATGCGGCGGAACTGCGTGAAATCGAAATGCGTGTCGTCGGGAACGATGCGCAGCGACGGCAGCAGGCCGAGCGCGCTGACCACCGTCAGCACCGCGATCAGGATGCCAAGCCCGATGAGAACCCAGTGTGTCACAGTAGCTCCTAGATTGGCACGCTTTGCGGCCGCTTCCACCGCACCCACCCCGCGACGATCAGACGGGTGAGCGTGAAGGCGGTGAAGACCGTGGTGAGGATGCCGATGCCCAAGGTCACGGCGAAGCCGCGCACGGGGCCGGTGCCGATATAGAACAGCACGGCGGCGGCGATGAAGGTGGTGATGTTGGAGTCGAGAATGGTCGCCAATGCGCGCTTGAAGCCGGCGTCGATCGCCGAGATCGCATTGCGGCCGCCGCGCAGCTCCTCGCGGATGCGCTCATAGATCAGCACGTTGGAGTCCACGGCGATGCCGACCGTCAGCACGATGCCGGCGATGCCCGGCAAGGTCAGCGTGGCATTGAGCAGCGACAGCACGCCGAAGATCATCGCGACGTTCACCACCACGGCGATGTTGGCGAACACGCCGAACAGCCGGTAGGTCAGCAGCATGAACACGATGACGAGGATCGAGCCGACATAGGAGGCGAGCTCGCCCTTGGCGATCGAGTCCGCACCGAGGCCCGGACCGACGGTGCGCTCCTCGATGACCGTCAGCGGCGCGGGCAGCGCGCCGGCGCGCAGCAGGATCGCGAGCTCGTTGGCGGACTGCACGGTGAAATTGCCGGAGATCTGGCCCGAGCCGCCAGTGATCGGCTCGCGGATGACCGGCGCCGAGATCACCTTGTTGTCGAGGACGATGGCGAACGGCTGCCCGACATTCTCGGTGGTGGCTTGCGCAAACTTGCGCGAGCCGGCCGAGTTGAAGCGGAAGGTGACGATCGGCTCGTTGGTGCGCTGGTCGAAGCCGGTCTGCGCATCGGAGAGATCACCGCCGGAGACAAGCACCTGCTTCTTCACGACATAGGGCTGGTTGGGTGGCGATGCGCTCTGGAGCACCTCGGAATCCGGCGGCACCCGCCCCTGCACCGCCTGATCCGCCGGCACCGAGGTGTCGACCATCCGGAATTCCATCTTGGCCGTGCGCCCGAGCAGGTTCTTGAGCTGCGTCGGATCCTGCAAGCCCGGCACCTGCACCAGGATGCGATCGTTGCCCTGGCGCTGGATCACGGGCTCGACGGTGCCGAGCTCGTTGACGCGGCGCTCGACGATCTGCATCGACTGCTCGATGGTCTGGCGGATGCGTTCGGTGATGGCCGCCGGCGGGATCGTCAGCCGGACCAGTCCGCCGCCGGCATCGCTGACTTCGAGGCTGCGCTGGCCGCTGGAGCCGAGCAGCCCGCCGAGCGGCTGCGAGAGATCGCGCAGCTTGGAGATCGCGGTTCCCGTGTCGCTTTCCTTGGTGATCCGGACCTCGACCCCATCACCCCGGCTCACCAATCCGGTGTAGCCGATCTTGGCATCGCGCAGCGTGCGGCGAACGTCGTCGCGCACGGCATCGAGCCGCTCCTTCTTGATGTAGTTGGAGTCGACCTCGAGCAGCAGATAGGAGCCGCCCTGCAGGTCGAGGCCGAGCACCAGCCGGCGCTGCGCCCAGGCCGGCCAGGTCTTGACCGTCGCTTCGGAGAAGAAGTTGGGCACCGCGCACAGGCACACGACGAGCGCCGTGAGAATGATGCCCAGCGCCTTCCACCGCGTGAAATACAACATGGAGGTTGTCCGTAAGGGCCGTAGTCGGCCCGGAAAATCAGAACATCACAAAGAGCGAAGGCCGGCGTTCAACCGGCCAGGTCGGCGATCAGCTCGCTGCCTTCTCGTCCTTCTTGTCGTCCTTTGCGTCTGCCTTCGCGGGCTCGCCCTTGGTGCGGACGCCCGTGATCATCTGGCGCATCTGGCGCACGCGCACGCCGTCGGCGATCTCGAACTCGACCTGGTCGTCGTCGACGACCTTGGTCACCTTGCCGACCAGGCCGCCCTGGGTCACGATGGTGTCGCCGCGGCGGACGTTCTTGACGAGATCGGCGTGCTCTTTGACCTTCTTCTGCTGCGGCCGCAGGATCAGGAAATACATGATCACGAAGATCAGCGCGAACGGCAGCAGCGACATCAGCATGCTGTTGGTGTCGCCAGCGCCGGCGGCCTGGGCATAGGCAGGGGTGATCAGCATGTGGTCGATCCTCGTGGGCAGCGCCCGGTGAGACAGGAATAGCCGGCGAACCACGCTTGTCTCGGCGCGGGCCGGCCTCTTGCGAATTTCGCGCGGAATATAGCGGCAGCAGTCCCAATAGCAAGGCGCCCCGCCCCTTCATTTCGCCCCGCTTGCGGCAGCCGGCGAGGCCCGATATGGCTGCCCCATCAGGAACTTGCAGCATGTCGAAAAAACCAGCCAGAGCCTCGTCCCGCGCCCCCGCCAAAAACGCCCTCAGACCGCTCGCCAAAGGGCCTGCAGCGCAAAAGCCACCAAAGATCGCGGCAAAACGTCCCGCCGGCCCCGCCTCCGATGATACGGCTGACCGGATTGCCCGTGCGCTGGAAGCAATTGCCGCGCATCTGGCGACAACCCATGCGGGTGCCACGCCCGCGCTGGACCTCAACGCGGCCGACGCCTTCGTCTGGCATCCGAACGGCCGGCTCTCGACGGTGCCGCGCGTCAGCCGTGTCGAGATCGACCTGCTCAAGGGCATCGACCGGATGCGCGACATCCTGATCGAGAACACCGAGCGCTTTGCCAACGGCCTGCCGGCCAACAACGCCTTGTTGTGGGGCGCGCGCGGCATGGGCAAATCATCGCTGGTGAAGGCCGCCCATGCCAGCATCAACGTCACGCGCAAGCCGGCCGACCGGCTGAAACTGATCGAGATTCACCGCGAGGACATCGAGAGCCTGCCGGCGCTGATGGACATCCTGCGTGCTGCGCCGTTCCACTTCATCGTGTTCTGCGACGACCTGTCGTTCGACGGCAATGATGCGTCCTACAAATCGCTGAAAGCCGTGCTCGAAGGCGGCATCGAGGGACGCCCGGAGAACGTCATTCTCTACGCCACCTCGAACCGGCGCCATCTGTTGGCCCGCGACATGATCGAGAACGAGCGCTCCACCGCGATCAATCCGGGCGAAGCGGTCGAGGAAAAGGTCTCACTGTCCGACCGTTTCGGCCTATGGCTCGGCTTCCACCGGTGCAGCCAGGACGAATATCTCGCGATGGTCAAAGGCTATTGCAGCCATTTCGACATTGCAGTCGCCGAGGATCAGTTGGAGCGCGAGGCGCTGGAATGGGCCACGACGCGCGGCTCGCGCTCGGGCCGCGTCGCGTGGCAGTTCACGCAAGATCTGGCGGGCCGCCTCGGCGTGCGGCTGACAACGCAAAAAGCCGCGCAGTAATCTGCGCGGCCCTGTGTCGTCCACGATTGCGTGGGGTCAAACGACCGGACCTCACGCCCCGTTGAGGAATTGCAGCGGGTCAACCGGAGACGATCCCTTGCGGATCTCGAAGTGGAGCTGCGGCGATCCGACTTCTCCCGACTGACCCGACTTGGCAATGACCTGGCCGCGCTTGATCGGATCACCGCGCTTCACCATCAGCTCACTCGCATGGGCATATGCGGTGACGTAGCCGTTGGAATGCCGCACCAGGACCAGATTGCCATAACCCTTCAATTCATTGCCGGCGTAAGCGACGACGCCATCTTCGGCCGCCTTCACCGGGGTGCCCTCGGGTACGGCGATGTTGATACCATCGTTGGACTTGCCGTTGGTCTTGGCGCCGTAGCTGGTGATCACCTTGCCGCGCGCCGGCCAGCGGAAGGTCGGCAGCGAGCTGGTGGTCTCGGCGGGCCGCGCGGGCTCCTCCTCCTTCTCGGGCGCCGGATTGGCCTGGGCCAGGCGGGCGGTCTGGACCGGACCGGCGGCCGTCGCGACCCGCGTTGTCGGCGCTGGCGCCGGCACGGTCGCAACCGCCTGGGGAACGGTTGCGACCGGAGCCACCGGCGCAGCTGCCGCCACGGCCCTGCCAGGGACGGTCAGCCTGGTCCCGAGCTTGAGCGGCGAAGCCTGATCGAGATTGTTGGCGCGGGCGAGCTCAGCCGCCGTCAGATGATTCTGGCGGGCGATGCTGGCGAGTGTCTCGCCGCGGTTGACGAAATGGACGGTGGACGGTGCGACGGCCGCCACCGGCTTCGGCGCGACCATTGGCGCGGCGGCAACGGGCTGGGCCGCGGGCGCAGCCGCCACCGCGCCAGGATGCGGAATGATCAGCTGCTGGCCTGGCGACAACGCGCGCGGGCCCTTGTAGCCGTTGGCAGCCAGGATCTCAGCCGGCGTCACGCGGTAGCGCTTGGCAAGGATGTCGAGCGTATCGCTGGTGCCGACGATGATCTTGGTGCCACTGGCAGGACGCGCGGCCGCGACCGAACGCGGCGGCACGGTGCCGGTGGTCTCGAGGCGCGGCTGGGCCGGCGGAGCATAGGAATGCGCGGGCTGTGCATAGGCCGGGGGTGCGGCGACGGCGGGCGCCGCGACCGGGACCGCAGCGGGTGGCGCATAGGACGCGACGCCGCGCCCGCCCGACGACATGCCTCCGGCGCCGCCACCGGTCGGATAGGATTGCGGAGCCCCGACCGCCGGGGGCGGCAGCGCCGAGGACGAATAGGCAGGCGCCGGCGCGGGAGCCGGCGTGTAGGACTGGCTGTATTGCTGGTGCTGCCGGGGCGGCTGCGCCTGCACCGACCCGGTGGAATCGGATGCAAAGGGGTTTGAAAACGGATTTTGCGTCTGCGACAGCCGCGTCGACATGTCGGCGCTGCAGCCGGCGACGCCGAACGACATCAGCGCCAACGCCGCAACTTGCGGCAGGCGGCGCGAGCGAAGCAACTCGACAGTGGCGGGCATGGTTACTCACTCGTACGCAACAAACAACGAATTCGAGTAAACACAGCCGCGGTAAATAAGCGCTTAAGCCGCGAATAAAGCGTTGTGCGGCCTGCTGATCCGCACGTTTAAAGTTCGCGCGCAATCCCCGGAATTGCCGGCACAAATCGCACGTCGACGAGCTCCTTTCGGTCGAAACGATCACCCGTCCGCGTGCTCCTGACGAGCGTCTGCACCCCGTGTTGCGGCCCGACCGGCGCGATCAGGATACCGTCCGGCTCCAGCCGGTCGAGCAGGCTCTGGGGAATCTCGTCCATCGCCGCCGTTACGATGATGCGGTCGAATTGGCCGCCCCCCGGCGGCAGCGCGTAGCCATCGCCGAGCATGACCTCGACATTGAAGCAGCCGAGCTTCTCCAACCGTTCCCTGGCCTTGTCGGCCAATGTCCGGAAGCGCTCCACCGTCAGGACGTTGGTGGCCAGCCTGGACAGAATCGCGGCCTGGTATCCTGACCCCGTCCCGATTTCGAGTACACGATGGGACTTCTGCAGCTTGAGCTGCTCGGTCATGTAGGCGACGACGAAGGGCTGGCTGATGGTCTGCCCACAGGCGATCGCCATCGCGCTGTCGCGATAGGCCTCCGGGCGGTCGGCCGGCAGAACGAACTCCTCCCGCGGCACCTCTTCCATCGCGCGCAACACCGCCTGATCGCTGATCCCCCGCCGACGCAGGGTCAGCTGAAACATCATTTTCTCGGGAGGAGCAGCTGGGGGCATCGGGATGTCGGTTGGTGGGCTCGTGCGCAATTTACCTGCCGGGCGAGGGTTGCGCACCGATTTTCCGCACACCCGTCGCAACCGGATGCACCGTCATGGTCCCGACGACGGACCGCGTTCCGCACAAGGAACCAAGTCGGGTCCGGTTCGTTCACCTTATGGGCGATCGTGCCCACGCCGCACGACCGTGAAAGACGACATTGTTGACGTTGCGCCATAAGCCGTTATTTGCGAGCGTCAAATCGGGTATGGGCAAGGACTGACATCATGACTGCACCGCGGCCGCCGCGCGGCTCTGTGTTTTTGGTTGAAGACGAAGTCATGATCCGAATGATGGTCGCCGACATGCTGGAAGAGCTCGGCTACACCGTCGCGGCC
Source organism: Bradyrhizobium sp. SZCCHNS30572 (assembly GCF_032484415.1). Lineage (NCBI taxonomy): Bacteria > Pseudomonadati > Pseudomonadota > Alphaproteobacteria > Hyphomicrobiales > Nitrobacteraceae > Bradyrhizobium > Bradyrhizobium sp. SZCCHNS30572. The sequence continues at coordinate 468,637 of NZ_JAUESY010000002.1, read as the reverse complement.
GAAGCCGGCGAAATCGGCGAAGCGATGCGGCTGGCCGAGAGCACCTATTTCGACGTCGCCATTCTCGACGTCAACGTCAACGGCAAGGTCATCTCGCCGGTGGCCGATCTCATCAAGGCGCGCAACCGTCCCTTCATCTTCGCAACCGGCTACGGCTCGTCGGGGTTGCCGGAAGAATATCGCGACCGGCCGGCCCTGCAGAAGCCATTCCAGCTCGAGACGCTCGGAAAGGCGATCGACCATGCCCTGCGTGGCGCTGGGCCACAGGGGTAGAAGGCGCTTCAGCCGAGAATGTCGCTGAGCTTGCCGGAGAACGCCTCGTCCGTGCGATCCAGGCGAAGCGGGGTCACTGATACGTAGCGCGCCGCGAGAGCTGCGAGGTCCGTCCCCTCGTCGGGCACATCGAGCGCGGCAGCCCGGTCGAAGCCGATCCAGAAATAGGGGTTGCCGCGGCCGTCGCGCCGCTCATCGACTTTCAAGAAGCCCAGATTGCGCTTGCCCTGGCGGGTGACCACGACGCCCCTGACCTCTTCCGGTGCACAGGCGGGGAAGTTGACGTTGATCACTGTATTCCTCGGCACGCCGGCTTCGAGCACCTTGCGCACGATCTGCGGGCCGAATTTGAGCGCGGTGTCCCAAGACGGCTTGTCACGCGTTGCGACGCTGAATTCCTGCGACAGGGCAAACGACGGCAGACCGAGAATGGTGCCTTCGAGCGCGCCGGCGATGGTGCCCGAATAGACCACGTCCTCGGCAACGTTGCGGCCCTTGTTGACGCCGGACAGCACCACGTCGGGCAGCTTCGCCCCCAGGATATGACGGGATCCCATGATGACGCAGTCGGTCGGCGTGCCGCGCACCGCGAAATGCCGCGGGCCGACCTCACGCAGCCGCAGGGGGTCATTGAGCGAGAGTGAATGGGACACGCCGCTCTGGTCCAGTTCGGGAGCCACGATCCAGACGTCGTCGGACAGGGCGCGTCCGATCTCCTCGATCACCTTGAGACCCGGCGCATGGATTCCGTCGTCATTGGTGCAGAGAATCCGCATGGCCAACCTTCCGTCCCTCCGAAAGCATCGTTCGGGGGTGTCTTATCTGCTGTGCAGCATCGAGGCAAACCTGAGCGCGCTGCGGCACCACCCGGTCAATGCCGGATCCGCCACTGCGGCAGGAACCTGGCGAACTGCCCTCGCGTGCCCAGCCTCAACGGTAGGCTGGATGTGCCGGATCCGCCGGGTGCCTGCTGGACAGGAGGCGCCGGCACCGCTGAAGGCTCCGTCCGCGGCACTGCCGCAAACCGGACCCGCGCGACACTCAACGCCTTCTCGAAGTCGACGGGGTTGAACCAAGCCTGATCGCGCAGCGAGTCGTGCAGGCCCTCGTCCCAGACCCTTGAGGATTCGATATCGAATGCTCCCTTCAGGCGCTGATCGACCGCCTGGATGCCGGAGCCGGTGACGGCCCATTGCCGCCCGATCCAGAAAATATCCCGATGCAGAGCCATGATGCCGGTATCTGAAAAGCAATTGCTGAACAGAACCGAGGATACGACCCGCCGGCGCGTACGCAATGGCGGCGACCTGAGCGGATGCAATTTGCCGCGACGCTATGGCTCCGCGGCCACCACCTTGAGGCCGCCCATATAAGGCTGCAGCACGTCGGGAATCGCGATCGAGCCGTCGGCCTGCTGATAGGTCTCCATGACCGCGATCAGCGCACGGCCGACAGCCGTGCCCGAACCGTTCAATGTGTGCACGAAGCGCGGCTTGCCATCGCTTCCGCGATAGCGTGCATCCATGCGGCGCGCCTGGAAGTCGCCGCACACCGAACAGCTGGAGATCTCGCGGAAGGCGCCGCCATCGCCCTGCCCGGGCATCCAGACCTCGATGTCGTAGGTCTTCTGCGAGGAGAAGCCCATGTCGCCGGTGCACAGCGTGATGACTCGATAGTGCAGATCGAGCCGGCGCAGCACTTCCTCGGCGCAGGCCAGCATGCGCTCATGCTCGTCCTTGCTGGTCTCCGGCGTCGTGATCGAGACCAGCTCGACCTTGGTGAACTGATGCTGACGGATCATGCCGCGGGTGTCGCGGCCGGCGGCGCCCGCCTCGGCGCGAAAGCACGGCGTCAGCGCCGTGAGCCGCATCGGCAACTCCTTCTCATCGACGATGGACTCGCGCACCAGGTTGGTCAGGGCCACCTCGGCAGTTGGGATGAGACCCAGCCGCTCGGTCTTGAGGCGATCATCCGGCTCTGCAATCAGCTCGCCCTTCACGGCCCAGAACTGGTCGTCCTCGAATTTCGGCAATTGGCCGGTACCGAACATGACGTCGTTGCGTACCAGCAGCGGCGGATTGATCTCGGTGTAGCCGTGCTCATTGGTATGAAGATCGAGCATGAACTGCCCGAGCGCGCGCTCGAGCCGCGCCAGGCCCCTCTTCAGCACGACGAAGCGCGCGCCCGACAGCTTCGCAGCCGATTCGAAGTCCATGGTGCCAAGAGCCGCACCGAGATCATCATGCGGCTTCGGCGCGAAGGCGTAGTTGCGCCGGGCGCCGAACATGTGGCGCTCGACATTGTCGTGCTCGTCCTTGCCGTCCGGCACCTCGTCGAGCGGCAAATTGGGAATCGCCGAGAGCTCGCGCGCCAGCTCCTCATCCGCCTGCTTCGCGGCTGCCTCCAGCTCCGGCATGGTGGTCTTGAGCTTGGCGACCTCCTCCATCAGCGCCGATGCGCGCGCGTCATCCTTGGCCTTCTTGGCCTCGCCGATTTCCTTGGAGGCGGCGTTGCGCCGGGCCTGGGCCTGCTCGGAGGCCAGGATCGCCGCGCGCCGCCGCTCGTCGATGGCGAGCAGATGCGACGACAGCGGTGCCAGACCCCGGCGCGTCAGCGCCACATCGAAACCTTGCGGATTGTCACGGATCGATCTGATGTCGTGCATGGTCGTTCGGTCCTGGGAACGAAGAGTATCGGCGAGTCGCCTGGGCTCGCGGGCCGGCCTGCACTACCGCGAATGGCGCCGGATGGGAACAGGCAACGCCCTGGGATGTCCCCGAGCGCAACCGTTCTATTCGGAAGGGTCGGCCGGGAGATTCCCCGAGCCGGACGACGAGCCGGACTTGGCCGCAGCCGCCTGCTTCTCGACGATGCCGACCGCGATGATCGCGCCCTCGTAGAGCGCCAGCAGCGGCAGCGCCAGCGAGGCCTGGCTGAGCACGTCCGGCGGCGTAAGCACGGCCGCGATGATGAAGGCGATCACGATGAAATAGCGCCGCTTCTCCTTCAGCATCTGCGAGGTGACGATGCCGATGCGGCCGAGCAGGGTCAGGATGACCGGGAGCTGGAACGCGATGCCGAAGGCGAAGATCAGCGACATCATCAGCGACAGATATTCACCGACCTTGGGCATCAGCGCGATTTGCGCCGTCTCGGGGCCGCCGAGCTGCTGCATGCCCAGTGAGAAGCGCACGATCATCGGCCACACCGCAAAATAGACCAGCATGGCGCCAAGCACGAAGAAGACGGGGGTCGCTATCAAGTAGGGTAGGAAAGCATTGCGTTCGTGGCGATACAGCCCCGGCGCCACGAACTTGTAGATCTGCGTCGCGATGATCGGGAACGAGATGAAACCAGCGCCGAACATCGCGAGCTTCAACTGCGTGATGAAATATTCGAGCAGCTGGGTGTAGATGAACTTGCTGTTCTCGGCACCTGCGACCCAGACGAACGGCAGCACCAGGATGTTGTAGATCTGCTTGGCGAAAAAGAAGCAGAAGATGAAGGCCACGCCGAAGCCGATCAGCGCCTTGATCAGCCGCGACCGCAGCTCGATCAAGTGGTCCATCAACGGGGCCTTGCTGGCCTCGATATCTTCGACGGTCATGACGCTTTGGCGTCCTTCGGGCGGTCAGCTTCTGCTGACGCAGACATTTCAGGCTGTGGCTCGGGTTTGATTTCACGGACGATCGCCAGCGGCTCGCCCACGGATTGATGGACTTCAGCCTCTGCGAAGGTCTCGGCCACTGGAGGTTCGGGGGTGGTCGGGGTCATCACAGGAGGCTCGAGCGAAGCAGCAGCCACATCCGATGCGGGCGCCGGCTCGGCGGGCTTGTCGATCCCCTCGATATCGAGAGCCTTGTCGACGTCGCGCTGCAACGAGGAGATCACGCCGGTCGGGGTGAAACCGCTGGCCGCCTCGCGGACCTCATCGAAGCTCTTCTTGAGGTCGGCCATCTCCGCTTCGCGCATCGCCTCCTGGAACTGGCCCTGGAACTCCGAGGCCATCCGGCGCGCCTTGCCGATCCATTGCCCGACCATGCGCAGGACGCCCGGAAGCTCCTTGGGACCGATCGCGATCAACGCGACGACCCCAATGACGAGCAGCTCACTCCAGCCGATATCGAACATGAAACAATCCGCCTACGCGACGACGCCTCTGATCCCGCCTATCCGGGCCTGTCTGAACAGGTCCCGGTGCCGTCCCTGCGGGAGCGCGCCGCCGGCGCCTTTCACGCGCAGATCAAACGGCTTTGCTGCCGACATCCGTGCGGGTGGCCGAAGGCGTGGCGCCGTGATCGATCGACTTGACGGGCTCGGTCTTCTCCGGCGCCTTGTCGTCGTCCTGCATGCCCTTCTTGAACGCCTTGATGCCCTGCGCGACGTCGCCCATCAGATCGGAAATCTTGCCGCGCCCGAACAACAGCAGGACGACCGCGATCACGACGATCCAGTGCCAAATGCTAAGCGAACCCATCCTGCAACCCTCCAAACACCGGCGCAGCCTTCACCCGACTGCCCGTCGACGCTACCGCCGAAACCGCGTCATATCCATGGACTTGACCGCGACACTTCGCTTCTAGCATTCGATTGCGAAACATCAACACGAACGCGGCGCATCAGCCGAAAACGGCCCGCGGACAGCCCAATCTGGCCGGAAGGTAGGCGCCAACGCCCCCAAAAACAAGCACTTAAGGTCCGACAATTCGCGGCCGGACCTACGTAATAACGCGAGTGTTAACAGCCCCGGCCGCTAGCTTTGGCGCGGCGAGCCATCGTCGTCGGTATCGCGGTCGTGCGCGTCATCGGCCGCGTCGATCTCCTCATCCGCCGTGTCGACCTCGGCCTCGGCCTCTGCCTCATCGTCTGCCTGAGCGTCAGCGTCGGCAGACAGCTCGACGACCTCGATAACGGCCTCGTCGTCCGGCTCGACCTCGATCTGCTCGACGGCCAAGTCCACCTCGGTGATCTCGGTTTCCGCATCGGCGCCCGGCAGTTCCAGATCGCCAACGGCAACCTGCGACGAGGTGTCGTCCCGAACGGCGGCCTCAGTGGTCGCCATCTGGCCTTCGGCGACCTCGGCCGCAGCCGTGTCGGCTGCGACCGTTTCCATCTCGGCCGTTTCGTCTTCCGCGGCTTCGGCCTCGCCAGGCTCGGCCTCCACTGCCGGCGCAAGCGCCAGGTCGAGATCGCCCGGATCCAGCGGCTCCTCGTCCTCCCGCAGCGTCGGATCGTCCGATGGCGTCGGGACGGTGAAGCCGGTCGGCAGCCGGGAATCCAGCAGGCCGGTTCCCTTCAGCTCTTCCAGGCCAGGCAGATCGCCCAGGGTCTCCAGGCTGAACTGAGCCAGGAACGCATCGGTGGTTCCGAAGGTCAACGGACGGCCCGGCGTCTTGCGGCGCCCCCGCGGCTTGATCCAGCCGGTCTCCAGCAGAACGTCCAGCGTTCCCTTGGAGGTGACGACGCCGCGGATCTCTTCGATCTCGGCACGCGTCACCGGCTGGTGATAGGCAACGATGGCCAGAACTTCGATCGCCGCGCGCGACAGCTTGCGCGTCTCGGTGCTCTCGCGCGTCATCAGCCAGGCGAGGTCGCCGGCGGTACGGAAGGTCCACTTGTTGGCGACGCGCACGAGATTGACGCCGCGATTGGCGTACTCCGCCTGCAGCTGCGCCAGTGCGGCCTTGATGTCGACACCTTCAGGCATACGCTTGGCGAGCGCAGCCTGCTCGAGCGGCTCGGCCGAGGCAAACAGGAGAGCCTCGAGGATACGCAACTCTTCGGGGCGCGCTACAGGCTCGATCGCGATCTCGTCGGGCTCTTCCATGCGCAGTTCCGCCAAGCTTGCCATGGCAGGGTCTCCTTGTTCGTTACTCAACCGTCAAGTCCGGCGCAGCCATGGCGCCTGGCTGGATCGGTGGACGCTTACGAAAGTACAGCGGCGCGAACGCCTGCTTCTGGTTCAGCTCGAGCTTGCCTTCGCGAACCAGCTCGAGCACGGCCGCAAAGCTCGATGCGAAGACGGTGGCCTTCTGTGCAGGCTCGACGACGTAGTCCAGCAGGTAGTCGTCGAGACATCCCCAATCGTCCGAGACCTCGGTCATGCCGACCAGACGCTCGAGCGAGGCGCGGGCCTCGGCAAGCGACCAGACCGTGCGCTTGGCCATATGAACGGACGTGACGACGCGCGACTGCCGCTGGATGGCATAGGCCGACAGCAGATCGAACAGGGTCGCGGTGAACTTGGGACGACGGACCTCCGCTATGGCCTCCGGGTTGCCGCGCGGGAACACGTCACGCTGGAACTGGGGCCGGTTCATCAGGCGATTGGCGGCTTCGCGGATCGCCTCCAGCCGGCGCAGCCGGTTGGCAAGTGCCGTGGCCATCTCCTCGGCGCTCGGACCTTCCTGCGCTGGCGGCTCGGGCAACAGGAGACGCGACTTCAGAAAAGCGAGCCAGGCCGCCATCACGAGATAGTCGGCGGCGAGCTCCAGCCGGATCTTGCGGGCAGCCTCGATGAACTGGAGATATTGGTCGGCGAGCGCCAGGATGGAGATCTTGGCAAGGTCGACCTTCTGCTGCCGCGCCAGCGCGAGCAGCAGGTCGAGCGGGCCCTCGTAGCCCTCGACGTCGACGACCAACGCCGGTTCGGCCTCGGCCAGCTCCGTCGTGGGACGGCCGGTTTCAAACGACAGAATTTCAGCGGTCATGCGCTAGCGGATCCCAGCCGGTTGATCAAGGCGTCGAGCTCGCCGCGCGCGGCGTCACGATCGAAGCCTGTAGGTGCCTTGCGCGCCGCAAGCGCGCGATCGGCGCGGATCAGAGCCTGCCCTTCAAGCTCAGGCGTCTCGGCGGCCACGGCCTGCATCTCGTCGAGCTTGCCGTTGCAATGCAGAACCATGTCGCAGCCAGCCGCCACGATCGCGCGCGTGCGCTCGGCGATCGATCCGGCCAACGCGTTCATGGAAACGTCATCACTCATCAACAAACCCTGGAACCCGATCCGTTTGCGAATCACCCGTTCGATCATTGTCGCAGAAGTCGTGGCCGGATGGGCGGCGTCGATCGCGCTAAACACAACATGTGCAGTCATCGCCATCGGGAGGTCGGCCAGCAGCCTGAACGCGGCGAAATCGGTTGCGTCGAGCTCCGCTTCTGGCGCATCCACGGTCGGCAACCGGAAATGGGTGTCGGCGGTGGCCCGGCCATGCCCCGGAATGTGCTTCAGCACCGGCAGCACGCCGCCCTGCTCCAGCCCCTCCGTCACCGCCCGGGCGATCGCCGCCACCTTTTCTGGCGTCGTGCCATAGGCTCGATCCCCGATCACGGCATCGGCGCCGGCGACAGGGACGTCGGCGAGCGGCAGGCAATCCACAGTGATGCCGAGCGCGAGCAGGTCGTCGGCGATCAGGCGAGCGCTGAGCCAGGCGGCACGGAGGCCTGCGGCCGAATCAAGGTCGTAGAGACGGTCGAACACCACGCCGGCGGGATAGGCCGGCCAATGCGGCGGCCCCAGCCGCTGCACCCGGCCACCCTCTTGGTCGATCAGGACCGGAGCGTCGGCGCGGCCGACGCAGGCTCTTAATTCCTCAACCAGCGCAGTCACTTGGGCGGGCGACTGGACGTTGCGTTTGAACAGGATGAAGCCCCAGGGCCTGGACTCGCCGATGAACGCGCGCTCGGCGTCGGTGAGATCAGGCCCGGAGATGCCGGTAATGAAAGCCCGCATGGTCATGCGGGCCGCATAGACCCCGCCTCGGGGCCGGTCAAGCAGGCCTTAATTGTTGCTAAACGGGAAACACTGTCCGCCGGCAGTTTTCAACGATCCGCACATCTTGTTGGCCTCTTCCTTCGTCGCGAAGGGTCCGACGGCTGCGCGGTACCTGACGCCGCCCTTCTCACCCAGATCCATCCGCTTGATGATCGGCTCATATTTGCCCAGCACGGCGCCGTACTTGTCCTGCACCGCCTTGTAGGACGACATCGCCTCCGCCTCGCTGGCCTGCGACGAGATCGAGACCAGGTAGCCGCCGGTACGATCGGTCTGGGTCTGCTCGGTGACCGGCACGGCCGCGGCGATGCGCGCCGGTGCGGCCGGCTGCGGTGTCAGCGGCATCGGGCTGTCGTTGGCGGCCGACGCATTGGCGTTGGCCGGCGATTTGCGGCCCTTCGGCGTCGCCGCCGGCTTGGTTGCAGGCGTCGCCGGCATCGGCGGATCGGCCGTAGCGGCCTGATTGCCCCCCGTCACGGACAGCGTCTTGATCGGACGCGGATCACTGTTGGGCAAAATGCCGTTGGCGTTGGCCATCTGCGACATCGGGGCCGCCCCGGCGCTGACCGGTGGCGGAGCCGCATTCTGGTTCATCTGCGGGAACACCACGCGCGGATTGCCGCCGCGGGCGTTCAGATCCATCGGCGTCTCCTCGCGGGACACCAGCTTCTCGCCGCCGTCATTGCCGAGCAGACGATCCGGCACCTTCGGCGTCGGATCCTGCTGGGCCATGATCTTGGTCGGACTGTTGTCGGCGCGAATGATCGGCGGCTCGCCGGTACGGCCGGACGAGATGTAGGTCTTGTAGCCGTAGGCGCCGCCGGTGCCGACCACCGCAAGGGTCAGCACGGCGAGCACGGTGCTCATTCCGCTGCGCCGCCGCGGCCGCTCCTCTTCCTCGCCCTCGTCGTAACCGTCCTGATAGCCGTATTGGCCGTCCTGGAAATCGTTGTCGCCCTGAAACCCCTGCTGTCCCGAGCCCATCTGCCCGAACAGCGCATCGTCATAGCGCGAGGAGTCCGGCTCGTTGTCGTCGAAGCCGTTGTCGCGGTTGTAGTCGCGGTCATTCTCGGCGAACCCGTGGCGCGATTCCCCGACGCTGTAGTCGAGCTTGGACAACTGATCGGCGAACTCCGCGTTCGGATAACCCTGCTGCTGCCGGGGAGCGGGCGCGGGCGCGAAATCCTGGTCCGGGAAACCCGGCTGGCCGCGCGGATCCTGATAGCCCGCCGGAAAGGCCGGCGGTGCAGGCGCCGGCTGCGGCGGCTCGCGGCCGATGTCGGCGAAGGCAGGCTGGGCACGTTGCATCCAGGCCGGAGCGCCGGCCGGAGGCATGCCGGGAACCGGCTGTTCCGGCGCGGGCGCCGCGGGGCGCGCCATCGGACGCGGTTGAGATTGCGGAGTTGCCCGGCCCGAGGCGGCAAAAGGATCGTTCTGCCCGATCAGGCGAGCGAGTTCGGCGAGCGGATCGGCATCGGCCTGCTGGTTTCCACCACGGCCAAAACCATCAGCGGGAAAGGGTCTGTCCTGGTAACGATCAGCCATCGTGATGAAGCGTCCCTGCGGGTGAGCCGCATATGCGTCCTAAGGCGGACCCTGCCAGATTGAGGCCCCCAACTGAAGTCGTGTGTTTCCCCCAATCAGCGCATTGCATCAGGAGCATTAACGCCCAAGATCGCAAGTCCCGACGCCAGAACCGAGACGACGCCCTGAACCATGGCCAAACGTGCCTTGGTCAATTCTGCATCATCATCGATAATGAAGCGTAAATAGGGCAAATCCCGCCCCCGCGTCCAGAGGGCGTGAAATTCGCTTGCAAGTTCATACAGGTAGAAGGCGATCCGGTGCGGCTCATGCGCCAGCGCTGCGCTCTCCACCGTACGTGGGTACAGTGCCAGGCGTTTCAAGAGGTCGTGTTCGGCCGAGTCGGAGAGTTTTTCGAGGTTGGCCTCGCGGAGGAACGCTAACCGCGCCCCCTCGTCCTCCGGCAGGTCCTGGAGGCTCTCCCGCGCATTGCGGAAGATCGAATGCCCCCGCGCGTGGCCATACTGGACATAGAACACGGGATTGTCGCGCGACTGCTCGATGACCTTGGCGAGGTCGAAATCGAGCACGGCGTCGTTCTTGCGGTAGAGCATCATGAAACGGACCGCATCACGCCCCACTTCATCAACAACTTCCCGCAAGGTGACGAAGTCGCCGGAGCGCTTCGACATCTTCACCGGCTCGCCATTGCGCAACAGCTTGACGAGCTGCACGACCTTGACGTCGAGCACGGCCTGTCCGGCCGTCACCGCTTTCACCGCCGCCTGCATGCGCTTGATGTAGCCGCCGTGATCGGCGCCGAATACATCGATGAGATCAGTGAAACCACGCTCGTATTTGTTCCGATGATTAGCAATATCGGAGGCAAAATAGGTATAGGAGCCGTCCGACTTGACGAGTGGACGATCTACGTCATCGCCGTAAGAAGTCGCCCGAAATAGGGTTTGATTGCGATCCTCCCAATCATCGGGCAATGCCCCCTTGGGAGGAGGCAGCCTTCCCTCGTAGATTAACCCTCGATCCTTAAGATCTTTAAGCGTTTGGCCAATATAGTCTGGCTGTCCTAAGGAGGCCGGCATCGAGCTCGCACCAAATGTCGCCGTCCTGGTCTCGCTTGTGAGCGGGCCCGTTTCTTTTAGCTTCTGTTGAGCCAAGTAGGCCCGAATCCCTCTGTGTCCCTTAGGGCTTAGAGAGTACGCTTCCTTAGCAAAATAGAACGTTGGTCGACCGTCTGGCGCCGTAAACTTCACAGCCCCTTCGAGAAGCGCCTTTTCCGAGAAAAAGACATCAAAGGTGATGTTGAGCTTTTTCAAATCCTCAAGAATCTGAACAAGCATCTCCTCAAGAGCTGCTTGTCTCACGATTGGCAGCCAGTCGGTGTCCTGTATCCTTGTCAGCTTGTCGCCATAGTCGTCGGCGAGAGCCTTACCAACAGGTTTTAGATAGTCGCCAGGATACAAGCCGTCTGGAATTGTGCCGATTTCCTCGCCGAGGGCTTCGCGATATCTAAGAAACGCAGAGCGTGCGAGCACGTCAACTTGGGCCCCCGCATCATTGATATAGTATTCGCGCGTAACATCGCGGCCAGCGAACTCCAGCAAGCTGCAAAGAGCGTCGCCGAACACGGCGCCACGGCAATGGCCAACATGCATCGGCCCGGTCGGGTTGGCCGAGACGTATTCGACGTTAACCTTCGGCGCCCCTGGGACAGGTGCTATACGCCCGTAATTGACACCTTCACGCAATATCTTCCGAAGTTCGTCCGTCCAAACGAAGGACTTCAGCGTCAAGTTTACGAAGCCTGGCCCAGCTACATCAACTTTCTCGATCCGGCTATCTATCCGCAGAAGCTCATCCGCAAATCGGCCTGCAAGCTCCCGAGGGCTTTTGCCTGCCTGTTTAGCAAGCACGATCGCACTGTTCGTTGCTATGTCTCCATGGGCCGGATCTTTGGTCGGCTCTACCACGACCTTCGACTGGTCAACGTTCTTAGGGAGAAAACCAACGTCAACCAACGCCGCGTTGGCGGACGCGACGCTACTGCCTATCGTGATGAAGAGGTGCTGATGTTTTTGGGTCATGCTACCGCCGCCTAACGCAAATCCGGAGTCGAGTCAAAAAGCCGGTGGTGCTCGGTTAAGGCGAAACGGTCCGTCATTCCGGCGATAAAATGGCCGATGCGGCGAGCCCGATCGCCCTCGCCGTCGCAACCGTCCAGCCAGCCAGCGGGCAGCGCCGAACCGTCCTCATGGTAGCGGCCGTACAGGTCGGCGACGATGCGCTCGGCGTCGCGCATCACCCGCATCACCCGCTCATGGCGGTACATCCGCTGCCAGAGGAACCCCTTGATCGTCGCCTCGTGCTCGGCGACATCGGCCGGAAACGCCACCAGCGGCCCGCTATGCCGCCTGATGTCGTGAGGCGACATCGGCTGCGCCCGCGCGATCCGGCGCTCGGCCTCGGCCGCTACGGCTGCGATCAGGTAGGAGATCAGCTCGCGCACCAGCTCGGCGCCGCGCCGGATCGGATCGAGCGCCGGATATTGGCGGTCGATCTCGGCGATCATCGCGGCCAGCAGCGGAATCTCCTTGAGGTCGTCGACCGTGAACAGGCCGGCCCGCAGCCCGTCGTCGATGTCGTGGGCGTCATAGGCGATGTCGTCCGCGAGCGCCGCGACCTGGGCCTCGAGCGAGGCGTAGCTCCACAGCTCCAGGTCGAACCGGGTATTGAACTCGGCGATTCCCGGCGGGATCGGCTCCTGCAACGGCCCGTTGTGCTTGACGATGCCCTCGAGCGATTCCCAGGTCAGGTTGAGTCCGTCGAAATCCGGGTAGCGCTGCTCGAACGACGTGACGATGCGCAATGTCTGGGCATTGTGGTCGAAGCCGCCATGGTCCGCCATGCAGCGGTTCAGCGCGCGCTCGCCGGCATGGCCGAACGGCGGATGGCCGAGATCATGCGCCAAGGCCAGCGTCTCCGTCAGGTCCTCGTCGAGGCCGAACTGCCGGGCCAGCGCGCGGGCGATCTGGGCCACTTCCAAAGAATGGGTCAGGCGGGTGCGGTAGTGGTCGCCTTCGTGGAAGACGAACACCTGGGTCTTGTGCTTCAGCCGGCGGAAGGCGGTCGAATGGATGACACGGTCGCAATCCCTACGGAACGCGCTGCGGGTCCGGGACGGCGGCTCGGCGAACAGGCGGCCCCGGCTGCGATCGGGATCGCAGGAATAGGGAGCGCGGGGGGCAGCCATTCCGACCGACACGGGCGATTGTTCCTTTTGCGGTTTGATTCCTCGGCGGAGCCCACTTAACTATGGGGAGCGCCCGGCACCAAATGAATAGGGCATGACGCGCTACCTCGGAGACCTCCTGCCATGACTGATGCCTCGACCGGCCCCGTCACCATCAGCGAACGCGCCGCCCGCCGCATCGGAGAGATCCTCGGCAAGGAGAGCGCCGGCGCGATGCTGCGCATCTCGGTCGAAGGCGGCGGCTGCTCCGGCTTCCAGTACAAGTTCGACATCGACCGCGCCAAGGCCGACGACGATCTCGTCATCGAGCGCGATCGTGCGGTCGTGCTGGTCGATCCGGCCTCGGTGCCGTTCCTCGCCGGCTCGGAGGTCGATTTCGTCGACGACCTGATGGGCGCCTCGTTCCGGGTCAATAATCCCAACGCCACCGCCTCCTGCGGCTGCGGCACCAGCTTCTCGGTCTAGCGTCCCCTCGTTGTCGGCTCAGGCCTCCGCCGTCGCAGCCGGGACATCGGACGGCGCAAGCGCCGGCGCCTCGACGTTTGGCGCGGGCGTTCCGATCGCCTTCAGCATTGCCGCCACCATGGCCGGCTTGCGCAACGGCTTGGCCAGAAAGTCGGTCATGCCGGCCTCGCGGCATTGCTTGATGTCGTCCGGGAAGGCGTTCGCGGTCAGCGCGATGATCGGCAGCTCGGCGAGCCGTCCACCCTTGGCCCGGATGGCCCGGGTCGCGGCGATGCCGTCCATCTCCGGCATGCGAACGTCCATCAGCACGAGGTCGAACTCCTGTTCGTCGGCCGCCTTCACCGCCTGCAGGCCATCCGGAACGATGCATTTGTCGACCGGGAACTCCTGCAGCATCTTCGACACAACCATGCGGTTGGTGGCGTCGTCCTCGGCGATCAGCACGCGCAAGGGACGGCCGAGCGCCTCGATCCGTGCCTTGAGGTCGCCGGCGCCGACCCGGTCGCCGCGCTGATCGGACACCTGCTTGTCGCTCCACGGCAAGGTCAGGCTGAAGCGGAAGGTCGAGCCTTCGCCCTGCACCGACGACACCGCGATGACCCCGCCCATCTGCTCGATGATCCGCCGGGAGATCGCCAGCCCGAGCCCGGTGCCCCCGAAGCGGCGGTTGATCGAGGCATCGGCCTGGGCGAAATCCGTGAACAGCTTGCCGACCCGATCGGCGGGAATGCCGATGCCGGTGTCGGAGACGCGCCACTCGATCGTCGCCCTGTGGTCGTCGCGCGTGCGGCAGGCCACGGCGATGGTGATGCCCCCCTGTTCGGTGAACTTCACCGCGTTGGAGGCCAGATTGATCAGCACCTGACGAATGCGCGCCACGTCGCCCTTGAGCGCCGGCGGCAGCTTCGGATCGATGTCCGCTTTGACCAGCAGGCTCTTCGATTTCGCGTTGACGCCCATGATGGCGGTGACCGCCTCGACCAGCGCCGCCGGCGAGAAATCCACCGTCTCGAATTCGAGCTTGCCGGCGTTGAGCTTGGACAAATCGAGGATGTCGTTGAGGATGCGCTGCAGGTTGTCGCCGGACTCGCGGATCGTCATGACCGCGTGACGCTGCTCGTCGTCGAGCTTCGTCTCCAGCAAGGTCGAGGCGAGCCCGAGCACGCCGTTCATCGGGGTGCGGATCTCGTGGCTCATCATCGCGAGGAAGTCGGATTTGGCACGGCTTTCGGCTTCCGCCTGCTCGGCCCGCCAGCGCTCGGTGACGTCGCGGCCGAAGCCGCGATAGCCTGCGAACTTGCCCTCATGGTCCCGCGCCGGCCGCGCCGTCAGCGCCCAACGGCGGCGCTCGCCGCCAGCCACCACGACATGGATCAGAATCTCCGGGATCGACAGCCGCTGCGCCATCCGATCGGCCAACGTCTTGAGCGTCGCCGTATCGGTCGGGCAGAGATATTTCAGCGTATCGATCAGCCGCTCGCCCTTGAGCTGATCGAGCGGAAGCTGGGCCACGTCGGCGAAGCGCTGCGGCGCGTCGATCAGACGGCCCTCGGCATCGGTCTGCCACAGCCAGCTCGCGGCGTTCTCCTGGAATTCCTTCAGGAGCAGCGAGATCGTCTCGTTCTGGCGCTCGTGCCGGATCTGCGCCTTCAGGTTCTCCAGGAACACGTTGCCGTGCGACACCAGGTGCCGCACCATGAACGACGTGTAGAGCAGCAGAAACACGACGAGCACGAGATAGGTCGCGCCGCCGCACAGAAACAGCGAGCCCACCGAGGCGAGCATCAAGGTCCAGGTGTAGGCGAGACCAGCCCGCGGCACGCTCGACATCGCGAACGCGCCACCGGAGATCATCCCGGTCATCAGCGAACCCACGATGATCTGCAGATGCGGATCGACCTGCGGCATCACGATCAGCGGCAGCGATCCCCAGATCGTCGCCAAGAAGAACGCCTGCAGCGTCATCCGGGAGATGGCGCGCTCGGACGCCTCCTGCGGCCGCGACTTGCGCGCGCGCCACCAGCCGCGCAGCGCCATGCCGCCGGCCACCGCGATCGCGGCGCCCCACGCGATGAGAAAGAGATTGGAGACGGTGTTCCAGAACACGCCAAGAATGATGGCCGCGTTGGCGAAATTGATGCCGATGGTCACGGGGACGAGGCGCGCGACGGCATCGACCTGCCGCGCCCGGATGCGCCGGCGATCGCGCTCGGTGAGCGCTTCGTCGTCGAGACCCTCGATGGCGCCGAAGCCGCCGATCCAAAGGAAGAACGCGCCCAGCGGACTGGCGCTTGCGGTTCGCTTCGAACTCGTGGGATCCCCAGGCCAATTCATGAGGGCGCGATGCTTTCCTTGTGGTCCCTTGCCATGCCTGATCGGCTGCTTCAGCCGCGTTAATTGTTCCGCCCGTAGAATTACGGAACCTCCGAATGCGCGCGCTGGCAGCGCCGGATGCAACTCATCGTTCCCGCGGCACGATGTGCCCGAGTCATGATCGTCCGTTTCCCCCTCGTTCAGGTCGAGGGCGCAGGGAATGCCGGGTGCTGGCCGCAACCCATGGCCCGCCTGCAGAAAGAAAGCAGGCGGCAGTCACCACAGGTCCAGCCGGTCAACCGGCATTCCCTGCACGACGGCTCTACGCCTTATACGCATTCTCCCCGGGGACCGGGCTGTCTTGCCCCCGTGACCGGCGGATCATCGTCACCACCGGCGTGGCCTCAGCGTCGTGTGACGCGCAGTTTCATATGGCACTCCCCGGGATCAGCCGGGAAAGTCCGGGACGCCGCGGGAAGTGCTTGATTTACATGGGCTTGCCCGTAGCTCGGCGGACCTGGTGATCGGCGGCGGCGCGCAAGTTCAAATGACACCCAGCCGGCGGGCTGCGCCGGGAAACCCTTGAAAACAGGCGGCTCGCTCCTGAACTCGGACTCGTTTCCGGGCTGCCGAGCCATCTGAGTCCGAGTTCGGCACTTCAGGGCTAAGCTATTGATACCGCGCCATTTCGGACCCGAGCGTGCCGGGTTGCCCGTGGAGAACTCGGACTCGGAACTCGGACTCGGTCGTGACAATTCCTGCGGGAAAACCTGGGAAAAGCGCGCCCGGTCAAGCAGCAAGGGCTATACTGGGTGGCATGACCCTTGATCCAGAGTCCCTATATCTGCAATTGGGGCAACTAGCCGAAACGATGCCGGACCTCTCGCGTGCAGGTGACTGGAGCACACCTGACGGTCAACGTTGGCTCGGTCGCCTTGGGGCCATCGCCGACAGCCATGGCAAAGCTGGCGACAGAGTCGTCCTTGCCGTTTCCACTCAGTTTCTCGGCGGCGTTAGCCACGACCAAAACGCTCAGACTATCAAGGCGGTGTTGTATCGCCTGCTCGCAACCGCTGAACTCGCGGCGCCCGCTGCTGTCCAGGGAAGGTTTATTGCGGCGGGAGATGCTCTTGGTGCCCTTGGTGCCGTTTCGAAAGTGTTCGGGACCGCCAAGCAGGACTTGTTGCTTATAGATGCATATGCAGACCATGTTGTGATCACCGATTTTGTCATCTCGGCGCCCGAACGTGTGCAGATCCGCATTCTTGGCGCAAATAGAGAGTCCAGAAAGGCCGCGCTGAAACCGGCGGTCGACAGATGGGCACAACAATTTGGAACGACACGCCCCCTGTCTGTCCGCGTTGCGCCCGCCGCCGCGCTGCACGATCGATTGATCTTGATCGACGGTGTCGACGTCTGGAGCATCGGCCAGTCCTTCAACGGCGTCGCCAAGAGCAGCCATACTTCGCTGATGAAGGCTGATCCGGACTTAGCGGAACAAAAGATCATCGCGTACGGCCTGATCTGGGACAACGCCACGCCATTGGCTTAGCCCCGCTTATTGCTTGTGATGATCAATTCCCGCGCTGGCTGGTTGCCGCCGCGCGAGACCGAATAGGTCAGCTGCACGGACCTTAACTTGAATCCACGGAAGGTCTGACGCACCTCCGGAACGTCGTTCAAAGACAGGATGAAGCGGCCTTTCAGCCGGCTCAAAACGACCGCCATCTGATCGTACTCGGGCCGCGAAAACAGCTCGGAACCGTAGTCCTTCTCCGAGCCGAAGTACGGCGGGTCGAGATAGAACAGCGTGCCTGGCCGATCGTAGCGGGCGATGAACTCGGCCCATGGCAGGCACTCGATCGTGACGCCGGCCAAGCGCTCGTGCAACTCGTCCAGCGCACTCGCGAGCTTCGCGACGTTGAACCTCGCGCCGAGCGGGCTGACGCCGAAATTCCGACCCGCCACCTTGCCGCCGAATGCGGTCCGCTGCAGGTACAGGAAGCGCGCCGCGCGCTCTAGGTCTGTGAGCGTCGACGGATGCGATGCCTTGAGCCGCTCGAACTCCTGCCGTCCCGTGATCTGCCATTTCAGCATGTCCATGAATGGCACGTAGTGCCGCTGCAGGATGCGAAAGAACGTCGCCACGTCGCCCGATCGGTCGTTGATGATCTCACCCTTGGACGCGCGCCGCCGCCGCAGAAAGACGCCGCCCATGCCGACGAACGCCTCTGCATAAGTCTCATGCGGAATCCGCTCGATGCTCGCAATGATGGTGCTCGCGAGCTGCTTCTTGCCGCCGATATAGCCTGCTGCCGGTGAGACCGGTTGGACCTGCCTGTAGACAACCTTCGAACTCATCTCCTCAAACACTCCCCGCCCGCCTAAGGTCGCCGCGCTGCGCAGCAGCGGCGGGTCGGCGGGTCGAGATCACTCGTCGTGCGGGTCAGTCTGCCAGGATCGGCCCGCGGTTACAGCGTTCACGCGCTGCGACCCCCGCCACTATCGCGGCGGTGGCGAACTCTTCACTCGTTGAGAGCTTCGTCGATCGACGCCGGCATCTCGCCAGGCCGATAGGCAAAGCCAGGGTCGATACCTTCCGGCACCTCGATCGTCTTCAGCGTGCCGTCCGACAGCTCCACCGTGCGCTCGATCAGCAGCGACGGCGGCGCATCCTTCGAGACGCGATAGCCGTAGCGCCGCAGATCGTCGTCGGAGAGGCTTTCGACCCAGCAGTGACAGCCCCATCCGTTCGGCGGATAATGCGTCTGCCACCATGGGTGCTCGACGGGCAAAATCGTGCCGTCCCAGGACTGATGAATCGGCCTCGGAAAGCGCTGGCCTTCGAGATGGCGATACATCAGGTACGGCCGCGTTCGCTTGACGCGCTGAATCTGATCCCAGCGGCCCGCGGCATAGGCCGTGCTCACGTTGGTGTCGAAGATAACGCGGCTGCGCCACCGGCGCGTGCCGTTGTAGCTCCAGCCGTGGCGCTCGACGATGGCGTCGAAGTCCTTGCGGAACGTCTCCAGCGTCTCGCCCTGCTCGATTGCCTTGACCACAGCCTCGTGGAAGTCGGCAACCAAGCTGTCCGTCATCGCTCCGGCGACCGTGAAGCTGCGCGAATGCTCCTGCTGCCATAGATCAGTCCATGTCGAGGTCGGAATGTCGAGCTTTCTCTTGAGGAAGTTGATCGCCTCGATCGGCGCGACAGAAAACGGCAGGATCTCGGCCTGCGGAGCTACACCGATGCAGCCGCAGCCTCGAAAAACAGGCGTGCCGTGCGACTTAAGCATCCGGAATGTTCGCCCGTCCCGTGAGGTTGGCCATCACGCGCGCCATTCGCATCAATCCGGCGAGATTTCGCTCGGCCAAGCCGGGCTTGAGCTTCCGCAGCTCATCACGCACCTGCTGCAGCGACGTCGCGTGCTCGACGACGGCACGAACTTCCTCGATCAGCCCATCGGTGCCAGGCCCGCAGAGCTGCTCGGCCTGGTCGGCGAGCGCGAGAATCGGATCGGCGACGCTGCGCATGCGCAGCGCCGCGTTCAACGCCGGAACGTCAGTCGTTCCGTCGCCAAATGAGCCCGCTGGTGCCGGCGTAGCCGGTACCATAAGTACCTCGGCGCCAGCCTTTGGCACGGGGATGCCGAGCAGATCGTTGAAGAAGGTCCGCTCGACCTTGAGCCCCATCGGAATCAGCTTGACGGCGCTCTCGACCGTTAGCTGTACGTCCTTGTCTTCCGGGCGGCCGATGCGCAGACGCGGATAGAGCTTCTGCCTGCCGAATTGCAGGTCGATCCACGGACGCACGAGGTCGCGGTTGAGCACGGCCGACATCGCCTTGGCGTCGGAGCGCTCGATGTCCTCCTGCACCTGCCGGTGCTCCTGACCGACCGCGTGACCGCCCGCGATGGCGTCCGTCGTGGCGGTCTGTCCCAGCACCGCCTTCGACATCTGTCGATCGAGCCAATCGCAACGCTTCTCGTACAGGTCGGCGCCCTGGCCGACGTTCTTCGATTCGATGAACTCGATCAGCATCGACTCGGGGACGATCGCGGCGCAGTCGCCAGCGATGTTTGCAACGGCGTTGAACAGTGTGTCCTTGTCGCTCTCCGTTGTGCCGGCCGGATATTTGCCGACGCGCACCGGCTGACCGAATGTCTGGGTGAAGATAGACCAATCTCGCTGTGTGAACGCCTTGAACATCCATGCCCAGGCGATCAGGCGCGCCACGCCCGCCCGCACAGGAAGGCCGGACTTAGCCCTAATAGCCGTCACGACAAATTTGAACGGCGCCAGCGGCGACTCGCCGGCCGGAGTCGATGGATAGTTGATTGCCCCGACGCCGTCGGCGTCATAGCCGCCGATCAGAAGCGGCGTCGTGCCGTCATTGCGATCGAAGCGAAACCAGCGGGGGTCGCGCCACGGCAGTCCTTTTACATTCCAGTCGCCCTCGGACGTATCCCAAACAATCTCGGCGAAGCTGATGCCCTTGCCGATGGCGTCCAGCATGTCGAACAGCTCTTCCTGCAAAGTGTCGCGCTTTAGGCCGGTCTCGATCCAGTCAGCATGCGCTTTCGCCCCGGCCGAGTCGTCTGCGGCGTCGACCTGGATGTCGAGCTGTGACACCGAGCGTTTCCGCGTGCCGAGTACGCCAGCATAATGGAGGTCGCGCTCCTCGATCAGCTCGGCGAGTTCGAAGAAGCGCAGCGGATCGCCGGCATCCGCAGAGCGCAAGATATTCGCGAGCCGGATCGGGTTGAGTCCATCGGACGGATAGCCCGAGATGGGCGAGCGTACGCCGCCGACGCGCGGACCGGCAACGTCCCGCGTCAGCAGCTCGCGCTGGATCGGACGTCCGTACTGATCGATGATCTGTGAAACGACGGTCGCCATCAAAGTCCTCCACGAATGCGGGCGCCGAGCGGCTCACGCCACCATTTGGCCTGGTCACGATCGTCGTCATCGTCGGACCTGGCGCCGCGCGCGGCATCGTCCACGGTCGCTGTGTTCGGTGAGCGATAGCCGAACTCGATGAGCTGCGAGCGGGTCTGCGCATAGGCGAGCACGAGCGCGATTGCGACGTCGCCATGCCGCTTCTTGCCGTCCGCGCCCTTGGTCCGAACGTCAGGCACTCGCGGAATGCCCTTGATGGTCTGCACGGCGGCGAGATCGTCCGCGCCGTCAGCGTCCTTCGGCAGCAGGATCGTCCCGTCCTCGAACGCGGCCTTCAGCGGCGGGAAGTTCTCCAGGTACCATTCGGCACTCATCTTGACCTGCTCGATGCGCATCGGCCCGTAGCGCTGCGCCGCGACCTCGGCGAGGTACGCGCCATTGCCGGAGGCATCCATCTTGCCGCCGATGAATCGCGGCAGCCGATCGCACATAAAAAACAGCACCTGGCGCTGCTGCTCAAACGGTATGTTGGACATCTCGACCCAGAAGGGCACCGTGCGCTTCAGCGTCTTGCCAATCTCGATCGGGGCCAGAACGGAAAGATCGACATTGCGCGCAAAGTCCTGGCCGAAGCCGTGCTGCCGATCGGCGTCGAGCTGCTTCAACAGTGGTTCAAGCTGCTCTTTGCACCACGCCAGGATATCGGCCTCACGATACTCCTTCGGCTGAAACGTGAACTCCGGCGTGCGCGAGAGCCGCAGCACGGGACCGTCGACGATCATCCGCGCTTCGATCAACGCACGCGGCAGATAGACGCCGCCGCCTTGGCTCGGGATACAGAACAACTCTTCGTCGGCGTCGTCGCCATAGGAAGCGATGATCTCGGCGCGCCACGTCGCTTCGGCCTCCGGCGACCATTCCCTTCCAGTCACCAGGCAGATGCGCTGATACAACCCATCCTGGAGTGCATCGTCGAACGTGTATCGCTCGACATGGTACGGTTTCCGCCCCGAGCGAGCCTCCTCGATCAGCCGGTTGAAGGCGTTGGCCACCCCGAGGTGGGTCGAGATCACGAGCACCCGTCCGCCCCACATCAGCAGCGCGAGCGCAGCCTTCATCATGGCGTCGAGATCGTCGTGGAATGCGGCTTCATCGAGGATAACGAAGCCCTGCATGCCGCGCAGCGATCGGGGCCGCGACGGCAGCGCGATGATCTCGAACCCGGAGGCGAAACGGATGCGGAACGCCTGGATGCTGCTGTCGGGGTCGCCCTCGTCGAAGACGAACTCCTGCACCTCCGTTGCAGCTTCGCTGAAGCTCTTGGCCCACATGGCGCAGATGTCGATGAACTCCCGCGCCATCTCCTTGTTGTAGCCGATATAAAACACGTCCATGCCGCCAGCGGACTTCACCGCGGCCGCGGTCAGCGCGGCGTCCGACGCGATGCCCCAGGTCGCTCCGATACGGCGGGACTTCTCGCAGATCGTCACCGCATGGTGGGACGTCGAGGCGAGCAGCTTCTTCTGATAGGCGAGCAGCACGCCATCGATGCCACCGGCGTGACGCGCGAGCTGCGCGCCGACCGCAAGGCCAGCACGCCGCGTCGCGGCCCATTCGGCATCAGAGATCTGACGTGCGGGATCGGTCACCGTTAGCTTTCATCCTCCTCATCATCCTCGGCGAAGGCGTCGACCTCCTCATGATCCACCGGCTCCGAGGTGCCGTGATCGCGATATGGCAGCGCGGGCGTGTAGGCCCGTTCGGCGTAGTTCATCACAGTCTCTTGATCGGTGATCGTGTAGGAAAAGATCGAGCTGCCGCCGTAGAAGTGGCTCGACCAGGTGGTCTCGTCCTTGCCCGGGCCAAGCCTCGGAACGTCGATACGAAGCATCTTCGAACCGAATCGCTCCTCCTCGCGCGCTTTCCCGACGTGACGTCGGTGACCGAATATTTCGACGATGGCCCATTCCCAGCCTTCGTCAGTGTCTTGGGTCGGGTTCGACCGCACATCGCTCATGAATACCTCCAATTGAGTTCTAGCAAACGCTGAACAGGAACGACTCGACACCATCGGCGCGATCGGCCATCCTTCGAGCATGGGGAAGTTTGACCAAGGTCTGGGTGCGATTGGATTGATGGTTCTCGCCGTCGTGCTGACGGCGTTGGTGACTATTGGTGCGCCCGTCGCTGTGTCCCAGACGACTTTGGAGCTGAAGGACTGGCTGGGCTTCGCCGGCAACATCCTTGCTGCCATTGGTACATTGGCTGCCGCATGGATCGCCTGGAGAGCCGTGCAACGTCAGATCCGTGTCCAGCAGGACGCGGTTATCATTGGCATGGCAAGCCGGGAAGAAGACCGATTGGAAGCCGAGGCGCAGGCCATAGAGGGGTGCCTTGGTCTGCTTGAGGCAGTAATCGACATAACGGAAAAAGAGACGGACCCGTTTGTTCGTACTAGAATGCTTGCACAGTTCGGTCTCTCGAAGAGCAAGATCGAGGTTCGTTCTGCTATTGCAATCAAGGTGGGTGGACCAGTTCCTCCATTCATCATGTACAAGATGGCTAACGGCCTTACCGAATACTTTCGTAACACAGAAGCCTGGTCCCACATTTGGGCGCAAAGGCTGATTTGGCCCGAAGGGTCTAATCAGCAAGAGTCTGAGTACCTCGCAAGAGGTCACATGCAGGACTCCTACAATCGACTTCGGGCGGTGCTCGATGATCTGCTCACCCGACAAGCGAACATAGCAGGACGTCTGTTGCCCGCGTATCGGGAGCGCATTGAATCTGGCTTCGGTGCGGATCGTGGGAAATGAGCCCGAGTCTCGGCACCCGTCGAGTGGTCGAGCCGATCCACATTTGCAACGGCCTGCACCGATCTTCAACATGGTCTCAGGTCTTGGACTGGAGGATGGATCAGCGGGCAACAGCATGACCTTGTCTCGACAGTTGGTCCTAAAGGGTTGGTTGCTTCCGGGCGCCGGGCTGAGTCACGGCATTTCTCCTTGCTGACAGGGAAGATTTTCTCCACGACGAAAGCGACCGACGACATAGCGCCGATCACGGCGAAAAAGACCCAGGCTGCGAGGATAAAGGCTCCGCGTGCTCTCTCACCCATTGGCCTTGCCCTCGATCCCAAGAATGCGCGCCTTGATCGCCTGCACGGTCTCGGCCGAAAGGCCGGACGCCTTGGCGACAGCATCGACAGCCTTGGTCGCCTTCATCTGCAGCTCGGCTTCGATCTTGCGGCGGCCATCGGCCGAGATCCGCTTGGCCTCCTCGGCGTGTTTCAGCGCGCGCGAGGTCAGCATCAGCATTTCCGCTGTGTCGCCGTCGGCTGACAACTCGCCGGCATTTCCGAGCATCTCCGCGATCAGCGTCTTGAGGGTCTCGGCGACCATCAGCGTCAACGAGTTGTCGCCGGCCTCATCGAGCTTCGGCGCGATCACCGCGGCGATCTCGCGCGTTTCCTCGAGCCGGCGTCCGAGCATCGCGATCTTCATGGCGGTGCGGTTGAACGCCGAGCGCGAGATATCCGGCGGCTCGGCGCTCGCATCCTCGGCGAGTGAAGCCGCCTTCAAACGGGCGTTGAAGCCGTCGAGGATTTCGAGCTGCGAGAGCTTGCGCTCCCTCAGCTGCTCGAATGCCCATACCTTCGCCTCATCGGCCCATTCCGGAAGCCGGTCGATCTCCGACAGCCGGCCGCGCCGCGCCTTGGGGTGCCTCGCCATGCCGCATCACCGCTCCGGCGGGCTTGGACGTTTCACGCCCTCGATCACGAGCCGCCGCTCGACATGCTCCACGCCTTTCGGCAGCAGGGTCGCGACCACGACGCTACCGACCTGGGTCTTGCTGATCGCGCCGACGTTTTCCAGGTAGTTCAGCTCCTCGCGGATCCAGTCGCGTGACTTGGCGATGCCGAATGCTTCCAGCACCGGCTGCAGCAGGCTGTCGCTATGAGAATAGTTCGTCTGCTGGTGAAGCTCGCGCAGAATGATCAGCCGCGCCTCTTCACGAATGATGTCCCGCCCCATCAGCTCATCACCTTCTCGACCATGACTTCCTGAATCCGATCGGCCATCGCCGCAATCGGCCTGACCTTCGCGTTCAGCTCGCGCATTTCCGCCTGCATCGAGCCGAGCGCCATTTCGAGGCGGTGCGTCACGTCCTTGTCAGGCAGATGCGCCATGTCGGCTTCCAGGCGCGTCAGCCGGTCCTTGACCTGGTCGGATTCGGCCTTGGTCGCGGCGATGCGGATAGTCGTCGCGTCGTATTCATCCTTGTGCGCCTTGCGCAGGGCCTGCATCTCGTCGTCGATCTTCTTGGACCGGCCGTTCAGCACCGCGTAGACGAGCGATGTGATCGACATCGCGATGGCGACCCAGGGCGCCAGCTCGTTGAGGCTCACGTTCACGACCTATTTCCCCTTCAGGCGCTCGCGTTGCCGGCGCTGGCATTCGCGGGTCGCGTCGATGTTGCCATTGGCCTCGCCGAGCGCGACCGCATATTCGCCGATGCTGCGCCAGGGATCGCTGGCCTCGCCGACGACGGGGTCATCGACGTTGCTCGCGAGCCGCTCGCAGTCGCGCGACAGCGCCGCGCCCTGGAGGGTCGGCGCGGCCGGCGGCGGGCGGTCGACGCTGGAGCTTGTGCACCCACTCGACCACGCCAGCGCGAGGACGACATAGAGCAGCTTTCGGGTCATCGCCGAACTTGGCTTGGTACTCACTGAGCTTGCCTCTCGCATCGGACGCGGCGGCATCCGCATCCTGTTTCAGCGCGGCGGCATCCTTGGCCGCGCGCTCCTGCTGACCAAGCTGAAACTGTGTCCAGGCAAGGTCGTTCTTGGCGCGCCGCAGCTCGGCGCGGTTGTCTGCATTCTTGGCGCCGACCAGGTAGAGCAGCGCAGCGAAGGTGAGGATCGCGACGATCGAGGCCGCCTTCTCGAACGCAGCCAGCGGCGGATAGATGCGGTCGACGAACGGAAAGTGCGCCACCGCGAAGCTCGCTACCGCCACGGCCGCGAGCATCACCAGCACCGGCGTCGAGGTGATCAGCTGCCAGAACAGCTCGGCCGTGAAGCCGTTGATCATATCGACCAGGGAGAGCAGCCATTGCGCCGGGTTCATGCGGGCTGGCCTTCCGGGACGGCTGCGATGATGTCGCCGTCGATCGCCCGGCGGGCCTTCTTCGCCTTCATGCTCGACCACAGCGAATAGAGCGTGGCGCCGACGCCCGCGACGACGCAGAGCACGGTGATCGCGGTGTAGAGGTGCATGACCCAGTCGGCGCTCTGCGCGATCGGCTCAATCTGCTCCTTGACGCTGTTCAACGTCGCTCCGATCGTGCCGGCGCCGATGCCGCCCTTGATGGCGTCGCCGGAATCCACCGCCGGCTGTGCGACGTCGCTCGCATAGGCCTTGGCGTCGCCCTTGTCCTCGTGCGCCGCGACCGGAGCAGGCCCCACTGATCCCGTGGCCCACGCCTGGCCGATGGCCTTCACGTTTCCGACGCGCTTCGCCCAGCCCTTGCCGAACGCGTCCCAGGTCTTCAGGCTCTGCAGCATCCCGAGCCGGCGCGCGCAGATGTCGGCGATCAGCGCATCATGGTCGGGATGGTTCTGCAGCGCAGCGAGCGTCGTCTCGCCGAGATGTCCGTCCCCTTCGAAACCGAGCGCGCGCTGCAGCCATTTGATCGACTGATACGGCCCGGAATTGACCGCACCGTCGAACACGACCAGGTCGATGCCGGCCGGCAACTCGTCGGCGCGCACCGCATTCCAGTACTGGGCGCGAAAAATCTCGTCGCGCTCGCGCTTCCACTCGGCCGTGCTGCGCATCTCTGGCTTGAGCGGGCGCCGCGGCTTGCCTTGCCGGTCGCGGTAGCCGTCGTAGACGCGCTGAATGATGCCTTCGAGCGTCACGCCGCCGGGATCGCGCGGATGGTTGGACCAGCCGCCCTCGTAGGCGAGGATCTTCGGCATGCATTTGGCGAAATCGGTTTTCATCGGGAGGTGATCCCGATGGCACGAGGCGCGGCGCCGTGGTTGAGCCGCGGGCCGACGACCCACACGATCAGCAGCACGGCGAGCGCGTAGACCGCGAGCGCGCGCACGGTAACGACGAGCTTGGCTAGAGGATGCAACGGGAGGCTCCTGACGCGTGGTCAGGCACAATCCCGCAATTGCTCGAAATTCCCGACCCTGACAGGTGTCAGGGCTCAGCTACTAACGAAGGGGAGCTACTCGAATGTGGCACAGCGGGCGCAAAAGTCAAAACAGACTGCCCTGGTTGCCGTTGCCGCCACGATGCCGGGACCGGTGTCGATGGACCGTGCGCTGCGTCAGGCCCAGCGTCCGAGCGATCTCGGCCGAGGATTTCCCTTCGTCCTCCAGCTCGTGAACGCGCTTGGTGATCGAGCGGATGAACTGGCGATAGGTGCCGCCGACATGGAGCGGGATCTCGATGCGCTGGCCGCGGCCGTCGACCTGGAAGTGCTCGCAGATCTTGCGCGCTAGCTCCAGTCCAACGCATTCGACAAGCCAATAGTGTTCGCAGCTATCTCCTATCAGCTTGTCCGTCGAAGGGAAGTAGACCCGGCGCCCGCCGTGCTGGGCGGCGATCTTCAACGCCGCGGCTTCACCAGCGACGTCGGCGATCTCCTGCAGCGCGGCTGGCAGCGATTGCCTCATCGGCGCGTCCCGGAGGGCCGCTTCGGGCGCTTCGGCGCCATGCTCGGCCCGAGCACGGTCACCACGACGTTCTTGACGACGACGTATTTGAGGCCGTCGGCGATGATGACCATCTCTTTGGCGTGCAGCCTGGCCGCAGCCAGGTCGCACCGGTTCAAGGAGCCTTCAAGGCTCTTGCGCAGGGCCTCGACGTCGAGGCCGCCGACCCGCTCGACGAAGCGGAGCAGCGCATGGTCGCAGACTCGCAGGCGGCGGCGCGATACGGCCATGAATCACCCGACGAAGGAGAGGACGCGGGCACTCCTGTTCGGCGAGTCCCATTGCGGACGCCGCTCGGTGACCGTCGCTCGCCTCATGTGGTCCGGGCAATATGGGCGGCCGTCATCGCGTTTCGGAGTGCCGCAAAAGAAGAAGCCGGGCTCGCCTGGATTGCCGACCGGCCATTTGCAGCACTCGTCACTTAACTCAGCCAATGTCTTGCGCTGCTCGGCCGGGATCGCCTGGTCGCTGGTCGGAGCGAACCCAGCGGATTGGAGGCTCTCGACGAGCCCGATTGATGGCCGTGCAGATGGCCGTGACGCGGGCTTGGGCATTGGGTCGGTCTTGAGGACCGGGCGCACCGGTGCCGCCGGCTGGCCTGTTATAGTCCGCTCCAGCGAACGCGCGGGACGGCCGCGGTCGGCAGCACCGAGGACGGCACGGTGGACCTTGCCGATCACGGCATTGCGCGTCACGCCGCCGATCAGGCCCGCGATCTGTGCGGCGGTCTTCCCGGCGTTCCATAGATCCCGAACCACCTTGACGCGGTGATCGGTCCATCCAATCTCGCGGCGCGCCCGCGCGAGGGAGGCTTCGGAGACTGGGGGGGCTACGACTGACATCGGCGCTACTCCTCGCTCGCGTCTTTGATATCGGTGGGCGGGATCTTGGCGAGCGCGGCACGCAGCTTGTTGCCTAGAGACTTCGCGACCTGGTCGTAGTCCTCGCTGCGCAGCGATTCCCAGCGATTGCAGCGAGCGACGCGGGTAGCGTAGGCTTCAAGGTCGAGCATCGGATCGACGGCCCCGCCGATCGGCTTGACGGCGCCAATCTCGATCAGCTTGCGCCACTGTGCGTCGAGCACGGCGCGCTTGGATGCGATGACGTCGTCGCCATCGAGCGGCCACTCGATGCCGCCAGCGCGCGTGAGCCAGGACTTCAGACCCTCGATCGCTGCGCTGCCGGCACCGGCGACATGCAGGAAGCGCACGTGCGACACGCCGGTCTGACGCTGCAGATAGGCGAGCATCGCTCGATCGGTACGGTCGCGGACGATGCCGAGATTGAAGCCGGCAATCCACAGCGCGCGGAGCTTGCCGCCGATCGCGCCGTCGAGTCCAGAGACAGCCCCGGCTGGGCCGGGATCGCCGCTCGCGGTCCTGAGATATTCGATGACGCGGCCAGCCTCGCGCACAGTCAGCTCCTTAGCGCTGCGCTTGCCGGCCTCGCGCGCGAGCACCTCGCGATAGGTATCGTCGTCGAGTGCCGCCTTGGTCTTGAGCGTGTGGATGGTCGCGATCATGGAGGTGGTCGCCGGTTCGGTTGAGAGCCTCATCAGTCCTGTCCTTTCCGTCGTCGTTGTAGGAATCCATTGGTGTCGCGTGAGCCGCGCGGCACGATCGCCAGCTCGAGATCCAGCGATCCGAGCGCAGCTTCGATGACGTCGAGCACTGGCATGTGCTTGCGCCAGCCGGCGATGGTGTCGGCCGAGATTCCGGCCCGCCGGGAGACGCGTTGCATTGTCGCCTGCTGCTCGCGCATCTCGGCGAAGAGTCCGCGCACGATCGGATGAGCATGCGCGGGGACCTCGATATCGCCGCGCGGGCGGCGTCGGCTGATGCCGTCCAGGTTGCGCGCCCGGAACGCCGGGTCGGCATTCTGAGCCAGCATCTGCGCGCGCTTTTGCGCCTTCCGGTCCTCGGACCAGGCCGCGCGGTTTCGCTTGGCCTGGAACGACGCGTCGTTGTTCTGAGACGTCATCAGCGCCGCCTGCTTGGCGCGGCGCTCCGGAGTCCAGGCCGCCGAGGTGCCGCTCATGTCGCGACGATGCCTCCGGCGCCGTCGAGGAAGAGCGTCACCGCGTCCGCGAGGACGGCGGCCGGATCGGCTTCGTCATGCGCGGTGCAGAACGCCAGCAACCTGGCGTTCAGCTCCGCCGGCAGCTCGTAGCTGCCGGGATTTGGAAGCAACACGATCGAGCTGCGCCGGCCGGTGACGTAGGAGATCCAGCCGCGTTCGCGCAGCTCCTGAACCAGCTTTGAAATGGCGCCGCGCGAGTTCACACCGAGGGTGGTGCAGAGCTGCTCGTAGCTCGGCGGAATGCCGTGCTGGGTCAAGTGCTCGGAAATGGCCTTGTAGCAGGCCTGCTGGCGAGGCGTGAGACCGAGACGGTGTGCTGCAGCGTGGTTCATTCGGCCGCCTCCGAAATCTCGGCGCCGAACGGCTCGATCTCGAACTGCTCGCCGCTGCTGCCGATCGTCACGCCATCGATTGTGCGCGCGAGGTCGGCGTTCTTGAGCATGTTCTCCTTGTCGACCGTCTGGGAGACGCGGATGAACGCCTTGTAGCTCAACGCCGCCACTGCATCGTCTCGGTTCAGCGCAGCCTGGGCTTTGGCATAGATGCGCTCGACGATCATCTCGACGTCGCCGCTCAAGGAGACCTTCGCCGGCTTGTGGCGCCACGACACCTTGCCGGTGCCGAGATCGGCAGTCTTGAGGCCGCTGTTGCCGAGCAGCACCTGGCGGTTGGCCTCGCAGTAGATCTGTAGGCCCTTGAACAGCTCGACCGCCTTCTTGCCGTGGGGCTCGGCGTCGAGCTCCGCCTGCTTCTTGATCTTTGCGAGGCTTTCGAGCATCGCCAGCTCGATCACCGAGACCTCGCGGATGGCGGCACCGTACGCGGCGATCATCTCCGCGGCTTCTTCCTTCGTCTGCGGCACGCGCACGTTCGCGGCTGCGGCTTTACGCTTCACCATGGTCTACTTCTCCTCTTGCTGCTGGGGGACGTCGTCGCCATAGCCGAGCGCTTCCAGCGAAGCGCCGACGATGGAAATCTTGGCGCTGACGTCGCGGAGGACGTCCTCGCACACTGCGCCGTCCAGATGGTCGGCGGTCTTGAACAGGTCGTAGGTCGTGTCAGTGATGGCCTTCAGCTGATTGAGCAGCAGAGCCATCGCGACGATCTCGACGGTCGATGCCGAGATCGCGGCGCGCGCACCGAGCTTGGCGATGCGGGTCGCCGCGGCGATCGGATCGGCCGCCGCGACCTGATCGGCGAAGGTTCGAACCTGTGTCACGCCGGCTCTCCCTCGCTGATCGCGCGTTGAACGATGCGCTCGATGCGGTGCATCGACAGCATGACGACGTTGCTGCCCGGCTCGATGGCCGCGGCCACCGCATCCATCGTTGCGCTGTTGAGGCCGATCTCCAGCAAGCCGACCTGCGCGATGGCCTTGCGGAAATCACGCCTGAACGTGAGTGCCTCCGCGACGGTGAAGTTGATGCGGCCATTGATCCAGGCGTCGTACTGGTCGTAGAGCCGAAGCAGCTCCTGGCTGATGTCGCTCATCGCTGGCCCTCCGGAATGCGCGAGTTGGGGCACTTCTCGACGCCGCCGAGGCCGCGGCAGTGGCGATACAGCCGCGCGCGCACCGACGACGCGCCGGTGTTGCCGATCTTCTGCTGATCGAGGCAGTAGTCGCGGTCCATCTCGCCGAAGACGGGACACATGACCTTCGCGCCGAGCAGCGCGCCGCGAACCTTCTCGGCGACGCCGTCGACGTCGCCGGGGTATTTGTTCGCGATCACGTAGCTGATGGTCGAGTTCGAGTAGCCGAGACGCGCGGCGACCTTCTGCCCACTCGTGCGATCGGCTTCCTCGGCCAGGGCCTGCACCCAGTTCGGGAGCGGCTCGCCCCAGGCCTGCTTGGCTTTGTCGAGATAGCTCTGCTTCTTTGGGATCACGGCTTGCCCTCCGTCGCTTCCGGTTTTTCGCCGAAGAACTTCTTGACGTTCGGATCCCAGACGACGCGGGCATCGAGCACCTTGCAGCTCGGCGGCAGCGGCCCCGTGTTCATCTCCGGTATCAACCGGTAGCGATGCGGCTGCCCGAAGCCGACACGGCGAAGGTAGCCGGCGCGTTCGAGCAGCAGCACAAACCGCCGCGTGGTGCCTGGCTTTGGCGTGACCTGGTCGGTCGTCGCAGCGAACACCAGCTCCCGCACGTCGAACTGCTTGAGCGTTCGGATGGCGGTCCAGACGCATTCCTGTTGGGTCGGCGGAACGAGGCTGCCGTCGTCGCGCACCCGCGGTGCCATCGCGGGCTGTTTCAGCAGCCTGTAAACGGGCGTCTCGAACCGGCCCTTCGCCGCCGGAGGTCGGGTGCCGGTCTGCTCGGCGATCCCTGCGGCGACAAGGCCCATGAGATACTTGCCGACGTTCTGAGTGCACGAGCAGGTCAGCTCGTCGATGTCGGCAACGGTGAACTCGCCGTTGCGCGTCTGCAGTTCATTCATGATCTGCCAGAAGCCATCGTTGCCCTTCGGCACTCGGACGTCGAGCTTCGCTTCGTGGTGGAACATCCCCATGGTCAGGCCACCGCCTTGACGGATGCGCGGCGCGGATAGGCCTCGACGTGACGCGGCGTCGGCGGCTCGCCGGTGAAGAACTCCTCCGAGCCCCAGAGCTTGAGATCGAGCGTCTTGAGGCCCTGGTTGCGGGCGACCACCGCGGCGTGGTCGAGATTGACCACGATGCGCCTGGCGCGTCCGCCCGAGCGCAGGCGGATCGTGTCGAGCAGATCGTCCTTGATGTCGACTTTCGGTGCGAACGCGCTCGCCAGCACGCGGGTGTCGTCCAGGTCGCACGGCTCGGCCGAGAACCAGTGCAGCACGCGGTTGTGCATGCGCTCGACCGCGAGCAGCTTGGTCGGCAGCTTCTCTTCGCCGATCAGGATGACGGGCGCACCGCTCTCTTCCTGTAGCTCGCGCAGGATCTCGATCATGCCCTTGTCGATCAGCTTGTCGGCCTCATCGACGATCAGCGGACGGCTGGCGTCGATGGCGAGCGCATTTCGCGCCATCTCGGCCAGCTCGGCGATCGGCGTGCGCTCCCGGGCGCGTTCGCCGAACTCGCGCAGCACGCGATGGAGCAGCGTCCGGCGGGTCCAGCTGTCGCCGACCTCGATGCGCGCAGCCTTCACGCGGTTCTGCGCGAAGATCGATGCATAGGTCTTGCCGAAGCCGGACGGGCCATGGCAGACGCCGAAGCCCGGCAGGTGTGGCGACCGCTCGATCAGCCGCGTCGTCATGGCCATGAATGCCGCGACGTTCTTCAGCGCGACCGGGCCTTGGATTTGTGTGGTTTGCTTGCTCATGAGAGGGTCCTGACCTTTCGTTGAGTGATCTGGTAGTTCAGCTACTCGCGCGAGACTCGTCCTCCGTTCCGGGTTCGCCATACGTGGCGAGGAACCCGCGGTACTCGTGACCTTCGCGATACCCACCGAGCCAGACGAGATCCTCCGGCTCGACAAATTGTCCGGCGCGCAAGCATGCGTCGATCGCGCGCGCCCTGTTCCAGCGCTGGTGTGCCGTCTCGGCCTGGCGCAGCGGTCGCACGCGTGTCTCGGCCTGCGCGGGCTTTGCCGTCTCCGCCCGCAGTTCCTCGGCGAGCGCTGCAATCTCGGCGGAGTGCGTGCCGGTGTTGCTCTCGTGCGCGGCGCGCGCAGCCGACAAGGCCGGGGTCTCGTGCGCGGTGACGGGCTTGGGAAACTCGATCAGCTTGCCGGCGTCGGCGAGCGCCTGGCGGTGGATCGCGCCGGCAAAGTCCTTGGCCTTGATGCGGCGGGCCTCGCGCTTGACCTCGTCCATGCGGTCGTTGATCAGCCGCTTCTGCTCGGCGCGTGCGCGCGCAATCGCCTCGGCAGGATCGATGCCGGCGAGATCCGGTGCGATGGCTTCGCCGAGAAACGTCTCGCCGTCCTCGGCGAAAACGTAGGCGGTGCCCATATCGCTCTGATCCATGCGAACGAACACCGTCTCGCCGACGTTGAGGAAGCCGCCGATGTAGTGCGCGCCGTCGATCCGCAGGCCGGTCTTGGTGACTGTGCGTAGGCCATCCTTGCCGGCGACCGGCGCAAGCAGCATGTCGAGCGCTCGGATGTCCTCGATCCGCCTGATGCCGCCGGCAGCCATCGCGGCGACTGCAAATGGTGTCTGGCCCTTCAAGCCGGCGTGAGGCGCCCTGCCGTAGATGTCGCTGCACCAGACGTCCAGGCGCGACTGCAACTCGGTGGCGGTCAGCGACACCTCGAACATGTCCTCGGCGCTTTCGCCGAGCCGTGCCGAGAACGCCTTGCGTCCCTCGATCACCTTGCGGTCGGCAACGCTGTGGCCGATGAAACCCTGCAATGTCCGCATCAAGCCGCGCTGCATCGTGCCGATCGCGCGTTCGACGTGACCCTTCTGCTCCGGTGAGAACGGCGCCGAGGTCTCGTGCTCGACGCCGAGCGCGGCGAACAGGCGGCGCGTAGTGTGCGCGATGAAGTCGGAGCCGTTGTCGGTCTTGATCCGCTCCGGCACACCCCAGGTCAGCATCGCCTTGCGGATTAGGAGGCCGACCGCCGAGGCGCGCGGCGTCTTCGACACTAAGCCGATCATCCGCCGTGAATGAATGTCGATGCAGGCGTAGATCGTATGACGGCCATCCGTTAGGAGCACGTCAGCCGGCGAGGCGTCGATCTGCCAGACCTCGTTGAGGCGCGAGGCCGGGTTGGCGACCCGGGCCGCAAAGCGCATCGTCGACTTGAAGCCGTCCGGATTGCGGATCGATTCGATCTCGACGCGATAGGTCGCGCGCCAGCTCTTCAACGCGGCTTGAAAGGTCCTGATCGGCGGCAGCTCGATCGCCTGGCCGGCGATCTCGACGACCGGAAAGGCGTCGGCGACCAGGGCGCGGATGTGCTGCGCGGTGAGCTGCGGCTGCTTGGCGACCAGCGCGAGGATGTGGACGCGGATCTTGCCGTCGTTTGCGCGATCGAGCACGCCGGTGCCGCGGCGTGCGGCCGAGCGATCGACGGCAAGCTTCGACTTATGACCGGCCTTGGCGGCGGCGCGCCAACGGGCGAGCGTGCGCGGCGTGAGATGCTTCACCTCGCCGCGGATCCACGGGGCGATGTCCAGGCCGCCGGAATTGTAGAGATCGCAGAGATGACGGTCGGCGCGCTTCTGGCCGATGCCGGCGTCGCGTCCCAGTCGCTCGGCTTGGCCGAGCAACGCCAGGCGCGCGTCACGGGCGTTCGCCGCGCTGCCGGTGACGTTGACGGCCTCCGGCTCGGCCGCGGCCTCACGCGCCATGGACGTTGGAATCTCGACCGCTTCGATATGGCGGCCGACGTAGGCGGCGCGCGCCTCCGGCGGCAGTGAGTCGAGCGCATACTCCAATCCGCCGCCACGGCCCTGGCGCGGGCGGGCCTGCCAGCCGCCCCTGGCCGCGGCGCGCCTGATGGCGCGCTCCGCGGCCGGGAGGCCAGGCAGCTTCTCGCTCGCGATTTCCGCGGCTGACAGATACGTCTTCACGAGTTTGCTGCCTTCCATTCCGCGTCTGCGTTTTCAACTTCCTGGCGCAGCTGTTCCATGCGCTCCTTCGCGATCTCGCGGCGGATCAGCGGCTCGAAGCGCTGGTCGAGCGCGATGAACCCGGTATCCTGGAGTGCAGCGTTGAGGATGCGGACGTCGCCGGTCACCGCGACCAGCGCCATCAAGCGATGCGCCGGGATGTTGTTGCGCTCGTTGGCCGGCGACGAATACTGATAGAGCACCTCCACCGTGACGCGCTCGCCGAGCACCTGCGACATCGCCTCAGCGATCTCATCGCGCGACTTGCCGCAGTCCTTGATGGCCTCGGTCATCGCCTGCGCGATGCGGACCGAAGTGCGCGTGGCGCGCACGCGCTCGGCATCGAAGCGCTCGACGACCGCTGCCGGCGTCGTTGTCGGCTCGGTGGCGCGGCGCCTGCTCAAGGGGCGATCCTCGCGACGTCGATGGTCGGGGCTGCGCGCACGACGCGGGGGCCGGCCGGCTGGTGACGGATCGAGGTAAGCACCACGATCGAGGCTGTGATCAACACAAGCGCAGCAATGCTGGAGCGGATGACCAGGTCACGCATCGCAGAACCCCTGCATCATCGCGAGCACCCGCGGCATGATCAGCGTATAACCGTCGCCGTTCTCGTTGGCGCCGATCGCGAGGCCGTCATAAGTGAGCGTGTGCTCGCGGCCGTCGGCACGGTCGCGGACGGTCAGGTGAAAGCGGCCGATCTCGACCAGGTCGACATCGCGCTCGATGGATTGCGTTCCAGGGTGGCTCATGCGGCAGGGTCCTCGTCATTGAGGGGTCGTGCGGCAAAGCCAGACGAGAGGCCGTTCGGCGCCCGGTTGAATGTGACTTCAGATTTCGGTGCGCTTTCTGAGTCGACGGCCCGACCGCCTATCGCGAGAGTGCTGGCGACAGATTGAGAGAGATGGAGCGGGCCATGCAGAGAGTGCTGAAGTGCTGAGGGAAAACGGTTCATGCGGCGCGGCTCCTATCGCCGAGCAGCAGGCAATCATTCCAGGCGAGGCGGCGCTTGCGAGCTTCAGCGCGGATGCGCTTCAGGTGCTTCAAGGAAGGATCGGTGAGCCCTGCTTCCCATCGCGAGATCGTGGCCTGACGCACGCCGGCGATCTTGGCCATCTCGACCTGGGTGACGCGGAAGACCTCGCGCCGAATATGCTCGATGGGGTTCATCCATTTATGGATATCCATAAAAGGATAAAAAAGCAACAACGTAATCCGGAGATGGATTGGAATCCGGAATATACAGATATGTATATTCCGGACATGAAGATCAGTGATTTGATTCAGGGACTTCTGGGAGTTCGACGATGGACCCAGGAGGATCTCGCCGAGGCGGTCGGCACCAAGCAGAACAATGTCTCGCGCTGGATCGCTGGCGTCGAGCCGCGCGGACAGACGCGCGACCGCATCTTGGAGCTCGCCCGTGAGTCGGGCCTGATCGAGGAGGAGCGGCGGGAGCGCAACGTCATTCCGATCATGGGCGATATCGGCGCCGGAGCGCGGATCGAGCCGGATTATGAGCAGGCGCCTCCGGACGGCTTCGATCAGGTCGAGCTGCCGTTCGCGCTCGGAGCTGAGGACGTGATCGGCTTCCGGGTGCTGGGCGACTCGATGCTGCCCAAGTACGAGCCCGGTGCCGTGATCGTGGTCTACCGAAACCAAACCCGGGCTACGCAGCACCTGGTGGGCGAATTCGCGGCAGTGCGGACTTCAGACGGCCATCGGTATCTGAAGCGGATCATGCCCAGCTCGAAGCCGAACCGCTACAACCTGGAAAGCTTCAACGGCGCGGTCCGGCCGATTTTGGGCGTCGGGATCGTCTGGGCGAGCGAGATCATCGCCACCATTGAGCCGCGGCACGTCCGGAGCATTACGGCACCGAAGCGAAAAGCGGCAGGGAGGCGCGCGACGTGAGATCTGCCATCCTCCTGTGCGGGCTCTTGGCAGCGGCAACACCCGCCCGTGCCGAATGGGTCATTGCGTCGAGCAAGGACCGTCTTACCGACAAAGAGACGAGGATCGCCAGCGTCGCGGCGGCCAGGCCCGACCAAGGCGTCGCTGCGCGCCTGGTTGTGCGTTGTCTCGAAGACCAACTGGTCGGCGGCCTCATCATGGCGATCGAGACGACGGCCAGCTTCACCCGCGGGCGTATGGGGCTGCGGTTCCGGATCGACCACCGCGATCCCGAGGCCCGCTTCATGCCGGTCAGCGGCAGTGGCAAGGGAATGTCTCAGTGGCTGGACCCGGAGGAACTCCGCGGCGCACGGCGGCTCCGGGTCGAGCTGGAGCCGGCGCGGTCGCCCAATCTGTTCTATGATTTCGACCTGACGGGGGTGGACAAGGCGCTCGGTGCCATCCCCTGCGTCCGATCCCGCCCCTGACCCGGGAGGCGACATTCGCAAGGAAGCCCGCTGGCGCGTTTTGGGCGCCGGCCGGTGTCTGACGCCGTGAAAGTCGTTCAAACGAAAATTCAAACGGTCCCAGGGCCGGCGTGAGGCCGTCCGGACCGGCGAGCCCGGTCCCGATGCCCGCCAGGCGCCCGTTGAGGGCGGTTCTGGCGGATTTTGCCCTCCGGTGGAGCGGTTCCGGTGCGGCTTCGCCCGGCCGGCTCATGTCTCTAGTGGAGCGGACCCTGGACGTGCGCTAGGCGCGGGAGCAATCGTCGCGAAAGCCACCATCTCTCAGGCCTGACATGAACAAGCCGGTTCGCATCATCAAGCACGAGGTCATCGCGAAGTGCGGGAGCTACGAAGTGCGGTTCGCTGACGGTCGGCCGAGCCGCTACTTCTATTGGGATGACATCGCCGGCCGGCGGCTCAATCCTGACATGCTGACGCAAGATCAAGCGCTGGAGAAAGCAAGGACACTGGCGCGCGCGGAGGCGGCCCGGAACGAATCCAGCGGCAAGGACTCAGACTCCCCATGAAGTTCTGCTTGCGTTGCCAGAATGTGAGATGGGTTTGCGAAGCGCATCCCGACCGGCCGGGCTGCGATGATCCGAACGCGTGCCGTTGCGGTGCGCCGGGCGAGCCGTGTCCCGACTGCAATGCAGCTGACATCGAAACGGCGCCCGCGTTGCCGCCGACATTTCGAGCGGAAGCGGTTCGCGCATTCGACTCATTGCTCGACGTTGATCAGGATCTGCACGAGGTAGAACTTCGGCTAGCCGAACTCGCAGGCCGCGCTACACAACGCAAGGGGCCATGAAGCGCGACGAGCTACCTGCCACCGTCGCTCGCGCCTTCGTGCGCGACATGCGGCTCTATTTCGCTGAGCAGGATCCGATCAGGCGCGAGCAGATCGCCGTCCTCCAGCTTCACTCACTGCGCGAGCATTGGCGCAGCAAACTATCCCTCAACGACGTGAAGCTGATGTTCGACGAAATGCGCGATCATCTGAGCGAATGACGGCGGCGAAGGGGAATCGACAGCGAGCCTCTGACGACATAGACTCGTCGCGTTGCGTCGATAGCATGCAATGGCCTGACACGTGTCAGGGTTATAGCTCTCCGCCGGCTTGTCCAATGTGCCGGCATGTCGGGCAAACACACAAGCACAGCTTACGCAACGGTGCGCGGCCAAGGCGTTGAAATCTCTTTCAACGCGCAAGGTGCTGTGCCCGAGTGGATCATGCTCCTGCCGATCGGCCAAGGCGGTCTCGTTGAGACCGTCGATGGCCGCGGCCCTTATCGCGTTGCTGACCCGCAGAAGCTCGCGGCTCAAGCAATTGCGCTGCATGCCGGCCGCATCCCAATCGACGAGAACCACGCGACCGATCTCGCGGCGCCCGAAGGCCGGCCGGCGCCCGCGCGAGGCTGGGCAACGCAGCTCGAAGTCCGCCCCGATGGAATCTATGGCCGCGTCGAGTGGTCGAAGCCGGGTGCCGCTTTGATGGAAGAGCGCGCCTATCGCTTCATCTCGCCGGTGCTGATCCATGAAAAGTCCGGCGCTGTGCTCGACATGCCGCGCGCATCGCTCACCAACACGCCCAACCTGCTCGGCATGGCCGCGCTCAATTCGCAACAGGAGAACGACCCGATGGATCTGCTCGCCCAGCTCCTCAAGCTGCTCGGCATGCCCGACGGCAC
Organism: Bradyrhizobium sp. SZCCHNS30572; assembly: GCF_032484415.1. NCBI lineage: Bacteria > Pseudomonadati > Pseudomonadota > Alphaproteobacteria > Hyphomicrobiales > Nitrobacteraceae > Bradyrhizobium > Bradyrhizobium sp. SZCCHNS30572. The sequence continues at coordinate 429,692 of NZ_JAUESY010000002.1, read as the reverse complement.
CACCGCCGAGGCAGCGCTGAACAAGGTCAAGTCGATGTGCGGCACCGATACGTCGATGAATGCGATTGCGACCGCCGCGGGCCTCAAGGCCGGCGCGACCGGCGACCAGATCGTCCAGGCCGTCACCGCACTGTCGACCGCTGCCAACACCGAGGCGGCAAGTACGATCGCCGCGCTGCAGAGCGAGCTGCGCAACCTCGGCACCGATTTGGAGACCGTCAGGTCGACCGCCGCCCGCGAGCGCGCCACCACCTTCATCGACAACGCGATCCGCGAAGGCCGCGTCGGCGTGAAGCCGATGCGTGATCACTACATCTCGCGTCACGCCGCGAGCCCCGGGGCCGCCGCCGACGTCGAGAAGGAGATCGGCGCGATGCCGAAGCTCGGCCCGTCCGGTGCCTCCGCCGAGCCGCCGGCTCAGATCAAGGACGGCAAGGTCGCGCTCAATGCCGACCAGCGCAAGATCGTGACCCTGCTCGGCATCAGCGAGGACGACTACGCGAAGATGCTCGCGGCCGATCTCGCCGCGTCCGAGACCTGATCACCACATCGACTGGAGACCGACATGGCTGCTCTCACTGCCGACCGCGCGACGCCTCGCCGGGATATCCCGCGCCACACCTATGACGTCGCGGCATCGACCAAGATCTACGCCGGTGCGATGGTCGTGCTGGCCGCCGGCTATGCCAAGGGCGGCGTCACCGCGACCGGCCTCATCTGCGTCGGCCGCGCCGAGAAGTACGTCGACAATTCGGCGGGCGCCAACGGCGATCAGCAGGTGGAGGTCTACTCCGGCATCTTTCGTTGGAACAACTCTGCATCGACCGACCTGATCGCGCGCACCGAGATCGGCAGCGATTGCTACATCGTCGACGACAACACGGTCGCCAAGACCAGCGCCAGCGCGACGCGGTCCATTGCCGGCAAGGTCGTCGACGTCGACGCGCTCGGCGTCTGGGTCGCGAGCGGCCCCGGCGGCATCCTCTGACATCGCGCTCGGCTTCGAGCTTCCCCGAAAGGCAGTATCAATGATCATCAACAGGCAGAATCTCGACGGCCTCCGCGTCGGCTTCCAGACCGCGTTCCAGGGCCAGCTCGGGCAGACCCCGACGCAGTACCAGCGTGTCGCGACAGTGGTGCCTTCAACTCATGGCAGCGAGGCCTATGGCTGGCTCGGCAAGATCCCCAGCGTCCGCGAATGGCTCGGCGAGCGTGTGATCCAGAGCCTTTCCGAGTCGTCGTTCGCGCTGAAGAACCGCGACTTCGAGCTCACCATCGGCGTCGACCGCAACCACATCGAGGATGACACGCTCGGCATGTATACGCCGATCTTCCAGTCGTTCGGCGAGTCGGTCGCGGCCTGGCCTGACCAGCTGATCTGGCCGCTGCTCGCCGCGGGCTTTTCGACCAACTGTTACGACGGGCAGTTCTTCTTCGACACGGACCATCCAGTGATCGCCGCCGATGGTGTGACGGTCAACGCCGTCGCCAACACCGACGGCGGCTCCGGCACGCCGTGGTTCCTGCTCGACGTCTCCCGCGTGGTCAAGCCGCTGATCTGGCAGCTGCGGAAGAAGGGCAACTTCATCGCGCTAGACCGGCCGGACGATCCGAACGTCTTCTCAAAGAAGGAATTTCAGTACGGTTGGGACGGCCGCGGCAACGGTGGCTACGGCCTATGGCAGTTCGCCTGGGGGTCGAAGCAGACGCTCGACAAGGCACACTATGCCACGGCGCGTCAGTCGCTGATCGGCATGAAGGGCGACCACGGCCGCCCGCTCGGCGTGCTGACGTTCGGCAAGCCGCTGCTCGTCGTGCCGTCGACGCTCGAAGGCGCTGCGTTTGCGCTGATCAACGCACAGAAGGACGGCAGTGGCGCCGACAACATCTACTACAACACCGCCGAGGTGCTCGTCTGCCCCTGGCTCGGCTGATCGGGGGTGAGCCATGAGCAGGAAGCCGAAATCCATTGACGGGAAGCCGACCGGCGACCAGGCCGCACCTGGCGTGACGGTGGCGTCATCTCCGACTGCGATCCCTGATGCGCAGGCCGTCGCGAAGCCCGCACTCGGGCCGGCCGGATGGTCGATCGAGGTCGCGACCCGCAAGGGCCGAACGCAGCCGCGCTATCGCATCGGCCGCGTGTTCGGGCCGGAGCCGATCTCGATCCCGGTCGAGGATCTCACCACAGAGGAGCTGCAGGCGTTGCACGAGGATGTGGATCTCGTCGTGACGCCGGCCGATGACAGTGAGGAGAACGAGAATTGAGCTATTCGTTCAATATTTATGCTGGGTCCAAATCCGAGGCAAAGGTGGCTGTCGCCACGAAGCTCGAAGAGGTGATCGCAACCCAGGCGATTCATGCGCGCGACAAGAGCGCCATCCTGGCCAATGCCTCAGCGGTCATTGATCTGCTGACCGATGCCGTCCCCGACGGCCACCTGATTTACGTCGGCTGTAACGGCTCCTTGAGCTGGACCGATGTGGCGCTGGAAGCGGATGGCAGCAACGCTGCGGACATCCCGCTCCGAACGGCTTCCATCGCGGCCCACGCCAGTTACGTCCGGCCCATAGCCTAGAACGGCAACTCGAATTCGCCTGCCGGCCCGATGAGGGTCCTGACACCGGCAAGCGGATCCGCCCTTGCCGCGGATTCGCCCCGCGGCAAGGGCGCCCATTTACTGAAGCGCTCATGAGGATGGCGAGACTTATGACGACGAAGCCGCCGCGACTTGCACTCGGAAAAACGCCGGCCCGCGCTGGCGCGATGACCTTCAAGCTGTCGAACTATATCGACAGGAAGGCGCTGCCGAAGCCGCCCAAGCAGTTCGGCCATGAGGGCCTCGTCCCGGCGAGCTGGGGCATGCTCGGCAACGATCGCTACGGCGACTGCGTCTGGGCCGGCGCTGCGCACGAGACCATGATGTGGAATGCCGAGGTCGGCCGCAAGCTCGCGTTCCGCGATGCCGGCGTGCTGTCGGACTATGCGGCCGTGACCGGCTTCGATCCGAAGAAGCCGTCGACCGACAACGGCACCGACATGCAGGTCGCCGCCTCCTATCGCCGCAAGACCGGTATCGTCGATGCAGTCGGCAAGCGCCACAAGGTCGCTGCCTATCTGTCGATCGCGCCGGGTAATCTCAATGAGCATCTGATCGCCGTCTACCTGTTCGGAGCGGTCGGCATCGGCATCGAATTTCCAGCCTCGGCGATGGATCAGTTCAACGCGGGCAAGCCCTGGGACGTCGTCAGCCGTTCCAGGGTCGAGGGTGGCCACTACATTCCGCTGGTCGCGCGGCGCGACAATCTGGAGGTCGTGACCTGGGGCCGGCTTCAGGCAATGACGCCGCGTTTCTTCCAGGCCTACAACGACGAGAGTGTCGCCTACGTCTCGGTCGAGGCGCTGAAGAACAACAAGTCGCCAGAGGGCTTCGACGCCGATCAGCTCAAGGCGGACCTCGCCGCGCTCGGAAAGTGAGCGGGCAAGATGAGCGAACCCGAGACGGCTCCAGGACTATTGGTTGACGACGACGCGTATCAGACCGGCCGCGTAGCGTTCCTCTCCGGAGCGACCATCCGGGAGATCATTGATCATCGGATGATCGATCCCACCGACGATCAGCGGTCGATGAGCTTCGCCGTCGGATATGCCGATGAGCTGATCAAGCTGCTGCGCAAGCGAGGTGGCGGCGCATGAGCTACGCGTCGCAATCCGACCTGGTCTCTCGTTACGGCACGCCGATGCTGATCGACCTGACCGACCGCGCCGAGCCGCCAGCCGGTGTGATCGACGCTGCGGTCGTGTCGCAGGCCTTGGCCGATGCCGATGCTGCGATCGACGGCTACCTGCTCGGCCGCTATACGCTGCCGCTCGCGACCACGCCGCCGTTGCTCAGGGATCTGGCCGTCCCGATCGCGGTCTACAAACTGCATCGCGATAGCGTGTCGGACAAGGTGCGCTCCGACTATCTCGACGCCTTGAAGATCCTTTCACAGATCTCCACCGGTGTAGTCAGGCTGGCCGTCGCCGGAATTGAGCCGACCGCATCCGGCGCCAGCGGAGTGCGCACCACCGACCGAGCCCGGCCGCTCACGCCCGAAAACCTGAAGGGCTTCATCTGATGACCGGCGCGCTGCTCAGGGTCGACCTCTCCGGCCAGGCCCAGGCGCTCGGCGTAATCGCGGACGCGATCGGCCGGCTGTCCAATCCGCTGCCGATGTTCGAGGACATCGGCATGGCTCTCGTGACGTCGACGCATCACCGCTTCGACCTCTCTCGCGCGCCCGACGGCTCGCCATGGCCACCGAGCCTGCGCGTGATCCAGGGCGGCGGCAAGACGCTGATCTTGTCGTGGCGGCTTTATCGCTCGATCACGTTCCAGGCCTCGCCGACGCAGGTCGAGGTCGGCACCAACGTGATCTATGCAGCGATCCATCAGTTCGGTGGCGACACCGACCAGGGCGCGCGTGAAGCCGTGCTGCACTTCAAGACCAACAAGCGCACCGGCGTTTCCCGCTTTGCGAAGCCGTCGAAGGCCGATCGCGCACGCAAGGCCACGATCGGCGCGCGCACCATCCACATGCCGGCACGACCGTTCCTCGGCCTCGACGCCGACGATCCGCGCACGATCACGACGATCGTTGAGAACTTCGTCTCCGCCAATGGAGCCCTGCAATGACGACACTGGTCGACTCCGTTGCCGCGCGCATCGAAGCACTCGTGAGCGATCTCGCCGGGCGCGTCGAAGGCATCGCGGATCTTGCCGCGCTGGTTGCCGAGGGCGCGCTGCCCCAGCGCGAGGTTACTGCCTTCGTGGTGCCGCTAGGATTCGACGACCGCGGCGGCGACTCGGCGACCTCGGTGCATACGCAGATGCTCGAGAACGCGATTGGTGTCGTTCTCTGTATCAAGGCACTCGGCGACACCAAGGCGCGGCGCGCGCTGCCGCCGATCGAGCGGCTCACCGACAGCGTGTTGCACGCCGTCGCCGGCTGGGCTCCCGACGATGTGGCCGGAGTCTTCCGCGTAACGCGCGGGAGGCTGCTCTCTGCGGAGAAAGGCCTCGTGCTCTATCAGCTGGATTTCGCGCTCCAGGATCAATTGAGGGTGGTGTCATGACCGACGAGACGCAACAGACATTGCCACAGCCGCCAAGCGGCGGGAGTTGGCTCCGCCAGGCGGACGGCTCGCTCGTGCCGAACGTGCCGGCGGCTGGGCAAGACGCCACCGCTGATGCGCCGAAGGCCAAGCCCGAGAAGAAGGGAAAGTAAGCGATGCCGATTTTCTGGCGAAAACAGGTCCTGCTCGCAAAGATCGAGACAGCCTATGGGACCGATCCGACGCTGACCGGCGCACTCAACGGCATCCTGGCGAAGAACATCTCGATCCAGCCGATGGATGGCAGCGACGTCTCGCGCGACCTGATCACGCCGAATTTCGGCAACCAACCCTCGATCCCGGCGGAACTCCACGTCACAATCAATTTCGACGTTGAGCTTGCCGGCTCGGGCACGGCCGGCACCGCGCCGGCATGGGGACCTCTGTTGCGGGCCTGCGGCTGCGCCGAAGTGATCGCCGCCAGCACGTCGGTTACCTATACGCCGATCACGGACAACATCGAGAGCGTCTACCTGAAGTTCTGGGTTGGCGGCACGCTGCACGCGATCAAGGGCGCTCGCGGCTCGGCGAAGCTAACGCTGAATGCGCAGAGTATTCCGATGATCAGCTATAGCCTCATGGGCTTGTGGGTGGCGCCGAGCGAAGTGGCTGCGGCAACGCCGACGCTCACTTCGTTCAAGAGGCCGCTGATCGTCAACAAGACCAACACACCGACCTTCACCGTCAACTCGGTGCCGCTTGTGATGCGCAACTTCAGCTTCGACCTCGCCAACCAGGTCGAGCCGCGCATGCTGGTAAACAGCGAGTCGGTGCTGATCACGGATCATCGCGAGCAGATCGAGTTCACGTGTGAGTCCGTGCCGCTCTCGACGCTCGATCCCTACAGCCTGGCCAACGCGCAGACCACCGTTGCGGTCTCGCTCGTGCACGGTCTTACAGCCGGCAACATCGTGACGCTGTCGGCGCCGACGGCGGAGTTCAAGCGGCCGACCGGCTATCAGCAGAATCAGGGGGTCGCCGAATGGCCGCTCTCGATGCTGGCGCTGCCGAACGCCGGCAATGACCAGTTCTCGCTCACACTCACCTGAGGGGCGTCGCTCGATCGAGCGCCTCTCACCGGCCGATCATCTGTCAGGAGGATTTGAAGCCATGTTCAAAGTTGTTGCCCAAGGCACCGTTCGCTTCTTCACCCACGATGTCAAAGTGCTCATCCCCAGCGATGGCGGTCATGTCGAGGAGCAGCTCAAGACCAAGTTTGTCTATCTCCAGTCCGACGAACTCAAAGAGTTCGACCTTGGCACGATCGCCGGCACGGATATGTTTCTCGACAAGACTGTCATGACGTTCCTCGACCTGGCGGACGATGACGGTCAACCGATCGCCTGCACGCCGGAGATCCGGGAGAGACTGCTGCGCGATCCGAACGTCCGCCTGGCGCTGTCGGCGCACTACTTCGCCGCCGTGACGAAAGTCCCGGAGGGAAACTGAGATGGGCTGCCCGGCGCTGGGTCCGCGGCGCGCCGGCAGCCGCGGACGTTTCCGAAGATACACGGATGATCGAGGATGCTCGCCGCGCCGGCATGGATGCGCAGTCGCTCGATCATCTGCGGCAGGCGCTGGCGGTCGATGGGCCGGAGATCGATGTGGATCAGGAGTTCGACGGGATCTGGCCGGAGAACGTTGCGATTGTGCGAGCCTTCATCGCCGTCGCGTCGCAATGGCGCGTCGTGCCGCGGTCGGCGGGCGGAATGATCACGCCGATGGGCGGCACCATCGCGCCGACGATTCCGGTCGTCATCGGGCTCGACTATGCCGGCGTCCGCGCCGGTCTCGACGCGGAGAGCTTTGCGGTCACACCGGAGCTGTGGCGCGGTCTGCGCGTGATGGAAGCCGCGGCCTGCGCGGCGTTTAACGAGGATCGTTGATGCGCGTCTCTCTCGTCATCGCGGGTGATGCCTCCGGCGCCAAGCAGGCAGCGCAGGAGACGAAGGCTGCGTTGACGGATCTCGGCGCCAAGACGGCTGCGGCGTCCAAGGGCGTCGAGGACTCCATCAGCAAGGCGACCGGCGCGCTCGGCAACATGAGCAATGCGACGAACGGTGCCGGCGCCGCCAACGACAATCTGACCAAGCGTGTCGGCCTGGCGCGGCATGAGCTGATCAATCTCTCGCGCCAAGCGCAGGACATCGCGGTGTCGCTCGCGTCGGGGCAGTCACCGTTCACGGTGCTGATGCAGCAGGGCACCCAGGTCGCCGACATCTTCGGAACGTCGAAGGGCACGCTCGGTGGCTTCGCCAGCCAGGTCATGGGATTGCTGACGCCCGCCCGCTTGCTTGGCGGCGTCGTGGGGCTCACGGCGGCGGCGTTCGCCGGTGCCGCGGTCAGCATCACCAAGAGTAGCTTGGCGCTCGACGATCTTTCCCGCTCGACCGACCAGTCACTCGCAAAACTACACGGGCTTGAGCAAGCGGCATCGTTCAAGGGGATCAATACAAAGGATTTCGCTGAAGGCATCACCGGCTTTGCCGACGCCGTCTATCAGGCGCAACGCAACACTGGCTCGCTCAATGCGCTGATGAAAGCTAACGGTCAGAGCGCCAAGGACTTCTCAGGCTATCTCGGCAACGTCGCGGATCTCGTCGCGCGCGCGACCAGCGACATGCAGAAGCAGAAGATCCTGCGCGAGGCCGGGCTACCGAGCGACATGGCCTGGGTCCGCTTCATGGAGCAAGGCAGTCGCGGTATCCAGGCTGCGATCGACGCCTCGGTGAAATTCAACACCTCGGCCGAAGCCAATCTGATCAAGAAGGCCCGCGACTTCGACGACGCCTGGAATACGGCGGCGACGAAGATGGTGAACTACTTCAAGGCCGGCGTCGTCGAGATCGTCGGCGCGCTCGCAAGCGTCAAGGTGCCGGACTGGCTTACGAAGATCGGCAATGGAGCGGCGAGCGCCTTGTCCGGAATTCCAGTCGTTGGCGGCGTTGTGGGTGCGGCGCGGCTGGCGGCCGGCGCCGTCGGCGCGGGATCGACCGACTTCTCCGATCGCTTCGGCTCATTTCAGAAGGCGGCAAACGACAATGCTCTGCAGGCCGGCTATAGCCGAAAGGCCGCCGAGCTACGCGGCGAGCCCCAACCCAAGACATCGCAGGAGCTGCTCGTCGCCAACCAGCAGGAGCAGCAGCGCATCGGCCTGCTCGGGCAGCTCGCGACAGTCGAGGACCAGGTCAAGGCGAAGGACCTTGAACTGCAGGCCGCGGCGTTGCAGGGCGTCGGTGTGAGCGCCAAGCAGCGCGACGCAATCCTCAACGTGGTGCGGGCGCAGGCCGAGATGGCACGCGTCAGCCAGCAGGCCTCGCTCGGCGTCTACGATCAGGCCAAGGCGCAGCAGGCCGCGAACGATCAACTCCGGGCCTGGATCGATCAGAAGCTGGTCGATCCCACCAACAGCCAGCAGATGGCCGCGGCCCAGACGGCGCTCGCCAAGGCAATGCGCGACGTTGCCGACGCCGCGAAGGTTGCCGGCTCTAGCCTGCCGGGGCTTCAAGCGGCGTTGAACGACATCGGCAACGCCAACAAGCAGCTCGACTCGCTGGCGCTGGAGAGCCGCAGCACCTTCAGCGGGATGTGGGTCGAATTCAATCAGGGCATTCGCAACGGCAGCACCGCGTTCGACTCGTTTGCGAAGGCTGGCCTCAACGCGCTCGGCAAGATCTCCGACAAGCTGATGAGCATGGCGGCCGACCAGCTCTGGGCCTCTGCGTTCGGCGGCAGCTCGGGCGGCGGCCTGTTCTCGTTGTTCGGCGGCAGCAACGCCGGCAGTGCCACCGGCTCGATCGCGATCGGCGACTACAACATGCCGACAGTCGGTTTCGACCGCGGAGGCTACACCGGTCCGGGCGGAAAGTACGACCCGGCCGGCATCGTCCACCGGGACGAGTTCGTCTTCAACAAAGAGGCCGTAGCACGCGTCGGACTTCCGGCGCTTCGGCGTCTGCAGCGCGGCTATGCCGGCGGTGGGCTGGTCGGCGATGACGGCGCGATGGTCGGCGCCAGCGGGGGGGCTGGCGGAGCGATGCGGGTTGCAGTCGATGTCGGTGTCAGTGTGGATGACGACGGCAAGCTGAAGGCCTTCGTCAAAAACGTGTCGACGCAGCAGGCCAACGACGCCGTCGCAGGCTTCGCGTCCTCGCCGCAGTTCGTTGACCACGTCGCCAATGCATCGCGCACTGCGCAGAGCACTCGGAAGCTGCGCGGATGACGATCAGCTTTCCCCGCACGGATATTCTTTCGGCGGTCGGCTTCGAGCCGCCGTTCGTCTTCGATCTGATGGAGCGACAGGAACAAAGCCGCGTGGCGTTGGGGCGGACCATCGTCAAGGATCTCGGGCCAGCCTTGTGGATCGGGACTTATACGTCGGAGGAGCTGCTCAACGATGCCATGGTCGACTTCCAGGCGATGCTGAAGTCGCTCGATGGTGCGATCGGCACGTTTGAAGCCTGGGACCTCCGCCGGCCGTGGCCGCGGCTCTATCGCGACGGATCGGCGTCTAACGGCACCATCGCATCCGTCAACGCGAACAACAAGGCGATGGCGCTCAGTGGCCTCAACGCCGGCCAGATCGTGTCGCGCGGCGACTATCTATCGTTCGACTATGGCGGCAAACGCGCGCTGCACCAGGCGATGGAGGCAGTGACGGCCAATGGCTCCGGCGCCACGGCGCAGTTCGAGGTCCGGCCTCACATCCGCGCCGGCTGGAGCGCCGGTACCGCCGTCAATCTGAAGGCGCCGCGCGGAATCTTCGCGCTCGTCCCGGGATCGATGACGCCGACACAGACTCGCGGCGTCGGCGGCAAGATCACGTTCCAGGTGGCGGAGGCGATCTCGTGACCCGCGGCGTTTCCTCGGCAAACTACACGGCTCTGCAGAATCGAGTCGTCGTTCCACGCGACTTCGTCTGGTTCGTGGTGCGAGACCGCAGCACGGGCGCGCCGGTGACAGACGGCTATTGGTCCGACGTCGGCACCACCACTGTCGACGTCATCGATCCGGATACGGGCAGCGTCGTGTCGCGCACATTCGCGAGTGGCGCCGGCCTGGTCAGGTTCGCCGCCATTCCGCTCGTCTCCAATCTCACAGTGCAAACGACCACGATCACGCTCTCGCAGGTGTCGGACCGCATCAACGATCTCGTGCGCGGCTACGACTGCAAGCAGGGCAAGATCCAGATCTTCCGCGGTCTGCTCGATCCAGTGAGCCGCGTGCTGGTGGCACCGGCGTTCCCACGCTTCGCCGGCACGATCGATGCCGCGCCGATCAAGACGCCACCCGAAGGCGAAGTCGGCGACGTCACCATCACATGCACCGGCAACACACAGGAGCTGATGCGTTCGAATCCGGACACGAGGTCCGACGCCTCGCAGCGCCAGCGCGATCCTAATGACGCGTTCTTCCGGGACGTCGCGACCGTCACCGAGTGGCAGATCTACTGGGGCAAGCAGAGCGGCACGATCGACTTCGCCGCTGGCGCCCGGGAAGCGTTCGGGAAGTTGTTCTGATGAGCACCGTCCGCCCAGCAACCGTGACGGACACCGCGCGCTGCGTCGAGTTACTGCGCTCGTTCCACGGTGCGTGGCGTGATGAGGTCGGCGGGAGCCTGGTCGACGCCGGAGCGGATCCCGAGAGGCTCGACTTCAGCGCCGATCATGCCGAGCGTGTGGTCAGAGCCCATCTGCGCGGCGGCTTCGCTTGTGCCTTCGTCTTCGCTGTCGACGGCCTGGCCGAAGGCCTGCTGCTCGCGGCGGCATTCGAGCACAGCTTCGCCCCGCTCTGGATTGCAAAGGAGACGGCTTGGTGGATCGAGCCGCAACACCGTGGCAGCCGGGCAGCCGGGCAGATGCTCGACGCTTATCAAGGCTGGGCGCGCGAGCGAGGTTGTGTGTTCGGCGGCATGGCCGGCATGGGCGACGATCCTGATGTCGGCGTGCTGTATCGGCGGCGCGGCTATATCGTCGCCGAAACGCACTTCTTGAAGGCGCTTTGACATGGCGATCTTCACCGCAGCCGCTGTTGCTGCCGCCCTCGGGATTGGCTCGGGCGTGTTCGCGACCGCCGTGGCGTTCGCGCTCAACGCAGCCGTCATGGCGGTCGCCCAGTTCGGGCTTTCCTATGCGGTCAAAGCACTCTCCGGCCACAACGAACAGAAGAGCACCGACAGCTTCGGCGTGCAGGGCAAGCTCGCCGGCGGCGGGGCGGTGCCGCGGTCATTCGGTCTCGGCTATCACGTGACCGGCGGCTCGTTGGTCTGGGGCAATCAACACGGCAATTTCGGTGACACACCGAACGCCTATGTGACGCAAATCATCGCGTTGTCGGATCTGCCGCGCGAGCGGCTGGTCGGCTTGTGGGTCAATGGTCAGCGGATCACGCTCGCGGCCGGCGCCGCGGACGCCACCGTTTGGGGCTCCGCCTCAGTCGGCTACCCGGTGCCTGAGTTCACTAGGCCTCACAATGGCGAAGGTGGCCCTACGCCGCATCTGTGGATCAAGTACTACGACGGCGCTCAGACGACCGCCGACGCCTACACCATCAACGCAGCATCGAGCGTCGAACGCCCGTACGGTGTGGACCGCATCGGCCGCGGCATCTGCTACCTGGTGGTCACCTATCTCGCGGACGAAAATCTCTGGAACGGCTTTCCCGAGTTCAAGGCTGAGCTGTCCGGTGTGCCGCTGTACGATCCCTCGAAGGACTCGACGGTCGGCGGCTCCGGATCGCACCGCTACAACGACGAAAACACCTGGGGCGGCGATGGTGACAACTATCCCGCGGTCCATGCCTACAACGTGCTCCGCGGCTTCCACTACAACGGCACCTGGCTCTATGGCCTGCAGAACATGGCGCCGGCCCGGCTTCCGGTCGAGAACTGGATCACGCAGATCGCGAAGTGCCGCGCAACCATCGTCGGCGCATCCGGAACCGAGCCGATGTATCGCTGCGGCGGGCAAATCAACGTCGACACCCAGGCGGCCAACGCGCTGGAGGCGATCCTCACCACTTGCCAAGGCCGGATCTCGGAGATCGGCGGCTTTTACAAGATTCATCTCGGCGAACCGGATTCGCCGAGCTTCGCCTTCAGCGACGACGACATCGTCTCGACGGAAGCGCAGCTCTACAAACCGTTCTTCTCGCTGTCGGAGAGCGTGAACGGCATCCAGGCGCGCTATCCCGATCCGGCTCAGGGCTGGAACTACGACACCGCGCCGGCCTATTACCGCACCGATTTGGAGGTGAGGGACGGCAACCGCCGCCTGATGGCGTCGCCGCAGTTCGACTTCGTACCGTATCCCGAGCAGGTGCAGCGGCTGCAGAAGTCGGCGATCGAGGAGGCGCAGCGCGCGCGCACCCACACCATCGTGCTTCCGCCTGCATTCTGGATTGTCGAGCCAGGCGACGTTGGCACCTGGACGAGTGCCCGCAATGGCTACAGCGCGAAGCAGTTCCGCGTCGACTCGGCGGTCGACCAGGATAACCTCGACATCACGTTGAACCTGACCGAAGTCGACCCCGCCGACTACGATTGGGACAGCTCGACCGAGTTCGTGCCCGTCATCGGCGGCGTGGTCGGCTCGGCTCCGCCGCCCGCACAAGGGATCGCGAATTGGGAGGTGCAGCCATACGCGCTTCTCGACGCAACTGGAGTTGCGCGGAGGCCCGCGATTCTGATCAGCTGGGCAGGCAATACGCTCGGCGTCTCAGGCGTGCAGTTCGAGGTGCGGCTTGCCTCAGACGGATCGCACGTCACGCGCGGGCGCACCGAACGCGTTACAGCCGGCAATCTGATCATCGCTCAGGGCATCCTGCCGGCGACCACCTATCAAGTACGCGGGCAGTTCATCCCATCGACGCCGCGGGATATGCTCTGGTCGGGTTGGATCGGCGTCACAACGGAGGACATCCGCCTGAGCCTGGCGGAGTTCGACGCGGCCGTCGCTGCACAGGTGACCGCCATTCAACAGCAGTTTCAAGCCCTCATGGAACGACGGGTCGAACAGATCGAAGCGCGCCTTTCCGAGACGATGTCGAGGACGTACCTCGACAAGCGCGAGTTGCGGTCACAGATATCGGCCCGGTTCAGCAACGCCTTCGCCGAGATCGCAAACGTTCAGAGCGTGGCGGTCGACGCCAACACGGCAGTCGCGGCGCTGTCGACGGAAGTCACAGCACGCTTCGGCGACGTCGATGCATCGATCCTCGAAACGGCACAGGCCATCGCCACAGTCGAAGGCTGGGCCGCGGCACGCTGGGGAATGACGCTGACGGTCGATGGCGCAGCGATCGGCTTCGACTTGTTCAACGGCGGCGCTGGCTTCGGCGCCTGCAACTTTCGCGTCGACAAATTCCAGATCAGCTTGCCCGGCTATAACGGCAACGAGCCGCTCCCGGTGTTTACCGTAGGCACGATCAATGGTGCGCCGGCGATTGGCATCCGCGCCAACATGTTCCTCGACGGCACGTTCAACGTCCGCGCGATCGAAGCCGGGTCAATCGGAACGAGAGAGCTGGCAATCAATGGTGTTGGCATTGACAACATCATCGCGGGCGCGGTCAGCAACACTCAGGTGCTCGCGACGCCAGGAAAGGTCGACGACTTCAGCGACTTCCTCAATGTGAGCGTCGTCATCAGGTCCGGGAAAGCGACGGTGTCGTTCGAGGCCGATTGGTCGAACGCATCATTTAACTACGGGGGCAGCCGGCCATTTTCCCGGATCGACCTCTTGATCGACGGATCGGTGGTGAAGTCATGGACGTGGATACACATGCTAAATCCATTTGGAGGGGGCTCACCGTTGTTCGAATTGTATCTCCCGATCTCGATCCGATGGACGCAGTCCAGCTTGGCGGACGGTGCTCACTCGTTCCGGATGCGGGTCGGCAACACGGGTGCGCGTTTCACCCTGCTGCCAGGACAGGTCTACATCACTGATTTCCGACGATAGGACCGGACTGATGACACTTTCGAGCTACGCAACAGGAACGGTAGCGATCGATGCCGACGGCACCACCGCAACAGGTGCCACGACGCTCTGGGCGACCAACGTGCTGCCCGGCGACGTGCTTCAGGTCGGGCATTTCCAATCGATCATCACCGGCGTCGTGGACGATACGCATCTGTCGATCCCGCCATGGGGCGGCGGCCCAGTCAGCAGCGCGAGCTACACGATCTGGAAGCTGCCGGGCTCGCGCAACACGACGCAGCTCAACGCGGATGTCGAGAGGCTGGTCGCCCTGCTCAATGGCATGGGCACGTTCTACTTCGTGGCGGGATCGGCGCCCGATCCTTCGCTCGGCGATGACGGCCAATATGCACTCAAGACCAACACCGGGCTATGGCAGTTGTGGTTCAAGTCTGGCGGCGTCTGGGAGCCGCAGGGCAATCCGGCAGGCACGAGCACCAACCGCGGCGAATGGAGTCCTCCGACCAGCTACGTCGTCAGCGATACGGTGTCGCGGCTCGGCTCCAGCTACATCGCCAAATCGCCCAGCACCAACAAGCCGCCGGAGTCCAATCCGTCGTATTGGGACCTGGTCGCCGCGAAGGGCGAGCAGGGCAATCCCGGTCCGAAGGGCGAGCCCGGCACCGCCGCGACGATCACCGTCAGCTCGACGACCACGCTCCCGGCCGGGTCGCCCGCGAGGGTCACCAATGTCGGCACTGCCACGGACGCGAGTCTGGTGTTCGAGATTCCGCAAGGGCCGCAGGGCGTGCAAGGCATTCAGGGCGTCCACGGTCAGGGCGTGCAGCCTGACACCACGGGCACGTTCGCGCAGCGCGCCGCCTATGACGGACAGCCGAAGGACTTCAAGTACCTGCAGACCGATATCCTGCCGTTCCGCCTCTGGATCAAGGCCTCGAACGCATCGGGCGATTGGGCTGGCCCCAACTACATCGGAGGTACGGCGGCCGTCGGTGACCTCGGCTCGACCTCCGATCTCGTTCTTCAAATCGTCGACCTGGGAGAGGCAGCATGACGACAGCAACACAGCTTCAGCTTCGCCGCAATAGCGCGGCCGGCATCGCGGCCTTCACCGGCGCGCCGGGGGAGCTCACTCCAGACATGACGAACAAGCGCCTCTATCTGCATGACGGAGTCACGGTCGGCGGATTTGCGCAGGCTTCAAAGGCCGATCTCGACGCCGCCATTGCCGGCGTGTCGAGCGGATCCGGCGGAGGCGGTGGCGCCTTCACCCAGTGGTCAACTTGCGTTTAAGGAGCGCTTCAAATGGGTCAACCTCTCTTTATCGTCACCCCGCAGATCTGGCGCGTCCAGATCGTCGCGGCCAATACCAACCTCGACGGGACCGGCACGCTGCTGTCACTGGCCAGCGGCAACGCCGCGCCTGGCTCGCGGATCGACAAGATCAGGATCCAGGGTGTCGGCACCGTCGCCGACGGCATGATCCGCTTTTTCCTGGCGAACAGCGCGGGATCTACCAAGCACCTCATCAAGGAGAGGGAAGTCAAAGCGACAGCGCCTACCGGCACCGTCCGAGGGTTCGAGGATGAATGGACCCTGCAGGAAGGGTTGACCCTTCCTGACCAGACCTGGTCGGTTCTGGTCGGCACCCACGCCGGGAACACGTTCAACATCTTCGGCTTTGGCGGAAACCTCGGATGACCAACAGAGCAGGATCGCTTCCCTTCGCTTCGAACCCGCAGCCCCTGCATCGCTGGGGCGGCACTCTCGCGTCAACGCTTGAGCTGGCGATCCACGCGCTCGGGGACGCCTATTGGGTCGACGGAAACGGCACCTTGCGCGGCCTGCCGAGCTGGCCCAAGGGCCCGCCGATTCATCTGTACATTATCGGCAGCCCGACCTTCGTTCACTCCTCCAAGCTTCTGATGCCGGGCGGGCAGAGCTACACCTTCTCGCCGGGCGATTCCTGCTGGCTGCTGCCACTCGGCGACGGCGTGTGGCGGGTCATTTCGATCGATTCCGCCGCGCTCGGTCCGGGAGCCGCCGGATGGCGTAACAGACAGACGCCGGGTAAAACGGCCGCTTCTCCTGTCGTCACGGGCGACGCTGGGTCGACATTGCATGTCGGAAACAACGCGTTCTTCGAGCTGACGTTCGGTGCTGCGTCGAACTACCCGTCCTATTTCTCAGTCATGATCCGCAACACCGATACCTATTCCGGGATCGGTACCGGGCGCGGCAAGCGGATCAATCTGAACGGCACGAAGTTCATTCTTTATCCGGGTCAAAATGTGCTCGTCTTCGTCGCTGACGATGGATCCGGACCGACGTGGGACTGGTCACCGAAGAAGCAGCGGTGGGTGCAAGGAAATGTCTTTGCCTGCGTCGACAGCGGCGGCGGTGCTCTCGGCACGGTGGATGGCTTAGCGACGGGGGCTGGCGCATTCTCACAACTCCAAGACGCTGCGTCATTCATTTGGTACGGTCTGGATATGGCCGGCAGCAGCGCCACGATCTATCCGACTGGCGGTCAGACGTTCGTTCAGTCCCTCAGCTTGGGAGGACAACCGGTCGGCTCGAATGTCGTCTACCTCAAGGGGAACGGCGGGCAAGCGACCATGCTCGGCTCGAACGGCACCGATCTGGTGTCAGTTGGCGACAACGCCGAGCTGATCATTCAGGACATGTACCTTTTGTCCCAAAACAACACGTTTGGGAAAGCTGTTCTCAAGATGCACGGCAATGGGCTCATCGACACCTTTTCGGGGGTGACGATTCAGGGCGGTGGCGCGAACGATGTCGGCGTTTACCTCGACAACGGCGCCTGCATCTTCGCCATCTTCAACACCCTGACGTTCACCAACACGTTCAAGAACGTCATTCGGACTGATCGCGGTGGGCAGATATCGCTGGGCCCCGGCATGCAGCCGTCCGGCGCTCTCGCCATCACGAACTTCATGGAACTATATGGGCCAGGGTTCACAACAGTCGGATCGGCGATCACGGGCAATGCTGCGGCCTGGGGGACGCCAGGAAACATCATCGTCGATAAAGGTCATTCCTTTAACTACAATAGCACGGCGCTCCCTGCTGGCATCACAGTCGGCAGTAC
Organism: Bradyrhizobium sp. SZCCHNS30572; assembly: GCF_032484415.1. NCBI lineage: Bacteria > Pseudomonadati > Pseudomonadota > Alphaproteobacteria > Hyphomicrobiales > Nitrobacteraceae > Bradyrhizobium > Bradyrhizobium sp. SZCCHNS30572. The sequence goes on along the minus strand of NZ_JAUESY010000002.1, from coordinate 412,483 downwards.
CAGGGGCGCCTATGCGTACTAGTTTGGCTCACTTCTCAATGCGCTCCGCGATCAATGGAGCAAGCTGTCGGCGCGCAAGCCAAACCGAGGCGTGGGGCCGTAAGTGCACGGTGTCCGCAGTGATCAGGCCCTCCTTCGGATCGTTGCCGAGGTAGCTCATGCAGCCTTCCGAGTTGCAGAACGGCTTCATCTCGTCGACGAATTCGAATGGCTCATCGGGCTGCAGTTGCGACTGGAACGTCTTCGTGAAGGTCATGAGTTCGTCGTCGAGGTGGCCTTGGATATAGCGAGGAACGTTGGGCCAATAGTTGTCGAGCACAACCTTGTAGAGGAACGGCTTCCAGTGCGGTCGCTGTCCGAGGACGAGCACATGCTTGACGCCGTAGCCCTTTACGGTCCTGGCAAACCGGCGAATGTAGGCGATGTCGAACGAGTTGTTCGACGACAGCAGCAGAACCTTTGGGGGATCTGCCTTGATACGTTGCAGCGCGAAGTAGTTCGCCATATGACAGTGGTGGGTATCGGTGATGCGCTCGATCACCTCGCTCACTTGGCAGCCAGAACTCCAGATCAGGAGAAGGGAGATGTTCTTCGGAAGAACTTCTCGGAGGCCATAGTAGAGGTCGGACGCATTGGAGTCGCCGATGATCATGACGGTCTGATCGGAATGCCGCGTGTAGCAGCTCGGATCGATAGCAGCACGTGGCGCGATGGTTGGGATCTTGGCGTCCCATGCGTAAAAATTGCATTGGTCCTGCGAGATGTATTTGATGTACTCCGATTGGAGGCGTGGCGACCCGACATCGAAATAGGCAGCATAGGCGGCCTTGTCTTGGTCGAGGCGGCCCGGAAAGCCGTTGCTGGCAACACTCACAACCCCGAAGACGCCGATCGCAATCATGGCGGTCAAAAGCGCGGGCACCAGCGCTCTCCTCGCCTTGCCGAACCGGAGCGGCTTTTCCACGAAGTGGTAGGTCAGCCAGGCCAACGCGATCGATGCACCGATGATCGCAACCAGCACCTGCGGCGGCGGTGGAACGCTGCCGTAGTGGATCCGCGCGAAGGTCAGCAGCGGCCAGTGCCAGAGGTAGAGCGGATAGCTGATCAATCCAATCCAGACCATGGCGGAGCTGGACAAAACCCAGCGATTGAGCCAGGCGGCTGGGCCGGCGAGAATGAGAAGATAGGCGCCGGTCACCGGCAACAGAGCCCACCAGCCGGGAAACTCATGTCGACGGGTCAACACGACGGTCGAGACGAGGACCAGGGCCATGCCCAGGGTCGACAGCACGTGGCGATAGGCGCGCTCGGGATCAACGCCGGGTTCAAAAAGGATGGCAGCGAGGCCCCTGGCGATCATGCGCTCGGTCCAGACCGCGGCGCGTGGGGCAAACAGTGTCAGGTTTGCGAGGCTCGCGCCTGCAGCGAGCTCCCACAGCCGAGATACCGGCGAGTAAAACGCGGCAACCGGGTCCGTGGAGGTCGCCTTGATTCCGTAGGCAAGGGATCCCACAAGGATGGCCGCGATCAGCACGAAGCGGTTGAGGCGGACGTACCAGGCGAGCAGCATGAGCGCTGGCCAGACAAGGTAGAACTGTTCCTCGACGCCGAGCGACCACAGGTGCAGCAGGACCTTGGTGTCGGAGGCAACATCGAAATAGCTTGCTTCCTGCCAGAGTGCGAGGTTGGCGATGAACCCAGCGCCGGCGGCGGTGTGCTTGCCAAGCCGCGCGAAGTCATCCGCCCAGAGCACAAAGGCGCCGGCGACGAGGCAGAAGGAGAGCACGACGATCAAAGCCGGGAATATGCGGCGCACACGGCGGGCATAGAAGTTCAGCAACGTGAAGCGTTCGGCGGCGAGATCGCTCAGGATGATCTTCGTGATCAGGTACCCCGAGATCACAAAGAAGATGTCGACGCCGACGAATCCGCTGCGGAGCGTTTGTGGAAAGGCGTGAAAGATGACCACGGACAACACGGCGACGGCGCGCAGGCCGTCTATGTCCGGTCGATACTCGGTCGCATGGGCCGCGATGCCGCTGTCGGCCGCGCCGCGTCTCTCAGTGCCGTGCATTTCGGATGGCCCCCCAGCCAAGCCAACCGGCAATCGCCAGTAAGGCGATTGAGTTTACCATCACAACCAGTGGGGAGTCGACATTTCCCGGAATGGAACCCGGTCGCCGGCCCGGTTTCCGGGGTGACATTTGAACCTGCGCGGGGTGACATTTGAAATTGCGCGCTACACGTCGGGAGACCAGGACCATGCGATTTCGGCGTGCGCCCTGTGCCGTTCGTCCGCACGGCATCACGCCATGCTGCGGCCCACGACGCCCATCGCATCCCACCCCGCGTGTCGTGACGATCGCGATACGCCCCTCGTGCCGGGGCGGGACGGCGACATAGGAGCATGAATTCTGCAAAAGCGAAACCACGATATTTTTCGCACCGGGACTGGACAGGGCAAATCAGCTTGAAGGCGCTCGTGAAATCAATCTCTCGGCGCACGCTATTCGACGCCGGCTGCGCCCAATTGGCATCGCCAACATGGGTCATGCGGTGGATCGATTTGCCCGACGTGCACGCGGGATCGCAATCACCACGTCGTTGTTCGCTGATCCCTCACAGCACCGCGCCGGAGGCGTAGGCACTGGCCCAATGCGGAAAACCGTTTTCGGCGGCACGCGCCGCCGCGTGATCCCAGTCATAGGTCAGCGCCAGCAGCTCGGCCTGCCAATGTCCGCGTCGCTCGGTCAGAACCGCATAGCGCGCGTGCGGCGAGCGATGTTCGAGCTGGGCTGCGATCGGGATGTCGCCGAACACCGGGCAGCCGACGCTGCCGGGGTTGATCACCAGCGGCCCACGGGGCACCTGCACCACCGCCTGCCGATGGCTGTGGCCGCACAGCACCAGCGTGGCGCCGCCGATGTTGGTGAGCCGTGAGATGAGCACGTCGCGACGCGCCGGGACGTAGCGGCCATCGTCCAGCATCTCTTCGAGCAGGAGGGCACAGTCATCGTCTGGCGTGCCATGCACAGCGAGGATGCCATGCTCCAGCGCGATCCGCGCCGGCAGGGCATGCAACACACGGCGCTGTTCAGCGGTCAGCGCGACCTGCGCGAAGCGGCCGGCCGGCGACAACTTCTCCTCCGGCCATTCCTCGATCCAGCGGTCATGATTGCCGCGCACCGTGGGCAGCGTCACGGATTGCAGCAGATCGAACGTCTCCCGCGGCCACAGCGGGCTGGTCACGCAGTCGCCAAGATTGACCGTGGCGTCGACACCGCGCATCTTGATGTCCGCGAACACCGCCTCCAGCGCCGGCAGATTGCCATGCACGTCGGAAATCACAGCCAGCCGCATTGTCGCCCCCTCGCAGTCCCGTCTCTCTTCAGTCGCTTGAGGTAGAACTCTAGCATCCTCGTCATTGCGAGCGAAGCGAAGCAACCCAGAGTCCTTGGCGGCCCTGGATTGCTTCGCTTCGCTCGCAACGACGGTGGAGACGCCGGATGGACTAAAGCGCGGCGCCTCCTCGCTCCGTCTATACTGCAGCGGAGGCGGTGGCCTCGGCGCTCACGACGCTGAGGCGTCGCTGCGCGTCTTCAGCTCCCATGCAGCCACATCCTCCCCGTCATGCCCCCGCAGGCGGGCATCCAGTACGCCGCGGTCCATCGGTATCGCCACAACCGCCTCGGCGCACTGGATCACCCGGTCGAGCCGGGCGAAGACAGTCGCGTTTGTCGCGAGGGCACTGCTCCCTTGGTGGTTGCGAAAATTCCCTCACTGCAGCGCCCCGATCGCGAACACATCCGCGCGCTCGATGATCAGGTCGCGGAACAGGCGGGCGCGGTGCGACATCCATTGCGGGTCGGGATAGACGACGTGAAGCGGCAGCGACGGAACGTCGTAGTCGGGTAGCAGATGGATGAGCCTGCCTGACGCAATGTGTTGAACCGCGCACCAGTCCGGCAGCACGGCGGCGCCGAGGCCTTCCAGCGCCGCCAGGGTCATGATGTCGGCGTCGTCGCAGGTGAGCGAGGGCGTGATGCCGACGACGTGGCGGCCGGTTTCGGATTCGAGGCTCCACTCGTTCTTCGGCGACAGCCGCGAATAGGTCACGCAGGGGAGCTGGCGCAGATCATTGGGCAACCGCGGCGGGCGGTGTCTTGCGAGCAGCGATGGCGCCGCAACCAGCAGCCGCTTGACCGTGCCGACGCGGCGCGCGACCAGCGAGCTGGAGCTGAGCACGCCGATGCGGATGGCGAGCTCCGTCCCGGTCTCCACGAGGTCGACGAACTGCTCGGTGAAGCGGATGTCGAGCCGCACCTCGGGATAACGGCGGCCATATTCGGCGAAGACGTCGCTGAAGAAATGGCGGCCGAACGAGGTCGGCACCGTCATCCGCAAGGTGCCCGAGGGCGCGCCGACGCGCTTCGGCGACGGCATGCCCGCGCTCTCGAACAAGCTGACGATGTCCTTGGCGAGCTTGAGGACGCGATCGGCCTCGGCGGTCGGCCGGAGCTTGCGCGTGGTGCGGACGAACAGGCGACAGCCGAACTGCTCCTCCAATAGCGCGATGCGCTTGGTGATCGCCGGCTGTCCCAGGCCCAGATCGGCCGCGGCCTGGGTGAAGCTGCCGGCTTCCATGACGCGGATGAAGGTCTGCAGCGCGTCGATCCGGTCCATCCATTCCTCCCCGGAATGAGTTTTATTCTCGTCATTCCGTATACGTCAGGAGGCGGGCCGGTCTAGCCTCTCAAAAAATCAAACGGAGGGAGACCATGGAGAAGTCGATTGGCATCGTCGGGGCCGGCATCGGCGGGCTGCACCTGGCGCTGTATCTGCAGAAGAAAGGCATCCAGGCCACGGTTCTGACCGACCGCGAGCCGGAACAGTATGCTGCAACGCGGTTGATGAACACGGTGGCCCATCACGGCATCACCGTGGCGCGCGAGAACGAGCTCGGCGTGAACCACTGGGACAGTCCCGAATTCGTCTATCACCACCACGATCACTACTTCAATTTCCCCGGCAGCCCCCTGCTCTTTCGCGGGGCCTTCAAGCAGCCGAGCCGCGCGGTCGACTACCGGATCTACCTGCCGGCGCTGATGAAGGATTTCGAGGACCGCGGCGGCGCGATCGAATATGCCAGCATCCAGGACGACGACATTCCGGCGCTGGTGGCGCGCTTCGACCTGCTGGTGGTCTCGACCGGCAAGGGCGCGCTGGGGCGGATGTTCAGCCACCGGCCGGAGCTGTCGCCCTACAACCAGCCGCAGCGCCTGCTCTGCGTCGGCCTCTATGACGGCGTCGACCACGGCAGCCCCGAGGGCGACGATCCGCGCGGCGTGACGCTGTCGGTCTCTCCGGGCCATGGCGAGATGATCGTGATTCCGACGCTCACCTTCGGCGGCATGAAGACGGCGCTGCTGATGGAGAACATTCCCGGCGGTGACATGGCCGAGCTGGTGTCGCTCAACTACGACGCCGATCCCTCAGCCTTCCGGCAGACGCTGCTCGACAAGCTGGAGAAGCACCATCCGCACACCTACAACCGGATCGACACGCACCGCTTCGATCTGCAGCCGCTGGACCTCTTGCAGGGCGCCGTGGTGCCGACCGTGCGGCGCTCCTCGGTCAGCTTCGACGACGGCAAGATCGCGATTGCGCTCGGCGACGTGCACTCCGTGGTCGATCCGATGATGGGCCAGGGTGCCAACATGGCCTCCTATGCCGCGTTCGAACTCGGCAAGGCGATCACCGAGGCGGTGGCGTTCGACGACCGCTTCGTCGAGACGGTCGATCGCGCGCGCGAGAACCGCGTGCTCGCCGCGGCGCGCTGGACCAACCTGATGCTGCAGCCGCCGTCGGAGGCGATGGGCCGGCTGATCTTCACCATGGCGCAGGATCGCGGGCTCTGCGACGAGTTCACCGACAATTTCAACTACCCGGAGCGGCAGTGGGACCGGCTGGCGAGCGACCGGCGCATTCATGCCTGGATCGACGAGCGGACGCGGCTCGCGGCGTGAGGCGTGATGACGGAGAGCGGCCGATGAGCCATCATCCGGATGCCGTGGGTTTTCGCGCAGCCGCGTCGCGGTTCTCCACCGGCGTGACCGTCGTCACCAGCAGCGATGGCGACGGCGCGCCGGTCGGCATGACCGCCAACAGTTTCACCACGGTCTCGACGCAGCCGCCGACGGTGCTGGTCTCGCTCAAGCGCGGCCGCACCTGGCAGGCGGTGAGCGCGTCCGGCCGCTATGCGGTGAATGTGCTCGCGGCCGATGATGTCGCGATCGGCCGGCATTTCGCCGGCGCGACCCTCGCACAGGGCGCGCCTGCCTTGGACGCGCGTGACGGCTTCTTCCTGCTGCCGGCGGCCATTGCGCAATTCGGCTGCGAGGTCGTGAACACGGTCGAGATCGCCGACCACACGCTGTTCATCGGCGAGGTCCGCTGGTGCCGCCACCAGGACGGCCTGCCGCTGGCATTCTACGCCAGCCGGTTTCGCAATGGGCTGGGCGCGGAGATAGTGCCAAGCGATGGGCTGGCGTATCCGGCGGAGGGGTGGACGATCTGATCGCGCGGGTGGCCAGTGTCCTTCAAGCCGCCGCTGCTTACCCTCATGGTGAGGAGGCGCGCAGCGCCGTCTCGAACCATGAGGCCGCAGCGTTGGCCTCGCCCTTCGAGACGCCCGTCCGCGGCGGGCTCCTCAGGGTGAGGAGCGAGAGGTTCTCTCTTCAACGAAAATCTGATGCGGTCCGCCGGGACGACTTAGTGAGCCAAACATCGTCACATTGAAGACTGCGGGTCCGGCACAGTCGTGAGGCTCAACCGCCGATCAGTCCGGGGTCGATGCCCCCCGTTGTGGCGGCTCCAGAATGACCGAAGCGCGGCCACGTGACGATCGAACCTAATTTTACGTCCCGTCCGGCGTCGTCGTCAAATGGATCGGCACTGCAGGCACGAGGCCTCAGGCTGATGATCCACAGCAGTTCCGCTCATCCTGGACTAGCGACGCTCGTTCAGCATCGGGAAGCCGCGCCGATGCCAGACCGGATAGGCCGCCGGCGTGTCGTTCGCGGCGTCGAGCGTGGCCACCTGCTCCGCCGTCAGGCTCCAGCCGACCGCGCCGATATTCTCGATCAGCTGGCTCTCGTCGCGGGCGCCGACGATGATGGTCGCGACCGTCGGGCGCTGCAGCAGCCAGTTCAGCGCCACCTGCGGAATGTTGCGCCCGCCTGTGATTCCCACGCCATCCGCCTTGACCGGAGTGGTCGCGGCTTGATCTAACCGGGGCCGTTTCTCCTTCCCCCCGGGAACCTCAAGCCAATGCGTATCGCCACTTGGAACGTCAATTCGGTCCGGCAGCGGATCGATCACCTCCTGACCTGGCTCAAGGAATGCTCCCCGGACATCGTCTGCCTGCAGGAGATCAAGTGCACGGACGACGCATTCCCAAGGCTCGAGATCGAGGCGCTCGGCTACAACGTGGTGACGCACGGCCAGAAGACCTTCAACGGCGTCGCGCTGTTGTCGAAGCTGCCGTTCGACGAAACCAAGTCCGGGCTCGACGGCGATGCCGAGGACGTGCATGCGCGCTTCCTGGAGGGCGTGGTCAGTCTCAAGCACGGCGTGGTGCGCATCGCCTGCCTCTATCTGCCCAACGGCAACCCGCCGAACACGGAAAAATATCCCTACAAGCTCAAATGGATGTCGCGGCTTCGTGACTACGCGCGTGAGCGGCTGAAGACCGAGGAGCCGCTGATCCTCGCAGGTGACTTCAACGTGATCCCCGCTGCCGCCGACGTCTCCAACCCCGAGGCCTGGGTCGAGGACGCGCTGTTTCGCCCGGAGACGCGCGAGAGCTTCCAGTCGCTGCTCGGCCTCGGGCTCACCGACGCGCTGCGCGCCGTCACCGATGCGCCGGGGCAGTACACGTTCTGGGACTATCAGGCCGGCGCCTGGCAGAAGAACGCGGGGATCCGGATCGATCACCTGCTGTTGTCGCCGCAGGCCAGCGACCGGCTGGTCGAGGTCGGCATCGACAGCTATGTCAGGGCCTGGGAGAAGCCGTCGGATCACGTGCCGGTGTGGGCCGATTTCGATCTCGAGACGGCGTAACTCGAGGACGGTCCATGACAATCTACACACGGCGGCAATTGTTTCCGCTCGCAATCGTGCCGCTGCTGGCGGCGAAGCCGGTGCTTGCCGCCGACCTGCAGGCCACCATCGCCGGCATCGAAGCCGACAGCGGCGGGCGACTCGGCGTGGCGCTGCTGGACACCGCGAGCGGGGCGCTCAGCGGCCATCGGCTCGACGAGCGTTTCCCGATGTGCAGCACCTTCAAGGCGCTGCTGGCGGGCGCGATCCTCACCAAGGTCGATGCCGGCACCGAGCAGCTCTCGCGCCGCATTCCCATCGCGCAAGGAGACATCCTGTCCTACGCGCCGGTCACCAAGGCCTATGTGGGGACGTCGGGCCTGTCGGTCGGCGAATTGTGCGAGGCGACCGTGACGCTCAGCGACAACACGGCGGCGAATCTGCTGCTGGCGAGCCTCGGCGGCCCCGCCGGCCTGACCCGCGCCATCCGCGGCTTCGGCGACGCCATCACCCGGCTCGACCGCATCGAGCCTGCGCTCAATGAAAGCGTGCCCGGCGATCCCAGGGACACCACGACGCCCGCGGCGATGGCGCAGACCTTGGCGAAGCTGACGACCGGCACGGCGCTGTCGGCGGCATCGCGCGACATCCTGAATGGCTGGCTGATCGCCTGCAAGACCGGTGGCGCCAAGCTGCGCGCCGGCCTGCCCGGCGAATGGCGCATCGGCGACAAGACCGGCGCGGGCGAGCGCGGCAGCAGCAACGATGTCGCCGTGATCTGGCCGACAGGGCGCGTGCCGGTCGTCGTGAGCAGCTATCTCACCGAGACCAAGGCCAGCGACGACAAGCGCAACGCGGTTCACGCAGCGGTCGGCCGAGCCGTCGCAGGCGCGCTCGGGGCCTGAGCCTCGCGATAGATCGCGGCGATCGCGTCGAATCCGGTGCGCAGCTGGCGCATCTGGCGGCCCGCGAGGCGCACGCCGAGACCGGCGCTCTCCGGCAGCAGGCTTGCCGCGGCGTAGAGGCCGTCGATGCAGGACAGCGCATCGGCGAGACGCTGGCGAAGCGCGGTGAGATCGTTCGTCAGCGGCAGCATCAGCACGGCCGAGCCGAACGCGCGATGACCGTTGAAGACGGCGACATCAGGATCGCGCAGCTGCATGCGGTCGATGAGGAGCGGCGCCTCGCCCGTCCGGCGCACGACGAGCGCGGAGTCGAGCTCGCGGAACAAGCGCCCCTGCCCGACCGGGTCATGCATCGTGAAGGCGTCGGTCACGAGGGCCAAAGCATCGGCGGCGCAGTGCAGTTCGAGCACCTGGCACAAGGCAGCCCCGGGAAACAGAATACGCGGCTCCGGCCGATAATCGAGCCTGGCGCCGGTCTCGACCCGGAGCAGCACCTGCTCCATGGCACGTGCGCCCGGCTCGGCGCGATGGACTGAGGTGGCGCCCTGCGTGGTCACGCAAACGGCTGCACCCGCATGGAGCGTGAAGCGCTGCATCAACCGGTCCTCGCCATGCACCGCGCCACTGCCGGTCTGCAGGATCACGCTGAGCAGGTCCGGCCGCGCAGCATCGGTGTGGAAGCTGCGTGTCAGCACGAACGGCCACGCGAACAGCCGGCGGTCGATCATGGTGCGGCCGCCGCGGCGAACGAAGGAGAGATCGAGCCGCGGCGGCTCTGGGGCTGAAGCGCTCACTTGCGGAACAGCACCTCGCGCTCGAGCAGATCGACGATCGCATCAATACCCTCGCCGCGTCGGCAGTTGGTCAAGAGCACCGGACGGCCGCCGCGCACCTCGGCCGCTTCGCGCCGCATGCGATCGAGATCGACGCCGACATGCGGGGCGAGATCGACCTTGTTGATGACGAGCAGATCGGCGCGGATCACGCCGGGGCCGCGCTTGCGCGGGATGTCGTCGCCGCCGGCGACGTCGATCACGAACATCCAGAAATCGGTGAGGTCGCGCGAGAAGGTCGAGGCGAGATTGTCGCCGCCGCTCTCCAGCAGGATCAGCTCAACGCCGGGAAAGCGCCGCTCCAATTCGTCGGCGGCCTCGATGTTGAGCGTCGGGTCTTCGCGGATCACGGCGTGCGGACAGGCGCCGGCTTCGACCGCCGACACGCGCGCCGGGTCGATCAATCCCGAGCGGCGGACGCGCTCGGCATCCTCGGCGGTGACGAGATCGTTGGTGATGACCGCGATGTCGATGCCGCGCGCCTGCAGCGCCGGGATCAGGCGCTCGACCAGAGCGGTCTTGCCGGAGCCGACCGGGCCGCCGATGCCGACGCGCGCGGCGGTCATCGGCGCATCGGTGCGGGTGAGAGCGAGACGGTTCATCGCAGCATGAACCTCCTCGCGAGCGGCACGGTCGTCGCAGGCGGGCACATCAGCAGCCTGCCGTCGGCACGGACCTCGAAGGTCTGCGGATCGACCTCGACATGCGGCATCGCCGCGTTGCGGACCATGTCGGTCTTGCGCAGCCGGCGCACGTTCTTGATCTGCACGGTCTCACGGCCGAGCCCAAGCTTGGCGCGGATGCCGGCGTCGACCGCGAGCTTCGACATGAAGTTGACGCCGAGCCGCTGTGGCGCTGCGCCGAGCGCACCCCACATCCGCTTCTGGATCATCGGCTCGGAGAGACCCAGACTGCCATTGCCGTCGCCCATCGCGGCCCAGACAGGGAAGCCGTTCTTGATCACCATGTAGGGCTTGAGGCCGAACGAGGCGCGCGGCCACAGCACGAGATCGGCCATCTTGCCGACCTCGATCGAGCCGACGACATGATCGATGCCGACGGCAACAGCGGGATTGATGGTGAGCTTGGCGACGTAGCGCTTGATGCGCTCATTGTCGGCGCGCGCGGTCGTCTCCTCCGGCAGCCGGCCGATGCGGTCCTTCATCACGCTGGCGAGCTGCCAGCATTTGGCGACGTTCTCGGCGAGCCGGCCCATGCCCTGGGTGTCCGTGCCGAAGATCGAGATCGCGCCCATGTCGTGCAGGAAATCCTCGGCCGCCATCGACTGCGCCCGCACCCGCGCCTCGCCGAACATGACGTCTTCGGGCGCGTTGTAGTTGAGCTGATGACAGATCATCGTCATCGGCACGCCCTCCTCCATGCCGTAGGAGGTGTAGGGATTGGTCGGATTGGTGGAGGACGGGATCACGTTGGGCCAGGACACCACCTTGAGCAGATCGGGTGCATGGCCGCCGCCGGCACCCTCGACGTGGTACATGTGGATGGTGCGGCCGTCGACCGCCGCCATCGTGTCCTCGCAGAAGCCGTATTCGTTGATCGAGTCGGTGTGCAGATGCACGGCGAAGTCGTTGCGGTCGGCGGCGATCAGGCTCTTGTCGATGACGTCGGGCGCGGCGCCAAAGTCCTCGTGGATCTTGACCGACATGCCGCCGGCCGCGACCGCCTCCTCGACCGCTTCGGGGTTGGAGCCGCCGCGGCCGAACAGCGCGTAGTTCAGCGGCGAGAACTCGATCGATTTCAGGAAGTGCCCGAAATTCGGCCCCGAGCCGGAGCCGACATCGAACACCGGCCCGGAGCCGTTGCCGATCATCGTCGTGGTGCCGCCGGCCAGCGCATGGTCCGACTGTTCCGGCGAGATCAGATGCGCGTGGCTTTCGATCGCGCCTGACGTGACGATGAAAGGCCCGCCGGCGATCGGCGCTGTGGTGTGGCCCACAACCATGTCCGGATGCACGCCCGGCATGACGTCGGGATTGCCAGCCTTGCCGATGCCGACGATGCGGCCGTCGCGGATGCCGATGTCGGCCTTCACGATGCCGGCGACGGCGTCGACGATGGTGGCGTTCTTGATGACGACGTCGAGGATCTTGTGGGACGACGTGCGGTGGCCGGCGATGGCCTCGCCGTCGCGCAGGTTCTTGCCGGCGCCGACCAGCAGCTCATGGCCGTAGGTCGTGTAGTCGTGCTCGATCTCGGCGAGCAGGCTGGTGTCGGCGAGCCGGATGAGATCGCCCTTGGTGGGGCCATACAGCTCGGCATAGGCGCGGCGGGTCAGCGTGGCCATGAGTTCAAGCTCCCAGATAGCCGCGCGACTGCGCGAGTTTCAGCCCGGTCTCGCGCGCGCCGGCCGCGTCGAGCGGGCCGTTGACGAGTCCGGCCTGGCCGCGCACGATCCGGTCGCCGGTGATCGGCACGAGGCGTACCGATTTGGTGACGCCCGGCTCGAAGCGGACGCCGAGTCCAGCCGGACGATCAATCTTCATGCCCCAGGCGGCGGCACGATCGAACAACAGTGCGCGGTTGACCTCGAAGAAATGGGTGTGGCTGCGCACCTGGATGTCCCGGTCGCCGGTGTTGACGACGTCGAGCGTGACCGCCGGCAGCTCAGTGAACATCGCGATGTCGTCGCCGCCCGCAATGATTTCGCCGGGCACGAACTCGTCACCCGCAGTGCCGTCGGCCGGCTGGATCGGCTCGAACAGCGCCATCACCTTGGTGCCCTCGGCAAACATCAGCTCGACATAGAGCATCGGGATCATCTGGGCGACGCCGGGCTCGACGTCGTCGGTCGTGAGCAGCCGTCCCGCCATGTCGCGGATCTCGGCATAGGGCAAATTGCGGCGTGCCGCGGTCATCACCTCGTCGGTGATGTAGGCCACCGCCTCCGGATGGCTGAGCCTGATGCCGAGCAAGCGGTTGCGCCGCGCCATCTGCGCGGCGTTGAAGATCACGAGACGATCCATCTCGGTCGGCGACAGGTTCATCATGGCGCGGCACCTCTGGTCAGGTCGTGAACATGCGCACGTGCCGCAGCGGACCGCGCGACACGGCGATGTCGATGAAGGGCGTGAAGCTCGACGGCATCGCGTCGTCGTCGGGTGTGTCGTGGAGCAGATCAGCGAGCCGTGCGCGGGCAAGCGCGAGGCTGCGCTGCGACTCAATGTGGCCGATCAGGCCGAGCCGCACGGCGGCGCTGACGAGGCCGGCGACGAGGGTCCAGCCGGAGACCAGTTCGGCCGCGTCGAGGCCAAGGCCGGCATCGCGGCCGGTGATGGCTTGTACCACCGGCAGATGTCCGAGCCGCGCATCGGCAGAAACGCGGGCACGGTACGCCTGAGATAACGGACCGGCGAGCTTGACCCAGACGCCGAGCACCGCCCTGCCCGCGCGCCGCGAGCCCTCGCGCATCTCGGCCGACGGCGTCGTCGCCTCGGCGAGGCGATCCACGGCGGCGATCGCGGCAATGTCATCGGCGTGCCAGGCGCGGCGGAGCAGGATGCGATCCATGCTAGCCCAGCGCTGCGCGAGGTGATCGGCAATAACGCCGTCGAGGTCGGCGCGACCGGACAGCAGGCCGTCGGCCGCGAGGCCTTCGATGCCCCAGGAGAACGCAAAGCCGCCGGCGGGAAAGGCACTGTCGCCGAGCTGCAGCAGCGCGAGCGCCTCGCCGCGGTCAAACATGATCGCGCTCCATGACCTCGCCGGCATCGAGCAGCGGCTGGATGCGGGCGCGATAGGTGTCGAGCGGGGCATCGAGCAGCACGATCAGATGATCGTCTTCGAAGCGGACGCGCCAGTGCAGGTTGCCGGCGTGCCAGCCGAGCTTCAGCGCACAGGCCGGATCGCGCGCGCGCAGGTGCCAGACCTGCTCCTCACCGAAGCGGGCGATGATCGCGCGATCGGAATCGAGATGCAGCAGCGCACCGTCGACGAGCTGTTCGTCGCGATCGAGGCTGACGGCGCAGTCGGTGCCGCGATCGGTGGTCAGCCGGAAGCGCCTGCGGCCGGCGTCCTCCGGCGGCACGAACAACAGCTCGATGCCGCCGCGATGCTCCAGCGCGTGGAGTTTTCCGGCATAAGCCCTGTCGTCGGCGCGTCCTATGATGCCGTGCAAACGGAGCATCGGCGTGATTTCCTCTCGTTGACGTCATCACTGTCATTCCGGGGCAGCCCGCCAGGGCTGAACCCGGATCTCGAGATTCTCAGGTGCGCAATTGCGCACCATAGTTCGATGCTGTCGCATCGCCCCGGAATGACTGTGGAGACGGTTGGTACCTCCCAGCGCACTACCGCAGCGTCGCCGACACCTCCTGCGACGTCACGAGAATGACCTCGCCGTCGAGGATCGGCTTGGCGATGCCGAAGAACGTCGCCACCGCGGCGGAGCCGTTGTGGCGGTCCATCGCGGCCTTGTCGGCGAAGCGCTCGTAGGTCGTGAACAGACCGGGCTCGGTCTCGCTCTGCGAGATGAAGAACCCGATCGTCTCCGGCTCGTTGGCCGCGACATGAGCCGCGACGGCGACGAGGGCGTCGCGCATCGTGGCCTCGTGTCCCGCCTTGGCCCTGATGACCGCGGTGATGGTGATCATCAGAAGGTCTTCCAGTCGCCGTCGGCCTCGAACGCCGCCGCCGCCTGGTAGATGGTGGATTCGGCGTAGTCCTTGCCGATCAGCATCAGGCCAACCGGCAGGCCGTCCGAGAGGCCGCACGGCAGGGTCATCGCCGGATGACCTGTCACGTCGAACGGGCTGGTCGTCGCGGTCATCTCGAAGGCGCGCTGCACCACCTCGGCGAGCGGCGCATCCTTGGCCGGGATCGGCGTGGCGACGCACGGCAGGGTCGGCATCAGCAGCAGGTCGTAGGAGCCGAACATGGCGTCATAGGCCGCCTTGGCCTGGAGCGCGATGTTGCGCGACTTGGCGTAGTAGCGGCCGCGATAGTGCTCGAGGCCCCACTGGCCGACCAGCATCGTCAGCTTCAACGTCACCGACAGATCGTCGGCGCGCGTGCGCCAGCCGGAATGCGCATCGAGCAGACCGACATCGTAAAGGCCCTTCCAGTTGAACCCCATGCCGTTGCCGAGCATCATCTGCACGAGGAAGCCTTCGAGCGTGATCGGATTCCACGCCGCCAGCGCATGCATGTGTTCGGGGATCGAGACTTCCGACACGCTCGCGCCCATCTTGGCGAAGCGCTCCGCGCCAGCCTTGACCTTGGCGACCACGCCCTCTTCCATGTTGGGCGCGCTGAAGCCTTCCTTGAGGACGCCGATCTTGAGACCCTTGACGCCCTTGCCGAGCGCCTCGGTGTAGGCCGAGACCTTCGGCGCATATTGCCGGGGATCGAGACCGTCGGCGCCGGCCAGCACTTCGAGCAGCAGCGCATTGTCAGCGACCGACTTGGTCATCGGTCCGGTGTGGTCGATCGTCGATTCGATCGGCATCACGCCGGTGTAAGGCACGAGGCCGTGGGTCGCCTTCATGCCGTAGATGCCGCAATAGGACGCTGGAATGCGGATCGAGCCGCCCTGGTCGCCGCCGATCGCCATGTCGACCTCGCCGGCCGCCACCAGCGCGGCGCTGCCCGACGACGAGCCGCCGGCCGAATAGCCCATCTTCCAGGGATTGTGCACCGGCGCGGGATCGGAGGTGTGACTGCCGCCGGACAGGCAGAAGTGCTCGCAGACGGCCTTGCCGACGATGGTGCCGCCGGCATCGAGAATGCGGGAGACGATGGTGGCGTCGGCGGCGGGAATGAAACCTTCGAGCGTGGTCGAGCCGTTCATCATGGGAACGCCGGCGAGCGCGACGTTGTCCTTCAGCACGACGCTCCGGCCGGCGAGCTTGCCGCTGGACGCGCCCTTCACCTCGGTCTTGATCGCCCAGGCGTTGTACTTGTTCTCCTTCGGCGGCGGCTTGGCGCCCGGCGTGCGCGGATATTTGACAGGCGGCAGCGGGTTCGGCAGCTCGTCGATGATATCGTACTGGTCGAACATGCCGCCCATCAGCGACAGATATTCGGCGGCCTCCTCCACCGTCATGTTCATGTGCAGGCTGGCGGCGAGATCGGCGACTTCCTCGGCATTCGGGCGTTTGATGGACATGAGTCATCCTTTCTTGTGAGGACAAGCTGGGCAGAGACAGCAGATTGTCAGTTCAATGGGCCGGCGCAGCTGCGCCGGTACGGGCTCTAGCTCGGGACCATCTGACCTTCCCGGGCCAGGAGAGTCTCACGGTCGAGTTCCTCGGTGATACGCCCCTTCTGGATGTGCAGGATGCGGTCCGATAACGACGTGATGAATTCGAGGTTCTGCTCGACCACGATCAAAGACATCTTCCAGCGCGACTTCAACGCCAGCAGCGTCTCGATGATCTCCTCGATGATCGACGGCTGGATGCCTTCGGTCGGTTCGTCCAACAGGATCAGCTTCGGCTTGGTGCACAGGCAGCGTGCCAGCGCCAGCAATTGCTGCTCGCCGCCGGACAGCGCGCCGCCGCGGCGGTCGAGCAGGCGGACCAGCCGCGGAAAATCCTGCAGCACAGCATCGATGACGCTACGGTCCTCCTTGGGAGCCGCGGCGAGCCCCATGCGCAGATTTTCCATGACCGAAAGGTCCGGAAAGATCTCCCGGCCCTGCGGCACCAGACCGATGCCGAGCCGCGAGCGCTCGTGCGGCTTGAGATGCGTGATGGCTCGGCCTGCGAACACCACCGAGCCGTCGGTGGTTGGCAGATGCCCCATCAGCGTGCGCAACGCCGTGGTCTTGCCCATGCCGTTATGGCCGAGGATGCCGAGATATTCGCCGTCGGCGACCGTCAGGTCCACGCCGAACAGGATCGGGATCCGGCCATAGCCGGACTTGAGCCCGTTGACTTCGAGAAGCGCACTCATGCCGCCACCTTCTTGCCGAGATAGACGTCGCGGACGCGCTGGTCGGCGAGCACCTTGTCCACGGTGTCCTCGACCAGCACGCGGCCCTGGTGGAACACCGTCACGCGCTTGGCGATCTGCTTGATGAACTCCATGTCGTGCTCGACGACCACGATCGCACGGGTCTGGTTGATCTCGCGGATGATCGCAGCGGTGTGGAAGGTCTCCTCGTCGGTCATCCCCGCGGCGGGCTCGTCGAGCAGGATCAGCTCGGGCTCGGCGGCGAGCACCATGCCGATCTCGACCCATTGGCGCTGGCCGTGCGACAGCGTCGCGACGATGCTGTCGGCGTAGTCGGTCAGCCGGATCATCTCGAGCACGGCATTGACCGCCGGGCCCTGCTGGCGCGGGGTCGCCTTGCGGCGCACCGCCATCCAGATGTTCTCGCGCACCGAGAGGCCGTTGAATACGTTCGGGACCTGGGTCTTGATGCCGATGCCCATGCGCGCGATCTCGTGCGACAGCTTGCCGGCGATCGGCATGCCGCGGAACGCGATGCTGCCCGACGTTGGCACCAGTTGTCCCGTCAGCGTCTTGAAGAACGTGCTCTTGCCGGCGCCGTTCGGGCCGATCAGGCAGCGCAACTCCATCTCCTGCAGGGTGAAGGTGATGTCGTCATTGGCGACGACGCCGCCGAAGCGCATCGTCAGGTGCTCGGCCTTGAGCAGAGGAACGAGGTCCGCCATGTCATTCGGCTCCTGCAGGATGCGGCGCCGCAGCGGATTGCACCGGTGGACCATTGGCTTTCGGCTTGGAGGCCGGCATCAGCCGCATCACGAGATCGCGGGCGGTCGGCACCATGCCCTTCGGCAGCAGCAGCACGAAGATCACCAGCACGCCGCCGAGCACGAGGTTGGAGTTCAACAGCTGCTGCGAGCCGATATAGGCGACGATGTATTCGATGACGACGCAGCCGATGATCGGCCCCAACAAGGTGCCGAGCCCGCCGACCGTGATCCAGATGATGATCTCCGCCGACAGCGACAGGCTGAAGATGGTCGGACTGACGAAGGCGCCCCAGTTGACGTAGAGCGCGCCGGCAAGCCCAGCGATCGCACCGCCGAGGATGAAGGTCAGGCACTTCACCAGCCGCGGGTCGTAGCCGAGCAGCGAGGCCCGCACCTCGTTCTCGCGCACCGCGACGATGATCCGACCCGCCGGTAGCGCCAGCAACAGGCGCAGCATCAGGAACACGCCGAGCAGCACATAGGCCGTGGTCCACCACGACTGCTCCGGCGACAGCACGGTCGACGGATCGAACGGCATGTTGAAGGTCGGCACCGCCGGCATGCCGTTGAAGCCGCCGAGCAGCGCCTTGCCGATCCTGTACGCATCGCCCGAGGTCGAGTTGACCGAGTTGAACAGGATCAGGGTCACCGTGAGCGTGATGACGCCGAGATAGACGTCGGAGATGCGGCCGAAGAAGATGAAATAGCCGAGGATCGCCGCGAACGTCGCCGGGACCGCGATGGCCACCAGGATCGCAGGCGTCGAGTCCTGGAAATTGATGGCCGCGATCGCATAGGCATAGCCGCCGAGCCCGAAGAACGCGGTCTGCCCGAACGACAGGATGCCGCCGAAGCCCCAGATGAAGGCGAGGCTGAGCGCCAGCACCGCCATTGCAGCGAACAGCGTCAGCTGCATCAGCGCGAACAGCTCGATCACGCTCGGCACGATCGCAATCGCTGCGATGGCAAGGACGATCGCGCCCACCTGGCCGGAAAGACGGAGGTGCTTGTCCATCACAGGTTCCCCTTGAAGAAGCGCCCGGAGATGCCCTGCGGCAGCAAGCGGATCAGCACGATCGCGGTGGTGAAGACGATCACCTCGCCATAGACCGGCGTGGTGAAATAGGCGCCGATCTGGTTGACCGAGCCGAACAGGCTCGCGGCCGAGAGCGTGCCGGAGAGGATCGCGGCGCCGCCGCCGACCACGGTCATGAACGCCTTGGCGACATAGGCGCCGCCCATCACGGGGGTGATGCCGGAGACCGGCGCCAGCAGGCCGCCGGCGAGGCCGGTCACCGCCGCACCGAGCGCGAACGTGCTCATGTAGACCCGAGCCGGGTTGACGCCGAGCGTCGCCGCCATCGCCGGATTCTGCATCGTGGCGCGCGCGACCAGGCCGAAGCGGGTGTAGCGCATCACGCCATAGATGATCGCCATCATGACCGCCGCCATCAATGCGAGGAACAACGTGTAATAGCTCGACTGATATGAGCCGATCGAGAAGCCGCCGAGCGGCGTCGGCACGCCCTGCTGGGTGTTGCCATAGATCGTCGTGATGATCCCGATGATCAAGAGGCTGAGGCCCCAGGTCGCAAGCATCGAATCGACGAGACGGCCATAGAGGAAGCGGATCAGGCAGCGCTCGATGACAAGGCCCACGATGCCGACGAACAAGGGCGCAATGATCAACATCGCGATCCAGATGTTCACACCGGCATTGGCGGAAATGACGGTCGCATAGGCGCCGAGCATGATGAACTCGCCATGGGCGAGATTGATGATCTTCATCATGCCGAAGATGATCGCCAGTCCCAGGCACAGCAGGAACAGCGACGAGATTCCATTGAGGACGTCGAGCGCGAGGATGACGTAGATCGCCATGCGGGGTCTTTCCAGGCAGTCCAGGAGACAACGGGTCCCGCCGATGCGGCGGGACCCGAAAGCGCGTCAGAGATTGATGATGTACTGCTTGGTATCGTTCGGGTTCTTGACGAGGTCGCAGACACTCGCGGTGTCCGCCGGCTTGGCATCGGTGTAGGTTTCCAGCACCGACCATTTGCGATCCTTGACTTCGGCCAGGAACGCGTTGCGGACGGTGTGATGGGTCGGCTTGTCCAGCGAGACCTTGCCGCTCGGACCATCGAAGACGAGGCCGCTTTCGAGCGCCTCGATCACCTTCATGCGGTCGATGCTGCCGGCCTTCTTGACGCCCTCGGCCCACAGCATCACGCCTTCATAGGTGCACGAGGCGAGCTCGCTGATGTAAGGCGAATCCGGATGCGCCTTCTTGATCTTCTCGACGAAGCTCTTGGAGGCCGGCGTGGTCAGCTCCTCGAAATAGCCGTAGGCGCCAATGACCCCATCGCTTTCCGCCGCGTCCAGCGTCGAGGGCTCGTTGACGAGCCCAAAGGTGGTCGAGGCGATCGGGATCTTCGATTTCATGCCGGCGGCGGTCCACTGCCGGTAGAATGCGGTGTGGTTGCCGCCGACCAGCGCCGACAGGATGAGGTCGGGCTTGGCCGCCTGGATCTTCGAGATGGTCGAGCCGAAATTGGTGACGTCGAGCGGGAAGAAGTCGGTCGAGAGGATCTCGCCGCCATTGTCCTTGCAGTACTTGGTCATCCACTTCGCGGTGATCTGACCGTAATTGTAGTCGGCGGCGATGATGTAGGCCTTCTTTCCCGCCTTCTTCATCGCGCTCGGCACCAGCTTCTCCACCGTCTGCGCAGGCGTCGTGCCGGTGCAGAAGGTGTTGCGGTCGCAGACGCCGCCTTCGTACAGCGTGTTGTAGAAGTACAGCACCTTGAAGCGGTCGAAGGTCGGCCGGATCGCCTCGCGCGAGGCCGAAGTGATGCCGCCGTGGACGACGTCGACCTTGTCCTTCACCGCGAGCTGCTGGGCGTATTGCGAGTACAGCTGGATGTTGGACTGGGTGTCGTAGTGGATCACCTTCAAGGGACGTCCGAGCAGGCCGCCGGCGGCGTTGATCTCCTCGACGGCGAGCTGCAGCGCATAGACCATCGGCGTGCCGGAGGTGCCGATCGGGCCCGACTGGTCATGCAGGCTGCCGACGGTGATCGGGTTCTCGGCCGCGAGCGCGCCTGAGCGGAACACCGCAGGTGCCGCGATCAAGGTCGACGTCGCGATGGCCGAGCGTTGCAGAAAACGACGGCGGGAAAAAGTCATCTGGGTCCCCATCGGTTGGTGATGCTGTTGCACAAGTCGCGCAAAGTTTAAAATTACAATAGTTGAAAAGGCAAGTGTTTTTTGGGGCGCACCTTGCGCGTCAGCGCGAGGCGACGACCGCGAAGTCGTAGCCGTCCAGCTCGGCGAGGTGGATCGGGTGCCGGCCGCCAACCACCGGCTGCGCCTCCGTGCCGCGCGCCGTGCGCCGCTGCAGCGTGCGCCCGAAGAAGCGCCTGAGAACGCGCGCATCGAAGCTCTCGGCGCGCTCGATCAGCGCGGCGAGCGCGTGAATGCCCTCGTAGCAGGACTCGCCATAGCCGTTCGCGGGCGGCGGGTTGTCGCCGAACGCCGTGTAGTAACGCTCCAGGAAGGCGCCGTTGTTGCGCGAGCGCAGCGATGCAAAGTAGCTGGAGGCGACGAAGACGTTCTCGGTCTCGCTGCTGTCGAGTCCATAGACGATGGTCTCGTCGAAGGCCGAGGAGAAGCGCAGAACGTGGCGGCTGAGCCCGGCGGCGCAGAAGGCGCGGCTGAAGGCGATGCAGTCGAAGCCGAGAAAGACCGGGAGAACGACATCGCTGCGCGTGGTCTTGATACGATCGAGCATCTCGTCGAAATCATGCACGCCGACCGGCACGTAGTGCTCTCCGGTGACGACGCCGCCGTATCGCGCGATCAGGCGCTTGGCGATGTCGAGCGAGGAACGCGGCCAGATGTAGTCGTTGCCGCACAGGAAGAAGCGCCGGGCGTGCTTGCACTCCGAGAGCCATTGGATCGCGGGTGCCAGCAATTCGCCGGCGGTCTCGCCCGTGGTCATCACATCGCTGTTCGCCGGCAGGCCCTCGAACTGGGGCGTGTAGACGAACGGCACGCGGCCGCGCGCGGCTTGCGCGACAGGATCGCGCGCGTAGCTCGGCAGCATGCCGACGAGGCCGTCGACGGCGAACTCGTCGACCGCTTCGACCGCGGCCCGACCCGCGCTGGCGGCGGTTGCGCCGGCGTCGATGACGATCAGCTCGACCTGTCGGCGGCGGATGCCGGCGGCCTGGTTCAGCTCGGTCACGGCCAGCCGCCCACAGGCTTCCGCGGAGGGTGCCCACAACCCCGCCGAGCCGCGCTGAGGAATGATCAGGCCGATCCGAACGCTGTGCAAACGTGCCGCCTCTGCTGTTGCAGAGGATTTGCACTCACGAATCGTGCCAAGCGCGTTTTGGCGTCATCGCGGTCGTTCGTGTACCAAAGTTCGCCGATTTTAGTTCTGGAACCTGACGCTGGTCAGAACATCGGCGCGCGGACGCCTATTCGTTAGGCATCCGCTGCCATGGCCTCGATGTGCCGCCGCGACCCGCGACTCACCGCACGGGACCAAGGGTTTTGCGCATCGGATAGGAGGCCGCGGTGCCGAACTTGCCGGCGGGCACGCCGACATCGACGTAGCCGCGGGCGAGATAGAATCGATGCGCGGTCTCGGTGCTCAACAAGGCGATCTCCCTTGCACCAAGCGCGAGCGCCCGCCGCTCCAGCTCGGCCACCAGCGCCGAGCTGATGCCGCGAAACCGGGCTTGCGGCGACACGTAGTTGACCGTGATCTCGCCGGGATGGGCGAGCCCGCCGACCGCGAGAATCGCACCATCCTCGACCGCGACCAGCAGTGAGCGCCCCTGCCCGTCCGCCCACTGCGCCACGTTCTGGGGTGTCTTGTTGGCCAGCCAGCGCGCCAGGATCTGCGGGTCGCCGCGGTGGTCGTCCCTGCACAATTCGGAAATCGAGGCCCGCAACACGGCGCAGGCCGCCTCGGCATCGTCAGCCGTCGCATCGCGGATGATCATCGCAGCCCCTCGCTCGAACGGAGGGAACGCGATGCATTCCGCTCCTGCTACTCGCGCTTGCCCTGCACCCAGCTCTCGAGCATCTGCAGCGCCGAGGCGCGGTCATCGTCCGAGGCCTTGGCGAAGGCGCGGTTGTAGCTCTCCTTGATCCAGGCTTCGTCCGGACCGGCGCTGTCGCGCGCCAGCGTGAGCCACATCAGTCCGCGCGCCGGCTGGCGCGGCAGCCGGTCGCCGTTGAACAGCATCTGACCAAGCAGCGCCTGGGCCTGGTGCTGGCCCTTCTGCGCGGCGAGGCCGAGCCAGCGCGCACCATAACGGAAGTCGTCGCGCGAGGCATCCGCGGTCTTCAGGTACATCCGCGCCAGGTCGTACTGGGCGTCCGCATTGCCGAAGTAGGACGCCGCATAGGAGAACATCTCCCGCGCGCGATCCGGATCGGCCTTGACCTTCGTGTTGGGGATGCCGCTCAGGTAATAGCGGCCGAGCGCGACGAAGGCATTGGCGACGATCTGCGCCTGCGGCGCCGACGGGCTGTCCTCCGCATGCGCATTGGCGATGCGGCTGAAATAGTCGAAGGCGCGCATGTCGTCGCGCGCAACGCCATCGCCCGCCGCATACATGCGGCCGAGCTTGAACTGCGCAATCGGGTGGCCTTCCTCCGCCGCGTATTGCAGCGCCGTCAGGGACTGCGTGGGTGAGGTCGAGGACGTCGTCGCGGGCAGCGCCTTGCGCAGCGCGCCGGCGCCAGCCTGCTGTCCAGCCACGGGGATCGCCGGCTCCTGGTTGACCGGAGCGCCATCGAACGCGAACGATGGCGTCGGCAACGCGAGCGGGGCAACCCCCAGCATCAATGCGAAAAGGATCCGATCAGATGTCCGCATAGCAATACTTCTCTTGCGCACCACCTGGATGGGTCACGGCGCCCGCCACGGCCGGCCCCACCTGCTGGGCATATTTCCAAAGTGCACCTGACGTGTGATGCGTCTCACGCGGCGTCCACTTGGTCTTGCGTGTCGCCAGCTCGGCATCGCTCAACTTCACGTTAAGGATGCCCGCCTCGGCGTCGATCTCGATGATGTCGCCATCCTCGACCAGCGCGATCGGTCCGCCGACCGCCGCCTCCGGTCCGATATGGCCGATGCAGAAGCCCCGGGTCGCGCCCGAGAACCGGCCGTCGGTGATCAGCGCGATCTTGCCGCCCATGCCCTGCCCGGTCAGCGCCGCCGTGGTCTGCAGCATTTCCCGCATGCCCGGACCGCCGCGCGGCCCCTCGTAGCGAATGACGATCACGTCGCCTTCGCGATAGGTGCGCTTCTGGACGGCGTCAAAGGCGTCCTCTTCCCGATCGAAGCAGCGGGCCGGCCCAGAGAATTTCAAGTTCGACATGCCCGCGACTTTCACGATCGCGCCCTCTGGCGCGAGATTGCCTTTCAGACCGACGACACCCCCGGTTGCAGTGATCGGCTTGTCAGCCGGCATCACCACGTCCTGGTGCGGATTCCACTTCACGCCTTTGAGGTTTTCGGCGATCGTCCGGCCGGTGACTGTGAGGCAGTCGCCGTTCAAATAGCCATGGTCGAGCAACGTCTTCATCAAGAGCGGAATGCCACCAGCCTCGAACATGTCTTTGGCGACATAGCGGCCACCCGGCTTCAAATCCGCGATATAAGGTGTCTTTTTGAAGATTTCGGCGACGTCGAATAAGTCGAACTTGATGCCGGCCTCGTGCGCAATCGCAGGTAGATGCAGCGCAGCATTGGTCGACCCGCCGGACGCCGCCACAACCGCAGCGGCATTCTCCAGGGATTTTCGCGTGACGATGTCGCGCGGGCGGATATTGGCGGCAATCAGCTCCATGACCTGTTCGCCGGCGGTCATGCAGAAGGCATCGCGGATTTCGTAAGGCGCCGGGGCCCCGGCCGAATAAGGCAGCGCCAGCCCGATCGCTTCGGACACCGTCGCCATCGTGTTGGCCGTGAATTGGGCGCCGCAGGCGCCAGCCGATGGGCAGGCGACGCGCTCGAGCTCGTCGAGGTCGTCGTCCGACATCGCACCCACCGAATGCTTGCCGACAGCCTCGAACATGTCCTGCACGGTGACCTGCTGGCCGCGGAAATTGCCGGGCAGGATCGAGCCGCCATAGATGAAGATCGAGGGCACGTTGAGCCGGACCATCGCCATCATCATGCCCGGCAGCGACTTGTCGCAGCCGGCGAGGCCGACGAGCGCATCGTAGGAATGGCCGCGAATCGTCAGCTCCACCGAATCGGCGATCGCCTCGCGCGACGGCAGCGACGAGCGCATGCCGTCATGGCCCATCGCGATGCCGTCGGTCACGGTGATGGTGCAGAATTCGCGCGGCGTGCCGCCGGCGTGGGCGACGCCCTTCTTCACCGCCTGGGCCTGCCGCATCAGCGCGATGTTGCAGGGCGCAGCCTCGTTCCAGCACGAGGCGACGCCGACGAAGGGCTGATGGATCTGCGCCGTGGTGAGGCCCATGGCGTAGAGGTAGGACCGATGCGGCGCACGCTCGGGCCCTTCCGTCACATGACGGCTGGGCAGCCTGCGCTTGATGTCGGTCTTCGCGTCCATCGCTGTTTTGGCCTCCCGGTGCTGCGGAGAACGCTCAAAATCCGGCAAGTGGATTTTCGGCAGCCTCACACGCACTGGTTATGTTCTGATCAAAGTATTTCACGACCAGGTGTGGCTAAAAAGCGGCGCGTTTGCGGAGCGCCGGAGATTGTTACCAAAACTTCGTAAACTGTGGCGACGTCGCAACATTCGTGGCCGATGCGCAACCATGTGCGATTGGGCGTGGCAGGGTGAGCCTACTCCGGCACCACCCCAGCGGCGCGGATCATCGGCCACCATTTGCGGATCTCGGCGCGCTGCAAGGTTCCAAGCGCGGCGGGGCTGCGCTGGTCGGCCGTCGGCATCTGCAACCCCAGGTTTTTCAATTGATTTTTCACATCCGGCTCGTCCAGCGCGGCCACCGCCGCCGCATTGAGGGTGTCGACGATCTCCTTGCTGGCGCCCTTCGGCAGCCAGAGGCCCGACCACAGGGTCATGTGGAAGCCCGGCAGGCCGGCCTCGTCGGTGGTCGGAATCTCCGGCGCGGACTCGAGCCGCTTGGCGTCGGTGACGGCGTAGGCGCGGATCGTCCCGGCACGAACCTGGTTGATGGCGTTGGAGGTCTGGTCGACGATCAGATCGATCTGGCCGGCGACCAGATCGTTCATCGCCGGTCCCGTGCCGCGATACGGCACATATTGCAGCCTGAGGCCGGTGATCTGCTCGAAATAGAGCCCCGCGATGTGGCTGCCGGAGCCATTGCCCGCGGTGCCGGCCGACACGGGATTCGGCTGCGACTTCACCCAGGCGAGAAACTCCGGCAGCGACTTCGCCGGGATGTTGTTCCTGCTGACGATGATCATCGGATTGCTCGGCAGCAGCACCACCGGCTCGAGATCGGCTTCGAGGTCATAGCCGAGCCGGTAGACGGCGCCGTTGGCGACATGGGTGCCGAGATGGCCGAAGCTCACGGTGTAGCCGTCGGGCTTCGAGCGGACGGCACGGCCCACGCCGATCGAACCGCCCGCCCCTGTCACGTTCTCGATCAGAACGGGCTGGCCGAGCGTCTGTCTCATGTGCTCGGCGAGGATGCGCATCATCGCATCCGATGGGCCGCCGGCAGCGAATGGCACGATCACGGTGATCGCGCGCGAGGGATAATTGTCGGCGCGCGCCGGCTGCATCAGCGCAAGACACACCAACAGCACGGCGCAAAGAGCTCGTCGCATCACGTCCTCCCTTGTGTCGCACGCACCGGCGGCAGACGCGAATGCGTCTGCGCCGGAGCATGTGCCCGAGGCCGCGGTGCTGGTTGTTAGTTAGAACTGCCCGAAGTCGATCGGCTGGTGACGATCGAGCGTGCGGGTGACCGGCGGCAGCGGATATTTAAGTCCTGTCGCGCAATTGAACAGCATGACGCGATCGTTTTTCGTTACGCGCCCGTCGGCCAGGCTCTGCTTGTAGGCGGCATAGGTCGCCGCGCCTTCCGGGCACAACAGCAGCCCCTGCTCGCGCGCGACCTCGCTGAGCGCAGATGAAATCTTCTCATCATCGACCGCGATGGCGAAACCTTTGCTCTCGCGCACCGCGCGCAGGATGAGAAAATCACCCACCGCTTGAGGCACGCGGATGCCGGACGCGATGGTGTGGGCGTCTTCCCACCGGGTCGCATGCTCGACGCCCTGCTCGAAGGCCCGCACCATCGGCGCGCAGCCCGACGCCTGCACCGCGACCATGCGCGGACGCTTGGAACCGATGAAGCCGATCTTCTCCAGTTCGTCGAACGCCTTCCACATGCCGATCAGGCCGGTGCCGCCGCCGGTCGGATAGAAGATCACGTCGGGCACGTCCCAGCCGAGCTGCTCGGCAAGCTCCAGGCCCATCGTCTTCTTGCCCTCGATGCGATACGGCTCCTTCAGCGTCGAGGTATCGAACCAGCCGACCTTGGCCTTGCCCTCGCCGACGATCTTGCCGCAATCGTCGATCAGTCCGTTGACGCGGTAGACGGTCGCGCCCTGCAGCTCGATCTCGCTGACGTTCACCTCCGGCGTATCGGCCGGACAGAAGATCGTGGTCTTGATGCCGCAGGAGGTCGCATAGGCCGCGAGCGCAGCACCGGCATTGCCGTTGGTCGGCATCGCCATGTGCTTGATGCCGAGCGCCTTGCCCATCGACACTGCCATCACGAGGCCGCGCGCCTTGAACGAGCCGGTCGGCAGCCGGCCCTCATCCTTGACGATGATCTCGCCGCCGCCGAGCTTCTTCGACAGCTTGGGCAGGCTGATCAGCGGTGTCATGACCTCGCCGAGGCTGACGATGTCCCGGCATTTGCGCACCGGCAGCAGCTCGCGATAGCGCCACATGTCGGCCGGACGCTGCGCCAGCGCGTCCTTCGTGAGCGCCCGCTTCACGCCCGCGAGATCGTAGCGCACCAAGAGCGGCTTGCCGGCCTTGGAGAGGTTGTGGACCTGATCCGCCGGATAGTGATCGCCTTCCATCGCGCATTCGAGATGGGTGACGAAGGTCGGACGTTCGATGGTGAGATTGTCGCTGGATTTCACGGCAGTGACTTTCTGGCTGCTGTCGTCATTGCCGGGCTTGACCCGGCAATCCATCCGCTTCGCAGAGTTTCCCGAAGCGCGATGGATGCGCGGGTCAAGCCCGCGCATGACGAGCGGGGACGGAGCTACATGTTCAGCACGCGGCCGTAGGCGTCGAGCACGGCTTCCTTCATCATCTCCGACAGGGTCGGATGCGGGAAGACCGTGTGCATCAGCTCTTCCTCTGTCGTCTCGAGGTTCATCGCCACGACATAGCCCTGGATCAGCTCGGTGACCTCGGCGCCGACCATGTGGGCGCCGATCAGTTGTCCGGTCTTCTTGTCGAAGATCACCTTGACCAGGCCCTGGTCCTCGCCGAGCGCAATTGCCTTGCCGTTGCCGACGAAGGGGAAGCGGCCGACTCTGACGTCGCGGCCCTGCTCCTTGGCCTTGGCCTCGGTGAGGCCGACGGAGGCGACCTGCGGATGGCAATAGGTGCAGCCCGGAATGAGGTTCTTGTCCATCGGGTGCGGATGCAGGCCCTTGATGGCCTCGACGCAGACCACGCCCTCATGCTCGGCCTTGTGCGCGAGCATCGGGGGACCGGCGACGTCGCCGATCGCGTAGACGCCGGGGACGTTGGTCTTGCCGTAGCCGTCGATGACGATGCAGCCGCGATCGGTCTTCACCCCGAGCTTCTCGAGGCCAAGATTCTCGATGTTGCCGACAACGCCGACCGCCGAGATCACGCGATCGAACTCGACCGACTCGGTCTTGCCCTTGCCGTCGTCGATCGTCGCCACCACGCTGTCGCTCTTCTTGTCGAGCTTGGTGACCTTGGCGCCGGTCATGATCTTGAGGCCCTGCTTCTCCAGCTGCTTGCGCGCGAGGCCGGCGATCTCGGCGTCCTCGACGGGCAGGATCTGCGGCAGCACCTCGACCACGGTGACGTCAGAGCCCATGGTGCGGAAGAACGAGGCGAATTCGATGCCGATCGCGCCAGAGCCGACCACCAACAGCGACTTCGGCATCTTGTCAGGAACCATCGCCTCGAAATAGGTCCAGACCAGCTTCTTGTCCGGCTCGAGCCCCGGCAGCACGCGCGGCCGCGCGCCGGTGGCAACGATGATGTGCTTCGCCTGATAGGTCCCCTCGCCCAGCGCGCCCTTGGGCGCCTCGACGTCGGATTTGGTCACCGTGATCTTGCCGGGCGCGTCGATCGCAGCCTTGCCCCAGATCACCTGGACCTTGTTCTTCTTCATCAGGAAGCCGACGCCGTCATTGAGGCGCTTCGAGACGCCGCGCGAGCGCTGCACAACCGCCTTCGGATCGTAGGAGATCTTCTCCGCCGACAGGCCATAGTCCTTAGCATGCTGCATGTAGTGATAGATCTCGGCCGAGCGCAGGAGCGCCTTGGTCGGGATGCAGCCCCAGTTCAGGCAGATGCCGCCGAGATAGGACTTCTCGATGATCGCGGTCTTGAAGCCGAGCTGGGCGGCGCGGATCGCGGCGACGTAGCCGCCCGGGCCGGACCCGATGATGATGATGTCGAAGGATGTGTCGGCCATGACGGCTCCCATTCAACTTAAGCAGTCGGAAATCAGACGGTGGGGCTGCGGACGGAGCGTCGCCAGATCATGGCTCGCATGACGGCTTCCAGGAGCATCAGCAGGGTGCAGATAGCGAATCCGGCGAGCGCGATCGGCGCCCAGATGCCGCGCGACAGCGCCTCGCCGGAGAAGAAGGCAGAATAGATGACGTCGATCCCGAGCGGATTGGCAAACAGCGCGGCGCTCACCAGCGCCGTGATCCAGGGCCACCGCGTTCTGATGCGCATGCGTTGGCCCCGTTTGCCATCCCGCTCCGGAAAGCAAGATCACACCATCATCATCACGGGATTCTCGATCAGCTGCTTGAAGGCGCCGATCAGCTCGGCGCCGAGCGCGCCGTCGATCGCGCGGTGATCGCACGACAGGGTCACGCTCATCATGCTCGCGATCTCGATCTTGCCGTTGCGCACCACGGGGCGTTCTTCCGAGGTGCCAACCGCGAGGATCGTCGCATGCGGCGGATTGATCACGGCGGTGAAGTGGTTGATGCCGTACATGCCGAGGTTGGAGACGGCCGTGGTGCCGCCCTGATATTCCTCCGGCTTCAGCTTGCGCGAGCGGGCGCGCGCGGCAAAGTCCTTCATCTCGCTGGAGATCGCCGATAGCGTCTTGGTCTCGGCCTTGCGGATGATCGGCGTGATCAGTCCGCCGGGCATTGCGACGGCGACACCGACGTCGGAATGCTTGTGCTTGACCATGCCGCCTTCGGTCCAGCTGACGTTGCAGTTCGGGATCTTCTGCAGCGCCACCGCCATCGCCTTGATG
Source organism: Bradyrhizobium sp. SZCCHNS30572 (assembly GCF_032484415.1). Classification (NCBI taxonomy): domain Bacteria; kingdom Pseudomonadati; phylum Pseudomonadota; class Alphaproteobacteria; order Hyphomicrobiales; family Nitrobacteraceae; genus Bradyrhizobium; species Bradyrhizobium sp. SZCCHNS30572. Next base: position 382,468 of record NZ_JAUESY010000002.1, on the reverse strand, counting down.
ACGAAATCGTTCACGCTGAGCTTGTAGAGCGGCTTCTTCTCCTTGTCCTTGGGAGCCGCCGCATTGATCTCCTCGCGCGCAGCCAGGAGCTTGCCGATGTCGCAGTCGATCGTGAGATAGAAGTGCGGGACGTTCTGCACCGACGCCGTCAGGCGCTGCGCGATGGTGCGGCGCATGCCGTCGTGCGGGATGACCTCGTAGGAGCCGGGCTCGAACAGCGCCAGGATCTGCTTGTCCGACATCGACGGCGCCAGCGCCGGCGCGCCTGCCGCGGCGGGAGCCGCCGACGGCGCGGCCTTCAGGCCCTTGCCGGACTTCGCCTCTTCCACGTCACGCGCGACGACGCGACCATGCGGGCCGGTGCCGGTGATGCGGCCGAGATCGATGCCGGCATCCTTGGCGAGACGGCGCGCCAATGGCGACGAGAAGATGCGCGCATGGCCGTTGACCTGAGGGGCCGCCGCAGGCGCGGCTGGCGCAGGAGCCGTAGCCGGCTTCGGCGCGGGCGCCGCGGCCGGTGCAGCTGTCGCAGCGGGAGCCGCCGAGGCGATGGGCTTGGCCTCGGGCTTGGGAGCGGCCGCCGCCGGCGCGCTGCCGGCCGCCTTGACGTCCTCGCCCTCGCCGGCGAGCACCGCGATCACGTCGTTCACGGGCACGTCCTGCGTGCCTTCCGGCACAAGGATCTTGGCGAGGGTGCCTTCGTCGACCGCCTCGACTTCCATCGTGGCCTTGTCGGTCTCGATCTCGGCGATGACCTCGCCTGACTTGACCTGGTCGCCTTCCTTCTTGAGCCAACGGGCGAGGTTGCCCTTCTCCATCGTCGGCGACAGCGCGGGCATGAGAATGTTGATCGGCATGATCAGTGACCTTGTTTCGACCTGGGGCTGGTGGTGCCCGTATCGGTCGGCCGAGCCAGCTCGGCTTCGAACATCTCGACGATGCGCTGCAGCGCCTCGTCTTCGGAATAATCGCTCTCGCGCGCATAGGCGCGCGCAGCATGACGGGCGACGTCGACCAGGAGCAGCCCCCACACGTCGGGCTCCTCGAACGCGCGCTGGAAGGCGATCGAGAGCCCGCCATCGAGCACGAAGGCGCGCAACACTTCGGTGGCGTCCTCGCGGCCGATTACATCGGGCGGCAGCGGCTGCTCCTTGGGTCCGGCCATCTGGGCGTCCTCGACGGCTTACCGGTAGCAGACGGATTTGGCGGCCTGAACGACCTCCGCGGCCGAGGGCAGCGCGAGCTTCTCGAGATTCGCCGCATACGGCATCGGCACGTCCTTGCCGGACACGCGCGCGACTGGGGCATCGAGATAGTCGAAGGCGTGCTCCATGATGCGCGCGGCGATCTCGGCGCCGACGCCGCTCTGCTGCCAGCCCTCCTCCACCGTCACCGCGCGGCCGGTCTTCTTGACCGAGGCGACGATGGTCTCGGTGTCCATCGGACGCAGCGTGCGCAGGTCGATCACCTCGGCCTCGATGCCCTCCTTGGCAAGCTCATCGGCGGCCTTCAGCGCGTAGGTCATGCCGTTCGACCACGAGATGATGGTGACGTCCTTGCCGCTGCGGGCGATGCGCGCCTTGCCGATCGGGATCACATAGTCGTCGAGCTTCGGCACTTCGCCGGAGTGGCCGTAGAGCACCTCGTTCTCGAGAAAGATCACCGGGTTCGGATCGCGGATCGCGGCCTTCAGCAGGCCCTTGGCGTCCGCCGCGGAGTACGGCGCGATCACCTTGAGGCCGGGAACGTGAGAGTACCAGGACGCGTAGTCCTGGCTATGCTGCGCGGCAACGCGGGCGGCGGCGCCGTTCGGACCACGGAACACGATCGAGCAGCCCATCTGGCCACCGGACATATAGAGTGTCTTCGCCGCGGAGTTGATGATCTGGTCCATCGCCTGCATGGCGAAGTTGAAGGTCATGAACTCGACGATCGGCTTCAGGCCGGCCATCGCCGCACCGACGCCGATGCCGGCGAAGCCGTGCTCGGTGATCGGCGTGTCCATCACGCGGCGGGCGCCGAACTCCTGCAGCAGGCCCTGGGTGACCTTGTAGGCGCCCTGATATTCGGCGACCTCCTCGCCCATGATGAAGACGTCGCCGTCTCGGCGCATCTCCTCGGCCATGGCGTCGCGCAGCGCCTCGCGGATGGTTTGCGTCACCATCTCGGTGCCCGCTGGCACCTCGGGATCGGGCTCGGCCACGCTCTGCGGCGCAGCCACGCCGGTCGGCGCAGGCGATGCCGACACCGAAGCAGCCGGCTCGGCCGGCGGCGCCGACTGCGCGGCTTTCATCTCGGCAGCGGGTGCCGCCTTGCCGAGATCGGCCACGCTCTCGCCATCCGCGAGGATGGTCGCAATCGGCGTATTGACCGCGACGTCGGCGGTGCCTTCGGGGATCAGGATCTTGCCGAGCGTGCCCTCGTCGGTCGCCTCGACCTCCATCGTGGCCTTGTCGGTCTCGATCTCGGCGATCACGTCACCCGACTTGATCGCCTCACCTTCCTTCTTCAGCCATTTGGCGAGATTGCCCTTTTCCATCGTGGGCGACAGCGCAGGCATCAAAACTTGAATAGGCATATCAGCTCCAGAGAAACAGCTTGCGCGCGCTCAGCGGTAAACGTCGGTGTAGAGCTCGGCGACATCGGGCTCGGGATCGGCCTGCGCGAAATCGGCGGCCTCGTTGACGATCTTGCGCACGTCGGCATCGATCGTCTTGAGATCCTGCTCGCTGACCTTGGCCGCCAGCAGGCGGTTGCGCACCTGCTCGATCGGATCCTGGTCGTGACGGACCTTCTCCACCTCCTCGCGGGTGCGATACTTCGCCGGGTCCGACATCGAGTGGCCGCGATAGCGGTAGGTCTGCATTTCCAGAATGTACGGGCCCTTGCCCTCGCGGCACCAGGCAACGGCCTTCTCGCCCGCAGCCTTCACGGCGCGGACGTCCATGCCGTCGACCTGCTCGCCCGGGATGTTGAAGGAGATGCCGCGCTTGGAGAAGTCGGTCTGCGCCGAGGCGCGCGACACCGCCGTGCCCATCGCATAGCGGTTGTTCTCGATGACGTAGATCACCGGCAGCTTCCAGAGCTCCGCCATGTTGAAGCTCTCATAGACCTGCCCCTGGTTGGCCGCGCCATCGCCGAAATAGGCGACGCTGACCGAGTCGTTGCCGCGGTAGCGGTTGGCGAGCGCAAGGCCGGTGCCGAGCGAGACCTGGGCGCCGACGATGCCGTGGCCGCCGAAGAAGTTCTTCTCCATGCTGAACATGTGCATGGAGCCGCCCTTGCCCTTGGAGTATCCACCGCGGCGCCCGGTGAGCTCGGCCATCACGCCCTTGGCGTCCATGCCGGTGGCCAGCATGTGGCCGTGATCGCGATAGCCGGTGATGACCTGATCGCCCGGCTTCAGCGCCATCTGCATGCCGACCACGACGGCTTCCTGGCCGATGTAAAGATGGCAGAAGCCGCCGATCGCACCCATGCCATAAAGCTGACCGGCCTTTTCCTCAAAGCGGCGGATCAGCAGCATGTCGCGGAGCGCAGCCAATTCCTGTTCTCTGGTGAATTCCGGCGGCGGGCCGTTGTCTCTGTCCTGCCCTTGTTCCTTTGCGGCGGTCTTCTTCGGTGCGGCCATGGCAATTCCGGATGAGAGAAAAAGTAGCTCTCTCTAGCTCAACTCCAGGAGACGTAAAAGGACCGCGTGGCGCGTCCGAAGGCTTTGGCGTGCCGCGCTGCAATGCACACGAAATATTGCAAATACAATTCCACCATTTTTGGAATCCGACCGCAGGCCGCTACAAAAAAGAGCAGCCATCTCAGCGGATGGGACGCGTGAGGCCAAGCCGGCGACGCCCTCGACGACACCCTCATCGTTGGGATCTCGACGACGCCGACAGCGACCAAAAAACCCGACATATCGAACATCGGCATAACGGATATTCCGACCGAGCAGCGGCAGGGGGTCTCCGTGTTCCTACGGGCCTTCGAATCAATCAATTCTAAACCCTCCGCAGCGCACAATTTTTCCGAATTCATCAACGAAATCAAACAACTCAACGAAAATCCCTGGCTGCCTGGACTGTCCGGCTGCCTGGGCCCTCTGACAGGAACGAACATGGTTCTCACCATCCCTCGCCGCTTTGCGGTTCTGGTCGCGTTATCCATCGGCGTCTGTATCGTCGCCGTGGTCAGCCAGCTGCTGGCCACCCGAACAGCCCTGGTCGAAGAGCGTAAGGCCGCAGTCGTCGGACAGGTGCAATCTGCCGTGTCGATCGTGAAGGGCTTTGCCGATGCGGCGGCGAAGGGGGCCCTGACCGCGGACGAGGCGCAGAACCGCGCCAAGGCCGTGCTCCGCGGCATTCGGTTCGGCAAGAACGACTACATCTTCGTCTACCAGCCGGACGGCGTGAACCTCGTGCTTGGCCCGAAGCCGGATTGGGAGGGCAAGGGTCTGCTCAACGAAAAGGACGCCAATGGTCTGCCCTTCGTACGCGAGTTGATCGCGGCTTCGACCCAGCCTGGTGGCGGCTTCGTCAGCTATATGTTCGCGCGCGCCGGCAGCAGCGTCCCGGTGGCGAAGCTCGGCTACACCATGAAGGCCGATCCGTGGAACTGGGTTGTGGGCACAGGCGTGTATGTCGACGATCTCGACGAGGCGTTCTACGCCTCCGTCAAGGTGACGCTGATGTGGGCCGTCGGACTGATCGCCCTGCTGTGCATTGCGACCCTGATGATCGCGCGCGGCCTGGTCCGGCCGCTGCAAGCGATCACCCGGACGATGACCGAGCTTGCGAACGGGAATCTCGCTGTGCAGATCCCGAACTCGGAACGGCGCGACGAGGTCGGCGAGATGGCCCGTGCCGTCGAGGTGTTCAAGGTCAATGCCGTCGCCCGCCAGCGGCTCGAGGCCGAGCAGAACGAGCTGGAGGCACGCCAGGCCGAGCAGCGCAAGATCGATACGATGCGCCTTGCGAACGATTTCGAGACAGCGGTCGGCCAGATCATCGAGACGGTGTCGTCGGCCGCGACCGATCTGGAGTCATCGGCCCAGTCGCTCAGCGCAACGGCCGAGCGCTCGAAGGGTCTTGCCACCGTCGTAGCCGGCGCCTCAGGCGCCGCCTCCAACAACGTCCAGTCGGTCGCCGCCGCCACCGAGGAAATGTCCTCCTCCGTGAACGAGATCAGCCGACAGGTGCAGCAGTCTTCGGCGATCGCCAGTGAAGCCGTTGAGCAGGCCCGCAAGACCAATGAACGCGTGGGCGAATTGTCGCAAGCGGCGGCTCGCATCGGCGACGTGGTGGAGCTCATCAACACCATCGCCGGCCAGACCAACCTGCTGGCCTTGAACGCCACCATCGAGGCGGCGCGGGCGGGTGAAGCTGGCCGCGGCTTCGCCGTTGTCGCCTCGGAGGTCAAGGCGCTCGCCGAGCAGACTGCCAAGGCGACGGGAGAGATCAGCCAGCAGATTGGCGCCATCCAGACCGCCACTCAGCATTCGGTGACCGCCATCAAGGAAATCGGCGACACGATCGGCCGGATGTCGGAAATCGCCGCCACCATCGCAGCCGCTGTCGAAGAACAGGGCGCCGCAACCCAGGAAATCTCGCGCAACATCCAGCAAGCCGCCAGCGGTACGAAAGAGGTCTCCGCGAATGTTGCCGACGTCCAGCGCGAAGCAACCGAGACGGGGACGGCTTCGTCCCAGGTGCTCAACGCTGTGCAGTCACTGTCCCAGGACAGCAACCGCCTGAAGGCCGAGGTCCACAAGTTCCTCGCCACCGTGCGGGCCGCATAAGGGGCAGCCCATCAGCGATCGTCGAAGGCCCGCGCGCAGCGCGGGTCTTCCTCGTCATGGGCTTGTCGTGCCTGCGTTCGTTACGCAGACGCGAGGCGCGTCTCACAACGGATGCATCGCGGAGACCGGCTCGCTCAGTTCGGCCGATTGATCCGGATCAGATCACGCGAGTTAGCGTAGCCGAGCTGGAAGCGGGCGCGCTCATCGAGCATGTCGGGATCGACCCGGTCGGAGCGCAGCAGCGACACGCGCTTCTCACCCTCCGCCCGCTCCTGCTTCAGCCGGGCGAGCTCGGAGGTGAGCGCAATGATCTCCTGGTCGAGCTCCTGACGCGCGGTCAGGCCGTAGCGGCCGGTATAGGCGTTGATGCCGAAATAGCCGATGATGGCGGCCGCCATCGTGTAGAGGGCGAGCCCGGTCAGGAACGATTTGAGCCGCGCGCGGGAGACCATGGCCGGAAGATGGGGCGCCTTGGTTAAGGATCTGCTAATCTACGCCGCGCGGCTTCGTTCCGAAGGTCCCATCACGCGTCACTGGCTGACGGATTGCCGAAGCACCGTGAAACACAAGGTGGCTCGCGACACGAAGCCGAGACGCTCATACAGCGCGATCGCGGCATGATTGTCGTCTATGACGTGGAGAAACGGCGTCTCGCCCCTGCCCCTGATGGCCGTCATCAGGACCGTGACGAGCCTCTGGGCATAGCCAAGGCCGCGATAGTCCGGATGGACACAGACTGCGCTGATTTCCGTGAACCCGTCGAGGCGCATGCGCTCCCCGGCCATGGCCGCCAGTCGCTCCCCGTCGCGAATGCCGATGTAGCGGCCCAGCTCGCGGGTCCTGGCCAGGAACGGACCGGGCTTGGTCAGCGCAGTCAGTTCCAGCATCGCCGGGAATGTCGCGCTCGTCCAGCACCTCGACCGCGGCATCCCCCACGGGATCGACCGCCCCGACGGCAACCATCTGGCGGACGCTGGCTCTGAGCCGGGCGTCAAGGCCACGCACATCGCCCGGGGGTGCAGGGGTCACGATCGCAACGACATCCTCGTTGGCAAGGTCGGCGAGTTCAGACCACGCAGCATCGCTGTCGTCCGACATGGCGGCAAATGGCGCAATCGCCGCCGGATAGCGACGAGCATGCGCGGCGCCCTCCGCAAGCGCTCGGTGCCCGGTGGTCAGGGCTGACCAGACGGGGCGATCCAGCGCTGCGTGCTGCTCGGCAGAAAGCTCCAATTTGGACATCGAACCAGCCTCCAGACGATCCGTCCTCAGCTCCGGTAGACCGGCTCTTCGAGGTCGAGCATGCGCTTGACGGCCTCGAGGTGCAACCGAGCCGATTCCGCATCTCCTTCGCGCATCTGGCGATAGGCGGCCTCGGCGATCTCGGGCGCGACCGGCACCACCTTGCGGCCGGTCGACAGCGCCAGGCACTGCACCTGGCAGGCGCGCTCAAGGTAGTAGAGATCGTCCCAGGCTTCGGCGATGGTCGGCGCCAGAACCATGACGCCATGATGCTTCATGAAGACGATGTCGGCATCACCGACAGCCCCGGCGATGCGATCCCCCTCCCGCGCGTCGAGCGCCAGCCCGTTGTAGTTCGCGTCGACCGCGGTTCGCCCATAGAATTTCAGCGCCGTCTGCCCGGCGAAGATCAGCGGGTCGCCTTCGGTCATCGACAGCGCGGTGGCGTAGGGCATGTGGGTGTGGAACGCGACCTTGGCGCGCGGCAGCGCCTTGTGGATGCGGGCGTGGATGTAGAAGGCGGTCGCCTCCGGGCGGCCGTCGCCGGCAACGACGTTGCCGTCGAAGTCGCACACCAGGAGCTTCGAGGCCGTCAGTTCGCGGAACGCATAGCCGTAGGGATTGACGATGAAGAGGTCGTCATAGCCGGGGACCAGCGCCGAGAAGTGGTTGCAGATGCCCTCTTCGAACCCGTGCCGCGCCGCCATCCGGAAACAGGCCGCGAGGTCGATCCGCGTCTGCCAGACGGCCTCCGAGTCGAGATCCGGCTGGTTCGGGCCGGGCCTCGACGACGACGCGGGTGTGAACGAATGGGCCATCATCTGTCCTTGGCAACGCGTATCCTTGCGCAAGTCCGGCATCGCCTTGAAACGGATCGGGCAAGGCGCGTCAACGCCCGCATCATACCCGTCATGCAGTTGCCGACCGCCGCAGGTGGACGCGGCGGCGGCGAACGCGATCAGCCGTTCTGCTTGGCCACGAAGGTGGCGAATGCATCCAGATATTGCTGCAACACCGTCTTGAGCGAATCCTTGACCAGCTCGCCCTGGGCGTCGAAGGCGTCGCCGACGCCATTCAGGTAGATTTCCGGCTGCCCCATGACCGGGCCCGAGATCCCAGGCATGATGTTCTGCAGATGCTTGGCCGCCGCCACGCCACCGAGCGGGCCCGGCGAATTGGAGATGAGGCCGACCGGCTTGCCCAGGAACGAACTCTGCCCATAGGGACGCGAGGCGACGTCGATCGCATTCTTGAGCACGCCGGGAATCGAGCGGTTGTATTCCGGCGTCAGGATCAGCACGCCGTTCGAGGCCTTCAGCTTCTCCCGCAGGGCGAGCCAGTCGGCCGGCGGATTGGCTTCGAGATCCTGGTTGAAGAACGACAGGCCGTTGAGCGTGGTCACGTCGATCTTCAGGCTGGCCGGCGCCAGCTTGGCGAGCGCATTGGCGATCTTCAGGGTGAAGCTCTCCTTGCGGAGACTGCCGACGAGGGCGACGATCGAATAAGGTGCGGGCATGGGGAGTCCTTTGAGGAGCGGGGTGTGGAGCGCACTTAAGGCGCGCGAGCAGGAACATGCAAGTGCATGGACCATCCTCACGCGAAACACTGCGTTTCATCGCAAGCAACGCCCGAGTGTTCCCGCCCCCTTGCCCGCGTCGTGGAGCTCAGCCCGTCGCCTTGAGACAGCGCGTGAATTCCGCCACCGCCTGATGTGTGAGCCAGATCGCCTGCCCGTCGACCGGCTGCGCCCATGACGAGACCTTGGCGATCACGATGCCGTTGGCGGCATCGACGAACAGGTTCTGGCCGTGAATGCCCATCGCGAACATCAGCTGCGGCGCGTCGTTTGTGACGTACCAGCCGCTGCGATAGTGCATGTTGCGGCTGATCGCGGCAAAACTGTCGCGCCATTGGCCGTCGCGCCAGGCCTGCACATCGCCATTGTGCCTGATGTCGTCGATCCAACCTTCGGGAATGATCGTGTGAGAGCCCCGCCGCCCGCCTGACAGCACGAGCTGGCCGAGCCGGGCGACGTCGCGCAAGGTGGCACAGAAGCCGCCGGTGCAGCGCGGCGCGCCGTTGCGGTCGAGGGTGATGAAGGCCTCGCCGCTCGCCCCCATCGGCTTCCACAGCAGGCTGCCGGCGAGGCTCGCGAAGCTGCGGCCGGTGGCGCGCTCGATCGCCCATCCCAGCAGATCGGTGTTGGACGAGACGTAGCTGAAGGCGCCGCCATGCGGCGCCGCCTGAGCGCGCATCGTCGCAAAGAAATCGTGCAGGTTCGGCGTCGTGCCCGGCGCGACCGGCTCCCAGCCCGCGGCGTCGGCATAGGCCTGCAGGCCGGCACCATCGAACACGACGCCCGCACGCATGTCGAGCAGCTGCCGGATCGTGGCGCCGCGATAGGCCGTGGCGGCCACTTCCGGCACATAGCGCGTGACCTCGGCGTCGACATCGAGCTCGCCGCGGCCGGCCAGGATGCCGACGATGAGGCCGGTGATCGACTTGGTCGCCGACATCAGGATGTGCGGCGTGTCGCGGTCGGTGCCGCCGTCATACATTTCGAAGACGATGCGGCCGTCCTGCAGGATCAGGAGCCCGTCGGTCGCCGTCGCCTTCAGGAAACCGTCGAGATCGAGCGTGCCGCCCTTGGGCAGCCGCACGCTGAAATCGTCGAACGACACGAGGCTCGCCGGCAGCGTCCAGGCGCTGCCGGGCGCGCTCTCGATGTCGGCGACCGGCAGGATCGCGCGGATGTTGTGAAAGGCCCAGCGGCTGAACGGCGCAGTGCGCCAGTTGGAGAGATCGGCGTTGGAGGGAGAGGGATCGGTCGACATACGAATCCTGCGGGATTTCCGAGGTGCTCGACATAGGGGTTCGCAACAGGCGCGGAAAGCCCGACATTTCGCATATGCAAAAACGCTCAGGCCGCCCGAAGGCGGCCCCCTCTCTCCTCCGTCATTGCGAGCGAAGCGAAGCAATCCAGGGCTCGGTTGGGAGTCTGGATTGCTTCGTCGCGGAGCCTGTCCTCGGGCTCGCCGGAGGCGAGACCCGGGGGCTCCTCGCAATGACGCTAACCGATATTCAGATCACCGGATTCCACGGCGCCGGAATCAGCCGGTACTTGGCGCCGTCCTTCTCGACATAGCCCACTGAAGGGAACGAGAAGTGGAAGCCGATCACCTTGGCCTTCTCGGCGGCGGCCATGTCGTAGAACCTGTGCCGCGTGGCCTGCGCCATCTCGGCATCGGTGTCGAACATCACGTGCCAGTCGGGGTTGCGTAGGAACAGCTCGGGAACGTTGGTGACGTCGGCCTGGATCAAGACCCTGGCGTTGCCGGACGCGACCGCGAACGAGGTGTGTCCCGGCGTGTGACCGGGCGTGCCGAGCGCGGTGATGCCGGGCGCGACCTCCTTGTCCCACTCGTACTGAGTGACATTGCTCTCGAGCCCGCCGAACACCTTCTTGAAGTTGGCGAAGTTGCCCTTCATCAAGTCGGTCTGCGCTTTGGCGGCGTTCTCGTCGCTATTCCAGAACGCCCACTCCTTGGCCGGCACCTTCAGCTCGGCGTTCGGGAACGCCAGCGAGCCGTCCGCGAGCTTGAGGCCGTTGATGTGGTCCCCATGCATGTGGGAGAGCACGACGACGTCGATGCTCTTCGGATCGACGCCGGCGGCAGCGAGGTTCTGCAGCGTGCGGCCAACCGCGCCCTTGCTGGCCTCGAAGGCGCCAGCGCCGTTGCCGGTGTCGATCAGGACCAGCTTGGAGCCGGTGTTGATCAGCTGCGGATTGAAGGGGATCGTGATCATGCCCTTCGGCATGTAGGCGCTTTCGGCAGCCGCGAGCGCGTCGTCCTTCGCCGTGTTGACGACGAACGTGTCGGGCATCGGGAAGGTGCGCGCGCCGTCATTGACGGAGGTGCATTCATAGTCGCCGACCTTGTAGCGATAGAAGCCGGGCGCCTGCGCGCCGGCGGGTGCAACCGCTGCGCGTGCCCGTCCGGCCAGCGGCGGCAAAGCGGTTGCAGCCCCGGCGAGGGCCGCACCGGCCAGAAATCGACGGCGATCCAATCGGGTCATGACAAATCTCTCCTCAGTGCTCCATGCGGCTGACACCGCCCCCAGACAAACGGGGCGGATTGTCTCCGCATGCGGGCCAAACGCAAGCCCGTCAGCAACGTCCGAGGAGCGACGTTAGGTCACTTCTCTTTGTTGGGGTCGATGAGGAATTTTTCGCCGGTGGCCCGTTTGGCGTACACGGCAAGGTTGGCCGGATCGAGCGCCTCGGACAAGGAAACGACCTTGGTGTAGTGGCTCGCAAAGGTCGTCTTCAGCTCGTCGACGACGCGCTGGCGCAGCCGCTCGGTATCCGCCTTGCCGATCTTCATCAGGAACGGAAACAGCAGCCAGCCGCCGACGCTCCAGGTCATGCCGAAGCCGCGCGTGATCTCGGTCGGGCGCGTGTCGAGGCTACCGTAGATGTAGACCTGCTTGTGCACGTTCGAGCCGTAGCGGCTGTAGGGATGCTTGCCGGACTTGTTGATCGCAGCTTCCATCGCGTTGAGGATCTGGCCGGCGAGCTTGCCGCCGCCGATCGCATCGAAGGCGATGGTCGCGCCGGTCTCGACCAGCGCCGCGATCAGGTCGTCCATGAAAGTCGGCGCCGTCGAATCCACGATGTATTTCGCGCCGATGCCGCGCAACAGCTCGGCCTGATCAGCGCTGCGCACGATGTTGACGAGCGGGATGCCGTCCTTGAGGCAGATCTTGTTGAGCATCTGCCCGAGATTGGAGGCGGCCGCGGTATGCACCAGCGCGGTATGGCCCTCGCGCCGCATCGTCTCGGTCATGCCGAGCGAGGTCAGCGGATTGACGAAGCAGGAGGCGCCCTCGGCCGGCGTGGTGCCGGCCGGCAGCGGCAGGCATTCGGAGAGCTTCAGGCAGCGATACTGGCTATACATCGCGCCGCCGATGGCCGCGACCGTGCGGCCCATCAGCGCCTTGGCGGCATCCGAGGAGCCGGTCTTGACCACCACGCCCGCGCCCTCGTTGCCTACGGCCAGGGACTCGTCGAGCCGGCCGGCCATCGCCCGCATCCCCGCCTCCGGCACCTTGGCGGTGATCACGGGCCGCTCCTTGGTGCCGGACGCCTGCAGGGTCGACAGATCGGCCGCGCCGACGAGGAGGCCGAGATCGGACGGATTGATCGGCGCCGCCTCGATGCGCACCACCACCTCGTCCGGCCCCGGCTCAGGGGTCGGCACGTCGACCAGCGAGAGCTCGAGCTCGCCGCTGCGCCTGATCAACGTCCGCAGTTGCAGGCCCTGTGTCTCGACACCCATGCGCGCCTCCCTTTTTTCTTTGGTTAGCTTGTCCAGACTCAGGCCAGCGCCTTCAGCGCCGCCCTGCCCGCATATTTGGCCTGCGCATCCAGCTCCTGCTCGATGCGCAGCAGCTGGTTGTACTTGGCGGTGCGGTCGGCGCGGGCCAGCGAGCCGGTCTTGATCTGCCCGCAATTGGTGGCGACCGCGAGATCGGCAATCGTCGAATCCTCGGTCTCGCCTGAGCGGTGCGACATCACAGCGGTGTAGCCGGCCTTGTAGGCCATCTCGACCGCGGCCAGCGTCTCGGTGAGCGTGCCGATCTGGTTGACCTTGATCAGGATCGAGTTGGCGCGGCCGTTGCGGATGCCGTCGGCGAGACGGTTGACGTTGGTGACGAACAGGTCGTCGCCGACGAGCTGGCACTTGTGGCCGATCAGGTCGGTCAGCTCCTTCCAGCCGTCCATGTCGTCCTCCGACATGCCGTCCTCGATCGAGGCGATCGGATAGCGCGCGACCAGGTCGGCGAGATATTTGGCCTGCTCGGAGCGCGAGCGCGACTTGTTCTCGCCCTCGTAGACGTACTTGCCGTCCTTGAAGAACTCGGTGGCGGCGCAGTCCAGCGCCAGCATCACGTCCTCGCCCGCGGTGTAGCCGGCCTTGCCGATCGCGCTCATGACGAAGTCGAGGGCTGCGTCCGCCGACGGCAGGTTCGGCGCGAAGCCGCCCTCATCGCCGACATTGGTGTTGTGGCCGGCCTTCTTCAGCTCGGCCTTGAGCGTGTGGAAGATCTCCGAGCCGCAGCGCAGCGCCTCCGCGAAGCTCGGCGCGCCCACCGGCATGATCATGAACTCCTGGAAATCGATCGGGTTGTCGGCGTGGACGCCGCCATTGACGATGTTCATCATCGGCACCGGCAGGGTGCGGGCCGAGGTGCCGCCGACATAGCGATACAGCGGCATGTCGTAGGAGATCGCCGCCGCCTTGGCGCAGGCGAGCGAGACGCCGAGAATGGCGTTGGCGCCGATCCGGCTCTTGTTCTCGGTGCCGTCGAGCTCGATCAGGATCTGGTCGATCTGGACCTGGTCCTGCACCGACATGTCGCTGAGCGCCTCATAGACCTCGTCGTTGATGGCTTCGACGGCCTTCAGCACGCCCTTGCCGAGATAGCGGTGCTTGTCGCCGTCGCGCAGCTCGACCGCCTCGTGGGCGCCGGTGGAAGCGCCGGACGGCACGGCGGCGCGGCCGACCGAGCCGTCCTCCAGCACGACGTCGACCTCGACCGTGGGATTGCCGCGGCTGTCCAGGATTTCGCGGCCGATGATGTCGACGATGGCGGTCATGAGGTCCTCTCGCGAGCGTTTCTAGGTGGGCGTTGTTGCGCTGCTTCTACCGCAAGCCCGCGAGCGCGAAAAGGCCAAGTGGCGTTGAAATCAAGTCACGACCAAATCACGAAGCGGGTGACGGGGGCGCCCCGATTGGCTAAACGGGCGCCACTGCGGCAGGTGACACGACACATGGCGAAAAGACCCAACACATCCCCGACATCGGCCGGCCTTCAGCTGGGCCGAGAGGTGGCGGCGCCGGACAGCCCGGATGCAGCGACGCTCGACCGCGTTCCCAACCCGCAGAAGGACACCGATTATCTGGCCCGCTTCACGGTGCCCGAGTTCACCTCGTTGTGTCCCGTGACGGGCCAGCCGGACTTCGCGCATCTCGTGATCGACTATGCCCCCGGCCCGTGGCTGGTCGAATCCAAGTCGCTCAAACTCTATTTGGCGAGCTTCCGCAACCATGGCGCGTTCCACGAGGACTGCACCGTCGCGATCGGCAAGCGCCTCGCCGCCGAGATCAAGCCGAAATGGCTGCGCATCGGCGGCTACTGGTATCCCCGCGGCGGCATCCCGATCGACGTGTTCTGGCAGACGGGGAAGCTGCCGAAGGGGCTGTGGGTGCCGGACCAGGGCGTGGCGCCGTATCGCGGGCGGGGGTGAGGGGCGAGCGCCCAGCTATTCTCAGTACACGAAATGATCCCCAAACCTGGTCATGAACGTCGCGTCAGCCAATGAGGCAGCGCGACCGTTGTGTCTCGGAAAGCGTCCAAGAACAATATGGAAAACATGTGTGTTTCGATGCGTTTATGGCCATCTCCAAAACTGTCCGAGCACCTGCGGATGCGCAGGCGCGGGGTCGAAGCTACTCCACCTTTTCCGCCCCTCTTCGTGTTGCTCTGTAATAGCGACGGGATAGATCGGCGATCAACCGACTGTCAGACCGCTGGAATTGCAGTCCAGCACTATCACCGGAATTCCCGATCGTGCGGGCTCGCGCCCAAAACGGGGATAATCCCCGACCTCAACAAATACCCCTTTGGCGTTGCCTGACGCCTCAACTACCACCACATCCCCGGCGCAGCGCAGTAATTGCTTGCCATTATACCGACGGATTGGGAATTGGAATTCGATTTCTCAGAGCGCCGCTAATCCGAAAAGCCAACAAAATACAACCTGGCGTGCTAGATTTCCCTATGAGATGGTCAACCGTTGGGGGGACGACCATGGCGGCGGCAAGTCTTGATGCTGTTTTGAGTGGGACACCAGGGTTTACTCTGCTGGCGCTGGTGGTGGCCCTAGCGGCCTACCTACGGCAGGTAAGCGCTACTGCAAGGGATAAGCTTGAAGAGATTTTTGCCGATAGGAATGCGCTCTGGAAGCGAGAAAACGATGACTGGACCTTAGAGCGCGTTCGCATTTTATCGCGGACGAGAAACATTATCAAAATCGTCACTCACGTTTTCTTTGGCCTCGGGACCATAGTTGGCGCCCGCGTTTGCGTCTTCGCGTTGACGCCGAAGTTAAACAACGCAATCTTGTATTGGCTAGACTTCGCCTTGATAGCTACTGTTGCGTTCTCAGTTTTTGGGATGTGGATCGCGCATACGGTCAATAGATCTGCTGATGACGCAAACTTTGAAGAAATGATGCGTGCCAAGCCTGAACTCAAAAGATTTGAATTTTCCTTCCCTGGACCACCTGCAAGCCGAAAGCTGTTCCTGAGATCGCTCGCCGTCGTCGCAATTGCGATCACGTTTCTCATCTTGTTTGCGACGTTGACAGTTATCATCATTCAAGAATTCCAAGCGCTTCGTCAGCAGTTGATCCCGCATCTAGTCGTAATCATAGGACTTGCTGGTATGGGGATGGCATCGCTCTTACTAGTTATCATCTCAGAGCGACTGGCCGGTCCAATCGAATTTGAAAGCGCGTTTGTCAAATTCAAGGGTGGAGCATCCCTGCCTATTCTATGGGTGTTTGTCTTTCTGGCGATGGTCATTGGTTCAAGGCTTCTTTGGCCGATTACTTCGATGTAACTGGATGCCGGCGGGTGCATGACTAACGACGCGAGTGACCTGCTCCTGCCTCATGCACGGCGATCGAGTGTTGGATTCGTCTACACCGATCCGCCCGCGCCAAGCGCGCTCGGATCAGGGGTACTGATCTCAGTCGGATCACTCAGCGGAATCCTTACCTGCGCTCACGTCGCGGAGCAGTACCGAAGCCGGTCGGAAATCGGTTTGCTGCGCTTCAGTCGTAATGAAGCTCTCCAAATGCAAAAGCTGTCGCTTGGAGATACGTCCACGCTCTACATCGAAGAGAATGTTGGACAGCCGCGCTGGAGTAATCCGCGGGCCATCGATCTCGCGTTCACCCTTCTCCCACCGAGCGTTGCCGACGCGTTGAAGGCGATGTGTGTCTTTTTGAATTGGGAATTGAATGCAAAGAAATTCTACGACGGAGAGCCAGAAAGTGACCGCCATGTCGACGCCGTGTTCGGTCTGATTGGCCAGCGAACCGGTATGCCAACGCGCGAAGACAAACTCGTGACGACCCCCATGCGCGCTGAATTGACGCCGGGGCACATAGTAAGCCGAGACAATGGCGCCCTCACCTTGGAATGCATGGAATACAACAAGGCAGACTTACCCGAATCCTTTGGCGGCACGAGCGGTGGAGGGTTGTGGCGGACGTATATCAGGACATCGGCCGATGGATCGTATCAGGAAGTCCAAACGCGACTATGCGGCTTGGCGTCGTTTCAGCAAGACCCAACCCACATCGTGTGCCAAGGCTTCGAGAGGATCGAACTAGCACTCGTACCGGCAATCAGGAAGCAATTCGACCAAACAAGCTAAACCGAGTTGATCCGCCCCAACAAATTGATTGCACTGTGACCTTAATCCCCTGTCGCAGAAATTATCGCGTCTCACTTGAGGGGTGCGGTCCAGCACTGTCACTGTAATCTGAGGCCGCTGCCCAGCGCCCGTCCATGCCCCTGAGTCGCCCGACGGGCACGCTTTCGCTCGACTTCCTCATCCTATGCAACCATCAAACCGCTGCTCCCGGAAGCCGATTTTTGCCGCGCTTTCAAGTTGATCACCCCTGTCCAGTCCTCCCGCGCAAAATATTCTAATTTCGTTTTATCAGTATTCGTGATTGACTATCCCCGTCCCGTCTCGATCAGAGGGGCGCTTCGCGGTCGTCACGGACGTTGAGGCGGGATGCGGTGGGCGTGTCGGGTCGCAGCGTGATCACTCATGCGGACGAACGAGCCTGATGCGCCGGCGAAATCGTATGGTCCTGGCCTCCCGACGCTGAGGTCACGCTGGTGGTGATGATCCGCCGGTTACGGGGGCAAGACAGCCCGGTCCCCGGGGAGAGTACGTATAAGCCGCCCAACCATCGCGCGGGGAATGCCGGGATGTCTCGGCTGAACCTGTGGTTCCTGCCGCCAGCATTTTTTCTGCTGGCGGGCCATGGGGGCGGCCAGCTCCCGGCATTCCCCGTGCCCTCTTCTCAGAAAGAGGGCATGTCCCAAGGCAAAGCTCGGACGCCGACGCGCCGCGAGATGGCGGCGGTGCGTCCCGCGGCCAACGAAAGCGCCGATATGTCTCAGCCGCGCATCTTCAGCATCGAGAGCGAGAAACGCCCTCGCCGCACTTTCCCAGGACCATCGCAGCTAACGATGGGCATTTTGCCCTCGCCCGTCTCCACGTCGTCATGCCCGGGCTTGTCCCGCCTGCGCGGCCGAAGCCGCTTCGGCGCGGCGAAGGCCCGGGCATCCACGTCCTTCTCAGCGCGCCGAACGACGTGGATGGCCGGGACAAGCCCGGCCATGACGGAGCAACAAATTAGCAGGCGTTGCTGCCGCGACGGGACCATGTCTTCAGATGCAATGGGCCCGCGCCCGTGTCCGACATGGCCGTCAGCCGACCGCCGCATCTGCCGGCGGCCGCTGCCGCAGCAGCGCGGCGCAGGCGAAGCCGAGCGCGACCATCATGATGGCGGCGATCAGCAACGTCGGCTGCTTGCCGCCATGGACCAAGCCGAAGCCATAGGCGATCGGGCCGACCGTCTGGCCCATGAAGAAGAAGAACGAGTGCAGCGACATCGCGGTCGCGCGCGCCCCGATCGACAGCTCGCTGGCGAACACCTGCAGGCAGCCATGGATCATGTAGAAGCCCCAGCCCATCAGCAGCATGCAGCCGAACTGCAGCTTCCAGCCCGGACCGAAGGCGAGCGCGGCAAGCTGCAGCCCGACCAGGGCAGCGCCCGTGATCATCATGCCCTTGACGCCGAGGCGCGGCAGGAAGTTCGAGACCGTGAACGTGTAGAACAGGCCGCCGACCGCGAAGCCCGCGATGACGATGCCCGCGATCGACAGCGAGGTCTCTCCGAGATCGAACAGGAACGAGGCGATGAATGGAAACAGCCCGAATACGCAGCAGCCTTCGACGAACACCGCCGGGAAGCAGAAGCGCGAATTGGGGTTGGTGAAGATGGTGCGGTAGCCCTTCCTCAGCGCAGCGAGATCGGTGGTCGGCACGTGCGTGACGCTGGCACCGCGGAAGCCGGCGGCAACCGCGAAGGAGGCGATCAGGCCGAGCGCTCCCAGAATTGCGAGCACGCCACGCCAGCCGATGAAATCGCCGATGATGCCGGATGCCGTCGCGCCGAGCAGGTTGCCCGCCATCGAGCCCGCGAGCGTGCGGCCGATCGCAACCTGCCGCTTGTCGGGTGCAACGAGATCGCTGGTCAGCCCGAGCGCCACCGGAAACACGCCGCCCGAGGCGATGCCGGCGAGGATGCGCGTCGCGAACAGCAGCGGGAACGAGGTCGCGAGCGCACCGAGCAGGCTCGCGACGCCGAGCAGCGCCAGGCACAGCGTCATCAGCCGCGCCTTGCCGAACAGATCCGCGGCGGCGCCGATCGCCGGCTGGATCAGCGCGTAGATCAGCGCATAGCCCGCGGCGATGCTGGCCGCGGTCGTGATGCTGATTGCGAAATCCTCGGCGACATGCGGCAGCACCGGATCGAGCGCCCGCGTCGACAGCGCCGCCGAGAAGCCCGCCAGCGCGATGATGTTCACGGCCGGTGGAAACTTCCCCGCGGGCTTGGCGGCGGTCTGGTGCATCAGCGCCCGGCGTCCGCCGCCGGCGCCTTGGCGAGTGCGTCGAACGCCATCAGCGTTCGCAGCAGCCCCTCGAACTGCGCGAGCGGGACCATGTTCGGCCCGTCGGACGGCGCATGATCGGGATCGGGATGGGTCTCGATGAACACACCGGCGACGCCGACGGCCACCGCCGCCCGCGCCAGCACCGGCACGAATTCGCGCTCGCCGCCCGACGACGTGCCCTTGCCGCCCGGCTGCTGCACGGAGTGGGTCGCATCGAAGATGACCGGTGCGCCGGTCGTGCGCGCCATGATCGGCAGCGACCGCATGTCGGAGACCAGCGTGTTGTAGCCGAACGAGACGCCGCGCTCGGTGACCAGCACGTTGCGATTGCCAGAGCCCGTGATCTTGGCGACCACGTTGGCCATGTCCCAGGGCGCCAGGAACTGGCCCTTCTTGACGTTGACGACCTTGCCCGTCGCCGCGGCCGCCAGCAGCAGGTCGGTCTGCCGGCACAGGAACGCGGGGATCTGCAGCACGTCGACGGCCTGCGCCACCTCGGCGCACTGGCTGGCGTCATGCACGTCGGTCAGCACGGGCAGGCCGAGAGAGGAGCGGATCTCGGCGAAGATCGGCAGCGACTGCGCCAGGCCAAGCCCACGCGCAGCGGAGGCGCTGGTGCGGTTGGCCTTGTCGAACGAGGTCTTGTAGACGAGCCCGATGTTCAGCCGCGTCGCGATCTCCTTCAGCGCCGAGGCGACCTCGAGCGCATGCGCGCGGCTCTCGAGCTGGCATGGGCCGGCGATCACGGCGAGCGGCAGGTGGTTGCCAAACTTGACGGAGCCGAGGCTGACGACCGGCGCGGCAGAGATCGAAGCGTTCACGACATCATCCTCATGAGAGCGCGCGACCATGGCCCAGCGCCGGCTGCCGGATCAACCGGCGTTTGCCTGCGAATAGCAGGGTTGCGGGGATCGGTCATCCCAGCCCCTCCCCGGGCTCTATTTCAACGCCGAGAACGCCGTCGGCACCAGGAACTGGCTGGTGATGTTGGCGACGATCTGGCCGTCCTCCTCGCTCTTGGCGCGCGCCGCGATCCAGTCGGGATCGGACATGAACTTGGTCCACTTGGTCTCGCGCTCGGCGAGCGATTCCCAGGCCAGGAAATAGGTCAGTTCCTGGTTGGATTCGCCGATCAGGGTCGTGAAGAAGCCCACGGGGCGGATGCCGTGCTTCTCCCACAGCTTCAGCGTCGTGTTTTCGAAACGCTTCAGCAGCGCCGGCAGCCGGCCCGGAATGCAGCGATAGATGCGGCTCTCGTAGATCATCTGATCCTCCCTGATCTTTTCTGGCTTCGCGCGATCGGGGAGCGTTGTCGCAACAATCGTCGCGGCCGTCAAAGGTCGCGTTGCGCGCCTCGCGCCGTCGTTGCGAGGAGCGTCAGCGACGAAGCAACCCAGAGTCACGCCCGCGACTCTGGATTGCTTCGCTCCGCTCGCAATGACGGGACTTGGCACCACGAGCCCGTTACACCAGTCGCGACTGCACCACTGCGGCCTGAATGAACGACGCGAACAGCGGATGCGGCTCGAACGGGCGCGACTTCAGCTCGGGGTGGAACTGGACGCCGATGAACCACGGGTGGTCCTCGTACTCCACGATCTCCGGCAGCACGCCGTCGGGCGACAGGCCGGAGAACTTCAACCCGTGCTGCTCGAGCCGATCCTTGTAGGCGGTGTTGACCTCGTAGCGGTGGCGATGCCGCTCGGAGATCTCGGTGGCGCCGCCATACACCTCGGAGACGCGGCTGCCGCGCTTGAGCGCCGCAGGATAGGCGCCGAGCCGCATCGTGCCGCCGAGATCGCCGCTCTTGGAGCGCTTCTCCAGCTCGTTGCCGCGCAGCCATTCCGTCATCAGGCCGACCAGCGGCTCCGGCGTCGGACCGAACTCGGTCGAATTGGCCTCGGCGATCCCGACGAGATTGCGCGCCGCCTCGATGACCGCCATCTGCATGCCGAAGCAGATGCCGAAATACGGCACGTCGCGCTCCCGCGCGAATTGCGCCGCACGGATCTTGCCCTCGGCGCCGCGCTGGCCGAAGCCGCCGGGCACCAGGATGCCGTTGACGTGCTCGAGGAACGGCGCGGGGTCCTCGTTCTCAAACACCTCGCTCTCGATCCAGTCGAGCTTGACGCGGACCTTGTTGGCGATGCCGCCATGCGACAGCGCCTCGATCAGCGACTTGTAGGCGTCCTTCATGCCGGTGTACTTGCCGACGATCGCGATCGTGACGTCGCCTTCCGGATTGCGAACGCGCTCGTTGATCGTGTGCCAGCTCGACAGCGCCGGCGGCACCCGCGGCTCGATGCCGAACGCGGCCAGCACCTCGTCGTCGAGGCCGGCGGCATGATAGGCCTCCGGCACGGCATAGATGTTGTCGACGTCACGCGCCTCGATGACGGCGCTTTCGCGCACGTTGCAGAACAGGCCGAGCTTGCGCCGCTCCTCCTTCGGGATCGGGCGGTCGGTGCGGCACAGCAGGATGTCAGGCTGGATGCCGATCGAGCGCAGCTCCTTGACCGAATGCTGCGTCGGCTTGGTCTTCAACTCGCCGGCGCTCGGGATGTAGGGCAGCAGCGTGAGGTGGATGTAGATCGCGTGATGGCGCGGCAGCTCATTGCCGAGCTGCCGGATCGCCTCGAAGAACGGCAGGCCCTCGATGTCGCCGACGGTGCCGCCGATCTCGACCAGCACGAAATCGTACTCGTCATTCCCGGACAGGACGAAATCCTTGATCGCGTTCGTCACGTGCGGGACGACCTGGATGGTCGCACCGAGATAGTCGCCGCGCCGCTCCTTGGTCAGGATGTCCTGGTAGATCCGGCCCGTGGTGATGTTGTCGGCCTTGGTCGCCGGTCGGCCGGTGAAGCGTTCGTAATGTCCGAGATCGAGATCGGTCTCGGCGCCATCATCGGTCACGAACACTTCGCCGTGCTGATACGGCGACATCGTGCCGGGATCGAGGTTGAGATAGGGGTCGAGCTTGCGAAGCCGGACCTTGTAGCCGCGGGCCTGCAGCAGCGCGCCTAACGCGGCTGAAGCCAGACCCTTTCCGAGCGAGGAAACCACGCCGCCGGTGATGAAGATGTACCGCGCCATGGGACCCTACCTTTAATGCCGCGCGCTCGATTCGCCAAAACGAATCGCTTGCAGCCCGCAACGCTGTCGCGGGCCTGTGGGTTACTTCAAAATCTGAATGGTCTCAGGTACTTGAGACCGCCTCATGACGCAGGACGCCAATTGCGTTCCTGCATGGCTTATCCGCGTTATTGCGATTGCGGTGCCTGCGGCGCAGCCGGAGCCGCGGGAGCCTGCTGCTCGTCGGCCTTCTTGAGTTGGTCGAGCACGCCGCCCGCGGTCGGCGCCACCGGCGTCGCGCCGCCTGACTGGGTCTGCCCAGGCAAGGTGCCGAGAATCGAGGTCGGTTTGCGATCGTAGCCAGCCAGCCAGGTCAACAGCAGGCTCGTCAGGAAGAAGCCGACCGCCAAAATCGCCGTGGTCCGCGTCAGCAGGTTTGCGGTACCGCGGCTCGACATGAAGCCGGCGCCGCCGCCCATGCCGAGGCCGCCGCCTTCGGACTTCTGCAACAGCACGGCGCCGATCAGGACGGCGACGATCATGAGGTGAATGACGATCAAGACAGTCTGCATGGTGACCTTCCGTCACAAGCCCTCGCAGGCCCCGACCGGAGGCCGGGATCGCGAGAGCTTCGCGGGCTATTCGGAAATTTGCGCGGTGTTACACGATCATGTCGAGCAACGCCACCCCGCAGATAATCGCGGCCGCGCTTCGCACAAGCGCTGCCGCGTCGCCCCGTTGTCGAGGCTTGCCCGGCCATCGATTTTCTACTATTGGAGACATATGGATCAAATAATAGACGACTTCAGCCAGCGGCTGGCGCGCCGCCTGCTGCTGGAACGGGACAGCCGCGGCTGGTCGCTGGCCGACCTTGCCGAGCGCTCGGGAGTGTCAAAGGCCACCATCAGCAAGATCGAGCGCGCCGAGGTCAGCCCGACGGCGGTCATCCTGGTCAAGCTGGCAAGCGCGTTCGATCTCACGCTGGCCGGCTTGATGCTCCGAGCCGAGGCCCAGTCGGAGCGCCTGTCCAAGGCGGCCGAGCAGCCGGTCTGGCGCGATCCGGACACGGGCTATGTCCGGCGCCAGGTCTTTCTCAGGCCGGATCATCCGATCGAGTTGGTGACCGTCGAGATGCCGGCGCACCGCAGCGTGACCTTGCCGGCCTCCTCATACATCCACATCCGCCAGCTTCTCTGGGTGCAGAGCGGGCAATTGACCATCACGGAAGGCGCGGAACGCCACGTCCTCGGCCCCGGCGACTGCCTCGGCTTCGGCCCACCGATCGACACCACCTTTGCCAACGAGTCGGACGCACCCTGCGTCTATGTCGTGGCGCTTGCCCGGAGTTGAGAATGTCCGCGATTCGAATTGCATCCCTATCGGACACACCGGTCGTGCGAAGCGCGCTTCGCGCCATGCTGATCGAAACGGTCGCCGATGGTGGTTCGGTCAGTTTCATGCACCCGCTTCGCGAGGAGGATGCCGACGCCTTTTGGCGGGAATCGCTTTCGGCCGCGGCGCGCGGCGAACGAGCCGTTCTTGGCGCCTTCGACGGCGAGGATGTGATTGCGACCGTCACGTTGCAGCTGAAGCTGCCGCCGAACCAGCCGCACCGCGCCGAGATCGCAAAGATGATGACGCGCATCAGCCACCGCAAACGCGGAATCGCGACCGCGCTGCTGCGCGCGGCCGAAAACCTCGCCCGCGCGCACGGTCGGACGATGCTGGTCCTCGATACCGCCGAGGATGGGGGCGCCTCACGGCTTTATGAAAGCGTCGGCTTCCAGCTGAGCGGAACCATTCCGGACTATGCCTTGAAGCCGCATGGCGGCCTTACCGGCACGAAGATCTATTGGAAGCGAATCGAACAGGCGGACTGAGGCGTGCGCTTTCGCTCACGTTGCTTCTCAACAGCCCTTCGCAATGGCGAGAAAGTCTGAGGCTTTCAGGCTGGCGCCGCCGACCAACGCGCCGTTGACATTCGCGACCGCCATCAGCTCGGCCGCATTGGAGGGCTTCACCGAGCCGCCATAGAGGATGCGCGTCCGCGCTCCCTCCTGCTTGAAGCGATCGATCAGCAGCTCTCTGATAAAGGCATGAATCTGCTCGACATCCTTGGCAGTCGGGGTCAGGCCGGTGCCGATCGCCCAAACCGGCTCATAGGCCACGACCAGGTTGCCGGCCCGTGATTCCTGCGGCAGGCTGAGGTTGAGCTGGCCGCGCAGGATGTCGAGCGTCTGCCCTGCATCGCGCTGCTGCTGGGTTTCGCCGACGCAAACGATCGCGACCAGCCCGGCGCGCCACACCGCCTCGGTCTTCTGGTGCACCACAACATCGCTTTCGCCATGATCGGCACGCCGCTCGGAATGGCCGACGATGATGGCGGTGGCGCCAGCATCGGCCAGCATCTCCGCCGAAATGTCCCCGGTATGGGCTCCCGACGCCTTGGGGTGGCAATCCTGAGCGCCAACCGCGATCGCGTGGGAGCCGCGCGCCCTTTCGGCGAAGCCTGCCACCAGGGTGGCGGGAGGACAGACCAGCAGGTCGGCCTTTCCGGTGACCTCGGCGGCTCCGGCCAGCATGGCGTCGAACTCGGCGGTCGAGGCCTTCAGGCCGTTCATTTTCCAATTGCCGGCGATCAGCGGCCGGATGCGGTCGGTCATGGCGGGATTCCAGCAAATGTTGTGACGGACATCGGCTAGCAGAGCCCTTCGACGAGCACCAGAGCGGGAGCCGTCTTCCCACCGCTTCAATCGGCCTCAGGGCCGAGGTTGCGACCGGGCGGCCGCCTCTTTATAAGCCGTTTCAACTCGGTGACGGCCTTTTGCGGAATCTGCTTTAAGGCGCGGCCCCTTCATCCTTTTTCCTGCAGACAGACTGGACCCATGCTTCGAGGATTACGCAAGGCCTCATCAAACTGGCTCGGCAAGACCATCATGGCGGTGGTCATGGGCGTTTTGATCGTCAGTTTCGGCATCTGGGGCATCGCCGACATCTTTCGCGGCTTCGGGCAGTCGACGGCTGCAACCGTGGGACGCACGGAGATCTCGGTCAACGAGTTCCGGCAGATCTATACCGACCGGCTGCAGCAGATCGGCCGCCAGCTCGGTCGTCCGCTGACCACCGAGCAGGCCCGCATGTTCGGGCTCGACCGCTCCGTGCTGCAGCAGACGATTGCGGAAGCCGCCCTCGATGAGCAGGCTCGCCGTCTCGGTCTCGCCCAGTCCGATGCGGAGACCATGCGGGTGATCCTCAGCGATCCCAACTTCAAGGGCCCGAACGGGGCGTTCGACCCGCAGCGCTTCCAGGCCATCATCCGCAATTTCGGCTTCACCGAGCAGCGCTACCTGGCTGACCAGCGCCGACAGTCGCTGCGGCGGCAGATCACCGGCACGATCGCGGCCGGGCTGGAGCCGTCCAACACGATGCTCGAGGCGCTCGGCCGCTTCCAGAACGAGCAGCGCTCGATCGATTACATCAAGCTCGACGCGGCGCAGGCCGGCACCATCGATGCGCCCTCGCCCGAGGTTCTCGCGTCCTATTTCGAAGAGCACAAAGCCCAGTTCAAGGCGCCGGAATATCGCAAGATCTCCTTCGTCGTGGTGACGCCCGAAGAGATCGGCAAGTGGACCGACGTATCTGACGAGGACGCCAGGAAGCTGTTCGACCAGCGCAAGGCGCTGATGGGCACGCCGGAGAAGCGCCAGGTCCAGCAGATGACCTTCCCCACCATGGAGGAGGCGCAAGCGGCGCGCGCCCGGATCGCCGCGGGTGAAGTCACGTTCGACGAACTCGCCAAGGAGCGCAACCTCAACCCAGCCGATCTCGATCTCGGTCTGGTGACGAAATCGGCGATTCTCGACCCTGTCGTTGCCGATACCGCCTTCTCGCTGCCGACCGGCGAGGTCAGCCAGCCCGTCAAGGGCGCATTCAACGTGGCGCTGGTCAAGGTCAGCGCGATTCAGCCGGGCCAGCAGCCCGAATATGAGAGCGTCGCTGCCGACATCAAGAAGGAGATCGCAGCCGACCGCGCCAAGTCGCAAGTCGCCAATCTTCGTGACAAGATGGAAGACGAGCGCGGCGGTGGCGCCAGCGTCGCCGAGGCAGCCAAGAAGCTCGGTCTCAATGCCATCACGCTCGAAGCCGTCGACAGGTCCGGCAAGCAACCCAACGGCCAGCCCGTTTCGAACATCCCGCTTGGCCTCGATGTCGTTGCGCAGGCCTTCACCAGCGATGTCGGTGTCGACAACGAGCCGATCTCGTTCCGCGGCGGTTATGTCTGGTTCGAGGTTCTCGGCATCACCCCGCCGCGCGATCGCCCCCTCGACGAGGTCAAGGATCAGGTCGCCGCGCGCTGGCGCGATGACGAGGTCGCCACCAAGCTGCGCGCAAAGGCCACCGAGCTGGTCAAGAAGCTCAGCGAGGGCGGCAAGCTCGCCGACGAGGCGGCATCGCTCGGCGTGAAGGTCGAGACGGCCAGTGCGTTCAAGCGCGACGCCTCGGTGCCCGGCGTCCCCACCGGCGCGATCACCGCCGCATTCCGCACGGCGAAGGACGGCGTCGGCCAAACCGAGGCTGATGGCGGCCGGCGGTGGATTGTGTTCCGTGTCACCGACATCATCGAGCCTAAGGTCGACCTCGCGTCCGAAGATACCAAGAAGCTGAAGGACCAGTTGCAGCGCGCGCTCGCCGACGAGCAAGGCACGGCCTATGTCATGAAGCTCGAGAAGGACATCGGGACGACGATCAACGAGGCTGCGGTGGCCCAGGTGGTCGGCGGCAACAATCAGTGACGGTTTGCTAGGGGCACGCGTGATGGACGATCTCAAGTCGATCATTGGCAAGGTGGCGACCGGCGCGCCGCTGTCCCGCGAGGAGGCGGCGTCCGCCTTCGACAGCATGATGTCGGGCGAGGCGACGCCGTCGCAGATGGGCGCGCTGCTGATGGCGCTGCGCGTGCGCGGCGAGACGGTCGAGGAGATCACCGGCGCCGTCAGCGTGATGCGGGCGAAGATGCTGCGCGTCGATGCGCCGGCGAGCGCGGTCGACATCGTCGGCACCGGCGGTGACGGCTCCGGCTCGGTCAACGTCTCGACCTGCGCCTCCTTCATCGTGGCCGGCGCCGGCGTGCCGGTCGCCAAACACGGCAACCGCGCACTGTCGTCCCGCTCCGGCGCCGCCGACGTGCTCGCCGCGCTCGGCGTCAAGATCGACCTGAAGCCGGACCAGGTCGGGCGCTGCGTGCGCGAGGCCGGCATCGGCTTCATGTTCGCGCCCGCGCATCATCCGGCGATGAAGAACGTCGGGCCGACCCGGGTCGAGCTCGCCACCCGCACGATCTTCAATCTGCTCGGTCCCCTGTCCAATCCGGCCGGCGTCAGGCGCCAGATGGTCGGCGTGTTCTCGCGGCAATGGGTCGAGCCGTTGGCCCACGTGTTGAAGAATCTCGGCTCGGAGGCCGCCTGGGTCGTGCACGGCTCCGACGGGCTCGACGAGATCACCTTGACCGGCCCGACCTTTGTCGCCGCGCTGGAGAACGGTCATATCCGCACCTTCGAGGTCACGCCCGAAGAGGCCGGGCTTGGCCTGTGCGGCAGCGACGGTCTGAAGGGCGGCGACGCCGAAGCCAACGCGGTGGCCCTGCAGAGCGTGCTGGACGGCCTGCCGAGCCCCTATCGCGACGTGGCGCTGCTGAATGCCGCGGCGGCGCTGGTCGTTTCCGGACGCGCCAAGACGCTGAAGGAAGGCGTCGCAATCGGCCGGGATTCGCTCGACAGCGGCGCCGCGGCGGCGCGGCTGAAGCAGCTGATCGAGGTCTCCAACAGCTGATCCACCGGAGCGTGCCATGTCGGACATCCTGACCAAGATCGAAGCGTATAAGCGCGAGGAGATCGCGGCCGCCAAGCGGGCATGCCCGTTGCCGGAGCTCGAGGCCCGCGCGCGTGACGCTTCGCCGCCGCGCGGCTTCGTTGCCTCGATCCGAGCCAAGCATGCGAACGGCGACTACGCGCTGATCGCCGAGGTGAAGAAGGCCTCGCCGTCCAAGGGACTGATCCGCGCCGATTTCGATCCGCCGGTGCTTGCCAAGGCCTACGAGGCCGGCGGCGCGGCCTGCCTGTCGGTGCTGACAGATACGCCGTCGTTCCAGGGCCATCTCGACTTCATGGTCGCCGCGCGGGCCGCGACCGCCCTGCCCGTGCTGCGCAAGGACTTCATGTTCGACACCTACCAGGTGATCGAGGCGCGTGCTCACGGCGCCGACTGCATCCTCATCATCATGGCCGCGCTGGACGATGCCGCCGCTGCGGACATCGAGGCTGCCGCGCTCGCCCACGGCATGGATGTGCTGATCGAAATCCATGATCGCGCCGAGCTCGATCGCGCGCTGAAGCTGCGCTCGCCGATGATCGGCATCAACAACCGCAACCTGCGAACCTTCGAGACCACGCTGGCGACCTCCGAAGCGCTGGCGCCGCTGGTCCCGGTCGAGCGTCTTCTGGTCGGCGAAAGCGGCATCTTCACGTCGGCCGATCTCGCGCGCCTGGCGCGCGTCGGCATCCAGACCTTCCTGGTCGGCGAGAGCCTGATGCGGCAGGCGGACGTCACGGCGGCGACGCGCGCGCTGCTTGCGCGCAATGCCGCCTCCGCCAGCGCGGCTGAGTGACCATGGCCGACAAGTCGCCCGACGCTCCCGCCCTGACCCACATCGACGCCCGCGGTGAAGCCCGCATGGTCGACGTGTCGGACAAGGCCGCGACCGAGCGAACCGCGACCGCCGAGGGCCGCGTCGTCATGAGCCCGGCGACGCTCGAGCTCATCCTGTCCGGCAACGCCAAAAAAGGTGACGTGCTCGGAACTGCCCGCATCGCAGGCATCATGGCCGCCAAGCGGACCTCCGAGCTGATTCCTCTGTGCCACCCGCTGGCGCTGTCCAAGGTCTCCGTCGACATCACGCCCGATGCCGCGCTACCCGGCTGCCTCGTCAGCGCCACCGTCAAGGTGACCGGGCCGACCGGCGTGGAGATGGAAGCCCTGACGGCCGTGTCCGTCGCCTGCCTGACCATTTACGACATGATCAAGGCGGCCGAGCGCGGCGTACGCATCGAAGGTATCCGCTTGACCGAAAAGATCGGCGGCAAGTCCGGGCACTATCGCGCCTGAAGAGATTACCAAGCCAAATACAACTTCGAATTAATTGTTCGCTAACTCAACTTCCTAACCTCACTTCCATCGCGGACCGATAGCAATGGTTGTGGGAGGGACATCGTAGCGGTCCATCCCGAAGCGCCGATCGCAAGCGTATTCAGGACCGATGACGACCGATACCACCAGTCCAGGGAATGCCCTCAGAGCTTCGACCGACCGCGGTGGACCGATCCGCTGGCTGGTCGGCGGAGGCCTCGTGCTGATTGCAGCCATCGCGATCGGTACGACCATCATGGCCGACAGTTTCCGGGAACGCGCGCTGAACAGCGCGACGCGCGAGCTGGAGAACACCGTCCTCCTGCTGGCGCGCCATTTCGATCAGCAGATGGAGGATCTCGGCGCGATCCAGCGCGATCTCGCCAACTACGTCCGACAGAACCACATCGACAGCGGCGCCCGCTTCAAGGAGCAGATGGGAAGCGCCGCCGTCAATGCCATGCTGAAGGACAAGCTGAGCGCGGTGACCTATGTCGGCGGTTTGAACATCTTCGACTCCGACGGCAACCTGATCAACTCCGGAGCGGCCTGGCCGGTGCCGCCCGTCAACATTGCCGATCGCACCTTCTTCAAGCGGCTGAAATCCGATCCGACCGCGCCGCAACTGCTGATCGAACCGGTGGTGGGCCGGATCACCGGCACATATGTCGCAGTCATTGCCCTGAAACTGACCAGTCCCAACGGCGAGTTCCTGGGCATCATCAGCCGCAGTCTCGAACCCATCAATGTCGAGCGGTTCTTCGCCTCGGTCGCGCTCGGTCCCGACGCGGCGATCTCGATGATGCATCGCGACGGAACCCTTCTGGCCCGCCATCCACGCCATGAGGGCATGCAGAACCAGAACTACAAGAACGCGCCGATCTTCCGCCAGATCCTGGCCGGCGATGGCAACACCACGGGCATTTTCAGCAGCCCCGTCGACGGCGAGCACCGCATCGGCGCATCGCACCGGCTGACGAGCTATCCCTTGATCGTGACTGCGACGACGACGGTCTCGGCGGCGCTCGCCGACTGGCGCGAGCAGATGCGCTTCCTGATCGCCGTCGGCGTGACGTCGGTGCTGCTGATCGCCGGCATGCTTTACGTCGTGGTGCGCCGGCTGATCAGCGACCACGACGCCTCCAGCCGCCGCTTGACGCTGGAGAAGGAACGGCTCGACAAGGCCGTCAACAACATGACCCAGGGCCTCTTGCTGTTCGATGCATCGGAGCGCCTGGTCATCAGCAACCAGCGCTACGTCGACATGTACGGCCTGTCTGCCGACGTCGTGAAACCAGGCTGCACGTTTCGCGCGCTGATCGCGCACCGCAAGGCCACCGGCTCGCTGGCGGGCGACGACGTCGAATATGCCGATGCGGTGCTGCGCGACATCGGCCGCAAGACCTCGCAGATCATCGAGACCACGGACGGTCGCTGGATCCAGATCGTCAACGAGCCGATCGCGGGCGGCGGCTGGCTCGCCACCCACGAGGACATTACCGAGCGCAAACGGTCCGAGGAGCAGATCACGCATCTGGCGCACTACGACGCCCTGACGGATCTGCCGAACCGCACCCTGTTCCACGAGCGCCTCAAGGAGGAGCTGACCGGCGTCCCCCAAGGCCGGCGCCTCGCGCTGCACTACATCGACATCGACGAGTTCAAAGGCGTCAACGATTCGCTCGGCCACCTCATCGGCGACGAGCTGTTGAAATCCGTCGCGGCGAGCCTGAGCGCCTGTGTCGGCACCGCGGGGTTCGTCGCCCGCCTTGGCGGCGACGAGTTCGCCGTGGTCCAGACGGCGATCCGCAACCGGGAGGATGTCGAACAGCTGATCGAGGATATTCTCGGCGCGATCCGCGCTCCGCGTGACTGCCTCGGCCATCAGCTCACCGCCGACGCCTCGATCGGCGTGGCGTTGATCCCCGAGCACGGCACCGATCTCGACCAGATCATGAAGAACGCCGATCTGGCGATGTACGCCGCCAAGGCCGCGGGACGCCGCACCTGGCGCTTCTTCGAGCCCGAGATGGACGCCCAGATCAAGGCGCGCCACCAGCTCGAGGTCGACCTGCGCCAGGCCATGGCCGACGATCGACTCGAGGTCTACTACCAGCCTTGTCTGAGCCTGCAGGACGACCGCATCGTCGGTTGCGAGGCGCTGGTGCGCTGGAGGCATCCGACCCGCGGCGCCGTCTCGCCGGCCGAGTTCATTCCGATCGCCGAGGACACCGGCCTCATCAACCTGCTCGGCGAACGCGTCCTCCAGGTCGCCTGCACCGAGGCGGTGAGCTGGCCGGACGACATCCGGCTCGCCGTCAACGTCTCGCCGGTGCAGTTCAAGAGCGGCACCCTGGCGCTCAAGGTCGCCAATGCACTTGCGACCTCCGGCCTGCCGCCGCATCGGCTGGAGCTCGAGATCACCGAAGCGGTGCTGATCCGCGACGACGACGCGCTCGACACCCTGCACCAGTTGCGCGCGCTCGGCGTCCGCATCGCGCTCGACGATTTCGGCACCGGCTATTCGAGCCTCAGCTATCTCCAGCGCATTCCGTTCGACAAGATCAAGATCGACCGCTGTTTCGTCAAGGACATCACCGAGAGCGAGGGTTCCGCGGCGATCGTCCAGGCCGTGGTCAACATCGCCGCCATCCGCAAGATGTCGACGACCGCCGAGGGCGTCGAGACCGAGGCGCAGCGGCAGGTGCTGAAGCGGCTCGGCTGCTCGGAGATGCAGGGCTATCTGTTCAGCCCTCCGAAGCCCGCAGCCGACGTGCGGCAATTGTTCGCTGCGCAGCGCGCCAATCCCTCATCCGGCCGCCGTTCGCGCTCGGACGCCGCCTGAGCCGGTTCCGAACCGATAAATACCGTTGCAATTTGAGGCTTTTCCGCAAGCCAGATTCAAACCCTGCCGACTGGTCGTGCCTTGAAGTCCACGGCTCCGCCATGATCTACGGGACACAGACGGACATACTCCGTGTTCGCCTGTACACACTGGTCGAAAACCACGGCGGGACGGCCTCAGGGCCGCCCCGTCGGGTGTGAGCATCGCGCGTCGCGAGCCGCGCACCCGCCCGCTTCGCAGATCAGTTCGGCACCGCCGCCTTGGCGCGGACGTCGGCGTTCACCGTGACGCCCCGCAGCACGTTGAATGCGGCGTGCAGCGCCTTGTCGTCCTTCTCGTCCGGCGGAACGTAGGACTGCGAGCCGGTCTGCTCGGTGCCGTCGGCAGCGGAGAGATGGCCGCGCATGCCGGCCTCACCCTTGAGATCGCCGCGATCCTTCAGCTCGTCCGGCACGTCCTGCTTGACCTCGATGTCCGGCGCGATGCCCTGCGCCTGGATCGAGCGTCCCGACGGCGTGTAGTAGCGCGCCGTGGTCAGCGCCAGCGCGCCGTTGCCAGCGCCGAGCGGAATGATGGTCTGCACCGAGCCCTTGCCGAACGAGCGCGTGCCGACCAGGGTCGCACGCTTGTGATCGTGCAGCGCGCCGGCCACGATCTCCGACGCAGAGGCCGAGCCGCCATTGATCAGCACCACGAGCGGCTTGCCCTTGGTGAGGTCGCCGCCGCGCGCGGTGAAGCGCTGCGTCTCCTCCGGATTGCGGCCGCGGGTGGAGACCACCTCGCCCCGCGGCAGGAACGTGCTGGAGACCGACACGGCCTGATCGAGCAGCCCGCCCGGATTGTTGCGCAGGTCGACCACGTAGCCGGCGAGCTTCTCCTGCGGGATCTCCTTGGAGATGCTGGCGACCGCCTTGCGCAGACTCTCGGTGGTCTGCTCGTTGAAGGATGTGATGCGGATATAACCGATGTCGCCGCCTTCGGTGTGATAGCGCACCGGGCGCACCTTGATGATCTCGCGCGTCAGCGTAACGTCGAGCGGTGCGTCCTTGCCCTTGCGCATGATGGTGAGCTTGGTCTTGGTGTTGACGCCGCCCTTCATCTTGGCGACGGCCTGCTCGAGCGTCAGTCCCTGCACCGCCTCGCCGTCGATCTTGGCGATGAGATCGCCCGAGAGAACGCCGGCCTTGGACGCGGGCGTGTCATCGATCGGCGCGACGACCTTGACCAGGCCCTCCTCCATGGTGACCTCGAGACCGAGTCCGCCGAACTCGCCGGACGTGGTCTCCTGCATGTCGCGCCAGGACTTGTCGTTCATGTAGCGCGAATGCGGATCGAGCGAGGACACCATGCCGTTGATGGCGCCTTCGATCAGCGCGGGATCGCTCGGCTTCTCGACATAGTCGGCGCGAACACGCTCGAACACCGCGCCGAACAGATTGAGCTGCGAATAGGTGTCGGCCATGCCGGCCGCGGCCTTGGCCTTCGCAACGAGTTGCGCGCCGTCGGGACCCGTGACCATCAGGGTCAGCCCGACGCCGGTCATCGTGCCCGCCAAGAACAGCCAGTTTTTTCGCATTGTTTGCTTCCCGAGCGTTTGTTGGATGGCCGGCCGATCAAATGGTCCGCACGCATCGCCGGCGCGATTTGTGTTGCGAACACACACCACATTTCCGGTTTCTTCAAGGCCGATATTGCGCCGCCGTACCGGGGCCCGACCGCCGGCGCTCGCATCCGAAATGGACGTTCACAGGCTGAAATCAAGCTCAAGGCTGCGCCGGCGCCGGGCCCGGCTGAACATACCCCGGCTTTCACGGACACCCATGATCACAATTCGACGAGCCGTGTACCACGCCGCGATTTGATGGCCTGGGCCTGCGGGGCGCCGCTCCCCGCGCGCGCCCGGGAAGCTCGAGTTCGGAATGGCTTGCTCCCGGCCCGCTCGATGGGCAATGCTCCGCAGCAAAACCGCAAGCATGACAGTCGCTGGGAGGCAAACATGAACCAACGGACCCCGATCGAGGCCGGGTGGCGGAACATCGAACTCGGCTCGAGCGACGAGAAGTTCCAGAACCTGCACGAGCTCATCCGCAAGGCGCGCGCCCAGCTCAACCAGAACGCCTGGGACTACATCATCGGCGGGGCCGAAACCGAGACCACGCTGCGCCGGAACCGGATGGCGCTCGACGAGATCGCGTTCCGTCCGCGCGTGCTGCGCGACGTGTCCAGGGTCGATGCCTCGGTCGAAACTTTCGGACGCAAGCTGCGCCTGCCGGTGGTCATGGCCCCGGTCGGTGCGCTCGAAATCTTCGATCCGGCAGGGGCGGCCAGCGTGGCCCGCGGGGCGGGCCGATTCGGAGCCGCGCACATGCTGAGCTCGGTGTCGGAACCCGGGCTGGAGAAGACCGCCGAGGCCGCGCCCGACGCGCTGCGAATCTTCCAGCTCTATGTCCGCGGCGACGACGCCTTCGTCGAGGACTATGTGAGCCGGGCGGTCGCCAACAGCTACACCGCGTTCTGCCTGACCGTCGACACCGCCCATTACAGCCGGCGTGAGCGCGACATCGCCAAGCGATACGTCCGCGAAAGCCGGCTGCGCGCAACCGGCGGCGACCACCAGAAGGCGCTGAGCTGGCACACCGTCAAGCTGATCAAGGACAAGTTCAAGCTGCCGCTGATCATCAAGGGCATCGCGACCGCCGAGGACGCGCAGATTGCGGTCGATCACGGCGTCGACTGGATCTACGTCTCCAACCATGGCGGCCGCCAGCTCGACCATGGCCGCGGAGCCATGCATGTGCTGCCGGAGATCGTCGCCGCCGTGAAGAGCCGGGCAAAGATCATGGTCGACGGCGGCTTCTGCCGCGGCACCGACATCGTCAAGGCGATCGCCTCCGGCGCCGACCTCGTCGGCATCGGCCGGCTGCAATGCTGGGCGCTCGCCGCGGCCGGCGAGGACGGCATCCTGCGCATGCTCGAGCTGCTGGAGGACGAGGTCATCCGCACGCTCGGCCTGCTCGGCGTCACCTCGTTCGCGGAGCTGAACGCGTCCTATCTGCATCCGGCGGCCGCCACCAACCCGCCGAGCGTGGTCAGCGCGTTTCCGCTGGTCGACATCGAGCCCTACCGGTATTGAGGAGGCGCCGCTTCCGTCCCACGCAAGGCATCGTCGACCCGCCCCATGCCCGCCTCCGCTCTCCGCCCCGGCGTCGCCGACGCGCTGCTGTTCGATCTCGGCCGCGTCGTCATCGACATTGATTTCGTCCAGGTGGTCTCGCGCTGGGCAGCGCATGCCGGCTGTCCGCCGGAGCGCGTCGCCGCGCGCTTCGTGCGCGACGAGATCTATCACGGGCACGAGCGCGGCACCGTCTCCGATGCCGCGTTCTTCGCCAACCTGCGCCGGCAACTCGGCATCGACATCACCGACGCGCAGTTTCTCGAGGGCTGGAACGCGATCTTCGTCGGCCCGATGCCGGGCATCGCCCCGCTGCTTGCACGCGCGGCTTCGAGACTGCCGCTCTATGCCTTCTCCAACACCAACAAGCCGCACATCGATCACTTCTCGCCGCGCTATGCCGACCTGCTTGGTCACTTTCGCGAGATCTTCCTGTCGTCGTCGATCGGCCTGCGAAAGCCGGATGCCGAGGCGTATGATCACGTCGTGCAGGCGATCGGCGTGCCCGCCGAGCGCATCGTATTCTTCGACGATCTCGCTGAAAACATCGACGGCGCGCGGACGAGCGGGCTGCAGGCGGTGCTGGTGCGCTCGACGGCCGACATCGCCGCGGCGCTGGAGGCGCTCGGGATCTGATCGCGTCGCGCAAGAGTGCGTCATGGCCAGCGGCGTAACGTTCTGAAAGGCTGCGCTCGCAATGACGGTGCCCACTCGTGCAAAATTGTTCTCGCGACACGATGTGCCCGAGCTTTGCTGCTCTCATTTCACCCTCCTCCAATCGGAGGGCGCAGGGAATGCCGGGCTGCAGGCCGCAACCCATGGCCCGCCTGCAGAAAAAAAGCAGGCGGCAGTCACCACAGGTCCAGCCGACATCCGGCATTCCCTGCGCGATGGTCTTCACGCTTATACGCGATCTCCCCGGTGCTCGGCTTGTTGGCCACCGTCGCCGACGGGATCATCAGCACCCGCCGGCTTGGCATCAGCTTCGGGATGCCAGGACCACGCGACTTCACGTCCGCGCCATGCCGTTCGTCCGCGCGCCATCAGGGCACGCTGCGACACGTCGCGGCCACCGCATCCCGCGCTCCACGTCCGTGACGATCGCGAAGCGCCCCTCCTGTCGAGCACGGGACCAAATCAGCATAGCAGCTTTTTCCGAAAAAGCGAATCTTAAATGCGACCGCCGGCAACGGCGCCATCCGGCCCGTCTCCCGCCACATCCGCTGGTCGCAGACGAGCCGGCGCCTAAGCGCATCGGCATCGGCGGCGAGATCGTCAAGATCGCGCCGTGCTCGATGACCATCGTCGGCACGCTCGCCGATTGGTCGCAATGGACCGGCGTGACCTTCGATCGCTCGGGTGAGATCGAGGTCCCCGGTGCTCTCGTGCCCGTGCTCGCGGCGGTCGAGCACGACCATGCCGCCTATGTCGAGCCGAATGTCTGGATTCGGCATCCGCTCTGACGCGGTGCAGGTCGTCCGCGCGACGATCAACGCGCCGGCACGACGCGCTCGTTGAGAAATCCGATCACCACGTCGAACGCCTGCCGTTCGATTCCGCTCCATCAGGATCATGTGCGTGCCCTGCCCGATCTCGACCAGGCGCTTGTATGGCGCGCTCACGAGGCGAACGAACAGGTCGTGCGCCATCCCGAAGCGGACATCCACATCCCATTCCGCCGCGAGCACGAGCACCGGGCAGTCGATCGTGCTGGGATCGTAGATCGGCTGGTCCACGGTCCAATGCTCGTCCATGTGGCGCGCGCAGATCGAGGGCGTCGCGGCAGCGCATATGACGATCGCCTATGACCGGCGCGGATTTGGTGAGACGGTCGCCTATGAGGAAGCTCATTCTCCGGTCGAGGACCTGCTCGCCGTCGTCGACGCGCTCGCGCCGGGGCGGCCGGCGACGCTGATTGCCTGCTCGCAAGGAGGCCGCATCGCGCTCGACTTCGCGCCTCGCCATCCGTCACGTATGGCATCGCTGGTGCTGATCGCACCTTCGATCAGCGGCGCGCCGGAGCCGGTCTATCCACCGGAGATCAAGGCGCTAACGGCGTCGTTGGCCGCTGCCGAGGCCGCACAGGATTGGGATCGGGTCAGCGCTATCAAGACGCATCTGTGGGTCGACGGTCCCTTGCAGCGCGAGGGACGCATCTCCGGCGAGCCGCGCGAGACGTTCCTGAAGAAGAACGCCGCCGCACTCCGCGCGCCGCCAACCGGCGCGACTCTCGATATGGCACCAGCCTTCCCGCGCCTCGCGGAGATCGTCGCGCCATCGCTCGTCATCCGGGGGGACTTGGACTTTCCTCACATCCAGCAGCGAAGCAGGCTGCTCGCCGCAACAATGCCGAACGGGTCAGGACATGAGCTGGCCGGAACGGCGCACCTGCCGAGCCTGGAACGTCCGCAGGAGGTCATGCGGTTGATTGCAGACTTTCTCGCGCGATCGTGAGGCAGCGGCCCGGAAACGGCCCACAGCAGACGGTCAGAACGCAGGGAGCGGCCTAGGCCCTTGGCCGCGCCGTGCGCGTTCGGTTAGAAGGCGATTCATTCGATCTGCCGTCTCCGTCCGAAGGAAATCCCATGGCCCTGATGCCGGTGTCTGATGCGTTGTCCGCCGTGCTCGCCGGCGCCGAGCCGCTGGCCGAGGAGCAGGTCGGGCTGGACGAAGCGTTTCACCGCATCCTGGCGCGGGACCTCGCGGCGCTGCGGACGCAGCCGCCCGAGGCAATGTCGGCGATGGACGGCTATGCCGTGCGCGCGGCGGACGCCGCCCAGGCCAAGGCGCGG
This sequence comes from Bradyrhizobium sp. SZCCHNS30572, assembly GCF_032484415.1. Taxonomy (NCBI): domain Bacteria; kingdom Pseudomonadati; phylum Pseudomonadota; class Alphaproteobacteria; order Hyphomicrobiales; family Nitrobacteraceae; genus Bradyrhizobium; species Bradyrhizobium sp. SZCCHNS30572. The sequence goes on along the minus strand of NZ_JAUESY010000002.1, from coordinate 344,538 downwards.
CTGAAGGTCATCGGCGAGGTTGCGGCAGGGCGGCCGTTCGATCGCGTGGTTGGACCCGGCGAGGCGGCGCGGATCTTCACCGGTGGCGTTGTTCCGGAGGGCGCGGACGCGGTGGTGATCCAGGAGGACACGATCGCCGAAGACGGCCACGTCGTGATCACCGAGGCCGCGATCAAGGGCCGGCATATCCGGCCGGCGGGCGTCGACTTTCACCAGGGCATGGTGCTGCTGAAGTCCGGGCGCCGGCTCAGCGACCGCGACCTGTCGCTGGCGGCCAGCATGAATCATCCGGCGCTGCCGGTGCGGCGCCGGCCGAAGGTGGCGCTGCTCGCCACCGGCGACGAGCTGGTGATGCCGGGCTCGACGCCCGGCCCGGGCCAGATCGTCTATTCCAACGGCTACGCCTTGCGGGCGCTGGTGCGCAACGAGGGCGGGACCCCGATCGATCTGGGCATCGCCGCGGATACGATGCAGGCGACGATCGCCGGCATCCGCCGGGCCCGCGAGGCCAAGGCCGACATCCTGATCACGACCGGCGGCGCCTCGGTCGGCGATCACGACCTCGTCAAGCAGGCGCTCGAAGCCGAGGGCGTCGAGATGGCGTTCTGGAAGATCGCGATGCGGCCGGGCAAGCCGATGATGCACGGACGGCTCGGCGACATCAGGGTGATCGGACTGCCCGGCAATCCGGTGTCGTCCTATGTCTGCGCCATCCTGTTCCTGGTGCCGCTGATTCGGCGGCTGCTCGGCCGTGACGAGGCCGTGATGCCGCGCGAGACCGCCCTGCTCGGCCGCGAACTGGGGCCGAACGATTCGCGCGAGGACTATCTGCGGGCACAGCTCGAAGAGCGCGCCGACGGCACGCTGGTCGCGACCCCGGTGAGCCAGCAGGATTCGTCGCTGCTCGGCAATCTCGCGCTCTCGCAGGCTGTGGTGATCCGGCCGGCGTTTGCGCCGAAGGCGCCTGCGGGCAGCCCGTGCGAGATCCTGCGCCTGCCGAACTGAGCCGCTTCCCCGGTAAAGCCCGGTCTGTTCATCATATTTTTAGGATTGCGGAACACACATCGAACATATAGTGTCCGTTCATGATTTGTTTTTAGTATGTTGCGGGCGACGCGATGACGGTCCGACTCCAGGGCGCTCTCAGCCGGTTTGTGCGCGAGGCGCAGCTCCTGGACTCGGACGACAACAAACCGGGGACCAGGTCGAGATGCTGACGCGCAAACAGTACGAACTTCTGCGGTTCATCAACGAGCGGCTCAAGGAAGCCGGCGTGCCGCCGTCCTTCGACGAGATGAAGGATGCGCTCGATCTGCGCTCGAAGTCCGGCATTCATCGCCTGATCACGGCGCTCGAGGAGCGCGGCTTCATCCGCCGGCTGCCCAACCGCGCCCGCGCGATCGAGGTGATCAAGCTGCCCGAGCTGTCACAGGCCGCCAACAACCGCCGCGGCTTCACCCCATCGGTGATCGAGGGCAATCTCGGCAAGGTGCGCACCAGCACTCCCGCGCTGGACGATGGCGAGCGCCCCGTCGCAGTGCCGGTGATGGGCCGCATCGCCGCCGGTACTCCGATCGAGGCGCTACAGACGCGCAGCCACACCATCAGCGTGCCTGCCGACATGCTCGGCAACGGCGATCACTATGCGCTTGAGGTGCGCGGCGACTCCATGGTCGATGCCGGCATCCTCGACGGCGACATGGCGCTGATCCAACGCAACGAGACCGCCGACACCGGCGACATCGTGGTGGCGCTGATCGACGATGAGGAAGCGACGTTGAAGCGCTTCCGCCGCCGCGGCGCATCGATCGCGCTGGAGCCGGCCAACACCGCCTACGAGGTACGCATCCTGCCGCCGAACCGGGTGAAGATCCAAGGCAAGCTGGTCGGGCTGTACCGCAAGTACTGATCGCGAATGGGATCGGTCGATGGGCGGCGGGCGCACGCGCTTTCGCCGCCGATCGGAGGCTGCCCAGCAAAATACGTCACGCGCGAATGCACCTCATGATGTGCAGCGCGGCATGCTCAAACGCTTGTGATCGGCCGCGGGCACACGCGATGCAGATCAGCGCAGAATTGCCGCGAAGCGCGCGCTAACATCACCATCGATGTCCACTCTGATAGAGGCCTGCGCCTGTCCGGGGGGAGCGTGGGTCGGCTATCTCTCAACGAGGAGCGATCCGATGTGTGACTACAGCCTCCATGCGGTTGCGTCCCGTCCCGCCAAGGTCGGCGAGACGTTGATCTCGATGACCTTCCGTGGCACCGCCACCCGCGGCTTCGCGCTGGAGAGCGAGCCGACCGTCGCAGTCTGCATGCTGCCCGGCACCGAGTTGGCCTTCGCCGAGGACGTCCGCTACGACAGCCGCTGGCTCTGGACCCGGACGATCCGCGAGCGCGTCGCAAAGTTCAACAGCATCGAGACTCACATTCCCGATCGCCATCACGACGCGATCGAATTCGCCGATGGCCGCCACGTGCTGGTGACCCAGCTCTGCGAGGGCCAGCGCGTCACCGTGCTGCAATTGCCGGTCAGCAAGCAGCCGGCGGAGCGACGCCCGGACATCGCCGAGGACGTGCCGCCTTCGCAGGCCACACCGATTCGCCGCATCAGCATCACCTGAGGGGTCTCCGCATCGGCATTTCTCTCGGTCGTGAGCGAGCTTTCGACCGTGGGAGATTTGGGTTCTGCAAGCGCAAAGTCCTCTCGGGCGAACCTTACGCCCCGGCATCGCATCGGATAGGAACGACATCCCTCGGCCGCCATGATGTGCCGGGGGAGCCTGCCGCCGTGGTCAACAAGATCGATTGGAACAAGGCCGCCGGGATCACCGAGCCCGGCTGCAATATGCTTGTGTTCGGATGGCTGACAGTCACGGCTGACGACATCGCCATCTGGCAACGCTATCCGCGCGCTGCGTTCACGCTGGCCGAAAGCCCCTCGCTGTTCGATGGACTTGGCAACATGGACCTGGCGACACCGAGTATCATCTCGGCACGTTCGAGCTGCCCGGCACTCAGTCTTCCTCGCCCTGCTCCGTCTCCGGCGGCGTCGCGTCCTGAGGCCGCACGGCCGGCGCGCGCGGCGTCAGCGTCGTGTCGAACTCGCCGGCCTCGGCGGGCGCCGGCCACCATGGGCGGTCGGTGCCGCCGGCGCGCGCCGGCGTGACGGCGAAGCTCCTGCCCCGCTGCACCAGCATCAAGGCGCCCTGCTGCCGCAGCCGCTCGCGATCGATGACGGCCGCCGCGCAGGATGACGGCGCGGCGCGCGCGGTGACGATGAGCGCAGCACGGGCGCAATCATCGGCGAGCGCCTCGGCGCGCAGGGTCACGGCGGCGAAGCGGCCATCGGCCATCGCGACCACGCAGCCCGCCTCGTCGCAGGAGACGCCATCGGCGAGCGATGAATCCGCCGGCAGCCGGGCATCGGCGTCGGCCGCGAGCCACTCCTTGGTGGCGAACACGTCCTTGCCGGTGCGCATCACATGCAGGCGCCCGTCACGGCCGCGCACCGCCACCGCGCGCCCATCGCCGGCGATCAGCACGTCGGGCAGCGGCGTCGCGGCGGCCCACGCGGTGGCCACCACGAGCCCCACGGCGCCCGACCACCGCAGCGGGGTGCGCAGCAGGCCGATCAGGATGACACCGAGGCTGGCCAGGATCAGTGGACCGATGCCGAAGGCCGGGATGCGTCCGACCGCGCCGGGCAGCGCTGCCACCCAGCGCGTCACCGCGATCATCCAGTCGATGCCGAGGCCCATCAGGGTCCACCAGGGACCGTCGAGCCCGAACGGCGCCGCCACGAGGCCCATCAGGCCGGCCGGCATCACCAGCGCCGAGACGACCGGCATCGCCGCGAGATTCGCGAGCACGCCATAGGGCGTGACGCGATGGAAATGGAAGGCGGCATAGGGCGTGGTCGCGAGCCCCGCGATCAGCGAGGCCAGCAACAGCATCGCAAGCTCGCGGCCGCCCCACAGCGCGATGCGCTGCGTCGTGGAGCTGTCCGGCGTCGCAAACAGTCTGGGCAGCCCGAACTGCACCAGCGCGACCAGGCCGAGCGTCGCCGCGAACGACATCTGGAAGCTCGGATGCACCAGCGCTTCGGGAGCTGCGACCAGCACGATCAACGCGGCGACCGCGAGCGTACGGAAGGTGACGGCGCGGCGGTCGACCATGACCGCGATCAGCACCACGGCCGTCATGAAGAACGACCTTTGGGTCGCGACCTCCGCGCCTGAGAGCAACAGATAGAACGCCGCCGCGACCAGCGCTGCGGCCGCCGCCCATTTCTTGATCGGGTGGCTGATGGTGAGGCCGGGGATCAGCGCCAGCAGCGCGCGCACGGCGAAGAACACGACACCGGCGACGACCGCCATGTGATAGCCGGAGATCGACAGCACGTGGCCGAGACCGGAGACGAACATCGCGTCGTTGACATCGGGCGTGATGGCGTCGCGCCGGCCGGTCAGCAGCGCGGTGGCGATGGCGCGTTCGTCGCCCGACAGGCGGCCGCGGATGCGTGCGTCGATCGCATCGCGCAGACCCTGCATGGCCGCCGCATAGCCCAGGCCGAAGCCGGCGGCCTGCGGCGGCGTCGCCGTCGTGATCGCGCCCATCACGAAGCCGGAGGCGCCGATGCCCTGGAAGAACATGTCGCGCGCGAAGTCGTAGGATCCCGGCCGCACCGGGGCCATCGGCGGCAGCAGCCGCGCCTTGAGCTGCACGAAGCTGCCGACCTCGGGCGCCGCGCCCTTGCGCACCGCGAGCCTGACACGCGCGATGGTGACGGCGTTGCGCGGGCTCTCCATCGACGTCACCCGCAGCACGATGCGGTCGCTGCGCTCGCGGATGTCGCGCGCCTCGACGAAGCCGGACAGCGCCACCGAATACAACGGCCGCGCCAGCACCGGATGCGCGACGCGCGCGGTCTTGACAGTCGCCGCGGCGAAGCCGCACGCCGCCGCCGCAATCATCACGGCAACCGGAAACAGCCGATGCCGCCGCATCATGATGGCGACGATGCCGAGCAGCGCCGCGGTGGTGGCGGCAATCCAGAGCACGGGCTCGTGATCGGCGGTGAAGTACAGCGCGATGCCGGCCCCGAACGCCACCGGCACCCAGGGCAGCAGCCGGCCCGCCCCGGCCTCCTCGGCCGCCCAGCTCTTCAGGCGAGCGGCGAACACCGACGACGCACCGGACCCGATCGCGGGCCAGCCGCCGGCCAGCGCGCCGCGCGGCGGCCAGACATCGGCCATCACGCCCGCGATCCCGCGACGCCCTCCCGGCGGCCTGACCGGCTCCGCCATTGCCCCCACACCAACCCGTTACCCGACGGGCGGAAAGGCTACCGGAAGCTGCGCGAGCGCGCCTAGCAGAACGGAACGGGAATCCTGGAGATCTGCACGGCCGCTGCGGGGGAACTTTTTGCGCCGCACGTGCTTTTCAGGGGATGGACGCCCACGACCCTGAAGACCCCTTCGCCGACCTCGCGCTCGAGAAGGCGATCCACCTGCGCTGGACTCTCCGGGACATCAAGGCCCACCGGCTGACGCTGTCCCCTGTCGCCGACGAAGATCTTTCGCTGCTCACCGAGCGCGGCCTCGTCGAACTCACCGACGGCGTGCCGACGCTGACCGAGGCCGGGCAGGACGCGATCAGCTGAGCCACACGCGTCCCGCGGTCTCCGCTTGCCTCACCCCTTCGCGACTTCCTTGGCGAAGGTGTCGCGCAGGCCGATGGTGCGGTTGAACACGAGCTTGTCGGCCGTCGAATCCGGATCGCGCACGAAGTAGCCCTGCCGCTCGAACTGCATCGGCGCGTCGGAATTGCTCTCGGCGATCGCTGGCTCGATGCGCGCGTCGGTGAGGACCTCGAGCGAGTTGGGATTGAGATCGGCGGTGAAGTCGGCCGCGTTCGGGCTCGGATTGGCGAACAGCTGGTTGTAGATGCGGATCTCGGCAGGCAACGACTCCGCCGCGGAGAGCCAGTGCATCGTCGCCTTGACCTTGCGTCCATCCGGCGCGTTGCCGCCCTTGGTCGCCGGATCATAGGTACAGCGCAGCTCGACGATCTCGCCGGCGTCGTTCTTGATGACGTCGCGGCACTTGATGAAATAGGCGTAGCGCAGCCGCACCTCGTTGCCCGGCGACAGGCGGAAGAACTTCTTCGGCGGATTCTCCATGAAGTCGTCCTGCTCGATATAGAGCTCGCGGCCGAACGTGATCCTGCGCGTGCCGGCCGAGGGATCGTCGGGATGGTTGATCGCCTCGAGCTCCTCGACCTGGCCTTCTGGATAGTTCTCGATCACCACCTTCAGCGGCCGCAGCACCGCCATCCGGCGCAGCGCCGTGCGGTTGAGCTCCTCGCGGATGCAGAATTCGAGCATGCCGACGTCGACGATGCTGTTCGCCTTGGCGATTCCGATGCGCTTGATGAACTCGCGCACCGCCGCCGGCGGCACGCCGCGCCGCTTCAGGCCGGCGATGGTCGGCATGCGTGGATCGTTCCAGCCGGCGACATGGCCGTCCTGCACCAGCCGCGTCAGCACGCGCTTGGATAGCAGAGTATAGGTGAGATTGAGGCGCGCGAACTCGTACTGGTGCGGATGCGACGGCACCGGCAGCTTGTCCAGGAACCAGTCGTAGAGGGGCCGGTGATCCTCGAACTCGAGCGTGCAGATCGAGTGCGTCACGCCCTCGATCGCGTCGGACTGCCCGTGCGCGTAGTCATAGCTCGGATAGATCTTCCAGGCGTCGCCGGTGCGCGGGTGGTGGGCGTGCAGGATCCGATACAGCACGGGGTCGCGCAGGTTGATGTTGCCGGCGGCCATGTCGATCTTGGCGCGCAGCACGCGCGCACCGTTCGGGAATTCGCCGGCCTTCATGCGCCGGAAAAGGTCGAGATTCTCCTCGACCGAACGGTCGCGGAACGGGCTGTTCCTGCCGGGCTCGGTCAGCGTGCCGCGCGACAGCCGAATGTCTTCCTGAGACTGGTCGTCGACATAGGCCAAGCCGGCCTTGATCAGGCCCTCGGCCCAGTCGTAGAGGCGCTCGAAGTAATCCGAGGCGAAGAACAGGTTGTCGCCCCAGTCATAGCCGAGCCAGCGCACGTCGGCCTGGATGGAATCGATATATTCCTGCTCTTCCTTGGTCGGATTGGTGTCGTCGAAGCGAAGATTGCAGCGGCCGCCGAACTCCTGGGCAATGCCGAAGTTGAGGCCGATCGACTTGGCATGGCCGATATGCAGGTAGCCGTTCGGCTCCGGGGGGAACCGGGTGACGACCGTCTTGTGCCTGCCGCTGTCGAGATCGGCCTGGACGATGTCGCGGATGAAGTCGCGCCCTGCCTCTGCCGTCGCCGCCGTGTCTGTCGTCGTGGTCATCAAGAATATCCTGCTCCGGAATTTGGCAGCCTATCTGCCAAATCCGCTTCCCCCAAGGAAGGCTTTAGTTATGCGATAGGCCTGCTATACACCCCCCGCCCTCTTGAGCCCCTGCCTGGATTTCGTGCTGCCGCCCATGACCATCCCGATCGTCACGCGCTTTGCCCCCTCCCCGACCGGCTTTCTCCACATCGGAGGCGCCCGGACGGCCCTGTTCAACTGGCTGTATGCGCGCGGCCGCGGCGGCAAGATGCTGCTCAGGATCGAGGACACCGACCGCGAGCGCTCGACCAGTGCGGCGATCGACGCCATCCTCGACGGCCTGAAATGGCTCGAGCTCGATTGGGACGGCGAGGTCATCTACCAATATAGCCGCGCCGCGCGCCATCGCGAGGTCGCCGAGCAACTGCTCGCCAGCGGCATGGCGTATCGCTGCTATGCCACCGCCGAGGAGCTGGCCGCGATGCGCGAGAAGGCGCGCGCGGAAGGCCGCACCCGGCTCTACGACGGCATGTGGCGCGACCGCGATCCCAAGGAGGCGCCCGAAGGCGTCAAGCCGACGATCCGGCTGCGCGCGCCGCTGACCGGCGAGACCGTGATCGAGGATCAGGTGCAGGGCCGCGTGGTCTGGCAGAACGAGAACCTCGACGACCTCGTGCTGCTGCGAGGCGATGGCAATCCGACCTACATGCTGGCGGTCGTCGTCGACGACCACGACATGGGCGTCACCCACGTCATCCGCGGCGACGACCATCTGATCAACGCCGCGCGCCAGAAGCAGATCTACGATGCGCTCGGCTGGATGGTGCCGTCGATGTCGCACATCCCGCTGATTCACGGGCCCGACGGCTCGAAGCTGTCGAAGCGCCACGGCGCGCTCGGCGTCGACGCCTACCGTGCGATGGGATATCTGCCGTCGGCACTGCGCAATTACCTGGTGCGGCTCGGCTGGAGCCATGGCGACCAGGAGATCTTCTCGACCGAGGAGATGATCAAGGCGTTCGACCTGCCGGCGATCGGCCGCTCGGCGGCGCGGTTCGACTTTGCCAAGCTGGAAAATCTCAACGGCCACTACATCCGCCACAGCGACGATGCGGCGCTGGTGCGCCAGTTCGAGGACGTGCTGAATTACGTGCCGAACGGCGCGGCTCTCAAGGCCAAGCTCAACGACGCCACGCGCGCGCAGCTCACTTTGGCGATGCCGAGCCTGAAGGAGCGCGCCAAGACGCTCTTGGAGCTGATCGACGGCGCCGCCTTCATCTTTGCCGACCGGCCGCTTCCGATCGACGCCAAGGCCGCGGCCCTGCTGACACCGGACAGCCGCGCCTTGATCGGCCGGCTGCGTGACGCGCTGGCTGCTGTCGCGTCCTGGAGCGGACCGGCCACGGAAGCCGCGCTGCGTGCGTTTGCTGAAGCCAACAATCTCAAGCTGGGCGCGGTGGCCCAGCCGCTCCGCGCGGCGCTCACCGGCCGAACCACCTCACCCGGTATTTTCGACGTTCTGGCGATCCTGGGGCGTGATGAATCCTTGGGCCGTCTGGAGGACCAGACCACCTCATAAGGTCTCATGGCCCCCCATCTTGCAGCGCACAGGGCAATACGATACGCATTTGCGCGGCACCCACTGGTTTTCCCGGCTCGAACATCCTTCACACGTTGCGGCGGGCTCGTTGACGGATGTTAGGGCCGAAGGACACTAGTAAGTATAAGATTCCAGTACGGTTTCGGATTTGACCTTCGCTTAAGCTGTTGGCAGCGACAGTGACGCGAATGTCAAAGCCACCGCACTAGATAAAGTCCACCTGCCCTGCCATCTCTCAAAAAGAACAAGGGCCAAGCCTAACGATCTCATCGGGGACAAACGATGGACGCAAAATCCGCAAGCAAGACCGCGACCCTCACCGTCGGCAACAAGAATTTCGATCTTCCGATCCTGAGCGGCACCGTGGGTCCCGACGTCATCGACATCGGCAAGCTCTACGCCCAGACCGGGATGTTCACCTATGATCCCGGCTTCACCTCGACCGGCAGCTGCCAGTCCAAGATCACCTATATCGACGGCGACGCGGGCGTCCTGGAATACCGCGGATATCCGATCGAGCAGCTCGCCGAGAAGGGCGACTTCCTGGAGACCTGCTATCTGCTGCTGTACGGGGAGCTTCCCACCAAGGCCCAGAAGCAGGATTTCGACTATCGCGTGACCCACCACACGATGGTGCACGAGCAGATGTCGCGCTTCTTCCACGGCTTCCGCCGCGACGCGCATCCGATGGCGGTCATGGTCGCTTCGGTCGGCGCGCTCGCCGCGTTCTACCACGACTCCACCGACATCAACGATCCGAAGCAGCGCATGATCGCGTCGATGCGGATGATCGCGAAGATTCCGACCCTGGCGGCGATGGCCTACAAATACACCATCGGCCAGCCTTTCGTTTATCCGAAGAACTCGCTCTCGTTCGCCGAGAACTTCCTGCACATGTGCTTCGCCGTGCCGTGCGAGGAGTACAAGCCGAACCCGGTTCTCGCCGACGCGCTCGACAAGATCTTCATCCTGCACGCCGATCACGAGCAGAACGCCTCGACCTCGACGGTGCGCATCGCCGGCTCCTCGGGCGCCAACCCGTTCGCGTGCATCGCCGCCGGCATCGCCTGCCTGTGGGGTCCGGCGCATGGCGGCGCCAACGAGGCGGCACTGAACATGCTGGCCGAGATCGGCACCGTCGACAAGATTCCGGACTTCATCGCCAAGGTGAAGGACAAGAACAGCGACGTGCGCCTGATGGGCTTCGGCCATCGCGTCTACAAGAACTACGACCCGCGCGCCAAGATCATGCAGAAGATGTGTCACGCGGTGCTCAAGGAGACGGGCCACGCCGACGATCAGATGCTCAAGGTCGCGATGGAGCTCGAGAAGATCGCGCTCAGCGATCAGTACTTCATCGAGCGCAAGCTCTATCCGAACGTCGACTTCTACTCGGGCATCACCCTGAAGGCGATGGGCTTCCCGGTGTCGATGTTCACCGTGCTGTTCGCCGTCGCCCGCACCGTCGGCTGGATCAGCCAGTGGAGCGAGATGATCGAGGATCCGCAACAGAAGATCGGCCGTCCGCGCCAGCTCTACACCGGCGTCGCGACGCGCGACTATGTCGAAATGGACAAGCGCGGCTGAGCGCAGCGCAACTCCGCTTTCGAACGGCGCCGTCGATCCCGACGGCGCCGTTTCGTTTGTGAGGTCGCAGCTTTCTGACTCGCGGCATCTGCCGGGAGTGCATCAGGCCAGCGCCTCGAGATGAGACCTGAGCTGCTCGGCCCCGTATGGCTTGGCAAGGAAGCGCGCGCCGGACGGCAGTTCCGAAGGGGTCACCTGACCTGACGTCACCAGGAGCGCGACCGGAGGCCAGCGGTCCCTGATGACGGCGACCAGCCGCAGGCCATCCATCGACCCCGGCATTTGGACGTCCGTGAAGACCACCGATATGCGGTCACATCGTTCGAGAAGCGAAATGGCCTGATCGGCGTCAGCTGCCTCGATGACTTCGAAACCGAGGTCTCTGATCATGTCGACAGCGTTGGCGCGGATCAGCCCCTCGTCCTCAACGACCAGAACTGTTTTTCTTGTGAGCCGAACGCGGGACACTCTGTCTCCTGTCCAATCTCATTCAATCGCACGACGATCATTTTGTTCCGGCGAACGTTCCGGGGCTGAATGCGTTGAACGGTGCAAATCGAAGACACGACTTGCATCCTGGATCGGGGACCAGCTCGAGCATACGATGACGACCAATCCCAACCCGGACGTCGACGCTGTCCAGCAGCTCGACGCCGTTCCCAAAATTCTGGACTCGGTGAGCAGGATCACCGGGATGGGATTCGTCGCGGTCGCGCGCGTGACCTCGGATCGATGGGTCTGTTGTGCGGTTCGCGACGACATCAATTTCGGCCTGAAAAAGGGTGGCGAGCTGCGCGTCAAGACGACGATCTGCAGCGAGGTCCGGGAGCGAGGCAAAGCTGTCGTCATCTGTGACGTCGAGACGGATCGCATGTTTCGCGATCACCCGACGCCAAAGCTCTACGGCTTTCGCAGCTATATCTCCGCTCCGATCACCCTGTCCGACAGGACCATCTGGGGCACCCTGTGTGCGATCGATCCAGCGCCGCGCGAGCTGGACCGGCCCGAGATCGTCAGCACCTTTCAGCTGTTCGGGGAGTTGATCGCGGCCCAGCTGGAGCTTCATCAGCGCTTCGCGCTCAGTCAGGCCAGCCTCGGCCTCAGCGAGAAGCGCAGGTTTTCGACCGAGGAACGGCTGAAGATCACCCAGGCTGACCTGCTCGACGAGCGCCGGACCGCCGAGCTGAGAGAGCAATTCATCGGCGTTCTCGGCCATGACCTCCGCAATCCGCTGGCCTCGATCGACGCCGGAATGCGCGTGCTGCTCCGCAGTCAGGACAGCGCCAGGGCGCCTGAGATCATTTCCATGATTCAGAAATCAGTCATGCGCATGGCCGGACTGGTCGACAACATCATGGATTTCGCCCGGGGGCGCCTCGGCGGCGGCCTGACGATCAAGCCCGACGCGCGGCAACCGCTGGCGCCGGTGATCGAGCAGGTCATCTCCGAGATCCGGCTGACCTGGCCCGATCACGAGATCGAGACCCGGATCAACATCGCGGAGCCGGTCAAATGCGACCGCAGCAAGATCGGGCAATTGTTCTCGAACCTGCTCGGCAACGCCATCTCCTACGGCGACAAGGACAAGCCGATCCAGGTCTCCGCAACAACGAGCGAAGGCTCTTTCGTGCTCGCCGTCACCAATCACGGACCGCCGATCTCGGACAAGGCGATGCAGAATCTGTTCAAGCCCTACATGCGTGGCGAGCGTCCGAGCCAGCATGGTCTCGGGCTCGGACTCTACATCGCCTCTGAGATTGCGCGAGCGCATGGCGGCACGCTCCAGGCCACGTCGACCGGCGACAGAGCGACCTTCGAATTCAAGATGCCGCTTGAGGCCTGATCAGCGCCGTCCGTTGCGCATCGTTGCCAGCACGATGTCGGCTGCGCGCACGCTTGGCGAGGCCGCGCCCGTGGACATGATCGCGTCGAGGCGATCGAACGCTTCGACCTGGCGCGAACGTATCGGACCGTCGCCCAGGAGATCGGCGAGAACGGGCGCGAGATTGTCGGCGGTGCAGGCTTCCTGAAGGAATTCCGGAATGACGTTCTCGCCGATCACGAGATTGGCGAGAATGACCGATTGCACGTTGACGACTCGCCGGAGAATGAACGCCTCGATCTCGCCGACGCGATACGCCGTCACCATCGGCACGCCGGACAGCGCGAGCTCCAGGGTCACCGTGCCGGACTTGGCGAGCGCGGCGCGCGCGCGCCTGAAGGCTGCCCGCTTCTCGGCCTCGCCCGTAATGATCTCCGGAACGAGCGGCCAGTTTGCGACTCCAGCCCGCACCGCGGCTTCGAGATGCGGCGTGGTGGGCAGCACGGCTTCGAAGGCCAGGTTTTGGGCGCGCAGCCGCGCCAATGTCTCGCCGAACACGGCGATGTGGCGAGCGACCTCGCTGCGCCGGCTGCCAGGAAGCACCAGCAGAACGGGAGGGTCGGCATCTCGGCGCGCCTGCTCTGCCGCATTGGGGCGCAGGTTGGCGAGCTGTTCGATCAGGGGATGGCCGACATAGGTACAGGGCGGACCATTGAGCCTTCGGAACGCCTCCGGCTCGAACGGCAGCAAGCCCAGCACGTGATCGACGTAGCCGCGCATCGCGCGTGCCCGGCCCGGGCGCCACGCCCATACGGTCGGTGCCACGTAGTTCACGATCGGAATCTCGGGATCGCGCGCGTGAACCCGCTTCGCCACGCGCTGGGTGAAATCGGGACTGTCGATGATGACGAGCACGTCGGGCTGGTCCGCAACGATCGCATCGACGGTGCCGCGGATCAGGCGGAGGATCTTGGGCAGCTGCTTCAGCACCGCCGCGAAGCCGACGATCGAGAGCTCCTCGATCGGAAACAGCGAGGCGAGCCCCTCGCGTGTCATGCCGCGGCCGCCGACGCCGGAGAATTCGACGCCGTCGCCGAGCCGCTGGCGCAGCACCTTCATCAGGCTGGCGCCGAGGCGATCACCGGACTCTTCGGTCGCGACCAGGCAGATCCTGCGCATGGCCGGGCCTGCCGGAGGCCGGGGCGTCACGCCGTGACACCCGTGATGAACACGCCTGCCCGATCGGCGGCAGCCACTGTCTCCTGGGGATCGGCGAGCAGAGTATAGGCGGCAGCGACGGCGACTCCGGCGAGACCCGCGGCCGAAAGTCCCTCGATGGTTCGCGGACCGATGGTCGGCAGGTCGTAACGCAGGTCCTGGCCAGCCTTGGGCGCCTTCACCAGCACGCCGCGCCCGGCAGCAGCACGAATGCGGCGATCGGCGCGCAGCCGCGCCACGCGGGCCAGCAGCCCGTCGGTGCCCTCGATGTCCTCGAGCGCAACGACGTGGCCGTCGATCACGACCACGGCCTGCCCGACATCGAACGGCGCCATGGCGCGGAGCACGGACATTCCTTTGGCGATGTCGCCGGTCACCAGATCGTTGGGCCCGCTCCGCGTCAGCCGCCCTTCGGGCACGAGCAGATTGGGGGCGACGTCCTTGACGCCGATCATGTGAAAGCCGTGGCGCTCGAAGATGCGGCCGACGCCGGACAGCAGATGATCGTCACCGCCGCGAAAGGCCGACCAGATGTAGGGCAGCTCGCGCAGCGTGCCCCAGTCGAAGCGGATCTCCGACACGGCCGGACGAACGAGATTGCCGATGAACATGAGATCGCGAACGCCCTCGGCCTTCAGGAGCTTCAGGGCATTGCCGAGTTGGCCGAGGCCGATCCAGTGATGACGGAAGCGCGCCAGCGGCTTTGGATCGCAGATGCCCTTCAAGGCGAACAGCACCGGCGTCTGGCCGCGCGCGACGATGGCATCGGCGACCGCGAAAGGCAGCACCCCGCCCGCGGCGATCATGCCGATCGGCGGAGAGGTCACGGCGGCCGGCGTCGCCATGGCGCTACGGCTCGATGGCCGGCCTGCCGATCTCGGGCAGGCACAAGGCGCGATGTCGGCCGCCATCGATGAAGGCGAGGATCTCGGCAATGGCGGGATCCTCGCCGGCCAGCGGCCGCACCGCCGCGAGGCGATCGGCGAACACGCCGGGGCCATGGAAAAGCTTTTGATAGAAGGCACGCACCGTGGCGAGGCGCTCGCGTGTGAACTTGCGGCGCTTCATGCCAATGACGTTGAGACCTTCGAGCGCGGCATACTGGCCGTTGGCGAGGCCATACGGAATGATATCGCCGCGTACGCCGCAGACGCCGCCGACCATCACGCCATGGCCGATGCGGGTGAACTGATGCACCGCGGACAGGCCGCCGATGTAGACGGAATCACCGACCTCAACATGGCCGCCAAGTGTCGCCGAGGTCGCGAAGATCACGTTGTCGCCGACAACGCAATCGTGGGCGACATGGGCATTGTTCATGAAGAACCCGGCATTGCCGACCTTGGTCAGGCCGCCGCCTTTCGTGGTGCCGATGTTCATCGTCACGCCTTCACGGAAGGTGCAGCCGGAGCCGATCTCGAGCCGATGCGGCTCGCCGCGATAGCTGAGATCCTGCGGCGCGCCGCCGAGCACGACGAAGGGCGAGATCACGTTGTCATCGCCGAGCGTGGTGTGGCCCATGATCTGGACGTGGCTGATCAGCTTGCAGTTGGCCCCGATCACGACGTTGGGGCCGACGATGCAGTAAGGACCGATCACGGTCCCCTCACCGATGACGGCGCCATCCTCGACGCGTGCGGTGGGATCAATCTTGCTCATTTCGACGCAATCAACTTTCTACCAGCCCGTCAGTCGGTCAGCATAGCGCCGACATCGGCCTCGGCGACGACGACGCCGTCGACCTTGGCATCGCCGTGGAACCACCACATCGTCTTGCGCCGGCCGATCGAGCGCATGTGATACTCGATGGTCTGGCCGGGCAGCACCGGCTTGCGGAACTTGCACTTGTCGATGGTGAGGAAATACACCGCGCGCGGCTTTTCCGTGCCCTCGACCGACTTGATGCCGATCACGCCGGCGGTCTGGGCCATGCCCTCGATCATCAGCACGCCCGGATAGACCGGCCGCTCCGGAAAGTGCCCCTGGAAGCAGGGCTCGCCGATCGAAACGTTCTTGACGCCGATGCCGCTGTAGTCGGCCCGGATGTTCTTCACGCGGTCGATCAGGAGAAATGGATAACGGTGCGGCAGCGTCTTGAGAATCTCGTTGATGTCGACGTCCGCAAACCTGATGGGTGACTCCTCCATCACTCCCGTCCCTCGTCCCTGTTCGTCGCGGTCGAATCTCGCACCAGCCGTTCCACCGCAACGATCTCGCGGAACCACTGCTTGGTCGGCTTGGCGAAGAAACCGCCCCACCGGCCGTTCGGCGGAATGTCGTCCTTGACGCCGCTCATCGCCGTCACCTGCGCACCATCGCCGATCGTCAGGTGATTGTTGATACCAACCTTCGCCCCGAGCGCGACGTTGTCGCCGATCGTGAGACTTCCTGCCAGCCCGATCTGGGCCGCCAGCAGGCAATGCCGTCCGATTGTGACATTGTGGCCAATCTGCACCTGGTTGTCGATCTTGGTGCCCTCGCCGATCACCGTGTCGCGCAGGCTGCCACGGTCGATCGTCGTGCCGGCGCCGACCTCGACATGGTTCTGGATCAGCACCCGCCCGGTCTGCGGCACCTTGGTGTGCCCATCCGCGCCGAAGAAGATGAAGCCGTAGCCATCCTGGCCGATGCTGCAGCCAGGATGGATCAGGACGTCGTTGCCGATCAGCGCGCACTGGATGACGGTGCGGGCGCCGACATTGCAGTCGCGACCGATCTTGACGTGGGGACCGATCACGGCACCCGCACCAACGATCGTCCCCGAGCCGATCTCGACATGGGCGCCGATCACCGCCAGCGGCTCGACGATGACGCCGTCCTCCAGCCGCGCGGTGGGATCGATGATGGCTTGAGGCGAGATTCCATCGTCGCCGAACCAGGGCTGCGGCCGCAGTGCGTCGGCATGGAACTCGCGCGCGAGCTGCACGAAGGCGCGGAACGGCTGATTGGCGCGAAGCACTGCGACGTGGGACGGCACGCGCGCCTCGAATCGCGGACTGACCAGGCAGGCGCCCGCTTTGGTCCCGGCGAGCTGGCCAGCGTATCTGAGGTTGTCGAAGAACGCCAGATGCATCGGGCCGGCCTCGTCGAGCGACGCCAGTCCCTTGACGACCTGCTCGCCGCGGGATGGGTCGACCAGGGTGGCCTTGGCGGCGGCGGCGATCGCTGCCAGGGTCGTGGGCGGCGGCGATTGGAAGAAGGTCGGCTGGGCCATTCCGTCGTACTCTCAAGACAAAAAGTCAGAGCCCGGCTCCGGTGTCCCGGAACCGAGCTCCCATTTCTTACACCGGCGAGGTTGGTCGATGCCAACCCGGATTCGATCGGCCCAGGCTCAGAACGATGTACCGCCGCCGAACCGGAATTCCTGCGTCCGGTCGAACTGACCCTTGGTGAGCGGGATCGCGTAGTCGAAGCGCAGCGGACCGAACGGCGACGCCCACACCAGACCCACGCCGACCGAGGTCCGGACCTTGTTCTGGTCATCGAACTGCAGACCAAGGCAGGTGCCGGCGTTGTTCGGGTTGCGCGTCGGCTTGATACAGCCGGGGGTATTAACCTCGCCCGTCGCAGCCCAGGACGTCGGACCCTGATAGCCCCACAGGCCGCCAGCGTCGGCGTAAACGGCACCCTTCAGGCCCGTCTCCTTGGGCAGGAACCAGAACGGCATCTGCAGTTCGAGCGAAGCGCCCCAGTACTTGGTGCCGCCCAGCGCGTCCTGCGTGCCGAATGGATTGATATCGCGCGGACCAATGCCGTTCGGAGCGAAGCCGCGAACCAGGTTCGGACCCATCTGGAAGTGATCGAGCATGCGCAGCTGCGTATTGCCGATCTTGTTCAGGATGCCGCCCTGGAGGTGGACGATGCTGACGATGTCCGACACCAGCGGGGTGAAGTACTTCGCATCGAACGCGGTCTTCAGGTACGACACATCGCCGCCGACACCCGCGAAGTCCTGCTTGAAGTCGACCAGCAGGCCGTCGGTCGGGTTCTTGTTGTTGTCGAGCGTGTTGTAGTTCAGCGTGTAGCCGAGTGCCGAGGTCAGCGTCGCGCCGTTCGCCAGCTCCTGGCGGACCGGCAGCGAGGCCTCGCCATTGGCAAAGCAGCCGAGACCGCCGTTCGGATCGGCGAGACCATTCGCATTGATGAACGCCGGCGTCGGATTGAACGGCACGAAGCGGTTGCCGATCAGGGTGCCGGCCGCGACGTTGTTACAGTCCGACAGCGTCGCCGGCAGCGAGATCTCCTGGCGATAGATCGAGTAGCGCAGCTGCAGCGACAGGTCTTCCCGCAACTGGAAGCCGAGGCGCGGGCTGAAGCCGAGCGTCTTGGTGCCGTAGGAGATGAAGTTGTTGGCGAGCTGCTGGCGCTGGTAGAGGTCGAGGCCCAGCGCGACCCGGTAGTCGAGCAGATAGGGCTCGACGAACGACAGCGAGTAGCCGCGGGCGAACTGGCCGTAGGTCACCGACGCCTTGGCGAACAGGCCGCGGCCGAGGAAGTTGCGCTCGGAGATCGAGACCTCGGCGAGCGCACCGTCCGTGGTCGAATAACCGCCGGAGATCGAGAAGTCACCGGTCGACTTCTCTTCCAGGTTGACGTTCAGGACCACGCGGTCGCTCGAAGAGCCCGGCTCGGTGACGATCTTCACGTCCTTGAAGAAGTCGAGGTTCTTCAGGCGGCGCTCGGCACGGTCCACCAGGGCGCGGTTGTAGGCGTCGCCCTCGGAGATGTCGAACTCGCGGCGAATGACGTAGTCACGGGTGCGGGTGTTGCCGCGGATGTTGATGCGCTCGATATAGGTGCGCGGGCCCTCGTCGATGGCGAACACGACCGACACCGTATGAGCCTCGAAGTTGCGATCGCCGCGCGGACGGACCACCGCGAACGCGTAGCCGCGCCGCGATGCCTCGATCTGCATCTCCTCGACCGACTTCTCGATGTTCTCGACGTTGTAGAGCGAGCCGACGCTGACGCGCGAATATCCGCGCAGCGTGGTGGCGTCGAGCGTCGCGATCGACGACTGGAAGTCGACCGAACCGACCCGGTACTGCTGGCCTTCCTCGATCTTGAAGGTCACGAGGAAACCCTTGCGCTCCGGATCGTACTCGCTGAGCGCAGCCACGACCTGCACGTCGGCATAGCCGTTCTTCAGGTAGAAGCGGCGAATCAGGTCGCGGTCGGCCTCGACACGGTCCGGATCGTAGACGTCGCCCGAGCCGAGGAAGCTCAGGAGGTTGGTCTCGCGGGTCTTGATGACGTCCTTGAGGCGATAGGACGAGAAGGCGTTGTTGCCGACGAACTCGATCGACTTCACGCCGGTCTTCGCGCCTTCCTCGATCGTGAAGATCAGGTCGACGCGGTTGTTCGGCTGCTCGATCATTTCCGGCGTGACGCGCACGTCGTAACGGCCCGAGCGGCGATAGATCTCCGCGATGCGCTGGGCGTCGGACTGCACCATCGGGCGCGACAGCGTGCCGCGCGGCTTCGACTGCACTTCCGCCTGGAGCTGCTCGTCCTTGACCTTCTTGTTGCCCTCGAACGCGACGCGGCCGATCACCGGGTTCTCGACGACCGTGACGATCAGGCGCCCGCCCTGGCGGTTGATCTTCACGTCGGAGAACAGGCCGGTCTCGATCAGCGCCTTGAGGCCGTCATCGACCCGGCCGGCGTCGAGCGTCCCGCCGGGGCCCGGCTTGAAGTACGAGCGGATGGTCTCCAGCTCGACGCGGCGGTTACCGACCACTTCGATCGAGTTGACCGTCTGAGCCGCAGCTGGCGACGAAAGAACCACGCTCGCCAGCGGCAAAGCCACCGGGCCGGCGAACATGATAAAGGCGGCCGCCAAGCCCCCCCGCACCCGCAATCCGAACTTCATGCGCTACGCGCCCTTATATTCCGTTGCCGGTTCCGTACCCCTACGAACCCGACAGATTCCCATTTGTCGTTCGCTTGTAGCCAATTTGGACCCGGCGGCAAACGCCGGATCTCTCTGAATTTTCAAATTCGTTTCAAAACGTTGCCCAACGGCCACGTCGTAAAAAAGCCGCGCTCAGGACCCGGCGAGGTGAAGGATATCGTTATAGGTTGCAAAGACCATCAGCATGAGGACCAGCCCGAGGCCGATTCGGAACCCCATCTCCTGTGCCCGCTCCGACAGCGGCCGGCCGCGGACGGCCTCGACCCCATAGAACAACAGGTGTCCGCCATCGAGCAGCGGAACCGGGAACAGGTTCAGGAGCCCGATCGAGACCGACAGCGTCGCGCACAGTTGCACAACGAACTGGAAGCCGAGGCTGGCTGCCTGTCCCGAGAGTTGTGCGATTCGGATCGGACCGCCGACGTCGCCAGCGCTTCCGGCGCCCGCGAACAGCGAGGCGATGAACTTGAAGGTCGTGGAGATGATGAACCAGACCTGCTCGAAACCGATCTTGATCGACTCGAGGAACCCGACGGGGATCGACCGCGATTCGTCCGGCTTGGCGTTGTACTGGATGCCGAGCACGCCGATCCGGTGGCTGTTGCCGAACAGGTCCTTGACCTCCTTGAGCGCCGGCGTCGCCTTCAGGGTGAGTTCCGTGCCGTCCCGCTTGATCAGGAAGGACAATTCGGTGCCGGCGCTGACCGAGACGACGCGCTGCATGTCGGCGAAGGTCTCGATCGCCCGGCCGTCGATGGCGGCGACGACGTCACCGTCCTTGAAGCCGGCCTGGGCCGCGACGCTGTCCGGCTGGACGGCATCGACCCGCGGGGTCGTGTTCGGCTTGCCGAAATACAGCGCCATGCCGGCGAAGATGATGACCGCGAGGATGAAATTGGCGATCGGGCCGGCCGCGACGATCGCAGCGCGCTGACCGACGGTCTTGTGGTGGAAGCTGTCGGCCCGCTCCTCGGCCGTCATCTTGGCGAGCGCCTCGGCCGACGGCGTCGAGGCCTCGGATTCGTCGCCGAAGAACTTCACGTAGCCGCCGAGCGGGATCGCCGAGATCTTCCAGCGGGTGTTGTGGCGGTCGTTGAAACCGATCAGTTCTGGGCCAAATCCGAGCGAAAACGTCAACACCTTCACGCCGGCCCAGCGCGCGATCAGGAAATGGCCGAGTTCGTGGAAGAACACCACGATCGTCAGCACGAACAGGAACGGGACGATGTAGCCGAGAAGGCCGTGGCTCAACGTATTGAAGATATGGTGGAAAAATTCCGACATCGATGACCTTCCCGATGGGCCGGTGGCCCGTCCAACCCTTTAAGATGCTTTTGCGGCGATTTGAGGCAAGAGGCCGGAGGCCCTTTTTCGCGCGTCATGGTCAATGGCGATGGCGTCGTCCGCCGAGGTCAACGGTGCCAGATTACCCGAACGCGTCCAGTCCTCGAGGGTCGCCTCGACCAGCCGGGCGATCGCACCGAACCGGATGTGACCAGCGATGAAGGCCGCGACGGCGACCTCGTTGGCCGCGTTGAACACCGTCGTCGCGCCGCGCCCAGTGCGCAGCGAATCGTACGCCAGCCGCAGACCGGGGAACCGCTCGAAGTCCGGGGCCTCGAAGGTCAGCGTGCCGATCTTGGCGAGATCGAGCCGGGCCGACGGCCCCTTGATGCGCTCCGGCCAGCCCAGGCAGTGGGCGATCGGAATCCTCATGTCCGGCGCGCCGAGCTGCGCCACCACCGAACGGTCGGAGAACTCGACCATGCCGTGGACGATCGACTGCGGGTGGACCAGGACGTCGATCTCGTCGGGCGACAGCGCGAACAGGTAGGACGCCTCGATCACCTCGAGGCCCTTGTTCATCATCGAGGCCGAATCGATCGTGATCTTCTGACCCATGCTCCAGTTCGGATGTTTCAGGGCCTGGGCCAAGGTCGCCTGCTCGATATCGGCCGGCGCCCAGGTGCGGAACGGGCCGCCGGAGGCGGTGATGATCACCCGCACCAGTTCCTCGCGATTGCCCGAGGACAGCGCCTGGAACAGCGCGTTGTGCTCCGAATCGGCCGGCAGGATGCAGGCGCCAGCCCGCGCGGCCCGCTCCATGAAGAAATCGCCGGCACAGACCAGGCATTCCTTGTTGGCGAGCGCCACGGTCGCGCCGCGGTCCACCGCGGCGAGCGCCGGCTTGAGGCCGGCGGCACCGGAGACGGCGGCCATGACCCAGTCGGCGGGACGGGCTGCCGCCTCGATGATGGCGCTCTCCCCTGCCCCGCATTCGATCCCGGTGCCCGCCAGCGCGTCGCGCAGCTCGTCGAGGCCGGCCGGATCGGCCACCGCCACGAAGCGCGGGTTGAATTCCCGGGCCAGCTTCACCAGGCCCTGGACGTTGCTGTTGCCGGTCAGCGCCTCGACGCGGTAGCGCTCCGGCGCGCCGCGCACGAGGTCCATGGTCGAATCGCCGATCGAGCCGGTGGCGCCGAGCACGGTGACGCTGCGCACCTCCGCGAGACCGGCCTTGTTGTTCCGCAATGGCACTGCGCTCATGTTCTCACCAAACAATCTCGACCGGCCAGCCGCGCTGCCGGTCACCAAACCAGAAGACCGCGGCCGACGCCATCGAGGCCGCCGCGCAGCAAACCGAGCAACGCGGCGACGACGATCGCCGCGACATAGCCGTCCAGGCGATCCAACAGGCCGCCATGGCCGGGAATGATGTGACTGGAGTCCTTGACCCCGAACTGCCGCTTCACCGCAGATTCGAGCAGGTCGCCGAGCTGCGAGACCACCGACAGCGCCGCGGCGAGCATGAGCATCGCCATCAGGCCGCCGGCGCCGGCCATCGACCAGGCGGCCGCGGCGACGAGGCTGGCGGCGAAGCCGCCGACGGCGCCGGCCCAGGTCTTGTTCGGGCTGATCCGCGGCGCGAGCTTCGGCCCGCCGATGCTGCGGCCCGCAACGTAGCCGCCGATGTCGCTGGCCCATACGACCAGAAACACCAGCACCAGCGCATGCCATCCCTCGGCCGCATCGAAGCGCACCAGCACCGAGCCGAGCTCGGCGGCCGACGCGTAGGCGAAGCCGGCGGCCACCCAGGCGCGACGTCCCGCAGCGAGCGCCGTGACCGCGACCAGGCCGAGCCCAAGCACGACGACGGCGAAGTCGATCAGGCCATAGGCGCAGCAAAGGCCGGCAACGCCGATGGCCAGTGCGCCGGCCGTGCCGACGCTGGCCGTGCGAACCTCGCCCACCACCATCAGCCATTCGAGATACAGGCCGACCGCGACCACCGTGACCAGTGCGGTCCAGAATACGCCGCCGGCATAGGCGGCGCCGAGCGCCAGCGGCACCAGCACCAGCGCCGCCGCCACCCGCATCACCAGATTGCTGGTTGCAGCCTTTTTCGGCGGCGCGGGATCATTGCGCTGCGCGGCGTTGGCGGCGTCTCTCACGGCTGCGGTATCCGGTTTGGTCACGAGGCGGTTTTCGCCACGAGACCGCCGAAGCGGCGTTCACGCCGGCCGAACTCGGCGATCGCGCCCTCCAGCGCGGCCTTGTCGAAGTCGGGCCAATGGATCGGCACGAACACCAGCTCGCTATAGGCCGCCTGCCACATCAGGAAGTTGGACAGCCGCTGCTCGCCGCTGGTGCGGATGATGAGATCGGGATCTGGAATATCGGGCGCATCGAGATGAGCGCCGATCGCATCGGCATCGATCGAAGCCGGATCGCGCCGGCCCTCGGCGACCTCGCGGGCCAGACGCTGCGCCGCGCGCGCGATCTCCTGGCGCGAGCCGTAGTTGAAGGCGACCACGAGCGTGAGCTTGGTGTTGCCCCGGGTCAGTTCCTCGGCCTCGCTGAGGAGCGCGCAGATGTCGGGCTCGAGCCCGTCGCGCTCGCCGATCACCCTGACACGCACGCCGTCGCGATGCAGGGTCGCGAGATCGTTGCGGATGAAGCGGCGGAGCAGCCCAAACAGGTCGCCGATCTCGCTGGCCGGACGCGACCAGTTCTCGGACGAGAACGAGAAGATGGTGAGATAGCGAATGCCGAGCTCATGCGAGGCGCGCACCACGCGGCGCAACGCCTCGACGCCACGGCGATGCCCTTCCGCGCGCGGCAGCCCGCGGGCCGCAGCCCAGCGGCCGTTGCCATCCATGATGATGGCAACATGGGCCGGTCCGTCGGACCGGTCCGGCGCCTCCGTCATCGGGGCCGCGGCATTGGACATCAAGCGCATCCTTCAGACGGTGAGGATTTCCTTTTCCTTCGCCGCCAGCAGCTGGTCGATCTCCGAGATCACGCTGTCGGTCGCCTTCTGCACATCGGCAGCGAGGCGCTCCTGATCGTCCTCGGACATCTCGTGATTCTTCTCGAGCTTCTTGAGGGTATCGAGACCGTCGCGGCGGACATGGCGGACGGCGACACGGGCAGCTTCCGCATATTTATGCGCGACCTTGACCAGCTCCTTGCGCCGCTCCTGGTTGAGCTCGGGAATGCGCAGCCGGATCACCTGGCCTTCGGTCGCCGGCGACAGGCCGAGGTTGGAATCGACGATCGCCTTCTCGACGGCCTTGACCATGGAGCGGTCCCAGACCTGCACCGAGAGCAGGCGCGGCTCGGGAACGGAAACGGTCGCGAGCTGGTTGAGCGGCATGTGCGAGCCATAGGCTTCGACCTGGACCGGCTCCACCATCGACGCCGAGGCGCGGCCGGTGCGCAGGCCGCCGAGCTCGTGCTTCAGCGCCTGGGTCGCGCCCTGCATGCGGCGCTTCAGTTCGTTGAGGTCGAAATTGCCCGTGCTCATCACGCTTTCCTTTCTGCAATCCGGGGCGTTGCGGCCGGCTCTGCCAGGCCTTGAAATGCCTGCGGCCGGACTCGGGCGACTCCCGGATGAAATCCTGTCTCGCTTACGCTTCTACCGCAGGCTCGGGATCGGTCCAACACCGGCGGCCGACGGTGCCGCGGCTCACCCCGCGACGATGGTGCCGCGCCCTTCGCCCTGCAGCATCGCGCCGATCGAGCCCGGTTCGGCAATGGAGAACACAATGATAGGCAGCGACGTTTCCCGGGCAAGGGCGAATGCGGTCGCGTCCATGACCTTGTAGCCGCCTTCGATGGCCTGCGAATGGGTCAGCCGGTCGAAGCGCTTGGCGGCCGGATCCTTCTTGGGATCGGCGCTATAGACGCCATCGACATTGGTGGCCTTGAGCACGGCCTGGGCACCGATCTCGGCCGCCCGCAAGACCGCTGTGGTATCGGTCGTGAAATAGGGATTGCCGGTGCCGCCCCCGAGCACGACGATGCGTCCTTCGGCCAGCGACTTGTGCGCCGCAGCGCGGGTGAACAGCTCGCACACCTCCGGCATGACGAAAGCGGAGAGCGCCTGCGCCGGGGTGCCCTTGCGCTGGATGGCGGCTTCCAGCGCCAGGCAGTTCATGACGGTGGCGAGCATGCCCATGGTGTCGCCGGTCGGACGCGACACGCCCTGCGACGACACCTCGACGCCGCGCACCATGTTGCCGCCGCCGACCACGACGGCGATCTCGACGCCGAGCTTCTGGGCCGCGATGAGGTCATCGGCGATGCGGTCGACGGTCGGCTGGTCGATGCCGAAGGAATGAGGGCCCGCGAGATATTCGCCGGACAGCTTGACCACGACGCGACGATAGACCGGCTCAGCCATGTGCCAATGCTCTCCTATCCCGCGCGTTGAGATCCGGCGCGAACGCCGCGCCGGATCGTGACTGTGCTCAGTCGTTACTTCTTGCCGCTGGCGGCGGCGACTTCGGCAGCGAAGTCGGTCTCTTCCTTCTCGATACCCTCACCGAGGGCATAGCGGACGAAACCGGCAACCTTGATCGGACCGCCGACCTTGCCTTCGGCTTCCTTCAGCGCCTGCGCGACCGACTTGCCGCTGTCATGGATGAAGGCCTGCTCGAGCAGGGTGACTTCCTTGTAGTAGGTCTTCAGGCCGGACTCGACGATCTTCTCGATCACGTTTTCCGGCTTGCCCTGCTGACGATACTTGTCGGCGAGCACGTCCTTCTCGCGCTTGACGAGCTCCGGATCGAGACCCGCCGCATCGATCGCCTGCGGATTGGCCGCGGCGACGTGCATCGCGAGCTGACGGCCGAGCACGGCGAGCTCGTCGGTCTTGCCGGGCGACTCCAGCGCCACGATCACGCCGAGCTTGCCGGCACCCTCGATGACGGCGCCATGGACGTAGCTCGACACGACGCCTTGGCTCACTTCGAGCGAAGCCGCACGCCGCAGCGTCTGGTTCTCACCGATGGTGGCGATCGAATCGGCAATCGCGGCCTCGACCGTGATGCTGCCCACCTTGGCGGCCTTGATCTTCTCCACGTCGGCCCCGACGTCGAGCGCGACCTGGGCAATCATCTTGACCAGACCCTGGAAGTGCTCGTTGCGGGCGACGAAGTCGGTCTCGGAATTGACCTCGACGACCACGCCCTTCTTGCCGGAGGTCAGCGCGCCGATCAGACCCTCGGCCGCAACGCGACCGGCCTTCTTGGCGGCCTTCGACAGGCCCTTCTTGCGCAGCCAATCCTGCGCGGCCTGCATGTCGCCGCCGTTCTCGGTGAGCGCGGCCTTGCAGTCCATCATGCCCGCGCCGGTCGACTCGCGCAGGTCCTTCACCATCGCTGCGGTGATATTAGCCATCGTTGAACGTCCTTTTGCCTGTCCAAAGCGCGACGCAGCGGATGGCTCGTCGCCGCCCGCTGCCAGGAAAAACCTATCTCAGTCGCGATGGCCGGCGTGAGACGCCGGCCAGAATGGTGTTGTGTCGTCTTACGCGTCGGCGAGCGACTTGGCCTGCGCGACCCAGGCATCGGCCCGGCTCGGGAGACCGACTTCTTCGCCGATCTGGTGCGCGGTGTCGTGGTTGAGCTCGGCGAGCTGCCAGTAGTGGAAGATGCCGAGGTCGTTGAGCTTCTTCTCGATCGCACCGGACACGCCGGTGAGCTTCTTGAGATCATCGGCGGTGCCGCGCGGACCAGGCAGACCCTGGAACGTCGACGTGGACGCAGCCGGAAGATCTTCCTCGAGCGGAGCCGCCGAGGCGCCGACGTCGATCCCGAGCTCGCCCTGCGCGCGCGAGATGCCGTCGATGGCGGCCCGCGCGATCAGGTCGCAGTACAGCGAAATGGCGCGGCCGGCGTCGTCATTGCCGGGCACGACATAGGTGATGCCCTTCGGATCGCAATTGGTGTCGACGATCGCGGCCACCGGGATCTTGAGGCGCTGGGCCTCCTGGATCGCGATGTCTTCCTTGTTGGTGTCGATCACGAAGATCATGTCGGGCAGACCGCCCATGTCCTTGATGCCGCCGAGCGAGCGGTCGAGCTTGTCGCGCTCGCGCTGCAGGGTCAGCCGCTCCTTCTTGGTGTAGGAGTTGGCCTCGCCCGAGGACAGCACCTCGTCGAGATGACGCAGGCGCTTGATCGAGGCCGAGATCGTCTTCCAGTTGGTCAGCGTGCCGCCGAGCCAGCGCGAATTGACGAAATACTGCGCGCAGCGCTTGGCTGCGTCGGCCACGTTGTCCTGCGCCTGGCGCTTGGTGCCGACGAACAGGATGCGGCCGCCCTTGGCGACGGTGTCGCTGACGGCCTGCAGCGCCGTGTGCAGCAGCGGCACGGTCTGGGCGAGATCGATGATGTGGATGTTGTTGCGGGCTCCGAAAATGAAATCGGCCATTTTCGGATTCCAGCGGTGAGACTGGTGACCAAAGTGCACGCCAGCTTCGAGCAGCTGACGCATCGTGAATTCAGGCAGCGCCATTGGATATTCTCCGGTTGATTCCTCCGGAAACGCGTGAGCAAAAACGGGCCGTCAAGGCCCGGCTTGCCACCGGACGCCCTCTAGGAGAGCCAAGTTTCCGTGTGAGATGGCGCGCTATATAGCCGGATTTTGGCGCAACGCAAGGAAAATGGGCTTATTCGGCCTGCAGAAGCTCAACCATCGCCGTCCGGGCCTGCCCCTCCTGCAGCGGAACGAAGTCGACCGGACCCTTGTTGTCGGCGCCCGACGAGGCCGCGGCCATGACGCCCATGCCGAGCAGGCCGAACGCCATGCCGCCGCCCTGCATAGCCCTGGACCGATCACTGGGCCTGATCGAGAAGAAATAGGTCCGCCCCGGCTCGGTGTTGAAATCGAGCACCGAGTCGCCTGGGAACAGGGTCTGGGTGGCGACGAGGTGGTGCGGACCGGCCGGACGGTCGACGTAGACATAGGTTCCGGGGATCAGGCGGCTCAGCGCGACGCCATCGACCTTGGCGTCGCACGTGGTCCGGTCCAGCCAGGCATCCTTCAAGCTCATGATGATGATGCGGGACTGCCCGGCACGCGGTGCCCCGATCTTCTGTGACACCACAGCGTATTCGGTGCCTTCCTTCCCTGTCAGGCATCCTGATACCAGAAATGCCGCTCCCAATCCCAACAGCGCTCGCCTGTTCATTGCCCCCTCCCCGTAGAAACCCGGGCTTCGAGGCTATGACGGGAACCAGGGAACTTTCAACCTCCGGGAGCAAAGACAGTGGAACTGTGATCAGCGCTCCACACCGGCCGGGGCCAGCGCGGCGCGGTCGGCATCGAGCTTCGCCCTCAGCCGCGCGGCGTCTCCGAAGAAGGTCTGATCGTCCTGCACCGGGACCAGGCGCAGGGACGGCGGCATCAGCACGTGGCTGACGTTGGGACGGCCGGAATTCGCCAACGCCTCCGACCGCTGCACGGTCTGGATCGCGATCGCGACCACCAGCAAAAGGCCGACCACCAGGCCCTTGGCGAGCATATGGGTGCGTCCGACCTCACGCAGATGCAGCAAGCAGGTCGCGGCGAGAACGATCCACGAGACGACGTAGCCGTAGATGAAGACAGCGCTCCAGGTCAGGGCGAACGAGGCAATCTGGGCGAACTCGCTGTAGACCCAGAACGCAATCAGACCGGCCTGCGCGATCAGGAGGTGGCGCAGAAAATGCGAGCGGCCGGAAAACAGCCGCGCCAGCAGCGCCCAGACGCCAACCCATGCGACGACCACCCCGATCATCGTGACGGTCGGCACAAGATAATCGGACAGATGCGCCTCGGAGGTCTGCGCAAACCAGGTCATCACCGCGTTGATCGCGAGCAGGACGACACCGAGGGCGATCGCGGCGATGATCGGCAGCGCGCCGCGTTCGGAGCCCGCGAGGCGCTCCGGCTCGACGGCATGGCCGGCGTCGCGGATCCGAAGCAGCGTCTGGCCGATCCGGATCGGCTTGGCGCCGTCGAGGACGAGCTGCGGCTTCCGGCTCTTGCCGCGATCGAGAAAGAGGCCATTGGCGCTGCCGAGATCCTCGGCGACCAGGCGCCCCTCGCCGTCGCGGAAAATTCGCACATGGCGCGCGGCGACATAGGGATCGTCGAGGATGACGTGATTGTCGTAGCCGCGGCCGATGCTGATCTCGGCGGCATCGACGCGGAAGCGGCCGGCGACGTCGCGATGCTTGGAGAGGATCTCGATCCAGATCATCGTGCGACCTGCAGGCGTTCGAGGAAGCTCTTGCCGAGGCGCAAGGCGTCGTCATAGGCGATCGCCTGCAGGTTCAGCCGCGACACCAGCGCCTCGTCGGCATGGTCCTGCGTCACCGCGACCAGCACGACGTCATAGAGGCCGTCGAACTCGCGATAGCCCTGCGCGCACCACAGCACGCGTAGCGGCGGATGAGCGGCCGCCGGCGTCACGCCGACGAAATCGGCATGACAATGCTGCGGCGTGTACCATTTGCGGAACGAGCCGCCCTGGGTGAGTCGCGGCTGCGCCAGCTGCGTCAGCACGGTCGCGAACTGGAATTGATTGAGGTCGATCGATTTCGCGTAGGAGTGGCTGACCTCGACCACGCCGGTGTTGAGGTCGGAGGCGACATAGACGCTGGCCTCGGCCTTGCAACTGGTCGAATTGATGCTGGCGCGCGGCTTCGGCGACGCGCTGGCATTGGTGCTCGCCCAGCATTCGAACCAGCCCGCGCGCGTCTCCGGCGCCTGATAGGAGCCGAACACCCGATCGCGGAAGCCCTCCTCGCCCAGCGACTTGTAGAGCGCTCCACGCCAGCTCGTAAGCTGCGCGATCACGTCCTTGTGCAGATCGGCCGCCGCCGGCCTGGCATCTTGGCCGCGCGCCAGGAGCGCGGCCGCGAAGCGGGCGGGCACCAGGAAGCTGATGAGCTGGCCGCCGCGGCGCGTGGCGACGTTGATGCCGACCACCTGGCCTTGCGCATTCACCGCGGGCCCGCCGCTCATGCCGGGATTGAGCGCGCCGGTGAAATGGATGTGATCGTTGTAGCTGTGCTCGACGAGACCGTTATACGTTCCCTCGATGATGGTGAAGCCGAGGTCGAGCGGGTTGCCGAGCGAATAGAGCCGCTCGCCTTTCGGCAGGCTGCCGTCGAGCGCGGCCTTGTCGAACGAAAAGAACGGCGCGTTCTGCTTGTCGACGCGAACGAGCGCGAGATCGTTGGGCAGGTCGACAGCGAGCAACGTGACGCCGCCCTGCGTGCCATCGGCTCCCGTATATTCGAGCCGGTATGTCTTCGGCTCGAGTGCTGCATCCGACACAACGTGATAGTTCGTGACCGCGAGCCCGTCGGCGGAGACCAGAAAGCCGGATCCGGTCGAGGTCTGGCGGCCGGCATCGGCCACGAGCGTGCGGATCTGGAGCAGGCGCGGCGGCGCCGAGGCATAGACGGCTTCGGCGCCCGGCAGCGCTTGAGCATCGCTTGGCGATGGCAGGCCGGCGATACCGACGCCGCAAAGCGCGGCCATGATTGAGCTTCGCAAAGACAGCGTGCGCAAGGTCCCGACAAACGCTGATATCACTGATGCCCCCGCAACACGTCGTCGGCCGCCGACGTCCTGCGCCCACGATCGATCAGTCCGGCGGTCCGGCCATATCGAAAACAGGCCGATGTTGCAACCGCGCCGACCTCAGGCCAACGCGCCGCGGCTCAGCAATGCGGGACGTTCGGCGGACATCTCTTGCCCGGCGGCGGGGCCGCCGGACGTGGCGGCGGCGGCGCGGGCCGTGCCATCGGCGGCGGTGGCGGCGCTGGCCGGGCCACGGCGGCCATCGGCGGCGGACTGGGACGCGCCATCTGCGGTGGAGGCGCAGGACGCGCCATCGGTGGCGGAGCGGACGGACGCATGACTTGCGGCGGCGGTGGCGCCGGCCGAGGTGGCGGAGCCGCCCGAACCATCGGTGCAACCGGCGGTCGTGGCGGCGCCGGTGGCGGGCTCAGACGCGCCGTCGCCGGTGGTGGCGGCGGGCGGCGCTGGATCTGCGGTGGCGTCGCCTGCTGAATGCGCGGGCTCACCTCAGGCCCGCGCGGAACGGCTGACGGCATGACCGGACGGGACGGCGTCACCGATGGCCTTGCGGGCTGCGGCACGACTGCGCCCGGCGGCGTGCGGTTCGCGCGCAGATCCTGGCGCGCGGGCGGTGGCAGCGCGGCAGAGGGCGATGCCGGTGCCGGCTGGCGCAGACTAGGAGCCTGAACCGATGGTGGCACCGGCGGACCACCGCGACCGGGCACCGGCAGCGGATTGACATTGGCATGCCCCTGCCCGGGTCCCGTCATGGCCGGCGAGGGTCCGCCCGGCGGAGCGTTGGCCTGAATGGCCGGTGCTGCACCGGGCCGGACCGTGGGATTGGTGAGCGGTCCTCCCGGCGGCGGGACCTTGCCCTGCTGGATCAGCGTGGCGCGCTGCGCGACGGCCGGCGGCAAGGCCGGTGCCACCGCCACGGCCGGCGTCGTCACGGCCGCGGGGCCGGCAGTGATCGGCGCGGCCGGCGGCGCCGGACGATTGATCACGGTGTTGATGACGGTCGGGTTGTGGATGTTCTGGTAGATGATGTTGTTCGGCGGCGGGGCAACGAAAGCCGGCGGCCGGACATAGACCGGGATCGGCACGAACACCGGCCGCGGCAGGATGAACAGGCCGACCGGAGCGAACGGCGGCGGCAGCTCCACGAACTCCGGCAGAGGCGGCGGCAGGATGTAGACCGGCGGCGGGGGCGGCGGCACGAAATCGAATTCGGGATCCGAGAACAGCAGCACCGGACGTTCGACATAGATCACCTCGTCGAGCGGCGGCGGCGGCACGTCATATTCGATCATCGCGAAGGTCGGCGGCGGCGCCGGCTGTGCCGACAACATCGCCAGCCGCCGCCGGGCGTCCTCGGCATGCGCGCCATAGGGATAGCGCTTCAGGTAAGACCAATAGGCCTCCGGGCTGTCGGTGCGAAACGTCCGTCGCCAGGTCAGCGCCTCGCGGCGAGCGGCGACGAGGGCGCGCACGCGCCGCGCCAGCGGGTCGCTCGGATAGGCGGCGATGAAATCCTCATAGCCCTGCAGCGTGTCGCGCTCCAGCGCCGCGGCATAGGCCTCCTGCACCGGCAGCTCGCGGATCGGGCGCGAGCGCAGCGCCGCGGTCTGCTCCGGCGAATCCGGCGTGGCAGGCGCGTCCGGCGCCCGCTCGAAGAAGGTGAAGGCGGCCTGGATCTTCTGCGCATCCCACGGCACCTGCGCGCCCTTGGTCTCCTCGTTGACGCGCAGCCGCAGCCGGTCGAACACCTCCGGCAGCGACAGGCCGCCGGTGCGGATCATCTCCGCGAGCGAGCGCGCGTAGACGCCGTAGGCGCCGGTCTCGTTCGGCGCGATCGTGCCCGGCGCCGCATTGAAGGCGATCAGCATGTTGGCATCGGGCTCGACCAGCGCCAGGCCGCCGGCGATCGCCGGACCGCTGGCGATGAAGGGCTGCTGGCGGGCGGCATCGAGCACCACGACGCTGGCCTTCACCGGCGTCGCCGCAAGCTGGCGGATGTAGTCGCTGAGGCGCAGGCCCTCGGTCGGAATGTCGACGTCACTGCCGATGTTGGCGTCGACGGGCAGAAAATAGTTCTCGCCGGCGAGCTGCATGCCGTAGCCGGCCAGATAGACCATCGCGACGGTGTTGTTGTCGGCTGACTGGGCCTTGTGAATGAAATCGCGAAAGCTCTTGCGCAGGGTGTCGGCATCGAGATCGCGCGCGCCGACCACATCGAAGCCCGCGGCCTGCAGCGTCTGCGCGATCAGGCCGGCGTCGTTGGCCGCCGTCGCCAGCGGGCCCTTGGCATAGGCCCCGTTGCCGATCACCAGAGCGATACGCTTTTCGGCGCCGGGCTGCTGCGCTGCGGCAAGCCGCGGCAAGGCCGCCAAGGCGAGCAGGCAGAGCGAGACACTCAGGACGATCTTCGCGGTGATCTTGGTCAAGCGCATGGTTCAAGCCCCTTCGAGGCACCCGCCGCGGATTCAGCGGGAGAATGGCTGAACCGCGGTTGAACGGAGGCATGTCCGTACAGCCCACGCGCAGCTTTTTTGTTCCTCGTCCCCCCGTTCGACCAGCAAGATCGCCGGACGCAGCCGCTCCAGCGGAACGATCGCCTCGATTACAGCTGCTGCACGTCGACCACGCCGGTCACCGCCTTGATGGCACCTGCGATTTGTGGCGAAACCTTGAAGCGCCCCGGCAGTTTCATCTCGACCTCGGTTTCGAGGTCCAGCATCATGACCAGCGACACCTCGCCTTCGCCTGCTGCGGTGCGGGGCGCCAACGGCGGCGCGGCGCTCTTGGCGATCGCCCCGTTGCCATTGACCGCGGCACCTTCCGGCCCCTGCAGGCGCTTGACGATGGAATCGAGCGGCTTGGTGTCGCGCAGGAAGATGCGCAATCCGCGCTGCGTCTTGGCGGCGGCATCATCGAGCGGCTCGGCATGCAGCACCCGCGCGCGGACATCCTCGCCCTGCAGCTCGGCGCCGAGCTGCAGCAGCACCGCCGCGCCCGGCTCGAGCACGTCGCGATATTGTGCGAGGCCCTCAGAGAACAGCACGGCCTCGAAATGGCCGGTCGGATCCGACAGACCCATGATGCCCATCTTGTTGCCGGTCTTGGTGCGCCGCTCCATGCGCGACACCACGGTGGCGGCAACCTTGCCCGCGGTCGCGCCGGTCTTCACCGCACGCGAAAACTCGGCCCAGCTCTGCACGCGCAGGCGCTTCAGCGCCGCCGCGTAGTCGTCGAGCGGATGGCCCGACAGGAAGAAGCCGATCGCATCATATTCGCGCCGCAGACGCTCGGCCGGCAGCCAGTTCTCGATGTTCGGCAGGATGATCGCGGGCGCGTCGGCGGCGTTGCCGAACATGTCGTTCTGGCCGGAGGTGGCGGCCTCGTGCGCGCGCTGGCAGGCGGCGACGATGGCGTCGGCGCCGGCGAACACCCGGGCGCGGTTCTTGTCGAGAACATCGAACGCACCCGCGGCGGCCAGCGTCTCGATGATGCGCTTGTTGATCGCGCGCGGATTGACGCGAGAGGCGAAGTCGGCGAGCGAGGTGAACTGGCCGCCCTTGTTGCGGGCCTCGACGATCATCTCGATCGCCTGCGGGCCGACGCCCTTGAGCGCGGCGAGCGCGTAGAAGATGGTGTTGCCGCTGACCTCGAAGGTCGGCCCCGAGCGGTTGATCGACGGCGGCTCGACCTTGATGCCCAGGCGCTGCGCCTCGGTACGAAATTCAGAGAGCTTGTCGGTGTTGTTGAGATCGAGCGTCATCGACGCCGCGATGAACTCCACCGGATAATGCGCCTTCATGTAGGCGGTGTGGTAGGACACCAGCGCGTAGGCGGCCGCGTGCGACTTGTTGAAGCCGTAGTCGGCGAATTTGGCGAGCAGGTCGAAGATCGTGTCAGCCTGGTCCTTCGGCACGCCGTTCTTGACGGCGCCTTCGACGAAGCGGACGCGCTGCTTGTCCATCTCGGCGCGGATCTTCTTGCCCATGGCGCGCCGCAGAAGATCGGCTTCGCCGAGCGAATAGCCGGACATCTGCTGCGCGACCTGCATCACCTGCTCCTGGTAGATGATGACGCCGAAGGTCTCCTTCAGGATCGGCTCCAGGATCGGGTGCAGATATTCCGGCTCCTCCTCGCCGTGCTTGCGGGCGCAGTAGGTCGGGATGTTGGCCATCGGACCGGGACGATACAGCGCCACCAGCGCGATGATGTCCTCGAAGCGGTCCGGGCGCATGTCGATCAGCGCACGCCGCATGCCCTGGCTTTCAACCTGGAACACGCCGACCACGTCGCCCCGCGCCAGCATCTGATAGCTCGGCGCGTCGTCGATCGGCAGGGTCGCGAGATCGACGTGGACGTCGCGCTGCTTCAGCAGCTTCACGGCGACGTCGAGCACGGTCAGCGTCTTCAGGCCGAGGAAGTCGAACTTGACGAGGCCGGCGGGCTCGACCCATTTCATGTTGAACTGGGTGACCGGCATGTCCGATTTCGGATCGCGATACATCGGCACCAGCTCGCTCAGCGGCCGGTCGCCGATCACGATGCCCGCGGCGTGGGTCGAGGCATGCCGCGTCAGGCCTTCGAGGCGCATCGCGATGTCGAAGGCGCGCGCCACCACCGGATCCTCGTCGCGGAAGGCCTGTAGCTTCGGCTCGCCCTCGATCGCGGCGGCGAGCGTCACCGGCGCGGCCGGATTCTGCGGCACCAGCTTGGTGAGCTTGTCGACCTGCCCGTAGGGCATTTGCAGCACGCGGCCGACGTCGCGCAGCACGCCGCGCGCCTGCAGGGTCCCGAAGGTGATGATCTGCGCGACCTGGTCACGGCCGTAGCGCTGCTGGACATAGGAGATGACCTCGCCGCGGCGGTCCTGGCAGAAGTCGATGTCGAAGTCCGGCATCGACACGCGCTCGGGATTGAGGAAGCGCTCGAACAGCAGCGCGAACCGCATCGGGTCGAGGTCGGTGATGGTCAAGACCCAGGCGACCAGCGAGCCGGCACCGGAGCCGCGCCCCGGTCCCACCGGGATGCCGTGCGCCTTGGCCCATTTGATGAAGTCCGACACGATCAGGAAGTAGCCCGCGTACTTCATGCGCATGATGACGTCGAGCTCGAAGGCGAGCCGCTTCTGATAGTCCTCCTCGGTCATGCCCGGCGCCATGCCGTGCACCTTGAGGCGCCGCTCCAGACCCTCCTCCGCCTGTCGCTTCAGCTCGGCGGCCTCGGCGCTGGCGGCGTCCACGGCATCGCTGCCGGTGCCGGCGCCGACCGTGAAGAACGGCAGGATCGGCTTGCGCGTCCGCGGCCGGTACGAACAGCGCTCGGCGATCTCGACCGTCGAGGCCAAGGCCTCCGGAAGGTCGGCGAACAGCACCGCCATCTCGGCACGGGTCTTGAAGCGGTGATCCGGCGTCAGCTGCACGCGCTCGGTGTCGGCGATCAGATGGCCGCCGGCGATGCACAACAGCGCATCATGCGCCTCGTAGTCGTCGGCGGTCGCGAAATACGGCTCGTTGGTCGCGACCAGCGGCAGGCCCTTGCCATAGGCGATATCGATCAGGCCGCCTTCGACGCGGCGCTCGCGGTCGACGCCGTGGCGCTGCAGCTCGATGTAGAGGCGGTCGCCGAACAGGCTTGCCAGCCGCTCGCAGCGCTGCGTCGCAAGTGCCGCCATGTCGTGCTGGATCGCGAGCGAGATCGGCCCATCGGGCCCGCCCGTGAGCGCGATCAGACCATCGACACCCTCGTTCAGCCACTCGAACTCGATGTGCGGCGCCTGGTGCGTCGGCGTCTCCAGGAAGGCGCGCGAGTTCAGCCGCATCAGGTGGCGGTAGCCCTCCTCGCGTGCGGCGAGCAGGACGATTCGCGAGGGCTGCGCGACCGCGCCGGCATTGCGGGCATTCGGGTCCATGTCGCCGAAATCGATGGCGAGCTCGCAGCCGGCAATCGGCTGGATGCCATAGCTCGCCATCTTGTCGGAGAATTCGAGCGCACCGAACATGTTGTCGGTGTCGGTCAGCGCCAGCGCCGGCTGACGGTCGGCCTTGGCGAGTTCGCCGAGCTTGCCGATCTTGATCGAGCCCTTCAGCAGCGAATAGGCGGAATGGACGTGGAGATGGACGAATCCGGCGCTGGACATGCTCGCCTTGCAGCTTCCCTGGGGCTTGTTCCGAGATCACGGTGCGGGGCCAAGCCTTGGGCTTGGCTCGAAGTCATGAACCGCCATGCCCCCGACCCCGACCGACTCGCTCCGCATCATATCGGACGACCTCCGGCGAGTCCGGCGCCCTCGCCTGCCTTGTCCCCAGCCGCTGCGCTCGGAAAACTAAAGCTGTGGAATGATTTGCGCCCAGAGCGCGATCATGCCGACGAACAGCGTGATCGACGCCAGCGCGGCGGCTTCTTGAACGAAAACCTTGAGCATCGGGACCTCCCTGAGTCAGAACATATGAAGAACAATGTTCCTTTTCTGTTCTCAGGTCAAGCGCGCTGATCGGCTCTCGCCGCGCCGGCACAGCAAATGGTTAACCCGCCTCCGCAAACAAAAAGCCCCGGCGCGAACGCCGGGGCTTTCCAATCCGCCGATCGAGCGAGGATCGACTCAGTACCGCGTCGCGACCGGGCCGCCGAAGCGGTAGTTCAGGCGGGCGGTGAACAGATCGACGTCCTGCTTGATGCTGTCGGAGCCGAGCGCGCCGAAGCTGACGGTCTGGCGGTCCATGAACAGATGGTCGTACTCGACGCCCAGCGACCAGTTCGGCGCAAAGCCGTATTCGACGCCGGCACCGACCACGCCGCCCCAGCGCGTGTCGTCGTTGGAGGCGAGGAACGCGCCGGTCGCAGCATTGGTGATCGTGTACTTGTTGCTGGTCACGGCCGCACCGCCCTTGGCGTAGAGCAGCACGTTGTTGATGGCGTAGCCGACCTGGCCGGTGAACAGGCCGAACGCATCGGTCTTGGTGCGGTTACGCGTTCCGAACAGCGCGCTCTGATTGTCGCCGGTGAGGTCGGCCCAGTTGCCCTGCGCCTCGACGCCGAACACGATCTGGCCCATCTGCCAGCGATAGCCGACCTGGCCACCGACGGTGCCGCCGGATGCATCATGCGAACCCTCGCGGCCGCCGCCGACCAGATCCCAGGTGTTCTCGCTCCAGCCGCCGCCACCGTTCACGCCGATGTAGAAGCCGCTCCAGTCATAGATCGCAGCCATCACAGGCGGCGGTGCCTTCGTGTAGGGACGCGCAGCGAGATCCGCGGCAAGCGCCGGCGAGGCCAGCACCACGAGCGCCGTCGTCGTCAACAGAAGTTTCTTCATCACAGGTCCAGTCTCGTCTCATTTGGCCCCCAGGCCAGCCGCACCTCTTACCGATCTGCGCCACAATTGCTGTAGCCGCTCGGTCACAGCTCGCTGCTGAAAGGCCACGAGACATGTTAGGAAATTAATCTTTAATCACAGTGTGTTGATGGAACTTTCCAGCTTGCAATCGAGGGCCGACCGACTACACACGCGTGAGGGCGGTCGCGCCGGTGCTTCGCCATGAAGCGCGCGCGTTCTGGTCATCAAGGGATGAAGGGAGATCGTTGATGCGTGAGGTTTTATTTGCGGCCCTGGCTGCAGCCGGCCTCGTGGCCGCAACCCATGCGCCGGCTCACGCCGTCGGTGTCAGGCATGCGTTCTGTCTGCAGGGTGATGAGTTTCCGGGCTTGAGCCACTGCACCTTCGACACTTACGCGCAATGCCAAGCGACGGCGTCGGGACGCCTGCTGAACTGCATCGCGAACCCCTATTTCGCCGGTGTGAGCAATGACCCGCGCGCGACACCCTATCCGTATCCGCACAGGCAGCGGATCAGGCCGCGTCCGCCGGCGCCGAATCCCTACGCGCCGTTCCCCAACCCGTTCGTGTTCGAAGAGGACTGACCCGTCCCCGCCTTCGACGCAGCGAGCTGCCGTCTCAGGCCATACCATCGAAGGTTCGTCGAAGCCGCGGCTTCGACGAACCGGAGCAATCGAGGGTGACGTTGCGTCAGCGCATCATCCCGAAACCCGGACCGAACTTGTAGTTCAGCTTCACGAGCCCGATGTCGACATCCTGCTTGATGCGATGAGTCATCGCGGGCGCGCCGGCCGCGGCGACGAAGTTCAGGTTCTTGTTGCCCAGGAAGATGTGGTCGTACTCGACGCCGACCGACCAGTTCGGCGCAAAGCCATATTCGAGGCCGGCACCGATCGTACCGCCCCAACGCGTCGTGTTGGCGCGATCGAGCATCACGTTGGTGCCCGTGGTGAAGGTGTCGTAGCGATCGCCGACGACCGCGGCACCGCCCTTGATATAGCCGAGAATGTTGTCGAAGGCATAGCCGACCTGGCCGGTGAACAGGCCGAAGCCGTTGGTGCGTGAACGGTCGCTGACATTGGGAAGAATCAGGTTGCGATTCGTGCCTTTGAAGTTCGCCCAGTCGCCCTGCGCCTCGACGCCGAACACCCAGTTGGCCATCTGATAGCGGTAGCCGACCTGGCCGCCGACGGCCGCGCCGCCGCCGCCCGAGCAGCCTTCGCGGTTGGCTGCCGGGTTCACCGCCACACCGGCGTTCGAAACCAGATTCCAGCAATCCCGGCTGGAACCTCCGCCGGCGTTGAAGCCGACATAGAAGCCGCTCCAGTCATACACCGTCGCCACGACGGCGGGCGGCGCCTTGGTGTACGGCCCCTTCTTCATTGGAAGATCAGCTGCGAATGCAGACGTCGCCGCGGCGATTGCGCCGAGCCCCACCGTTGCGCCGAAAAGCGTCTTCATCATCGAACTCCGTAGCTTCTGTCCCAAAGTCCCCAGGCCCCCTGGTTCCGTGCGAAAAACATGCAGCGCGACGAAGCGACTATGCCACCCGCATTCGCTCCGCCGACATCAACCGATGTGCAGATCAGAACCATTCTTTCCGGCTTTTATGGGATTGGACGCAAAGGCCTGTTTTTCAAGGCTTTGCCGGCAACATGAACAAACAACTAATAAGATGTAAGGAGGAGTCGTGGCCGGCGTCCATCCATGGCCACAATGCGAGCGACGGCAAAATCGTGATCGGGAAACTCCCGGTCACGGAACGACCCCTGTCACGTCTCAGTCGTGAATTCTTCAGGGCAGCACGACGAGTCTTGCGAATGCGTAGCATCATCATGCGCAAAGCGGACGAATGTGTGGTGCTTCCCGGCCGACGCGGAATGCACGCTCGTCCGGAGCGGCATCGTCATCACGTGTAGTAGATCGCCAACTTCAGCGCGGGATCGTCGTTGGACTGGAAGGTCGCGTATCGCAGCCTCACGCGGCCCTTCTTCGGATGCTCGAGCAGCTTTTCGCCCGCAGCAAGCGCATTGACGTCGTGCGCCGCCCACAAGCCATCGAACTCGCGGCTGCCACGCCGCAGCCGCGCGATCAGATCGACGAAGGCGGGATCGCCCGCCCACAGATCATAGGTCGCGCGAAACTGCGCGACCATGCGTTGCGCCAGCTCCTTCCATTGCGCGCCGAACAGCCGGCGCACGCCGGGCTTGCACAGCATCAGCACCAACGTGTTGCGCTCATCGTCGGCGAGTTGCGAGAAGCCGAAGATCTCGTCCGCCGCCGCATTCCAGGCGAGCACATCCCATCGCCGTCCGGAGATGTAGGCCGGCTGGTTCAGACTCTGCACGAGTTCGCGCAGTCGGGGCGGCACCTGCTCGCGCACGAACGGCTTGCGCGCAGGATCGCGCACCAGCGCCTTGAGATGAGCATGCTCGGTTCGGCTCAGGCGCAGGGCGCGCGCCAGCGCATCGATGGTGGATGAGGACGGCTTCACCGCACGGCCCTGCTCGATTCGGATGTACCAGTCGACGCCGATGCCAGCGAGCTCGGCTACTTCCTCCCGCCGCAGCCCTGCGGTGCGTCGCCGCCGCCCGGCTGCGAGCCCGACCGCCTGCGGCGTCAGCTTCTCGCGCCGCGAGCGCAGGAAGTTTCCGAGTTCGGCATGTCTTGGATCACTCATCTCCGAGATCACTCATGGTTCGCCCCCGATGGCGGTGCGCCCAGCCTGGGCTTCTTCAATCCTAGGATAATACCAGGCCTTCTTGCGCGTAGGATAGACCGGCAGACTGGTGCCTCGCCATCGCGAAAATGGAGAAGATCATGAAGGCCGCAGTGCTCAAACGATTTGGATCGCCGCTCGAGATCGAGCATGTCGAAGACCCCGTGCTCGGCACCGGCGAGGTGATCGTCGACATCGCCGCAGCCGGCGTGCTGTCCTATGCGAATGAAGTGTTCAGCGGAGAACGCAAATATCTGCTGGAACTGCCGGTCATCCCGGGAACGAGCGGCATCGGCAGGGTCAGCGCGCTCGGTCCCGATGCCACGCATCTTGCGATTGGCGACTGGGTGTTCTGCGATCCGACGGTGCGCTCACGTGACAATGCGCTCGCCCCCGACATAACCCTGCAAGGCCTGAGCGCGCGCGGACCGGGCGGGCTCAAGCTACAACGGCATTTCCGGCACGGCTCGTTCGCCGAGCGCATGCGGCTGCCAACGGAGAACGCCAAGCCGATCGGTGTCATCGATGCCCGCGACGCGGCGCGGTGGTGCGCGCTCGGCACCCTGCTCGTGCCCTATGGCGGCTTTCTTGCCGCCAATCTGCAGGCGGGCGAGACCGTGCTGGTCAGCGGCGCCACCGGCAGGTTCGGCAGCGCCGCAGTCGCGGTGGCGCTCG
The DNA here is from genome assembly GCF_032484415.1 of Bradyrhizobium sp. SZCCHNS30572. NCBI lineage: Bacteria > Pseudomonadati > Pseudomonadota > Alphaproteobacteria > Hyphomicrobiales > Nitrobacteraceae > Bradyrhizobium > Bradyrhizobium sp. SZCCHNS30572. The sequence continues at coordinate 303,426 of NZ_JAUESY010000002.1, read as the reverse complement.
CCATGGGCGCCGCTGCGGTCGTGGCGCCCGGTCGCAACGAGGCCATGCTGGCCGAGCTCAAGCGCCGGTTCGGCGCACGCATCCATCCAGTCAGGCTGTCGGGCCATGAAAGCGAGGACACCGAGCGCATGAAGCGCGCCGCGCCCGGCCCGATCGACTGCGTGCTCGACATCATGCCGCCCTCCGTCACGACCAATGTCGTGCGGACCGCCGTGATGACCGTACGTCCCTATGGGCGCGTGGTGTTGATGGGCGGAGTCGGCATGCTCGGCGGCCCCGGGCTCGAGCTGCCCTATCCCTGGATCATGCGCGACTGCATCACCATCCGCGGCGTTTGGATGTGCCCGCCGACAGCGACAGTGAAGATGGTGGGACTGATCAGGGCCGGACTGCTCGACCTCGCGCAGTTCGAGCCGACCTGTTTCGACCTCGACCATGCCAACGACGCGGTCGCCCATGCCGCCGCCCATCGCGAGCCGTTCAAGATGACGGTGATCAGGCCCTGACTGCGGCCGGACTCAGTCGAGCTCGACGACCTTGCCGCCGACGATGGAGACGCGCCGGTCCATGCGGCCGGCCAGCTCCATGTTGTGGGTCGCGATCAGCATCGCGACCCGCGTGGCCTTCACGAGCTGCATCAGCGCGTGAAAGACGTGATCGGCGGTGCCAGGATCGAGATTGCCGGTCGGCTCGTCCGCCAGCAGCGCACGCGGCGCATTGGCGACCGCACGCGCGATCGCGACGCGTTGCTGCTCGCCGCCGGAGAGCTCGGCCGGGCGGTGCTTGATGCGCTCGCCGAGCCCGAGATAAGCCAGGATCTCGGTCGCCCGCTTCACCGTCTCGGACCGTTTCAAGCCGCGGATCATTTGCGGCAGCATCACGTTCTCCAGCGCCGTGAACTCCGGCAGCAGCCGGTGCGACTGGTAGACGAAACCGATGTCGGTCCTGCGCATCTGGGTGCGCTCGATGTCGGTCAATTGCGACGTCGGCACGCCCCCGACATAGACCTCGCCCTCGTCGGGACTCTCCAGGAGACCCGCGATGTGCAGCAATGTCGACTTGCCCGAGCCCGACGGCGCCACCAGCGCCACCGACTGACCGGCCCACAGCGCCAGCTTGGCGCCGTCCAGAATGGTCAGCTGCTGCTCACCCTGCATGTACCGCCGCTTGATCTCGTGGAGATAAACGACCGGCACATCCTCGGCCCCCTGCTCGTCCATCAGCGCCTCACTCGTAGCGAAGCGCTTCGACCGGGTCTAATCGGGCCGCGCGCCAGGATGGATACAGCGTAGCCAGGAAAGACAGGGTCAAGGCCATGATCAGAACGGCCGCAGTCTCGCCGGCATCGATCTCAGCCGGCAGCTTCGACAGGAAATAGAGTTCATTGGGAAACAGATCGGTGCTCGTCAGCCAGGACAAAAACTTCCTGATCGAATCGATGTTCATCGAGATCAGGAGGCCGACGACGAATCCGGTGAGCGTGCCGACCACCCCGATCGAGGCGCCGGTGATCAGGAATATCCGCATGATCGCCCCCTGCGAAGCCCCCATGGTCCGCAGCACGGCGATGTCCTGGCCCTTGTCCTTGACCAGCATGATCAGTCCCGAAACGATGTTGAGCGCGGCGACCAGCACGATCAAGGTCAGGATCAGGAACATCACGTTACGCTCGACCTGCAGCGCATTGAAGAAGGTCGAGTTACGCTGGCGCCAGTCGACGAGAAAGATCGGGCGGCCGGCTGCCTCGGTGACCGTCTTGCGAAACTCCTCCACCTTGTCGGGATTGCTGGTGAAGATCTCGATCGCGGTGACGTCGTTGTTGCGATTGAAATAGGCCTGCGCCTCGGCCAGCGGCATGAAGACGAAGCTGGCGTCGTATTCCGACATGCCGATCTCGAACACCGCCGCGATCTTGTAGGGCTTGATGCGCGGCGTGGTGCCCATCGGCGTCACGGCGCCCTTCGGGGCGACCAGCGTGATGCTGTCACCGGCATGCAGCGACAATTGGTCCGCGAGCCGGCGGCCGATCGCGACGCCCTGGCCTTCGTCGAAACCTTCCAGCGAACCCTGCTTGATGTTCTTGGCGATCGAGGTCAGGTTCGTGAGGTCCTGCGCGCGAATGCCGCGGATGAACACGCCTGACGCATTGAATGGCGACGAGCCCAGACCCTGTCCGTCGACCACCGGCGCGGCGAGTCGGATGCCCTGCACCTGCGCGATCCGCTCCGAGACGTCCTTCCAGTCGGTCAGCGGCGACTCCAGCGGCTGCACCAGCAGATGCCCGTTCAGACCGAGGATCTTGTCGAGCAGCTCCTTGCGGAAGCCGTTCATCACCGCCATTACGATGATCAGGGTGGCGACGCCCAGCATGATGCCGAGGAAGGAGAACCCCGCGATGACGGAGATGAACCCTTCCCTGCGGCGCGCACGCAAATAGCGCCCCGACAGCATCCACTCGAAGGGAGCGAAGGGGGTGGTGGTCTGCACCGGTTCGGTCATGGCGTCATCCATTGTGCGATCATCCCATGATTCGGGCCGAATGTGGCCGGATTGGCCTGAAGGGGACGGGCTGCCCCGGTGGATAATCCGATGATCGAACGAGCGCCTCAGCCAGCCAATGCCCCGCCACCGAGCCGTGCCACGACGTCCGCCGGGGACATCATCTGGCGGGCGCCGTCGCTGCGGGTCTTCACCTCGACCTTGCCTTCGGCGAGGCTCTTGGGGCCGACCATGATCTGCCAGGGGATGCCGATGAGGTCCGCCGTGGCGAACTTGCCGCCGGCGCGCTGCTCGGTGTCGTCGTAGAGCACGTCGACCCCCTTGGCGAGGAGATCGCGATAGAGCTGCTCGCAGGCGACATCGGTGTCGGAACCGCCCTGCTTCAGGTTGAGGATGACGGCACGGAACGGGGCGACCTCCTCCGGCCATTTGATGCCGGCCTCGTCGTGACAGGCCTCGATGATCGCACCAGCCAGCCGCGACACGCCGACGCCATAGGAGCCGCCATGGATGGTGACCTCCGCCCCATCGGGGCCGGCGACCAGCGCCTTCATCGGCTCGGAATATTTGGTGCCGAAATAGAAGATCTGGCCGACCTCGATTCCGCGGGTATGGACCCGCCGCTCGGCCGGCACCTCGGCCTCGAACCGGGCCGCGTCATGGACGTCCTCGGTCGCCGCGTAGAGCGACGTCCATTGCTTGATGATCGGGGTCAGGTCGCCGTCATAGTCGACGGACGCCGGCGGGATCGGCAGATCGAGCACGTCGCGGTCGCAGTAGACGCCGGATTCACCGGTCTCCGCGAGCACGATGAACTCGTGGCTGAGATCGCCGCCGATCGGACCGGTCTCGGCGCGCATCGGGATGCCCTTCAGGCCCATCCGCGCGAAGGTGCGCAAGTACGCGACGAACATCTTGTTGTAGGCGCGCCGCGCGCCGGCTTCGTCGAGGTCGAACGAATAGGCGTCCTTCATTAGGAATTCGCGGCCGCGCATCACGCCGAAGCGGGGACGCTGCTCGTCGCGGAATTTCCATTGGATATGATAGAGATTGAGCGGCAGGTTGCGGTAGGACTTCACATAGGCACGGAAGATCTCCGTGATCATTTCCTCGTTGGTCGGCCCGTACAGCAACTCACGCTTGTGGCGGTCGCTGATACGCAGCATCTCCGGGCCATAGGCATCGTAGCGGCCGCTCTCGCGCCAGAGGTCGGCGAGCTGCAATGTCGGCATCAGCAGTTCCAGCGCTCCGGCGCGGTTCTGCTCCTCGCGCACGATCTGCTCGATCTTCTTCAGCACCTTGAAGCCCAGCGGCAGCCAGGCATAGATGCCGGCCGCCTCCTGCCGCAGCATGCCGGCGCGCAGCATCAAGCGATGCGAGACGATCTCGGCTTCCTTCGGATTTTCTTTCAGAATGGGCAGGAAAAACCGCGACAGACGCATGGGCGAGGCCTTCGAGATTCGGTTCGAGCTGGCGCAGTCAAACCGGATCAGGCGGCAAAACACAAGGCTGGGTTTGAAAAAAGGCGGCTAAGCCGCCGGATTCCCAATCAATTTACCGGTTCCGCTGAAGTGGAGGATGAACGGCGCACGTCGCCGTGATGAGGCTCGCGCAGGGCGACCGGGCAAGATCCCCGCGCCCCGGCCGTCTTAGTGCCCCCGCCCCTGCTCCGAGGACCATTTGTCGAGATCGCCGATCTCGGCGCTGCCTTCGATGGTCGAGACCGCGCCCTCGCGGGTCACGAGTATCGTGCGCGGGATATCACCCTGCCAGGACGGATCGATCTCGAACCGGAGACGCTCGACATATCCGTCGTTGAAGATGAAGTTCTCCGCCGTGGTGAGCCCGGCCTTGTCCAGCATGGCCTGGGTCGCAGCGTTCAGGTTCGGCACCAAATCGGCGCTGACGGTGACCACGTCGATCTCGGGATGATCGGACATGAACTTGCCGAGCTGCGGCAGCTCGATCTTGCAGGGGCCGCAGGTGACGCCCCAGAAATGGATCAGCGTCGGACGACCCGCATGGGCCCGCAGCACCTCGCGCCAGGTGCCGCGCTCGAACGGCTTGAGCGATGGCGGTGCTGCGGTGCTCGACGCCGTCAAGGCGACGAAGCCAAAGATCGCAAGGGCGGCGAATGGGCGTTTCATGACTCATCTCCGATCGGCTGCAACCGATAGCCATCAGACTTGGTCATCCAGGACAGGAAGATCTGCCTGCCATGGGCGACCAGCAGCGGGTGATCCGACGCATTGTCCGTGCTGGCAAGGGCGCGCGGCTTCGACCACGTCTCGCCATCGTCCCGCGATTGCATTCCCATCACCGTGGTGCGCTCGCCGTCGAACTCCTTCCACACCAGCGTCGTGCTGTCCTGGGTCGCGAGCACATAGGGCCGCGTCGGATTGCGGTCGGCCTGGCCGATCGCCATGGGTTCCGAGAACGTCCGGCCACCGTCGCGCGAATGCGCGTAGAACAGCCCTTTGCGAACCTTGCCGCTTGTGAACCAGGCGACATGATACGTGCCCGCCGGCGACACGGTCAGGCTCGGCCCCTGATGCGGGCAGGCCTTGATCTGCCAATCATCGGTGCTGACCCGGTAGACCTCGCCCGGTTTGGCGAGGTCGCTGAAGGTGATCACGGCGTGGTCGCGCACGCTGCCTTCGAAGATATTGCGGAACATCACCACCGGACGTCCCGGCCCCGCGAAGGCAACGCCGAGCCGGCAACATTCGCAGGTGTTGTCCTGGGCCAGCGTCGCTTCGGCATAGGTGGCGCCGCCATCGCGCGATGATGAGAAGAACAATCCCGCGCCCTCGTAGGCGCGCCCGGCGGCCTTCGCCGGCACCCGGTTGCGCTTGTCGAGCCACGCCACGAAGACGGTGCCGTCCTGGTCCAGCGCCAGCGCCTCGAAGCGCTGGCTTTCGTTGTTTGGCGTGATGGGACGAGGCGCCGCGAAGCTTTTGCCGCCATCATCCGACCGGGAGTACAGCACCTGCCCGTTGAACGCCTGGTCGCGGAAGATCGAGAACGCCACCGCTATGACGCCTTTGCCGTCGACCACCAGCTTCGGACGGGCATCGGGCCCCCAGTCGAGATTGAGCTGCTGCTCGGTGACCGGTACGGCGGCGGAATACGTTTTCCCGCCGTCGGTCGAGCCCGCCACCGACACCCGTCCTCCGGCCATCCAGACGAGCCAGAGCTTGCCGTCTTCAGCGAAGAACGGCGTCACCTTGGTGGCGCATCGGAGCTCGGTGCCCTCGCATGCTGCCTCCGATCCGTGCTGGTGCGCCATCTGGGCCTGTACGGACAGCGGCCACATCAGGGCCATGGCGAGTCCGACGACGCAGCCTCGAAGCAATGGCGTCCTTGTCATGTTGTGCCTCATCGGAATGCCACCTTCATGCCAGCGACGAAGGCGCGCGGTGAGCCGGCATAGATCGAGCCAGTGGTATTGGCCAGAACGCTGGCGGGATTTTGAACGCCTGCAGACGTGACCGAGTTCGCGATGTTGTTGGCCGACGCAATATAGGCGCGGTCGAACACGTTCCTGACCTCGAAGAAGACGTTGAGCGACTTGAAGGCTTCGGACGCAAGCTCGGTCCTGTAGTGGACGTTCAGGTTGACCAGCTCGTAGCCGGGCGCCCTGAGCAGGTTCGCGTTGTCCATATAGAAGGAATCCTTCCATTGGACCTCGACGAAGGCACCCAGCCCTGCAAGCCTTCCGCTGGCGTAATCATACCCCAGTCGGGCCGTCAGCTCGTTCGGGGAAATCCCTGGAATCTTGTTGCCGGCGCGGTTGAAGCGGAAGACCGTGCCGCTTGTCGGCGCCGTCGTGGAGGTCAGGTTCTCCGTATAGTCGGTATAAATCTCGTCGAGATAGGTGTAGGCGGCCGTGAAGCGCCAGCCGGGCAGGAATATCCAGTCGGCGGCCAGCTCGACGCCGCGATGCTCCGAGCGCGGGGCGTTGAACGCATAGGTCACGCCGACAACCGGCGTTGCCTGGTTGACGATCTCGTTGCGGAAGAATTCGTAGAAGCCGGTTGCGCTCAGGGTGACCGACTTGTTGGGAGTCCAGTCAAAGCCCAAATCGTAGCCGAGATTGCTTTGCGAGGCGAGATTGGTGTTGTTTCCGGCTGTGCCGCTCGGGAGCACAAACAGGTTCGAGACCTGCGGCGTGCCATATCCCGATGCGACGCGCGCCCGCACCAGCCAGTCGCTGTTCACCTTGTAGAGCAGCGCAAACTCGGGCGCGAGATTGTCGAACTGCCGGTCCGCGGTCGTGAGCGTCGTCCCGGTCCCCCCTGCCGTGTTCACGCCGCGAAGGTGGGTGCGCTCCCAGCCGAGACCGGCCACCGCGGTCAAGGCCGACGTCAGCTTGAGCTCCTCGCGCGCCCGCACGCCGAAATTCGTCGTCTCGCTCAGAAGGTTGGTCGACAAGCGGCCGAGCGTGCCGTTGCCGCCCGGCATGACGTTGAACGTGTCTCCGGACGCGGTGAGCGTATTGTAGAAGGCGCCGAAGAAGCTGGTCGATTCCAGGCCGAAGATCTCGCCCCGCCGGGTGATGTCGCTCATGTAGTTGTAGGACGGATAGTCGCCGACCGCGCTGGTCGACCCGGTCGGCTGGCTGATGTTGCGGTCATCGAACACGAACTGATTGCGCCAGGTCGTGTTGTTGTCGAAATCGTGCTCCCAGCGCCCGCCGACGATGGTGCGGCGGTCGTTGCGGCCGAGCCCGGCCTGCAGCGCCGTCTCTTTGTCAGTTCCAGCCGAGTTGTTGAACCCGTTGTTGAACAACGTGACGCTGCCGCAGCCCGCGGCTGCTGTCGTCCACGTCGCGCAGCCCTGCTGATAAGGGTTCTGATAGTACTGATTCAGCGACGACCGGATTGGCAGCCGCGTGAACAGGTCGTTGTTGATGATCTTGACCGTAAAGCGGTCATCCGGCGTCGCCTTGTAGGTGCCGAGGAAGTTGACGGTCTGGGTGTTGAACCAGCTGTTGCCGAGATAGCCATCGCCGCGGACGTCGCTGGTGAACAACGAGCCCTCGAAATTGCCGACCTTCTTGCCGAACGTCATGTAGTTGCTGAGATAGCCGAAGCTGCCGCCTTCGCTGCCGATCTCCGCACCGTCGATGCTGCTGCCCGGGCGGGTGCGGAAATTGATCGCGCCTCCGGTCGCATAGTTGCCGTAGAGCGCCGAGGACGGCCCGCGGATCACGTCGACCGCACCATAGGCGCGGGGATCGATCAGGTCGCTGCGCGACAGCCCGTCCGGCTGGGTGACTGGAAATCCGTCCTCGAACAGCACGATGTTGCGGATGCCGAAGCCGTTGCGGGCATTGGAGCCGCGGATCGAGATGCCAAGGTCGCGCGGTCCGTTGCCCTGCTTGAGCGAGACGCCGGGGCTTTCGCGCAGGATGTCGCCGACGGAAAACGCAGGCCGGTCATCGTAGCGGCTGCGGTCGATCGTGGTCGCGGTCTGGCCGGTCGGCGACTGGCTGAGCTGGTTGCGGGCGGCGCCGGCACCCGAGGCTCGGTCGGACACCGCTCCTCCCTGTCCGGAGCTGCTGACCACGGATGCGGCAGCCGGCTTTGGCGCGCGCGCGCGGACGGACGTTGGCTGCGTGACCGGCTTGCGCACGGCCCGTTGTGGTGCGGCACGCGGCGCGTCGACGGTGACGGACGGCAATTCCTTCTCGGTCTCGGCGCGCGCGATCGTGGCCGATTGCAGCAGCAAGAGCTGCAGTGCGAGCACGCTCACACCACCCAGGGCATGACGACGGAACATGTTTGACTTCCCCGATGCCGGCTCTGCACGGCCGGTCTTCCTGATTCAAAACGGATCGGCACGCGGCTGCGGCCGATGACGATTTCTGTCCTCAGGAGAGGGAGGGAGGTCCTCTTGGTTGCGCCTGTGCCCGGGCAAGCAGATGAACGAGGCGGAGCTCGCGCGCCGTCCAGACGATGGACGCCGTCAGACCCAGCGGAGCCGCATCGAACGGCGCGGGCGGCGTATCGAGCGCCGCGGCGGCGTGCAGCACGCAGCACATGACGCAGTCAAGGCCGCAGGCGGTGCGGTCGGCATCGCCACCAAGGGGCGCCGCATCCGTCTCGGCATGACAGATCGCCATCCCGCCGAACGGATCGGCCGTCGCGATCGTCACGGCGCTCAGGGCGGACGCCGCCACTGGCGCCAGCACCTGCAACAGCATTGCTAGCAGCGCGACCGGCAGATATCGGCCGAGCTTCTGACGGACATTGGCAGGACGTCGGGCGCGGTCAGCCGCCACCAGCCGGCTCGCGCGCGAACCGGCTGTCATGGCGGCGTTCAACACCCGTTGCTTCATCGAGACCGGCCCTCCGTCGGAGTCGCGGGGCGCCCGGCCTACATCTTCATGCCGGAATGATCGTGCTGCTTCATCATGCTGCCGCCCTCGCCGCCCGGCCCCTTGGCGCCGACCGCCTGCACCTCGAGCGTCACGGACACCTTGCCGGCCTTCTCGAACTCCAGCGTGACCGGCAGCTTGTCGCCCTGCTTCAGCGGGCTCTTCAGATCCATCAGCATCAGGTGATAGCCGCCCGGCGCCAGCGCGACGGTCTTGCCCGGCTCAATCGTGACTCCCTTGTCGAGCGGACGCATGGTCATCACACCGTTGGTGACGGCCATCTCGTGAATCTCGACTCGCCCGGCGACAGCGCCGGTCACCGCGACGAGGCGGTCCGGCGCGCTGCCCTTGTTCTCGATGGTCAGATAGCCGGCGCCCGTCTTGGCGCCACCCGGCGTGGCGCGGCTCCATGGCTGGGTGATGACGAGGTCACCGGCCTTCACGTCCGCGGCGAAGGCGGCAGAAGATCCTCCCAACAGGAGAGCGAATGCGAACAGAGAGCGTCCGAGGAAGGTCATGTCGTTATCCTTTTCTTGGCGGCGATGCGCCAGCTTGATCGATTGGCGCGTATCCGCACGGCCGGGGCCGAGCAGACAACGCGGGTCGTAATCTTGCGATTTGGGAGATGAGGGCCGCACAGCGGCCAGCGCGTCACGCTGCGGGCGGAGCCCTTGCCTGCGCGTTCGAGAAGGCCTTGGTCATCCGGACGGCCGGATCACCGGCACGCCACACGACCTCGCCCGAATCCCGTTGCGGCGTGGCGATGACGGACAGCTCCGGCCCATCCAGGGTGACCGGCTGCGCCAGGCAGCACAGCGAACAGCCGTGGAGCGCGGGCTTAGCCGGCGACTCGTCGTCCACCGACTGGGAACCGGGCTGGCTGTGGCAGATTTCGAGGCCGTGCAAGGGATCAGCCACGGCTGACGCGGCCGCCCAGGCAACGCCGATCGGCGCCAGGATCTGCACCATCAGTGCGATCAGCATGATCGGGAGAAACGCCTGCAGCCGCTGCCGCATGAAAGCCTGCCAAATGAACTGAATTGTTGTGCCCGAGCGAACGCCCGGAGTCGAGGTCGCGCAGGGCACAGTCAGCACATTTCGCCAGCGGTCGTTGATTAAGAACAATCCGCTACGCCCGGATGGGCCTTCGCGGGACGCCAGCCTCCAAGGTAATTCAGCACCTACCGCGAGAAGACTCGAAAATAAAGCTCGTCAATTGCAAGCACTTACCGATCATTTCAGGAAGTGCGCGAAATTTGAACAATCGTTGCCGAAAAGGATGACAAACGCCAAAAGATCGTCTACGAATTCGGGCCTCAGGCTATCGCTTGCGGAAGTCTGGTGGTCCAAGTCTCGGGAGGAGCCCTGGCGCGCAACAAGCAGCGTCACCCCGCTTAACAAGATCAAATCTGAACTTGCGGGATATCTAAAGGGTCGACACAATTTCCGAGCAGGGCCCGCTGCCCTGCTCTATTTTTTTGGCAGTCATCGCAGCGCGCCACGATATTCTCCGTTGACGGTATCGCGGGCCGCATGAACGCTGTCTGAACACGCAATCACCTCAGGCCATCGCAGCAGTCGCAAAGCACGACAACGGAGCGCACCACCGCGCCTTGGTCCTCGGCCATGGCAGTGTCACCGACAGCGGTTCGCGGCCAGTCACGGTCCAGCGCAACGAACCATCGCCGATCGTGAGGATGCCCGCCGCTTCGGCTGGATCGCCCGAGATGAACGTCTCTGTCAGCGACTGCAAGGTCAGATGCGGTGTGCCATCGACCGTTGTCAGCGTATTCCAATGAACATGGCCGGCGAGCCCGACGATCGGGCACGGCGCATCCGCGATCGCCGCGCGGATCGCGTCGGTCTCGGCATAGGCCGCGTGTCCCGGATTGGCTTCGAAGTGGTAGTTGCCGGTCTGAGCATGTCCTGACAACGGCACGTGGCTGACGAGCAAGGTCGGCCGGTCATCCTGGGCGAGCAGCTGGACCAGCGCGTCGAGATCGCTCGCGGACAGGCGAAAGCCGCGCGTCGGAGTCAGACTCACGTCGGGCTGCCAGAACACACATCTGACATCGCCGACGATCACCGCGCGCGACCCGCTCGGACGATCGAGGATCGCTTCATTGTCGGCGAGGCTGAGCAATGCGACATCATGATTGCCACTGACGTGATGATGCGTCGATGCCAACTTCGCAAAGCACATCGCGACATCGCTTTGCAGCAGCCGATCGCGCTCGGGATCTTCGTCAGAAATCCCGTCGCCAAGATCGATGACCGCATCGATGTCTTCGGCGTTCACTTCCGTGACGAAGCGCTCGAGCAGTTGCAGCGCCACCGATCCCCGCTTCGTGGGCGTATCCCGGCCGTGATGGATGTCGGCGATCACGGCGATGCGCGTCGTTGCCAAAGGTTCTCTCCCAAAGCTGCGCTGCCGCGTACCACGGGCGCATCACGGTTTTCTGACATCGCGCGTGCAGCGCGAAAGTCGCTCGGTGCGACGCACAACATCCGGCTGTGGCGTGATCAATGGGGTTGTGAAACACTGCTGCTCTCGGCGGCGCGATCAATGACGCCGCCGGACAACGATGGGACAGGGAGCACGGGATGTCCGGCACTAAGAAAACGTCCACGACGAGGCGCGATCTTCTCCAGGCGGCGACGGCCGCGGGCTCTGCGGCGGCCCTTCTCGCCGGCTTTGGCATCACTCCGGCGATGGCTGCCGAGATGGGCCGCTCCGAAAAGCCGCTCAAGGCAGCCTTCTCCAATGCCGGCTTGCAGGCGACCTGGTGCGCCCAGGGCAAGCAGGCCGCGGAATGGTGGGGCAAGCTGCTCAATGTCGAGGTGACCTGGTTCGACGGCCAGCTCGATGCGGTGAAGCAGCGCGCCGCGATCGACAACATGGCGTCGCAGAAGTGGGACTTCGTCGCGATCCAGGCGTTCGGCATCGGAACCCTGACTCAGCCGGTGCAGAAGATGATCGATGCCGGCATTCCCGTGATCGACATGGACACGCTGATCGCGCCGCTCGATCAGATCAACGTCCACTCCTTCCTCGCACCCGACAACGAGTTCATGGGCGCATCGGTCACGCAGGCTCTGGCGACTGCGATGGGCGGCAAGGGCAAGATCATCATGACGCAGGGCGCGCTCGGCCACACCGGCGCGCAGGGCCGCGCCAAGGGCTTCAACTCGGTGATCAAGCAGTTTCCGAACATCGAGGTGCTGGACACGCAGCCGGCCGACTGGGACGTGTCGAAGGCGGCACGGCTGTGGGAGACCTATCTCACGAAATATCCGCAGATCGACGCGGCGTTCTTCCACAATGACGACATGGCCCTCGCCGCCTACAACATCATGAAGGCGCGCAACCGCACCAACATCCTGATCGGCGGTGTCGACGCCATGCCGCCGGCGATCCAGGCGGTCAGCGAGGGCCGCATGTTCGCGACCGTGCGCAATCCGTCCTGCCGCATCCATGGCGGCGCGATCGTCGCAGGCGTCGCCGCGGTCACCGCCGGCGAAAAGAGCGGCCAGGGCATTCCGAAGCACGTCATCACCGACGGGCCCGTCGTGACCAAGGCCAATGCCGCCGGCATGCAATGGATGGAGGATCACTTCCTGATCTGAAGTCCCTCCCCATGTCGAACAGCCGCCCGCCTCTTCTGGAATTGCAGGACATCACCAAGTCGTTCGGCGGCGTCACCGCGTTGCGCGGCGTCGACTTCACGCTTCGCCCCGGCGAGATCCATGGTCTCGTCGGGGAGAACGGCGCCGGCAAGAGCACGCTGATGAAGATCATCGCCGGCGTGCACACCGGTTTCTCCGGCCGTTTCCTGCTCGACGGCCGCGAGGTTCATTTCAGCTCCGTGCGGGACGCCCGCGCGGCCGGCATCGCGATGGTGCACCAGGAACTCAGCGTCGCGCCGGACCTCACCGTGGCCGAGAACGTGTTTCTCGGCAACCAGCCGACCAATGCGCTGGGCATCGTGCAGTGGCGTCGCATGGCACGCGAGGCCACCGAGCAGCTCAAGCGGCTCGGCATCGACGCCGATCCGATGAGCCGGCTGGGAGATCTGCCGATCGGCGTTCAGCAGCTGATCGAGATCGCGCGGGTGCTGTTCTCCGGCGCGCGCATCATCATCCTGGACGAGCCGACCTCGGCGCTGTCGCCGCCCGAGGTCGAGCGGCTGTTCGCGGCGTTGCGCAAGCTGCGCGAGCAGGGCACCGGCATCGTCTTCATCTCACACTTCATCGAGGACATCCTGCTGATCTCCGACGAGGTCACGGTGTTCCGCAACGGCCGCAAGATCATGGAGACGCGTGCCGCCGACACCAGCAAGGCCGCGCTGATCGAGGCCATGATCGGCAAGGGACGCGATGCGCTGGAGGACAGCTACACCCACGACATCACCCTGCCCGCGCCGACGGCCGACAAGCCCGTGGTCGTCGAAGCCGAGGGCCTGTCGCTGGCGCGCAATCTGAAGCGCGTCTCGTTCGCCGTGCGTGCCGGCGAGGTGCTCGGCATCTACGGCTTCATGGGCTGCGGCCAGCTCGAGCTGGCGCGCATCCTGTTCGGCAAGCTTGCGCCCGACGCCGGCGAGCTGCGCGTATCAGGCCAGCGCAACCGCTTCAAGAGCACGGCGGACGCGCGCCGCGCCGGCATCGCCTTCGTGCCGGAGAGCCGGCGCGACATGCTGTTCCTGCAGGAGCCCGTCTACAAGAACATCTCGATCAGCATCCTCGACCGCATCAACGCCGTGCTGCTGAAGCCGGCACACGAGCGCGCGCTCGCGAAGCGCCAGGTCGAGCAGTTGCAGATCAGGCCCGCGGATGTCGAGATCGACCTCGGCCTGCTCTCCGGCGGCAACCAGCAGAAGGTCGCGCTCGCCAAATGGCTGAGCCATCCGCCGCGGCTGCTCGTGCTGTGCGAGCCGACCCGCGGCATGGATGTCGGCGCCAAGAGCGACGTGATTGGAATCGTGCGGCAGCTGCGCGACCAGGGCATCGCCGTGATCGTGCTCTCGACCGAGCCGGAGACGGTGCTGTCGATGGCCGACCGTGTCATCGTGCTCAAGCGCGGCGAGGTCGTGCGCGAATTTGCCGGCGAAACCATCAGCAAAGACCGTCTGCTCGAGGCGGCGTAGGGAGATTGTCATGGCGCATGGCGAGACCGTTCCGATGCCGGAGGCGCCGTCGCGGCGCGCAGGCGGGGTCGCATCGCTGCTGCGCTCGCAGATGCGCAACATCGCGCCGTTCCTGACCTTGATCTTCCTCACGGCGTTCTTCGCGATCGCGAGTCCGTCCTTCGCCACGCTCGACAACGTCGGCAACATCCTGACCCAGGTGTCGGTCACCGGCATCATCGCGGTCGGCCTCACCTTCGTGATCCTGTGCGCCGAGATCGACCTGTCGATCGCCGCCATCGCCAACGTGACCGGCATCGCCGTTGCCTACTTCACGATGCAGGAGTCCTACGTCAACATCGCCAACGTGCCGATGCCCGGTTTTGTCGCCATCCTGCTCGCGCTGGCGCTGTGCGCATTGCTCGGCCTGGTAAACGCCTTCGGCCTGACCGTGATCGGCATTCCCTCCTTCATCATGACGCTCGCGATGATGCAGATCGCCGCCGGCATCTCGGCGATGCTGGTGCGCGGCCAGATCGCCTACAAGGTTCCCCCCATCATCACGACGCTCGGCTCCAGTTCCGTGGCGGGAGTGCCCTGGATCGTGATCGTGGCCGCCCTGATGCTGTTGCTCGGTCACCTCGTGCTGACCTACACGCGGTTCGGCCGCTACGTCTACATGGTCGGCGGCAACCGCGAGGCTGCGGAGTATTCGGGGCTGAACGTCAAGCTGATCCTCGGCAGCGTGATGGTGATCTCAGCCGTCTGCTCGGGGATCGGCGGCATGCTCGGCGTAGCGCATTTCGGCAGCGCGCAGCAGAACGAGTTCGACACCTACCTGCTGGATTCGATCGCCGCCGTCGTGGTCGGCGGCACCAGCCTGTTCGGCGGCCGCGGGGGCATCGGCAACACCATCGTCGGCCTGTTCGTGCTCGGCGTGCTCAACAACGGCCTCGACCACGTCAACATCGACAGTTTCCTGAAGATCCTGATCCGCGGCCTGATCCTACTCGCCGCCCTGGTGATCAACGTCTATGCCCAGCGGCTGCGGGCGAAGGCGGCGGATTGAGCGTGCTGCGACGCGCGCTGCCGTAGCCCGGAAGCGACATCCGGGATCACACGAGCCGTATCGGAAAACCCGGATGTCGCTTCGCTCATCCGGGCTACGAGCTCTTCCGCAACGTTGCGAGCGCAGCTCGCCCCTCATAACGACGTAGAAGGCCGAGGCGACGGAATTAAAGCCCCGGCTGCCAGTGGCGCAACTCGCGGGCAGCCCGCGTCACCGCCCCGATCGTCGTGAACGTCGTCGTCTCCACCATCAGCGTCCGTGCCAACCGCAGTGCCCGCACCTCGCAGGTCGCGCGCCGCTTGGCGTCCTCGATCAGTTCGAAATCGATGTTGTGCGCGAGGCCGAGGATGCGACGAATGATCTTGGCCGCGGTGAAACCGATGGCGTCCTGGAACAATCTCGCCACGTAGGCCTGACGCTCGGTCTCCAGGCGTGCGGCGCCCGCTTCACCCGGAAACAGTGACCGCGGATACGCATCGCCTGTCGCCTCGCTGCGCCAAAGCGCCAGGAACTTGTCCGCGAAACCGGACCAGACCTCATCGACTGCCGCCAGCACCCATCCCTCGAAGTGCTCCCGCTCGCCCGCCCGCTGCTCGTGTCCTTCGGACGCAAAATAGGCCATCAGAAGATTGGCGAGGACCGCACCGACGTCGAATCCCATCGGACCGTAGAAGGCGAATTCGGGGTCGATCACCTTGGTCTCGGTGTCCGTCACCATGATCGACCCGGTGTGCAGGTCGCCATGGATCAGCGCCTCGGCACACGACAGGAATTTCAGCTTGAGCCTGGAGATCGCGACGTGCAGATCGAGGTCGGCGCGAATGTCGGCCGCGGTCGCGTCGAGCCACGGTGACGTCCAGCGATTCTGTTCGGCGATGCGATAGGGATCGGTGAAGATCAAATCCTCGGTGATCTTGCACAGCGCATGATTGCCGGCAAAGCTTGCGATCGCCTCCTTCTTCTCTGCAGCCGTCAAGGCGAGGTCGGACGAGAAGAACAGCGTCCGCGCCATGAAGGTCGTGATGTGATCGACGAAGGCCGGGTAGATCGTGCCCGCGACCAGCCCCTTGCGCATGATGATGTGCGGCTCCAGCAGCTCCATCGCCGTCAGCGCCAGCGCCGGATCATGATGAACGATGGCCGGCACCAGCCCCGGTGCCAGCCGGCCCTGATGGATGAGCGCGAGGTGCTCATAGTGGGAGCGTGACAGCGGCAGCGGCCAGCTCTCGCCGACCAGGCGCACGTAAGGCAGCGCCTGCTTCACCGCGAGACCGCCAGACGTCCCCTTGACGATGAAAACGAGGTTGAGGTTGCCGTCGCCCACCTCGGTGATGTCCCAGCGATCGGCTGCTCCGCCAAGCTGCGCAGCCACCGACGACGTCTCCGCGAGATAGTTGCGAAGCTCCACTTCATCCAGAATGCGATAGCCCGATGGCATGCCCTGCCGAGGCTCGGCCGATGTCGTCACGCGCGACCTCCCTGTCGAACTTGTTTTGACCTCCTATAACAAAAAAGCCGATGCGCGTCCGCGCACCGGCCTCGCAGCGAAAATTGTGCAACGCAATCGGCTCAGAATGGCACGCCCATCAGCCGCGACAGCCGCTCAACGCTGAGATAGCCGGCCTGATAGGCCACGAGTGACAGGGCGAAGATCGCGGCCGACAGCAGCGTCGTCCAGATCAGGCGCCGCCCCATTCGGCTGATCGTCGGCGCACCGGGATCGGTGCCTAGCGGGCCTCCGCCGGACTCGTGCTGGCTGCGGATGCCGAACGGCAGGGTCACGAACAGCGTGACCCACCACATCACGAAGTAGATCGCGAGCCAGGTGGAGATCGTGTAGGCCATCGCTGCCCCGCTGCCTCAGGCCTGCTCGATCTCGACGAGCGCGCCGGAAAAATCCTTCGGATGCAGGAACAGCACCGGCTTGCCATGCGCGCCGATCTTCGGCTGGCCGTCGCCGAGCACGCGGGCGCCCTCCTTGATCAGGGTGTCGCGCGAGGCGATGATGTCGGCCACCTCGTAGCAGACGTGATGGATGCCGCCGTCCGCATTGCGCTCGAGGAATTTGGCGATCGGTGACGCCTCGCCCAGCGGCTGGATGAACTCGATCTTGGTGTTGGGCAGAGTGACGAACACCGTGATCACGCCATGCTCCGGCAGCGGCACCGCCGCCGAAATCTCAGCACCGAATGCGGCACCATAAATCCTGGCGGCCTTTTCGGCGTCCTTGACCGCGATGGCGACGTGGTTGAGCCGGCCCAGCATGACATCCTCCACTTTTCTTTTTGAACGGCCGTTCAGCAGGCCCGCGTCAGACTTCCAACACATGGACGAGACAGATCGGCTTCTTGCCCCACTGCTCATTGACCGCCGAACGCACCGCCCGCCGGACGGATTCTGCCGCGGCGTCAGAATCGCGCCGACGCGCCCGCGGCAGACCTTCGAAGGTGGAAACGACAGCATCGAAGACGATGTCGTCCATCTCCTCGCCCGCCGCATTCTTCTCGGGGATGCCGACCATGTCGACCTCGGGATCGTCGGCCAGCTCGCCCTTCTCGGTGATGGCGAGCGCCACGAAGATGCAGCCGGCAAAGGCCATCTTGCGACGCTCGACCACAGCGCGCGACTTCGAATCCTCGACGATGCTGCCGTCCTTGTAGAGCCGCCCCGCCGGCAGTTGGTCGATGATTCCGGGATCACCGGGGCCGAGCTTGACGAGGTCGCCATTGCGGCAGGTGATGACCTTGGGCACGCCGCAGGCGCGCGCCAGCCTCGCGTGCTCGTGCAGATGCAGCGCCTCGCCATGCACGGGGATCAGGAGCTGCGGCCGCGTCCACGCGATCATGTCGCGCAGCTCGTCGCGGCGCGGGTGGCCGGAGACATGGACGAGATGGTTGCGGTCGGTGATGATCTCGATGCCCTGCTGCACCAGCCCGTTGATGACGGCGCCGACCGCCTTCTCGTTGCCGGGGATGGTGCGCGACGAGAAGATGACGGTGTCGCCCTTGTTCAAGGTGACCAGCGGATGATCGTCATTGGCGATGCGCGAGAGCGCCGCGCGCGGCTCGCCCTGGCTGCCGGTGCAGAGCGCGAGCACCTTGTCGGCCGGGAAATGGCCGTAGAGATCCATGCCACGGAAGTTCTGCACGCCGTCGAGATAACCGGTCTCACGCGCGACCTGGACCACGCGTTCCATGGCACGGCCGACGATGACGACCTCGCGCTCGGCCTCGCGCGCCGCTTCGGCAACGGCGCGGATACGCGCGACGTTGGAGGCGAAGGTGGTCACGGCCACGCGGCCCTTTGCTTCCTTCACCAAAGCCGCGATCGTCTTGGCAACCTCGGCCTCGGACGGCGAGCGTCCCTCGCGCACGGCATTGGTGGAATCGCCGATCAGTGCGAGCAATCCGGCATCACCGAGCTCGCGCAGCCGCTTCTCGTCGGTCGGCGCGCCCAGCACCGGCGTCGGATCGATCTTCCAGTCGCCGGTATGCAGGACAGTGCCGACCTCGGTGTGGATCGCCAGCGCGTGCGATTCAGGGATCGAATGCGCGACCGGAATGAACTCGACGTTGAACGGACCGATATCGACGCGGCCGCCGGAGGGGATCACCTTGACCGGGATCTTGGCTGGGAGGCGCTCGGCCTCGCACTTGGCCTCGAACAGTGCGGCGCTGAACTTGGTCGCGTAGATCGGGCACTTCAGCCGCGGCCACAGGTCTATGATCGCGCCGAAATGATCCTCATGCGCGTGGGTCAGCACGAGGCCGACGAGATTGTTGCGCTCCTTCTCCAGGAAAGCGACGTCGGGCATGATCAGGTCGATGCCCGGCAGATGCTCCTCGTCGCCGAAGGAGACGCCAAGATCGATCGCGAGCCATGAGCGCTGGTGGCGATTGCCGAGCCCGTAGATCGACAGGTTCATGCCGATCTCGCCGACACCTCCGAGCGGCGCAAATGTCAGTTCGTCGGGACGTGCCATCTAGACCGCTCCTTTGGATGCGACCGAGCCGAAATGAACATCACCGGCCGTGATCGGCTCCAATCGTCCCTCCGCGGTCCGCACCAGCATACAACCCTGTTCGTCGATCGTGTCGAAAATCCCCTCGATGATAGCATGTCCGGACCTGATGGCGACCGGCTGGCCGAGGCCTGCGGCGCGCTCGAGCCAGAGTTTCCGGATGTCACCGAAGCCCCGTCCCTCGTTCCAGATGCCGAAATACTCGACCCAGGCATCCGACAGCGCCGAGAACAGGTCCTCGGCGGTCACCTGGATGCCGAGGTCCGCCAACGACACCGCCGGTGTCGGGGTATCCAGCGGCGCCGCGACCACGTTGGTTCCAATACCGGCAACCACCGCAAGCCCTTGAGCCACCTGCTCCGCCTCGAGCAGCATGCCGACGATCTTGCGGCCGTCAGCCAGCACGTCGTTGGGCCATTTCAGCGCGAATGACGCGCGTGCTCCGGACCGCAGCGCGGCCTCGATGCTCACCTGGCGCAACGCGCTCTCGATGGAGAGGCCGGCGGCGAAGCCGAGTGTGGCTGCGATCGCAGGAGCCACGTTCAGCACTTCCAGCACGCTCGAGGCCAGATTGCCGCGCGGGGCGATCCACGGGCGCTGGCGCCGGCCGCGCCCGGCCGTCTGCTCAGATGTGACAAACCAGCACGGCGCCTTGCCGCCCTCTCGGGCCGACTTCAGCGCCTCGACATTGGTTGAGCCGGTCTGGTCGAACGTGACGAGTCGGTAGCCAGCCTTGTCAGCCTGGGACCCTAGCGCAAACGTCATCTAGAACAGCGACTTCGCCGCGGCCGCGGCCGCGCTGACCAGCGGGCCGGGATAGGCGAAGAACAGGATGTTGAAGACGCCGGAGATCGCGAGCACCGTGCGCAGCTCGATACGGACCGGATCGAGCGTCGGCAGCGGCTCGTCGAAATACATCGTCTTGACGATCAGGAGATAATAGTAGGCGCCGACCACGCTGGTGAGCACGCCGATCACCGACAGCGTGAACAGCCCGGCCTTGATGGCAGCGACGAAGACGTACCATTTGGCGAAGAAGCCCGCGAGCGGCGGCACGCCGGCCAGCGAGAACAGCAGCATCGCGAAGAAGAAGGCAAGCAGCGGATTGGTGCGCGACAGCCCCGAGAAGTCGCTGATCTTCTCGAACGACTGGCCGTTGCGCTTGATCGCCATGATCACGGCGAACGAGCCGAGCGTCATCGCGACATAGATCGCGATGTAGGTCAGCACGCCCTGCGCGCCCTCGACCGTACCGGCGGCGAGACCGACCAGCGCAAAGCCCATGTGGCCGATCGACGAATAGGCCATCAGGCGCTTGATGTTGGTCTGGCCGATCGCGGCGAACGAGCCGAGCGCCATCGAGGCGATCGAGACGAACACGATGATCTGCTGCCACTGGAAGGTGATGCCGGGAAACGCCGTCAGCGCGACGCGCGCGAATACGGCCATCGCCGCGACCTTGGGCGCGGAGGCGAAGAACGCCGTCACCGGCGTCGGCGCGCCTTCATAGACGTCCGGCGTCCACATGTGGAACGGCACCGCCGAGACCTTGAAGCACATGCCGGCGAACAGGAAGACGAGGCCGAAGATGATGCCGACGCTGCCGGTCTTGGTCACCGCCGCGATTCCGGCAAAACTCACCGTGCCGGTGAAGCCGTAGATCAGCGAGGCGCCGTAGAGCAGCATGCCGGAGGACAGCGCGCCGAGCACGAAATACTTCAGGCCGGCTTCGGTCGACTTGACGTTGTCACGATGGCTGGCCGCGACGACGTAGAGCGCGAGCGACATCAGCTCGAGACCGAGGTAGAGCGTGATCAGGTCGCCGGCCGAGATCAGCACCAGCATGCCCAAGGTCGAGAGCAGCACGAGGATCGCATATTCGAAGATGCGACGATCGGGCTTCGACAGGAACTCCGCCGACATGATCAGGGTCGCGATCGAACCGATCAGCGCCAGGATCTTCAGGAAGCGCGCATAGCTGTCAGCGATGAAGCTGCCGCCGAAGGCCTGGCCGCCCGGCTGCCTGAGCACGAGGATGCCGACCACGATCAGCAGAGCGACCGCCAACCACGTGACGAGCCCCGTCGTCTCCTGCCCGCGAAACGCGCCCAGCATCAACAGCGCCATGGCCCCCACGGCCAACAACAGCTCCGGCAGCACCACCCAAAGCTGAGGCCCAAGATTCTCGATCATCGTCTGTGTCCCGACCCCTCAAGGTCTCATCATTGGAGCAGCGCGGCGGCCTTCACGGCCGTCACGGCGGTATTGTAGTTGTTGACGAGCTGCTGCACCGACGCCGCCGACATGTCGAGGATCGGCTTCGGATAAACGCCGAACAGGATGGTCAGCGCCACCAGCGGAAACAGGATCACGCCCTCACGCAGGGTGAGATCTTTGATGCTGGCGAGCGACGGCTTGGTCAGCGCACCGAACACCACCTTGCGGTAAAGCCACAACGCGTAGGCCGCCGAGAGGATGACGCCTGATGTCGCGAAGAACGCGGTCGGGATCGACACCTTGAAAGTGCCGAGCAGAGTCATGAACTCGCCGACGAAGCCGGACGTGCCGGGCAGGCCGACATTGGCCATCGTGAACACCATGAACACCAGAGCATAGACCGGCATCCGGTTCACGAGGCCGCCGTAGGCCGCGATCTCGCGGGTATGCATGCGGTCATAGACCACGCCGACGCAAAGGAACAGCGCGCCCGAGACGATACCGTGGGAAATCATCTGGAACACGCCTCCGGCGACACCCTGCATGGTGCCCGCGAAGATGCCCATGGTGACGAAGCCCATATGCGCCACCGATGAGTAGGCGATCAGCTTCTTGATGTCCTCCTGCATCAGCGCGACCAGCGAGGTGTAGATGATCGCGATCGCCGAGAGCGTGAACACCAGCGGCGCGAAGTCGTGCGAGGCCAGCGGGAACATCGGCAGCGAGAAGCGCAGGAAGCCGTAGCCACCCATCTTCAAGAGGATCGCGGCCAGGATCACCGAGCCCGCGGTCGGCGCCTCGACGTGCGCATCCGGCAGCCAGGTATGAACCGGCCACATCGGCATCTTCACCGCAAAGGAGGCGAAGAAAGCCAGCCACGCCCAGGTCTGCAAGGACCGCGGCACCGCAGTGTGCATCAGGGTCGGGATGTCGGTCGTGCCGGCGTTCCAGTACAGCGCCATGATGGCGAGCAGCATCAGCACCGAGCCGAGCAGCGTGTAGAGGAAGAACTTGAACGAGGCGTAGACCCGGCGCGGACCGCCCCAGACCCCGATGATCAGGAACATCGGAATCAGGCCGCCCTCGAAGAACAGATAGAACAGCACGAGGTCGAGCGCCGAGAACGTGCCGACCATCAGCGTTTCCAGGATCAGGAACGCCATCATGTATTCGCGCAGCCGGTTGGTCACCGACTTCCAGCTCGCGACGATGCAGAACGGCATCAAAGCGGTGGTCAGGATCACGAACGGCAGCGAAATGCCGTCGACGCCCATGTGGTAGCTGATGCCGGCCGCCAGCCAGTTCGACTTCTCGACGAATTGGAAGTCGGTCTGGGCGGGATCGAAGCGCAGTACCAGGATCACCGACACCGCGAACGTGATCAGCGTGGTCCATAGCGCGATCCAGCGCGCATTGCGCCGGGCTGCCTCGTCGTCGCCGCGGACCAGATAGATCAGCAGCGCACCGACGATCGGCAGGAAGGTGACGACGGAGAGAATTGGCCAGGTGGTCATTGCTGGCCCCCCATGAACATGAACCAGGTGATCAGGCCGGCGACGCCGATCAGCATGGCAAAGGCGTAATGATAGAGGTACCCGGTCTGGATCTTGACGACGTTGCGCGTGATGTCGAGCACCCGCGCCGAGACACCGTCCGGACCGAAGCCGTCGATGACGAAGCCGTCGCCCTTCTTCCAGAGGAAGCGGCCGAGCCACTTCGCCGGACGGACGAAGATCACGTCATACAGCTCGTCGAAGTACCACTTGTTGAGCAGGAACTTGTAGAGCAGCGGCTGCTGCGCGGCGAGCTCCTCCGGGATGTCCGGACGTCTGACGTAGAAGATGTAGGAGACCACAAATCCCAGCACCATCATGACGAAGGGAAGCTGAGCGAGCCAGGCCGGCATGTGCTCCATGTCTTCGAGAATGTGCGGGTTCATCTTCAGCGACTCGCCGAAGAAGTGCTCGACGCCATGGGGATCGGTGAACACGCCCTTGAACGGGAGGCCGGCCAGGATCGAGCCTGCCGCGAGCACGCCGATCGGGATGAGCATCCAGATCGGGCTCTCGTGTGCGGCATCATAATGATGCTGATCGTGCGGCGTGCCGAAGAAGGTCTTGAACACCAGGCGCCAGGAATAGAACGAGGTCAGGCCGGCGGCGACAATGGTGAGGAAATACGCGTAGGTCGCGAACGGATTGTGCGCGGCGTACGCGGCCTCGATGATCGCATCCTTGGAGAAGAAGCCTGCGAAGCCGGGGAAGCCGGTGAGCGCCAGGGTGCCGACCGTCATCACCGCGAAGGTGTATGGGATCTTGCGCCACAGGCCGCCCATGTTGCGGATGTCCTGCTCGTGATGCATCGCGTAGATCACCGAGCCAGAGCCCAAGAACAGCAGCGCCTTGAAGAAGGCATGCGTGAACAGATGGAACATGCCGACCGAGTAGGCCCCTGCTCCCATCGCCACGAACATGTAGCCGAGCTGCGAGCAGGTCGAGTAGGCGACGATGCGCTTGATGTCGTTCTGCACGAGGCCGACGGTCGCAGCGAAGAACGCCGTGGTCGCGCCGAAGAACATCACGACGGCCTGCGCGTTCGGGGCGAGCTCGAACAGCGGCGACAGGCGCGCGACCATGAAGACGCCGGCGGTGACCATGGTCGCGGCATGGATCAGCGCCGAGACCGGGGTCGGACCTTCCATCGCGTCCGGCAGCCAGGTGTGCAGCAGGAACTGCGCCGACTTGCCCATGGCGCCCATGAACAGCAGCAGGCAGGTCAGGGTCAGCGCGTCGGCATGCCAGCCGAGGAAGTTGATGGTCTTGCCGGCAAAGCTCGGCGCGGCGGCGAAGATGGTCTCGAAGTCGGTCGACTTCGCCAGCAGGAACACGGCGAAGATGCCGAGCGCGAAGCCGAAATCGCCGACGCGGTTGACGACGAAGGCCTTGATGGCGGCAGCGTTGGCCGACGGCTTCTGGAACCAGAAGCCGATCAGCAGGTAGCTCGCCAGACCGACGCCCTCCCAGCCGAAGAACAGTTGCACGAGGTTGTTCGCGGTCACCAGCATCAGCATCGCGAAGGTGAACAGGCTGAGATAGGCGAAGAAGCGCGGACGGTTCGGATCCTCGTCCATATAGCCGATCGAATAGAGGTGGACGAGCGAGGACACGCTGGTCACAACGACCAGCATCACCGCCGTGAGCGTGTCGACACGCAGCGCCCAGGACACCTGCAGCTCGCCGGAATTGATCCAGGGCAACAGCTCTTTCACGCCCGCCTCGTGGTGCATGAAGCCGACGCTGATCAGCATCGCCCAGGACAGGCCGGCCGACACGAACAGCAGCGCCGTCGTGATCACCTGCGCCGCCCAGGTGCCGGAGGCCGGCGGCTCGGCGACATGATGGTCGTCGTGTCCGTGGCCGTGATCGTCATGCGCGTGCACGTGCGCGTCGGCGGCGCCGTGGTGATGACCGTCGTCGTGATGATGCTCGACCGTATCACCGCTCGGATGGCGCGCATGCGCGCCGAGCAGCGCGATCAGGCCGGCCAGGATCGCGCCCAGCAGCGGCAGAAAGACAATGGCCTGGATCATTCGCCCGTTCCCTTACGCATGACCTTGCCGGCGAGCCGGCCCCCATCTGTGCGGATCATGCGCCCTTAGCCCTTCATCATATTGACGTCTTCGACCGCAATCGAGCCGCGGTTGCGGAAGTAGACCACCAGCACGGCAAGGCCGATCGCGGCTTCCGCCGCCGCAACTGTCAGAACCAGCAGCGCGAACACCTGCCCGACGATGTCGCCCAGGAATGTCGAGAACGCCACCAGATTGATGTTCACCGCGAGCAGGATCAGCTCGACCGACATCAGGATGACGATGATGTTCTTGCGGTTCAGGAAGATGCCGAGGATGCCGAGCGTGAACAGCATGGCGGCGACGGCGAGATAGTGTCCCAATCCGATGGTCATT
Organism: Bradyrhizobium sp. SZCCHNS30572; assembly: GCF_032484415.1. NCBI lineage: Bacteria > Pseudomonadati > Pseudomonadota > Alphaproteobacteria > Hyphomicrobiales > Nitrobacteraceae > Bradyrhizobium > Bradyrhizobium sp. SZCCHNS30572. The sequence goes on along the minus strand of NZ_JAUESY010000002.1, from coordinate 278,151 downwards.
TCACCCACTCCGCCGCGTCCGTATCCTGCAGCCCCTGCCCGACCGCGACCTTGCGGACCGCCATCGCCATCTCCGGCGTGCGCGCGTTCTGGACGTTGATGTCCTGGCGCTTGACGCTCGCCTTGTGGCGCAGCGTCAGCATGATCGCGCCGATCATCGCCACCAGCAGGATCATGCCGGAGAGTTGGAAGTAATGGATGTACTTCGTATAGAGCACGAGGCCGAGCGCCTCGGTGTTGGTGACGTTGGTCGGGATCGCCGCGGTGATCGCCTTCGGCGTCGTCGGGTTGATGACCCAGTAGGACACCGTCAGCAGCAGCTCGAACAGGAAGATGCCGCCGATGACCAGGCCGATCGGCATGTACTGCAGGAAGCCCTCGCGCAGCTCCGTGAAGTCGACATCGAGCATCATGATCACGAACAGGAACAGCACCGCGACCGCGCCGACGTAGACGACCACGAGGATCATCGCCAGGAATTCGGCGCCCATCAGCACGAACAGGCCGGAGGCGTTGACGAAGGCGAGGATCAGATAGAGCACCGAGTGAACGGGGTTCTTCGAGACGATCACCATCACGGCCGAAGCCACGCAGACCGCCGCGAAGAGATAGAAGAACAGCGCAGGAAGGATCATGCGAGGCTCCCGCGGTTCGCGACAAATCGGGCGGCTGATGACGCTGCGTTCCCTCCCCCCTTGTGGGGGAGGGTTAGGGAGGGGGGTAAGCCGCGAGTCCAGAGTGCGGGGCTTACCCCCCTCTCCACCTCTCCCCCACAAGGGGGGAGAGAGCCGACTGCCGTCGCGGCGGGAATGTGCATCCAAATGTCCACGATTACACCCTCAGCGGTACGGCGCGTCGAGCGCGATGGCTTTGGAGATCTCGCGCTCCCAGCGGTCGCCATTCGCGAGCAGCTTGGCCTTGTCATAATACAGCTCCTCGCGGGTCTCGGTCGCGAACTCGAAGTTCGGTCCTTCGACGATGGCGTCGACCGGACAAGCTTCCTGGCACAGGCCGCAGTAGATGCACTTCACCATGTCGATGTCGTAGCGCACCGTGCGACGGGTGCCGTCGTTGCGGCGCGGACCGGCCTCGATCGTGATCGCCTGCGCGGGACAGACCGCCTCGCACAGCTTGCAGGCGATGCAGCGCTCTTCGCCATTGGGATAGCGCCGCAACGCGTGCTCGCCGCGGAAGCGCGGCGAGATCGGGCCCTTCTCGAACGGATAGTTCAGGGTCGGCTTCGGCTGGAAGAAGTAGCGCATCGCGAGGAAGAACGCGGAGACGAACTCCTGCAGCAGCAGCGACCGTGCGGTGGCGGAAATGTTCATGACAGCCTCATTTCGGCGCGATGCCGGCGAAGTGCAGCACGCCTGCGACGATGACCACCATGGCCAGCGACAGCGGCAGGAACACTTTCCAGCCCAGTCGCATCAACTGGTCGTAGCGGTAGCGCGGCACGATCGCTTTCGCCATCGCGATCAGGAAGAACATGAAGAACAGCTTGAGCGAGAACCAGATGACGCCCGGCACCCAGTTGAACGGCGGCAGATCGATCGGCGGCAGCCAGCCGCCCAGAAACAGGATCGTCGCCAGCGCGCACATCGTGGTGATCGCGACATACTCGCCGAGCATGAACAGCAGATACGGCGTCGAGCCGTATTCCACCATGAAGCCGGCAACGAGCTCCGATTCCGCCTCAACGAGATCGAAGGGCGGACGGTTGGTCTCGGCCAGCGCCGAGACGTAGAACACCACGAACATCGGGAACAGCGGCCAGACGTACCAGTTCAGGATCGTCAGCTGCGGCAGGCCGATCAGGCTCGCAAGCCCGCGGGCATGCTGCGCCTCGACCACCGCCGAGAGGTTCAAGGTGCCGGCGCAGAGCAGCACGGTGATGATGACGAAGCCGATCGAGACCTCGTAGGACACCATCTGCGCCGCCGAGCGCAGCGCCGCCAGGAACGGATACTTCGAGTTCGACGACCAGCCGGCCATGATGATGCCGTAGATCGACAGTGACGAGATCGCGAAGATGAAGAGAATGCCGACATTGATGTCGGCGATCGCCCAGCCGAGATTGGTCGGGATCACCGCCCAGGCCGCCAGCGCCAGCACGCAGGAGACCAGCGGTGCCAGCAGGAACACGCCCTTGTTGGCGCCGGCCGGAATGATCGGCTCCTTGAGCACGAACTTCAGCAGGTCTGCGAACGACTGGAACAGGCCCCAGGGCCCGACCACGTTGGGACCCCTGCGGATCTGCACCGCCGCCCAGATCTTCCGGTCGGCCAGCAGGATGTAGGCGATCGCGACCAGCAGGACGACGAGCAGCAGGACGCTCTGCGCGACCATGATGATCAGCGGCCAGAGGAAGCCGGTCCAGAACGAGCTTGCGAAGAAATCAGCCATCAGGTCACGCTCACTCCGCTGCCGTCAGCATCTGCCCGGAAGCCAGGCGGGAACATTCCGCCATGACCGCCGATGCGCGCGCGATCGGATTGGTGAGATAGAAGTCGTCGATCAGCGGCTTGAACGGTGCCTTCTCGAGGTTGCCGCCCTTGCCAGCCAGGGTCTTGATGTCGGCGATCTTGCCCGCCTCGATCTGGTCGACGCGGCCAAGATGCGGCACGGCCTTGATGATCGCAACGCGCAGCGCGGCCAGCGAGTCGTAGCCGAGCTTCCTGCCGAGCACGTCGGACAGCGCCCGGATGATTGCCCAGTCCTCGCGTGCCTCGCCCGGCGGGAATGACGCCCGGCCCGTCATCTGCACCCGGCCCTCGGTGTTGACGTAGAGCCCGGACTTCTCGGTGTAGGCAGCCCCCGGCAGGATGACATCGGCACGATGGGCACCGCGGTCGCCATGGGTACCGATGTAGACGACGAAAACGCCCTCGGGCACCTCGACCTCGTCAGCGCCGAGCAGGAACATCACGTCCATGGTGCCGAACGTCGTCATCTGCGCAGCCGTGAGGCCGGTGCCGTTGAAGCCGATGTCGAGGGCGCCGACCCGCGAGGCGGTGTCGTGCAGCACGGCAAAGCCGTTCCAGTCGTCGCGCACGGCGTTGACGTCCATTGCGATCTTGGCGGCCAGCGACAGGATCGCGCCGCCATCGTGGCGCGCGGCGGCGCCGGCGCCGACCAGCACGATCGGGTTCTTGGCGTTGCGGAAGGTGGTTGCAAACGAGTGTTTGCCGGCGGCGACGTCGCTCAGCGAGTCCGTGCCCGCGCCGATGTGCTCATAGGCATAGGTCAGGTCGGCCTTGGGACCGACCACGCCGACCTTGAGCTGGCCCGAGCGCCAGCGCTTGCGGATGCGGGCGTTGAGGACGGCCGCTTCCTTGCGCGGATTGGCGCCAATGATCAGGATCGCATCGGCCTGCTCGATACCCGCGATGGTCGGATTGAACAGATAGGACGCACGGCCGAGCTTGGCATCGAAGCTGTCACCGCCTTGCACCGCGACGTTGGTCGAGCCGAGCTTGGCGAGCAGATCCTTGAGCGCGAACATCTCTTCGACCGCGGCGAGATCGCCGGCGATCGCGCCGATGCGCTTGCCGTCGATGCGCGACAGCTTGGTGGCAATCGCCTTGAACGCCTCCGGCCAGGAGGCGGCGCGCAGCTTGCCATCCTCGCGAACGTAGGGACGATCGAGCCGCTGCGTGCGCAGGCCGTCGACGACATGGCGGGTCTTGTCGGAGATCCACTCTTCGTTCACGGAATCGTTGATGCGCGGCAGGATGCGCATCACCTCGCGGCCGCGGGTGTCGACACGGATCGCCGAGCCCACGCCGTCCATGACGTCGATCGACTGCGTCTTGCCGAGCTCCCAGGGGCGTGCGGCGAAAGCGTAGGGCTTCGAGGTCAGCGCACCGACCGGGCAGATGTCGACCAGATTGCCCTGCAGCTCCGAACTCAGCGCCTGCTCGAGATACGTCGTGATCTCCATGTCCTCGCCACGGCCGATCGCGCCCATTTCCGGCACGCCGCAGACTTCCGCCGAGAAGCGGACGCAACGCGTGCACTGGATGCAGCGGTTCATCGAGGTCTTGACCAATGCGCCGAGATACTTGTCCTCGACGGCGCGCTTGTTCTCGGCAAAGCGGCTGGTGTCCACACCATAGCCCATCGCCTGGTCCTGCAGGTCACACTCGCCGCCCTGGTCGCAGATCGGGCAGTCCAGCGGATGGTTGATCAGAAGGAATTCCATCACGCCTTCGCGCGCCTTCTTGACCATCGGCGACCGCGTCGAGATCTCCGGCGGCTCGCCCTTCGGGCCCGGCCGGCAGTCGCGCACGCCCCAGGCGCAGCTCGCGACCGGTTTCGGTCCGCCCTTCACCTCGACGAGGCACATCCGGCAGTTGCCGGCGATCGACAGCCGCTCATGATAGCAGAAGCGCGGGATCTCGGCGCCCGCCGCCTCGCACGCCTGCAACAGCGTGTACTCCGGCGGCACATCGATCTCTTTGCCATCGATGATGATCTTGGTCATTGCCTCACATCTCTCTCAAACCACGGACCACCGCGCCGCTGCGCACCGTGAGGGCGCGAGCGCGGGGAAAACGTTGCTGGCGAACCGGACCGCCATCACCTACTCCGCCGCCACCATGTGCGCGGGATCGCGCACGCCGACGTCGTCGACATCGGCCTTGTGCGAATACTGGTCAATGCGCGCCTCGATCTCGTGACGGAAATGCGTGATCAGCCCCTGGATCGGCCAAGCTGCCGCGTCGCCCAGCGCGCAGATCGTGTGTCCCTCGATCTGCTTGGTGACTTCGAGCAGCATGTCGATCTCGCGCTTGTGCGCCCGGCCTTCGGCCATGCGCGTCAGCACGCGCCACATCCATCCGGTGCCCTCGCGGCACGGCGTACACTGGCCGCAGCTCTCATGCTTGTAGAAGTAGGAGATGCGCGCGATCGCCCGGATCAGGTCGGTCGACTTGTCCATCACGATCACGGCCGCGGTGCCGAGGCCGGAGCGCAGCTTCGACAGGCTGTCGAAATCCATCGGCGTATCGATGATCTGCTCGGCCGGCACCATGCGCACGGACGAGCCGCCGGGGATGACCGCCTTCAGATTGTCCCAGCCGCCACGGATGCCGCCGCAATGCTTCTCGATCAGCTCGCGGAACGGGATGCCCATCGCCTCTTCGACGTTGCAGGGCCGCTCGACGTGACCGGAGATGCAGAACAGTTTTGTGCCGACATTGTTCGGACGGCCGATGCCGGCAAACCACGCGGCGCCGCGGCGCAGGATGGTCGGCGCCACCGCGATCGACTCGACGTTGTTGACGGTGGTCGGGCAGCCATAGAGGCCGACGTTCGCCGGGAAAGGCGGCTTCAGCCGCGGCTGGCCCTTTTTGCCTTCGAGGCTCTCCAGCAGCGCGGTCTCCTCGCCGCAGATATAGGCGCCGGCGCCATGCGCGACATAGAGATCGAACGGCCAGCCATGGATGTTGTTCTTGCCGATCAGGTTGGCCTCATAGGCCTGATCGATCGCCGCCTGCAGCCGCTCGCGCTCGCGGATGAACTCGCCGCGCACATAGATGTAGCAGGCATGCGCGTTCATCGCGAAGCTGGCCAGCAGGCAGCCCTCGACGAGATGATGCGGATCGTGCCGCATGATCTCGCGATCCTTGCAGGTGCCGGGCTCGGACTCGTCGGCGTTGACCACGAGGTAGCTCGGCCGGCCGTCGGTCGATTCCTTCGGCATGAACGACCATTTCAGGCCGGTCGGGAAGCCGGCGCCGCCGCGGCCGCGCAGGCCTGAAGCCTTCATCTCGTTGATGATCCAGTCGCGACCTTTTTCGATCAGCGCCTTGGTGCCATCCCAGCTGCCGCGCCGGCGTGCGCCTTCGAGGCCCCAATCATGCAGGCCATAGAGGTTGGTGAAGATGCGGTCCTTGTCGTCGAGCATGATCAGACGGCTTCCTCGGATGTCAGCGGTTCGACTGCATGGTGGCGATGAAGGCGGCGCAGCCGCCGAACACCAGGGCCCACAGCAGACTGGACTCCAGCGTCGCATTGAGCGCGAACCGCTGCAGCACGAAAATGAAAGCGGCGGCTGCGAGCGTATGCAGCGCCACGTAGCGCCAGTTCTTCATCGCGGCGCCCTCTTCGGTCAGGGCCGCAACGCGGGTGCGATTGCGGCTCATGTCTTCTCCTTCAGCGTGGTCGGCCCGCCCGCCGGCGCCGAGAATTGGCGGCCATTCTGCGGACCCGGCGTCGGCAGGTTGCCGGTCGCGAAGCCGTCGAGCACCTTGCCGAAGCTCTCCGGCGTCAGGTCCTCATAGGTGTCCTTCCAGACCTGCACCATCGGCGCGTTCACGCAGGCGCCCAGGCACTCGACCTCTTCCCAGCTGAAGTCGCCGTCCTTCGACAGGTGGAAGGGATCGTGATGGATGCGATGCTTGCAGACCTCGATCAGTTCTTCGGCGCCGCGCAGACGGCACGGCGTGGTGCCGCACACCTGCACATGCGCCTTCTTGCCGACCGGCTGCAGCTGGAACATCGTGTAGAAGGTCGCCACCTCGAGCACGCGGATGTAGGGCATGCCGAGCATGTCGGCGACGACGCGGATGGCCGCCTCCGACACCCAGCCCTCGTTCTGCTCCTGCGCGCGCCACAGGATCGCGATCACGGCCGAGGCCTGGCGGCCTTCCGGATATTTCGCGATCTGCGCTTTGGCGAAGGCAAGGTTCTCGTCCGTGAACGCAAAGCTCGCGGGCTGGACTTCCTTCGGGGCAAGACGGCGGACGGACATGGCTCTTCAATCTTTCATTGCATGCGGCGCGCGGCACTTGCATTGAGCGCTGCGACGCGATTCTGCCAGAAGGCACTTGCAGTTCCGAACACGTTATAGCCGACGTGGGCGGACGCCTTGATCCGGTCGAGGATCGACAGCTCTGTCACGGTCTCGAGGCGGCCGCTTGCGGGGTCGTAGACCATCAGTTGCATCGGCGTCTGATCGAGGATGTAGCGCGAGACCGTATGGTTGCGATCCTGGCCGTGCTCCTCGCACAGGATCATGCTGTCGGTCGCGAGCAGCCGCGCCCCGCCCTTGATCGCCTCGATCTCGACGCCCTCGACGTCGAGCTTGATCAGGTACTTGCCGGAAGCGGCGACCTTGCCGTCGTCGATCAGATCGTCGAGCGCCATCACCGGCACCTGCTCACCGCCAGCGCTGTCGCCAGCGATACTGAAGGCCTCGTGCTTGGTACCGGTGAGATGCGCGACGCCGCGGCGTTCGCCGATGGCGCACTTCATCACTTCGAAGCGGCCGCCGTTGATCTGCGCATTGTTCGCGAGCTTGGCGAAGTTCGCCGAGGACGGCTCGATCGCGATCGCCTTGTGCGCGCCGTAGGGCGTGCTCGACACCAGCACCGACCAGTAGCCGTAATTGGCCCCGCCGTCGATGAAGGTGTAGTCGACATCGACAGTGCCGAGAAAAAGGAACTCGAGTTCGTCCTCATAGTGATAGTCGCGGTTGAGCAGCTTGCTCCAATAGCCGTCGCCATAGGGAAACTCGAACACGGCGTCCGGGTTGAGCTTCACCGCGATGTCGCGTTCGGGCAGCGCCAGGCGCAGCAGATTGGCACAGCGGTTGTAGCCGCGATGCGAGAAATGCGAGGAAATCTTCGAGCCGGTCGACAGCGCCAATGCAGCCGTGCGCTCCCAGAGGTTCGCTCCTTCGAGCGCTCCAGAAGCACGATCGAACTGGATCGGCGCATGGCCCATCAGCGGTCCACCTCTCCGAACACGATGTCGAGCGAGCCGAGAATGGCCGAGACGTCGGCGAGCAGATGGCCGCGGCAGATGAAATCCATCGCCTGTAGATGCGCGAAGCCCGGAGCGCGGATCTTGCACTTGTACGGCTTGTTGGTGCCGTCGGCGACGAGATAGACGCCGAACTCGCCCTTCGGCGCCTCGACGGCCGCATAGATCTCGCCTGCCGGCACGTGCACGCCTTCGGTGTAGAGTTTGAAGTGGTGGATCAGCGCTTCCATCGAGCGCTTCATCTCGCCACGGCGCGGCGGAGCGATCTTGTTGTCGGTGATCATCACCGGGCCCTGCCCGTCCGGTGCTCGCAGCTTCTGGATGCACTGCTTCATGATACGCACCGACTGGCGCATCTCTTCCATGCGGATCAGATAGCGGTCGTAGCAGTCGCCGTTCTTGCCGATCGGAACGTCGAACTCCATCTCGGCATAGACGTCGTAGGGCTGCGACTTGCGCAGGTCCCAGGCCGCGCCCGAGCCGCGCACCATCACGCCGGAGAAGCCCCACTCCCAGGCCTGCTTCAGGGTCACGACGCCGATGTCGACGTTACGCTGCTTGAAGATGCGGTTGCCGGTGAGAAGCCGGTCGAGATCGTCGACCACCTTCAGGAACGGATCGCAGAATGCGTCGATGTCGTCGATCAGCTTCGGCGGCAGGTCCTGGTGGACGCCACCGATGCGGAAGTAGTTGGCGTGCATGCGCGAGCCGGAGGCGCGCTCATAGAACACCATCAGCTTCTCGCGCTCCTCGAAGCCCCACAGCGGCGGGGTCAGCGCGCCGACGTCCATCGCCTGGGTGGTGACGTTGAGCAGATGCGACAGCAGCCGTCCGATCTCGGAGTAGAGCACGCGGATCAGCTGGCCGCGGCGCGGAACCTCGATGCCGAGCAGGCGTTCGGCGGCGAGGCAGAAGGCATGCTCCTGATTCATCGGCGCGACGTAGTCGAGCCGATCGAAATAGGGCATCGCCTGCATGTAGGTCTTGGTCTCGATCAGCTTCTCGGTGCCGCGATGCAGCAGGCCGATATGCGGATCGACGCGCTCGACCACCTCGCCGTCCAGCTCCAGCACCAGACGCAGAACGCCATGGGCCGCCGGATGCTGCGGGCCGAAATTGATCGTGAAGTTGCGGAGGGCCGGGCTCTGCTCGTTCATGCTGAAGCTCCCGCTTCCTGGCGAGTAGCGAATGGCGAATAGCGAATAGCGAACGTCATTTCGGCGACTTGTCCTGTAACGACCGGATGAGCGCGCGAACCATCTTGCCCAAGTTCTCGCATTGCGTGAGCGAGGCTTTCAGGTCCGACGACGGCAAAAGGCCAACACGCTCCGCCAAGATCAGATGTGTTTCGAGTTCTTTCAGTGAGCCTTGCGCGATTCGCAAAGACTGGACGAAGCTGCCGGTGTTCTCTCGCCCGTGCCCCTCGGTGATGTTGGCGGCAATCGAACCTGATGACCGCCTGATCTGTGACGTCAGTCCGAACTGCTCCTCGCGAGGAAATTGGCGCGTCAGCCGATAACACGCCTCCGCAAGGGACATGGCATCCTGCCAAACCCGGAGGTCGCGATATGAATTTATCGGCTGCGAGGTCAACCATCATCCCTATTCGCTACTCGCTATTCCCTATTCGCCCAATTCACTTCGTCGCCTTCTCATCGCCCGGCAGCGGATAGTCCGCACCTTCCCAGGGCGACAGGAAATCGAACTTGCGGAATTCCTGGTTGAGCCGCACCGGCTCGTAGATGACCCGCTTCTCCTGATCGTCGTAGCGCACCTCGACGAACCCCGTCGTCGGGAAGTCCTTGCGCAGCGGATGGCCGTCGAAGCCGTAATCCGTCAGCAGGCGGCGCATGTCCGGGTGGCCGACGAAGATCACGCCGTAGAGGTCGTAGGCCTCGCGCTCGAACCAATCGGCGCCCGGAAAGACATCGATCAGCGACGGCACCTGCGTCGTCTCGTCGGCCTCGGCCTTCAGCCGGATGCGCGCGTTCAGCGTCGGTGACAGGAAGTGATAGACAACATCGAAACGTTTGGCGCGCTCAGGATAGTCGACCGCCGTGATGTCGGTGATGTTGACGAAGCGGAGAGCCGGATCGTCGCGCAGATGTGTCACGACCTCGATGATCCGGGCGGACTCCACGTTCACCGTGAGCTGATTGAAAGCGACCGTATGGCCGATCGCGGCGCCCGGGAGCGCGCTTACGATCGTCTGCCCAAGGGCGTCGAGCCTGCCGTCGTCCATAACGAAAAACCTTCAGCGTTCGATGGTGCCGGTGCGCCGGATCTTCTTCTGCAGCAGCAGCACACCGTACAGCAGCGCTTCGGCGGTCGGCGGACAGCCGGGCACGTAGATGTCAATGGGAACGATGCGGTCGCAGCCGCGGACCACCGAATAGGAATAGTGATAGTAGCCGCCGCCATTGGCGCACGACCCCATCGAGATGACGTAGCGCGGCTCCGGCATCTGGTCGTAGACCTTGCGCAGCGCCGGCGCCATCTTGTTGGTCAGCGTGCCGGCGACGATCATCACGTCGGACTGGCGCGGCGAGGCGCGCGGCGCGAAGCCGAACCGCTCGACGTCGTAGCGCGGCATCGAGACCTGCATCATCTCGACGGCGCAGCAGGCCAGGCCGAACGTCATCCACATCAGCGAGCCGGTGCGGGCCCAGGTGATGAGATCGTCAGCGGTGGCGACGAAGAATCCCTTGTCCGACAGCTCGTGCCTGACCTCGAGGAAATACGGGTCGTTGGCACCGATCGGCCTGCCGGTCGCGGGATCGAGAATGCCCTTCGGGGCCGGAGCGATCGCCGGCCCGGTCGAGGACGTGGTCGGGCTCAATCCCATTCAAGCGCGCCTTTCTTCCATTCGTAGGCAAACCCGACCGTCAACACGGCCAGGAACACCAGCATCGACCAGAAGCCGGCCGCGCCGAGCTTGCCGAATGCGACTGCCCAGGGGAACAGGAAGGCGACTTCGAGGTCGAAGATGATGAAAAGGATGGCAACCAGATAGAAGCGGACGTCGAACTTCATGCGGGCGTCGTCGAACGCATTGAAGCCGCACTCGTACGCGGAGAGCTTCTCGGGATCGGGCTGCTGGTAGGCGACCAGGAACGGCGCGATCAGCAGCACCACCCCGATGATGGCTGCGACACCTATGAAAACGACGAGGGGGAGATAGTTCTGAAGGATGCCGGTCATCGGCGCCACTTTCCTCTGCGGTTTCGGTGCAAACCGCAGACTCGTTGCATTGGAATTGGTCGAAGCCTTAGCGCAGCGCACCAAGCCGCGCAAGACAAGCCGTCTCGCCGGTGTCATCCCTCCCCACATTGCGGAAACCCGGACACACCGAGCAGCGGCGCCGCGGATGACGCGTGCAGGAGCCGCATTGCAGACCCGCAGCATTACGGTGCCGCACGGTCCAACGCAGGACGCTGAGGCGATCAGCAATCGCGAGGACGCACGCCGGTGTGCGCAGGCTGGCTGGTCGGAGACGGATGCGGATCAGCGCTCGATCGGGAGATCCAAACGAGGCGACGGGACCGTCACCCGATAGGCTTCCGTTACCGCGGGAGATGGTCACGAAGGGCCGCCGGATCAAGATCATCCACGGCCGCCGTCGATACCGGCACCGCCGCGCGCTGTTAGCCCCGGCCGCATACTCCCGATTGCCGCCGCGGCGGCTGCAACCGATGAAACCATTTTGAGGAAACGAAGAAACGGGATCGAAACAAAGCGGGGGTACATGTCCAGGCAACAAAGTGGCGCTCTGAGACGCCGGGAGGCTGACATGAACCACTCGCTGCATTCCGCAGACCGATCGACCCATCTGAAGATCGTCGTCGTTGCCCTGGTCGCCGGCATCGCGGTGACCGCTTTCGGCATCGCGACCCGCGCCAACGTCGACTACAGCCAGACGGCATCGCACGTCGTGAAGGCAGGCAAGCCGGTGACCATGACGAGTTCCAGCGACTCGATGGTCGTCCGCTGAGGCCACTGCTCCGCTGCCATCTGACGGCAATCGCAGGCCACCCGCCGGGTGGCCTTTTTCATGCCGATCGGAAAATCGGCGACGGAGCACTTGCAGTCCGGCGGAGCGCCAGGTCGTAGACGGGAAGGGATCGCGCGGCGTCGCTGATTGCGCCAGCGGACAGATCACATCAAAAGCTAAGCCATTGAAAACATGGCGCGAGAGACGGGGCTCGAACCCGCGACCTCCGGCGTGACAGGCCGGCGCTCTAACCAACTGAGCTACTCCCGCGTGATCGCGAAATCCGCGGAGGAGTGCGACTTAAAGGGGCGATGTTTCGAAGTCAAGGACAATGAACCGACAGCTGTGCGAAGTCCTTGATGGGGGAGCAATGCAGGACGCCCGATCTCCTTGGCTGGGCCCGGGCAGCCGACGTTAGTCGCCGCACGGTGATGGGCCAAATCGACCTGTCCCGCGTCTCTCCTTCCGGACCGCGGCAACCCCGCCCCGCGGCGGCGGCGCTGGCGGTCGCTTCGCGACGACGTCGCAGGCCGGATATGGCAAAATGGGCGCCAAGTCCGACCGCGCATGCTTCCGACCGGGCATTGAAATTTCCGGCCGCGGTCCCCACCGAGGCGCACTTGCTGACCAGGAAGCGAGTGAGAGGAGATTCCTCGCGGACGCTGCCCACGAATCGCCCGCCACCGGTGCGAGGAAGATGAGCTTCGAATCGCCGGAGTCGGTATCCTGCAGGTGGCGCGCGCCGGAGTGCGCAATCCTGCTGTCGGCGAGGCGGTGCTGATCAACGCCGGCCCGCGACCCGCCGTATTCCGCACGGGAGCTGGCGGACGATCTTTGATCAGAGCGGAAACCATTGATAGGTTGCCACCCCCTGGTATCTGGCATGCAATAACTGATATATTAGTATACTGATACCTCCACTAACGTCTCCCTCTCTCTCTCTTGGTGCCCATGTCCGACCCGCTTCGCAGCTACACCCACTCCGTCACCGAGCGCCTGCTCCGCTACGCCGCGATCGACACCCAGTCGGACCCGACATCGCCGACCTGTCCTTCGACGCTCAAACAGAAGAATCTCGGCCGGATGCTCGCAGCCGAGCTGCAGGCAATGGGCCTCTCGGACGCTCACCTGGACGACCATGGCTACGTCTATGCGACCATCCCCGCCACCACCGACAAGGCCGTGCCGGTGATCTGCTTCTGCTCGCACATGGACACGTCGCCCGATTGCTCCGGGGCCAACGTGAAGCCGCAGATCGTGCGCAACTACCAGGGCGGCGACATCGTGCTGCCGGGGGACCCGAGCCAGATCATCCGTGCGGCTGAGCATCCTGCATTGAAGGACCAGATCGGCAACGACATCGTCACCACCGACGGCACCACCCTGCTCGGGGCCGATAACAAAGCCGGCATCGCCGAGATCATGGACGCGGCGCAGTTCCTGATCAGCAATCCGCAGATCAAGCACGGCACCATCAAGATCCTGTTCACGCCGGACGAGGAGATCGGCCGCGGCGTCGACCGGGTCGACCTGAAGAAGCTCGGCGCCGACTTCGGCTACACGATGGATGGCGAAACCGCCGGCAACATCGAGGACGAGACCTTTGCCGCCGACGGCGCCACCATCCTCATCAACGGCGTCAGCGCCCATCCCGGCTTTGCCAAGGGCAAGATGGAGCACGCGATCAAGATCGCGTCCGCAATCGTCGATCGGCTCCCGAAGGATGGCTGCTCGCCGGAGACGACGGAGGGCAAGGAAGGCTTCCTGCATCCGGTCGGGATCTCCGGCGCGCTCGAACAGGCGCGACTCGACTTCATCGTGCGCGATTTCAGCGAGCAGGGCCTGCGGCAGAAGGAAGCGCTGCTCGAGGACATCGTCAGGGATGTCCTGAAGGACTATCCGCGCTCGAGCTATCGGATGGAGGTTCGGCAGCAATACCGCAACATGAAGGAGGTCATCGATCTGCATCCGGAGATCGTGACCTATGCCGAGGAGGCGATCCGCCGCGCCGGCCTGACGCCGGTCAGGACATCGATCCGCGGCGGCACCGACGGTTCGCGGCTGTCGTTCATGGGCCTGCCCTGCCCCAACATCTTTGCCGGCGAGCATGCCTTCCACTCGCGTCTCGAATGGGTCAGCGTCCAGGACATGGAGAAGGCGGCGCAGACCATCGTCCATCTGGCGATGATCTGGGAAGAGCGATCCTGAGCGCCGTCCGGCGCGCGTCAGACGCGCGCCGTCACCAGCCAGATCGAGCCGGCGAGCGTCACGCTGTCGCCGCGTACATACTGCGTCAGCAGCTCGCGGACCGACTGCCGCGCCGCCTCGCGCGTCTCCTGGGGATGCCCCTCCAGCGCGCGGCTGGCGGGGCCGATTTCGAACGCCGACTCCACTGCCGCCTCGAGACCCTGCCCGCGGGCGATGTCGAGTGACAGCGCATGCGCCTCCAGCGCGACGTCGCTGAAGCCGGCCTCGCCGAGGATCCGCGCCACTCGCGCTTCGGATGCGAAGGCGAACGGGCCAGGATCCTCCGGCGCCATCTCCGGCAGCTTCGGGACGTGACGATAGACCGCCTGCAGCGGCGCGATCATCCAGGGATTGGCCTTCGGCTCGCGCCAGCAGGCGAACACGACCCGGCCGCCCGGCTTCAGCGCGCGGCGGATGTTGGCGAACGACGCCACCGGATCGGCAAAGAACATCACCCCGAACCGCGACACCAGCAGATCGAGGCTCGCCGGCGCGAACGGATACACGGTCGCGTCGGCCAGCACGAACTCGGCGGGAAGCCCGGCCGGCGCCACCGCGCGCGCCCGCTCGAGCATCGGTGCGGAGATGTCGACGCCGAGAACGGAGCCGCCGGGCGCCACCTGCCCGGCCAGTGCGATCGACAAACCACCACAGCCGCAGCCGATGTCGAGAATGCGATCACCCGGCTTCGCGGCGATACGCTCGATCAGGATCTGCGACACCGGTGCGAGCAGGATATCCTGCGCCTCCTGGCGATCGGACCAGCGCTGGCCGCCGGGCCCGTTCCAATAGGCGATCTGGTCGGCGTTGCGGTCGTCCCCTGCCGGCAATTGCATGATGTGCCCTGTCTGATTGAGGTCATCGCAAGAACCGGCATGGCGCATGCAGCCGCCTGTCCTGTCAAGGCACGAGGCCGCGATGCGCTTGAGTAAGAAAGTGGGCCGTTCCTCACCACGGTTCGGAGAGACTTTCGCCGATGGCGAGAGCGCTCCAACGTCGGCTCAGACGCGCGAACTCCTGTCGGATGGCGTCGCGCCGCGCCGGCGTGTAGGCCGCGCGCTCCTCCGCTGACATCCCGTCCAGCAGACTGCGCGCCGACGGTGCCATCTCGGCCCCGCGCGCCCGCAGCGCCGGATCGTCAGCCTGCTGCAGCCAGTCCTGCCAGCACACATATGTAGCGCGCTCGGAGCGGGCATAGTCCTCGCTGCGTTCCGGCATCAGGCGCTGGTCCTTGGTCTCATGCCTGCGGCGCAGCCGCGCGGCCTCGCGGGACGAGGTCGCATGCGGGACCAAATGAAAGGTCCCGGCCGTGCCGCCGGCCGCGAGCCGCCCGAATACGGCGCCGTCAATCCCGAGATGCTTTTCGACGATGAAGTGTTGCAGATCATGCGGCATCCAGGGATCGAAGCCAGGCGCCGGGCTCATTTCGAGGGTGTGTCCGTCGCCGAGCGTCGCGCGCACCGCGTAGCGGCGTTCGCCGGTGCGGACGAAGGAAACAGTCATTGGCGGTCGCGGACGACGAGACATGGACACTCGCAATTGGCAGCTGCGGCTGAACAACGGCCCCATCATACCGCCGCGGGTGAGGGATCGATAGATGCGCGCGGACCTGCTGGCGAGCGCCGTAGCGCAATGCAATAGCGGGACAGCCTCTGGTGTCGCCGGGTCTGGTCTCGCTCTTGCTTCGATCAGGCGCGTCAGGAGCCACATGCGCACTCTCATCGTTGCCGATCTTCATTACTCGCTGCCGCAGTTCGACTGGCTGGTGGCGGCTGCCGATCATTTTGATGCGGTGGTGTTCGCCGGCGATGCGCTCGATCTCGCCTCGATCGTCGACATTCGCGCCCAGATCGTGGTCGTGAAGACATATCTCGCGCTCCTGGCGGCCAAGACGCGGGTCATGATCTGCTCGGGCAATCATGACCTGGAGGAGCGCAACCCGGATGGCGAGAAGATCGCGGCCTGGATCGGGACGGTCCGCGAGCTCGGCATCGCAGCCGACGGCGATGACCTTCTGATCGGCGACACGCTGTTCTCGGTTTGCCCGTGGTGGGACGGCCCCATCGTCAAGGCCGCCATCGCAAGCCAGCTCGATGCCGCCGCGACGCGCGACACAGCCCGCTGGATCTGGGTGCATCATGCGCCGCCGGCCAACTCGCCGGTGAGCTGGGGCGGCAAGCGCTTCTTCGGCGACACCGAGCTCGAAGGCTTCATCGCGCGGCACCGCCCGGCGATGGTGATCTCCGGCCACGTCCACCAGTCGCCCTTCATCACGGATGGGTCCTGGTTCGATCGCGTCGGTGAGACTTGGGTCTTCAACACCGGGCGGCAACCCGGGCGACCGCCGACCTACATGGTGCTCGACACCGACGAAGGGCGCGCCTTCTGGTTGGCGGCGGGGCAAGCCGAATGGATCGATCTCGCCGGCCCCCTGCAACGCCCGGCGCAGCCCGTGACGGCGGCGCCGGACTGGCTCAGAGTCGTGGATCGGATTCCAGATCCGTTCCTGGCGAAACCTGCTGCGGCGGCAGGTTGATCATGCTCTGCAGCACCTCGCCGACCATCGAAAGATGGGTGCCGTGGCCGGCATATTGCCGCTTCAGGTCGGCGAGATAGCTGTTGGCGACGTTGAGGCGCTGCGCCAGCATGCGCGCAATCGCGAGCGTCGCCTCGGGATTTTCACTGAGGAAGCGTGGCGCATCCGGGATCTCGTAGATCCGGCAATCGACGAGCGCCCGCACGGTCGCCGTGTGCGGCTGCTCCAGCAGGAGCGACATCTCGCCGAACAGCGCGCCCGGCTCGGAGATGACGGCCACCGTGGCGCCGGCCTTGATCACCTCCAGCTCTCCGTCGAGCAGGATGTAGAGATGCCCAGTGTTGTGCCCCTCCTCGAGCAGCATGGTGCCCGCCGGAATGGCGCGCTCATGTCCGCCGGTGCAGTGGCGCAGGAAGTCGGTCATCGGTTCGCCCGCGATGTTCACGCCGCGCGCTAAGCTAGCCGAAGAACGGTTCATCGCCACGCGAAATCGTCCGGGCGCTTCGCACCAGCTGTCGCAAAGGATTTTGAACCCTTGTCCGAATTGAGCACTCGGCGGCGCCATCATCGTGATCGGGACGTGGGTTTGGCTCAGCCGCCGAGGCTCGATGGCAAGGTGGCTCAGCTTGGAGAGCAGCAGATCGATGAAACCCGACGCACAAACGCGCTTCTGGAGAGTATCGCCATCAGCTTGGAAAATCGACGCACCACAATAGCAGCGTCACCATTGCGAGGGTGCGTCCCAGCGGATGCTAATGGTAGGCGGCGAGAGATTCGAACTCCCGACCCTCTCGGTGTAAACGAGATGCTCTAACCAGCTGAGCTAGCCGCCCTCACATCGCGCTTCTTTACCCCCTGCCCGATCCTCAATCAACGCCGGAACCACGCGGCGGCAGCGAGAAACCGCCGCAGCGGGAACGGTGGGGGCAGACCACGCACGCTCGAAGGGTCGGTGGCTCGATCCCCCAAACGAAAACGGCGCCCTTACGGGCGCCGTTTCCTGGGATCAGTTCGGACCTCAGTGGGCGGTCAGGCCGCCGGCGGCTTCGTCGCCATCGGCCTTCACCGGGACCTTGGTGTCCTCTTCCCAGACGATCGGCACCGGCTTGCGGACCAGGGCCCGGGCGACGACGTCGTCGAGACGGGAGACCGGGATGATCTCCATGCCGCCCTTGATCGCATCGGAAATCTCCGTGAGATCCTTGGCGTTGTCCTCGGGGATCAGCACCGTCTTGATGCCGCCGCGGGCCGCGGCCAGGAGCTTCTCCTTCAGACCGCCGATCGGCAGCACGCGACCACGCAAGGTGATCTCACCGGTCATCGCGACGTCGTGACGGATCGGAATGCCCGTCATGACCGAGATGATTGCGGTTGCCATCGCGACGCCCGCCGACGGACCGTCCTTCGGGGTCGCCCCCTCCGGAACGTGGACGTGGATGTCGCGGCGGTCGAACATCGGCGGCTCGATGCCGTAGACGATCGCCCGCGAGCGGACGTAGGACGCCGCCGCCGAGATCGACTCCTTCATGACGTCGCGCAGATTGCCCGTCACCGTCATCTTGCCCTTGCCGGGCATCATGACGCCTTCAATGGTGAGCAGCTCACCGCCGACATCGGTCCATGCCAGACCCGTGACGATCCCGATCTGATCGTCGCTCTCGATCTCACCGAAGCGGAACTTCGGAACACCCAAGAATTCCTCAACGGTCTTCTCGGTGATCTTCACCGACTTCTTCTTGGACATCATGAGCTCCTTCACGGCCTTGCGGGCCAGTGTGGAAATCTCACGCTCCAGATTACGTACGCCCGCTTCGCGGGTGTAGCGCCGGATCACGAGCAGCAATGCGTCGTCGTCGATCGACCACTCCTTCGAGTCCAGTCCGTGCTTGGAGATCGCGCTGGGGATCAGGTGCTTGCGGGCGATCTCGAGCTTTTCGGTCTCGGTGTAGCCTGCGATGCGGATGATCTCCATGCGGTCCATCAGCGGCCCGGGAATATTCAGCGTATTCGCGGTCGTGATGAACATGACGTTCGACAGGTCGTAGTCGACCTCCAGATAGTGATCGTTGAAGGTCGTGTTCTGCTCGGGGTCCAGGACCTCCAGCAGCGCCGACGACGGGTCACCCCGGAAGTCCGAGCCCATCTTGTCGATCTCGTCCAAGAGGAACAGCGGGTTCGAGGTCTTGGCCTTGCGCATCGACTGGATGATCTTGCCGGGCATCGAGCCGATATAGGTCCGGCGATGACCGCGGATCTCCGCCTCGTCGCGCACGCCGCCCAGCGACACGCGAACGAACTCGCGGCCGGTGGCCTTCGCGATCGACTTGCCGAGCGAGGTCTTGCCGACGCCGGGAGGTCCGACCAGGCACAGGATCGGGCCGGTCAGCTTGTTGGCGCGCGACTGCACCGCCAGATACTCGACGATGCGGTCCTTGACCTTCTCCAGCCCATAGTGATCCGCATCCAGAACCGCCTGCGCGGCCTCCAGATCCTTCTTCACCTTGGACTTCTTGTTCCACGGGATCGACAGCAGCCAATCCAGATAGTTGCGCACGACGGTCGCTTCCGCGGACATCGGCGACATCTGGCGCAGCTTCTTCAGCTCGTGCTGGGCCTTCTCGCGCGCTTCCTTGGAGAGCTTGGTCTTGTTGATGCGCTCTTCCAGATCGGCGAGCTCGTCGCGGCCGTCCTCGTCGCCCAGCTCCTTCTGAATGGCCTTCATCTGCTCATTCAGGTAGTACTCGCGCTGGGTCTTCTCCATCTGGCGCTTGACACGCGAGCGGATGCGCTTCTCGACCTGCAGCACCGAGATCTCGCTCTCCATCAGGCCCAGCACCTTCTCCAGGCGCGTGGTGACGGACAGCGTCTCCAGGATGCCCTGGCGATCGGCGATCTTGACGGCGAGATGCGAGGCGACGGTGTCGGCCAGCTTACCGAAATCGGTGATCGACTGAACGACGCCGACGACCTCTGCAGAGATCTTCTTATTCAGCTTCACATAGCTCTCGAAATCCGACACGACGGAGCGCCCGAGTGCCTCGGCTTCGACCGACTTGGCGTCGGTGTCCTCGAGCGCAACGGCAGTGGCTTCGTAGTAGTCGGCACGATCGGTGTATTTCTCGACGCGCGCGCGCTCCAGGCCCTCGACCAGCACCTTCACGGTGCCGTCGGGCAGCTTCAGGAGTTGCAGCACGCTGGCGAGCGTCCCGGTCTCGTAGATCGCATCCGGAGCTGGATCGTCGTCGGACGCGTTCTTCTGCGTCGCGAGCATCACCAGCGCGTCGTTCTTCATCACCTCTTCGAGGGCGCGGATGGATTTCTCGCGGCCGACGAACAGCGGAACGATGTTGTGCGGGAAGACGACGATGTCGCGGAGCGGCAGAACCGGATAGGCGTGGCTCTCGCCGTAAACGATGGTCGGCCGGGGTTTGGGGGTCGTCATGGCCTGTTCCTTTTGTTTAGCCCCCTTGCACGCAGTCCGCCATCGTGCGCAACCGCCACAAGGTGCGATCTGATCCGGACATCACTGACGCGTCGATATCGCCCGCTTGTTTCGGATCGTTGTTGAGGCGAATCCCGGGATTGAGATTTGTATCGCCACGCGACATTAGGTGGCTATCGACCCGGGGGGTGTCAAGTATCGGTAAACACCCGCCAAAAATGGCTTTACGCGGCGGGACGCTGAAACGCGGCGATGCCGCGGACATGACGTCCGCGGCGATCGCCGATCTAATAAATCGAGGTCTTCTGTCTCTCGTACCAGCGCGCCTCACGCGCTGGCGCTGCTTTCCACCGCGCGATCGGAGCGATCGGCGTAAATGTACAGCGGGCGGGCGGTGCCCTCGACCACCTCGCGCGAGATGACCACTTCCTCGACACCCTCGAGACCCGGCAGGTCGAACATCGTCTCGAGCAGGATGCTCTCGAGGATCGACCGCAGACCACGCGCGCCGGTCTTGCGCTCGATGGCCTTGCGCGCCACCGCGCCCAGCGCCTCGTCGGCGAAGGTGAGCTCGATGTTCTCCATCTCGAACAGCCGCTGATACTGCTTCACCAGCGCGTTCTTGGGCTCGGTCAGGATCTTCTTCAGCGAGTTCTCGTCGAGGTCCTCGAGCGTCGCAACGACCGGAAGACGGCCGACGAACTCGGGGATCAGGCCGTACTTCAGGAGATCCTCAGGCTCGACGTGACGGAAGATCTCGCCGGTGCGGCGGTCCTCCGGCGCCAGAACCTGGGCGGCGAAGCCGATCGAGGTCGACCGGCCGCGCGCCGAGATGATCTTCTCGAGGCCGGAGAACGCACCACCGCAGATGAACAGGATGTTGGTGGTGTCGACCTGCAGGAACTCCTGCTGCGGATGCTTGCGGCCGCCCTGCGGCGGAACCGACGCAACCGTACCCTCCATGATCTTGAGCAGCGCCTGCTGGACGCCCTCGCCCGACACGTCGCGGGTGATCGAGGGATTGTCCGACTTGCGACTGATCTTGTCGATCTCGTCGATGTAGACAATGCCACGCTGCGCGCGCTCGACATTGTAGTCGGCCGCCTGCAACAGCTTCAGGATGATGTTCTCGACGTCCTCACCGACATAGCCGGCCTCGGTCAGGGTCGTCGCATCCGCCATCGTGAACGGCACGTCCAGGATGCGGGCGAGCGTCTGGGCGAGCAGCGTCTTACCCGAGCCGGTCGGACCGATCAGCAGGATGTTCGACTTGGCGAGCTCGACGTCCGAGTGCTTGGTCTGGTGATTCAGCCGCTTGTAGTGGTTGTGGACCGCGACCGAGAGCACCTTCTTCGCATGGTTCTGGCCGATGACGTAATCGTCCAGGACCTTGCAGATCTCCTTCGGGGTCGGAATCCCGTCGCGCGACTTGACCAGCGAGGACTTGTTCTCCTCGCGGATGATGTCCATGCAGAGTTCGACGCACTCGTCGCAGATGAAGACGGTTGGACCTGCGATCAGTTTGCGGACTTCGTGCTGGCTCTTGCCGCAGAACGAGCAATATAGCGTGTTCTTCGAGTCGCTCGTGCCGACCTTACTCATTCCTGTCTCCGTCCGCGGTTCGCTCTTGTCCGCTCGTTCGTCCCGATCCGGCACGGGCCGGACCAGACTGGTGAAAGAGCAAATTTCGTACCAAAATTAACACCTTGTTCTTCACCTGTCGTGAACCCACGACCTACGCGAATCCCCCACGATCCATAACTCGACACTCTAGCCAATCATGCTGTCATCCGACTATCAAGAATTCGCTAATCGGAGCACAGACCCTAGACCGTGACATTACCGTGATTTTGGGGCTTGACACGGCAATAACACGCGAAATCAGCGGAGCGTTGCGTGTTTGCCACGCCTATTTGCCGGCCGCACGGCAAGGTTGCGGCTCTTTTGGGACCCTACCTCAGCACCTTTGCCGACCGAAGCCGGTAAAGTAGCCGCCGTTACATCCCCGAGGCCCGTCCATCGGGCCCCGCGTCGCTTACTGGTGGCTCACTTGCCCATCGCCGCCGGATCTTCCGGCCGCTTGTCGATGACCTTGTCGATCAGGCCGAACTCCTGGGCGGCTTCCGCCGTGAGGAACTTGTCGCGCTCCAGGGCGTCCTCAATCGCCTTGTAGGGCTGGCCGGTGTGCTTGACGTAGATCTCGTTCAGCCGCTTCTTCAGGTTCAGGATCTCCTGGGCGTGCAGCATGATATCGGTCGCCTGGCCCTGGAACCCGCCGGACGGCTGATGCACCATGATGCGCGAGTTCGGCAGCGAGAAGCGCATGTCCTTGTGGCCGGCACAGAGCAGCAGCGAGCCCATCGAGGCCGCCTGGCCGGTGCACAGCGTCGACACCGCCGGACGGATGAACTGCATCGTGTCGTAGATCGCGAGGCCCGACGTCACCACGCCACCGGGCGAGTTGATGTACATCGCGATTTCCTTCTTCGGGTTCTCGGCCTCGAGGAACAGGAGCTGAGCGACGATCAGGGTCGCCATGCCGTCCTCGACCGGACCGGTCACGAAGATGATGCGCTCCTTCAGGAGGCGCGAGAAGATGTCGTAGGCGCGCTCGCCGCGGTTGGTCTGTTCGACCACCATAGGCACAAGGTTCATATAGGTTTCGACGGGATCGCGCATGAATCACCCAAGGGTTGGACCAGCAGTTGAGACGACCGGCCGCCGCAGGTGAGGCTCATTTCAACGAGCAGCGACGGACAGGTGTCCCGTGATGCAGAACTTCAAGACCGAGCCCACAGATATGGACCAATTTGCCGGTGACAAGACCGGGTGCCCTGGCCCGCCGCAAGCGAGGTCGTTGCCCTGTTCAAGCTGATTCCCGCGGCGACGGCCAGCGCCGGAACCTGGACGACCGGCGCTTTCGCCGGTCAACCTTAATCTCGCGCTTATGTCGCGAACCCTACGATGGACAGCCTGATCAGGCCGCCTTGTCGCTGTCGTCGTCCTTGAACAGCTCGTCCTTGGAGACCTTCTTCTCGGTCACGTTGGCGAGTTCGAGGATGAAGTCGACGACCTTGTCCTCGTAGATTGGCGCGCGCAGCTGCGCGAGCGCCTGCGGGTTGCTGCGATAGAAGTCCCAGACCTCCTTCTCGCGGCCCGGCATCGAGCGCGCACGCTCGATCACGGCGCGGCTGACCTCGTCGTCGGTCACGGTGATCTTGTTCTTCTCGCCGATCTCCGACAGCACGAGGCCGAGGCGCACGCGGCGGTCGGCGATGGTGCGGTACTCCTCCTTCGCCTTGTCCTCGGTGGTGTTCTCGTCGGCGAAGGTCTTGCCGCTGGAATCCATCTCGGCCTTGACCGAGTTCCACATCAGGTTGAACTCCTCGTCGATCAGCGACGGCGGCGCATCGAACTTGTGGGTCTCGTCGAGACGGTCGAGCAGCGCGCGCTTGACGCGCTGGCGGGTCGCCTGGCTGAACTCGCCGGCGAGACGATCGCGCATCAACTGCTTCAGCTTGTCGAGCGATTCGAGGCCGAGCGTCTTGGCGAACTCATCGTCCACCACCTTGTCTTCGGGCGCCTCGATGGCGGTGGCGGTGGTTTCGAACTCCGCCGCCTTCCCGGCCAGCTCGTTGTTGAGATAATTGGTCGGGAACGTGACCTTCAGGGTGCGAGTCTCGCCGACGCCGATACCGATCAGCTGGTCCTCGAAGCCGGGAATGAAGGTGTTCGAGCCGATCACGACGTCGATGCCCTCACCCGTGCCGCCCTCGAAGGCGACGCCGTCGATCGTGCCCTTGAAGTTGATCTTCACGCGGTCACCGCTCGCGGCCTTCGCGCCCTCGGCCTTCGCCGCGTAGCTGCGGTTGGCATCGGCCAGGCGCTTGATCGCCTCATCGACATCGGCATCGGTGATGTCGGCCACCGGCTTCTCGACCGAGAAGGTCTTGAAGTCGGCGAGCGCAATCGCCGGCACGACCTCGACGGCCACGGTGTAGGTCAGGTCCGACTGGCCGGAGAGGATCTTCTCGACCTCGGCCTCCTCCGTCGGCATCGTCACCTTCGGCTCGGTGGCGAGGCGGAAGCCGCGCTCGGTGAAGATCTGCGTGTTGGTGTCGCGGATGGTCTGGTCGATGGTCTCCGCCATGACCGACTTGCCATAGATCTTCTTCAGATGCGCGACCGGCACCTTGCCGGGGCGGAAGCCGTTGATGCGGACCTTGTCCTTGAGATCGACCAGCTTGGCGTCCGCCTTGGCGTCGAGATCCGCCGCCGGAACGCTGATCTGGAACTCGTGCTTCAAGCCTTCCGACAAGGTTTCTGTGACCTGCATGGCGTCAATCTTCTTCCGCTTCGGTCCGAACCCTTGCGATCCGGACACATCTGACTCAATTGTGGACGACGCGCAGCAAAAGGCTTTGCGCCGGTGGGATCGGCGGCCCCGCTTCTCTGTGCGAGAGAGCGGGTCTGCCGGTAAAACTTGGGGCAAACGCCGGAGAAGCGCTTGGTGCGGGCGGAGGGACTCGAACCCCCACAACTTTCGTCACTGGAACCTAAATCCAGCGCGTCTACCAGTTCCGCCACGCCCGCGTGAACTGCATCGATAGCCCGGCCGCGGTGCCGCGGGCGGCGCGGCTTATACCACGCACGAAACCGTCCGCAGCAAAAAAATGGGCTGTCAAAAGCACCACCGGCAGGCCGATCGACCGTGTCGCACGCACAGATAAGGGAAAACAGCATGATCCGCATCCCCCTCATCGCACGATGTTTTGTCGCATGACGGAACCGTCGGAGGGGCTCAGCCGCCGCGCCCTGCTCGGCGGCCTTGCGGCAGCCGGCGCGGCCTCGTTTACCCGCTCGGCTCGGGCCGGTGGCCGAATCTCGGTTTCGTTGAACGCTCGCGGCGAATCTCTGGTGCTGGCCCAGGGACGCTCGGCCAGCCCGCTCTGGCGGCTGGCTGCACCGGCCCCGGTGGTCCGGCTCGCCCGCGGCACGGCGCTCGATCTTGACCTTTCGAATGGCCTTTCGATCCCGGCCGCATTGTCCAGCCGCGGCCTCGCTTTGCCCGCACCGCTGCTGGCGCAGGCGGAGATCGGCCCCGGCGGCCGGGCCACCATTCCAGCCCTGGCGTCGCGCGCCGGGACCGGCCTGCTCGACCTGCGGCTGCTCGCCGACGCCGTGCCGATCCGCCCGCTGCCTGTCATCGTCGATGAGGCCGCGACGGTAACTGTCGACCGCGACGAAATTTTCCTGGTCGAGGATTTCAGGCTCAAGGCGGACGGCACCGCGGTTGCGCCAGGAACCGAAGCGCAAGACACCGAGCTCATCTACACCGTCAATGGGCACGTCCAGCCCGAGATCGCGCTGCGGACCCATGAGCGGGTCAGGCTGCGGTTCATCAACGGCTGTCAACGCGCTGTGATTGCGATCAAAATCGCCGACCTCGACGCCGTCCGCGTGATGGCCATCGACGGCCAGCCGGCCGAGCCTTTCCTGGCTCGAAATGGCGCGGTGGTGCTGCCGCCCGGCGGCCGCACCGACGTCTTCATCGACATGCCCGCCGCCAAGACGGTGCTGGCCGTGCTGCTGCACGACGGCAGCAATCCGCGTCCCCTCGCCCGGCTGGTGGCGTCGAGCGAGCCGCCGCTCCGTGCCGCCCCACTGCCGCCGGCGCCGCCTTTGCCGTCGAACGGGTTGCCGGACAAGCTGGACCTGAGGACCGCCGCTCGGGCCGAGCTCGCGCTCGACGGCGCCGGCTGGCAACCGCCCGCCGCGTTCAACGCCGCCGGCGCCCCCACCTTCCAGGCCAAGGCCGGCCAAGTGGTCGTGCTGGCATTGGCGAACAAGACCGCCGGCACCCATGTGGTCCACCTTCATGGCCAGCCGTTTCGGCTGCTCGACCGGCTCGACGACGGCTGGAAGCCCTATTGGCTCGACACGCTGGCGCTGGAGGCCGGCCAGACCCAGCGCATTGCATTCCTTGCCGAGCAATCCGGCCGGTTCCTGGTCGAGAGCATGGCGACCAACTGGGCGGCGCCGCGGCTGCTGCGGTGGTATGAGATCAGGTGAGGAAACGAACCTGAGGGAACAGTCCCCATGACCACTGCCGCCATCACCGGGGTCACGGCGCGCGCCGTGATCACGCCCATGAAGCGCCCCCTGCGCAACGCGTTCGGGATCATCGACTCCGGACCGCTGGTGCTGATCGACGTCGCAACCGATCAGGGGGTTACCGGCCATTCCTACCTGTTCGCTTACACCAGGCTCGCCTTGAAACCGCTGCTGCATCTGGTCGAGGAGATCGGCCGAGAGCTCAAGGGCCAAGCCCTGGTCCCGTTCGACCTGATGAAACTCATGGACGCCAAATTCCGCCTGCTCGGCTGGCAGGGCCTCGTCGGCATGGCCGTCTCGGGCCTCGACATGGCGTTCTGGGATGCGCTCGGTCAGCTCGCGGGCAAGCCCGTCGTCGAGCTGCTCGGCGGCACGGCGCGGCCGATTCCGGCCTATGACAGCTATGGCGTGCTCGATGCCAAGGACGACGAGCGCACCTTGCGCGCCGCGCGCGACGAGCACGGCTTCCGCGCCATCAAGACCAAGGGCGGTCATGGCGATCTCGCGACCGACGAAGCGATGATCAAGGGCCTGCGCGCCCTGCTCGGCCCGGACACGGCGCTGATGCTCGACTTCAACCAGTCGCTCGATCCCGCTGAGGCGACACGTCGAATTACCAACCTTGCCGCCTACGACCTGACCTGGATCGAGGAGCCGGTGCCGCAGGAAAACCTCTCCGGCCATGCCCGGGTGCGCGAGCGCTCGGAGATCCCGATCCAGGCCGGCGAAAACTGGTGGTTTCCGCGCGGCTTTGCCGAGGCGATCGCCGCCGGCGCCTCCGACTTCATCATGCCCGACCTGATGAAGGTCGGCGGCATCACCGGCTGGCTCAACGTCGCGGGGCAAGCCGACGCCGCCTCGATCCCGATGTCGAGCCACATCCTGCCCGAGGCGAGCGCCCATGTGCTGGCAGTGACGCCGACGGCGCACTGGCTCGAGGTGCTGGACTTCGCCGGCGCCATTCTCGCCGAGCCGCTGCTGGTGGTGGATGGCAAGGTGACAGCCAAAGGTCCCGGCCTTGGGCTCGCCTGGAACGAGAGCGCGGTGGCGAAATATCAGGTGACGTGAGCACAGCCAAGAGCAGGACGCGCCGTCGCCGCCTCACCCTCAACTGTCATCACCCGTACCCGCGACCGGGCGATCCGGTACGCCGAGACATCGGTGGCTAAATCGATAGGCCGCGGCGTACTGGATGCCCGCCTTCGCGGGCATGACAGCGTGGTTGAGGCGACGACTCGCCCCTATCAATACTCGACGCCGAACCGGTCATAGAGCCGCCGGAACACCGCAGGCAAGGTCTCCGTCAGATCCTCCGCGATCAGCCCCGGTCCCGCCTCGTTGCCCGCCTCGCCATGCATCCAGACGCCGATGCAGGCGGCCTCGAACGCCGGCACACCCTGCGCCAGCAAGCCGGCGATGATGCCGGCGAGCACGTCGCCGGCGCCGGCGGTGGCGAGCCAGGGCGGCGCGTTGGCGGCGATCGCGGCGCGGCCGTCGGGCGCGGCCACCGTCGTGTCGGCGCCCTTCAACAGCACCACGGCGCCGCAGCGCGCGGCCGCCGCGCGGACGCGCTCCAGCTTGGAGCGGCCGGGATGCTTGTTGCTGAGATCCGAGAACAGCCGCGGGAATTCGCCCTCGTGCGGCGTCAGCACGATCTGCGCCTCGGTCATCGCCCTGATCTGCTCGAACAACCGCTCCGGCGCATCGGCGAAGCTCGTCAATGCGTCGGCATCGAGCACGAGATGACGCTGCGCCGTCAGCGCGGTGTAGACGAGGTCGCGCGTGCGCTCGCTGACGCCGGTGCCGGGTCCGATGATGCAGGTGTTGTAGCGCTTGTCGCCGAGCAGCTCGCCGAACTCGATCGCGGTGTCAGCGGCGCGCACCATCACCGCCGTCAGCGCCGCAGCATTGACCGCCAGCGCATCGCGCGGCGAGGCCAGCGTGACCAGGCCGGCGCCCGCCCGCAATGCGGCCCGCGCGGCCATCCGCGCCGCGCCCGTGGCGGTGACGTCGCCGGACATCGCCAGCACGTGCCCGCGGGCGTATTTGTGGCCGTCGATGCGTGGCACCGGAAAATGGCCCTGCCACAGCTCGGGATCGTTCTCGAAGGCCTGCGGCCTGATCTCGGCGAGCACCTGGGGATCGATGCCGATGTCGGCGAGCCGGACGCGCCCGCAATGCTGGCGGCCCGGCAGCAGCAGGTGCGCCGGCTTCTTGCGGAAGAAGGTCACCGTCTCGGTGGCGCGGACCGCGATGCCCATCACCGCGGCCGTGGTGCCGTTGATGCCGCTCGGCAGGTCGACGGCGAGCACCGGCGCGCCATTGCCGTTGATCGCTGCGATGACGTCATGGGGCTCGCCGGTGACGGGCCGGCTGAGACCTGCGCCGAACAGCGCGTCGATGATCAGCGCCGGCTTGCCGATCGCCTGCGGCGTGAATGGCAGCACCGGAAACTTCCAGCCCTTGGCGGCGGAGGCCGCGTCGCCGTGCAGCGCGTCGCGCTCGCACATCAGGATGACCGACACGTCCCTGCCCTGCGCGGCGAGCTCGGCCGCGGCAACGAAGCCGTCGCCGCCATTGTTGCCCGGCCCACACACGACCACGATCGGCCCGGTCTCGACCAGGTCCATGGCCGCCTCGGCCACCGCCTGTCCGGCGCTCAGCATCAGCGAAAAGCCCGGCGTGCCGGCCGCGATGGTCAGCCGGTCGGCGCGCTCCATTTCGCTCGTGGTCAAGATGTCCATTACCGCTCTCGTCCCCAGCCGCCGTCCTGCGCCGGCTGCGTGATGTCGTCCCCGTCGCCTCGCAGCGGACGTCGGCGCCCCGTCCCTCGGAGCCGGTGCGGGCGAATCCCGCGCTCCCTATTGCCGCGCCAGCCCGCAACTTCCAAGGGCGCTGCACATCTGGCAAGACGCGACGAAACCCGGCACGTCGCCTTTTCCCTGGGCATTTCGGACAGCGCGCGGCTCCGCCGTCAAGACTTGCACAATGTTTGATCTGTTTGCCTAATCTCAAGGCTCCGGTATTCTAGACGTTCCTTGAGGGAATCGTCGGGTGCTGGTGAAATGCCTGAATATCGGCTCCATTTGGGCCCGTTAACGACTTGGCATAGACCCTGCTTTTGTGGAGCCACTTCGGCACGGGGCAAGTCGGGCAATCAATCACCGGGCCTCCGCCGGAGAGTGTTGGGCCCGGTAACGAAATGATCGAACGACTTGCGCGTGGGCGCAGCCTGACGATGACCCACATGTTGTTTATAGCGGAATGCCCGGGAGGCGCTCAGTGAAGAAGATCGAAGCCATCATCAAGCCGTTCAAGCTCGACGAGGTGAAGGAGGCGCTTCAGGAGGTGGGACTTCAGGGCATCACCGTTACCGAAGCGAAGGGTTTCGGCCGGCAAAAAGGCCATGCCGAGCTCTACCGGGGCGCCGAATACATCGTTGATTTCCTGCCCAAGGTGAAGATCGAGATCGTGATCGGCGACGATTTGGTCGAGCGCGCGATCGAGGCGATCCGCCGCGCCGCCCAGACCGGCCGCATCGGCGACGGCAAGATCTTCGTGTCCAACATCGAGGAAGCCATCCGCATCCGAACCGGAGAATCCGGGCTGGACGCGATCTAGCCTGACCGGGGGGCCTCAACGGACCGTCCGCTCCGGGCCCCCCACGGAACGTTTGCTGCGCCAGCAGCCCCCACGGCAGCTCGAGTGTCCTCTGCGAGGCGCTTGCACGCGGCCGTTTTGCCGTTTCCGATGTTGTCTTGGCTCCCGCACGAGGCTATGGAGCATGACCCGCGGACGCCGTCCCGCGCCGGGCCGTGACGTTATAAGCCAAGAGGGGTATTCATGAAGACCGCCAAGGACGTCTTGAAAGCAATCAAGGACAATGACGTCAAATACGTCGACCTCCGCTTCACCGACCCGCGGGGCAAGTGGCAGCACGTCACCTTCGACGTCAGCATGATCGACGAAGACATTTTTGCCGAAGGCACGATGTTCGACGGCTCCTCGATCGCCGGCTGGAAGGCGATCAATGAATCCGACATGTGCCTGATGCCCGACCCGGTGACCGCGACGATCGATCCGTTCTTCGCCGAAACCACCATGATCATCACCTGCGACGTGCTCGAGCCGACCACCGGCGAGCCGTACAACCGCGACCCCCGCGGCATCGCCAAGAAGGCTGAGGCGATGGTGAAGTCGATGGGCGTGGGCGACACCGTGTTCGTCGGCCCCGAAGCCGAGTTCTTCGTATTCGACGACGTGCGCTACAGCTCGTCGCCGTACAACACCGGCTTCCGCCTGGACTCCTCGGAGCTGCCGACCAACTCCGACACCGAATATGAGGGCGGCAATCTCGGCCACCGCATCCGCACCAAGGCGGGCTATTTCCCGGTGCCGCCGCAGGACTCGGTGCAGGACATGCGCTCGGAGATGCTCGGCGCCATGGCGCGCATGGGCGTCAAGGTCGAGAAGCACCATCACGAAGTGGCGTCGGCCCAGCACGAGCTCGGCATGAAGTTCGACACGCTGACCTTGATGGCCGACCAGATGCAGATCTACAAATACTGCATCCATCAGGTCGCGCACATCTACGGCAAGACCGCCACCTTCATGCCGAAGCCGGTCTATGGCGACAACGG
This sequence comes from Bradyrhizobium sp. SZCCHNS30572, assembly GCF_032484415.1. Taxonomy (NCBI): domain Bacteria; kingdom Pseudomonadati; phylum Pseudomonadota; class Alphaproteobacteria; order Hyphomicrobiales; family Nitrobacteraceae; genus Bradyrhizobium; species Bradyrhizobium sp. SZCCHNS30572. The sequence continues at coordinate 247,412 of NZ_JAUESY010000002.1, read as the reverse complement.
CTCGGGCATGCACGTCCACCAGTCGATCTGGAAGGACGGCAAGCCGGTGTTCGCGGGCAACAAGTACTCCGACCTGTCGGAGACCTGCCTGTCCTACATCGCCGGCATCATCAAGCACGCCAAGGCCATCAACGCCTTCACCAACCCGTCGACCAACTCCTACAAGCGTCTGGTCCCGGGCTATGAGGCGCCGGTGCTGCTCGCCTACTCCGCGCGCAACCGCTCGGCGTCCTGCCGCATCCCCTATACCTCGTCGCCGAAGGCCAAGCGCGTCGAGGTCCGCTTCCCCGATCCGCTCGCCAATCCCTATCTCGGCTTTGCCGCGATGCTGATGGCCGGCCTCGACGGCGTGAAGAACAAGCTCGATCCGGGCCCGGCGATGGACAAGGACCTCTACGACCTGCCGAAGGAGGAGCTGAAGCAGATCCCGACCGTCTGCGGCAGCTTGCGCGAGGCGCTCGAGAACCTCGACAAGGACCGCGCCTTCCTGAAGGCCGGCGGCGTGTTCGACGACGACTTCATCGACAGCTACATCGCGCTGAAGATGACCGAGGTCGAGCGCTTCGAAATGACCCCGCACCCGGTCGAATTCGACATGTACTACTCGGGCTGACAGCCCGATTGATCGGCGGATGACGACACCAGGGCGCCCCTCACGGGGCGCCCTTTTCATTGGTGTCGCAGTGCCGTGCTGCGAATGCCAAGGCCGGCATGAGCGCCAGAACGGCGGTACGACATTCCTCCCAATGACGAATAGGGACAGGCGCAAGGAATAGATCGGGCCGGAATGAGTTTCTATCCCTGTGATCCACATGCATTGGGAGATTTCGAATGACCAGGCTTTCGATCTCGCGCCTCTTCCTGACCGCCGCAATCTCACTCGCGGCGATCTCGTCCGCCAGCGCGGCGCCTCCAACCAAGAGCGGCAGCAGCACGAAGGGTGACATCCTCACCGACAACAAGGGCATGACGCTCTACACGTTCGACAAGGACGTCGACGGCAAATCAGCCTGCAACGGTCCCTGCGCGACCAACTGGCCGGTCCTGAAAGCCGAAGCCAGCGACAAGGCCGACGCCAACTACACCATCATCACCCGGGACGACGGCTCCAGGCAGTGGGCTTACAAGGGCAAGCCGCTCTACACCTTCGCCAAGGATCAGAAGCCCGGCGACATCACAGGCGACGGCTTCCTGAACAACGCCTGGCATCTCGCAAAGCCCTGAGCGGAGCTGCGCTCTCGCCAAGCGCGGGACGAACTGCACGGATTGGGCTTGGCCGTAGGAGACGGCCGCTCTCGGAGAATCCGCCGGACGCGCCTGCGACCGGCGCCCATTGACGAGCGCTGCGTTGTCGTGGCTATCGAGAAACGCGGCAAGCTTTCCTGATGGAGATCTTGCCGCACCACCCCTGCCCCCAGCGCCCTTCACCGGGCGCCTTTTGTTGGTGGCTGCTCATCTACGATGATCCAACGGGACTCGTCCTTCGAGACGCTCGGCTATCGCCAAGCTCCTTAAGGATGAGGAGATGGAGGTCGCGCAAGGCCGCGGTTTCTCCTCATGGTGAGGAGGCGCGCGCCCATGAGTCAATGAGATCATCCGACAGAAGTGCGCGCCGTCTCGAACCATGAGGCCCGAGGGCGCATTCAGCCGCTATTTCTCGGGAAACCTCACCACGATCTGCTCGACCACCGGTCCCCATTTGCGCAACTCCGCCTTGTCGGATGCGATGCGATCACCGATCGGGTTTCCCTCGTGGTCGTCACTGCCGAAGCGAACGCTGACGGAGCATCCACCCGGCAAAGGACGGCTCAGCGTGCCGCCTTTCCAGTCGACAACGAAGCCGCCACCATCGGTGAAGAACTCGCGGATCAGAAACGGCCTGCCATTGATCTTCTGCACCTCGGCCAAAGTGGAGCCGAGCGTCACGCCGGCAACGTTCCAATGACTCGTCCTGGAGTCGATCAAGGTGAGACGTGACACCCGCCGCATCGTCTCGTCAGCAAAGCCGATCTCGATACGCCAGTCCGGCACTTTTGGCGACAGCACGACGCCTTGATAGGTGATGTCCTCCACCCCGGTGAACAACTGGTCGTCTACCACCGCCTCCTGGCCGTAGCGCTGCATCAGGCTCTTGGCGGAGTCCGTGACCGACACCGGCGAGGTGCAGGTGATCGGCCCATCGGCAGGCGGCGCGGTCTGTGCCCATGCCGGCGCAGCCAGAAGCATCAACAACAAGCTCGTTCGGCGCATGCTCATCCCGGTCAGTCCTGCGACTATGAAGCCATCACTTCGCGGCGAAATTGATGCCGATCTCGGTGACGACGGGCGCGAATTTCACCAGCGCCGGATTGTCGGACGACACCTTCACGCCATCGCCCGAGAGCGCCCGCGGTGGGTCCTTGTCCTTGCCGAAGCGCACGGTGATCGAGCAGCCGCCCGGCAGGATGCGTCCCAGCGCGCCGTTCTTGAAGTCGGTGACGAAGCCGCCATAGTCCCAGCCGAAGCCGCTCACGACGAACGACTTGCCATTGGCCTTCTGGACCTCGACGAGGCTGGCCCCGATGGTGATGCCGGCCACGCTCCAGCGGCTCGTCTTGGCCGTATCGCGCAAGGTGAGCCCGGACACCGTCGCGACCTTATCGTCGATGAAGCCGACCTCGATGCGCCGGTCCATCGCCCGCGGAAACAGCACGAGGCCCTTGTAGGTCTCGCCCTCGGCGCCCGGCAGATCCTGAACCACGGCCTCGTCGCCATAGCGCTGCTTGAGGCTGTTTGCCGAATCGGTGGCCGCGACCGGCGACGAGCAGGTGATCGGGCCTTCCATCGGCGGCGTGCCTTGGGCCAAGGCCGGAGCGGCGAGGAGCACAATGGCGACAGTCAGGACGTGGCGCATCACGGATTCCTTGTGACGAGCTCACGATGAGCCGTCTCTGCAGCTTCGTCTGCCGTTTTGGAAACCCGGTTCAGCCCCGACGTCAGGATGACAGATGCCGCTTCCTCACCGCCTCACCGAACGCCTCGAACAGCTTGCGATTGATCGGGTTCTTCTGCGGGTCATATTCGGCATGCCATTGCACGCCGAGCGCAAAGGATGGCGCGTCCGCGATGCGGATGGCCTCGATGGTGCCGTCCTCGGCGATGCCCTCGATCACGACGCGGTCGCCCGGCTCCAGGATGCCCTGACCATGCAGCGAATTGACCTTGATGCTGTCGCAACCGAGGATGCTGGCGAAGGCACCGCCCGGCGCGAGCCGCACCTCGTGGCGATCGGCGAACACGACGTTGGGATCGGGATGGATCTCGCCGTTCTCCAGCCTCGGCATGCGGTGGTTCATGCGGCCGGGAATTTCGCGAATCTCCGGATGCAGCGAGCCGCCGAAGGCGACGTTCATCTCCTGCAAGCCGCGGCAGATGCCGAACAGCGGGATGCCTCTGGAGACGCAGGCTTCCGACAGCTGCAGCGCGACCTCGTCGCGATGGACGTCGTAGGGCTCGTGCTTGAGGCTCGGCTCGGTGTTGAAGCGGGTCGGGTGCACGTTGGCGCGGGCGCCGGTCAGCACCACGCCGTCGACGACATCGAGCAGCGCGGCGATGTCGGTGATCTCGGGAACGCCGGCAAACATCAGCGGTAGCGCGCCCGCGACCTCGGCCACGGCGCTCAGGTTGCGCTCGCCCACCATCTGCACGGTGAACCTGTTCTCGACGCGATGGCTGTTGCCGATCACGCCGACCACCGGACGTTTCATTGTTTTTGTTTCTCTCCCCTCTTATGTGGCCGTTGGCGGCCGCGTCCGCCAGTGTGGCAGGCACAAATCATGCCTGCGTCGCACGGCAGGATCAACATATGGCCACGCGGGTCCCCAATGCCAATTCCGACACCCCCGCAAGCGTCCTGCAGCACCCCGCTTCCCCAAGCCTGTGCTTGATCCGCCAGCCGTTTTCGCCAATGTGTGGGGGCCGATCAGCACAGAGGATGCCTCATGACCGCCCCCGCCGACCCACGCCTCCAGGCCCGCAGCGACCTGGCCTGGGCCATTGCCGTGGGCGGCATCGGGGTAACCCTGTTCATGGCCGGCATGGCCTTCACCTGGTATTACGCGGCTGCGATCTTCCTGTTGTTCGCGGGCATGCTGCTCGGCGTCGCGCTCAACGCGATGACCAGCCTGCTCGGCCGCGTGCTGCCCTGGCCGCATCCGGCGCGGCTCGTCATCGTCTGCTTGGCGCTCGCGGCCGTGCTCGTCGGCATCGTCTTCCTCGGCGGCACCACCATCGCGGACCAGGCCAAGGTGCTGAGCGATACGATCAAGTCGCAGCTCGGCAACATCAAGGGCTTCCTCGACCGCAACGGCATCGACACCAGCTTCTTCGACTTCAACGCCGCGAGCACGGCCACTGCCGCGCCTGATGGCGGCTCGACCACACCGACCCAGACGCCGTCCCATGGCCTGCCGGGCGGCCTGCCCTCGCCGAGCGCGCTGGCCTCCTCCGGCGGCGCCATCGTCAGCCAGACCTTCAAGCTGCTGCTCGGCACCGTCAGCGCCGTCGGCAACTTCTTCATCGTGCTGTTCCTGGGATTGGCCTTCGCGGCCCAGCCGGCGGTCTACCGCAGCGGATTGCTTTTCCTGGCGCCGGCGAAGTACCGGGACCAGGCCACCGTGATCGTGGACCGCATCAGCTACACGCTGGAACGCTGGCTGATCGCCCAGATCACGACGATGTTCGCAGTCTTCCTCGTCACCTGGATCGGCCTCGCCATCATCGGCGTGCAGAGCTCGTTCATCCTGGGCATCCAGGCCGGCCTGCTGGCGTTCATTCCGACCGTCGGCGCGATCATCGCCGGCGTCATCGTGGTGCTGGCGAGCCTCGCCTCCGGCTGGGTCGCTGCGGTCAGCGCCTTCGTGCTGTTCCTCGGCGTGCACGCGATGGAGAGCTACGTGCTGACGCCGCTGATCCAGCGCCAGGCGCTGGACATCCCGCCGGCCACGCTGTTTGCGTTCCAGATCCTGCTCGGCATCGTGTTCGGCGTCTGGGGCCTGACCCTGGCGCTGCCGCTGATGGCGATCGCCAAGGTCATGATCGACTATTTCAAGAGCGACCGCCGCACCGAGGACGCCGCGGCCGCGATCTGAGGCCCGGTCAGAGCCCGCTCAGCCGGCCGGCATCGCGGTCTCGACCAGCTTGGCCCAATAGCTGATGCCGTGCGGGATCACGTCGTCGTTGAAATCATATTCCGGGTGATGCACGCCGGCCCCATCGCCGATGCCCATGAAGACGAACGCGCCGGGCCGCGCCTGCAGCATGTAGGCGAAGTCCTCGCCGCCGAGCCGGGGCGGCATGTCGGTGATGACCTGTTCCGGCCCGACGACGCTGCGCGCCACGTCGGCCGCGAACGCGGTCTGCTCCGCATGGTTGATGACGACCGGATAGCCCCATTCGTAGTCGATTTCCGCCTCCACGCCCATGCCGCTCGCGAGCGCCGTCACCAGGCCCTTGAAGCGTTCGTCCATCAAGCGGCGGATGTCCTCATCGAGCGTGCGCACGGTGCCGCCGATGACAGCGGTCTGCGGAATGATGTTGTCGGCGGTCGTCCCCGCGTGAAAGCGCGTGATCGACAGCACCGCACTTTCGACCGGATCGACGTTGCGCGCCACGATCGTCTGCAGCGCGGTCACGATCTGCGCGCCGGCGATGATCGGATCGACGCATTTGTTCGGCCGCGCGGCGTGGCCGCCGAGGCCCTTCAGGCGCACCTCGAAGGTGTCGGCGGCGGCCATCACGGCGCCGGCGCGCGTCGCGACCGTTCCGAGCGGCAGGCCCGGCGCATTGTGCAGGCCGTAGACCTCCTCGATGCCGAAGCGCTCCATCAGGCCATCCTCGACCATCGCACGGCCACCGGCCCCACCCTCCTCGGCCGGCTGGAAGATGACGATGGCCGTGCCGGCGAAGTTGCGCGTCTCGGCGAGATAGCGCGCCGCGCCCAGCAGCATGGCGGTGTGGCCGTCATGGCCGCAGGCGTGCATCTTGCCGGGAATGGTGGACTTGTGCGGGATGTCGCTGACCTCCTGCAGCGGCAGCGCGTCCATGTCGGCGCGCAGGCCGATCACCCGCGGCGACGACTCGCGGCCGCGGATGACGCCGACGACGCCGGTCCGGCCGATGCCGGTGACGACCTCGTCGACACCGAACGAGGTCAAGAGCTCGGCGACGCGCCCGGCCGTCCGATGCACCTCATATTGGAGCTCGGGATGCTGGTGGAAATCGCGGCGCCAGACCTTGGCGTCTTCCGCCAGCTCGGCGGCGCGGTTGATGATCGGCATGACGGAGTTCCAGAAAATGGGGAGCACGTCATGGCGACGCGCATGTCATCCCATTGCATGTCGGGCCACGGCAAAAGACAAGCGCTATCAGCACATGCGATGCTGCGCAGCCTGCATTGCCGCGGCGACGCGGCCGCGCGAAACGCCTGAGCTGATCCTGCTTATGATCGAAGGCTGCGCAGCTCGCGCGCGAGGTTGGCCCGCGCCTTCTGGTCGAGCGCAGCGGCAAAGCCCGCATCCGGATAGATCACGGGGCGCCGCGCGAACCGCTCCAGCACCGCCGCGCGCCCGGCTCGGTATGCGTCGTCCGGCACATCAGCATATTCGCGCCGGATCGCATCCGCATAGGCGTCGTAGCTGGCCTCGTCGGCGCCGAGAATGGCGAGATCGATCGAGACGAGCAGCGCGCCCAGCCGATCGTCGGGCGCGACATCGTGCGTCCGGGTCAGCCGGATCAAGCGTCCGACCTCGTCGCGCAGCTCGGGCGCGACGTGACGCTCGGCAAGGATGGCGCTCTGCTCCTCATTGTCGGACCGCGTGGGATCATACACGGCGTCGTGCCACCAGATCGCCTGCGTCAGGATCTCGCGCTCGCGGACGCTGAGGTCCGCGACGCGATCGAGCTGGTCCAGGCAATCCTGGACGTGGCGAAGATCGTGGTAGTGCCGTCCCCCGGCAGAGTAGGCTTCGACCAGATCGTCATGCGTCATGTTGTGTTCCGTGGCGGAGCAGCGCTGACGCGCGGCCTCAGCCGGCCGAGGTCAGCACCGTCTCGGTGTGCTCGACATCCGGAGGATTGGCAAAATACTGCCCGACCAGGCCACGCCATTCGGTGAAGTTCTCCGAGCCGCGGAAATCGACCGTGTGGTTCTCGAGCGTTTCCCACTTCACCATCAGGCGGTAGCGCTGCGGCTTCTCGATCGATTTGTGCAGCTCGAAGCCGTGAAAGCCCTTGGAGCGGCCGAAGGCGGCGCGTGCTTTCGCGACCGCGGCCTCGAAATCCTTCTCCGTGCCCGGCTTGACGTCGATCTGGGCGATTTCCGTGATCATGTTCTGTCGGCCTCCCCTGGTGTGGGCCGCTTGTCTAGCCCAGACCTCGGGAGAGCGAAAGCCGCACCTCAGCTGGACAACACCGCCTCTCCCGACTGCGGCAGGCTGGCAGCCGCGGCAGCGCGCTGGCGGCGGTAGCGGTCGAGCGACAGCGGCAGCTCCGCCGAGGCCTCGACCCGGTTGCGACCGGAGCGCTTGGCCTTGTAGAGCGCGGTATCGGCGGCCGCGAGCAGCACGTCGAGATCGGTCCCGCCCGGCCCGCCGGAAACGCCGATGCTGACGGTGGTATCGACCGGCTTGTCCTCGCACACCACGCCGGAGGCCGCGAACGCCTCGCGGACACGCTCGGCGGCGACCATGGCCTCTTCGATGGAACAGGGCAGAAGTGCTGCGAACTCCTCGCCGCCGATCCGGCCCGAGAGATCGGTGAGGCGTAGATTGTTGACCACGACGTTTGCGAACAGCTTCAGGACCTCGTCGCCCTCGGCGTGACCGAAGCGGTCGTTGATCGACTTGAAATGATCGATGTCGAAGATCAGCACGCTGACCGGGCGCTGCTCGCGCGCCTCGCGCTCGATCAGCTGCGCGCAGGACTCGGCAAAGCCGCGGCGGTTGAGCAGGCCCGTCAGCGGGTCGGTGGTCGCCGCGCGCTTGTGGGCGCTGACGATGCGCTCGGACACCAGCATGAAGATCACGAACACGGTGCCGACCGCATACAGCACGAGTTCGATCGAGAAGATCGTGACCCAGGCCGCGGCGAAGGCGCCGTCGGAATCGCGCAGCATGTTGCCGAGCAGGATCGGCAGCATCAGCACGAAGCCGTGCATCACCGGCACGATCAGCGCCGGCCAGCGCTTGTGCAAGGTCCGCCGCCGCTCCTGCCACAGCTCGGCCGCGGTCAGCATGGCGTAGATCACGACGATCGCGGCGCCGATCGTCAGCCGCAGCGCCTGCGCCGACGCATCGAGCAGCATGCCGCTGGCGATCCAGACCGTCGCGCCGAGCACGAGCCCGGGCACGCTCGCCGGCTTGCCGTGGAACACGCGCGCGGCGTTCCACACCATGGCAGTGGCGATCAGGCCGATGGAGCTCAGGAACAGCGACACCACCTCGCCGTAGAGCTCGCCGATCAAGGTCCACAGCGCGATCGCGACCGCGCCGAGGACGTAGGCCGCGCCCCACCAGCGCAGCGCCGGCGTGTTCTCCTGCCGGCCGAAGTGGAGCAACATAGCGCCAAGCAGCGCTGCGACCATGGTCGCTACGATGTCGAGCGTCATGCTATCAAGCGCCATCGATCACCTCGGTTGCTGCGGCGGCGCGGGAATTCAGGGTTAGCGCGGCCTTATCGCGATCAACCTAGCGGGCGGTTTGTTGGAAAGAGGTTTGCCTGGGATACCAAGTTTTCTCGAAAAGCTCGGCACAACTCGTCAGCAAATTGCTGCGCAAGAAATCTGCAAACAGGATTCAAAAATGCCGGGGCAATCCGCGCGACCGCCCGCCCTGATTGTACACGGCACAGCGTCATTCATTGATAGTTGTGCGCCCCATCGTGCGGAATCAATGGTTTCCCGTCCTGCGGCGAACACTCATCGAAACGATAAGAAACCTTCTCAAATTTGAGATCATCTCTCCCTAACACATCCCGACCGCGGCGCGATCCGCCGCTCGAGGTGGGGACAAGGATGTCTTTCGACGACGATTCATCGAACAACAAGGCGGCCGCAGGCGATCATCCGGCGCGCGACCCGCAGCCGGCGCAGGGCGTCGATCGCCGCACCCTGCTGCGCAATGCCATGGGCGTCTCGGCGCTCGGCCTCGGCGCCAGCCTGCTGCCCGGCCAGGCGGCGCACGCGCATTGGCGCATGCACCGTCACCATCGTCACGTCACGACCAGCTTCGCGCTCGCCGTCCTTCCCGATACGCAGTTCTACTCGCGCTATGCGACGTCAGAAGAAGGCCAGTCCTATCAGCGGCAATATGGCAGCACGCCCTACCCCGCGCAGACGCAGTTCATCGTCGACAACGCCGCGAAGTACCACATCCCGTTCACGATCCACCTCGGCGACGTCGTCGACCAGTCCAAGCATCCGCAGCAATGGGCGGTCGCCGATGCCGCGATGAAGCTCTTAGAGAACGCCGGCCGGCCGTATTCGGTGCTCGCGGGCAATCACGACGTGCTTTCGGCGCTGGAATTCGAGAACGCGGCGAGCCAGGGCGCGGGCACCGATGCGCAGCGCGGCGCGTCCGAGCCTTATCTCACATGGTTTCCGACGAGCCGCGCCGCGAAGCAGCGGACCTTCCTGGAGCGGCATCCGAGCGGCTGGCACGAGGCGCATGTGTTCCATGCCTGCGGCGTCAGTTTCATGGTGCTGTCGCTGTCGTGGCGCGCCTCGGACGACGCGATCGCCTGGGCGCGCAGCATGATCGCGCGGCATCCGATGCTGCCGGTGATCCTCGCCAATCACCAGTTGCTGAACATCGCCAATGACGGCACGAGCCCGCTCGAGGTCGCCTACGGCCAGTACCTGTGGGAGAAGCTGATCCGCAGCAACGACCAGATCTTCATGACCCTGAACGGCCACTATCACGGTGGCGCGCTGCTGACGAAGATCAACGACTTCCACAACCCCGTCCACCAGATGGTGGTCGACTATCAGATGGCCTATCAGGGCGGCAACGGCCTGATGCGGCTGTACGAGTTCGACTTCACGGCCAACAAGATCGACGTCGCCTCGTTCTCGCCCTGGGTGGTCGAGAAGCCGAAGGACAGCCTGAAGCAGTTCGACCGCGCCTGGCTGTCCGAGGACAATCACGCGTTCTCGATTCCCATCGACTTCCACCGGCGGTTTTCACGCTTCACCAATTTCTGCCATCTGCCGGCCTTCGCCGGCACGCCGATCCTGCCGCGCCTCAAGCAGGATCTCTACGCCAACTACACCGAGGCGCCCGAACCGGTGGTGGTGCCGCCCGCGAACGAGCAGGACTATCCGCTCGTGGCCGAGACCGTTGCGCATTGGCGGATCACGTCGTCGGCGATCGGCAGGGCCGTGGCCGCCGGCACCGCGCTGTCGGACCTCACCGCCGCCAACCCGATGCAGCGCGCCACGCTCGCGGGTGCCGCCCAGGTCGCCGACGTCGTCTTCACAGCCGACAAGCATCGCCTGTCGTCGGCGCCGGGCAGCGTGCAGTTCCTCAACACGACCAAGCAGGGCGCCGGCCGCTTCAGCTGGTTCACGACCGCGGCCAACGCGCCGATCAACGCGGCAACGTTCGCATCCGGCTACACCGTCGAGGCCTTCATCAAGATCGATCCGAACTGGAAGGCCGCCGATCACGCCTGGTGCAACATCCTGACCCGCTTCGGCAACCGCGGCTGGCTGCCGGGCTATGCCGGCGGCGATCCGGAGTCACCGCCGATCCTGTTTGCGATCTCGAACCTGCGCGAGGTGCAGTGGGAGGTCGTGCCGTCGAGTTCGACCCGGCAGCCGCAGACCGACTGGTCCGGCGAGATCATGCTCGACACCTGGTATCACCTCACCATCGTCAACGATCCCGCCGACAATTCGACCGTGCTCTACATCGAGGGCGCGCCGGTCGTGCGCAGCGTCATCGGCGGCAACGGCATCGCCTCGACGGCGGCGTCGCAGCCCTGGGCACTCGGCTGCGGCTGGTGGGACCGCGCGCCGTCGGACGGCTTCATCGGCAGCATCGGCGAGGTCCGCGTGGTGTCGAAGCCGCTGGCGCCGAGCCAATGGCTGACCGCGCGCCGCGCCAGCGCCTGACCCGCGCAAGCCTGCGTCAAAAGCAAGACGGGCGCCCGCGAGGGCGCCCGTTCGTATTTGAAGCTGATGGATCCGGACCGAGCCGGAGCCAGGCGATCAGCGCTTCGAGAACTGGAAGGAGCGGCGGGCTTTGGCCTTGCCGTACTTCTTACGCTCGACGACGCGCGAGTCGCGGGTCAGGAAGCCGCCCTTCTTGAGGACGCCGCGCAGCTCCGGCTCGAAATTCGTCAGCGCCTTGGACAGGCCGTGACGGACCGCACCGGCCTGGCCGGACAGGCCGCCGCCGGCGACCGTGCAGATCACGTCGTACTGGCCCTTGCGGGCGGCGACGACCATCGGCTGCTCGATCATCATGCGCAGCACCGGACGGGCGAAGTAGACCTCGATGTCGCGGGTGTTGACGGTGACCTTGCCGGAGCCCGGCTTGATCCAGACGCGGGCGACCGCGTCCTTGCGCTTGCCGGTGGCATAGGCGCGGCCGAACTTGTCGACCTTCTTCTCATACTTCGGAGCGTCGGGAGCCGTGACGGCACCCTTGAGCTGCGACAGCTGATCGAGAGACTGGATGCTTTCGGCCATCTTATGCGGCCCTCGTGTTCTTGCGGTTCAACTTGGCGATGTCGATCTTCTCGGGGTTCTGCGCTTCGTGCGGATGATCGGGTCCGCCATAGACACGCAGATTGCCCATCTGCACGCGGCCGAGCGGCCCGCGCGGGATCATGCGCTCGATGGCCTTCTCGATCACGCGCTCGGGGAAGCGGCCCTCGAGGATCTGGCGCGCGGTGCGCTCCTTGACGTGGCCGACATAGCCGGTGTGCTTGTAGTACACCTTCTGCTCGCGCTTGCGGCCGGTCAGCACGGCGTGCGCGGCATTGACGATGATGACGTTGTCGCCGCAGTCGACGTGCGGCGTGTAGATCGGGAGGTGCTTGCCGCGCAGCCGCATGGCGACCAGCGTGGCGAGACGGCCGACGACCAGACCCTTGGCGTCGATCACGACCCACTTCTTCTGGACCTCGGCCGGCTTTGCCGAAAAGGTTTTCATGAGAGATATCCGTGACAGGGAGAATGCGGCGCGGGTGACGCACCGAACTGGTCGCAGCTTCTAGAGAAGCGGCCTGCATTCGTCAACGCCATCGGCGTCAAATTAATGCAACAAAAACAGTAGCTTGCAAATATGGTGCAATAATACCCTCGAAAACCCTACGCATTCGGAATGGAATAGGTCGCCGTGACATGGGCGATCGGATCGGGCGATTCCCCTGACAGCAGCGTGACTTCGCCGACCGCGAGCCGCTTGCCGAGCTTGAGCAGCCGCGCCTCCGCCAGCACATCGGCGCCGGCCGCGCCCTTGCGCAGGAAGTTGATGTTGAGATTCGTGGTCACCGCAAGACCGACCGGACCGATCGCCGACAAGAGCACCACGTACATCGCGAAATCGGCCAGCGCCATCAATGTCGGCCCGGAGACGGTGCCGCCGGGGCGCAACATGCGCTCATTGAAGCGCTGGCGCATCCGGCAGCTCTTGCCGTCGGCGCTCTCGATCGAAATGTCACCGCCGGTGCGGAACGCCTGGGGAAATTCCGCGTGCAGGAACGTTTCCAGCTCCGCGATGGTCATCTTCGCCGTCATCTCTCCCCCTGCTCTCGTCGTTGCTCATCTGTTACATTAGCTGCATCGATGCGCCCATATGGAAATCGCAATGTCCGTCCCTGCCCTCGCCGACGCCGCCGATACGCCGATTCTGTTGCGCGAGATGGCGGGCCCCGTCGCCGTGCTCACGCTCAACCGCCCGGCACAGCGCAACAGCCTGTCGGAGCCGCTGATCGCAGAGCTGCATCGGGCCCTGGCCGAGATCGGCGCCGACAAGGCCGTGCGCGCCGTGGTGATCGCAGCGAATGGCCCTGCGTTCTGCGCCGGCCATGACCTCAAGGAACTCACCGCGCATCGCAGCGAGGCCGACCGCGGCCGCGCCTTCTTCGCCCGGCTGATGAACGCCTGCAGCGCGATGATGCAGGCGATCGTGCATCTGCCCAAGCCGGTTGTCGCGTCCGTGCAGGGCATCGCCACCGCCGCCGGCTGTCAACTGGTCGCGAGCTGCGATCTCGCCGTCGCCTCCGAGCGCGCCTCGTTCGCCACGCCCGGCGTCGACATCGGCCTGTTCTGCTCGACGCCGATGGTGGCGCTGTCGCGCAACGTACCCCGCAAGCAGGCGATGGAGATGCTGCTGACCGGCGAGCCGGTTCCCGCTGTCCGCGCCCGCGAATTGGGCCTCGTCAACCGCGTGGTCACGGCCGGCACGGAACGCGACACCGCGATTGCGCTGGCACAACAAGTGGCGCGCAAATCGGCCTATACGATCAAGCTCGGCAAGGAGGCATTCTACCGCCAGGCCGAGATGAGCCTTGCCGACGCCTATCGCTATGCGGCAGAGGTGATGACGCAGAACATGCTCGCCCGCGACGCCGAGGAAGGCATCGGCGCCTTCATCGAGAAGCGGACGCCGAATTGGCGGGACGAGTGAAGCTCGCCCTGCTCTCTCCTTCGTCATTGCGAGCGCAGCGAAGCAATCCAGAGTCCCGCTCGAGCCCCTGGATTGCTTCGTCGCAAGTGCTCCTCGCAATGACAGAAACTGAAACTGGCTCGTCATTCCGGGGCGCCCGGAGGGCGAGCCCGGAATCCATAACCACGATCGGGAGTATGGATTCCGGGCTCGTGCTGCGCACGCCCCGGAATGACAGCAACTAACAGATTGCACCGCTCATGAATCACGACACCTATCCCGACGACTACATCCGCGGCATTCTCAACGGCGTGAAGGTGATCGCGATGGTCGGCGCCTCGCCGTCGGAGATCCGGCCGAGCTTCTTCGCCTTCAAATATCTGGTGCAGCGCGGCTACGACATGATCCCGGTGAACCCCGGCCATGTCGGCAAGAGCCTGATGGGCCGCCCCTTCGTCGCCTCGCTCGCCGACATTGGCCGCCCGCTCGACATGGTCGACATCTTCCGGAGCTCGCAGCACATCATGCCCGTCGTCGACGAGGCGCTGAAGCTCTCACCTTTGCCGAAGGTGATCTGGATGCAGCTCGGCGCGCGTGACGATGCGGCGGCCGAAAAGGCCGAGGCCGCTGGACTGAAGGTCGTGATGAACCGCTGCCCCAAGATCGAATATGGCCGGCTGTCGTCGGAGATCTCCTGGATGGGCGTCAACTCGCGCACCATCAGCGCCAAGCGCGCGCCGATCCCGACGCAAGGCATGCGGCTGTCGCTGAACCGTACCAGCGTCGGCGGCGGCACGACGGCCGCGGCCGACCGCGCCGCGAAGGACAGAAGCGATCCCGCCTGACGCATCTGCGAAAGGAACGTGTCGCGACGACGGCGCGACACAGCAGCGCATTTCAAATCGGAGCGATCGGCGCCGGCAGCCTTGACGCCATCCTGGCCGCTGGCAAATGTCCTCCGCCGGGATGACGCGGAGGCGCACGATGCGCGCTATCGACACCGTCTCCCATCATCGATCCCTGCGCCAGCCGGCGCCGGCGCGCAACGGATCAAGCCAAGAGGAAACACCATGACCGAACGTCCCCCGGGATTTGCCACCCTTGCCATTCACGCCGGCGCCCAGCCCGACCCGACCACCGGCGCGCGGGCGACGCCGATCTACCAGACCACGTCGTTCGTGTTCAACGATGCCGACCACGCCGCCTCGCTGTTCGGGCTGCAGGCATTCGGCAACATCTACACCCGCATCGGCAACCCGACCAACGCCGTGCTGGAGGAGCGCGTCGCCGCGCTCGAGGGCGGCACCGCCGCGCTTGCCGTTGCCTCAGGCCATGCCGCGCAGGTCGTGGCGCTGCAGCAGTTGCTGTCCCCCGGCGACGAGTTCATCGCCGCGCGAAAACTCTATGGCGGCTCGATCAACCAGTTCACGCATTCGTTCAAGAGCTTTGGCTGGAACGTGGTGTGGGCCGACACCGATGACGTCGCGAGCTTCGAGGCGGCGGTGAGCCCACGCACCAAGGCTGTATTCATCGAGTCGATCGCCAATCCCGGCGGCACCATCACCGACATCGAGGCGGTCGCGCAGGTGGCGCGCAAGGCGGGCGTGCCGCTGATCGTCGACAACACCTTGGCTTCGCCCTACCTGATCCGCCCGATCGATCACGGCGCCGACATCGTGCTGCACTCGCTGACCAAGTTCTTGGGCGGCCACGGCAACTCGATCGGCGGCGTCATCGTCGATGCCGGCACCTTCGACTGGGCCGGCAGTGGCGATAAATATCCGATGCTGACGCAGCCGCGACCGGAATATCACGGCATCCGGCTGCACGAGACGTTCGGCAATTTCGCCTTCGCGATCGCCTGCCGCGTGCTGGGCCTGCGTGATCTCGGACCGGCGTTGTCGCCATTCAACGCCTTCATGATCCTGACCGGCATCGAGACCCTGCCGCTGCGCATGCAGAAGCACTGCGACAATGCCAAGGCGATCGCCGAATATCTCAGCAAGCATCCCGGCGTGGCCTCGGTGAACTACGCCGGCCTGCCCGAGGACAAGTATTACACGCTCGCCCGCAAATACTGCCCGAAGGGCGCCGGCGCCGTGTTCACCTTCTCGCTCAAGGGCGGCTACGACGCCGGCGTCAAGCTGGTGTCGAACCTGAAGCTGTTCTCGCATCTCGCCAATGTCGGCGACACCCGCTCGCTGGTGATCCACCCGGCCTCGACCACGCACAGCCAGCTCGACGACGCCGCGAAGATCAAGGCCGGCGCCGGCCCCGACATCGTCCGCATCTCCGTCGGCATCGAGGACAAGGAAGACCTGATCGCCGACCTCGAGCAGGCGCTGAGCGCGTAAGGCGCGTTTCGCTCCACGGATCGCGCCGCGCGTCGACATGCGGCATGACGAGCGCATCTCTCGCCACGTCATGGCCGGGCTTGTCCCGGCCATTCATGTCTTTGCCCCGGCAATGACGACGTGGATGCGCGGGCCGTCGCCGCGCCGAAGGGGCTTCGGCCCCGCAGGCGGGAAAAGCCCGCGCATGACGAACAACTGACAGCTGAGGCAGCAAGCGGCCCCGAAAACAAAGAGAGCGCGGGCGGCCCCCTTGGGCTTCCGCGCTCTCCTTCGTCCCACGGCCGGGCCGTTGCCGGCTTCTCGGACCGCGCCCTCGTTAACTCCAGGTGATCATCTCATCAGCTGCAACAGGCGCGCGTGCATCTGGCCGGCCAGAGGCAGCGCGGAGGCCGCGATCAGCCGGCTCGCCGACAGCGCCTGCAGGCCGGCGGCGCGCTCGTCGATGGCAGCGAGTTCAGCGTTGACTAAGCCGGTCCGTGATTGGAGATTTTGGCGCGCCGACGCCGAAAACATGATCACCGACATGCTCGAAACCTTCTGGTCTGAGACTCTGATGAAATGCAGCAGAGATTTTCGCGCCCGGACGCAGCGGCCGGGCTGCATTCGGCCGACCTTCAAAATCGCCGGCGGCAGTAAGCTTGCACCCGCAGAACTTAACAAAAGCTGAAAATGCCCGTCCTTCTACGGATGATTGCAGCCAACCGTCGGATGCCGGAAGGATTTCGTTAACCATACCCGGCTCATCCTGCCACCCGTGGAATCGCCTTCCGGACCCGCGTGAAAGCAGCGGTGGATGTATCGCGAAGCGCCGATACCACCCGAACAGAAGTCGAGGAGAGCAGGATGCGAACGTTGGTGATCATGATGCTGCTGGCGGCCATCGCGGCGAACGGCGTCGTGCTCGCAGCCGACCTGCCGGCCGTCCACGACAAGATCGTGCACACCAAGGCCCGCCGCGCCGTGAGAGCGCCGCCGCCGACGGTCGTCGTCGTCAGGGACCAGGACTCGCTGATCTCCCCGATGTGGCCCTCGACGCCGCTGCTGTTCGGCCGCCAGGAGCTGCCCGGCTATTACGGCCGCGCCTTCTCCTACGACTACCAGGGCCCCTATTACGGCGGCGAAGGCTATACCAACTACATGTTCCGCCTGCCCTACGCGTGTGGCGTGTATGGGTATTGCTGAGCGGGGTGCCGTTGGCATGCAAGTAGCCCGGATGGGCGAAGCGACATCCGGGACGACGAGGACGAGGTCCCGCATACCGCCAAGGCTCGTACGGATGACCGCAATAGACGCCTATTTTGCGTAGGCACCGCCATAGCGCCCTGCGCGGATGCTCGCCAGGATTTCGGCTTCACGCTGCTCCTGCGCGCGGGCGGAGGCGAGCAGTTCGGGTGCGATCGCCGGCGCGAAAGCGACCACTCCGTCGGCGTCGGCAACCACGATATCGCCTGGCGTGACGATCATGCCGCCGATCGACACCGGCACGTTGATCTCGCCGGGACCGTTCTTGTAGGGGCCGCGGTGATTGACCGCACGCGCGAACACGGGGAAGTCGGACTTCATCAGCACGCCGGAGTCCCTGATCGCACCGTCGACGACGATCCCGGCCGCGCCGCGTTCCCTCGCGATGGCGGCGATGATCTCGCCGACCAATGCCCGCGTCTCGTTGCCGCCGCCATTGACGACGAGGACGTCGCCAGGCGTGATGAGATCGAGCGCGCGATGAATGAAGAGATTGTCCCCCGGCGCCGTATTCACGGTCAGCGCGATCCCGGCCATCGGCGAGCCCGTATAGAATGGCCGTAGACTGGCTGCACCAGGCAGCCGCTGAAGGTTGTCACTGATCACGGCCGTGGAAACGCTCTTGAACGCGGCGACGACCGCCGCATCGATCGGCGCACCAGGCTGCGCTTGTCCCTCACCCATTCTCGCTCCCCGTCTTGCACAGTCCAGAGCGTCGCTCGATGGCGCGCCGCCTCGGCGGTGTAGGACTCGCCTTGAATTCAGAAAACCGATAAATGGAGATATCGATCCATCTCTTTTTTGAATGCGAACATGGTCACCCTGAAGCAGCTGGAAGCTTTGAACTGGATCGCGGAGCTCGGCACGTTCGAACGCGCCGCAGCCAAGCTGAACACGACGCAATCGGCGATCTCGAAGCGCATCCAGGAGCTCGAGGCCTCCGCGCGCGTTCCGCTGTTTGATCGCAGCCAGCGCGGGGCTCGCCTGACCGAACGTGGCGAACAGATTCTTGCTCTTGGCCGACAGATGTTGGCGTTGCAGGACCAGATCCTGGAGTTGAAGGACGGCCGGCAGTCACCGGCCCGCCGCCTGCGGCTTGGGGCGACGGAGCTGTCAGCGCTGACATGGCTGCCGCGTCTGGTTTCGGCGATTCGCGAAGCCCATCCGGCGGTGATGATCGAGCCTGAAGTCGAAACCTCCCGAAGCCTCTACGATCGGCTGATCGAGGGCAGCCTCGATCTCGTCGTCATCCCGGACGTCTTCTCCGACCCGGAGGTGACGTCGGTGCGGCTTGCCGAAGTGCAGAACGTGTGGACGGCGCGCCCCGGCCTGGTCAGAGCGCGCCGGAGCCTCGATTTCGACGAGCTTGGTCATCATACGATTCTGATGCAGGGCCGTCGCTCGGGCTCCGGCCTCTTCGTCAACAAATGGCTCGCGGCCAACGGCGTCTCGTTCAAGCGCGCCATCTCGGTCGACAATCTGACCGCGCTGGTCGGGCTCGCCGTGGCCGGCCTCGGCATCAGCTATCTTCCGCAACGCTGTTTTCGTCCTCTCTTCGAGCAGAAGAAGCTGGTCATCCTGCCCGTCAAGCCGACGCTGCCGGCCGTGCCCTATGCGGCCATGTATCGCAACGACAGACCCTCGGCCTTCGCGGCCGCCGTAGCGGAGCTGGCGCGCCAGACCTGCGATTTCGGCCGTCAACTCGAAGGTTAGACCGGGCAGGTGAACCCGGCGACGACGCCCGGCGCGGCGATCCATCACTTCCAGGAATGAGAAATAAGGCGGTTTTATCCCTTTTCATCCAGGCCGGACGCAGCGAGGCTGCATCACCGCTGCGCGGGCAACGCTGCACGCGCGAAGAGGGTTGCTGCGAGGAGAGGCTTGATGCGCATTTGGGGACTTCTGCTGACGGCAGCGCTCGCTGCAAACGCCGCCGGCGCCGAGGAACTGACGGGCACGCTCCAGAAGGTCAAGGAGACGAACAGGATCTCGATCGGCTTCCAGGAATCGTCGGTGCCGTTCAGCTATCTCGACGGCAACCAGAAGCCGGTGGGCTACGCGCTCGACATCTGCGCCCGGATCGCGGATGCGGTCAAGAAGGAGCTGGGGCTTCCTAACCTCACGATCGAAACCGTTCCGGTGACGTCCTCCAATCGCATACCACTGATGACGAACGGCACGATCGACCTCTTGTGCGCCTCCACCACCAACAACACCGAGCGCCAGAAACTCGTGACCTTTGCCAATACGCACTTTCTCAGCGCCACACGCTATGCGGCCAAGAAATCGCTCTCGCTCCAGACGATCGACGACCTCAGGGGAAAGACGGCCGTCGCGATCGCCGGATCGACCAACATCGCCCAGCTGAACAAGGTCAATGTCGAACGCAAGCTCGGCATCAACATCGTTCCTGCCAAGGACCAGGCCGAAGCGTTCCTGATGCTGGAGACCGACCGGGCTCAGGCCTATGTGCTCGATGACGTCCAGCTCGCGGTCGCCATCGCGCGGTCGAAGGACCCGGCGGCGTACATGATCAGCGCCGACGCATTCTCCAAGCCCGAACCTTTCGGCATCATGCTGCGCAAGGACGATGCGCCGTTCAAGGCCATCGCCGATCGCGTCACGGCCGAGCTCTATCAGAGCCCCGCCATCGACGTGCTCTACAAGAAATGGTTCGAGTCACCCGTGCCGCCCACCGGGATCAACTTCAACTACCAGATGCCCGCCGCTTTACGCGCGGCGTTCAAGTCGCCCAGCAGCAGTCCCGACCCGGACGCGTATGCGCCCGATTGAAGCCCGCGGTATCCGTGCCAACGGCAACGGCGGAGACAGCCTCATCCGCCGCGGTCGCCTGCGACGGACGGCCCTCGGCTATTGCCAAGATCAGCGGCGGCGTTCGAGAAGTCGTATTCGTTCTTCATTGGTTGAGAGCAGCTGTGATCTTGTTGATCCGCGCGCGCCAGTAACTCACTCCGCGGCCACGACGCGCACGTCGAACTGCACGCCTGTCTCTGCCCGCAACACGCCGATCACGCCAAGCAGGTTCTCGGCCGTGGGATTGCCGGATGGCCCTAACATGCGCATCGGGCTCTTCGACGGCCGGCCAAGCGCCTTGCTCGGTGCCTCGAAGCCGATCGTTGCGTTGATATACGCACGCAGGCCGGCGCGGCAGTCATCGACCTCTCCGCGCGGCAGCGCACTCACGGCTTCCTGGAACAACGCCTCGCGAAACGCCGGATCGCGGTCCGCGCGCGCCCGAACCGTGTCGCGGAAGTCTGGTCGCGAAGGCATCATGAGGTGCTCGCATAAACTCCCAAAGAGCTATTTCGCAGCCTCCATCCGCTCAATATCCTCCTTGAGAAGCGTGTTGACCAATTCGGTCAACGATACGCCCCGCGCGCTGGCCAGCCCGGTCAGGTGATCGAGCACATCAGGCTCGAGATGCACCGGAGGCAGCATTCGCGCGCCCTTGCGAAAGAACTTGCCGCGTTCGGCGTTCGAGAAATCGTATTCATCCTTCATCGGATCACCCATTCTCGTAGGAGCGGATTTCGCGCCGGGTCGGGCGACGGACAGAAATGATGCGGATCGCTGCGCGGTCTGCCGATAGCTCCGTGTACGCATGCACGACCAGCAGTAGCTCGTGAGCAATATTGCGTCCCATCGTAACCCATCGTTCCTCGCCTGCGCCAGATCCGTCATCGAGACGCGAGAGCGCCAACGGATCGCCGAAGATGCTCATCGCCCGCTCAAACGCAACGCCATGCTTGCGCAGATTGCTCTCTGCCTTGGCCGGATCCCAATCGAACTCGAATTGCATGGTCCGCCCCACCCGGTGATGTCCGCGACACGCCACGCTTGCCAAACGACGCAAATCAGCTTATGTTCTCTTTTTGTTCCTGTCCAGCCGAGGGGCGCTTCCGGATCGTCCAGTTGCGTAGGGCAGGAATGCGGTGGACGTGGCGGGCCGTGCGCGGACGAAAGTTCGCGCGGACGAGCGATCCGTCACGGACGGCGAAGTCGCGTGGTCCTGGCGCCCCGACGCTGGCGCTAAGTCTCGTGTCGGTGCTCAACGCATCGCGCGAGATGACGGGGGCAAGAGAGCCCGGTCCCCGGGGAGATCGCGTATAAGCGTTAAAACCATCGCGCGGGGAAGGCCGGATGTATCAGGCCGTACCTGTGGTGACCGCCGCGTGCTCTTTTCTTTGCACGCGGGCCATGGGTGCCGGCCAGGCATCCGGCCTTCCCTGCGCCCTCGCGTGTTTCGAGGGTGAAACGACCGGCAGAACTCGGCGTGATGGCGCGCGAGGAAGAGGATGTTTGTCTTCACATCATTGCGCAGCGTGCGTAGTCACGCTTGTTGGCTTGCGCGAATGTCTCTCCACCGTCATTCCGGGGCGTGCGCAGCACGAGCCCGGAATCCATTTTCCAGCGTGTCTCGCGGCTCAATGGATTCCGGGCTCGCCCTGCGGGCGCCCCGGAATGACGGCGGAGGTCGCTGCAACAGCGAGCGCGAGAACGCCCTACCCCGCCTGCCCGGCCGCCACGGCCGTCCGCGGCACGGCGACAACAGCGACACGTCGCGGCGACAGGCGCTCGGCCTGCAGCACGGCGAACGTCAGCACGATGATGGCCGTGCCCTGATGCAGCAGCGCGAGCGAGATCGGAACCAGCGCCAGCAGGGTCAAGATCCCAAGCACGGCCTGCACCAGGATCGCGGCGAGCAGCCGGTGCGCGCCGCGCACCACGTCGCGGCCGACGCCGGCACGCATCACGTCGAAGGCGTGCCAGGCTGCCAATGCCAGCAGCGTGTAGGCGGTCATGCGATGCATGAACTGCACCGTCAGGTCGTTCTCGAACAGATTGATCCACCACGGCGAATGGATCCACAGATTGGCCGCCTTCGGGATCAGGCCGCCGTCGATCTCCGGCCAGGTGTTGTAGACGAGGCCGGCGCGCAGGCCTGCCACCAGCGCGCCGAGATAGAGCTGCACGAAGGTGACGCCGACCAGCACCCAGGCCGTCAGCCGCAGCCGCGCCGGCACCTCGGCCTCCTCGCGCGGCGCGAGCCGCCGCAGCGTCCAGACGATCGACGCATAGATCAACAGCGCCAGCGAGAGGTGCGTCGCGAGACGGACCGGCGCCACCTCGGTGCGCTCCGTGAGGCCGGAGGCCACCATCCACCAGCCGACCGCGCCCTGCAGCGCGCCGAGGCCGAAGATCAGCCACAGCCTGCGGCCGAGCGGCCCGGAGACGGCGCCGCGCCACAGGAACCACAGGAAGGGCAGCAGGTAGACCATGCCGATGACCCGGCCGAGCAGCCGGTGGCTCCACTCCCACCAGAAGATCGTCTTGAATTCGTGCAGGGTCATGCCGGCGTTCATCTGCCGATACTGCGGAATGGTCTTGTAGGCCTCGAAGGCGTCGGTCCAGGCCTGCGCGGACAGCGGCGGCAGGGTGCCGGTGACCGGCTTCCATTCCACGATCGAGAGCCCGGATTCGGTCAGCCGCGTGGCGCCGCCGACCAGCACCATCAGCGCGATCAGGCCGGCGACGGCGAGCAGCCAGATGCGGATCGCGGCGAGATCTCGTGTGCGGGGAACCGTGGTCATGGACGTTGAACGCTCGATTGAACCGGGGCTGACAGGCCCTTATAATCCCGGGGAAATCGCGCGCAAGCCGCGCCGCCCCCAGCCGAGGCTGACAATCCCGTCATGACGATCCGCACCCGCAAACTGATCGGCGCCGTCGCGCTGCTCCTGCTCGCTTTCGCCTGGTCGATGATGGGCATGGTGATGGCGCAATTCCCCCTGATCGCCAATTCCGGCTGGCTGCAGGCGGTGTATTACGTCGTCGTCGGCATGGGCTGGGTGCTGCCGGCGATGCCGATCGTGAGCTGGATGCTGCGCCCGGATCCGGAGCGGCAGCAGGGCTGATCAGCCGAGATCGAGCTGGGGCGGCGGCGCGGATTTTTCCCGCGGCAGGGTGATGCCGGCCATCAGCACCTTCAAGGCGCGCAGCGAGCGCGAGCGGCCGTCCCAGGCGATCCGCGGCATCATGTGCAGATGCGTGCGGCCCTCGCTCTGCACGACGCCTGGCATCGTCGAGGCCGCGCTGACGAAGCCCGCCTGCTCGGCGAGCACGACGTCGCTGCGGCGGAACGAATAGCGGTCGCCGAACGGATACGCCATGTGCCGGACCGGGCGGCGCAGCGCCGTCTCCAGCACCGCCTTGCCCATCGTGATCTCGCGCTGGGCGTCGGCATCCCGGAGATTGGCGAGCACGGGATAGTGCACGGTGGCACTGCCGATCGTGACGTTGGGGTCGGCGGCGAGACGGGCGATATCGGCCCAGTCCATCGAGGCTTCGCGGCTCAGGACGGCGAGATCGACCGAATGGCGCGAGCAGAGGTCGCGGATCGCGATCGACAGCTCGGCCGGTGGCAGCTTGCGCAGCCACGCCGAAAGATACGCGAACAGCTCATATTTTTCGGCCGGCGTGACCACGTTGAAGCGCTGCTCACGATGATCGATCACAAGGCTGATGCGGGCCTCGCGCGCGATCACGGCCTCCAGCGCCAGCCACCAGGCTTCGCCGAGCCCATCGGGGAAGGCCGAGGGCACGTAAACGGTGAACGGCACGCCGTGGCGCGCTAGCACCGGATAGGCGTGCGTGATCAGGTCCTTCGCGGCGCCGTCGAAGCTCAGGCAGGCGAAGCGGCTGCTTTGGGGAAGGCGCACGGCGCGGTCGCAGGCCTCGTCGAGCGAGACGATGTCATAGCCCCAGCGCTTCAGCGCCCGGATCACCTTGTCGAGGAAAACGGGGGTGATCTCCACGCATTTCAGCGGCTGGAACGCGCCCTTGCGCCGCGGGCGCACGCGCTCGAACCGCAGCACGGCGCCCGCGCCGCCCGTGGCGCGCGACGCGAGCAGCGTGCCACCGCTGAAATAGGCCAGCTCGAGCCGGGCGCTGCGCAGCCACCTGTTGTCCGACGACAATTCCCGCGCCCCTTCCCCGAATCCCACTTGAAACCAGACCGTCCGCGCCCACCTGATGCGGACAGACCGTGGCGCGATCGCGTCATGATCACCGCCATCCGATGATAGCGATCGTCCGCCGTCAAGATCGCGTGGCCGCTGCCGATTTGAACAGGTCTTTGTTTGTGCCATTCCCGATTTGGGACGACGTCATTGCCATTACCTTTTGTTGAGACTTCTTTGCGAGGGTCTCCGGACGTCAAGCAACAAAATTCCACGACAACGCGAGCTGCGCGATGACCATGGCCGCCGTGATCGAGAGCCGGACGGCGCAGGCGCCCGCGCGGCGGCTGCCGTCGGGGCTCGCGCGGGTGGAGATCGTGTCCGATCTGGCTGCCGCCGAGCCGGTCTGGCGCGCGCTCGAAGTCCCCGAACATGTCTCGACGCCCTACCAGCGCTTCGATCTGCTCGGCGCATGGCAGCGCGACGTCGGCGCGCGCGAGCATGCGACGCCGTTCATCGTTATCGGGCGTGATGCCGAGCAACGCCCGCTGCTGCTGCTGCCGCTGACGTTGCGGCACGCCTGCGGCGTGCGCATCGCCACCTTCATGGGCGGCAAGCATACGACCTTCAACATGCCGCTGATGGATCGCGAATTCGCCGCGCGCGCCAGCGCCGGCGATCTCGACGTCCTGCTCGCAGGGCTGCGCGATCGCGGCGGTGTCGACCTGCTCGCCTTGACACAGCAGCCGGAGCGCTGGCGCGATCTCGCCAATCCGCTGGCGCAATGGCCGCACCAGCCGTCGGTGAACGACTGTCCGGTGCTGTTGATGCCGCCGGGGGCTGCGCCGACGGCGCTGTTGTCGAATTCGTTCCGAAAGCGGCTGAAGAGCAAGGAAAAGAAGCTGCAGACGCTGCCCGGCTACCGCTACATGGTCGCGAGCAGCGACGCCGAGATCGCCGAACTGCTCGACTGGTTCTTCCGCACCAAGCCGATCCGCATGGCCGAGCAGAGGCTGCCGAACGTGTTCGCCGAGCCCTGCATCGAGGCCTTCGTGCGAAGCGCCTGTATGGCAAAGCTCGACTGCGGGCATCGCGCCATCGATATCCACGCACTGCGCTGCGACGCCGAGATCATCGCACTGTTTGCCGGCGTGGCCGACGGGGCGCGCTTCTCGATGATGTTCAACACCTACACGTTGTCGGAGAATGCGCGCTGGAGTCCCGGACTGATCCTGATGCGCTCGATCATCGATCACTACGCGCAACAGGATTTTCGTGCCCTCGATCTCGGCATCGGATCGGACGACTACAAGCGGATGTTCTGCAAGAATGACGAGCCGATCTTCGACAGCTTCATGTCGTTGACCGCGCGGGGGCGCGTCGCCGCGACGACGATGGCTGCGGTTGGACGGGCCAAGCATGCCGTCAAGCACAGCCCTGCCCTGTTCCGTCTGGCACAACAGCTGCGTGGCGCGCTGCAATCGCGCGGCGGCGCCGCCAAGGCTGACGAGAGGGCCGAAGATTAGGCGGCGACGCCGCGCGGCCCCGGCTGGTTGCGGTTGGCGCCTCCGGCCGGTGCCTTCAGCATGGTGACGGCGCCGAAACCGACCTCGCGCAGCTGCTCGCTCATCTGGCTGCGCGCCTCGGCAGCCATCTTGGGATCGGGCACGACGACGGCGCGCGCGCCCGCGGTCAGCAGCTCGGCCGGCAGGTCGGAGGCATTGCCAGCGTCGAGCAGGACGTGGTCGTAGACGCGCAGCAGTGCGTCGATCGCGAGCGCGAGCCGCGGCGATTGCAGTTGGCTGCGGTCGGCGCCGGGACGGCCGGCATTGACGATGTGCAGCCGCGAGGCCTGGTCCTTGGTGATGATGGACGCGAACGATGCCTCGCCCAGCATCAGCTCGATCAGCCCGGGCGCGGCCGGATCGACCGAGACGCCCGCAAGCAGTTGCGGGCTGCCGGCGAGGTCAACCAGCACCACGCGCGCCTGCGCCGCCATGGTGCGGGCGATCGCGAGCGCAGTGGACGTGACGGCCTCGCCGCCGGCCGTGCCGAGCACGGTGACCTTGCGGGCGCCCTCGCCCGCGCCGAGCAGATCGGCGGCGAGTTGCTCGAACTCGGTCAGCGGTGGCGGCGCAGGCTTGACCGGCTCGGCCGACGGCGCCTCGGCTGGCTGCATGGCCGTGGGGGGCGGCGGTACCGAAGCCGGACGCGCGGCCTCAACCGGCGCCGACGTCGAAGGTGGTGCAACGGCCGGCGATGCGGAGACCGTACGCGGGGCGATCATCGGCTCGACCCGCGCCGCGAGCACCATGACATCGGCCATGCTGCTCATGGCCGGGGCGGCCGGGCCCACCGCACGCGGAGCCGTGAGGCGCAGCAGCTCGCCGGTGATGACCACGCCCGAGGTCAGCATCAAGGTCGCCAATGTCGCGATCAGCACGATCGGCAGCTTCTTCGGATACGCCGGCGTGTTGGACACCACCGCCCGCGAGATGATCCGTCCATCCGCGGGCGGGGTGTCGAGCGACTCACGGGTGTTCGCCTCGCGGTATTTGGCGAGATACGATTCCAGCAGGTCGCGCTGCGATTTGGCATCCCGCTCCAGCGCCCGCAACTGGACATCGAGGCCATTGGTGGAGGTGGCCTGCTTCTTGGCCTGATCGAGGCTCTGGCTCAGCATCTGCACCCGCCCGTCGGCGATGCGCGCGTCGCTGTCGAGCGAGCGGGAGATCTTGCCGGCCTCGTCGCGGATCTGGCGGTCGAGATCAGCCAGTTGCGCTTTCAGCTCCTTGATGCGCGGGTGATTGTCGAGCAGCGTCGACGACTGTTCCGCGAGTTGCGCGCGCAGGCTCACGCGCTGCTCCGACAAGCGCCGCATCAGCTCCGAATTGAGCACCTCGGACGCCTCGATCGGCTGGCCGCTCTGCAGCATCTCACGGATCAGCCGCGCCTTGGTCTCGGCATCCGATTTCAAGGCGCGCGCATTGTTGAGCTGGGTATTGACCTCGCCCATCTGCTGGTTGGACAGCGAGGTGTTGTTGGTCCCCATGAACGAATTCGACTTGGCGCGGAACTCCTCGACCCGCGATTCCGCCTCCTCGACCTTCTTGCGCAGGCCCTGGATCTCCCCGGCCAGCCACTGGCTGGCCGACTTCGCCTGCGCCTGCCGAGCGTTCTGCTGAACAACGAGATAGCCGTCCGCGATCGAATTCGCGACCTTCGCCGCAAGCGCCGGATCCTGCGACTGGAACTCGACGACGAGGACGCGCGATTTGTCGACGGCGTAGACGGTCAGGCGTTCGTAATAGGCATCCATGACGCGTTCGTCCGGCGTCATGGCAAGCGGATCCTTCACGAGCCCGACCATCGCCAAGACCGACTTCAGCGGCGACACGCCGCGCAGGACGGGATCAAACTCCGGCAGCTCGCCCAACCTGTTCTTCGCGATAATGTCGCGCGCCAGATCTCGCGACAGGACCAGTTGCACCTGGCTCGTGACCGCCTCGGCATCGAGTGCCGTCCGCTCTTCGGTACGCTCCCCGTTCGGCCGCACGAACACGTTCTCGCGTCCGTCGATCAGGATCCGCGCTTCGGACTTGTAGCGCGGCGTGATCATGTTGACCGCGGTGATCGACAGAACGAGAGCGAGCAGCGTCGGCAAAAGAATGAAGCCACGCTTTCGTGCCAAGGCGCGGCCGACCAGCCGGAGATCGAGATCGCCGGCCGGGCCCGGCTCCGCCGACGATGGCGAGCCTGTCACGGGTCGGACGGAGGCTCCGTCAACCTGTGTCTTCTCGCCGGCACGCCAGAACGCCAACCGCATCATCCACTCCCGCGAGACCTACGCCACGCCGCTACCATACGTGGTACAATTACACTCCATTAAGGTTGCTGACGGGTTAACCGGAGCGCCTGCAACCTCGCCCTATCGAACAATCGTCATCCTTCGCCAAATGCTGCTCGCAACACGTAGGCTTGCGCCAGATCGTCACAATGCTGGAGCGAACCTGCCCGGCAATGACGACAAGTGAGACTTTGTTAACCATCAAGCCTCTATCGAGGTTGGAGCTATCAATATTCAGCGACGAGAGGCGCCCGTGCTTCCTCTATCCGCCAGTCGTCAGATCAGCTCGCGCAGCGACGCCTGGCTAAACCACGCGCAGGCCGAAGGCGCGGGCGAGTTCGATATGGCACCGTCGCAGAACAAACCTCTCAAAATCATTCACGCGGTCAGAGCTCCCGTCGGCGGCATCTTTCGGCACATCCTCGACCTTGCCAACGGCCAGGTCGATCGCGGGCATGACGTGGGCATCATTGCGGACAGCCTGACCGGCGGCGAACGCGCCGATGCCGCGCTGGCCCAGATCGCGCCTCGCCTGACACTCGGCGTGCACCGCGTTCCCATTCATCGGGAGCCTTGGCCGAGCGACATTCTGGCACTCAGCCGATTCCATCGCCTCTCCCGCGCGCTCGCCCCCGACGTGCTGCACGGCCACGGCGCCAAAGCCGGCGCGTTCGTACGCCTGCTGCCGCATCGGCCAGGAACGATCCGCATCTACACGCCTCACGGCGGCTCGCTGCACTACCCGCTCGACACGCTCAAAGGCGCGCTGTATGGCCGGCTTGAACGTGCGCTGATGAACCGGACGGATCTCTTCCTGTTCGAGAGCGCCTTCGCCCGCGATACCTATGAGCGCATGATCGGCCATCCCAACGGATTGGTGAATTGCGTCTTCAACGGCGTCACTGCAGGCGAATTCGACCCGGTCACGCCGGCTCAGGACCAGACCGACCTGGCTTATGTCGGCGAGTTCAGGCACATCAAGGGCACGGATCTGCTGATCGACGCTGTCGCGCAGTTGCGCTCCCGTGGCCGGCCGCTGACGCTGACCTTGGGCGGCGACGGCGAGGAGATGTCGAAGCTCAAAGCCCAGGTCGAACGCCTCGGTCTTGCGGCCGCGGTGCGTTTCATCGGCCATGTGAAGGCCCGCGACGGATTTTCCAAAGGACGACTGCTCGTCGTTCCGTCGCGCGGCGATTCCATGCCCTATGTCGTGATCGAGGCGGGAGCCGCTGGGGTTCCGATGATCGCGGCGAGGGTCGGCGGCATCCCCGAGATCTTCGGGGCGCACGACGACGCGATGTTCATGCCAGGCAACGCGACCGCGCTGGCCGACGCCATTGCAGCCGCACTGGACGATCCGGCTACCGCGCAGCTGCGCGCCAAGGCGCTGCGCGAGCGGATCTTCCAGCATTTCTCGCAGAAGGCGATGGTCGAGGGCGTGCTCGACAGCTACCGCGAGGCGTTTACCAAGACCTGACGTCATTTACCATCGCTAACCGTTTCTTCCGATTTGGCCCTTAATCCCGCCGGTGGGGAATTTCCCCCGGCGCTATCAGCGCTTACATGACCACAAATACTAACAAACATAATCCGGGCTTGTACGACTGTGGAACCGATCAACGCTCGCTCGATGTTGGATGCTGCTGCGGCCACGGCCGCATCGACGGCCGCGGCAGGCAAGCCGGCCGTTGAACGGCGTCGCCGCCTGTCGCCGGCGGCCCTGGCGGTCGCCAATCAGAAGGTTCACCGCGCCTACTCTCCGATCGTCCTCGCCGGCATCGTCCGCATCACCGATTTCGTACTGCTGAGCGTCGTCGGCAGCGCCGTCTATTTCGGCTACGTGGTGCCGCTCAGCGGCTTCCATTGGGAGTATCTCGTTGCCATCGTCGGCCTCGCCGTGAGCACGGTGGTGTGCTTCCAGGCCGCCGACATCTACCAGATCCAGGTCTTCCGCGCCCAGGTGCGGCAGATGACCCGGATGGTCTCGTCCTACTGCTTCGTGTTCCTGCTGTTCATAGGACTGTCCTTCTTCGCCAAGATCGGCAGCGAAGTCTCCCGTCTCTGGCTCGCCGCGTTCTTCTTCGTGGGGCTCGGCGCGCTGATCGCGAGCCGCGTCGTGCTGCGCAACCTGATCCGCAGCTGGGCCAGGCAAGGACGTCTCGATCGACGGACCATCATCGTCGGAGCCGACCAGAGCGGCGAGGACCTGGTGCGTGCGCTGAAGGCGCAGGACGACTCCGAGATCGAGATCCTCGGCGTGTTCGACGACCGCAACGACTCGCGATCGCTCGAAGCCTGCGCCGGTGCGCCGAAGCTCGGCAAGGTCGATGATATCGTCGAGTTTGCCCGCCGCACCCGCGTCGACCTGGTGCTGTTCGCGCTGCCGATCTCGGCGGAGACACGCATCCTGGACATGCTGAAGAAGCTGTGGGTGCTGCCGGTCGACATCCGCCTTTCGGCCCATACCAACAAGCTGCGTTTCCGTCCGCGTTCCTACTCCTATCTGGGCGCGGTCCCGACGCTCGACGTGTTCGAGGCTCCCATCACCGACTGGGACCTGGTGATGAAGATGCTGTTCGATCGACTGGTCGGCGGCCTCATCCTGCTGCTCGCACTGCCGGTGATGGCGCTGGTTGCGCTTGCGATCAAGCTCGACAGCCCGGGACCGGTGCTGTTCCGGCAGAAGCGGTTCGGCTTCAACAACGAGCGCATCGACGTCTTCAAGTTCCGGTCGCTCTATCACCATCAGGCTGATCCCACGGCGTCCAAGGTCGTCACCAAGAACGATCCACGTGTGACCCGCGTCGGCCGCTTCATCCGCAAGACCAGCCTCGATGAGCTGCCGCAACTGTTCAACGTAGTGTTCAAGGGCAACCTCTCGCTGGTCGGTCCGCGGCCGCACGCCGTGCAGGGCAAATTGCAGAACCGGATGTTCGACGAGGCCGTCGACGGCTACTTCGCCCGCCACCGCGTCAAGCCGGGGATCACTGGATGGGCCCAGATCAACGGCTGGCGCGGCGAGATCGACAACCAGGAGAAGATCCAGAAGCGAGTCGAGTTCGACCTCTACTACATCGAGAACTGGTCCGTGCTGTTCGACCTCTACATCCTGCTCAAGACGCCGCTGGCGCTGATGACCAAGAGCGAGAACGCCTATTGATCGCGGGGATCCGGAGCGGGCCCACGTCCGCTTCGCGCGTGTGTCTGGCCGATCCCGCCGTGCGTTGCGTATGAGTGTGAGTTCGCGATGGCCGTGACGGCAGCAGCCGAAGAGTTCGCATCCAGGCCGATGGCCCCTCCGGGCGTCGTCGCCCTGCAGCGCACGCTGGTCTGGCTGGTCGGGGTCTCCGGCGCCATCGTGTTCATCGAACCGAGCCCCTATGAGCTCGTCACGCTCGCCTCCGCCGCGGTGTTCTTCGCGACCGGCATCAGGCTGCGCCTCGTCTTCCTGCCGCTCCTCCTGTTGCTGGTCCTGGTCAATCTCGGCTACACGATCAGCGCGATACCGCTGCTCGACGATTCCAAGATCGCGACCTGGATCGCCACCTCCTGGTACATGGCGTTCACGGCGATCTTCATTGCCATGCTCACGTCGGACGACACCGAAGCGCGGCTCGACATGCTCCGGCGCGGCCTCGTGATGGGCGGCGCGATCGCGGCCCTCGCGGGTGTCGCCGGCTACTTCCATCTGGTGCCCGGTGGCTACGATCTCCTCACCTTGTATGGCCGCGCGCGCGGCACGTTCAAGGACCCCAACGTGCTCGGCGCGTTCTTGATCCTGCCGGCGCTGCTCGCGCTGCAGAACGTCGTGACCGCCCGCTTCGCCGCGACATTGCGCGCCAGCTTTGCGCTCGGCGTGATGGCGCTCGCCATCCTGCTCGCCTTCTCGCGCGCGGCCTGGGGCGGCCTTGTCCTCACCGCCGCCTTCATGCTGGCAATGATGGTGCTCACCAGCCAGACGCGGGGCGAGCGCTCCCGCATCATCTTCATGACGTTGGCGGCCGCCGTGGCCGGCATCGTTCTGATCGGCGTTCTGCTCTCGATCGATTCCATCGCCGACATGTTCAAGCAGCGGGCAAGCTTCGACCAGAGCTATGACGAGGGCCGGTTCGGACGCTTCGGACGCCACATTCTCGGCGCCGACATGGCGCTCGACCTGCCGTTCGGGATCGGGCCGCTGCAGTTCCACAACTACTTCCCCGAGGACACCCACAACTCCTATCTGAACGCCTTCATGTCGGGTGGCTGGCTGTCCGGCATCTGCTATCCCGCGCTGGTGTTCACCACTGTCATTCTCGGCTTCCGCTATCTGTTCGTGCGCGTGCCCTGGCAGCGCACCTACATCGCGGTATTCTCGGCGTTCCTCGGCACCGTCGGCGAAAGCTTCATCATCGACACCGACCACTGGCGGCATTTCTTCCTGATGCTCGGCACGATGTGGGGCATGATCGCCGCCACGCGCGCCCATCAGGCCGAGGCGAACCGATCCGCAGGGATCGGCCCGCACATCGCAGCCTACTAATCCTCCACCGTGAACGTCAGGCAGGCGTGGTCGACCAGCCGCTTGATCAAGCTGTCGCCGAGCGCGGCGCCGGGCGTCCAGAAACCGCCCTTCACAACGGCACCATCGCGCTGCAGGCCGATGGCGCATTCGCTGATCATCCTCGCCGTCAGACCGTAGCCGGGATCGCCCTTCCCTTTCACCGACGCGCAAACGCGCCGTCCGTCGGGAGACACTGCGACGTACAACAGGTCGAAGTATCCGTTGTCCCGCATCTCCTTCGAGGGCCCCTCCCCGACCTTGGGCGCATTCGGGCCGGTCTTCTCGGCATTTGCCGCCATGACCAACTTGGCGTTGGCTTGGCCTTCCTCTCCATCGCCCGTCAGCACCATTTCGTCGTAGACAAAGTCCTGCCCGTACGGAAAACCCATCAGCACGTTGGCACGATGGACGTTGCGTGTGTTGACCAGCGCCATTGCAAACGGCGCGGCCCAAGACTGGAGATCCTCCTCATAGATCGGTCGGTTGGCCGGTGGCTGCTTCGGGCCGGTGAATCCCGGCGTCAGCGCGAACGGGTCCTTCATGATCGCCACAAGGCTCAAATCGGCGGTCAATGCCGCCGCTGTTGCCTTGGCGCTCGCCGAAGTGCCGCCCGACAGCGAGCCGCTCATGCCGCGAATGCGCCCCTTCACGCGCGGCTGTGGCGCACCTAGCACCTGTTTTGCCTGCTGCTGCACGAACAGCACGCCGAGCTCGAACGGCACCGAGTCGAAGCCACACGAGAACAGGATTCTTGCACCGCTGTGCTCCGCCTCATCTCGATGCTTCTCGATCATCTGGCGCATCCACAGCGGCTCGCCACAGAGATCGACATAATCGGTCCCCGCAGCGACGCAGGCGGCGAGCACATCGGCCCCGTAGAGCTGATAGGGTCCGACCGTAGTCAACACCAGTCTAGCCTGATCGACCATCGTGCGAATGGAGCCGGGGTCGCTGGAATCGGCCACGATCAGCGGCAGATCAGGCGGCGCTCCGACCGCATCGCGCACCTTGGCGAGCTTGTCGCGGCTGCGCCCAGCCATGGCCCAGCTCAGCTTGGCTTCGCCGCTACCGCGCGCGGCGAGATACTCGGCCACGAGTTGGCCGGTGAAACCGGTTGCACCATAAACGACGATGTCGAATTTAGCCGACGTCATGGTTGCTCTCTGGGCCGCGGCGGATGGATTCCACCGCTCTTAGCCCTCCACCGTGAACGTCAGGCCGGCGTGGTCCACCAGCCGCTGGATCAGGCTGTCGCGGAGCGCCGCGCCCGGGGTCCAGAACCCGCCCTTCACGCCGGCGCCGTCGCGCAACAGGCCGACGGCGCATTCACTGATCATCTTCGAGGTCGAACCGTAGCCGGGATCGCGGTTGCCCTTCACGGATGCGCGGACCTGGCGGCCGTCGGGGGCTATCGCGACGAAGAGAAGATTGTAGTAGCCGTTCTCGCGCTCCTCCTTCGAGGGACCCTCGCCCGGCTTCGGCGCGTTGGGGCCGGTTTTCTCGGCATTCGCCGCCATCACCTTCTTGGCGTTGGCCTCGCCCTTCTCGCCCGGGCCGGTCAGCACCATCTCGTCATAGACGAAGTCCTGCCCGTAGGGAAAACCCATTAGCATGTTGGAGCGGTGGACATTGCGGGTGTTGATCAGCGCCATCATGAACGGCGCCGTCCAGGACTGCAGATCTTCCTCATAGACGGGCTTGTTGCCCGACGGCTGCTTCGGACCCTTGAAGCCGGGCGTCAGGGCGAACGAGTCCTTGAGGATCGCGACCAGGCTCAGATCCTTGGCGACCGCATCGAAGGTCGCCTTGGCGCTCGCCGCGGTGCCGCCCGAGAGCGTGCCGCTCATGCCGCGGACGCGGCCCTTCACACGCGACGCTGCGGCGCCGAGCACCTTCTTGGCCTGCTGCTGCACGAAATAGACGCCGAGCTCGAACGGCACGGAATCGAAGCCGCAGGAGAACACGATGCGCGCGCCGCTCTTCTCGGCGGTGGCCTGATGCTTGTCGATCATCTGCCGCATCCACACCGGCTCGCCGCACAAATCGACGTAGTCGGTGCCGGTCTCGGCGCAGGCCGCGACGAGCTCGTTGCCATAGAGCTGATAGGGACCGACGGTGGTCAGCACCAGCTTCGTCTGCGCCACCATGGCCTTTAGGGATGCAGGATCGGCGGCATCGGCCGCGATCAGCGGCGTATCGGCGGGCGCGCCGATCGCATCGCGCACGGACGCGAGCTTGTCGAGGCTGCGACCAGCCATCGCCCAGCGCAGCGAGCTGTCGCCGCGATATTGCGTGGCCAAATATTCAGCGACGAGCTGCCCGGTGAAACCGGTCGCGCCATAGACGATGATATCGAACTTGGATGACGTCATTCTTGTTCCCTAGCGATCAGCTGCGATTTTAGTGCCCCGTCATTGCGAGGAGCGCAGCGACGAAGCAATCCAGAGTCCCGTCCTCAGCCCTGGATTGCTTCGCTGCGCTCGCAATGACGGAGTTTGCGGGTCTACTTTTTTCCATAAGACACATTCATTCCGGCGCGGACGTCGTTCTGGATGCCGTAGGGGGCGATCGGGTAGCGCAGGCCGTTCCTGGCAAGCTGTTTCATGCCGGCGATCGCCTTGGCGAGATCGGATGGCTTCAGCGCCATCAGCATCTCTTCGTCCGGCACGCCGCCATAGCGGCGCTCGGCGAAGCATGGCAGCGACAGGCTCGGCTCGCCGGTTTTCAGCGCGCGTCCCCAGGAGTCGGCGCAGGCGGTCTCGCCGACGACGCCCCATTCGAACTTCTTGTAGCCGACATATTGCAGGCCGTTGATCAGGATGATCATCTGTCCCGGCGTCGCATAGACTAGGCAGATGTCCGGCGGATCCAGCCGGCCGCTCGACAGCGGGCTGACGGCCATGGCCTGGTAGCGGCCGAACGGCACGACATCCAGCGCCTCCTGTCGCTTGCGCGCGTCCTCCGCCGTGCCGTGCCAGACGCCGACATAGTTCGCGCCCTCGAGCCAGGTGTCGTCCTGCGGGCCGAGCCCGATCACCGCGCGGCACTGCGCGCCGACCAGATCATCTCCGGTGATGCCGACTGTCCAGCCGAGCCGCGAGGCCATGCTGACGATCTGGTCGGTGGTGTGCACCGCGTTGGGCCGGCGGATCTTCTCCACCGCTTCCATGTCCTCGACGCGGGCGAACATCTTGATGCCGATCACGGTCGTCTTCAGCCGCAGCAGGCCGTTGAGATCGGCCACCATGGCCGCCAGATCCAGCCTGTCCGTCCCGTTCGGCTGTTGCATGTGGCGCTCCCTCCCTACCGCACCGCTGCCGGTCCAATGCGTGGTTCGACTTCGGGGCGCTTGTTAGACCCTCGCACCGCGTGATGCCAGTATTTCCGCCCTCGGGCTCGCCCGCCATACCATGATCCTTCTCGATATTACGGGAATCACTTATGAATTTTCGATCCTCGGACAGGATCAGTCGATGACCCGCAGCGACCGGAAGGAAGGCGCCAAGAGCGCAACGGCCGGCCCCGGCGGAACGCCCGTGCTGTCGCCCGCCGCGCTCTACGAGGCGGGACTGCATCACCTCGGCGGAGGGCGTCTGCTCGATGCCCAGATGTGCTGCGAGCAGGCGCTGGCGGCCGACCCGGCCCACGCCGACAGCCTTGCGCTGATGGGCATCATCGCGCTGCAGACCGGCCAGCACGACCATGCCGTTGCGTGGTTCTCGCGCGCGATCCGACAGACGCCGAAGATCGACTATCTCACCAGCCTCGGCTTCACCCTGAAGCAGATGGGCCGGCTCGACGACGC
This sequence comes from Bradyrhizobium sp. SZCCHNS30572, assembly GCF_032484415.1. Lineage (NCBI taxonomy): Bacteria > Pseudomonadati > Pseudomonadota > Alphaproteobacteria > Hyphomicrobiales > Nitrobacteraceae > Bradyrhizobium > Bradyrhizobium sp. SZCCHNS30572. The sequence goes on along the minus strand of NZ_JAUESY010000002.1, from coordinate 210,989 downwards.
CCTCGCCGTCTTCGACAAGGCGATCCAGCTCAAGCCCGACGAGGCCGAGTTGTGGAAGCATATGGGCGGCGTGCTGCTGGCGCTCGACCGTGGCGCCGAGGCGCTGCTGAGCTATCAGCACGCGCTGACGATCGATCCTTCGCACCGCGAGGCCGCGTTCCAGAGCGGCCTGCTGCTGCATCAGCAGCAGCGTTATGAGGAAGCTGCCCAGGCGTTCACGATCTGCCTGACGCAGCAGCCGAATGACCTGCAGTCGCTGCAGATGCGCGCCCGGTGCCTCCGCGAGCTCAAACACTACGACGCGTATCTGGCCGATTGTGAACGCGCGCATGCGCTGGCGCCAACCGAGGCGATGGCCAGCAACAATCTCGGCGATGCGTTCGTCTGCCTCGGCCGCAACGCGGAGGCGCTGCCGTGGTTCGACGAGGCGCTGAGCCTGCGCCCGAACTTCGTCGAGGTGCTGCTGAACAAGGGTTTTGCGCTGATGCAACTCCTGCGTTTCGAGGATGCTGCTGCCGTCTACCGGCAGATTCTCGCGCTCGTCCCCGATCATCCCAAGGCGGCGTGGCAGCTCGCGCATATCGAGCTGCAGTGCGGCGACTTCGTCTCCGGCTGGGCCCGGCGCGAGGCGCGCTGGGCCATGCCGGATTTCTCGATCGACTATCCGCGCTTTGCCGAGTCCAAATGGCTGGGCCACGAGGACATCGCCGGCAAGACCATCCTGATCGAGGAGGACGAGGGTTTCGGCGACACCATCCAGTTCGCCCGCTACGTGCCGATGGTCGCCGCGCGCGGCGCCAAGGTGATCTTGGTGGTGCGCGAGGCGCTGCGGCCGCTGATGGCCGGCATCGACGGTGTGACGCAATGCCTCGCCTACGCGCCGGACCTGCAGCGGCCGGTCTTCGACATGCACTGCCCGGTGATGAGCCTGCCGCTGGCCTTCGGCACCACGCTCGATACCATTCCACCGCCAAGCTATCTCCCGCCACTGCCGGCCGAGCGCATCGCGGCCTGGGAGCGGCGGCTCGGAGCGCATGACCGGCTGCGGGTCGGCCTCGTCTGGTCCGGCAATCCGCATCAGGGCAACGATCGCAACCGCTCGATGCCGCTTGCGACCCTGCTGCCGCTGCTCGATCTCGGGGCGGATTTCATCAGCCTGCAAAAAGAGCTGCGGCCAGCCGACAAGGCGGTGCTGGCGCAGCAGAGCGGCATCCGCGACCTTACCGTCGAGTTGACCGACTTCGTCGAGACCGCGGCGCTGATTTCCTGTCTCGACGTCGTGGTCACCGTTTGCACCAGCGTCGCGCATCTCGCCGCGACGCTCGGACGGCCGACCTGGATCATGCTGCCCCACCTCGCCGACTGGCGCTGGCTCAGGGATCGCGACGACAGCCCGTGGTATCCGAGCGCGCGGCTGTTCCGGCAGGATTCGAGCTGCCGCTACGAGCCGGTCGTCGCGCGCGTGCGCGGCGAGCTGGCCGCGAAAGCGGCGAGCTTCAGCAAGACGATTGCCTAGGCCGGTCCCGGAAACAGATCGTCGATGCGGCCGCGCAGGCGGTAGGCCACGAGCCCGACCCATTCGCGCACGGCGATGTCGGCGCGGCGCAGGCCGAGCAGCGAGATGCCGTCGAAGTCGAGCACGCGGCCGACGCGCCAGTCCACCGGATAGGGCTCGACCGGAAAGCCGGCCTTGCGGAACAGCCCGACCGAGCGCGGCATGTGATAGGCCGAGGTCACCAGCAGCCAGCGCTCGCCCGGCTTCGGGGAGATCATCGCCTTGGAGAAGATCGCATTCTCGTAGGTGTTGCGCGACTGCCGCTCCAGCAACAGCCGCTCCCTGGGGACGCCGAGGCTGAGCAGGATCTCGGCGCCGACGTCGGCCTCCTTGGCCTCGGTCGCGATCAGATTGGCGCTGCCGCCGGTGAACAGGATGCGCGCGTTCGGATAGCGCCGCGCCAGCGCGGCGGCCTGGATCACCCGGTCGGCGCCCGCCACCGTCACCGGCATGCCGTACATGACCGACAGGTCGGAATCGACGGGACCACCGAGCACGATGATGCCGTCGGGCGCACCGTTCGCCGGGTCCCATTTCGGAAACCGGCTCTCCAGCGGATAGAGCATCAGGCTGCCGAGCGGCGTCAGGCCGACGATCGCCAGCAGCAGCATGGCCGAGACGACCAGCCTGCGCCCCAGCACGGCAAAGCGGGTCAGCATCAGGATGGCGCCTGCGAGGCCCAGCGCGATCATGAAATTGGTCGGCAGTGCCAGCAGGCCGAGCGTCTTCGACAGCACAAAGAACATTGCGAGCTCCGGCGCGGAGTGAGGTGCCACGGCCGCCCTCATACACGACAGCGGCCATGCGTCGCCATCTCTCTGCGGCGGCCGGCGGATGCGCTATGCTCGGTCCCGAACCGGTACGAATGAGAGGACCATGGCCCATCACCATCTGCACGCGAGCCCCGAGACCTGCCATTGGGGCTTCTTCGAATCCCGGCTGAAGCCGGTGCTCACGATCGACAGCGGTGACGAGGTCACGATCGATTCGATCAGCGGCGGGCCCGACGTGGTGCCCGACACCAGCAAATTCCACGTGCCGCCGGAATTGTTCGACGTCCACGCCCGCAGCGAGCGCATGGTGCCCGGCCACATCCTGACCGGCCCGATCGCGGTCAAGGGCGCGGAGGTCGGCGACGTGCTCGAGGTCGACATCCTCGACGTCCAGCTGCGGCAGGACTGGGGCTACAATTTCATCCGGCCGCTGGCGGGCACCCTGCCCGACGATTTCCACGAGAGCCGGCTGATGAACATCCCGCTCGACAAGGACCGGATGGTCGGCAAGCTGCCGTGGGGCCTGGAGCTGCCGCTGGCGCCGTTCTTCGGCGTGATGGGCGTGGCGCCGCCGCCGGCCTGGGGCCGCATCACCTCGCTGATCCCGCGTGCGATGGGCGGCAATCTCGACAACAAGGAGCTCGGCGCCGGCGCCAAGCTGTATCTGCCGGTGTTCGTGCCGGGCGCGCTGTTCTCCTGCGGCGACGGCCACGGCGTGCAGGGCGACGGCGAGGTCTGCGTCACCGCGATCGAGACCGCGCTGCAGGGGCGTTTCCGTCTCACCGTGCGCAAGGATCTCAACTTCGACTATCCGCGCGCCGAGACGGCCACCCACTACATGACGATGGCGATGGACCCCGACCTCGACCAGTGCGCGGTGAAGGCGCTGCGCGACATGATCGTGCTGCTCGGCGAGAAGCGCAATTTGTCGCGCGAGGACGCCTACACGCTGTGCAGCCTCGCCGCCGATCTGCGGGTGACCCAGACTGTCAACGGCTCCAAGGGCATTCATTGCATGATCGCGAAGGCCGTCGTGCACGGGTGAGAAGACAGGGCTGAGCGTCGGGCCAAACACACTGCTGTCGTCCCTGCGAACGCAGAGACCCAACCACCGAACCAAGTCGTGACGCGAGGTGGTTGGACTTGCGCAAGCCAACTGCTCCCTGGGGTTATGGGTCCCCGCGTTCGCGGGGACGATGCCATTGATGCCGCGCGAGGGAGCGCATCGAACGACGCGTGACGTCGCGCTGCCGCGGCAGATCCTGCCCGGGTCATGCTGCAGATCTCACCCTCTGAAATGTCGGAGGGCGCAGGGAAGGCCAGGCGCCGGCTGGCGCCTGCGGCCCGCCTGCGAGAAAAATGCAGGCGGCAGGTACCACAGGTGCAGCCGAGAACGCCCGGCCTTCCCTGCGCGATGGTCTTCACGCTTATACGCAGTCTGCCTGGTGCGCCGGGCTTTCTGGCCACCATGCACGCAACGCGCTCGCGCGCCTTGCGTGGGGACACCAGCGTCGGGGTGTCAGCACGCTGCGACTTCACGTCCACAACAAAACCGTTCGTCCGCGCGTCCCTGAGAACACGCTTCGGCTCCATCGCGGCCATCGCTCCCCGCCTCGCGTGTCGTGACGATCGCGCGCAACGCCCCTCCGGCCGAGGCGGGATGGCGACACTAAAGCACGATTTCCGGAAAAGCGAAAGCGTTATTTCTGGAATGACGAACTTTTCTAGCCGAAGGCCGCAGTGGCCGCGGGTGACCGACCGCCTGCTCGGCCAGCAATCCCCACCAGGGTTCCCCAACCACGCACCGCAGGACGGCGGCGGTTGAAGCGACCATCGGACACCGCAGCCCACGCGAATCTTCCCGGCCCGTGCGTCCCCGTACCATTCCGGCCCCGGACTCGCCGAGCGGGCGGAGAGTCACCATCGCGACCTCGCCGATTCGTCATATTACGATAAAATTCAATATCTTAACCAGTTATCCCCAAGCCGCTGTACAACCTATTGGATTCCTAATAGAGTCTAAAAAGTTACTTTTCTGTACACCGGTTACGGACTAGCTTTTAGGCATGGCGACGGAAAAAGCCGAAACTGACCGCATCCCCGTAACCCTAGCCCTGGCAACCATCGGCTATCTCGAAAAGCTCGTGAAACAGGGAACCCACGGCACCAGCGTTCCGGGTGTCTGCAGAACGTTGATTGAAGAAGGCATCCGGCTCGCCATCAAGGATGGGCTGCTGTCGATTCGCGACAACGGACGGGCGTAAGCTAGGGACACGCAACGCGGACAACAGTTTCGGTGCAGCCGTCGGCCAGGACGATCCAGGACGGATCAAACTTGGAAGCGACAACAATGCCCGCCGAACGACAGACACTCCCCACCTGGACCGAGGAACGGCTCCAGGCCCTGAAGCAGCACTTTGAGGCCGGGCTGACCTGCCGAGAGATCGCCGCCGAGCTCGGCGTCAGCCGCAACGCCGTGATCGGCAAGATCTCCCGCCTGGCGCTGACGCGCGACAATGGCGGCGACACCAGGCGCGTGGTGCGCGCCGAGACGACACGCGATGGCGCACGCCGTCCCGTGCCGAAGCTGCGCCGCCGCATCCTGCGCGCGGTCCAGAACGACCCGCCGCCTGCGATCGTCGAGGAACCGGTCGGCACCGTCGTGAATGGCTGCTCGCTGTTCGAGCTCTCCAAGGAACGCTGCCGCTGGCCGATCTCGACGCCCGGCGCGGATGATTTCTGCTTCTGCGGATCGAAGCCGATCGAGGGGCTGCCGTATTGCCCGAGCCACACGCGGATGGCGTACCGGGTGGCGTCGTCGAGGTAATGAGGGCGGCGTAGCAAAGATCCTACGGGCCTAATGGCTTTCACGCTTTGCCTAGTCTCCGCATTTTGCGGGGACGGCGCGGCGGCCTCGTCTCCCCTCCCCCTTGCGGGGAGGGGAGCTCACCGTCTCGGGGGGAGAGATCCCGTCCCAACTACACCAATGGACCCGCCCTACCCCAGCTTCCACCCAGCCTCCTGCGCGAAGCGCTGGAAGAACTCGGGCTCGTAGGCCTGCTCCGGTGACTGGCGGACGCGCAGGTCCAGCAGCTTGGCGTCCTCGCCGACGAGGATGCGCCATTGCTCCGCCTTGACGCCGTCGAGGATGATCTTGGCCGCCTGTGCCGCCGTGGTCGGCGCGTCCTCGAGGAAGCTGCGGGCGCGCTCGCGGGCGGCAGCCTGGATGTCGGCATCGCTCATGGCGGCGACGTCGATGCCCATGCCCTTCATGCGCTGGCGCGCAAGCCCGATCTCGGTCTCGCTCAGCTCGTCGGACTCGGTGCCGCTCTGCACCTTGCGCGAGTTCGACACGATCGAGGTGCCGATGTGGCCGGGCATCACCACCGAGCATTTGATGTGCGGGGCGTTGAGGCGGAGGTCGTTGATCAGCGCTTCGGTAAATCCCTTCACCGCGAACTTCGCGGCGCTGTAGGCGGTGTGCGAGACGCCCATGCCGACCGAGGCCCAGAAGCCGTTGACGCTCGAGGTGTTGACGATATGGGCCTCGTCTGCCTTCAGCAGCATCGGCAGAAAGGTGCGGACGCCGAGATAGACGCCGCCCCAGCAGATGTTGAAGGTGCGCTCCCACTGCTCCCGGGAGTTGGTGAACAGGCTGCCGCCGCCGCCGATGCCGGCATTGTTGAACAGCAGGTGGATCCTGTCGGTGGCCTGCTGCTCGGCGAGCTCATCGCGAAAGCGCTGCAGCTGGGCTTCGATCGAGACGTCGGCGACATGGGTGGTGACACGCAGGCCCTGCGGCAGCTTCTCGGCCTCGCACAGCCGCTTGGTTTCGGCCATCGCCTCGGCCGAGACGTCGCACATGGCGACGTTGCAGCCTTCGGCAACGAGCTGGCGCGCGAGCTCGCGGCCCATGCCCGTGCCGCCCCCGGTGATCACGGCGATCCTGCCGGCGAAATCCTTCATTGGATGGTCTTCCTTCCCTGCTGCGGGACGGCCATGCCGTCCCGGCGACCTGCTCGTTCTCTTCGCGGAACGCGTTCCGAGCTTAGGACGTTTCGCCGGCCTGACCAGAGGGGATGTCGGGGATTTGCGTTGCAGCGCATGCAACGAAGATTTCAGCTTGGGGTTGAACCTTCTCGAGGGGCGTCCGACTTATTCCACGGGGAGGCAGGCTCGAGGAGGTTCGCATGGCGTACCAACAGGGGCACTGGCAGGACGAAGGCTGGCGCGACACGATGGTCGATCCCGCGGGATCTGACGACGGCGCCTATGTGACGGGCTGGACGATCAGCGGGCTCGCAGTGATCGGCACCATCGTCGCGGTGTGGCTGCTCGGGATCTGAGACCCGAGACGGTCTGCAGCAGATATGAAAAGGCTCGCCGCCGGCGATCAGCCTGCGCAGGACGATTGCGCCCCGCTCCTCCTCGCCGCGACGTTCGTTCTGCACCGCTTTGAGCTGGAGGCCGCCGCCGCGTCGCAGGCAGCGGTACAGGTTCCATCCGGTCGAACTCGTTGCATACAATTAAAGTCAATTGACTAAATTTTAGGCTGATATCGGGCGGGAAATTCGTCTGCCTAAGCTGCGATCATCTGCAAAATCGTGCCATTTCAATAGCTTGGTGCGCCTGCCTTCCCGCGCGCCGCTGGCACAAAGCTTGCGATCACTCCCTTCAAGGCTCCGCCGTGGCGGTGAAGCCGAGATGACAGCGCGGGCGGACCGACCCGCCGAGGGAGCTCACCAATGGACTTTGGCAGGATTTCACGACGGCACCTGTTGCAGGGTGGCGCGGCGCTGACGCTCGGCGCAGCCGCGGGCCTGCGGCCGGCCTTCGCAGCGGAGACGACGATCGGCTTCATCTATGTCGGCTCGCGCGACGATTACGGCTACAATCAGGCGCATGCGCAAGGCGCGGCGGCGCTGAAGAAGCTGCCCGGGCTGAAGGTGATCGAAGAGGAGAAGGTGCCGGAGACCGACGCGGTCGAGAAGACGATCGAGTCGATGATCAATCTCGACGGCGCCACCCTGCTCTTCCCGACCTCGTTCGGCTACTACAATCCGCACATGATCAAGATGGCCGCGAAGTATCCGAAGCTGCGCTTCGAGCACTGCGGCGGCCTGTGGAGCGAGAAGGACCCGAAGAACGCCGGCTCCTATTTCGGCTATATCGACGAGGCGCAGTACATTGCCGGTATCGTCGCCGGCTATACGAGCAAGAGCGGCAAGCTCGGCTTCGTCGCCGCCAAGCCGATCCCGCAGGTCCTGCGCAACATCAACGCCTTCACGCTCGGCGCCAAGCTCGCCAATCCCAAGGCCACCACGCAGGTGATCTTCACCGGCGACTGGTCGATGCCGGTCAAGGAGGCCGAGGCCACCAACAGCCTGATCGACCAGGGCGTGGACGTCCTGACCTGCCATGTCGACGGCCCCAAGACGATGGTGGAGAATGCCGCGCGCCGCGGCGCCTTCGTCACCGGCTATCACGTCAACCAGTCGCCTTTGGCACCGAAAGCGTATCTCACCGGCGCAGAATGGAATTGGGAAGCGCTGTATCCGAAGTTCGTCAAGATGCTCCAGGCTGGCGAGAGCATTCCGAACTTCTATCGCGGCGGCCTCAAGGAAGAAGTGGTCAAGATCTCGGCGTATGGCGAGGCGGTGTCCGAGCAGGCGCGCAAGCATGCCGACGACATCAAGAGCAAGTTCCTCGGTGAGGGCTACACCATCTTCAAGGGCCCGATCAAGGACAACAAGGGCAACACCGTGATCACCGCCGGCACCGAGCGCGGCCAGAAGGATCCTGAGCTCGAGAAGATGGACTACCTGGTCGAGGGCGTGATCGGAGCCACATCGTGACATCAGAGGCGGCCGATCCGGTTGATGCGGCCGCCATCGCGCCGGCCGCCGACGCAGGTTTCCTGCAACGCCATGGCGCGAGCATTGAATACATTCTCATCCCGGGCGCGGCGCTGGTCGCCGCGCTCATCGTGTTCGGCATCTTCGTCGCGCTGTTCGGCAAGAACCCGCTCGATCTCTATTGGTACATGTATTACGGCGCGTTCGGCACCTGGTTCTCCTGGCAGAACACGCTGACGCGGGCAGCTCCCTTGATTCTGACAGCGCTGTGCACCGCCCTGCCCGCGCAATTGGGCATGGTGATCATCGGCGGCGAAGGCGCGCTCCTGATCGGCGCGCTCTCGGCAACCTCGGCGGCACTGGCGCTGCAGGGGATGCCGCCGCTGATGGTGCAGATCGCGATGGTGATCGCCGGCATGACCGGCGGCGGGTTGTGGATCCTGCTGTCCGGGGCCTTGCGGCAGTATCGCGGTGTCAACGAGACGATCTCGAGCCTGCTGCTGGTCTATATCGCGCTCGCGATCCTCAACCATCTCGTCGAAGGCGCGATGCGCGATCCGGCCAGCCTCAACAAGCCGTCGACGCGCGAGATCGGCGCCGCCAACATGATCGGCAGCATTCCCGGCACCGACGTGCATTGGGGCCTGGTGTTCGGCCTGATTGCCGCCATCGCGGCCTATGTGCTGATCTACCACACCACCTTCGGCTTCGCCGCGCGCGTCGCCGGCGGCAACATCCGCGCCGCCAAGATCGTCGGTCTGTCGGTCGGCAAATTGATCCTCACCGTCTGCTTTCTCGCCGGCGCCTGCGCCGGCTTTGCCGGCATGGTCGAGGTCGCCGCCGTGCAGGGCCGCACCAACGCCAATCTCGCGGTCGGCTACGGTTTCACCGGCATCCTGGTGGCGTTCCTGGCGCGGCAGAATCCGCTCGCCATCATTCCGGTCGCGATCCTGCTCGGCGGCATCAATGCGTCGGGCGGACTGCTGCAGCGCCGGCTCGGCCTGCCCGACGCCTCGGTGCTGGTGCTGCAGGGCATCATCTTCATCTCGGTGCTGGCGAGCGACGCGCTCTACGGCCGCATCGGTTTCCTCAAGGGAAAGTCCTGATCCATGGCTGACGGCAATATCGGGCTCTGGACCGTGCCGCTCGCGGTGCTCGGCGGCGCCATCCGCGTCTCCACGCCGTTCCTGTTCGTGAGCCTCGGGGAATGCATCACCGAGCGTTCGGGCCGCATCAATCTCGGCCTCGAGGGCACGCTGGTGATGGGCGCAATGAGCGCCTATGGCATCTCCTATCTCACGGGATCGCCGTGGGCAGGCGTGCTCGCCGCTGGCCTCACCGGCGCGCTGCTCGGCGCGCTCCACGCCGGCATCTGCTCGCTGCCGCGCGTTAACGACGTCGCGGTAGGAATCTCGCTGATGCTGTTCGGCACCGGCCTCGCCTTCTTCCTTGGCAAGCCGCTGATCGAGCCCACCGCCGCGCGGCTGCTGGCGATCGATTTCGGCTGGTGGAGCGACGTGCCGCAGGTGCGCGCGGCCTTGCGCATCAACGTCCTCTTCCTGCTCGGCGTCGTGCTCGCGCCGTTGCTGCTGTGGGCATTCAAGACCACGCGCTGGGGCCTCCTGATCCGCACTGCCGGCGAGAGCGCCGATGCGGCGCGGGCGATGGGCCATTCGGTGCTGATGATCCGACTGCGCGCCACCATGGCCGGCGGCTTCCTCGCCGGCATCGGCGGCTCGTTCCTGTCGCTGTTCTATCCCGGCAGCTGGAACGAGGGCTTGTCGTCGGGACAAGGCATCACCGCGGTCGCGCTGGTGATCTTCGCACGCTGGGACCCGATGCTGTGCCTGTGGGCCTCGCTGGCGTTCGGCGGTGCTGCCGCGCTCGGACCGGCGCTGCAATCCGTCGGCGTCACCTCCGGCTATCATCTGTTCAATGCCGCGCCGTATATCCTGACGCTGCTGATCATGATCATCACCTGCTCGCCGAAACGCACCCTGAGCGGCGCGCCGGCTGAATTGTCCATCACCCGCTGATTTCGGAGGTCCATCATGACCACGCGCACCATCCGCTCCGAGCCCTATGCCTGGCCCTACAACGGCGATCTCCGTCCAGAGAACACGGCACTGATCGTGATCGACATGCAGACCGACTTCTGCGGCGTCGGCGGCTATGTCGACAAGATGGGCTATGACCTCTCCTTGACCCGCGCCCCCATCGAGCCGATCAAGACGCTGCTGACGGTGATGCGCGCGCAGGGCTTCCTGATCATCCACACCCGCGAGGGCCACCGCACCGATCTCTCCGACCTGCCCGCCAACAAGCGCTGGCGCTCGCAGCAGATCGGCGCCGGGATCGGCGATCCCGGGCCGTGCGGCCGCATCCTGGTGCGCGGCGAGCCGGGCTGGGAGATCATTCCCGAACTCGCGCCGGCTCCGGGCGAGATCGTCATCGACAAGCCCGGCAAGGGCTCGTTCTGCGCCACCGACCTCGAGCTGATCCTGCGCCTCAAGGGCATCCAGAACATCGTGCTGACCGGCATCACCACCGACGTGTGCGTCCACACCACGATGCGCGAAGCCAATGACCGCGGCTTCGAATGCGTGCTGCTGTCGGACTGCTGCGGCGCCACCGACAAGGGCAATCACGATCACGCACTGAAGATGATCAAGATGCAGGGCGGCGTGTTCGGCGCGGTCGCGACCTCCTCCGCGCTGATCGAGGCGCTGTCGTGATCGGCGACGATCCGACGCCTGCGGGCGCGTTCGGCGTCGAGGCCATCGCGATGACGATGCGCTTCGGCGCGTTCACCGCGCTCGACAATGTCGAGCTGAAGGTCAGGCCCGGCTCGTTCCACGCGCTGCTCGGCGAGAACGGCGCCGGCAAGTCGACCTTGGTCAAATGCATCATGGGCTACTATCGGCCGACCGAGGGCGATGTGCTGATCGCCGAGCGCGAGCGCGCAATCGACAACCCCAGGGGTGCGCATGCGCTCGGCCTCGGCATGGTCTACCAGCACTTCACGCTGGTACCGGCGATGACGGTGGCCGAGAACCTGGTGCTGGCGCGTGACGACGTACCGGCGGTGGTCAACTGGGCAAAGGAGAAGAAGGAGCTGGAGGCCTTCCTGGCGCGCATGCCGTTCCGCGTGCCGCTCGACGCCAAAGTGTCGGACATCTCCGCCGGCGAGCGGCAGAAATGCGAGATCCTCAAGCAGCTCTATCTGAAGCGGCGCTTCCTGATACTGGACGAGCCGACCTCGGTGCTGACGCCGGGCGAGGCGGATGAAGTCCTGGGCATGCTGCGCAAGATGGTCGAGGCCGGCGAGCTGACCATTTTGATGATCACCCACAAATTCCGCGAGGTCATGGCGTTCGCCGACGAGGTCACGATCCTCCGGCGCGGCAAGCTCGCCGGCCGCGGCAAGGTCGGCGAGCTCACCCCCGACGACATGGCGCGGATGATGATCGGCGCCGAGCAGCTCACCGTACAGCCGGCGCGCACCGGCGCGGCCGGTGCGATCAGGCTCGCGATCGACAAGCTGGTCGCCCGCGACGACGCCGGAGGCCTGGCAGTGCATGACCTGTCGCTGACCGTACGCGCCGGCGAGATCGTCGGCATCGCCGGCGTCTCCGGCAACGGCCAGCGCCAGCTGGTCGAGGTGCTCGCCGGCCAGCGCGAGGCCGAGAGCGGCGCTGTCAGAGTTTCCGGCGCAGCCTATTCCGCCACGCGCGACGAGATGCGCCGGCACAAGATGTCGCTGCTCCCCGAGGAGCCACTGAGGAACGCCTGCGTCGGCGGCATGAGCGTCGCAGACAACATCGCGCTCCGCGATTTCGACCGCGTTCCGTTCGCGCGCGGCGGCTGTTGGCTGAACAAGTCCGCCTTCCGAAAGGACGCGACCGCCAAGATCAACCGCTACAAGATCAAGACCCGCACGCCGGACACGCCGATCTCGGCACTCTCAGGCGGCAACGTGCAGCGCGCCGTGCTGGCGCGCGAGCTCGGCCACGACGTCGAGGTGCTGATCGCCGCCAATCCCTGCTTCGGCCTCGACTTCGCGGCGGTGGCGCAGATCCATGCCGAGATCATGGCCGCCCGCAACCGCGGCGCAGCCGTGCTCCTGGTCAGCGAGGACCTCGACGAGCTGCTCGAACTGTCGGACCGCCTCGTGGTGATGTTCCACGGCCAGCTGGTCTACGAGACCCGGGCGAGCGGTGCCGATCTCACCGAGATCGGCCGCCACATGGCGGGGCATTGAGCCGGCCCCGCGAAACGACTTCAACGTGTTGACGACTAATTCATCGCGCCGGGGTAACATGGCTCCCGGCGGGCTTTGATCGGCCTGTGATACGCCGCGCCTGCCCGCATTTTCGTTATTGTGTTTCAAACCCTTAGATTGCAGGTCGGTCTCATGAAGGCCTATTTCATCGGCGGCGGCATCGGTTCGCTCTCAGGCGCAGCATTCATGATCCGCGACGGCGGCATCTCCGGATCGGACATCACCGTCTTCGAGAAGCGCCTGCCCTATGGCGGCAGCCTCGACGGCACGCGTCTTCCGGACGGCTCCTACTCGATGCGCGGCGGGCGCATGCTGACGACCGAGCAATACGAATGCACTTGGGACCTGCTGTCGACCATTCCCTGCGAAACCAACGCTCAGGAGACCATCCTCCAGGAGACCGTGGCGTTCAACAAGCTCCACGTCACCCACGCGCAGGCGCGGCTGGTCGACGGCAACCGGCACAAGGTCGACGTCTCCACCATGGGCTTCTCGATGCAGGACCGCATCGAGATGACCAGGCTCACCGAGGCCTCCGAGGAGAAGCTCGGCAATTCCTTGATCTCGGACTGGCTGTCGCCGCCTTTCTTCACCACCAATTTCTGGTACATGTGGCAGACGACGTTTGCCTTCCAGACCTGGCACAGCGCGGTCGAGTTCAGGCGCTATCTGCGCCGCTTCATGAACGAATTCCCGATGATGGATACGCTTGGCGGCGTCAAGCGGACGGTGCACAACCAGAATGACTCGATCGTCAAGCCGCTGGTCCGCTGGCTCGAAGGCCACGGCGTCAACTTCGTCGGTGGCACGGATGTCACCGATATCGAGCTCGTCACCATCAGCGGCAAGCACCGCGCCGTCAGGCTTGCTCTGACGCAGGACGGCGCGAGCCGCACGATCGATCTCGCCGACGACGATCTGGTGTTCTACACGGCCGGCTCCATGACGGATGCGACCAGCCTCGGCAGCCACGGGGCTCCGCCGCAACAGCTCACCAAGGACGACAGCCACGGCTGGACCCTGTGGGAGAAGCTCGCACAGGGCCGCCCCGAGTTCGGCAATCCGGCCGCGTTCAATTCATCGGTTCCGGAATCGAGCTTCGAGTCGTTCACGGTGACCTGCCGCAATGCGCGCTTCTTCGATGCGATGCAGACTTTCACCGGCAATGTCGCCGGCACCGGCGGGCTCGTCACGTTCAAGGATTCGAACTGGCGGATGTCGATCGTGCTCTACACCCAGCCATACTTTCCGGACCAACCCGACAACATCAGGATCTTCTGGGGCTATGGGCTCTATCCCGACCGCGTCGGCAATTTCGTGGGGAAGCCGATGTCCGAGTGCAGCGGCGCCGAAATCCTGAAGGAGCTGTGCGGGCATCTGCGCTTCCCGCTCGCCGTGTTCGACGAGGCGACCTGCGTGCCGTGCTGGATGCCCTACATCATGAGCATGTTCATGCCGCGCAGCTATGGCGACCGGCCGCTACCGGTGCCGCTCACCTCGCAGAATCTCGCCTTCATCGGCCAATATGTCGAGCTGCCTGAGGACGCCGTCTTCACGATCGAATATTCGGTGCGCGCGGCCATGCATGCGGTCTATCAGCTCTTGAAGATCGACCGGGCCATTCCGCCCGTGACGCCCTACGACAAATCGCTGAAGGCGCTGCTGCAGTCGGTGGTGAAATCATTCGCCTGACGGACCACGCGAGATCGTGATCACCGCGCGTCGCAGCGCTTGACCTGGATCAGTTCCACGAGGGAACACAGCGGCTAAGCCCCGGATCGTAGCACACGATCCCGGGTGAACCATCATGAAGGCGTATTTCATCGGCAGCGGCATCGGCGCATTGGCCGGCGCGGCATTCCTGATCCGTGACGGCGGCGTCGAAGGCCGCGACATCACGATCTTCGAAAAGCACCTGCCCTATGGCGGCAGCCTCGATGGTGCGCGGCTGCCCGACGGCTCCTATTCGCTGCGCGGCGGCCGCATGCTGACGACCGATCACTACGAGTGCACGTGGGACCTGCTCTCCACCATCCCCGATGCCGGCGATCCCAACCGCACCGTGCGCGACGAAACGATCGCCTTCAACAAGGTCCATGTCGCGCATTCGCAGGCGCGCCTCGTCGACCGCAACCGGCACAAGGTCGACGTCTCCACCATGGGCTTCACCATGCAGGACCGGCTCGAATTGGTGCGGCTGACCGAGGCCTCCGAGGAGAAGCTCGGCAACTCCCGCATCACCGACTGGCTGTCGCCGCCGTTCTTCACCACGAACTTCTGGTTCATGTGGCAGACGACGTTCGCGTTCCAGCCCTGGCACAGCGCGGTCGAGTTCAAGCGCTATCTGCATCGCTTCATGAACGAGTTTCCGCGCATCGAGACGCTGGCTGGCGTCAAGCGCACCGTGTTCAATCAGTACGACGCGATCGTCGTGCCGCTCGTCAAATGGCTGGAGGGCCGTGGCGTGAATTTCGCTGGCGGCGTCGACGTCACCGACATGGAGATCGCGACGGAAGCCGGCAAGCACGTCGTCAAGCGCCTGATGCTGGATCGCAACGGCCAGCCGGAGACGATTGCGCTGTCGAGCGACGATCTCGTCTTCCTGCAGAACGGCTCGATGACGGACGCGACCAGCCTGGGCACCCAGGATTCACCGCCGCCGCGGCTCACCAAGCAGGACAGCCAGGGCTGGACGCTGTGGGAGAAGATCGCGAAGGACCGCCCCGATTTTGGCAATCCCGCGGCGTTCAACTCATCGATACCGGAATCCTGCTGGGAATCGTTCACCGTCACCTGCCGCAATCCGCGCTTCTTCGACGCGATGGAGGCGTTCAGCGGCAACGCCGCCGGCACCGGCGGGCTCGTCACCTTCACCGAATCCAACTGGCTGATGTCGGTCGTGCTGTATCACCAGCCGCATTTCGTCGATCAGCCTGCCGACGTGCAGGTGTTCTGGGGCTATGCGCTGCATCCCGATCGCATCGGCAATTTTGTGCCGAAGGCGATGGCCGATTGCGGCGGCGCCGACATTCTCAAGGAGCTCTGCGGCCACCTCAACTTCGATCTCTCGGTGTTCGACCAGGCGACCTGCGTGCCCTGCCGCCTGCCCTACATCACCAGCATGTTCATGCCGCGCAACAAGGCGGACCGGCCGCTGCCGGTGCCGGCGAACTCGAAGAACCTCGCCTTCGTCAGCCAGTTCGTCGAGATCCCCGACGACGTCGTGTTCACGGTGGAATACTCGGTGCGCGCGGCGCAGATGGCGGTCTATCAGCTGCTCGGCATCACCCGGGCGATCCCGCCGATCACGCGCCACGACAAGTCGTTCCGCGTGCTGATCGAGACGATGGAGAAGGCCTTCGCATAACGCCTCTCGCATCGGCAAGAACGAGCGCGCCCGGATCAGTCTCGATCCGGGCGCGCTTTCCGTCTCGCGAGGCACAGATGCGCCTCGATCCTTGTTGCGTGAATTGTCAGTAGCCGAGCAGTGCGAGACCGACCCAGCTGACGGCAAACAGCGATACCACCGAGGTTGCAGCGGCGAAAACGGACAGCGAAACTTTCAAAGTCCTGAGGACCATACGCGCCTCCTTCAACGACAATGAACAGCACATCGGGGTGAACCCCGATGTCAGTCTGAAATTTCCTGGAACCGGCTCCACAACGAGCCGAACACAGGTTTGGTGCGCGCGTGCGCGCAAAGGTTCAATGTCAGGGTGTGGGGCCTCAATTGAGCTGCTCGATCGTTAACGGACATGGCCGATCGCGGTTCCCGAATGGAACAGGAATCGCTCCAACGAAGGCCCCTCTCCCCTTCAGAGCCGCCTTCTGCGGGGCTCGAAGGTTGAGAAGGCTCCTGGCTGCAAGTTTTTAGGATGGATCCGGCCGTCAGGCGCTATTTCAGCGGCAGGAACAGGTCCGCAGCCATTTCGTGCTCGGGAACCTCCGGGAAGAAGTTCAGCCGCTGGCAATAGATCGGGAAGTCACGCGCCTCCTCGCCGCTGGCCGGAAGCCAGTCGCGATAGAGGAACAGCGCGGCCGGCTCCAGATTGTGGGTGTTGCCGACGACACGCAGCACCGCGCAGCGTCCGCCGGGGATCACGCCGGCCCTGATTGTCGCGTCCTGCGTTTCGACCGGCTGGTCGGTCCCGACACAAAGGTCCACGCTGTAGTCGGCAGGCGAGGCCGGGCGACGCTCGGAGCGCCAGACCGTGAAGGTTGGATTGGCTCGGGGATGCAGGCCGGCGGCCTTGCGCCAGGCGATGAAGCGCTGGATCGTGGCGCCGAGCGTGGCCGGGTCGCCGCGATGCTCCATGATCGCCACCGGCGTGGTCGGCACCTCGCGAATCGTCACGTCGTCAGGGGTATAGGTCGTCCGCATCAGCTTGCTCCTTGCGTCGTCGAGAGGCCCGAAGGCCGCAAGCCACGGCTCCCAGTCGGGAGATTTCCGGAACGATGACGGCGATTGCCCGAACCGTTGCCGAAAGGCGCGGGCAAAGGCGTCCGGCGCGTCGTAGCCGGCCTCCATCGCGACCTCGGTGACGCTTTGGGCATCGCTGTAGGCCAGCTGATAGGACGCCCGCTTCATGCGGGCGAGCTGGATGTAGCGATTCACGGACAGACCGAAGGTCGCCGTGAACTGCCGGTGGAAATGATATTTCGAGTAGGCCGCGATGCTGCTCAGCGCGTCCAGATCGAGATCATCCTCCAGATGCCGGTCGATATGATCCAGCACCCGCTGCATCCGCGCATGGTAGTTTCGCAGCGCCGCCTTCATCGTTCCCTGCTCCGTGGCGGCTGCAGCTAAGCGCAGGCGGACATGACGCGCTCGACCGATCTTGCGACTTTGTCACGGGACGCAGTGATCAAGACCGACTTTCACGGATCGACGGCCGTCACGGTCCAGAACGAAGCGGGCACCATGACGCCCGGGCCCTTGGCGTAGCGCGCCAACGCCTTCCTCACGGCGGCCGTCGCGGCCTCCACCGCCTCGGACGGCTGCCCGGCCACGGCACGGCCGGCGGGCCCGATCGCGAGCGCCGTCTGCACCGCGCTATCGAGGCCGGCGCCCGCGCCGAAGTCGAGCGCGATGTCGTGACGCTCGAGCCGGATGCGCCGCAGCCCGGCATCGGTCGTCACCGTCTCCATCCACTCGGGAGCACCGAACGCGAAATCGTCCGGCGCGTGCGGCGGCAAGCCCGGCAGCTTCGGCACGTGGTCATAGGCCGCCTGCAGCGGCTCCAGCGCCCACGGGTTGTCGCGCAGCTCGCCCCAGCAGGCGAACGCGACGCGCCCCTCCGAATGCAACGCATTGCGGATGTTGAGCACGGCGCGCACCGGATTGGCGAAGTACATGACGCCGAGGCGCGAGATCACGAGATCGGCGCTCGCGGCCTTGAAGTGGTGCACCATGGCGTCGCCTTGCACGAAGCTCACCGGCGCATCGGCAGGGGCGAGCTCGTGGGCCGCGGTCAGCATGGCTGCGGACACGTCGAGGCCGAGCACGCTGCCGCCGGGGCCGACCTTCTCGGCAGCCGCGATCAAGGTCGCCCCGCAACCGCAGCCGATGTCGAGCACCCGTTCGTCCGCCTGAATTGCCGCGCGCTCCAGCAGCGCCTCCTGCACCGGCGCCAGCAGCGCATCGATCTCGGCGCGGCGCGCGACCCAGCGCCCGCCGCCCGTACCGTTCCAGAAGGCGATCTGCTCGGCGTTCTCGAAATGCCCAAAGGAGATGTCGGCGACGGCGGCGTCCATGAGGGAAGTCTCGGCAACAAAGTTCACAAATGAAACGAGCCGGCTCGAACAGTGTCCAGCGGCGCCCAGTTCGGGGAGTTTAGGGGGCGGTCTGCAGCTTGAAAAGCCAATCTCACGGACGAAGCGGTCGTGGCAGGTGCGCGCAAAACCGCATCGGCCGACGTCAAATACAGCGATTTGAGAAAATGGTCGGAGCGGCGGGATTCGAACCCACGACCCCTAGTCCCCCAGACTAGTGCGCTAACCGGGCTGCGCCACGCTCCGATGGCCGTTCCTCTAGCCGTGATCGGGGCGGGATGCAAGGCACGGCGGAAGGGTTTCATGGCGTGATCGGATGGAGCGGAGATCGTCGCCCTTCGCCCCCTTCCAGAACGGTGGAGGGTGCACAGCCGACTCGCGGCTGCTCGGCGTGGCTCAATGCAACGGACACCTGCCGCCATGCTGGCGCATTCTGACGACCAGCCCCCTCAGACCTCCCTCATCGCCCGGTCGAGCAGCGCGCGGCAGTCGAGCAGCTCCTTGAGCACGCCCTGGAGCTTCTCCCGCTCCTCCGGCTTCATGCCGGCGCGGGTCGGTGGGCCGACGCGGAAGGTGTCGAGGATGTCGTCCTCGGTGTCGACGAAGCGGAAGTCGATGCCCTCCTCGTCGGAAGCTTCCTCCTCCTCGTCCTCCGATTCGACCTCGGCCTCGCCGATCGGCTCCTCTTCCATCATCGCCTGGCCGAGCGTCTCCTCCATCGCGCCGAACGAGACCGCGGCGGAGCTGTCGGCCAGTCCCTGGACCGATTTGACGCCGTGCTCCTTCAGGATGCGCTGCACACCCTTGATGGTGTAGCCTTCGCCATAGAGCAGACGCCGGATGCCCTTGAGCAGGTCGACGTCGTCGGGCCGGTAATAGCGCCGGCCGCCGCTCCGCTTCATCGGCTTGATCTGGGCGAACCGGGTCTCCCAAAACCGCAGCACGTGCTGCGGAATGTCGAGCTCCTGCGCGACCTCGCTGATCGTCCGAAACGCATCCGGCGCCTTGTCCAAATGCCCGTTCCCCTTCGACCGTGCTGACAAGAAAGTGGGAGACTACGCTGAAAAGATTGGACGAACTATACGCGGGACGAACGATACGCGTTCGGCACGGCCCTGCCGACATGCGGCGGGGCGACGGCCTCGACCCTAATCCGGCTCGGCGCCGAACTCGGCGCTGGCCTCGCCGTTCATCTTGCCGCTGCCCTGCTGGCCGTTGATGCGCTGCTTCAGGATCGCGGACGGCTTGAACACCATGACCCGCCGCGGCGAGATCGGCACTTCCGTGCCGGTCTTCGGGTTTCGTCCGATGCGCTGTCCCTTCTTGCGCACCATGAACGACCCGAAGGACGATAGCTTGACCGTCTCGCCGCGCTCGAGGCAGTCGGTGATCTCCTTCAAGACCAGCTCGACGAACGCAGACGACTCCGTCCGCGACAGTCCCACCTTCTGGTAGACTGCCTCGCAGAGATCGACGCGTGTGACTGTTTTTCCGGTTCCCGCCATCGCCTGCCCCAAACTCACGGCGAATAATTCGCTCCGGAAATTAAGAGGTTAAGCGGCGGTGGTCAACAGCAGCGTGAATAGAAGTACAGGCCGTAGTGCCAATCTCAGGCGTAATCCCGCCGCGCGGCAGGCTCACCAGCGCACCAAAGCCGAGCCCCAGGTAAAGCCGCCGCCCATCGCCTCCAGCAAGACCACGTCGCCCTTCTTGATGCGGCCGTCCTTGACGGCCACGTCGAGCGCCAGCGGGATCGAGGCAGCGGAGGTATTTCCATGCCGATCGACCGTCAATACCACCTTCTCCGGCGCGATGTGCAGCTTGTGCGCCGAAGCGTCGATGATTCGCTTGTTGGCCTGGTGCGGCACGAACCAGTCGATGGTCTCGGCCGACAGGCCGGTGGCATCGAAGGCGTCGACGATCACGTCGGTGATCATGCCGACGGCGTGCTTGAACACCTCGCGGCCTTCCATCCTCAGATGCCCGACGGTCTGGGTCGAGGACGGACCGCCGTCGACATAGAGCTTGGCCTTGTGACGGCCGTCGGAGCGCAGATGCGTGGTCAATACGCCGCGATCGGCTGCCGTGCCGCCCTGCTCCTGAGCGTCCAGGATCAGCGCTCCGGCGCCGTCGCCGAACAGCACGCAGGTGGTGCGGTCGTTCCAGTCGAGGATGCGCGAGAAGGTCTCGGCGCCGATCACCAGCGCGCGCTTGAACGAGCGGCTGCGCAGGAAATTGTCCGCGGTCGCGAGCGCATAGACGAACCCCGAGCACACCGCCTGCAGGTCGAACGCCGCGCCATGATGGATGCCGAGGCCGTTCTGCACGGCCACTGCAGTCGCCGGAAAGGTGTTGTCCGGGGTCGAGGTGCCCAAGACGATCAGATCGATCGACTGCGGATCGACGTCGGCCGCGGCCAACGCGGCACGAGCCGCGTTGATCGCCAGATGCGAGGTGAACTCGCCGTCGGCTGCGACGTGGCGCTCACGGATGCCGGTGCGCTGCACGATCCACTCGTCCGAGGTCTCGATGCGGCTTGCCAGCTCGGCATTGGTCACGACCCGCTGCGGGAGGTACGAGCCACAGCCGAGCACGACCGAACGAATTGTCACGAGACAGCCTCCTGGGCGACGGGTTCGGACGCTGGCGCGCCGCCGTCGGGATTGAGTGTTTGATTGATCTTGGTCAGGAGATCGTAGCGGGCCATCTCATAGCCAACCCTGACCGCCGAGGCAAAGCCCTCGGCATCGGTTCCGCCGTGGCTCTTGACCACCATGCCCTTGAGGCCGAGCACCACGCTGCCGTTGGATTTGCGCGGGTCGAGCCGGGCCCGCAAAGCGGCGAAGGCGCCGCGGGCCAACAGATAGCCGATCCGGGCAAGCCAGCTCGCCTGGATCGCGCCGCGCAGGAAATCCGTGACCTGGCGGACGGTGCCCTCGGCCGTCTTCAAGGCGATGTTGCCACTGAAGCCTTCGGTCACGACCACGTCGGCGGCACCCTTCCCGATGCCGTCGCCCTCGACGAAGCCGATATAGTCGAGCTGCGGCAGGTTCATCGCGCGCAGCTGCTCGGCCGCCTCGCGGATCTCCTCATGGCCCTTGATCTCCTCGACACCGATGTTGAGAAGGCCGACGGTCGGCCTCGGCTTGTTGAACAGCACGCTCGCCAGCGCGCCGCCCATCACGGCCAGCGCGACCAGGTGGTGGGCATCGCCGCCGATCGTTGCCCCGAGGTCGAGCACCACCGATTCGCCGCGCGCGGTCGGCCAGATCGCGGCCAGAGCCGGCCGGTCGATCCCGTCCAGCGTGCGCAGGCAGAAGCGCGCCATCGCCACCAGCGCGCCGGTATTGCCGGCGGACACGGCGACGTCGGCCTCTCCCTTCTTCACCGCCTCGAGCGCGAGCCACATCGACGAGGTCTTGCGGCCGCGCCGGAGCGCCTGGCTCGGCTTGTCCTCCATGCTGACGGCGACATCGGTGTGAATGACGCGCGAGACCGCCTTCAGCCGCGGATGCCGGTCGAGCTCGGGAACGATCTTGGCACTGTCGCCGAACAGCAGAAACTCTGCATCCGGATGGCGGCTCAGCGCGATCGCGGCACCGGGGATGACGACGGCCGCGCCGAAATCCCCGCCCATGGCGTCCAGCGCGATTCGAACCTTTTGAGGCATGACGTCCCGGAAACCTGATCTCGAGCTTTGTCTCGTCTTGGCCTTGACTTGGTTGGCCGTGTTTGGCGGTCGTTCAGAGGCATTGCGCGGCCGATGGACGGGCCAGAGGCCGTCCGGGCCTTTTCGTCGCACCCCGACCCGGGCGCGACAATAGCGTCTCTCCGTGTCGAAACAACCTCCCGGGAGCGATGCATTTTGCAACCGCCGCGCCGGGCCGGGGCCGGCAGGGACCCGCCTTTGCCATCGAAATCAGCAGCTTGAGAGGATTTCGAGAGGCTTTGTGACAGGATCGATCGTTTCCGGCCTGCCCAACGGCGCGTCAATCCTCACCCGTTTTCTTCGCTTTGACCGCGCCCGGCCCGGCGGCATCTGCCGATTTCAGCGCCTTCAGCGCCGCGAAGGGATGGTCCTCCGGCTCGGCGGCCGCAGCCACCGGCTGCTCGAACACGGCGCCCGGCTTGCGCGGATAGGGATCGATCCCCAGGAGCAGCGCGTCGGCGGCGAGCCGGCCGAGATCGATCTGCCCGCCGATGATCGGCTCCGGCGGATCGGCCGTCTCCACCTCGCTGTTGGGATCGTCCTCGACCAGATCGGCAAGCTCCGGAATCTGCTCCGGCGGGGCGAACATCTGGTCGATCGGCTCGTCGATCTCGATCTCGATCGGATCCAGCGTGACGACGCAGGTCTGACCGATCCGGGCCTGCACACGGCCCTCGACATGCACCTTGCCGTCCCGCTTCTGGACGACGTCGAACGAGGCATGGGCCGAGATGACCTCGCGCAGATCGGCAATCGCGGCGAGCGCGTTGCGCGTGGCCTCGTCGGCCTCGATCTCGCGATGCAGGCCGGCATCCGGAATCTGCGCCACGATCACCGGCGGTGCCCGCCAGGGGTCCTTGGAAGGGTCTCGCGCCGTTTCGCGCGAGGTGTCTCTGTCTCTGGTCATGTCGCTAGTCCTGCTGAACCGGCCGCGGGAAGCTCCAGCCGGCGCCGAGCAGCCTGTTGTCGTCGAGAGCGGCGAGGTGCGCGGCCACCCGCGCCGCATAGGCGGCAAGTCCGGCCGCGCTGTCCGGATGCTCCCCGTTCAAGATATTCTTCTGCAATGCGTCCGCCAGCCGGGCCTCGCTCTCGGACCAGGCAAGGTCATAGGCGGCGGTGCGGCCATAGAACGCCTCGCCGAACTTCTGCATCCGCTTGGGCACGGTGAGATCCCCCACCCCCATCTCGCGCAGATTGTCGTCCATGTCGTCGCAGAACCGGTCGAACAGCGCCTGCGACAGGTCCGATCCCACCCCGCGCAGCCGCCGCAGCACCAGCCAGAGGTGCAGAATCAGCAGATCGAACCGCCCGTCGACCGTGTCAGGGACATTCAAGTGTCTATAAAACAACGGGTCTCGGGTTTGTGCCACGATCGTGCCATAGATCGGCTCGATGGTCCCGCGCGGGGACGGTCGGGATTTCCTGAGATGGTTGAATGGCCAGAGCATGACGGTTCCGCGGTCGAGTTTCCCTGACCCTGTTCAGGGGCATGTTGCAATCCGCAAGTTTGCCCGGTACGTCAACGCCCTGCCCGACGCAAGGGGACGGGATCCGATCTGAAGAAGATGACCCAGACAATGCGAACGACTGCCCGCCTGCTCTCCCGTGGCCTGAGCTCCCGTCTGCGCACCCTTGGTGCGATCGCGCTGACCTGCCTGGCGCTCGGCGCCTGCACCGGCGAGCAGTTCCAGAAGGGCTACATCATGCCGCCGGGCGCGCTGGAGCAGATCCCGATCGGCGCCAGCCAGGACCAGGTGCTGATCGTGATGGGCACGCCCTCGACGGTGGCGACGCTCGACGGCGAGGTGTTCTACTACATCTCCCAGCGGGCCGAGCGCCCGGTTGCCTTCATGAACCAAAAGGTGGTCGATCAGCGCGTCATTGCGATCTATTTCGACAAGAACCGCCAGGTCCGCCGCCTCGCCAATTACGGTATGAAGGACGGCAAGATCTTCGACTTCGTCAGCCGCACGACGCCGACCTCCGGCCAGGAGCTCAGCTACCTGACGCCGCTGTTCAAGCTGCTCAGCTTCAACTGATCCGGGCCCGATCGCCGCGGTCCGGAATATGTTTCCGGGTGACGGCACAAAGCCGGTGAACTGCGCTGATTGGCGCAGCTCGTGCGCCATTCGCCTGCTTGCTCTGGCGCCGCAATCTTCCCTACCCTGCCGCAAAACACAGGCAGGGAGGAATCATTGGCTCTTCGTATCGCGCTGTCGCGCCGCAAGCTGCTGTCCGGAGCCGCCGCGCTGTCCACAGCCGCCATCCTGCCGCGCGCGAGTCTCGCCGACTGGCGTCCGACCGAGACGGTCAAGCTGATCGTGCCCGCCGCGCCCGGCGGCAGCACCGATGTGATGGGACGCTTGCTGGCCGCGCATCTGCAGACGGCGTGGGGACAATCGGCGGTGGTCGAGAATCGCTCCGGCGGCGGCGGCACGATCGGCGCCGCCGAGGTCGCGCGCAACACCAAGGGCGACGGCCATACGGTCCTGATCGGCAACCCCGGTCCCAACGCGATCGCCTATTCGATCTTCCGCAACCTCGCCTACAAGCCGGATCAGTTGCAGGCGGTCTCCAACATGATCCGCATCCCCAACATCGTCTCGGCGCATCCCTCGACCGGCCTCAAGTCGATCCCGGAGCTGATCGCTTTTCTGAAGGCCAATCCCGACAAGCTGAACTACGCCTCGTCCGGCGTCGGCCAGAGCCCGCATCTGACCGGCGCCTGGTTCCTGCAGCTCACCGGGCTGAAGATGACGCACATTCCGTTCCGCGGCGCCGGCCCGGCGCTGCAGGCCGCCCTCGCCGGCGACATTCAGATTCTGTTCGATAATCTGTTTCCATCGCTGCCGCAGGTGCAGGAGGGCAAGCTGACTGGCCTGTGCGTCACCACGCCGGAACGCAGCGCCAATGCGCCTGACCTGCCGACGATGCGCGAAAGCGCGCCGGAGCTGGCCAAGTTCGACGTCTCGTCCTGGTTCGGCGTATTCCTGCCCAAGGCCTGCCCGCCCGAGATCGTCAGCGCGCTCAACCTGCAGGTCAAGGCGATGCTGGAGCGCGAGGACATCCGCAAGAATATCGCCGCGATGGGCGCGCGGGCCGATTACGGCACGCCGCAGCAGTTCGGCGACTTCGTCCAAGCCGAGACAGCCAAATTCGCGTCGATCATCCAGAAGGAAGGCCTGCAGATGGACGTGAAATAGCCCTGGGCCCGGCGGCGCCGCATCTCGGCGGAGCATTGGAATGGGGGGTCGTGGTGTAACGGCACCTTAAGCGGGATGATGCGATACGTGGCAGCCGCGTGTCTTTGATCTGGTTGCGAGATACCGTCGGCGGATGCCGGGCCGACAACCTCGCGTGGATGCGGTCCGATCATCGTCCGAGGGGCAGGCGTCGGCGTCGTCCATCGCGTGAGCCGTGCCTTGCCCAACAGCGTCCTCCATCAGCTCGAAGACATTCTCGCCAGCCGCTACGTCTCCCGGCGCACCGAGATCCTGGAGCGCGTCACCGACCTGTTCGTCGTGGGCTCGGGCAGTTTCAACGAAGAACATGTCGATCTGTTCGACCACGTGCTGTCCAAGCTGCTCGACAATGTCGCCATTGCGGCGCGGGCGCAGCTCGGCAGCCGGCTCGCGGTCCTGCCTGATGCACCGCCGCGGCTGCTCCGGCTGCTCGCCAGTGACGAGACGATTGCGGTGGCAGGCCCCGTGCTGCGCCAGAGCGACCGGCTCGACGACGAGATCCTGGTTGCGACCGCGCAGACCCAGGGCCAGGAGCATCTGCTCGCAATCTCCGACCGCAAGATCCTCACCGAATCCGTCACCGACGTTCTGGTCGATCGCGGCAATCAGGCCGTCGTTTCGAACACCGCCAACAATGGCGGCGCGCGCTTCTCCGATCACGGCTTCTCCGGCCTGGTGACGAAGGCGTCCGACGATCCCGGCCTCGCCTTGAAACTCTGGAGTCGACCCGACAGCCCACGCGAGGTGCTGGTTCGGCTGTTCGTCGAAGCCTCCGACGCGGTGCGCAGCCAGCTCGCCAGCGCCGACGCGGCGCGGACCGAGATCGTCGAGCTCGCCGTGGCGCAGGCTTCGGATCATCTGCATGCCGCCGCGCGGACACGCTCGGCCGACTTCGTCACCGCCAGGGACTATGTCGAGCTGCTGCACGCGACCGGCCAGCTCCACGAGGCGCAACTGCACGGCTTCGCCAAGGAAGCCAGCTTCGACAAGGTCACGCTGGCGCTGTCATTGATGTGCAAGCTGCCGCTCGACGTGGTCGAGCGCGCCTTCGTGCGCAACCAGCCGGACCAGCTCCTGGTGCTCGCCAAGGCGCTCGATCTGTCGTGGGTCACGACGACGACGCTGCTGTTCATGCAGGCCAGCGCCAGCGGCAGCGCGCGCCCGCAGCTCGACCAGCATCTGGCGAGCTTCTCGCAACTGCAGCCGCGGACCGCGCAGAGCGCGTTGCAGAGCTATCGGACGCGGCAGCGCGCGGCCGAGTAGCAAACAACCAAACAACACAGCCTCATGAAAAGACCCCGCGGCTCGCGCCGCGGGGTCTTCGCTCGTCAAGACGCGTCGGCGCGCCTCAATGCGCGAGGATCGCCAGCAGCAGCAGGGCCACGATGTTGGTGATCTTGATCATCGGGTTCACCGCGGGGCCCGCGGTGTCCTTGTAGGGATCGCCGACGGTGTCACCGGTGACCGCAGCCTTATGAGCATCGGAGCCCTTGCCGCCGAAATGGCCGTCCTCGATGTACTTCTTGGCGTTGTCCCAGGCGCCGCCGCCGGAGGTCATCGAGATCGCGACGAACAGGCCGGTGACGATGACGCCGAGCAGCATGGCGCCGACGGCCGAGAACGCTGCCGACTTGCCGGCCGCGCCACCGCCTGCGATCGCGTAGATCAGGAAGTAGACGACGATCGGCGACAGCACCGGCAGCAGCGAGGGAATGATCATCTCCTTGATCGCCGCCTTGGTCAGCAGGTCGACGGCCTTGCCGTAATCCGGCTTGTCGGTGCCCTGCATGATGCCGGGCTTCTCGCGGAACTGGCGGCGCACCTCCTCGACGATCGCGCCGGCGGCACGGCCGACCGCGGTCATGCCCATCGCGCCGAACAGATACGGCAGCAGGCCGCCGAACAGCAGGCCGACCACGACATACGGGTTGTTCAGCGAGAAGTCCGGCTTGATCCCCGCGAAATAGGGATGGTGCGCCGAATCCGCGATGAAGAACTGCAGGTCCTGGTTATAGGCCGCGAACAGCACCAGCGCGCCGAGACCGGCCGAGCCGATCGCGTAGCCCTTGGTGACGGCCTTGGTGGTGTTGCCGACCGCGTCGAGCGCGTCGGTCGACTTGCGGACCTCCTTGGGCAGGCCGGCCATCTCGGCAATGCCGCCGGCGTTGTCCGTCACCGGGCCGAAGGCGTCGAGGGCGACGATCATGCCGGCCAGCGCCAGCATCGTCGTGGTCGCGATCGCGATGCCGAACAGGCCGGCGAGGCTGTAGGTGACCAGGATGCCGGCGATGATGACGATCGCGGGCAGCGCAGTCGACTCCATCGAGATGGCGAGGCCCTGGATCACATTGGTGCCGTGACCGGTGACCGAGGCGGCCGCGATCGACTTCACCGGGCGAAAGTCGGTGCCGGTGTAGTATTCGGTGATCCAGATGATCAGGCCGGTGACGACGAGGCCAACCACGCCGCACATGAACAGCGCCGTGCCCGTGTAGTCGACGCCATCGAGCTTGCCGAAGCCGATCAGCCAGGCGATCGCCAGCGCGACGCCGCCGAGCGAGAGCACGCCGGTCGCGATCAGGCCCTTGTACAGCGCGCCCATGATCGACTGGCTGGCGCCGAGCTTGACGAAGAAGGTGCCGGCGATCGAGGTGATGATGCAGATGCCGCCGATGGCGAGCGGCAGCGTCATCATGTTGGTCAGCAGCGACGACTTGGCGAAGAAGATGGCCGCCAGCACCATGGTGGCGACCGCGGTCACCGCATAGGTCTCGAACAGGTCGGCGGCCATGCCGGCGCAGTCACCGACGTTGTCGCCGACGTTGTCGGCGATGGTCGCGGGGTTGCGCGGATCGTCCTCGGGAATGCCGGCCTCGACCTTGCCGACGAGGTCACCACCGACGTCGGCACCCTTGGTGAAGATGCCGCCGCCGAGACGGGCGAAGATCGAAATCAGCGAGGCGCCGAAGCCGAGCGCGACCAGTGCGTCGATGACGGTGCGGCTGTCGGGTGCGAGCTTCATGAAGCCGGTGAGGATGCCGAAATAGATGGTGACGCCGAGCAGCGCGAGACCGGCCACGAGCAGACCGGTGATGGCGCCGGCCTTGAAGGCGAGCTCCAGGCCGCCGGCGAGCGAGGTGATGGCCGCCTGTGCCGTGCGGACGTTGGCGCGCACCGAGACGTTCATGCCGATGAAACCGGCCGCGCCGGAGAGGATCGCGCCGATCGCAAAGCCGATCGCGACGAGCATGCCGAGGAAATACGCAAGGAGCACGAAGATCACGACACCGACGATTCCGATCGTCGTATATTGGCGGCGAAGATAGGCCTGCGCGCCCTCACGCACGGCCGCCGCGATTTCCTGCATGCGCGCATTGCCGGCGTCCGCGCTGAGCACCGATTGTGTGGCCCAGATCGCATAGACGATCGACAGCGCTCCGCAGAGCACGATCACCCATAAAGCTGACATTTAGTTTCCTCGGCTCTTTGCTTTTTCTAACTACGTCACGCCGCGATGGTGCGACGCACGCCCCCTGTCAGGCCGCTCCGGGCGGAGCCGCCTCGAACATCATGAAGCTTGCCAAAATCGCCATGATGACGCAACGCCGCGACGCCTGAACCGCTCCAAATTCAGACGCTTCTTTGGTCGCATTGTGCGGTGCAAATAGGTGTCAGAAGTGGCTGAAGGACAAACGCGTCAGTGTGACGGGACGGCCCTGCCCGTCCAGGAAGCGCGGGGCTCGCGCCCCTTCGACGATGGCGCCGATGTCGGTGACGGCAACGCCCGCCGTCTCGGCTGCGGCACGGAACGCTGCGCATTGCGCTGCGGGAACAGTGCAGAGGATCTCGTAATCGTCGCCGCCGGAGATCATGCTTTCAAGCTGCGCGGCCCCGACAGCAAGCAGCTTCGCCGCTGCCGGCGATCGTGGAATATCGGACAGCGCGATGTCGGCGCTCACGGAAGAGGCGGCGCAGAGCTTTGTCAGGTCGCCTGCGAGGCCATCAGAGACGTCCATCGAGGCGGTCGCGCAGTCTCTCACGGCCGCGGCCAGCGCATTGCGCGGCTGCGGCGTGCGATAACGGCCGATCAGCATATCCCGCGCGGCGGCATCGTCGGCCAGCGCCGTGGCCTCGGCTGTGCCCGTCAGGATACGCAGGCCGAGCAAGGCGTCGCCGATGGTCCCGGTCACCATCACCCGGTCGCCGGGACGCGCGCCGAAGCGATGCACCATCCGACCCCTGGGCAACCTCCCCCAGGCCGCGATCGAGATCATCACGGGACCGGGCGTCGACACGGTGTCGCCGCCGAGCAGCGGACAGCCGAACGCCGCCGCGTCCTCGCCGAGACCACGCGCGAACTCCGACAGCCACGCGTCGTCCTTCTCGCGCAGCGCCAGCGTCAGGACGAAGCCGGCGGGCACCGCACCCTTGGCGGCGAGATCGGACAGGTTCACCCGCAGCGCCTTACGCGCGATGGTGTCGGGGGGATCGTTGGCGAGATAATGGACGCCTTCGACGATGGCGTCGGTCTTGACGACGATGTCGTCACCATTGGCCGGAATGATCGCGGCATCGTCGAGGAGGCCGAACGCGCCGGGGTCGGTCGCCAGCGGCTTGAAGTAGCGGGCGATCAGGGAATCTTCGCCGGAGGCTTCGCGGGTCACGCGCTCGTCCCCCACACTCTGCTGTCATCGCCCGGCTCGACCGGGCGATCCAGTACGCCGCGGCCCTTCCGTATCCCTTGAACGTCTGTGGAATACGGGATCACCCGCCGTCGCGGGTGATGACAGTCGAGGAAAGAGACTGGCATCGCGCCGGTTCGCAGCGATCGTGCTCCGGCGCCGCCCATCGCTACTTCGGCCCCATCTCGTCGGCGCGGTATTGCCGGGCGAGTTGCTCCAGCACCGCGTTGACCATGCCGGTCTCGTCGCGCTCGACGAAGGCATGGGCGATGTCGACATATTCGGACACGACGACCCGCGCCGGAATGTCCTTGCGTCGCTCCAGTTCATAGGCGCCGGCGCGCAGCACCGCGCGCAGGATCGCCTCGATCCGCTGCAGCGGCCAGCCGCGCTCCAGCGCCGTATCGAGCACCGGATCGATCTTGGTCTGGTCGCGCACCACGCCGGAGACGATGTCGCGGAAGAACGCAGCCTCGGCCGGCAGATACTGCTCGCCCTCGACCTCGTTGCCGAGCCAGTGGCTCTCGAACTCGGCCAGGACGTCGTTGATGCCGGCGCCTGCGATGTCCATCTGGTAGAGCGCCTGCACGGCGGCGAGACGGGCGGCGCCACGGCGATTGGCCTTGCGGTCGCCGGCACGGACCGGGCCCTTGATTGGCTTGTTGCTGCTCTCGGCCATGTCAGCCTCGCGCCAGACGGCGTTTGATGCGCAGCACGGCGAGCGCGGCGCGGGCGGCATCGCCGCCCTTGTTCATCTCGGAGACGCGGGCGCGCGCCCACGCCTGGTCCTCATTATTGACGGTGAGGATGCCGTTGCCGAGCGGCAGGCCGCGCGCCACCGACAGATCCATCAGGGCTCGCGAGGATTCCTGCGACACGATCTCGAAATGGATGGTGTCGCCACGGATGACGCAGCCGAGCGCGATCGCGAGGTCATAGGGCTTGCCGGCCTTCGCGGCAGCATCGAGCGCAATGGCAATGGTCGCCGGAATCTCCAACGAGCCGGCGACGGTGAGAACATCATAGCCCACGCCCGCCGCCTTCAGCTCGGCGGTGGCGCCCTCCAGCAGGGCGTCCTGAAGGTCATCGTAGAAGCGGGCCTCGACGATCAGCGCGCGGGCGCCGGAGATGTCGGTCTGGTCTTTGAGCGGCGCGCGCCGTGCGTCTGCCATGGTTCTGTTTCCATTGTCTTCAGGTGCCTCGCCCCAATGGAGCGGCCATCCGGCCGCGTCGCGAAGGGCGAGATGAAATCGGCCTCATGCTGCGAGACGACACATCGGCGCCTCCTCGCCATGAGGGCTGGCCTTGTAGGCGCGAGCGCCCGCAAAGCCAAGACGGAAAGCCCCCTTCGAGGCTACTTCATTTCCGTGAGGCGCGCGGCATAGCGCGCCATCAGGTCGACCTCGAGATTGACCTCGCTGCCGGCCTGCCAGGACGACAGCGTGGTGACCGACAGCGTATGCGGAATGATCAGCACCGAGAAGACCAGTTCGTCGACGGTGTTGACCGTGAGCGAGACGCCGTCGAGGGTTACTGAGCCCTTGGTGGCGATGAAGCGCGCCAGATCCCGCGTCGTCCTGAAAACGAACCGCGCCATGTCCGGCAGGTTCTCTCGGCTGACGATGGTCGCAATGCCATCGACATGGCCGGAGACGATGTGGCCGCCGAGCTCGTCGCCGATCTTCAGCGCCCGCTCGAGGTTCAGCTTCGTGCCGACGCGCCAGTGCTTGGCGGTGGTCAGCGCCAGCGTCTCCGCGGCGGCATCGACCTCGAACCAGGTCTTTCCATCGGTGACGCCGGACTGCACGACCGTGAGGCAGACGCCGTTATTGGCGATCGACGCGCCATCGGCGATGCCGGCCTGATCATAGTGGCAGGCAATGCGCAGCCGATGCAGCTTTCCTTCGGTCCGCGGCGTCAGGCTGACGATCTCGCCGATGTCGGTGACGATGCCTGTGAACATTAGGCGCGCTCGTAAATCGTAAGGGTATCGGGATCGAGCGTCTCGCTAGCACGAACGCGATAGGCCGGCGACTGCGTGATTGCGGTCAGCGGCAATGCGTCCAGCGCAGCGATCCCGTCAGCTCCGATCTCGCCGGGGCCGCGCAGGAGCCAGATCTCATCGACCAGGCCGCTTGCCATGAAAGATGATGCGACGCGGCTGCCGCCTTCGATCATCAGACGCGTGACGCCGCGTTCCGCCAGCGCCTTGAGCACGGCCGGCGGCTCCAGCGCCGACGGGTCGGCCTGCGGCGGGACACGGATCACCTGCGCACCGGCGGCGCCCAGCCGGGTCGCGGTAGCCGGCTCGGCCACCTCGGACGCGACGAGCCAGAGCGGCGTCGTGCGCGCGGACTGCATCAATCGGCTCGCGGCCGGAAGCCGGAGCATCGGATCGAGCACGATCCGGACCGGCGAGCGGGATTCCATGCCCGGCAGCCGGCAGGTCAGCAGCGGATCGTCGGCGATCGCGGTGCGCACCCCGACCAGGAGGGCGTCGCTCTGGGCCCGCAGCACATGCACGCGCGTCCGTGCTGCCTCGCCGGTAATGGCCACCGGCTTGTTGCCGGCGGCTGCGATCTTGTCATCGGCGGAGACCGCGAGCTTCAGGATCACGTGCGGCCGTCCGTCGCTGATGCGGCGGAAATGGCCGGCATGATCACGCTTGGCGTCCGCCGAGCAGAGGCCGACCTCGACCTGAATGCCCGCGGCGCGCAGCTTAGCATGCCCCTGCCCTGCGACCTCGGGATTGGGGTCCTCGATCGCCGAGACGACGCGGTTGATTCCGGCTGCGATGACCGCGTCCACGCAAGGCGGCGACTTGCCGAAATGCGAGCACGGCTCGAGCGTCACGTAGAGGGTGGCGCCCTTGGCGGCCTCGCCGGCGCGCTTCAAGGCCTCGGGCTCGCCATGAGGGCGTCCACCGGGCTGGGTCCAGCCGCGGCCGACGATCACGCCGTCCTTGACCACGACGGCGCCGACGGCGGGATTGGGCCAAGTCCGCCCCAACCCACGACGGCCGAGCAACAGCGCGAGCTGCATGAAGCGGCGGTCGGCGTCCTTCTGCGCCTTCAGCTTCTCGCCGACCTGATCGACCAGAACCCGGAAGATCATTTGCGGACCGGCGCGAGGCGCGGTGCTTCGTCCTCGGCCGAGAGCTCGCCGAGCACGGCCTCGAAATCCTTGGCCTCGCGGAAATTGCGGTAGACCGAGGCGAAGCGGACATAGGCGACGTCGTCGAGATCGCGCAGATGCTCCATCACGATCTCGCCGATCGCCTCCGAGGACACCTCCGACTCGCCGCCGCTCTCGAGCTCGCGCACGATCGCCGACACCATCTTCTCGACCCGCTCCGGATCGACCGAGCGCTTGCGCAGCGAGATCTGCACCGAGCGCATCAGCTTGTCGCGGTCGAACGGCACGCGACGGCCGTTGCGCTTGATGACGGTCAGTTCGCGCAGCTGCACCCGCTCGAAGGTCGTGAAGCGGAAATTGCAGGTGACGCAGACCCGCCGCCGCCGGATCACCGAGGAATCCTCGGTGGGGCGGGAGTCCTTCACCTGCGTATCGAGGCTGTTGCAGCTCGGGCAGCGCATTGTGGCTTCAAGCCTTACTGGTAGATCGGAAACCGGTCGGTCAGCGCCTTCACCTTCTGCTTGACCGCGGCTTCGACCAGCGGCGCGCTGCCGTCCGGCGCCTGCGCGATCGCGTTCAACACCTCGGCGATCAGGCTGCCGACCTGCTGGAATTCGGCGACGCCGAAGCCGCGGGTGGTCGCCGCCGGCGTGCCGAGGCGCAGGCCGGACGTGACGAACGGCTTCTCGGGATCGAACGGGATGCCGTTCTTGTTGCAGGTGATGCCGGCGCGGACCAGGGCCTTCTCCGAGATGTTGCCCTTCAGCCCCTTGGGCCGGAGGTCGACCAGCATCAAATGGTTGTCGGTGCCGCCGGAGACGATGTCGAAGCCGTGGGCGCGCAGCGATTCCGCCAGGGCCTTCGCGTTCTCGACGATGTTCTTCGCGTAAGTCTTGAACTCCGGCCGCAGCGCCTCGGCGAACGCCACCGCCTTGGCGGCGATCACGTGCATCAGCGGGCCGCCCTGCAGGCCCGGGAAGATCGCCGAGTTGAACTTCTTGGTGAACTGCTCGTCGTTCCACAGGATCAGGCCGCCGCGCGGGCCGCGCAGCGACTTGTGGGTCGTCGTCGTCGTGACGTGGGCATACGGCACCGGCGAGGCATGGACGCCGCCGGCGACGAGGCCGGCGAAGTGAGCCATGTCGACCAGCAGGTACGCACCGACGCTATCGGCGATCTCGCGGAAGCGCTTGAAGTCCCACGGGCGCGAATAGGCGCTGCCACCGGCGATGATCAGCTTCGGCTTCACTTCCTCAGCCTGCTTCGCCACCGCATCCATGTCGATCAGCTGGTCGTCGCGGCGAACGGTGTAATGCGCGGCCTTGAACCACTTGCCGGACATGTTGACCGGCGAGCCGTGGGTCAGATGGCCGCCGGCGGCGAGGTCGAGGCCCATGAAGGTGTCGCCGGGCTGCAGCAGCGCCAGGAACACGGCCTGGTTCATCTGGCTGCCCGAGTTCGGCTGGACGTTGGCGAAATTGGCGCCGAACAGCTTCTTGGCGCGGTCGATCGCGAGGTTCTCGGCGACGTCGACCCATTCGCAGCCGCCGTAATAGCGCGCTCCCGGATACCCTTCCGCGTACTTGTTGGTCATCACCGAGCCCTGGGCCTCCAGGACCGCGCGGCTGACAATGTTCTCCGAGGCGATCAGCTCGATTTCGTGCCGTTGCCGACCGAGCTCACCCTTGATGGCGGCGGCGATCTCGGGATCGGCCTCGGCCAGGGTGGCGGAAAAGAAGGAATCGACTGACGAGGCGGGCTTGGCGCTGGAAGCGGTCATCGGCGGAATATCTCCACGTCCGCAAGGCCTTAGGCGGCCGGCGGTCGGTTCAGTGAAGGCGGTCGGAAAAGACCCCTGCCCTTACCATACGGGCGGCGGCAGGCCAAGGGACAGACCAAGCGGTTGCGGGTCAAACCGGATATTTGCGCCAGATATGGTGGACGGCCGCTGGAGCAAGCCCCCTGCTCAGGCCCCGCCGCAGGAGTGCCAGCTTTCCGACATCTGCCACGTTCCCTTGGTCCGGAGATTTGTGGCCTTGTAGATTCGCCCCCGATCATCGCCGGGCGGGCATTTCTTCGGCTTCCAGACGGTGCAGAGCCGCACGGCATCGCCCAACTTGGAATGGGCGACGGCGGCATTCCACTCCGCGTCGATCTGCTCGGCGCCGTTCTGGTACAGCAAGTGGACGCCCTGATCCATCATGGGCTCACCATGCTCCTCGAGCTTCTCGCCGAGTTTGAACGGGGTCGGCGACAGCGGCTCATCGAACCGACCAGCAATTTTCGTAATCGTCGTCTCTACGCAGGCGCCTATTCTTGCCAGCGCTTCTCGACTGTTCGGTCCCTTCTGGGGCCAGACCGTCTCAGCCATGCTCCTCGTAGGCAGACTCAGCTCTCCGCACGCGAAGGCCAAGATTCCCGCCGTGGCAATAACTCGGGACACCAAACGCATCGATCCCCCAAAAATAAACAACCTGCATGAAACCGGATGGTCTCATACAGGTTGTCGGTATCATGAGGCAAGCGTCGCGCGAGCAATCTCGCGCCGAAGACATCAGAGGCCGGTGTAGCCCGCCTTCACCGGATCGACGCGACCGTCGAGCTGGCGAAGATAGGTCAGGCCGCACACGGTGAGACGATGCGGGTCGCGCTCGCCGGCTTCGAACAGCGTCTGGATGTAGGCGCTCACCTTGCGGCGCGCCTCGTCGCTCGCCGCAGCGGTGCGGTTCGCCAGCAGGTCGTAGGTGTGCATGATGCGATCGATGGCGGCTTCCATATCATCCCCTCTTGAACGTCAGGCCGTCAGGCAGACTTGAACATCGAAATCGCCTTGTTGGCGAGCTTGAGCTTGTTGAATTCTCCGCGGTGAATCAGTTGAACGATGATGTCGACAAGTCTTTCGTTCGGCGTGAACTCCTCCGGCATCTCGCCAGAGAGACGCAGATAGTTGGAGGCGATGGCATAAGCATCGCCGACCATCGCCACGTTCATGACTTGCATTCCGGCATCGTGCAGCATGGTCCGACCTCCGGTCCAAGGACATAAGCCCAGGAGCCTTGATTGGTTCCAATTCGGACCGGGGATTTTGCCAAACGAACACGAAAAAGCGCCGGCCGAAGGGGCCGGCGCAAGAACGACTTCCAGACGATCAACGACTGTCCGGTCTTGGCTCTCGAGGTCGGAGCCGGCTCAACCGAGACGATGAGGCCTGCTCAGAGGCGATAGAGGATCTGATCGGTCCAGAACCGCTCGAGACGATGCAGCGACTTGTTCAGCGTCGAGAACTCCTCGCTGGAAATGCCGCCGACCTGCTCCACGGTCTTGACGTGCTTCTGATACAGCGAGTCGACGATGCGGCGGATCTCCTGGCCCTGCGGGGTCAGGCGGATGCGGACCGAGCGGCGATCGACGCGCGAGCGCTGGTGATCGAGGAAGCCGAGCTCGACCAGCTTCTTCAGGTTGTAGGAGACGTTGGAGCCGAGATAGTAGCCGCGCGTGCGCAGCTCGCCCGCGGTCAGCTCCTTGTCGCCGATGTTATAGAGCAGCAGCGCCTGGACCGAATTGATGTCGGAACGACCACGGCGGTCGAACTCGTCCTTGATGACGTCGAGCAGGCGGCGATGCAGCCGCTCCACCAGCGTCAGAGCTTCCAGATAGAGCGACTGGACGGTGCCGCCCTGGCCCGGCGCAGCAGTCTCCACGGCCGTCGCAACGGCTTTCATCATGACACTTCCCCTGTCGTCGTTTTTGTCGACTTATTCGACGAAACTTTTGTCCCGTCTGATAGAACGAACTTAAGGGGCGTGCTTTGAAGATCGCCTTAAATAAGAGCATAAAGAGAGAATGAATCGCGGAGAGTGAATCCTCTTTTAATTCAGTAATTACAGAGGCTTTTGCAATAGTCCGTTGACGGTCGAGGCGCGATGTTCGCGCTCTGTTTCACCCACCTGTCGCATTCCAAAACACGCTTGGGTAGCGCCGCTAAGGTCTCTGTAACAGCTGTGGCAGGCGCTCTTAAGGTGTTCGAAACATTACTTGCATGGCGCTGAAAAGATTTACAGCGTGCAACGAATTTTCCGCACGACCTATGGTGGCCGCTCCCGGGCCGCCATCCAGGCCAGCACGAGGTAGGCGGCGAGCATGATTGCCTCGCCCGCGACCACCAGCAGATTGCCGCCGTAGATGCCCGGAAACATCAGCTCGATCACCGCCATCGACACCACCGTGGTGAGCCACACCACGGCGCCCCACGGCGTGGCCAGCCACAGGCCCACGGCGGCGACGAGCTCGATGACCGCGAAATAGACCGTCGCAGCCTGCCAGGCCATCGCCTGGTTTTCGAACGCGTCGTCCTCGCCGCCGATGAAGCCGGTCACCTGGGCCCAGTGGTACAGGCCCTTGGCGATCGAGAGCATGGCCATGACCCGCAAAAACAGCACGAGCCGCCGCGTCCAGACATTGTCGTCGCTCTCGCGCCGATCCGAGGACATGGCGGCAATCGACATGGCGGCGTTGTCACGTGCCAGATCTCGCGCCGAGGGAATCTCAGCCATGGCAGCTCGAGCAGAACAGGATGGTCGTCATTGGGGCCTCTCAAGACCAGGAGCATGGCGATTCTTGGCCGGCCGGCACCGTGAAAGCAACCGGGTAGGAAATCAACCGGGCCGCTTGCGTCAGGTCAAGTGACGGGCGACGGCCGAAGTGCTACAGATTGTTGGAATTACAACAAATCAAATCCGGCTCGCCGGCCAGCTCAAGGAGCCAGCACCCCATGGCGATCAAATTCGGCCGCCCGATCGACCTGCGCGACACCGCGCGCAACCCGGCCACTGCACCGACACCGGCGCTCGAGCTGACCATCCGCCCCCGCCGCAACCGCAAGGCCGAATGGGCGCGCCGGCTGGTGCGCGAGAACGTGCTCACCACCGACGATCTGATCTGGCCCCTGTTCGTGGTGCAGGGCGACCGGACCCGCAGCACCGTCGCCTCGATGCCGGGCGTGGAGCGGCTGAGCGTCGACGAGATCGTCCGCGATGCCGAACGCGCGGTTAGGCTCGACATCCCCTGCATCGCACTGTTCCCCTATACCGAGCCGTCGCTGCGCGACGAGCACGGCTCCGAGGCCTGCAACCCGGACAACCTGGTCTGCCAGGCGGTGCGCGCGATCAAGAAGGAGTTCCCTGAGATCGGCGTGCTCTGCGACGTCGCGCTGGACCCTTTCACCAGTCACGGTCATGACGGCCTGATCCGGGACGGCCGCATCCTCAACGACGAGACCGTCGCCGTGCTGGTGCGCCAGGCCCTGGTCCAGGCCGAGGCCGGCTGCGACATCATTGCGCCGTCGGACATGATGGACGGCCGGGTCGGCGCGATCCGCCAGGCTTTGGATCAAGCCGGTTTCCTCGACGTGCAGATCATGGCCTATGCAGCCAAATATGCATCCGCCTTCTACGGCCCGTTCCGCGACGCGATCGGCTCGGCCAAGACGCTCACCGGCGACAAGCGCACCTACCAGATGGACAGCGCCAATAGCGACGAGGCCCTGCGCGAGGTCGAGCTCGACATCGCCGAGGGCGCCGACATGGTGATGGTCAAGCCGGGCATGCCCTATCTCGACGTCGTCAGGCGCGTGAAGGACACGTTCAGCATGCCGACCTTCGCCTATCAGGTGTCGGGCGAATACGCGATGATCGCGGCGGCCGCCAACAATGGCTGGATCGACGGCGATCGGGCGATGATGGAGAGCCTGCTGGCCTTCAAGCGCGCCGGCGCCGACGGTGTGCTCACCTATTTCGCCCCGCAAGCCGCCGAACGGCTGCGGCAGCAGCGTTGAGGAGGCGCTGGGATCTTTCGGGACCCGCCGGTCTTTGAGCACGCCGATCCTTTCGCGTGCGCGAACCGCCGGGTCGCGGAGAGGGCTCAGAAGTCGCGAAATGGCCGGAAATTTGCCGCGCCTCCTGCAAGAACGGCCCTTGCAAGCGCAAGTCGGGTTCCCATGTGCTGGGTGCCAATCCGGAGGGCTTATTCATGGCGTATATGGGTTCAGGCGATAGCAATGACGGTCCCGGTGCTCGGCCGCACGCCTACGATCCCTATCAGCAGCCGGAATTGTTTCGCGGCGTGCTGACGCGGCGGATGATCGCATTCCTGATCGATCTCCTGGTGCTCTCGGTCCCGGTGATCTTGGCGGTGATCTTCATTGCCGTGTTCGGCGTGGTCACGCTGGGTCTCGGCTGGGCGTTGTTCTGGCTGGTGTCGCCGGCTTCAGTGATCTGGGCCATCGTCTACTACGGCGCAACGATCGGCGGGCCGAACTCGGCGACGATCGGCATGCGGGTGATGGATCTGGAGGTGCGGACCTGGTACGGCGCGCCGGGCTACTTTGTGCTCGGTGCCGTGCATGCCGTCTGCTTCTGGATCTCGGTCTCGGTGTTGTCGCCGCTCGTGCTGCTGGTCGGACTGTTCAACAGCCGCCGCCGGCTGCTGCACGATTTCGTGCTCGGCACCGTCGTGATCAACACGTCTGTGCGCTCGCAACTGACTGAACCGGCTCGTACCTGATGAGACGTCCGGTGGCACAGCAAAAGCGATTGACCGGCCGCCTCCGGAGCGCAATTCTGTTGATGATCGCCTCGGAGGCTCACGACGTTCCTTGACCCAGCATTCGCGTGACACCCCGCAATTCTACCTGACCGCGCCCTCGCCCTGCCCGTATCTGCCGGGCCGGCAGGAACGCAAGGTGTTCACGCATCTGGTCGGCGACAAGGCGACCGATCTCAACGACCTTCTCACCCATGGCGGCTTCCGTCGCAGCCAGTCGATCGCCTACCGGCCGGCCTGCGACCAGTGCCGCGCTTGCGTGTCCGTCCGCGTGATCGCCAACGAATTCCGCCCCTCGCGCAACTTCCGGAAGGTGCTCGCGCGCAACTCCGATCTGGTCGGCGAGCAGCGCAGCGCCGTGCCGACCTCCGAGCAATATTCGATCTTCCGCGGCTATCTCGATCAGCGCCATCGCCATGGCGGCATGGCCGACATGACGGTGCTCGACTACGCCATGATGGTCGAGGACAGCCATGTCGAGACGAGAATCATCGAGTACCGCCGCCGCAATCTGAGCAACGGGCCGAACGCCAGGGGCGGCGAGTTGGTCGCGGTCGCCCTGACCGACGTGCTCAGCGATGGCCTGTCGATGGTGTACTCGTTCTTCGACCCGTCGGAGACCACGCGCTCGCTCGGCACCTTCATGATCCTCGACCACATCGCCCGGGCGCGGCGCCAGGGCCTGCCCTACGTCTATCTCGGCTATTGGATCGAGGGTTCGAAGAAGATGGACTACAAGAGCCGCTATCTGCCGCAACAACGGCTCGCGGCTGCCGGCTGGCTGCGCGTGGATGCCGAAGGCGACACCGCGCCAGAGCCGCAGGACTAGGAGGAGGCGAATAGCGAATGGGGAGTAGCGAATAGGGACGTTCGAAGCGCTCTATTCGCTACTCCCCACTCGCTATTCGCCTCTCCTCATCATCCAGTGGCCAGATCCCACACCAGCTTGGCGTTGAGCGCGATGATCACCACCGCGATCAAGGTCGCAATCGCCGTCAGCCAGCGCGGCGCCACGAACTGCCCCATCTTGGCCCGGCTCGCGGTGAGCAGCACCAGCGGCACGATGGCGAACGGCAGTTGCAGGCTGAGCACGACCTGACTGAGGATCAGGAGCTGCCCGGTCGCCTTCTCGCCGGCCCAGATCGTCACCACCAC
This sequence comes from Bradyrhizobium sp. SZCCHNS30572, assembly GCF_032484415.1. Lineage (NCBI taxonomy): Bacteria > Pseudomonadati > Pseudomonadota > Alphaproteobacteria > Hyphomicrobiales > Nitrobacteraceae > Bradyrhizobium > Bradyrhizobium sp. SZCCHNS30572. The sequence goes on along the minus strand of NZ_JAUESY010000002.1, from coordinate 170,229 downwards.
GGCCGGCACGATTGCGATCATGCGGGTGATCAGCCGGCGCAGCCAGGGCGCGATCCGCCAGTGAAGAAAGCCCTCCATCACGATCTGGCCGGACAGTGTCGCGGTGATCGTCGAATTCAGGCCGCAGCACAACAGCGCGATCGCAAACAGCGTCGGCGCCAGCGTCGACCCGAGCAGCGGCGCCAGGAAGGAATACGCCTGGTCAAGCTCGGCGACGTCGCGTTGTCCGGTGCGGTGGAACGTCGCCGCCGCCAGGATCAGGATCGAGGCGTTGATGGTCAGCGCCAGGCACAGCGCGATGGTGGAATCGATCGTGGAGAGCGTGATCGCCTCGCGCTTGTCCTCTGGGCTGTCGCCGTAGCCGCGAGTCTGGACCAGGCCCGAGTGGAGATACAAATTGTGCGGCATCACGGTGGCGCCGAGAATGCCGAGCGCCAGATAGAGCATCTCCGGATTGGCGATCAGCTGTCCGCTGGGAACGAAGCCCTTCACCACCTCGGCCCAGTCCGGCTGCGCCATCGCGATCTGGATCGCGAAGCACAGCGCGATGATGCCGAGCAGCGCGACCACGAACGCCTCGATCCAGCGGAAGCCGAACGCCTGCAGCGCCAGGATCAGGAAGACATCGAGTGCGGTGACGCAGACGCCGATCGACAGTGGCAGCCCGAACAGCAGGCTGAGACCGATCGCAGTACCGATCACTTCCGCGAGGTCGGTGGCCGTGATCGCGATCTCCGCCGACAGCCAAAGCGGCACCGAGACCCAGCGCGGGGTAGAGTCGCGACAGGCCTGGGCGAGGTCGCGGCCGGTGGCGACGCCGAGCCGCGTGCACAGCGACTGCAGCACGATCGCCATCAGGTTGGACAGCAGCGCGACCGAGAGCAGGACGTAGCCGAACTTGGCACCGCCGGCCAGCGACGTTGCCCAATTGCCGGGGTCCATATAGCCGACGGCGACGAGGTAACCGGGTCCGAGAAAGGCCAGCAGCTTGCGCCAGAGCGACCCTTTTGTCGCGGTTCGTACCGTCGCGAACATGTCGCCGAGAGACGGATCGCCGCGCTCACCGCGCCAGCCTCCGTTCAGGCGGTCGCTCGGCGGAACCATGGCGTGCAGTTGCGAAAGGTCTGACGATTTTGCGTCCATGGCGCTATCCTGGACGAAACCGACGTTTAATGCAACTTACTTGCAAGTGCGACTTGCCCATGTGGCGGTGCCACATAGAGATGCTGGAAATCCTCCGATACCGCTTCATCATTGCGAAAGCTCGTCCCTGCCGATTCGCGGCCCGCCTCCTCGAGGCGGCCCATCGGCGACGGGTCCCACTACCCCACTGACGGGATCCACCATGCTCTCTACCCAACTCGGGCTCCGACCGGTCACGAACGCGCCCGTGCCTTGCAAGATCTGTGACGGTCCTGCCAATCTCTACGGCGTGGTCGACATGAACCGCCCCTGCCAGACGGCCCATGCCCATCGCCCGCCGCTGGCCGGCGTGCCCATCTACTACCGGCGCTGCGCGGATTGCGGCTTCCTGTTCACGGACGCCTTCGACGACTGGAGCATCGAGCAGTTCAAGACCCACATTTACAACGACGGCTACGAAGCCGTGGATCCGGACTATCGGATCAAGCGGCCAACCGACAATGCGGCGGCCGTGGCCCGCTTCTGGGCGCCACACAAGGCCGGAATGCGGGTGCTCGACTTCGGCGGCGGCAACGACTTGTTCTGCACCGGCCTGCGCGCTCAAGGCTTCGCGGAAGCGATCACCTATGATCCGATGGTGGCCGAGCACGCAACCCAACCCGATCGCAAGTTCGATCTCGTCACCTGCTTCGAGACGCTGGAGCACGTGCCCGATCCGCTGGCGACGATCGGAGCCATGGCGGCCTGCGTGGCCGAACCGGGCGCGGTGTTCTACTCGACGTTGACCCAGCCGGACGACTTCGACAGCCAGGGCATGTCCTGGTGGTACATCGCGCCGCGCAACGGCCACATCTCGATCTACACCCAGCATGCGCTGGCGCTGGCCTGGCACCGGTTCGGCTTCAAGACGGCGCCGCTGAATGCCGGCACGCATCTGGCGTTCCGCACGCTGCCGCCGGAATGGGGATTGGCCGAGGCACCGACCGCGGCGTAGGCCGTCCGCAGCACGACGGCCGATGCCGGAGATCAGGAAGCGGGTGGGCGCAGGGAGGCTGAGCGGCGATGATGGCCACATCATCACATCAGGTTCCTCTTCATGACTCCCTCGCCCGCCCTGCCCGCCGCCTTCCACCGCCTCGCCTGGTCGAACCTCACCGCGCAATCGGCCGAGCAGATCGCGCTCGCCGCAGCGCCGATCGTCGCGGTGCTCGCGCTCGGTGTCGGCGAGGGCGAGACTGGACTCTTGCAGACGGCGCTGACCGCGCCCTTCGTGCTGTTCGCGATCCCTGCGGGGCTGCTCGCCGACCGGATGTCGCGACGGCTGCTGATGGCGCTGGCAGAGATGCTTCGCGCGCTGGCGCTGCTCGCGATCCTCATCGCCTTCGCGGCCGGCGCGCTCACGCTGCCGTTGCTGGCCGCGCTTGGATTCGCAGCGGTGTGCGGCACGGTGGTGTTCAGCGTCGCCGCGCCGGCCCTGGTGCCGAGCCTGGTCGCCCCCGCCCAGTTGGCGCCTGCGAATGCGCGCATCGAGCTTGCCCGTACCGTCGCCTTCGCCGCGGGGCCCGCGCTCGGCGGCGTGCTGGTCGGCTGGATCGGCGGCGCGCCCGCCTTCGGCTGCGCCGCTGCGCTCTCGCTGGTCGCAGCCGTCTGCCTGGCCGGCATCGCCGAGCCCGCCCGCGCGCCCGTGCCGCGCCGCCATCCGCTGGCCGACATCAGGGAAGGCGCCGCCTTCGTGCTGCATCATCCGCTGCTGCGGCCGGTGTTCGCCACCCAGTTCATCTTCAACACGGCCCATTTCCTGCTGCTCGCGGTGTTCGTGCCCTATGCAGTCCACCGGCTCGGCCTGTCGGCAGGAGGCGTCGGCTCGGTGCTGTCGATGTTCGGCGTCGGCATGGTGTGCGGCGCGCTGCTGGCGACGCGCATCATGCGGCTTCTGCCGTTCGGCACCGTCATCGGGCTCGGCCCCGTCACCGGCTTCGCCGCGGCGCTCGTGATGGCACTGACCACGTTCGTTCCCTCGCCTGTCCTTGCCGGGCTCAGCTTCTTCCTGCTCGGCGCCGGGCCGATCCTCTGGGTGATCTCGACCACGACGCTGCGGCAGTCGGTGACCCCGGCCGGCCTGCTCGGGCGGGTGTCGGCCATCAACATCCTGAGCTACGGCGCCCGTCCGCTGGGCTCGCTGCTCGGCGCGGTCGTCGGCGGCCGCTACGGCGCCGACACGTGTCTCTACCTCGTCGCCGCCATCTTCGGCCTGCAGGCGCTCGTCATCCTCGCCTCGCCGGTCGTGGCGATCGCGCGGCAACCGGAGCCGCAGCCCGCCTAGCGATAGACCAGGATCGGCACGGTCGAATGCGTCAGCACCTTCAAGGTCTCGCTGCCCAGGATCGCCGAGACGCCGCGCAGCCCATGCGAGGCCATCAGCACCAGATCGCAATGCTGCTTGCGGGCGGTCTCGACGATCGCCTCATAGGGCTTGTCGTGCTCGACGCAGAGCGTGGCGCAGGCGACGCCGGCCCGCTCGGCATCGTCCTTCACATGATCGAGATATTTCGCGGTCTGATCGGCCACCAGCGACTTGTATTGCGCGAGCGCCTTGGTCGCAGCGTGAGGATCGACGACCAGCGAATGCAGCGGCGTCGACACCACCAGCGCCGTGACCTTTGCGCCGGTCGCCTTGGCGAGCGCAATGCCGTGCTTGATCGCGGCCTTGGACAGATCGGAGCCATCGGTCGGCAGCAGAATATGTTTGTACATGAGCTTTCATCTCCCGGCAGAGGGATGCTGGGCAGACTCGCTTCGGCTGGGCATTGACGTGGGTCAAGGGTGCGACATCTCGTCCGCCAAGTAGTTCTCGTAGTCCCGCGTGGCCGAGGCGCTGCCGGCAATTTCCGGATCGAGCGTGAAGAGATCCTGCGCGCGGCCGATGCCGCGCAGCGCGTAGCGGCCGGTCGACACCAGGTAGCGGCGACCTTCGTCGTCGAGCCCCTCGCAGAATTCGGCGGACGCCAACAGTTCGCGATCGACCGAGCGGCACATCGAGGCGATGCGGCTGACCTCGTTGACGGCCGGTCCCACCACGGTGAAGTCGAGCCGGTCCTCGCTGCCAATATTGCCGTAGAACACCTCGCCGACATGCAGGCCGACATAGGCCGAGGTGACGGGCCGTCCCTCGCCGGCGCGCCGTGCGTTCAGCTTCAGGATGTTCAGCCGAAAGCGATGCTCGGCACGCAGCGCAGCCCGACGGGCCGAGGCCATGTCGCCCCCGGTGAAGATCGCCAGCACGCCGTCGCCGATCAGCTTCAGCACGTCGCCGCCGGACTCGTAGATCGCGTCGATCGAGGCTTCCGCATAGTCGTTGAGCAGCGGGATGATCTCGTCCGGCGATATGCTCTCACTGATCGCGGTCGAACTGCGCAGGTCGGAGAACCACAGCACCGCATTGATGCGCTCGGTGACACCGCGGGAAATCCGGCCGCGCAGCACCTGTTCCGACGCATCGCGGCCGAGATAGACGCGGCCAAGGGTTCGCACGATGTCGACCTGCTGCGCGGATTTGATCGTCAGCGCGAGCAGCGGGACCAGGTCGCGCAATGCGCCGACCTGCGTGTCGGTGAAGCCGCCGTCACGCCGCGTCAGCCAGTTCGAATAGAAGCAGTCCATCTGGCCGAGCGTGCCGGCTTCCCCGAACCGGTGCACGAAGGCGAGATAGTGCCGATGTCCCTGTGCGGAAAGCTCCTCGATGATCGGAAAATCGAGATGCGCACAATTCATGAAGTCAATGCTGAACTCGTCATGGCCGTTCTCCAGCATGTGGTGGAAGACCGAGCGCCGCCAATTCTGTGCCGCCTCTCCCTCATTGCTGGAGCCATATTCAAAGCTGTCGGCTTCGTTCGTGTCGAAATCGTTCCAGCGGAAGCCACGCCCCTCGAAAATCGGATGCAGCGTATCGATGATCGCAAGGCTGCGCGACAGTTCAAGCCCGGCCGCGCGACAGCGCTCGCAGAAGCCGCGCAGGATCTCGTTCTCCGGCATTCCGGTCAGGCTCTGACCTACGAGCCAGCTCGCCACTTCGAGACGGGTCGCCGTATCCATCGTTTCAACTCACCAACGCGTCACGATCCGGAAGGCTTCAGGCAGGCCGGCTCACCACCTCGCCGTCCTCCTTGGTGAAGGAGGAGACGGGATGATCGAGCAGGTCGAGCACAAGTTCGGACGGGCGGCAGAGCCGCGCACCCCTGCTGGTCACCACGATCGGCCGGTTGATCAGGATGGGATGCGCGAGCATCGCCTCGATCAGCTGGTCGTCGGTCCATTTGAGATCGCCCAGACCAAGCTCGGCATAGGGCGTGCCCTTCTCACGCAGCACGTCGCGCACCCTGACGCCCATCGCGTTGATCAGCGCAATCAGCTGTTCGCGGCTCGGCGGCGTCTTCAGATATTCGATCACCTCAGGCTCCTCACCCGAGGCGCGGATCATCGCGAGCGTGTTGCGCGACGTGCCGCAGGCCGGATTGTGAAAGATCGTCACGGGCATGGGCTGTCCAGTCGTTGCATTCCAAAGGCACATTTCCGTGCCGTGCGTCTCACCCCAGACATCGTGTGCCTGATGGTGCGGCCGCGATGCGGGAGATGGTCACTGTTATCACGGCGCCGCCGCCGGCCGGAATGGGAACTCCGCCGGTCGAGGGAAATCGCCGGCGCGATGTGCAGACTGGCAGGAAGGAGCTGACCCATCGCGGCTTACACCACGTCGGCAGGAGCGAGCTTGCAGGCGCAGCCATCGGCCTCGATCTGCAGGGTCGGATGCTGGATGTTGAAGCGATGTGACAGCTCGGCGCAGACGCGATGCAGGAACGCATCATCCGTTCCGCCTGCCCGGACCAGATGCGCCGTCAGCGCGGTCTCGTTGGTGCTCATCGCCCAGACATGGAGGTCGTGCACCTCGCTGACGCCGTCGAGGGAGGCGAGATAATCGCGCACCTCGGGAAGCGCGATGTCGCGCGGCACGGCGTCGAGCGCCAGATTGACGCTGTCGCGGGCGAGCTCCCAGCCGCTCAACAGCACCACGAGCGCGATGACCAGGCTGACCGCCGGGTCGACCCACAGCCACCCCGTCCAGATCGTGACCAGTGCCGCGACGACCACGCCGAACGACACCGCGGCGTCGGCGGCCATGTGCAGGTAGGCGCCGCGGATGTTGAGGTCGGTGTCGCGGCCGCGCATGAACAGCAGCGCGGTGGCGCCGTTGATGGCGATGCCGAGCGCGGCGACCCACAGCACAGTGGTGCCGACCACCTCCCCCGGATTGCGCAGGCGGTCGAACGCCTCGACGGCGATGCCGCCGACGACCAGCAGCAGCAGACCGGCATTGATCAGCGCCGCCAGGATCGAGGCGCGGCGATAGCCGTAGGTATGGCGATCGGTCGGCCGCCGGCCCGACAACCACAGCGCGCCCCAGGCCAGGAGCAGCGACATCACGTCGGACAGATTGTGGACCGCGTCCGAGATCAGGGCCAGCGAATGCGCGGCGTAGCCGAAAACGAGCTCGGCGATGACGAAGCCGGTGTTGAGCGACACACCGATCGCGAAGGCCGCGCCGAAGCTCGCCGGCGCATGGCTGTGGCCGGCGTGGCCGTGGGCATGTGGGGGACCATGATCATGAGAATGGCCATGGACGTGATGATGAGAATGCGAGTGCGCCATCCAACGTGTCCCCGGGCGATCGCGCACCTCGCGATCGCCCGCTGTCTGATATAGACGGCCGCCGGACGGATACTATTACGTCGCTACTCGATCGGCCGGTTGAACTTGTTCGACTTCGGCAGGCCCTGCGCGATGCGGCCGGCGTCGGCGCGGTTGCCCCGGTAGTCGGCCAATTCCTTCCAGCTCAGGCCCTGATCGCGGCCGGCGGAATCCTTCCAGGCCAGCCCCTGCTTCTGCTCGAACGTGGTGACGTCGGACAGCTGCGCGCTGGTGTATTTCTGCAGCCGGACGCCGCGGCCACGCGCCATCTCCGGCACCTGGTCGAGCCCGAACACCACCATCTTGTGGTTGGTGCCGATGACTGCGACCTGATCGCCCGCGACGGTGGTGATCGCGCGCGCTTCCGCTGGCGCGGTCACGTTGAGCACCTGCTTGCCCTTGCGGGTGTTGCTGACGCAGTCCTCTTCCTTGACCACGAAGCCCTGGCCGTCGGAGGCCGCCACGAGGAACTTGCGCTCGCCCTTGGCGACGAACATCGACACGATCGAGGCGTCCTGGTCGAGGTCGATGAACATGCGGATCGGCTCGCCATGGCCGCGGCCACCGGGCAGCTTGCCGACGTCGAGCGAGTAGAACTTGCCATTGCTGGCGAACAACAGCACCTTCGAGGTGTTCTCGGCGAAGAACGCCTGGCCGAGCTGATCGTCGGTCTTGAACTGCAGGTTCGACAGGTCGGCGACGTGGCCCTTCAAGGTGCGCACCCAGCCCTTGTCGGAGACGACGACCGTAACCGGCTCGCGCTCGATGAAGGCCTCCTCGATGGCGGCGAGATCGTGCTCGGGCGCGTCGGCGAAATTGGTGCGGCGCTTGCCGAGCGGCGTCTTCGGCCCGAACATGTCGCGCACCGTCTTGACCTGCTCGCCGACCTTGGCCCATTGCAGCTGCTCGGATCCGAGCAGCGCATTGATGCCCTTCAGCTCGCCGCGCAGGTTCTTGTCCTCGGTGCGGATCTCCATCTCCTCGAGCTTGCGCAGAGAGCGCAGGCGCATGTTGAGGATGGCCTCGGCCTGGACCTCGGTGAGCTTGAACGTCTTCATCAGGACCGGCTTGGGCTCGTCCTCGGTGCGGATGATCCGGATCACCTCGTCGATGTTGAGGTAGGCGATCAGGTAGCCGCCGAGAATCTCCAGCCGGTTCTCGATCTGCTTCTTGCGGTAGTTCGAGCGTCGCAGCAGCACGTCGCGCAGATGGTCGAGCCATTCGCGCAGGCACTCGGCGAGACCCACCACCTTCGGGATCTTGCCCTTGATCAGCACGTTGAGGTTCAGCGGAATCTTGCTCTCGAGATCGGTGAGCCGGAACAGCGATTCCATCATCAGCGCCGGATCGACGTTCTTCGACTTCGGCTCGATCACGAGCCGCACGTCCTCGGCGGATTCGTCGCGGACGTCGCCGACCAGCGGCAGCTTCTTCTCGTTGAGCAGCTCTGCGATCTTCTCGACCAGGCGCGACTTCTGCACGAGATAGGGAATCTCGGTGATGACGACGATCCAGGTGCCGCGGTTGCCCTCCTCCTGCTTCCACTTGGCGCGGACACGGAACGAGCCGCGGCCGGTGGTGTAGGCCTCGATGATCGATTCCTTGGAGTCGATCACGGTGCCACCGGTCGGGAAGTCCGGGCCCTTCACCCAGCGCAACAGCGCGCGCGACTTGGCGTCGGGCTTCTCGATCAGATGCAACGCGGCGTCGCACAGCTCGGCGGCGTTGTGCGGCGGGATCGAGGTGGCCATGCCCACCGCGATGCCCTGCGCGCCGTTAGCAAGCAGGTTCGGGAAGCCGCCGGGCAGCACCACCGGCTCCTTCGACTGGCCGTCATAGTTCGGCCGGAACTCGACGCCGTCCTCGTCGATGCCGTCCAACAGCAGACGCGCGACGTCGGTCATGCGCGCTTCGGTGTAGCGATAGGCCGCCGGATTGTCGCCGTCGATGTTGCCGAAATTGCCCTGGCCGTCGACCAGCGGATAGCGCGAGGAAAAGTCCTGCGCGAGGCGAACCATCGCGTCGTAGATCGCCTGGTCGCCATGCGGATGGAACGAGCCCATCACGTCGCCGACGATCTTGGCGGACTTCTTGAACGCGGTACCGGGATCGAGCCGCAGCAGCCGCATGCCGTAAAGGATGCGCCGGTGGACCGGCTTGAGGCCGTCGCGCGCGTCCGGCAGCGCGCGGTGCATGATGGTCGAGAGCGCGTAGGCGAGATAGCGCTCCTCCAGCGCCTCGCGCAGCGCGACCTCGTGAATCTCCGCCGGCTCCGGCGGAATCAGTGATTTTCCCATTAGCGTTTAGCTTTCAGTGGGTTAGCCCAGGAGCTTGAGCTGGCGTGAACGATTTGGGAACAGGCTTTATGCGATGACGCGCCGGGGCGCAATGACGGCCCTGCCCGGTTCCAGAAGGAAAAAGCCGGGTGTCCGGCCGCGGAACCGCAAAGTAGCCCGCAAATCATGCAGATCACGCGCCGCAGATGCATGTGGCTCCGCTCACGGATTGAGCAGCCAACGCGGGTCCCGTTGAGGTGCAACGCTGTCGCACACGAGTCTGTGTTGCTGAGATCGTCACGCTCCGTCGCTAAGGTGGCAGCGGGCATCCTTCGTTGCGTACCGACGCGACGAGGCGCGCCATCACGCCGCGCCTTGAACGCGGCAGATTCCATCCAGTGAGAAAGGCAGACACTCCATGAGCTCAGGATTCGTGACGACATCGGACGGCACGCAGATCTTCTACAAGGATTGGGGCTCGGGCCAGCCGATCGTCTTCCACCACGGCTGGCCGCTGTCGTCCGACGACTGGGACGCGCAGATGCTGTTCTTCCTCGACAAGGGCTTTCGCGTCATCGCGCATGACCGGCGCGGTCACGGTCGCTCCAGCCAGACGGAGACCGGCAATGAGATGGACACCTATGCGGCCGATGTCGCCGCGCTCGCCGCCAAGCTCGACCTGCGAGACGCGGTCCATGTGGGCCACTCGACCGGTGGCGGCGAGGTCGCGCGCTACGTGGCGAAGCACGGCAAGGGCCGCGTCGCCAAGGCTGCCCTGCTCGGCGCGGTGCCGCCGATCATGCTGAAGACGGAGAGCAATCCCGGCGGGCTGCCGATCGAGGTGTTTGACGGCTTCCGCGCGGCGCTCGCCGCCAACCGCGCGCAATTCTTCCTCGATATTCCGACCGGCCCGTTCTACGGCTTCAATCGCAATGGCGCCAAGGTTTCCGAAGGCGTGATCCGCAACTGGTGGCGCCAGGGCATGATGGGCGGCGCCAAGGCGCATTACGATTGCATCAAGGCGTTCTCCGAAACCGACTTCACCGAGGACCTCAAGGCGATCGACGTGCCGGTGCTGCTGATGCATGGCGAGGACGACCAGATCGTTCCGATCGACGATTCCGCGCGCCTCGGCATCAAGCTGCTGAAGCATGGGACGTTGAAGACTTATGCGGGCTTCCCGCACGGCATGGCGACGACGCATGCGGACGTGATCAATGCGGACCTGCTGGCGTTCGTCAGGGGGTAGCTCGATCATTGCACTTCGCCGAATGCGCATTCCGATGCCGATGAAGCGATAGATCTCAAATCCTGCTCGTCATGGCCGGGCTTGTCCCGGCCATCCACGCAGCACTGCACACGCCGAACGACGTTGATGCCCGGGACAAGCCCGGGCACGACGAGTTCGGGGCTACCATTGATCCACTATCTCAATTTCCGCGTCGGAGACGTCGTCCTGCCTTCTCGCGACGCGCTCCGCGCCCGAGCTATCAAGATCGATTACCCTCTTCGGACAGAGGGCACAGGGAAGGCCGGACCTCGACTGAGGCCCGTGGCCCGCCTGCTCAAAAAATGCAGGCGGCAGGTACCACAGGTTCAGCCGGACGACCCGGCCCTCCCTGTGCGATGGGCTTACGAGTTATACGCAGTCTCCCCGGTGTCCGGCTTGTGAGCCACCGTCGCCCCTGGGATCATCACCCACGGACTTGGCGCCAGCATCGGGGCGCCGGGACGCTGCGATTTCGTCGTCCTGCTGGACTCGTTCGTCCGCGCGCACATGCGCGCTGCGATCCGACAGGCCACCGCTCCCCGCTTCCTACGTCTCGTGACGATCGCGATGCGCCCCTCCTGTGGAGGCGGGATGCCGGGAAACATCGTCCTGATTTGCCCGACGACACAAGGCGAGCCCCCTGCGGCAGATTGGCTCGACGGGCAATTGGCGCATGGGAGATCGCGCCATTCTGCATATCAGAAACCGGACCGGCTGAGGCTCGGCGCGACCGCGGGAACCGATGGCGCCCGAGGCGCGTTCTCTCACCATCAACGTAATGCGTACGCGATATCCACCGAAGCACGACCTGCTGGCGGGCATCTTTGCATGAAGAATTTTTCCGATGCATCCTTTTCGCCTGACGTCATCGCGCTGATGACCGAAGCCCTCAACGCGTCGGTCGCCGCGCTGCCTGAGCCGGTGAGTTCGACGAACGTGAACCTGCTTGCAGAAGCCGTGCTGCGGGCCGCCAAGGCCGGCGAGCGCGACGTCACCGCGATGCAGCGGCTCGCGCTGCTCGAACTGCAGATCATGCCGCGCATGTAGAGCGGATCACAGGCTTTCCTACAAGCGTAGAGCATTCCCAACGCGCTCACTTCCGGACCTCCTGGCTCGAGATGCGCTGCATGCGGTGCTCCTCACCATGAGGATGTGGGGTCGCGCCTGACGCGCCGCCGGCCTTCCGCGTCCATCCCCCGGCCCCTGCGCCACGTCCCACCCGTTCGCAATTGACAAATCTATTCGTCAATGTCTAACTCCCATCGCCGCCGACAGAGCGGAGCAAAACGGGGAGGATCTTCATGCGACGGCAGCTGCTCGCCTGCGCGTTCCTGGCAACGACGTCATTCATCGCGACAGGCGCTTCAGCCCAGGTTTCTGACGACGTCGTGCGGATCGGCGTGCTCACCGATCTCTCGAGCTGGGGCCGCGACAACAGCGGCCCGGGCTCGGTCGAGGCGGCGAAAATGGCGGTCGAAGAGTTCGGCCCCACCGTGCTCGGCAAGCCGATCGAGATCATCAGCGCCGATCACCAGATGAAGACCGACGTCGGAACGACGGTCGTGCGCGACTGGTTCGACAACGGCAGGGTCGACGCGGTCGTCGACATCCCCAACTCCGGTATCGCGATCGCCGTGCACAACATGGTGCGCGAGCGCAACAAGATCGCGCTGCTGTCAGGGCCCGGCGCGAGTTCGCTGACCGACGAGCTGTGCAGCCCGAACACCGTGCACTTCACCTACGACACCTATGCGCTGTCCAAAGTGACGACCTCGGCCGTGATCAGCCAGGGCGGCAAATCCTGGTACTTCATCACCGCGGACTATGCCTTCGGCCAGCAATTGGAGAAGGACGCCACGCGCTTCATCAAGGAGCTCGGCGGCACCATCCTCGGCGGCGTCAAGCATCCGACCAACACCGCCGACTTCTCCTCCTTCGCCTTGCAGGCGCAGAGCTCGAAGGCCGACGTCGTCGCCTTCGCCAATGCCGGGCAGGACACCGACAACGCCATCAAGCAGTCCGGCGAGTTCGGCCTGGTCAAGGGCGGCCAGAAGCTGGTCGGCCTGTTGATGTTCGATACCGACGTGCATGCGATCGGGCTCGAGGCCGCGCAAGGCACCTACATGACCACGGCGTCGTACTGGAACATGGACGACAACACCCGCGCCTGGTCGAAGAAGTTCTTCGCCCGCGCCAAGGTGATGCCGACGATGATCCAGACCGGCGTCTATGGCTCCGTGCTGCACTATCTCAAGGCCATCAAGGCGGCCGGTACCGACGATCCGAAGGCGGTGATGGCGAAGATGCGCGAGCTGCCGATCGAGGATACGTTTGTTCACGGCGGCAAGCTGCGCGAGGACGGCCGCGTCATCCGCGACATGTATCTGGCCCGCGTGAAGAAGCCGTCGGAATCGAAGGAGCCGTGGGACTATCTGGAGATCGTCAAGACCGTGAAGGGCGAGGATGCGTTCCGGCCGGTCTCCGAATCCAAGTGCCCGTTGCTGAAGAAGTAGGAGCGCGCGCATGAGCGGAGCAGATCACCCGGCCGGCGACACCCATGATTGCGACGTGCTGGTGGTCGGCTCCGGCTGCGCCGGGCTGTCGGCGGCGGTCACCGCCGCCCATGCCGGGCTGAAAGTCATCGTGACCGAGAAGGAGCCGCGCTTCGGCGGCACCACGGCGCGCTCGGGCGGCTGGCTGTGGATTCCCGGCACATCGCTGGCGAAGGCCTGGGGCATCGACGAGCCACCCGAGCTGGCACGCACCTATCTGCGCCATGAGGCCGGCAACAGTTTCGATGCGGCGCGCGTCGACGCGTTCCTGACCAAGGGCCCGGAGGCCGTCGACTTCTTCACCAGCAAGACGGCGCTGAAGTTCGACATGCCGCTGACCTTTCCGGACTACCACGCGGAGGCGCCGGGCGGCACCCAAGGCGGCCGCTCGATGGTGACCCGGCCATTCGACGGCCGCGAGCTTGGGCGTCACATCGAGGATCTCGGCCAGCCCCTGCCCGAGCTCACCGTGTTCGGCATGATGCTCGGCTCCGGCAAGGAGATCATCCACTTCATGCGCGCGACCAAGTCGCTGGCGTCGGCGTTCTATGTCGCCAAGCGGCTGTCGAAGCATGCGCTGGACGTGCTGCGCCATGGCCGCGGCATGACGCTGACCAACGGCAATGCGCTGGCGGGACGGCTGGCGAAGTCCGCGTTCGATCTCGGCATTCCCCTGTGGCTGTCGTCGCCGGTGGCCGAGCTGATCCGCGACGGCGAGGCCGTGCGCGGCGCCGTGGTGACGCGACAGGGCAAGCGCATCAGGGTCAATGCGCGGCTCGGCGTGGTGCTGGCCTGCGGCGGCTTCCCGCATGATGTCGAGCGGCGCAAGGCGATGTTTCCGCATGCGCCGACCGGACAGGAGCATGTGTCGCCCGGCCCGGTCGGCAACACCGGTGACGGCCTGCGGCTCGCGGAGGCCGTCGGCGGCCGGGTCGAGGACGGCCTGCCGCACGCGGCGGCCTGGGTGCCGGTCTCCGTCACCACGCGCAAGGACGGCAGCACGGGCGTGATGCCGCACTTCATCGACCGTGCCAAACCCGGCGTGATCGCAGTCACCGCGGACGGCGTGCGCTTCGCCAATGAAGGCAATTCCTACCACGACTTCGTGCAGGCGATGGTCAAGGCGGCCAAGCCCGGCCGCGAGATCGCGGCCTGGCTGATCACCGATCACCGCTCGTTGCGCCGCTACGGCCTCGGCTGCGTGCCGCCGTTCCCGATGCCGCTCGGGCACCATCTCAGCACCGGCTATCTCAAGCGCGGCACGACGCTCGCCGAGCTCGCGAGCACGACGGGCATCAATCCGCGGGGGCTCGAAGCAACCGTCGCCGCGTTCAACGCCGATGCCGCGCTGGGCCAGGATCCCACATTCGGCAAGGGCTCGCGCGCCTACAATCGCTATCAGGGCGATGCGCTGCACGGGCCGAACCCGTGTGTCGCGCCGATCAAGGACGGGCCGTTCTACGCCATCAAGATGGTGATCGGCGATCTCGGCACCTATGCCGGCATCCGCACCGATGCGCACGCCCGCGCGCTCGACGCCCAGGGCCAACCGATCGAGGGGCTCTATGCCGCCGGCAACGACATGGCGAGCATCATGGGCGGCAACTATCCTGGCGCCGGCATCACGCTGGGACCGGCGTTGACCTTCGGCTACATTGCCGGCCGGCATCTCGCCGAACGCGCTGGCCAAAGGAGCGCCTCATGAGCGACAGTCAGATGTTGGCCGGCAAGCTCGCACTGGTCACGGGGGCGGCGCATGGCAATGGCCGCGCGATCGCGCTCGGTCTCGCGGGCCGCGGCGCCGACGTCGTCATCACCGACATCGACACTGATGGTGCCGAGCGTTGCGCCGCCGAGATCCGCGAGCACGGCCGCAAGGCGTGGGCGCATCGGCTGGATGTCACCGACGCCGCCGGCTGCACCGCATTGGCGGCGCAATTGCGGGCCGAGGTCGGCGCCATCTCGATCCTCGTCAACAATGCCGGCATCATCATCCGCGAGAACATCGATTCCCCGCGCGCGGCCGCGAACTGGCAGCGCGTGCTCGACGTCAATCTCAACGGCGTGTTCAACGTCACCTACGCCTTCCTTGCCGCCTTGCGCGCGACGCGCGGCACGATCGTCAACATCGCATCCGTCGCCTCCTTCATCGGCATCAGCAACACGCTCGGCTATTCGCCGTCCAAGGGCGGCGTGAAGTCGCTGACCCAGGCGCTGGCGCGCGAGCTCGCCGCCGACGGCATCCGCGTCAACGCGATCGCGCCAGGCGTGATCGCCACCGCGATGACGGAGTCGACCCGCAACGATCCCGAGCGGCTCGCCGGCTTCATGAGCCGCACGCCGCTCGGCCGCGTCGGCCAGCCCGAGGAGCTCGCTGGCCCCGTGGCGTTCCTGGTCTCGGACATGGCGTCCTACGTCAACGGCGTGACCTTGCCGGTCGACGGCGGCTTCCTGGCGGTGTAGGCACGGCGCCGGACCAGGGGGCACAACGAGACATGGGACGAGAGAGCCGCGGCATCCAGTCGATCGAGGTCGGCGGCACCTTGCTGCAGGCACTGGCCCGCAGCGGCGAGCCGATGATGCTGCGCGACCTCGCGCGCGAGGCCGGGCTGCCGCCGGCCAAGGCACATCCCTACCTCGTCAGCTTCTCGCGCATCGGCCTGATCGAACAGGACGAAACCACCGGACGCTACGAGATCGGCCCGCTGGCGCTCGAGCTCGGCCTGATCAGCCTGCGGCGGCTGTCGGCGGTCCGGATCGCGACGCCGAAGATCGCAGCGCTCGCCGGCGCGATCGATCACGCGGTGTCGCTCGCGGTGTGGGGCACCAATGGCCCAACCGTGGTGCGGCTTGAGGAGCCGAGCCATCCGGTGCACATCGTGATGCGCGTCGGCTCGATCATGGCGCTCTTGGAGACCGCGACCGGCCGCGCGTTCGCGGCGTTCCTGCCGCCGAAGACCGTGAAGGCCGCGCTCGACACCGGCCTCGATCATCTCGGTGTCGGCTACAATCCGAAGCGCGCGCCGAAGAGCCCGAAAGTGGCGGAGATGCTGGCTGAGGTGCGCGCACAGGGCCTGGCGCGCGCCGTCGGCGATCCGCTGCCCGGCGTCAATGCCTTCGCCGCACCGGTGTTCGATCACGCCGGCCACGTCGCACTGGTCATCACCGCGATGGGCCCGGCCGGCACCTTCGACGCCGGTTGGCAGTCACCGCTGGCGACGCGGCTGCGCGCGTGTGCAGCCGAGATCTCCAAGCAGCTCGGCCACGGCATCGCGCAGCCGTGACGCTCAGGCCGCGACCGAGCGTTTCTCCGGCCACGGCTCGGCCCACGCCGGCAGCCGCATCAGGCCATCGAGCCAGCGCACGATGTTCGGAAACGACTCCATCGGCATCTCGGCCTCGCGCCAGTCGGTCGCCATCGAGGCGGCCGCGAAATCGGCGATGGTGAGCCGGTCGCAGGCGATGTGGCTGCGCGCCCGCAGATACGCATCGAGCACGGCGGCGAAGGTCTTCAGGTTGGCGACCTTGCCGACCAGCGCGGCACGGTCGGGCGCACCGAGGCCGAACGTCTTGCGGACGATGTGCTCGAAATAGAACGGTCCGACCGCCGGCGCCCAGTGGCAGTCGTTCCAGGCCAGCCAGCGCAGCACCTCGATCTGCTCCTGCGGATTGCGCGCCGGCCACATGTCGCAGCTCTCGCGGATGCAGAGGTGCGCCATGATGGCGGTCGACTCCCACAGCACGGTGTCGCCGTCGACCAGCACCGGCGCCTTCATATTCGGGTTGAGCGCGGCGAACTCCGGCGTCTTCAGGCCGCGGCTGATGTCGATGAACTCGGCGGGCACGCCGAGATGCTTGACCAGTGCGAGCACGCGGCGCGGCGCCTGGGCCTTGATCCAGTAGATCTTCATGACGGGTCTCCATCTCCTGTGCCTTGAAGACGAACGTCGCAGCACCGGATCGACAGTGACGGAGCAAAAATTCAGCGGCGGTTCCGCCGACTCCTACGGTTCCCGTAGCCGTCACATCGCGCGCACCGCCGCCCGTGCGGTGAGAATGCAACCCGGCAGGAACGTGCCCTCCAGCGAACGCTTGCCCGACGCGCCGCCGCCGCCGAAGCCGGCGGCTTCGCCGACCGCATAGAGCCCGCCGATCGGCGCACCCGTGGTGTCGAGCACCCGGCTCTGCAGATCGGTCTTGAGGCCGCCGAGGCTCTTGCGGGTGATCAGTTGCATATGAATGGCGATGTAAGGCCCGGCGCCCGGGGCCTGCAGCGGCGCAGGCTTGCAGGTGCGGAGCTTGTCGGGGCCCCATTGCCGCGCGTGCAGGATGCGGCGCAACTGATCGTCGTTGTGAAGCTTGTCGCCATTCCCAAAGTTCGCGTCGAAGGCGTCGGCGGTAGCCTGCAGCACCTCCGGCTTCACGTCGCCGGTGCCGGTCAGCGCATTCATCTTGGCGGCGAGACCGGTCAGCGCCTCGTCGACCAGGAAATGCCGGCTCTCGCGCTGCATCTGCCTGACCAGGCGATGATTGCCGAGCAGGGTCTCCTTGAGGAACATCGGCATCTGCCGGTCGCGGATGCGCGGATTGTGCTCGGCGCCGGAGATGGCGAACTCCTTGGCGGCGATGCGCCAGTTCAACAGATGCCACGTATGCGGCTTCTCCTGCGCCGCGACGCGCTGGCACAGATCATGGGTGTCGAAGCCGGTCACCAGCGGCTCGGGCCCGATGCGCTCGCCCCTGTGATTGAGCCACAGCGCCGATTTGCACGGCACCAGCGACAGGCCATGGCCCTCGAAATGCGGAAACGGATGCGGGATGCCGGCGGCGTAGTTCCACATCTCGCCGGCATGCGTGATCTCGGCGCCGAACGCCTCGGCCGCGTGGTGATGCAACTTGCCGTCGGAGAACGGATGCGCGCCATTCAGCATCGCCGCCGGCAGCGGCCGGCCCTTGATCCAGTTGGCGCGGGCCTCCGCATGGCTGCCATTGAGGCTGCCCATCGCCAGCACCGTCACCGGCGCGGCGATGCGGATTTCGGCGCCCGTCTCCTCGTTGACGGCGACCACGCCCGATACCGCGCCGGCAGCGCGATCGAGGCTGACAACGCGATGACGGTGCAGCACCGTCAGCCTGCCGCCACCGTCGGCCGCGCGCATCGCTTCGATCATTACGCGCGTGAGCCGCTGCGAGGTGCCCCAGACGATGTGATAGCGCGGCAGCGCATTACCGTCGCCGTACCGGCCGCGCTCGACCCAGTTCACTGCCGGCATGAACGTTACGCCGTGCGCCAGCAGCCAGTCGTAGACCTCGCTGCGGGAATGCGCGACGTAGTAGCGCGCCCATTGCAGCGGCCAGTGCTCGGCGGCATCGAGCTCGCCGAACCTGATCCAGTCGCGCAACGCGATCTCCGGCGTATCCGGGATCTTCATGCGCGCCTGCAACGGCGTGCCGATCAGCGCCATGCCGCCGAATGCCCACAGCGCCAGCCCGCCGAGCCGCTCGGGCGTGTCCCGGTCCACGATCGTCACCGACTTGCCGGCGCGCAGTGCCTCCAGCGCGGTGACGATGCCGGCAAGACCGCCGCCGGCGATGACAACATCGGATTGCAGCGTCGCGCTCATGTCACGGCGCGATCTTGCGCTTGAGCATCCGCGCCACCGGCAGCGGAACGCGGTCGAGCGATCCCAGGAGGTGCGGCAGGAGCTTCAGCTTGAGGCCGGTCAGCGCCGGCGGCACCATCGCCTCGATCAGATGGGGCCCCGGCCGCGCCAGCGCCCCCTGCAAGGCGCTGGTGAGTTCGTCCGGCGTGGTGACGCGGGTCGATCGCACGCCCATGCCGTCGGCGATCTGCGCGAGCTTGAGGACCGGCCCGTGCAGGTCGAGCTGCGCCCGCGCCTTCGGTCCGATCTCCTCGGCGCCGACCCGTTCCAGCTCGACGTTGAGCACCGAGTAGGAGGCGTTGTTGAAGATGATGGCGGTGACGTTGAGCCGCTCGCGCGCGATCGTCCACAGCGACTGGATCGTGTACATCGAGCTGCCGTCGCCGATCAGCGCGATCACCGGCCGGTCGGGACAGGCGATCGCCGCCCCGATCGCATTCGGCAGCCCCTGCCCGATGGCGCCGCCGGTCAAAGTGATCAGATCGTGGCGCGGCGCGCCCGCGGTGAATTTCGACAGCATCAGGCCGGAGCTGATCGCCTCGTCGATGATGATGGCGTTCTCGGGCAGGAGGTGACCAACGGCCTTGCAGACCTTTTCCGCGGTCAGCTTCTTGCCGCGCGGACGCCCGGGCCGCGAGGCCGGCGACAATGCCGGCGTGGCGCGCCCGGCCTCCAGGGCGGCGGCAAGCCTGGTCAGGCTGCACGCGGCGTGCTGCGCCGGCGTCGACAAGGTCAGCACCTTGCAGCCGTCATGCGGCAGATAGCTCTTCTTGCCGGGATAGGCGAAGAACGACACCGGCGCCTTGGCGTCGACCAGGATCAGGGTGTCGATCTCCTTGAGCTGGATCTGCGCCATCTCGGCGAGATAGGCGATCCGCTCGACGGCCGGCAGGCCCGCTCCACGCTGCATGCGTGTCGGAAACGTTTCGGCATAGACTTTCACACCGCAGGTCGCGGCGATGCGCGCGGCCGCCAGCAGCGACTCCTCGTGCAGCGCCGTGCCTCCGAGTAGAAAAGCGCTGCGGCCGCCCGCCCTGATCGCCTCGGCGACGGCCTGCACGGTCGCATCGTCCGCAGGCGCCGGCGGCTCGATCACCGGCGCCGGCTCGGCGACGCCGCCCTCACCCCAGGACACGTCGGCCGGCAGGATCAGCGTCGCGACCTGTCCGGGCCAGGAGCACGCCGCCTTCACGGCCGCCACCGCATCGCGGCACAGCTCCGACGTCACCTGCGAGGTCCAGACGAATTCCGGCGAGACGTTGCGCGCGACGGTCTCGATATCGGACTGGAGCTGCGCGTCATACGGGACATGATAGGTGGCGTGGTCGCCGACGATGTTGACGACGGGCACCTTGCCCTTGCGCGCATTGTGCAGATTGGCGAGGCCGTTGCCGAGGCCGCAACCGAGATGCAGCAGCGTTGCCGCGGGCGTGCCGGTCATCCGGGCGTAGCCGTCCGCCGCACCGGTCGCCACCCCTTCGAACAGGCACAGCACGGCGCGCATCTCCGGCGCGGAGTCCAGCGCCGCGACGAAATGCATCTCGGAGGTGCCAGGATTGGTGAAGCAGACCCGAATGCCGGAATTGACCAGGGTCCGTATCAGAGCTTGTGCGCCGTTGGGCATGAGAAAAGCCTGTTGCGGGGAAACTGCCGCAGCTCGGGGCGACTTGGCCGGCCCCGCCATGGCATTTCCCCTGTTTGTATTTGTGCCATTTTGGAATTGACGGTCTCAGAAATCCAATGAATTGTTATGCTTTGATCAATGAGCTGGGATCATCGATGCACACACCAACGTTGCGTCAGTTGCAGCAGCTGGTCTACCTCGCGGAAGAGCGGCATTTCGCCCGGGCCGCCAAGCGCGCCCATGTCACCCAGTCGGCGCTGAGCCGCAGCCTGCAGACCCTGGAGGACGAAGCGGGGATGCGGCTGTTCGACCGCAGCTCGCGCTCGGTGGAGATCACGGCGGTCGGCGAACGGCTGGTGGCGCGGGCCCGCTCGCTGTTGTCGGGCGCCGACGATCTCGGCCGCGAGATGCGGCTGTTGCGCTCGGGCGATGCCGGCCAGGTGACGGTGGGCGTCGGCGCGTTCACGGGCCTAGTGCTGCTGCCGGATGCGATGGCGCAGCTGTATGCCGAGCATCCATCCGTGCGCATCAAGCTGGTGCAGGACAATTGGCGCGCCCTGATGGACGTGCTGCAACAAGGCAAGCTCGATTTCTTCCTGGCGCACATCACCGACATCAGGACCGACGACAGCCTGGACCTCGAGCCGCTCGGAAGCCTTCCCGGCTACTTCTACTGCCGGCCGACCCATCCGTTGGCGGGGCGACGGGAGCTGTCGGCGCGCGATCTGGCCGGCCAGCACTTCGCCTCCGTCGCGCTGCCGCCGGACTTCAGCCGGCGGCTGGACGACCTGATCGCCGCGCCACGGGGACGCGGTTTCAATGTCGCCCTCGAATCCGAGAACGCCGGCCTGCTGGTGCAAATGGCGGTCCGCTCGGACGTCGTGCTCGTCGCGGGGGATGCGGTCGTCACCCACGAGCTGGCCTCCGGTCAGCTGGTCCGGCTCAATGTGGCCGAGCTGAAAGAGCCGCGCGCATCCGACCTGCTGCTGGCGCAGTTCGGCATCCTGCGCCTAAAGGGCCGCACCCTGTCGCCGGCGGCGATGATGCTGATGGACATGGTGCGCGCGCAAGCCGCGCAAATGCTGACCGGACCGCGCCGGCCGCCGGCTCCGCGCGCCGCACGCAACGCGCATCGATCTCGGCCGAGATCACGCAAGAAGCCGGGTGCACCCCAGCGCAACCGGTCGCGAAGTCATACCAGGAGCAAAGCCTGACCGGGGCGTGGCCCTGCGCCATCATCCGACGGCCGCGCGGCGCGACATCTCCTCCAGAACCCGCATTGCCTGCTCTGCCTGCGCTTCGGGTACGAACAGGTGATCATGATGAAAGGCCGAGACCGCGTTGACACTGATGCCAGCAGCAGCCAGCGCCGCTGTCACCCTGGCGAGGAAGCCCACCGCGTCGAGCGCTGATAGCACCGACAGCGTGATCAGGCGCGAGGTGAAGCGATACGCCAGCCCTGCCCGTTCGGCGTCCTCGCGCCGGACGATGAGAGTGTCACCCTCGCGCTCCCGGAACAGCATCAGCGGCGACAGCATCGCGGCCATCGCATCGCTGGCGCTGAGCGTGCAGAACACGAAGACGCCATCCTGCAGCTCCGGCGACATCGTGCGCAGCAGCGTGTCGAGATCGCGCTCGCCGGACATCGGAGCTCGTCAGGACCCGGCGAGGCGCGCACGGTCGTGCGGCGCGGTGAAATCCTGCCGCGGCCCGACCGGGACGATGCCGGTCGGATTGATGGTGCGATGGCTCTCGTAGTAGTGCCGCTTGATGTGCTCAAAATTCACTGTCGCGGCGATCCCCGGCCATTGGTAGAGATCGCGCGTGTAGGCTGAAAGATGCCGATAGTCGGCGATGCGGCGGATGTTGCACTTGAAGTGGCCGACATAGACGGCATCGAAGCGGATCAGCGTCGTGAACAGCCGGATGTCGGCCTCGGTCATGGTGTCGCCGAGCAGGAAGCGGCGCGCCGACAGCCGCTCCTCCAGCCAGTCGAGCGTGGCGAACAGCGGGCCGATCGCCTCCTCATAGGCGGATTGCGTGGTCGCGAAGCCGCATTTGTAGACGCCGTTGTTCAGCGTATCGTAGACGCGCGCATTGATGGCGTCGATCTCATCGCGCTGGGCTTGCGGATAATAGTCGCCTTGCCTGGCGCCGACGCCGTCGAACGCCGAGTTCAGCATGCGGATGATCTCTGACGACTCGTTGTTGACGATGGTGCGGTTTTGCTTGTCCCAGAGCACGGGCACGGTGACGCGGCCGGAATAACGCGGCTCCGCGGCGGTGTAGACCTGATGCAGAAGGCCGGCGTGATTGACGCTGTCGGCCACGACGCCCGGACCCTCGGCAAACGTCCAGCCCTGCTCGCGCATCAGCCAGTGCACGACCGATACCGAAATCATGTCATCGAGCCCCTTCAGCGCGCGCATGATCAGGGTGCGGTGAGCCCACGGGCAGGCCAGGCTGACATAGAGATGATAGCGGCCCGCTTCGGCCTCGAAGCCGCCGGTGCCGGATGGGCCCGGACGGCCGTCAGCCGTGATGAAGCTGCGGAACGCCGAATCCTTGCGGATGAAACGGCCGCCGGACGCCGCCGTGTCGTACCAGACGTCGTGCCATTGGCCGTCGACCAGGACTCCCATGACGCTCTCCTCTCACACCGTGGCCTGTGCGCAGGACTGCAACCTGCAGCCCCTTCGCCTGGGCCCTTACGTGACAGGAGTACACGTCACCCCGCCGCTGCGCCAGCAGAGAGCACGCTCCGAGAAGACGGCTCCGCCGAACACGCGGTCACGACTGGAACGGGATGGTGCGCCCCGGCTGCGCCGCCTGTTCCCGCGTATAGGAGACGCCGTGCACCTTCACGCCCGCGGCATTCAACAGCGTGATGATGCCGCCCCGGTTCGACAGCGCGACCGGCGCGACGATGGGCACCACCAGGGTGGCGCCGCGCCCGATCATGCCGCTCAGTTGCATGGCGTTCTTCTGCTTGTCCTTGATCTGCCAGCCGGTGAGATCGACGTCGACATCGGCGGTGTTCAGCAGCGTGACCGTCTCGTGCTCCGGCGTGCGCACGTCGTTGACATAGGCCGCGATGATCCGCACCAGCCCGTCGGGCACGTCGAGCGGCGGAATGTGGTCGCGGTCGGGAGGCGTATGCGGCGCGTTCGGGTAATCGGGATCGGGCGGAAGGATGACCCCTCCGCTGGCATCGTCCGAATGCCAGGCCTGGGTCTGGAATTTCAGGAAGATGGCGACCCATTGCTGCTGGTCGGGAAACTCGAAGAGCAGTCCGCCATCCTGCCAGGGACCGTTGTCCTTGGCATATTGGCCGGGCGGATTGCCCTGGTTGAAATGGATGTCGTGGATACCGCGGCCGGGCTTGAAGCCGAAATAGCGGTCCGCCTTCTCCTCCGGTCCCCATGCGACGCCGAAGGCATAGATGAGAGCCGTCTCGTCGGACATGGCGCGCTGAACGTAGGCGTCGATCTTCTCGTTGAGATCGTTGTCGGGGCCCGCGGCCGACAGCGGCAGCGGCTTCAGCTCCCATGGCTGCATCAGATTGCCCCGGATGAAATCGAGCGCCACGCCGCCGGGCTTGCTCTCCAACGGATGCAGCCCTTCCGAAAACGCCTTCAGGTCGTCGACGATTGGATGTTCGAAGCGCGAGCGGACCAGGAATTCGACCTCGCTGCCATCCTGGGAGCGGACATTGATGGCGATCCGATAGAGCTCACCGCCGGCCGAGACCTGCACCTGATAGTGCGGACTGCTTCCCGTCGCCAGACGATTGTTGATGGGCCGACCCTTGAGAAGCGAATAGTCATTCAATGGCATGGTCGTCTCCAACTCTGTCCGTAGCGACATCTAGGACGAGAACAGCAATCGATCGCGTTCAGCCTGCGACCCCTCGACATAGAAGCGCTCGAACCAGGCCGGCTTGCCGGACAATGCGGTCGGCTTGCGCAGCGTGATCGCGGCAGGCGCGGATGCAGCGCGCTGCCGCTCGGACTTGCCGTGGAACGCGTCGCGCATCCGATTGCGAAACTGCAGGTGATCGAACACGCGGGTGGCCTCGATCGCATAGGAGGTCGCGATCTTTCGGTCCTCGATCATGATGAGATGGTCGCCGTTGCCCTTCTCGCCGCTCGGCGAGAAGTTGCTCGATCCGGTGAACACTTTCGCTGTCGGCAGGCTGAAATCGGTCACCAGGAATTTGTGATGGATGTTGCGGCCCTTGCCGCCGGACCATTCGCTGCGGAACGGCTCCGGCGCCTTGCTGGCGAGATAGGCGAAATCGACGAGACCGATCGAGCCGTCGGGCTTGCGCAGCTCCAGGGCGCCGCGCTTGTCGACCGTGCCGTAGCTGAAGATCGGCCGCTCCATCACGCGGTCGAACGCCTCCTTGGTCGGACCGTCGCCGAGCTGGCTCAGAAACGCGACCGAGTAGAACACCGACGAGGTGGCCTGATCGATCGCGGCCCGGATCGGATTGAGCGAGAGATCGGTGGCCTGGTGCGGCGAGAAGCAGAGCTGCACGGTGGGCTTTCCCTCGGAATGGACGGCGTGCCATTTCTTGGAGAAATCATTCTTCCGGAAGAGCGAGGGGTCCTCGAAGGCGATGTCGAACATCTCGCCGAACAGCCCGGCGACATCAGGCGAATGAAAGACCAGCATGTTGTTGGCCTGAATATAGAGGCCGCGGAACGTGAAATTGGTCGAGCCGCACAGCACCTTCTCGGGCTTGCCGTTGCGGCGCGTGATCAGGACCTTGTTGTGCTGGAGATTGCTGAAATGCGTGCGCAGCACGGCAGCACCCGCCTGCTTGAAGCGCTTGGCGCTGCGCGATTCCGCGCTGCCGGGCAGCTTGTGGCTGTTATCCTTGGCGTTGGAGTCGTCGATGATCGCGCGCAGCCGCGGACCGAACTGCTCCAGCAGGCCGATCACGTCGGGCTCATTGAGGTCATAGGCCATCACGTCGAGCGTGAGCCCGGGATCCGCCAGGGCGTCTTTCAAAAAGCCGAACAGGAGGTCGTAGGCCTCGAACCCCAGCCACTCATAGACGCTGTCGCCGGCCTCGTTGGCGAGGTCGAGCTTCTCGAAGCTCGGCCCGTCGCGGCTCTCGACGGGGATGATCTCGGCATTGTTGCCGAACTGATCGCGATAGGCCTGAGACGAGGCGAAGTTGCGGGTGAAACCGATGTCGATGAGGCCATCATAGGTGACCGCGCTCTGCGCAATGTCGAGCGTGAGGCTGGTCCCTGCCACGAGCGTGCCGTCGTTGCGCATGTGCTGCTTGGCGACGCGATACGTATAGACGCCATCCTTGGGCCGGTAGGGAAAGTGGATCCAGCGGAATTTCTGGAACGGTGCCTCGGTCGACGGGAAATTCCGGTTGCCGTCGACCTCCGCGCCGGCCCCGGCCGGATAGGAAAACGCGATCCTGTTGCGCAACTGGGAAAAATCCCGCGCGCCCGGCGACTTCACCTCGATCGAGAATCCGACAAGATCGGGTTCGGGCTCGGCGACGTCGAAGCCGATCATCGTCATGCGCTCTCCACGCCACAGCTTGGACGTGAACCCGTTGCTGGATTTGCTGTTCTCGAAATCGCTCATGATCGAAATGCCCCACGGTGATGAAAAAAGGCGCGCACGAAACGCATCTCGCCGAAGGGCTGCAATCTTCGCCATGAGCCGCGGACGACGCAACTTCAAAATGATGTGAAAATGTTCATCAACCAGGATTGTTGCATGATCCTACGTCGGTCATGTGAAGGCGGATGTGAATGACGTCACAGTCGGAGACGGTATCCGGATCAGCTTTGCCGTGATGCCGGCGCGTGTGTCGTCAGTCTCGACGTTGGCGAACGAGCGCGCGGGCGCATGACGACGAACGTCGAAAACGAGCCCTATCGCGAGGCGGGCCTTGCCCGCGTCACGGCGTTGATGAAGCCCTCGCGGGCGTCGGAATGGCCCTGCCCGCGCGGCTCCAACACGTGACGGAGAAGGAACATGCCGGTCAGCCGGAAACCGTCGAGCAGATCCTGCTGCGACCAGCCATGGCCCTGCTCGCTCTCGCGCAGGAAGGGCGGCAGCGGCAGCAGCCGGTCGGCCCATGGCGCCCCGGCCGTGCGCGACACCGCGCCGCCCGACTTCGGCGATACGTAGATCAGGTCCGAGGTCTCGCCGGTCGCAGCGCAAGAGTCGAGATCGAGCCCGAAGCCGAGTTCGGCGAGGATCGCCAGTTCGAAGCGCACGATGTGGGCGGCGGCGCCGCCCGCATCCTCGAAATCATCGAGCGCATGTTCGAGCCGCAGGTACATGTCTTCGTGCGGATCGCGCTCCGGCAACAGCCGGGCCAGCGAGGCAAGATGCGTCACGCCGTAGGCGCCGTGTTGCGCGGAGATCAGCCCCGCCGCCCGCAAGGTCAGCGCGTCGATGGCGTACATGCCGAGATGCTCGTCGAGCCGCGCGCGCCAGATCGCGCGCACCGTGTTGCCCGGCTGCAGCACCGGCCGCATGCGCTTGCCGCTCGCCCCGCGCACGAGACCGAGATGCCGGCCATGCTCGCGGGTCAGCAGCTCGACGACCGCCGAGGATTCGCCGTGCCGCCGCACGCCCAGCACGATGCCATCGTCGGTCCATTCCATCGGTGTGGGATCTCCACCACTCGCAGACGCCAAGCCGTGAGCGCCAGTCGACGATCAAGCTCCAACGTTGCTCGCGCGTGCTGCCGCCACAAACACCGTCGTTGCGAGCGCAGCGAAGCAATCCAGAGTTTCACGCGCAGCCCTGGATTGCTTCGCTGCGCTCGCAATGACGGAATGATCGTTAAGCGCCAAACGCAGGGGGGCGCGCTGCGCTTGCCCACCCCGCAATCTGCATTCCATCCATCACGCGTTGAACCAGCCGCGCGCATCGCCCGTGAACGAATAGTACAAGCCCATCGTCGTCAGCGCGCAGGAAATGACCTCGATGCCGGCATCGAGCGTCATGCCCTTCTGCCCGATCACCTGCACCAGGAAGATGTCGGACAGCACCAGCGCCCCCAGCAGCACCCAGCGCGGCCAGTTCCTGCGGCGCTGCGCCGCCAGATAGACGAAATAGAACAGCAGCAGGATGACCACCCCGTTGAGCACGGTCTGCGTGGTGATCATGTCCTCGGTTACGTCGAAGGTCGGCGTCCGGTCGGAGACCGCAACCGACAGCGCGTCCAGCATCAGCGAGATGTAGAGCAGCACTTCGAACCACAACACGTTGCGCGGCACGCTCATTGTCATTCCCTGGGGAACTCGAGCCCCATCTCCCGGTAGCGGTCGGGATCATCGCCCCAGTTCTCACGCACCTTCACGAACAGGAACAGGTGCACCGGCACGCCGGTGATCTCTGCGATTTCCTTGCGCGCCTGCGCGCCGATCGACTTGATCGTCGCACCGCCCTTGCCGAGCACGATCTTGCGCTGGCTGTCCCGCTCCACGAAGATCGTCTGCTCGATGCGGATCGAGCCGTCCTTGCGCTCGGTCCAGCTGTCGGTCTCGACCGTGGACTGGTAGGGCAGCTCCTGATGCAGATGCGAATAGATCTTCTCACGGGTGATCTCGGCCGCGAGGTGCCGCATCGGCGCGTCCGACATCTGGTCCTCGGGATAGTGAAACGGACCGGGCGGCACCATCTCCGCCAAGGCCCGCCTGAGATCGTCGACCCCGTCGCCGGAGATCGCCGAGATCATGAAGGTGCGCGCGAACGGCAGCTTCTCGTTGGCAGCCGCGACCAGCGCCAGCAGCTTTTCGCGCGGCACCAGGTCGACCTTGTTGACCACCAGGATCTTCTCGTGCGCGACCGCAGCCGCCTTGTCGATGATGGCCTGCGCCTCGTCGTCGATGCCCTTCTTGGCATCGAGCAGCACGCAGACGAGATCGGCATCATGCGCCCCGCTCCAGGCCGTCGTGACCATGGCGCGGTCCAGCCTGCGCTTCGGCGCGAAAATGCCGGGGGTGTCGACCAGGATGATCTGAGACGCGCCTTCGATGACGATGCCGCGGATCAGTGCCCGCGTCGTCTGTACCTTGCGCGAGACGATCGTGACCTTGGAGCCGACCAGCGCGTTGACGAGCGTCGATTTGCCGACATTGGGCGCGCCGATCAGCGCGACGAAACCGCAGCGGGTCCCGGCAGCCGGCACCGATTGTTGTTCAGCCGTCATTGCTGCCGCCGCTGACGCCTTCGCGCTCGATCATGACCGATGCCGCCACCTTTTCTGCCGCCCGCTTGGAGCCGCCGATGCCTTCGGCCGGCTCCAGCCCCGGCAGGTCGACGGCGACACGGAACTGCGGATCGTGATGCGGGCCGGTGCGCTCCACCTCCCGGTACACCGGGGTCGGCAGGCCCTTGCCCTGCGCCCATTCCTGCAGCACCGTTTTCGGATCGCGGAGCGGGCGCCGCGGCTTGTGCATGCGCTCGGTCCAGTTGCGCTCGACGAATCCAGCGGCGGCCGTGTAGCCGCCGTCGAGGAAGATCGCGCCGATCACCGCCTCGCAGACGTCGCCCAGCACCGACTTGCGCAACCGCGCCCCGGCGCCGGCGCCGACCGCGCCGAGCTTGATGTCGTCGAGCAGGCCGAGCGACTTGGCGACGTCGGCACAGCTCTCCTTGCGCACGAGATCGGCGAGCCGCTTCGACAGCTCGCCCTCGTCCGCGCTCGGAAACGAGCGGTACAGCATGTCGGACACAATCAGGCCGAGCACGTGATCGCCGAGGAATTCGAGCCGCTGATAGCTGTCGCCGCGCTTCTTGGACGATTTCAGCGCCGAGACGTGGGTAAAAGCGGTGCTGAGCAGCGACGGATCGGCAAAGTGATGGCCGATGCGCGCCTCGATCGCGGCATTGGCGGCCTTGTCCGCGGCCTTGGCGCCCTTGGCGGCGCTGGTCCCCGCGCTCTTGGTACGGCGACCGCCCTTCGCCTTGCTGCGCGGCTTGCCGTCGGAATCGGCCTCGGCAACGAGCGCGGTCGGGTCCGCCCCATCCTCGGTCGGGCGAGCGGGCACCGATTCGGACTCGACGGTCTTCATGTCTGGCTTGGAGACCGGCTTCGCGTCGGTCTTGGAATCGGCCTTTGGCTCGGTCTTGAGCTCGGTCTTGGGCTCGCTCTTCTGCTCAGGCTTGATCTCGGACTTCGGCCGCGACGCGGCCTTGGGCGTTGCCTCCAGCGCACCCGTGCCGGGTTGCGGGCTCGATGCGGCAGCCTGCGTGGTCTGGATTTCGGGTGAGTCGTCGATCATCGCACGAATTTGAAGATTCGATTCCAGCGCACCGATACCGGCCAGCGCCAGAACGCCCAGGCATGCTCGCCTTCGGCAATGGAAAAGAAGATCAGCTGCGCACGGCCGACGATGTTCTCGAACGGCACGTAGCCGACCTGGCTGAGGAAGCGGCTGTCGGTCGAGTTGTCGCGGTTGTCGCCCATCATGAAGAAGTTGCCGGCCGGCACGGTATACACTGCGGTGTTGTCGACATAGCCGTTGTCGACACAGTCCAGCGTCTCATAGCTGACGCCGTTCGGCAGGGTCTCCTTCCAGCGCTTGACGCGCGCGGTCGAGTCCGGCTGCCCGCAGGGATCCTCGCCGATGAAATCGGAGAGCCGCTCGCGCTGCACCGGCTTGTCGTTGATGTAGAGCAGCCCTTCGCGCACCTGGATGCGGTCGCCAGGCAGGCCGATCACGCGCTTGATGTAGTCGGTGGTATCGTCCTTGGGCAGACGAAACACGACGATGTCGCCGCGGTTCGGCTCCGAGCCGAAGATGCGGCCCGAGAAAATCGGGGGCGACAGCGGAATCGAGTAGTGGCTATAGCCGTACGAATATTTCGATACGAACAGATAGTCGCCGACCAGCAGGGTCGCCTTCATCGATCCCGAGGGGATGTTGAACGGCTGGAATAGGAAGGTGCGGATCACCAACGCGATCAGCAGCGCATGAACGACGACACGAACGGTTTCACCGAGGCCGCTCTCAGTCTTGGTTCCGGAGGTCACGCTCATCGCTCTTTCAATGTCCCTTGGCGAATGGTCCGACGATTCGCCAGCCGTTGCCGAACACCCCTCCGTCCGCGAACACCATACCGTTCCGCGGCTTAAGGGAGTCTGTCCTGATTCTGGTGGTTAAGGCCAACTCCGGTTTGACCCAGAATCCGCCCGTGATGCAGCCGGTTCGATCCCGGCGGGTTTTAGACGACTGCGCGGGGCCGCGCAATCAATCGCCGTATCAAAACTACATAACTTGCTGGAATCGATCGCATTTTTGTTTTTCCTGCGGGCGGCCGCCCTTCAGGATGTCTCGCGGCGCACCGCCGAAATTATGACGAAGGCTTGCGCCAGCGGCCAGTCGTCGGTGATCGACAGGTCGATGCGCGGCTCGTGGCCCTCGGGGGTCAGCGCCTTCAGCCGTTCGGCTGCGCCACCCGTGAGCTGCATGGTCGGCCGGCCGCCGGGCAGATTGACGACGCCCATGTCGCGCCACCACACCCCGTGACGGATGCCGGTGCCGAGCGCCTTGGCGCAGGCCTCCTTGGCGGCGAACCGCTTGGCGTAGGTGGCGACCACCATCTTCTCGTTCTTGGCCCGCCGCTCGGCCTTGGCGCGCTCGGCCGCGGTGAAGATCCGGTTCAGGAAGCGCTCGCCGTGCCGGTCCATCACCTCAGCCACGCGGCGGATGTCGATCAGGTCGGAGCCGATGCCGATGATCATGCCGATGTCCCCAGCCGCGCCCGGCCACGATCCATGGCCGCGCGCATGGTCCGGACGGTCTCGGCGAGGCCCACGAACAGCGCCTCCCCCATCATGAAGTAGCCGATGTTGAGTTCGACGATCTCCGGCAACGCCGCGATCCGCTCGGCGGTGACATAGTCGAGCCCGTGGCCGGCATGGACCTCGAGCCCGGCCGCATAGGCCTGCCGGGCGCCGGTCACGATCCGCTCCCACTCCACCTCCGCCTTGTCGTGGTGGCCGTCGGTGATGGCATCGCACCAGCCGCCGGTGTGGATCTCGATCACGGGCGCGCGCAGTCGCGCCGCCATCTCGATCTGCGCCGGGTCGGCGGCGATGAACAGCGACACCCGGATGCCGGCATCGCTCAGCCGGGCGATCGCCGGCGCCAGCGCCTTGTGCTGGCCGACCACGTCGAGGCCGCCCTCGGTGGTCAGCTCCTCGCGCCGCTCCGGCACCAGGCAGCAGGCATGCGGGCGCGTCGCGAGCGCGATCCGCACCATCTCCTCGGTGGCCGCCATCTCGAAGTTCAGCGGCTTGGAGATCTCGGCCTTCAGCCGCGCCATGTCGTCGTCGCGGATGTGCCGGCGGTCCTCGCGCAGATGCGCCGTGATGCCGTCGGCCCCGGCCTCGATCGCGAGCAGCGCGGCGCGCACCGGATCGGGGCTGCGGCCGCCGCGGGCATTTCGCAAGGTGGCGATGTGGTCGACGTTGACGCCGAGGCGCAGCTTCGGAGGATGTGACTTCGACGGATCGGACATGGGCCGGCTCGCAGGACTTTCGAATAGACTTCGGCTTGTTTAGCGCATCCCGAAGCAGAACGCCGCAGCCATCCCCGCAGATTAGCCATTCACCCGGTCGACCCGCGCCACGATGGTCTTGGCGCGCAACTGGTTGATGATCGCCGAGAGATGCTTGAGGTCGTAGACCTCGAGATCGATCGTGAGCTCGGTGAAGTCAGGCGAGCGGCGGCTCATGCTGATGTTGTCGATGTTGCCGTCATGCTCGGCGATCACGGTGGCGACCTGGGCGAGGCTGCCGGGCTCGTTGACGTTCTCGACGCGAATGCGCGCCGGAAAGCGCTGCGGCGAGGTCTCGTCGACATCCCAGCGCACGTCGAGCCAGCGCTCCGGCTCCTCCTCGAAATCCTTCAGCGCCGGCGACTGGATCGGATAGATCGTGATCCCCTCGCCCGGCGTCACGATGCCGACGATGCGGTCGCCCGGCACGGCGCCACCGTTCGGCGCGAACTTCACCGGCAGGCCGGAATTGAGCCCGCTGATCGGGATGGCGAACGGGCCGCGATGAGGCTCGGCCGCGGGCGCGGCAGCCTTGGCCGCCGGCGCGGCGGCCGTCTTCTTGGCGCCGTAGCGCACGACGCGCTCTTCCTTGTAGTCCGGATACATCGCGCGCGCGACGTCGGAGGCCTTGATCTCGCCGCGGCCGACCGCCGCCATCACGTCCTCGATCGAGGCGCGCGCCAGACGCGGCAGCGCGCCCTTGAGCTTGTCGTCGGCATATTCGAGCTTGGTCCGTTCGAACAGGCGTTCGACGATGCGCCGGCCCAGCCCGGCATATTGATCGCGCACGGCGGTTCGGGTGGCGCGCCGGATGGCGGCGCGTGCCTTACCGGTGATGGCGAGCGTCTCCCAGGCCGAGGGCGGCGCCGACTGCGCATCCGACGTCAGCACTTCGACCTCGTCGCCGTTCTGCAGCTCCGACGACAGCGCCGCGAACTTGCCGTTGATCTTGCAGCCGACGGCGCTGTTGCCGACGTCGGTATGCACGGCATAGGCGAAGTCGATCACGTTTGCGTGGCGTGGCAGCGCGATCAGCTTGCCCTTCGGCGTGAAGCAGAACACCTGATCGTGAAACAGCTCGAGCTTGGTGTGCTCGAGGAACTCTTCGGGGTTGGCGCTCTCCGAAAGGATGCCGATGGTGTGGCGGAGCCAGGCGAAGGCGTTCGATTCGCGCTTCAGCCGTTCCGTCGGCGAGGCGAGGTCGTCCTTGTAGAAGGCGTGGGCGGCGATGCCGAGTTCGGCGATCTGATCCATCTCCTCGGTGCGGATCTGCAGCTCGACGCGCTGCTTGCCCGGGCCGATCACGGTCGTGTGGATCGAGCGATAGTCGTTCTGCTTCGGCGTCGAGATGTAGTCCTTGAAGCGGCCGGGCACGACAGGCCAGGTCGTATGCACGATACCGAGCGCACGATAGCAGGATTCCAGATCCGGCATGATGACGCGAAAGCCGAAGATGTCGGACAGCTGCTCGAAGCCGATGGATTTGCGTTCCATCTTGGTCCAGATCGAGAACGGCCGCTTGCGGCGGCCGAACACCCGCGCGGTGAGGCCGTGTTCGCGAAACTTGCGGGCCAGCTGGCTCTCGATTTCGCCGATCAGGTTGCGGTTGCGCTCCGCCAGCGCATCGAGCCGCTGCATCACCACGCTATAGGCCTGCGGGTCGAGCGTCCGGAACGAGAGATCCTCGAGTTCCTCGCGCATCTCCTGCATGCCCATCCGGCCCGCCAGCGGCGCGTAGATGTCGAGCGTCTCCTCGGCAATCCGCCGCCGCGATGCCTCCGGCACGAACTCCAGCGTGCGCATGTTATGCAAGCGATCCGCGAGCTTGACCAGCAGCACACGCACGTCGTCGGCGATCGCCAGCAGGAGCTTGCGCAGATTCTCGGCCTGCTTGGCCTCGCGCGAGACCAGCTCGAGCCGCTTCAGCTTGGTCAAGCCTTCGACGAGCGCACCGATCTCGGGGCCGAAGAAGCGGTCGATCTCGGCACGGGTCGCCTCGGTGTCCTCGATCGTGTCGTGCAGCAGCGCCGCGACGATGGTGGCGTCGTCCAGCTTCAGGTCGGTCAAAATGGCCGCGACCTCGAGCGGATGCGTGAAATACGGGTCGCCCGACGCGCGGGTCTGCGACCCATGCGCCTTCATGGCGTACACGTAGGCGCGGTTGAGCAGATCCTCGTTCGTATCCGGATTGTAGGAGCGGACCCGTTCCACGAGATCGTACTGCCGCATCATGCGGGAGCGCGGCTTCGGCGGCCGCGGCCGCTCAGCCGGCGGCGGAGGCGCCAACGCGGCCGATTCGGCCGCCGCCTGCATCTGCTGAGGAGTGTGGCCCGAAACCACCATGGAAAATGACTAAACCTTTATCTTCGTGACCAAATCTGCCGGATGGCAGGCGCTTGGCGCAGCCCTATGGTAATCACGGAATCACGTTCAAATGCAAAGGCCCGGACGTGGTCCGGGCCTTCACATTCTCACAAGTTAGCTGGAGCTCGCGCTGACGGTGACGAGACCGTCACTCGTCCTCTTCCGGCTGCTCTTCCGGCGGAGCGAGGCCCTCGAGGCCCTTCAGCAGCTCTTCCTCGGTCATGCGCTCGACGGCGACCTCGGTGTCGTCGGCATCGACGCTGGCACCGGCCGAGCCGATCAGC
This sequence comes from Bradyrhizobium sp. SZCCHNS30572, assembly GCF_032484415.1. Classification (NCBI taxonomy): domain Bacteria; kingdom Pseudomonadati; phylum Pseudomonadota; class Alphaproteobacteria; order Hyphomicrobiales; family Nitrobacteraceae; genus Bradyrhizobium; species Bradyrhizobium sp. SZCCHNS30572. Next base: position 135,752 of record NZ_JAUESY010000002.1, on the reverse strand, counting down.
GGCACCGTGTCCGGCTCCGGCTCGTCGACCTCGACGAACTTCTGCAGCGAATGCACCAGCTCTTCCTTCAGATCCTCGGGAGAAATGGTCGAATCCGCAATTTCCCGGAGTGCGACGACGGGATTCTTGTCATTATCTCTATCAATTGTAAGTTGCGATCCTGATGAGATCATGCGCGCGCGATGCGCGGCCAGGAGAACCAGGTCGAACCGGTTGTCGACTTTATCGATACAATCTTCCACAGTGACGCGCGCCATTGTCGCTCCGGTCCTTTGTGTGCTTAATATGCTGATTATGCTGGGCTAGTTATAGAGGCTGGCCGGCTTTCGCAAGGCAAAACTGGCGTCAGGGTTCGGTAAGGGGCAAGGAGTACCGAATTCGGCAACCTTGACTGGCGCTCCGTCCAGACCCGTGGAATTCGGGCCTTGGACAAGAAAACGCTTCATTACGTCGTCACAAGTGCGCCTTTGTTGCCCCGACCACTCCTGTTTGCGGTAACCTCACACCAGATGGACCGCCGACGCCTTGGCAGTATCTTGAAATGGAATGCGCGACCGACTGGAGTCGCGCCAAAAATAGAATCTAACTGAACGCGAGACACTGAATGTCATCTTCGACCAACAAGATTGCGCTCTTCATTGACGGCGCCAACCTATACGCCACGGCCAAGACGCTCGGCTTCGACATTGACTACAAGCGCCTGCTCAAGGAATTTCAGAGCCGCGGCACGCTGCTCCGCGCGTTCTATTACACCGCGATCATCGAGGATCAGGAGTACTCGTCGATTCGGCCCTTGATCGACTGGCTCGACTACAACGGCTATACGGTCGTCACCAAGGCGACGAAGGAATTCATCGACGCCAGCGGCCGGCGCAAGGTCAAGGGCAACATGGACATCGAGCTCGCCGTCGATGCCATGGAACTCGCCGAGCATATCGACCAGATGGTGCTGTTCTCGGGCGACGGCGACTTCCGTTCGCTGGTCGAAGCGATGCAGCGCCGCGGCGTTCGCGTCACCGTGATCTCGACCATCTCCAGCCAGCCGCCGATGATCGCCGACGAGTTGCGCCGCCAGGCCGACGTCTTCACCGACCTCATGGAGTTGCAGTCCAAGCTCGGCCGCGACCCGTCGGAGCGCCCCGCCCCGCGTGAGCCGCGCCACCATTCCCCGCAATTCCTGCAGCGCTCGACCACGCCGCCCGCCCGCGCCACGACCACCGCCACCACCACGCCCAACGATGACGATTTCGAGGACTAGGCGGACGGGCACTCAGCCTGCGCCGCCTGCCCCGTCTTCGACCAATCCCGATCGAGACTGTCCGCTGTGCCCTCGCCTCGTTGAGTTCCGCGAGGCGCAGCGCGCGCGTGAGCCGTCATGGTTCAACGCCCCGGTGCCGTCGTTCGGCGATTCCGACGCGCGCCTCCTGATCGTCGGCCTCGCGCCAGGGCTGCAGGGTGCGAATCGCACCGGGCGCCCGTTCACCGGCGACTACGCCGGGGAGCTGCTCTACGGGACGCTGCTGCACTACGGATTTGCAAAAGGCCGCTTCGAAGCCCGCCCCGACGACGGGCTGACGCTGATGGACTGCCGAATCAGCAACGCGGTGCGCTGCGTGCCGCCGCAGAACAAGCCGCTGCCGGCCGAGATCAACCAATGCCGGAGCTTCCTCGGCGCCACCATCGCCGCGATGCCTCGGCTGCGCAGCATCGTCGCGCTCGGCCGCATCTCCCACGACACGCTGCTGAAGCTGCTGGGCTTGCGCGCGGTCGCGGCGCCCTTCGCCCATGGCGCCGTGCACCAGGCCGGCGGGATCCGGCTGTACGACAGCTATCACTGCTCACGCTACAATACGAACACCGGCGTGCTCACGACCGAGATGTTCCACGCCGTGTTCGCGCGCGTGAAGGCGGATCTGGATTAGTTCGGCCGCCCCACCCTCACGCGGCAGATGCGCGGTTGTCCTTCAGCCACGCCAGCACGTCGCCCGCGTTCCTATCCGGTGGAAACACCGGATAGAACACGTGGGTGATCCGGGCGTCGTCCACGATCATGGCAAGCCGCTTGATCATGGTCAGCCCGGCGATCTCCATCGTCGGCAACCGCAGGGCATTGGTCAGCTCGAGCTTTTCGTCCGACAGCACCGGAAACGGCAGGTGCAGGCGCGAGGCCATCTCGGTCTGATAGGCATTGCTCTGCGTCGACAGGCCGAACACATGCGCGGCGCCGGCCGATTTCAACTCGCCGAACAGGTCGCGGAAGCTGCAGGTCTGCGGCGTGCAGCCGCGCGCACCCGGGATCATGTCCCAGTCCTCGACCAGCGACACCTTGCCGGGTTCGCCGGTCCGCGGATAGGCGAACACGACGGTCCGTCCTGCCAGGTCGGACAACGTGACCAGCGTGTCGTCGGTCGCACGCAGTCCGATCGCGGGAATGATCGTCCCGACCAGATGATCGGCTGCGCCGTCGTCGGTCGGAGCCGGAATCCGGCTCCAGTCGACGTCCAAGAGGTTCTTCTGATTCATCGGATGCTTTCCCAAGGCTCAGGCGTGCCGCCGAGGAGCGCGCGGCAAAGGTCTCATTAGCCGCGCGCCCGCAGCAGCCGGCCCTTCTCGCGGCCCCAATCGCGCTTCTTCTCGCTCTCGCGCTTGTCGTGCAGCTTCTTGCCCTTGGCGACGGCGAGCAGCAGCTTGGCGCGGCCCCGCTCGTTGAAATAGAGCTTCAGCGGGATCAGCGTCATGCCTTCGCGCTCGACGGCGCCCATCAGCTTGTTGATCTGCTTGCGATGTAGCAGCAGCTTGCGAGGCCGCTTCGGCTCGTGATTGAAGCGATTGGCCTGCAGATATTCGGGAATGTTGGCGTTGATCAGCCAGATCTCGCCGTTGCGCGAATCCGCATAGGATTCCGCGATCGTCGACTTGCCGCCGCGGACCGACTTCACCTCGGTGCCGGTCAGCGCGATGCCGGCCTCGATGGTGTCCTCGATCGCGTAGTTGAACCGCGCCTTGCGATTCTCGGCGGCGACCGTGATCTTGGGTTCGTTCTTTTCAGCCATCAGGACTTTTTCAGGAGATCACGGATCTCGGTCAACAGCTCGACCTCGGCCGAGGGCTTCGCCGGCGCCGCGGGGGCTGCCGCTTCGTTCCGCTTCAACCTGTTTATCACACGGATGATCATGAACAGCACGAAAGCGATGATGAAGAAGTTCAGGGTCAAGGTCAGGAACTGTCCATAGGCCAGCACGGCACCCTGCTTCTTCGCGTCCGCAAGGTTGCTCGCATTGACCGTCTTGGACAGCGCGATGAAGTAGTTCGAGAAATCGAGGCCGCCGGTGATGGCGCCGATGATCGGCATGATGACATCGGCGACGAGCGAGGTGACGATGGCGCCGAAGGCCGCGCCGATGATGACGCCGACGGCGAGGTCGACGACGTTGCCCTTCATCGCGAATTCACGGAATTCCTTCAACATGCTCGCGTCCCCCTCAGATACGCCGGCTCAGTTGATCAGTCCGGCATGAACCATCGCCTCGCGCACCGCGACCCGGGTCGGCTCCGACACCGGCACCATCGGCAGCCGCAGCTTCTCCTCGATCTTGCCGAGCAGCGACAGCGCGTATTTCACCGGGGCCGGGTTGGACTCGATGAACAGATTGGTGTGCAGCGGCATCAGCTTGTCGTGGATCTTCAGCGCCGTTGCGACATCGCCCTTCTGCCAGGCCTGGTGGAATTCCGAGCACAGCCGCGGCGCGACGTTCGACGTGACGGAGATGCAGCCATGGCCGCCATGCGCCATGTAGCCGATGATCGTCGCATCCTCGCCCGAGAGCTGGTTGAACTCCTCGCCCATCGCGGCGCGCTGCTGCGACACCCGCACCATGCTCGCGGTGGCATCCTTCACGCCGGCGATGTTCTTCAGCTCGAACAGGCGCTTCATGGTGTCGACGGACATGTCGATCACCGAGCGCGGCGGAATATTGTAGATGATGATCGGAATGCCGATCGCGTCGTTGATCGCCTTGAAGTGCTGATACAGGCCTTCCTGCGTCGGCTTGTTGTAATAGGGCGTCACCACCAGCACCGCGTCCGCCCCCGCCTTCTCGGCGTGCTGGGCGAGCTCGACCGCCTCCTTGGTCGAATTGGAGCCGGCGCCGGCGACGACGGGCACGCGTCCCCGGGACTCGGCGATGCACCACTCGACCACCCGCTTGTGCTCGTCATGACTGAGCGTCGGGCTCTCGCCCGTCGTGCCGACCGGCACGAGGCCGTTGGTGCCCTCGTCGATCTGCCAGTTCACAAGGCTGCGAAAAGCGGCCTCGTCCACGGACCCGTTCTTGAAAGGAGTGACCAAGGCGGTGAAAGAACCCCGGAAATTCGTCTTGGCTGCCATGAAACTCCCTCCCAAACGCCGTTTGGCCCCTGTGCGAGCCACTTCATACCGGGTCTACCGACGGGGCGGAAGGCCCGCCCGCGGCTGGGCTGCCTTCTCAACAGGCACACGAATCGCGCGAATCGCCTTGCCGAGGCCCGCGATCACCCTTCGCTGAAGCCCCGCGGCCCGCACGCCGCCCTTCGGTCGTGATTTCGCCGCGGTGTTGGCGCAGGTTGCAGTCCTTCCCGGTATATTTAGGATTTGTTCACCTTTTCGATAGACCCATGTTGGTCAGGGGATCGAAGTCATCCGCCGCAAAAGGAACGCCGTGCCCTTTTCTGCCCGCGCCACTGCATTGCGATCGACCGCCCTGTCGGTGTCACTCTCGGTGTCCTTGGCCGCCGGCCTGACACTCGGATGGGCTCTCGCCGGACATAGCGCTCTCGCCAAGGACCAGGCCGCTGGGTCCAAGGTTTCGGGATCCAAGGCTCCCGCGACCAAGGTTCCGGTGCCGAAGGCGCGTCCGATCGCGCGCAGCGCGGTTCCGAAGACGAACACCCACGAGGCCGCCGGGACCAAGAGCGAGGTCGACGCGCGGGCCGAGGCGAAGGCCGAGGTCAAGAGCAGCCCCAAAGGCGCCGGCGAGACGCCGCGCGCGGCCCCGAGGGACATCACCCCCAGCGCGGCGGCTGCAAGCCTGCCGGCCCGCCAGCATGCCGCCCTGCCCGCCTCCCGTAAGCTCGTGGTGCCGGCTGCGATCGCCGTGACGTCCTCGACCTCGCAGTCCGACAAGGACGCGCTCGAAAACGTGATCGAGCTCGTCCGCAAGCGCAAGCCCAGCGATGCCACCGAGGTCGTGCAGGCGATCTCGGATCCCGTGGCGCGCAAGCTCGCGGAGTGGGTGATCCTGCGCAGCGACAACAACGATGCCAGCGTGGAGCGCTACCGCGCGTTCATCACCGCCAATCCGTCCTGGCCGTCACAGAGTTTCCTGCGGCGCCGGCTCGAGGCCGCCTTGTGGGACGACAAGCGCGACGATGCCGTGGTGTGGTCGTGGTTCGAGAACGAATCGCCGCTGTCGGCCAAGGGCAAGTTCGCGCTGGCCCGGGTGATGCTCAATCGCGGCGACCGCGCCAATGCCGAGCGCCTGGTGCGCGATGCCTGGCGCAACGACGCGATGTCCGAGGAGACCGAGAACAACATCCTGGACCAGTACGGTGCCCTGCTGTCCGGCGGCGATCACAAGGCGCGGATGGACACGCTGCTGTATGGCAGCGAGCACGAGGCCGCCATGCGCGCTGCCCGGCGGCTTGGCTCGGGCCACGTGGCGCTGGCAAAAGCGCGAATCGCGGCCTACCGCAAAGCCTCCAACAGCCAGAGCCTGCTCGATGCCGTGCCGCGCGAACTCCACGGCGATGCAGGCTACATCTTCAGCCGCATCCAACTGCTGCGGCGCGATGAAAAATTCGCCGAGGCGGCGCAGCTGATGCTGAACGCGCCCAAGGATCCCGGCCGCCTGCACAATCTGGACGAATGGTGGATCGAGCGCCGACTGCTGGCGCGCAAGATGATCGACACCGGCGAATATCGCAGCGCCTACCTGATCGCGCGCGACGCGGCGCTGCCGAACCGCGACATCTACAAGACCGAGCAGGAATTCACCGCGGGCTGGATCGCGCTGCGTTTCCTCAACGATCCGGCCACCGCGGCCCAGCACTTTGCACGGATCGGCGTCGGCAGCGTCAATCCGACCACCCTGGCGCGGGCCGGATATTGGCAGGGCCGCGCGGCAGAAGCGATGGGGCGCATGCAGGAGGCGCGCGCGGCCTATACGTCGGCCGCCGAGCAGTCCACGAGCTACTACGGACAGTTGGCGCGCGCGAAGCTCGGCCTGCCGCAGCTCGGCCTCAATGCCGCGCCGAGCGGCCGCGGACGCGGCGTCGAACGGCTCGAGGTGGTGCGCGCGGTGCAACTGCTCTACGAGCTCGACGAGGGCGAGGTCGCGATCCCGATCTTCGCCGACATGGGCGACAACGGCGACCCCGACGTGCTGGTCGGAATCGCGGAAATCGCCGCGCGAAACAGCGATGCGCGAGCGATGCTGCTGGTTGGCAAGGCCGCGCTCAATCGCGGACTGCCGTTCGATCATTACGCCTATCCGGTCACGGGCATCCCCGCGTTCCGGGCGCTCGGGCCGGAGGTCGAGCAGAGCGTGATCTTCTCGATCGCGCGCCAGGAGAGCGCCTTCAACCAGGCCGTGGTCTCGCCGGCTCAGGCCTACGGGCTCATGCAGGTCACGCCGGATGCGGGTCGCTACGTCTGCAAGCGCGCCGGCGTCAGCTTCGATCTGAACCGGATGAAGACCGACCCGGTCTACAACGCGCAGCTCGGCGCGGCTGAGCTTGGCGGCCTGCTCGAGGACTATCGCGGCTCGTACATCATGACGTTCGCGGCCTACAATGCCGGCCGCGGCAGCGTACGGAAATGGGTCGAGCGGTATGGCGACCCACGCGATCCGAAGGTGGACGCGGTGGATTGGGTCGAGCTGATTCCGTTCGCGGAGACCCGCAACTACGTGCAGCGGGTGATGGAGAACCTGCAGGTCTATCGCGCCCGCTTCGGCGGCGGCTCGCGGCTGCAGATCGAGGCCGATCTGCGCCGCGGCGCTGTGGTGGAGTAGCGAGTAGCGAGTAGCGAGTAGCGAGTAGCGAGTAGCGAGTAGCGAGTAGCGAGTAGCGAGTAGCGAAGCCTGGGCTCCGCTCCGTCGTCAACTGCTGTTCGTTACTCCCTATTCGCCATTCGCCCGCACTTACCAGTTGCGCTGGGCACGCACCAGCAGCGAGACCGAGTCCTGGTCCTTCAACTGGTAGGTCGTGGCCGGCTTGGCGACCGCCGCGACCGCCGGTGCGTTCGCCACGCCGGTGAACTTCTGGTCCAGCCGGGTCCAAGCGACGTCCGCAGAGAAGGTCAGATTCTTGACCGGCGTCCAGCGCGTGATCACACCCACCGTCGAGATGTTGAAGTCGGGGTTGCAATTCGCAGGCGTGATTCCGAGAGCGACCATGCCCGCACCGTTGCAGATCAGTCCCTTCGCGGTGTTGTTGTATCTGACGCCGCTCCAGGAGCCGTAGACCGCCGTGTTCCAGAACGGATCCCAGTTGTGGGTAAAGGCACCCCGGAAGCCGTAGGTGGTGGTCAGCTGCTGCTGGGTATTCGCCCCAAACACCGAATCCGACACGCCGGCGAAGCCCAGGCTCTGGAAAGCGCCGGCCATGTTGCTGCCGCCGTACATCGCATAGTTGATCGGCGCGAGGCTCTGGAAGTTGTAGCGGCTGGCACCGTTGGTGTAGACGCCCTGCAGATTGATGGTGTCGCCGGCGCCGGTCGGGATGTTCTTGATCGACAGGGCGAGCTGACCGGCATAGCCCCATTTGTCGGCGGGATGCCCGGTCGTCTCGCTGGCACCGAAGAAGGCGGCGTGATTGTCGTGTGCCGCGAAGGACGCCTGGAACAGGCCCCAGGCCTGATCGACGCGCACCATGCCGACGATGTCGGGCGCGACGTTGCCGCCGAAATTCGACGTGCCATAGCTGCCGGTGAGCACGCCGGCGGCCGTCTGTCCCGCCGTATTCCAGATCTGCGACTGCGAATACTGCGTCGCATCCTGGGCCGAGATCGCGGCCGTGATGCCCGAACCGAAGTCCGCGGTGTAGGTGAACTGGTTGACGCCGGTGATGGTGCCGCCGCCTCCGGTCAGACCGTCGAAATTGTTGCCGGGGTAGTTGGCCCAGGGCGCGTCGAACTGCGACACGGCCTTACCCATGGTGAAGCCGGCGAACTGGATGAAGGCATAGAAGACGCCGATCCCGCCTTGTGCGATGTTGCCGTCAGCCTGCGCTCCAGGCGCGCCCGCCGTCGAATAGGCAGTTGCGCCCGTGGCGGAGCCGGTCCCGGCATAGCTGCCCCCGGTCCACTGGAAGACACCGTCGAAGAAGGTGCGCACGACGCCATATTCGGTCGCGGTGCGGGTGTCGATGTTGAGGTCGGCGCGCGAACGCGTCGTGTAGTAGTTGCTGAGACGATTTCGCCCGCCGGCGACGCCGTTCACGGCATTCTGGAAGATCGTATTCGTGCCGAAGCCGGCCTCGACCCGCAGATAGCCGCCGAGCTTGATGCAGGTGTCGGTGCCCGGAATGTAGAAAAATCCGGCGCCGTACATCGAGCAGACCCTGACATACTCGACCGCTTTGGCCTTGATCGGAAGGTCGGCGGCCTGAGCCCCACCCATGGCGAGCAACGCCGCCCCTGAGCCCAAAACAAGGCTCCTCACAGTCTTCATACTAACCTCCAAATTGCTCAGTTCAGACCGGCCCGGCTCGACATCGAACGACCGCCCCAACGGTCAGCCCGTCTCCAGCTGCACCACAGTGCCCGCGCATAGCGTTGCAGTGGGAACGATCGCGAGGCAGAGTTGGTGCTTTATCGGACCATTCTCGTGACCGGCCGGATCACGCATGTGGCACGGCCGCGGCACGGCGCGCGGTCGCCGGATCTCCAAGAGTAATGTGTCGGGGAAGACTTTCGCCGCCGAATGCGTGTCGCGGTCGTGGCGGGAATGCAGCAGGACGGACGTCGAGAACCGCGGCGAGCGCGAGGCTCAAACTCTCTGGCCCCGTCATCCCGGCGATCGTGGCACGGGCCCTCGCCCGCCCGAGATCACGCAGGCCAAGCTTGGCTCAAACGCGCGGTCGAACCGAGCGAACCCGCTGACCGCCTCTCACGGATGTTTGAGCCGCATGGCCACGAGGCGGTCGCGAAATTCCATCCAGATCGTATTGCGTCGCGTGGCCGCGCGGTGTGGTTCTCGGGCGGGTCGGCAGCATGTTTGTCAGCGACAAAGCGGCACGGTGAGGAATGCGGGTCTCGGTGCTGGAGCACGCGCTGGCGAGGCAAAGAAAAACCCCCGGCAGTTGCCTGCCGGGGGTTGGTCAAACCGTCGTGAGACGGTCTGGATCAGAAGTTGCGCTGAGCGCGGAGCAGCAGGACAGCCGACTGCTGATCCTTCAGCTCATACACCGCAGCCGGCTTGGCGACAGCGGCGGCAGCCGGGGCCGTGACCGAACCCGAGTGCTTCTGGTCGAGCCACGAGTAGGCGAAGTCGGCCGAGAAGGTCAGGTTCTTGACCGGGGTCCAGCGCGTGATCAGGCCGATGGTGGCCAGATCGAAGTCCGGATTACAGGTCGAACCCGCGTTGAAGGTCGCAACCACGCCGGGGCTGGTGCAGATCAGGCCCTTGGCCGTGCCGTTGTAGCGGACGGCAGCCCAAGACCCGTAGATCGCAGTGTTCCAGGCCGGGTTCCAGTTGTGGGTGTACGCACCGCGCACACCGTAGGTCGTGGTCAGCTGCTGCTCGCCACCCGTGGTGAACACCGAGTCGCCCACGCCGGCAATGCCGAGGCTCTGGTAGGCACCAGCCAGACCCGTGCTGCCGTACATCGCGTAGCTGTTCGGCATCAGGCTCTGGATGTTGTAGCGGCTCGCACCGTTGGTGTAGACGCCCTGCACGTTGATCGTGTCGCCAGGTCCGGTCGGGATGTTCTTGATCGACAGGGCCAGCTGAGCCGCCCAGCCCCACTTGTCGGCCGGGTGGCCGGAGGTCTCGGACGCGCCGTAGTAAGCGACATGGTTGTCATGCGCCGCGAACGACGCCTGGAACAGACCCCAGGCCTGGTCGACACGGACCATACCGACGAAGTCCGGAGAGACGTTGCCGCCGTAGTTGCTGGTGCCGTAAGCACCACCGATCACGCCAGCCGCCGTCGAACCCGCCACGTTCCAGAGGTTGTTCTGGTAGTAGGCGGTCGCATCCTGAGCCGAAACGGTGGCCGTGATGCCGGAGCCGAAGTCAGCGGTGTAGCTGAACTGATTGACGCCAGTGACCGTGCCGCCGCCGCCGGCGAGACCGTCGAAGTTGTTGCCCGGATAGTTCACCCAGGGCGTGTCGAACTGCGACACGGCCTTACCCATGGTGAAGCCGGCGAACTGGATGAAGGCATAGTACACGCCGACCGAACCCTGCGCGATATTGCCGTCGGCCTGTGCGCCCGGCGCACCAGCCGTCGAGTAAGCGGTCGCACCGGTGGCCGAACCCGTGCCGGCATAGCCGCCGGAGGTCCAGCTGAAGGTCAGGTCAGCGAAGGTACGGACCACGCCGTACTCGGTCGCCGTGCGCGTGTCGATGTTGATGTCCTGACGAGCGCGGGCCGTGTAGTAGTTGCTCAGGCGGTTATGCGCACCACCCTGGCCGCTGAACGTGCCGTTGAAGTCGCTGTTCGTGGCGATCGCCGTTTCAGCGCGGAGATAGCCGCCCAGCTTGATGCAGGTGTCGGTGCCGGGGATGTAGTAGAAGCCCGCACCATACAGGGAGCAAACCTTCACATACTCGACCGCTTTGGCCTTGATCGGAAGGTCGGCCGCCTGAGCCGCGGACATGGCGAGCAGAACTGCCGCCGAGCCGAGGACAAGGCTCTTAACCGTCTTCATTTAAACCTCCAAGTTGCTCTTTTGAGAAAGAACCGGACCAAGATCCCCCAGGACGATCCGCTTCCTCTGCTCCCGAAAAACCGCTTCAGCCGCTTCGCGCCATCGGACACACCCGCATCACGCGAGGGACTTAAGCGAACCACCTGTCACGGGACGATCGAGTAACCCCCCACCGTCATCAGGAACTATGCCTTCGCTCATTCGGTAAGCAAAATAGTTTATGCAGTCAGGTAATTGAATGAAGCCGAAATGTGTCTTGGGGGCAACACAATGGCAGCTTGTTGTGCAGCGCACGGGGGACGGCCGATGTCCTCCTAGATAAGTGATTTTGTTGCGGATTTTTTTTCTTTAGGGTCGAGCTTCGTACTGGAACTCCTGAGCAATGGCGCCCTTGAAGAACATGTCTGCCGCACCTGTGGAAGCGGACGCGCAACCGAAGACTGCCGAACATCTGCCGAAGAATCGCGACGCCATTCTTCGCTTCGCCCGGGAGATCTCCACGATCAACGTCCATCTGGAGGAGCTGAGGTACTTCTGGGCCAAGAGAATCGGCATCAGTGGCCCGCAATGGATGATCCTGATGGCGATCTCCGAGCTGGATCAAGGCGAGGGAGTCGCCGTGAATGCGGCGGCCAAGCGGCTGCACGTCGACCCTTCGTTCGTCACGACTCAGTCGAAGCTGCTCGAGAAGAAGGGCTTCATGGAACGCAAGCCCGCCCCCAACGATGCGCGCGTGGTCCGGATGTCGCTCACCACCAAGACATCGGAGCAGTTCGCCGAGCTGGAAGCTCAGCAGGCGCAGATCTTCAGCTTCATCTTCGAGGAATTCGACGCTCGCGAGCTGGCGACCTTCACGGACAAGCTGGCTGGCCTCAAGGACCGTTTCGAGAAGGCCAGCGCGCGACTCACGATGGGACTCTGAGCCCCCCGAGGCGGTCACGGCTCGACCGCCTCTTACGGGGGAGCTGGAACAGACATGCGGTCGCGTCAGCCTGGAGGCCGCTGAGACCCCGCCAGACGCTTGGCGATCCAGTCGAAGACGAAGGCATCGGCCTCGAGCCAATCGGCGCCCGCGCTGGAGACGATCTTCAGAGTGATGTCCGGGTGCTCGCGCTTGATCTGCGCGATCAGCCGGGTTGCGATGTCGGCCCGCAGCCAGCCACGCTCCGGCACCGTCACCAGCAGCGGACACATGATCTGCCGCGCCGCCAGCCCATCGCTGGCGATCGACAGCCTGCCCCGCTCGCCCGCACCGGGTCGGCGTGACAGGAAGACGCGCTCGTGAATATCCCACAAGCCGGCGTCGCAGACCGCTGCAGCATAGCGCGGATCGAGTGCGATGCCGCGCGCGACGAAGGACGAGCTCCAGTCATCCGCCAGGATCGCGATCCGGCCTTCGTCCACGTCGTCACGGGACGTCGCGTAGTCCATCACGCTTGCGATGGCTGATTCGAGATCGCGACGGCCGACGATCTCCTCGAAGCGGCAGTCCGGTCCGCTGCCCAGCAGATCGACCACCAGCAGCGCCAAGCCGCGCTGCTCCGCATGGGCTGCAAGCTTGAACAGGGAGGTTTCCTTGCGACGTCCGGGCTCACCGATGCAGATGACGGTGGGCGCCCTGCCTGCCTCGCAACGCGCCGGCAGGAAATAGGCTTCGAGCGGATAGTCGGCGCGCCAGTGAATTGTGACGACCTCTCCTTGCGGATCGGCACCGCGCAGGAATTCGCGCGCGCATTCGCGCATGCGGGACAGCACGACGGCCTGGCGGGAGCGTGAGCTGCTGAACGGACAGGCCGCAGCCTCATAACAATCGATCGCGCGCGACCATTTGCGAAACGCCAGCTCGGGACGGCCGCTGCTCACGGCGTCGGCGGCGGCAGCCTTCATCGCATCCGCGCATTGCATCCACTCGCGATACCAGGACTCGTCGTCGCTGGCCTCGATCCGCTGCGCAACCGCCAGACATTCCGCAAGCTCGGCCCGGCCCTCGGGCCGCGCTTCCAGCAGCCGCGTGATGGCGCCCGCCAGATCGTCTTGGTCGGACCACGGACGCAGCACTCCCACAGAGCCTTCCGAACTCATCTTTGGACTCATTCCTCACTGGCGTGACGGTGTGGCCCCGTCATCTGGCGGTCATGGTGACCATCCGGCATTTCCCGGTCAAGCCGATGCGCAACGATTTTTGGAGAGACGATCGATGTTTGCGCTGACGGCACGGCCTGCGGAGATCACGCCGAGGCTCTGCAATCGAGACGCAACGTCAGATGCTGGGCGGCGAGGAGATCCCGACATGAAGAAGCCTCCGGCGGGGCATCGCCAGAGGCTTCCTGGGGTCTAACATCGTATGATCGTCGTCTTACGTCGGTGGTGAATGATTACTCAGGCATGACAAAATTAGCTTATCAACTCATCTGTTTTCAACACCATTTTTAAAAAAATACCAGCACGCAGCCAAACTACTGAAACGAATGCGATTTTCGAGCCACAGGCAATCGGATCTCTTGCTCAATTGCCTCGATCCGCCGATTTGCATCGATCGCTGCTTGAGCGAACCAGACCCGATGCCGCGCCGGAATGAGCGCCCGCACACAAGCAAAAACCCCCGGCAGTTTCCTGCCGGGGGCTCTTGAACCCGATCAGACGATCAGGATCAGAAGTTGCGCTGAGCGCGGAGCAGCAAGGACACCGAGTTCTGGTCCTTGAGCTGATAGACCGCAGCCGGCTTGGAGGTCGTGGTCGTGGCCGGAGAAACGATGTTGCCCGAGTACTTCTGGTCCAGGTTGGTCCAGGCCACGTCGGCCGAGAAGGTCAGGTTCTTGACCGGGGTCCAACGGGTGATCAAGCCGAGCGAGGAGATGTTGAAGTCGGGGTTGCAGGTGAAGCCTGCGCCCGCGATCGCACCCATCGCCGCGCTGCCGCAGATCAGGCCCTTGGCAGTGTTGTTGTAGCTCACGGCAGCCCACGAACCGTAGATCGCCGAGTTCCAGGTCGGGCTCCAGTTGTGGGTGTAGGCGCCACGGAAGCCGTAGGTCGTGGTCAGCTGCTGCTCACCGCCGGTCACGAAGACCGAATCGCTGACGCCAGCGAAGCCGAGCGTGCCGTAAACACCAGCCGTGCTGCTGCCGCCGTACATCGCGTAGGTGGTCGGCACCAGGCTCTGAGCGTTGTAGCGGCTCGCACCGTTGGTGTAGACGCCCTGGATGTTGATGGTGTCGCCGGGGCCGGTCGGGATGTTCTTGATCGACAAGGCCAGCTGAGCAGCCCAGCCCCACTTGTCAGCCGGGTGACCGGTGAGCTCGGTGGCGCCGTAGTAGCCGGTGTGGTTGTCATGCGCCGCGAACGACGCCTGGAACAGACCCCAAGCCTGGTCGACACGAACCATGCCGACGATGTCCGGAGAAACGTTGCCACCGAAGTTGTTGGTGCCATACGAGCCGCCGATGATGCCGGCCGCGGTGATGCCCGACACGTTCCACATGTTGGTGGTGTAGTACTGGGTCGCGTCCTGCGCCGAGATCGCCGCAGTGATGCCCGAGCCGAAGTCGGCGGTGTAGGTGAACTGGTTGACACCGGTCACGGTGCCGCCGCCGCCCCACAGGCCGTCGAAGTTGTTGCCCGGGTAGTTGGTCCAGGGCGCGTCGAACTGCGACACGGCCTTACCCATCGTGAAGCCAGCGAACTGGATGAAGGCGTAGTACACGCCGATGCCGCCCTGGGCGATGTTGCCGTCGGCCTGAGCGCCAGGAGCGCCAGCCGTCGAGTAGGCGGTCGCGCCGGTCGCGGAGCCCGAGCCAGCGTAGGTGCCGCTGGTCCAGGTGAACGTCAGGTCAGCAAAGGTGCGGACCACGCCGTACTCGGTCGCGGTGCGCGTGTCGATGTTGAGGTCCTGACGAGCGCGGCTGTAGTAGTAGTTGCTGTTACGGTTCATGCCGCCGGCAACGCCGTTGACGGCGTTGTTGTACTGGCCGTTGCTGGCGAACGACGTTTCGGCACGCAGGTAGCCGCCCAGCTTGATGCAGGTGTCGGTGCCGGGGATGTAGTAGAAGCCGGCGCCGTAAAGCGAGCAGACCTTCACATATTCGACCGCCTTGGCCTTGATCGGAAGGTCAGCTGCCTGAGCCCCAGACATGGCGACGAGAGCGGCCGCCGAGCCCAGGACAAGGCTCTTGATCGTGTTCATAATGTTAAACCTCCAAGTTGCTCAGTCAGGGAAGGTTCCGCCTCCGCTGGGTGAGAGACACCCTTGGGGTTGGACCCGTTATCCCTCTTCGACCCGTCGCTCAGCCGCTTCGCGCTATCGGACACACCCGCATGAACGCGAGGGACTTGAGCGAACGACCTAAACGGGACGACGTTGGGATGCCCCCCTTCGTCGTGCGAGCAGAATTACCGAAGGCCTTTGCACACGCAACAAAGGAACCATCATTGCGGCGCTCGAGCGGCGCCTTTTCGGACCGGTGTTGCACAAAAGGCACGGAACCGTGGTTCTGCGGGAACACCTAAGTGGCTGTTTATGTTGTCGTTTTGTGACAACGCAATTTGGGGTGCTTAAGGCCGCGAGCACTCGCCCGCCAGGAACCCGCCCCAAGTCAGGCGTCTGGGCCACGAATCCAGCCCACGCGCTGAACGAGAATCGGGCTGGAGGACGATGCCGTCTGCGCCCCCTGCCACCGGCCGCCTTTGCAGACGACCCTCTATATTAGGGGGCCTCCGTGTCAGGGACCATCGAGAGGGCCGGCGCCGCCCGTCGACTTCCACGCCGTGCCGCCGCCGATCAACGGCAGGCTCAGCTCGCATCGATGGCCGAAGGTGAAGAGCACCGTCCGCACCGGTCCAGCGAAGCCGCGGCCTTGTGAGGATTTCGAAACCGCATGCAATCTGCCGCTTGCGGCTCAGCGCGGCGTCGGGCATACCGACCCTCGCCGGAGACGTGGCCGAGTGGCTGAAGGCGGCGGTTTGCTAAACCGTTATAGGGTTGTAAAGCCCTATCGAGGGTTCGAATCCCTCCGTCTCCGCCAGCCGCCCGTGGGCGCGGCCAACAGCCCCTCCCCCTGATCATCCGCCTCAACGCCGAGCCGTTCACGCACCTGCCGGATCGCAACGGACCGTGGCCGTCGCGATCACGGTTGCCGCTCAATCACGCGCGGTTCAATCGAACAAGCCACGGCTGATGTTGATCACGAAGGCGGCGGGCACGCCGATGATGGTGCCGACGAACCCATAGCCGAGCGCAGCCCACCATGACGCTGCGCCTCCTGCTCCCATCACGGCACCATAGATGGCGCCGAGACCCGCACAGAGGGCGGTCACCACGACGAGGCGGCGGTCATTATGGGCCTCGACCCGCAGACGCTTCAACTCGCGCCGGCTCTGCACCGCAGGCCCGGCCGGCTCGGTCGATCCACAATGCGGGCACGCCACTGCGCTGAAGGAGACACCGCTGCCGCAGTCATGGCAGTCGATCAGCTCTTGCCGCCGCGCCTGTCGCCGTGCCTGGCCCATGCCGTCAATCCCGCTTGTCTGCGTCACACCGAACGACAGATAGGAGATTTATCGGCGCGCGACGAGGCCCGCTTCCGACGAGAATGAACGATCGGGCGCGGGTCACCCAGCGCCCCGGTTCGCGGCCGGCAACTCTGGCGCGTGCGGCATACCTCGCGCCGAAAGCGAGAGCCGCCAAGCCGCGGCTGAGCTCGCTCAGTGCGCGGTCATCCAGGCGCGCGCCTCGCGCTGCGCGGTCGCGATCTCGGCATCCGACATCTGCTCGGCGACCTCGCGGCGCATTGCCACGGCGTCGACGCGCCCCCTGAGGGCAGCGAGATTGAACCATTTGTGCGCAGCGATCAGATCGACCATACCGTCGCGACCGCTCGCAGCGCGACGAGGCCCGCTTCCGACGAGAATGAGCGATCGGGCGCGGGTGGCCACCCCAGCACCCCGGTTCGCGGCCGGCAACTCTGGCGCGTGCGGCATACCTCGCGCCGAAAGCGAGAGCCGCCAAGCCGCGGCTGAGCTCGCTCAGTGCGCGGTCATCCAGGCGCGCGCCTCGCGCTGCGCGGTCGCGATCTCGGCATCCGACATCTGCTCGGCGACCTCGCGGCGCATTGCCACGGCGTCGACGCGCCCCCTGAGGGCGGCGAGATTGAACCATTTGTGCGCAGCGATCAGATCGACCATACCGTCGCGACCGCTCGCAACGCGACGAGGCCCGCTTCCGACGAGAATGAGCGATCGGGCGCGGGTCACCCAGCGCCCGGTTCGCGGCCGGCAACTCTGGCGCGTGCGGCATACCTCGCGCCGAAAGCGAGAGCCGCCAAGCCGCGGCTGAGCTCGCTCAGTGCGCGGTCATCCAGGCGCGCGCCTCGCGCTGCGCGGTCGCGATCTCGGCATCCGACATCTGCTCGGCGACCTCGCGGCGCATTGCCACGGCGTCGACGCGCCCCCTGAGGGCGGCGAGATTGAACCATTTGTGCGCGGCGATCAGATCGACCATGCCGTCGCGACCGCTCGCATAGAGCATGCCGAGCTCGAACAGCACATCGCCGCTGGCGCCCTGCTCCGCGGTGGTCACGTCATCAAAATTGAGTTGTCCCTGAAACATCGTCGCTCTCCTTCGCTCGAGGAGGCGGCCGGTCACCCGAGCACGCCCCCGTCCAACTGTTCAACGCCTGGTTATCCCCATGCCGTCTCGCGGCTTATGCGCGAAGGATGACCGATCAAGTTTGAAAGGCAGTTTAAACATCGTGCTGAACGAGCCCTGAACGCGGAGCCCCGCATTTTCCCGGGCCGGCTTCAATGCATTGATTCGAAATGGATTCTTCAACTCGGCAAAGAGCGGTTTACCGTTCTGTTTGGCAAACTCATAACCATCCGCGAAAGCGCCTCACCGCGCTGGCGCGGAGCGCACCACGCCGTTGGTCAACAGCCGCACCGGGACTGGACACGTCTCGACAGCACGTGCGGGGGATTGCGCAGCGCGGTACGAGCACGGCTGCGCCGAGCTGCCGATGATGATGCCGTTCGTCTATGGGAAGGTTGGAGGCACACAGTCGCCAAAGGCGCAGTGCTCAAGGATCGAGGGCGTCGGCGAACACGTCAGGATCAGATCCCACTCTGGCTGATAGCCGCTCGTGAGATTGCAGACCGGAAACGCGATCTGCACCGAACGAAGAAATCCTGTTTCTTCTGCCGGACCGTACCGCGAGCGAAGCCGCTCTCGAGTTCGATCCGACCGTTGACCTGATGTCTCGCCGACACCCTCTATCGTCTGTTGGAGCTTCAGGAGATCCGCCCGGCTCTCGAGGAGCTATGCCGACCTGCGTTCCAACGACGTGCCGGCATCAGTTGCCGGACTCATCTCGCAGAGGACTGCGAGAGTTACTTCTTCTTGGCGACCTTCTTGGTCTTCTTGGCAGTCTTCTTCGCCGCGGTCTTCGCGACCTTCTTCACTGCCTTCTTCGCCTTCTTCGCTTTCTTGGCCATGTTGCCCTCCGATGTGAGATGGCTTAGTCGATGCGTGCACTCGGGAATCGAGCTGCACTCCTCATCGATACACCAACGAGTGAAAAAAAACAGCTTCCGGCTTAAGGAAGTGTTGACAGGCGCGCGCGTGTGCGGCTGACGAAACGCGCGAAGCAGCGCGTCGATCGATCGAGAAAATACAAACGTCTCCCTGCGCAAGGCCGCGATCGCAACTAATCGAGATTGCGCAAAAAGCCTGTGCTGCAAGTATTTTTCTGAACGGCTGAACGGCACGGCGCACGCGACGACGCCGGCGTGTCGGCGTGCAGACTCGCATGGTGAGAGCAACGCGCGGACTCTGAGTCGTAAATTTTGGCAATGAAAAAATTTTCATTGCACACGCCCTCGTGTGCGTTCGAACGCTCGGCAATGGTGGCTTTTTTGCGAATCGCGTGCGGCGATTCGCCGGACCGCGACGCCAAGACAAACGGCGCGCACCATGTGCGCGCCGCTGGAACGAAGACGGGCGATCGTCGTTCAGATGCCGAGCTTGCTCTTCAGGAGATCGTTGACCGCCTGCGGGTTGGCCTTGCCGCCCGACGACTTCATCACCTGACCGACGAACCAGCCGGCGAGCTGCGGCTTGGCCTTCGCCTGCGCGACCTTGTCCGGATTGGCGGCGATGATCTCGTCGACCACCTTCTCGATGGCACCAAGGTCGGTGACCTGCTTCATGCCGCGGCTCTCGACCAGCTCGCGGGGGTCGCCGCCCTCGCTCCAGACGATCTCGAACAGATCCTTGGCGATCTTGCCGGAGATGGTGCCTTCGCCGATCAGCGCGACGATCGCCGCGAGCTGGGAAGCCGACACCGGCGAGGACGCGATGTCGCGGCCCTCCTTGTTGAGCCGGCCGAACAGCTCGTTGATCACCCAGTTGGCGGCGAGCTTGCCATCGCGTGCCCGCTCGGACAGCGCCTCCAGGACGGCCTCGTAGAACGCAGCGCTCTCGCGCTCGGCCACCAGCACGGAGGCGTCATAGGGCGACAGGCCGAAATCCGCGATGAAGCGCGCCTTCTTCTGGTCCGGCAGCTCCGGCAGCGCAGCCTTCAGCTCGTCGACGAAGGCCTGGCTGAATTCGAGCGGCAGCAGGTCCGGATCCGGGAAGTAACGGTAATCGTGCGCCTCCTCCTTGGAGCGCATCGAGCGCGTCTCGCCCTTGTCGGGATCGAAGCGGCGGGTTTCCTGCTCGATCACGCCGCCGTCCTCGATGATCTCGATCTGGCGCCGCGCCTCGGCCTCGACCGCCTGGCCGATGAAATTGATCGAGTTGATGTTCTTGATCTCGCAGCGGGTGCCGAGCGGGCCGCCCGGCTTGCGCACGGAGACGTTGACGTCGGCGCGCAGGCTTCCCTTCTCCATGTCGCCGTCGCAGGTGCCGAGATAGCGCATGATCGAGCGCAGCTTGGTCACATAGGCCTTGGCCTGCTCGGCGTCGCGGATATCAGGCTTGGAGACGATCTCCATCAGCGCCACGCCGCAGCGGTTGAAGTCGATATAGGACAGCGAGGGCGACTGGTCGTGCAGCATCTTCCCGGGATCCTGCTCGATGTGCAGGCGCTCGATGCCGATCGTGGCGGTCTTGCCGCCGTCGAGCTCGACCGTGACCTCGCCCTCGCCCACGATCGGGTCCTTGTACTGGCTGATCTGGTAGCCCTGCGGCAGGTCGGGATAGAAATAGTTCTTGCGGTCGAACACCGAGCGCAGGTTGATCTTGGCGTTCAGACCAAGCCCGGTGCGCACGGCCTGGCGCACGCACTCCTCGTTGATGACCGGCAGCATGCCCGGCATCGCCACGTCGACCAGCGAGACGTGGCTGTTGGGATCGCCGCCGAACGCGGTCGAGGCGCCCGAGAACAGCTTCGACTTCGAGGTGACCTGGGCGTGGATCTCCATGCCGATCACGACCTCCCAGTCGCCGGTGGCGCCCTTCATCAGCTTGCCGCTGGTTGCCGTCATGGCCCTCAACTCCCCATCAGCGCGGAGACGATCCGCTCAAATTCGATATCCAATGCATCCTTGGCGACGGGCTGCCCGGCCTGCCGATACCAGTAGGCGGCATTGCCGAGATCGCCTTCGACGCGATGCAGATGCGCGTGCACCCAGGCCGCGTCGCGGCCGGTCTCGTCCTGGATGATCTTGTGCGCCCGGTCCCAGTCGCCCTTCGCCAGCCACCACAAGCCGGTGAGCACCGGCGTCAGGCCGGCCGCGGGCGCGTCGCCCGCGAGACTCGTCTTGAACTCGGCGACGCTTACCACCACCGGACCGGCGTGAAGCGTCCCGCCGCCTGCTCGATGACCTCGCCGAGCGAGAACAGCGTCTCCTCGTCGAACGGACGGCCGATAAGTTGCAGCCCGAGCGGCAGCCCCTGTCCGTCCTTGCCGGCCGGCACCGCGATGCCCGGCAGGCCCGCCATGTTCACCGTCACCGTGAAGATGTCGTTGAGATACATCTCGACCGGGTCAGCGCCGCCCTTCTCGCCGATGCCGAACGCGGCCGACGGCGTCGCCGGCGTCAGGATCGCGTTCACGCCCCTCGCAAAGCAGTCCTCGAAGTCCTTCTTGATGAGGGTGCGGACCTTCTGCGCCCGGATGTAATAGGCGTCGTAATAGCCGGCCGACAGCACATAGGTGCCGATCATGACGCGGCGGCGCACCTCGGCACCAAACCCTTCCGCGCGGGTGTTCTCGTAGAGCTCGCCAATGGACTTACCGGGCACGCGCAGGCCGTAGCGGACGCCGTCGTAGCGGGCGAGGTTGGAGGACGCCTCCGCCGGCGCCACGATGTAATAGGCCGGCAGAGCGTATTTGGTGTGCGGCAGCGACACCTCGACGGTTTCTGCGCCGGCGGCTTCCAGCCACTTGCGACCCTCACTCCAGAGCTTCTCGATTTCGGCCGGCATGCCGTCGAGCCGATACTCCTTGGGAATGCCGATCTTCATGCCCTTCACGGACTTCCCGATCGCAGCCTCGTAGTCCGGCACGGGGATGTCGACCGAGGTCGTGTCCTTCGGGTCGTGGCCGGCCATCGAGCGCAGCAGGATGGCCGCATCGCGGGTCGAGCGCGCGATCGGCCCGGCCTGGTCGAGCGAGGAAGCGAAGGCGACGATGCCCCAGCGCGAGCAGCGGCCATAGGTCGGCTTGATGCCGACGGTGGCGGTGAACGCGGCCGGCTGGCGGATCGAGCCGCCGGTATCGGTTGCGGTCGCGCCCATGCAGAGCAGCGCGGCCACCGCCGACGCCGAGCCGCCGGACGAGCCGCCCGGCACCAGCGTGGTGTTGGAGCCCTCGCGGCGCCAGGGGTTGCCGACCGGGCCGAAGTACGAGGTCTCGTTCGACGAGCCCATCGCGAACTCGTCATTGTTGAGCTTGCCGAGCATCACCGCGCCATCGCGCCAGAGCTGCGAGGTCACTGTCGACTCGTAGGTCGGCACGAAATTACCGAGGATCTTCGAACAGGCCGTGGTGCGGACGTCCTTGGTCGCGAACAGGTCCTTGATCCCGAGCGGAATGCCGGCCAGCGGCCCACCCTCGCCTCTATTGATCTTGGCGTCGGCGTCGCGCGCCATCGCGCGCGCCTGGTCCGGCGTCTCCATCACGAAGGCATTGAGCGCCCGCGCCTCCTCGATCGCCTTGAGATGGGCGTCGGTGAGTTCCAGCGACGTGAAGGTCTTGCTCGCGAGACCCTTGCGGGCCTCGGCGAGCGTCAGGGACGTCAAATCGGTCATTTGTTGATCGGGCTGCAGAAGAAAGGGGAAAGCGTCTTGTCGTCGGCCGCGTCGTCCGCGAAGAACTTGTTCTTCGCAGGGGAGGCTTTCTTGGTATTGGCGGCCGCTTCGAGCTGGTCGAGGATCTCGTTGACGGTCTTGTCCGGATCGGCGGCCTTGCCCTGCCGCTCCATGGCGTCGAGATAGTCCATATAGGCCTTGTAGGCCGCTTCATCGTCGCAGAGCAGGCACATGGCGTTGGCTCGCTTGTCGGTTTGAAGGAGCGGATCACGCGCGATAAGCGCGGACCTGCCCTGGCTATTCCACGACCTTCGGCACGAGAAAGAAGTTGTTCTCGGTCATGGGCGCGTTCTTGACGATGTCGTCGGCGATCTCGCCGTCAGTGACGACGTCCTGGCGCTTCTTCATCGCCATCGGTGTCACCGAGGTCATCGGCTCGACGCCCTCGACATTGACCTCCGACAGTTGCTCGACGAAGTTAAGCATCGCATTGAGCTCGCCCTGCAGATGCGGGACCTCGGCGTCAGTGACAGCGATCCGCGCCAATTGCGCGATCCGGCGGACGGTGGCGGCATCGACCGACATTATATAGGGCCTCACGGGACAAGGTGAACCCGCCCTATAGCAGAGCCCGCTTTCGCGCCGCAACCGGCAGCCTCCGGACTTTCTGGGGCAGCGCCCTGCCCGCAGCGTCAGCCCGCCATCCGCCGCAAGCGCGCCTGGGCCTGTTCGGCCAGTGTCCGCGTCAATTCGGCGGCCGGTAGCGCGCGCCCGAGCGGCAGCGCCTGCCCGGCCCAGAGATTGGTGAAATCGACCCTTCCCTGCTTCTCCGCGGCGGCCTTGAGCGGACCGAGCGCGGTGGCGGCATGCGGAAACGCCGGCGCATCCGGCGAGATCGGCCCGACCTCGCGCATCACCCGGTTGGCGACGCCGCGGGCGAGCCGGCCGGTCATCACGTTGGTGATGACGGTGGATTCGTCATCGGCCGCGGCAAGCGCGGCGCGGGCCATCGCGCTGACCTTGGACTCGGGGCAGCGCAGAAACGCGCTGCCGATCTGCACGCCGCTGGCGCCGAGCGCGAACGCCGCGGCGATGCCGCGCGCATCGGCGATGCCGCCGGCGGCGATGACAGGCAGCTTCACCGCATCCACGATCTGCGGCACCAGCGCGAACGTACCGACCTGCTCGGCAAGCTTGTCGGTCAGGAACATGCCGCGATGACCGCCCGCCTCCGCACCTTGCGCGATGATGACGTCGACGCCGTTCCGCTCCAGCCACACCGCCTCCCGCACCACGGTCGCGGACGCCATCACGACCGCGCCTGTCGCCTTCACGCGCGCCAACAGCGACGGCTCAGGCAGGCCGAAATGGAAGCTGATGACCTCCGGCCCCAGTTCCTCGACGACGGCGCACATCGCGGCATCGAACGGAGCGCGGTTCGCGGCCGTCACCGGAGCCGCCGGATCCACGCCATACTCCTGGTAATAGGCGCCGAGCCTCTGCTTCCATGCGGCCTCACGTGCCGCATCGGCCTCGACCGGCGTGTGGCAGAAGAAGTTCACGTTGATCGGCGCCGACACGCGCTGGCGGATGATGTTGACCTGCTCACGCGCCTTGTCCGCGGAGAGCATGGCGCAGGGCAGCGAGCCGAGCCCCCCGCCTTGCGCCACCGCGATGACGAGATCGGCATCCATCACGCCGGCCATCGGCGCGAGCACGATCGGGTGCTCGGTCTTGACGAGATCCAGGAAGCGGCGGTCGGGCCACATGGGCTGCTCCTATTGCTTGGCGAAGACGGCGGACGAGTTGCGCCGCCCTTGCAGGATCTGCGCGGCCTCATCGACGATGCGCGCGACGATCTCGGCGGCCGGCGGGATATCATGGATCAGGCCGACGGCCTCGCCGGCAATGACGGCGGCGATGTCGAAATTGCCTTCGGTCCGTGCCTTCACATAGTCCGCCGACACGTTCTCGACCTGCTGCAGCAGCTCCACCTCGCGCCGCTTCCAGCGGCGCGCATGGTCGTTGACCAGGCAGCGTCCGGTAAACGGCGCCGGCCAGACATTGTTGCGGGACAGGTCGAAGATGATGCCGCGCACGGTATCGCCGGCTTTCGCCGCGCAGATGCGCCGCTTGGCCTCGTCGGCACCGTTCGCCTCACGGCTGGCATAGAAGCGCGTGCCGAGCAGCACGCCATCCGCCCCCAGCATCAGCATCGCAGCAAGGCCGCGGCCATCGGCAAGGCCGCCGGCCGCCGCCACCGGCACTCGCCCCGCGGCGAGGTCGACGATCGCCGGCACGATATCGAGCGTGGTCCGCGACGCGCCATGGCCGCCCGCCTCGGTTCCTTGTGCAACCAGGATGTCGGCACCCGCCGCGATCGCCTGCTCTGCCATCGCCTCGTCCTGTACCTGGCAGATCAGCAACGCACCGGCCCGCTTGATTGCCGGCGCGAACCGCGCGGGATCGCCGAATGACAGCATGATCGCCGCGGGCCTCGCGGCGAGCGCCACGTCGAGCAGATCGGGCTGCTTCGCCAGCGACCAGGTGATGAAGCCGATGCCGAACGGCGCATGCAGGCCTTCAAGCCTTGCGGTCTCTTGCGCGAGCCAGGTTCGGTTGCCATAGCCGCCACCGAGAATACCGAATCCCCCGGCGTCGCTGACCGCGCGCACGAGGCGCGCATCGGCAATCAGATCCATCGGCGCCAGCAGGATCGGCTGGCTGATGCCGAGCTTCTCCGTCAACGCCGTCCGCAGTGCCATGAAAGTCTCCTCAACTCTGGACGGCGACTTTAGGCGCGGCTAGCATTCTCTCAAAATGAATACTTGAGAACTCTGCCATCGCAGATTCAAAACGGAGATCGGCGTGGAACTGAGCGACCTCGAAACCTTTGCAGCCGTGGCGCGCAGCGGCGGCATCACCCGCGCTGCTGAGGCCCTCAACACGGTGCAGTCCAACGTGACCCAGCGGATCAAGGCGCTGGAAGGCGAGATCGGCACCGCACTGTTCGAGCGGCACAGCCGCGGCATGACCCTGACCCATGCCGGGCTGCGACTTCTGCCTTACGCCGACCGGATGGCGGCGCTGTCGCGCGAAGCGCTGCTCGCCGCGCGCGATGACGGCGAGCCGAGAGGACCGCTGACGATCGGCTCGATGGAGACGACCGCCGCCGTGCGCCTGCCGACGCTGCTCGCGGATTTTCATCGGCGCTTCCCGGCTGTCGCCCTCGGTCTGCGCACGGCGCCAACCGCCGAGCTGGTGGCCGCCGTACTCGACGGGACGCTCGAGGGCGCTTTCGTGGCCGGCCCGATCGAACATCCCGAGCTCTCGGGTATCATCGCCTTCGAGGAAGAGCTGGTGCTGGTGACGGCCCGGCGCTTTGAAAGCCTGTCAGCCTTGCGTGCGGCCACGGCTGCCTCCGGCCCGACGGCGCTGGTGTTCAGGGCCGGCTGCACCTACCGGCAGCGGCTGGAGCAGGTCTTCAACGATTTCGGCTGGCCCGCGGCCGCGCGCATCGAGCTCGGTACGCTCGACGGCATGATCGGCTGCGTCGCCGCTGGCATGGGCGTCGCGCTGCTGCCACGCGCTGTGGTGACGCGAAACGAGATGATCGGCAGCGTCAGCCTGCACACGCTCGATCCAAGTCATGGACGCGTCGAAACCCTGTTCATCCACCGCCGCGCGGCGCATCGCAGCAGCGGCCTCTCGGCCTTCATGGCCGGACTCGCCGGCCGGGACCACGACATCGCAGCCTGACGCGATTCATTCAAAGATTGTGCTGAGCATCGCCAGCGAACGGCGCATTCCATTGCGCGAAATGACGTTTTCGCGCAGGGAAAAACAGCCATTTCGACCGATGCGACTTTCGGGCGCTGTGCAGCGCACGCGCGCGAAATAGCTTTGTCTGGCCATCCTCTACTACGTTAGGATGCAGCGCTGGCCAGCGCGAAACAGAACAAACGTCAACATGTCGGAGGAAATGCGATGCGCAACGCGTTCGTGTTGTGCTGCTCGATTGCCATGATGGGTGCGATCGGGACGGCGAATGCCCAGGACAAGACCCCGGATTGGACGAAATCGAAATGGGGCCCACAGGACGAGATCGGCGCGGCCAACTACATCACGCCGGAGCTCGTGGTCAAAGCCGCCTCGCTGGTGAAGACCGGCAAGACCTACCCGCTCGGCATGATCGTCGATTCCAAGACGCCGGCCTATCCGCCGCGTTCGTTCAAGATCACCGTGGTGCAGCCGGGCCAGGCCGGAATTCCCGGCCTCGGCCCGAACAAGGCGACCTACAATGACGACATCGTCGAAGGCTGGGTCGGCGTCGGCAGCCAGATCGACGGGCTCGGCCATCTCGGCATCGAGCACGTCTATTACAACGGCAACAAGCTGCTCGACTTCGCCGATCCGACCGGCCTGAAGAAGCTCGGCATCGAGAAGGTGCCGCCATTGGTGGCGCGCGGCGTGCTGCTCGACATGGCGGCTTATTACAACACCGACGTGGTCAAGGAAGGCACCGCGTTCAACGTCAAGGAGATCGAGGAAGCTGCCAAGAAGCAGGGCGTCGAGATCCGCCAGGGCGACATCGTGATCTTCCACACCGGCTGGCTTGGTTTGATCGGCAAGGACGATAAGCGTTACGGCGCCGGCGAGCCCGGTCTCGGCGTCGAGGGCGCCAAATACCTGACCTCGAAGGGCGTGGTCGCGGTCGGGGCCGACAACTGGGCGGTGGAGGCGATCCCGTTCGAGTCGCCGAACCTGTTCGAGGTGCACCAGATCCTGCTCGCCATGAACGGGACCTACATCCTGGAGAACATGAACACGGCCGACCTCGCCAAGGACAAGGGCTACGAGTTCCTGTTCGTGCTGGGTCAGCCGCGCTGGCGCGGCGGCGTCCAGGGCATGATCAACCCGATCGCGATCCGTTAAGCTCCGCCGATCTCCTCGTGAGGGCATCCCGGGAGCGCCGCGTCCTCACGAGGAGTCTGGAATCGTCCTGCGAAAGCAAGCCTTGGACAAGGAGTCCGCCGCAGGCGCGCCTGGAGCGAGCCGGCCGACACAGACCTGGGATCGGTCGGTCAGTCGACCAAGCCGCCCCTATCGGACGTTAATGGAGGTAGGCGAGCAACAAGGCACTCGCCATGTCTCGCGCACGCGGGGCGAGCGCCGCGTCCGACAATTCGCCCGCAGTCCAGAAGGACAACACGCCGCGGAAACTGAAGGCGAGTTGCTCTGGAAGGCAGCACAGCGCTTGTTCTCGCCGGCTGGCCGTCAGTCCCTCTCCCTTTCCCAAGGCCAGTGCCCAGAAGGCAGTCGATCGGGAAAGCGTCTGACCGGGCGAAGCCTGGGCGGCACCCAGCCATCCCATCACGGTCCGGTTCACGTCTGGATTCTCCAACATCACCGCCACCGCCGTATCAATAGCCAATAGCACGCGTGTCTTCGCATCTCTCGATGGTGGCGCGGCGGTGTACCGCGTCTCCATGGTGTTGATCCGACGTATGGAGAGAGCCTGCATGATCGCCGCCTTGTTGCCAAACTGATTGAACGGCGTCGCGAAGCTGACCCCCGCCTCAGCGGCAAGGTCTCGCATCGAGAAATCGGCCCTGCCCTGACGGAGAAGCCGCTCTGCCGCATCGAGGACGTGCCGACGAAGCGGCTCGCCTCTCATGCCAATGGATGAATGTTCGGTCTTGCGAGGTACCATGCAATATCTATATCATGATATAGATAACCTTGTCATGCGGAGTTGTACGATGGCGGCTGCCGAATCGAAGATTTTCCTCGTCACTGGCGTCAGTTCGGGCTTGGGCCGAGCGTTCGCAAAGGGCGCGCTGGCCGCCGGCCATCGGGTGATCGGGACCGTGCGAAGGGTCGGGGATGCCGAGGCTTTTGCCGCGCTTGCAGCGGGCAAGGCTCATCCTCTCGTGATCGATGTTACCGATTTCGATGCAATCCCGGCTGCTGTGGCAGAGGCCGAGAAGCAGATTGGCGCGATCGACGTCCTGGTGAACAATGCCGGCTACGGTCACGAGGGCACGCTGGAGGAGTCCTCGCTCGACGATCTGCAGCGGCAGTTCGCCGCCAACGTGTTCGGCCCTGTCGCGATGATGAAGGCCGTGTTGCCGGGGATGCGCGCGAGGCGGCGCGGCCATATCGTCAACGTGACCTCCATGGGCGGCTTCATCACCATGCCCGGGATCAGCTTCTATTGCGGCAGCAAGTTCGCGCTGGAGGGCATCTCGGAGTCGCTCGGCAAGGAAGTGGCCCCCTTCGGCATCCGCGTCATTGCACTTGCGCCCGGTCAGTTTCGTACCGATTGGGCAGGACGGTCCATGGATCGCACGCCGCGCAGCATCTCGGACTACGACGCCGTCATGGATCCGATTCGCGCCGCCCGATTGGCCAAGAGCGGAAACCAACCCGGCGATCCCGCGAAGGCCGCACAGGCATTGCTTGCCCTCGTGGAAGCCGAAAAACCGCCTGTGCGGCTGTTCCTCGGTGAGGACGCGCTGGCCCTGGTCGAGCAGAAGATCGAGGGCATGAAAGCCGAAGTGAGTGCCTGGAACAAGCTCTCGCGCTCCACCAGCTTCGCTTGATGATCCAAAGCCGGCGCATCCGGGAAAGACTGCAACGCTCGACATCTGGGCCGGTCGACTCGCGTGCGTGAGCTTCATCGGGGCGGCGAAGCGATGCACGTCCTCACCTGCTGGCCCGCCACGCACCTGCGTGTTAAGCGCATTGCCATGCCCGCCCCCATCCTCCCCCTCATCGAAGCCGCTGGCCGCTGGCCCGAGCGCGGCGCGCTCGTCGGCCTCGATCTCGGCACCAAGACCATCGGCGTCGCCGTGTCCGATCCGGACCGGCGGCTCGCCACCGGCGTCGAGACGATCCAGCGCAAGGCCTTCAAGGCCGACGCGGCGCGACTGCTGGCGATTTGCACCGAGCGCAAGGTGGTCGGCTTGGTGCTGGGCCTACCCATCAACATGGATGGCAGCGAGGGGCCGCGGGCGCAGTCGACCCGGGCGTTCGCGCGCAATCTCGCCGGCCTCACCGACCTGCCGATCGGCCTGTGGGACGAGCGGCTGTCGACGGCGGCGGTCGAGCGCGAGCTGATCGGCATGGATGTCAGCCGCGCCAGGCGCGCCGAGGTGATCGACACGCATGCGGCGATCTTCATCCTGCAGGGAGCGCTCGATCGGCTTGCGACGTTGCGCCAGTCCGGTCGCTAGCCCATGAGCCCCGTCGCCGCGGCGCTCGCGCCGGTATTCCTGCTGATCGTGGTCGGCTTCGGCCTGCGGCGCAGCCTGATCCGGCTGGATACGCAATGGCACGGGCTCGAGCGGCTGACTTATTATGTGCTGTTTCCGGCGCTGCTGATGCAGAGCCTGGTGAAGGCCGATCTCGGCAAGGTGCCGGTCGCCGGCATCGGCGGCGCCTTGTTCCTGGCGATGCTGGCGATGTCGGCGCTGTGCCTCGCGCTGCGGCCGCTGCTCACCCGCTCCGGCATCGATGGTCCGGCCTTCACCTCGATCTTCCAAGGGGCAACCCGCTGGCAGACCTACGTCGCGCTCAGCGTCGCCGGCAGCCTGTTCGGCGCGTCCGGGCTTGCGGCGGCGTCGGTGGCGATGATCGCGATCATCCCAATGGTCAACGTGTTCAGCGTCGCCGTGCTCGCCCACTACGCCTCGCCGACCCGCCGCTCGATCCGTGAGATCCTTGCCACCATCGTGCGCAATCCGCTGATCTGGGCCTGCATCGCCGGGCTCGCACTGAACGTGGCGCATATGCCGCTGCCAAAGCTCTGGCACGATGCCGCCGATGCGCTCGGACAGGCCTCGCTGCCGATCGGCCTGCTGGTGACCGGCGCCGGCCTGCACTTCGAAGGCTTGCGCCGCGCTGGCCCGGCCGCTGCGCTCGGCGTCGTGCTCAAGCTGGTCTTGATGCCCCTTCTCGCGATCGGGCTCGCCGGATGGTTCGGCGTCACCGGCCCGAGCCTCGTCGTCGTCGCGATCTGCGCGGCGGTGCCGACCTCGCCGAGCGCCTATGTGCTGGCCAAGCAGATGGGCGGCGACGCGCCGCTGCTGGCGCAGATCATCTCGCTGCAAACGGTGCTGGCGGCGCTGACCATGCCGCTCGCGATCGCCTGGGCGAGCTGAACGCGTCCGTTCAGGAAGAACCGCTGGCCAGCCACATGGTCTGCACCGTGGCGGCGAGGTTGTTGAGGCCGTGCAGCACCATGGTCAGATAGGTGGAGTGGGTACGAGAGCGCAGATAGCCGAACCACACGCCGAGGGAAAACACGTTGATCAGGGCGAACCAGTCGTACTGCAGATGCAGCACGGTCCACAGCAAGGACGACAGCACGATGGCGCCGGGCACGCGCAGGAAGGAGTCCGACCAGCCGCGGTAGAGAAAGCCACGCGCCATCAACTCTTCCGACACCGGTGCGGCGACGCAGAAGGCGATGACCATCAGCCAGACCACGCCGTCGCCTCTGGCGGTCTTCATGATGTCCACCATGAAGCTCGCCGACTTCTCTTCGCGTCCCGTCAGCTGCGCCGCCAGCTCCCAGCAGCCCAGGATCACGACCATCCCGACAACGCCAAAGGCGAAATTCTTCCAGCCGGTCCAGCGCAGGCCCAGATAGTCGACGAACGACATGCGGGTGTGGCGGACGGCAAAATAGATCGGGATCAAAATGGCCGGAACGCCCATGATCGCCGACAGCGAGACCGTGAGCGACCGGCTCGCAATCTGGATCATGGCCAACTGAAACGCGGCCATGCTGTCGATTGGACCCTCATGGCGCAGCAGGAAATAGACGATCGGAGTCAGCTGGCCGATGAAGAACACGACGATGATGAGGAGGCCCCACAGCAAGGTGCGCCAGAAGCCGAGCGTGCGCGGCTGATGCTGCGCCGGAGCGACCTGCTGCGGCGGGTTGCCCGGATCGAGCGAATCCATCACGGCGGCTTCGGGAGTGTCGGTCAAGGCAGCGCGCGCTCCAGCAAGCTACGGATGTCTGAGCGATCGAGATCGACCGCGCCATACATGCTCGGGTGAACATTGGCGAGCCGCGTGGCGGCGAACAGCTCCGCATGAGCGGGCATAACGAGGTTGAGCGCGGCGGCGGCTGCGAGCAGCGCCAACTTCTCGACTGCGAGGCGCGCGACGCGCTCGGAATCCGGCCGGCGGAAGCTGGTCTCGATGAAGGCGAGCGACTCCGCCGCGCCGGGCAACCCGCTGGTCTCTGCTTTCAGATGCATCAGGACGTGCGCGGCCGCCTCCGCCTCGCGCGCCAGCGCCCGCAGCACGTCCAGGCACATGACGTTGCCCGAGCCTTCCCAGATCGCATTGACCGGCGACTCCCGGAAATGGCGGGCGAGGATGCCGTCCTCGACATAGCCGTTGCCGCCCAGGCATTCCATCGCCTCATACAGGAACGGCGGCGCGCTCTTGCAGACCCAGTATTTGATCGCCGGTGTCAGCAGCCGCACGTAGTTCGCCTCCCGCGGCGACAGAGGCGCGCGATCGAACGCCTGACACAGCCGCATCACCAGCGCCACCGTCGCCTCGACATGGAGAGCCATGTCGGCGAGCACCGCCTGCATCAGCGGCTGGTCGGCGAGATGCTTCTGGAACACGCTGCGATGGCGCGCATGATGCAGCGCGTGCGCGAGCCCCGAGCGCATCAGGCCAGCAGACGAGATCGCGCAATCCTGCCGCGTCAGTTGCACCATCTGGATGATGGTGCTGATGCCCCTGCCCTCGTCGCCGACCCGCTCGGCATAGGCGCCGACGAACTCCACCTCCGACGAGGCATTGGAGCGGTTGCCGAGCTTGTCCTTCAAGCGCTGGAACTGGATCGCGTTCACCGAGCCATCCGGCTTGAAGCGCGGCATGAAGAAGCAGGTCAGGCCGGCATCGGCCTGCGCCAGCACCAGGAAGGCGTCGCACATCGGCGCCGACATGAACCATTTATGCCCCGTGATGCGATAGCCATCGGTGGTACGCTCAGCGCGCGTCAGGTTGGCGCGCACGTCGGTCCCGCCCTGCTTCTCGGTCATCCCCATGCCGAGTGTCATGCCGCGCTTTTGCCACCACGGCGCAAACGCCGGATCGTAGTCATCGGTCGCGATGACCGGCATCGCTCTTGCCAGCAGATCAGGCTGGGCGGCCAGCGCCGCCACCGAGGCCCGCGTCATGGTGATCGGGCAGAGATGGCCGCTCTCGACCTGCGAGGCGATATAGAACTTCGCGGCGCGCACCACCTCCGAGCAGCCGCCGACGGGCTGGCCTTCTGCCGTCCATGTCGAATTGTGCAGGCCGGCTGCGGCCGAGCGCGTCATCATCGCATGGTAGGCCGGATGAAATTCGACGACGTCTCGCCGAAAGCCCTTGGCGTCGAAGCTGCGCAGCTTCGGCGTGTTCTCGTTGGCGAGCCGGCCCTGCTCGGCCATCGCAGCCGAGCCCCATAGCTTGCCGAAAGCTGTCAGCTCCTGCTCGGCCCCGGCACCATCATTGGCCTTCAAGGCATCCATCAAGGGCCGGTCGGCCGTGAACAGGTTGACGTCCTCGAACGGCGGCGACTGGTTGAAGACCTCATGGGTCGCGAAGGAAGACTGCGTCATGGCCGTGCCCTACAGAGATCGATCATCGGCGCGGCCGAATGGGAAAAACATAAGTCGTCGCGCCAGCGCCCGGCAGCGAAAAGTGCCACCACTCCTTGGCATAGTTCACAAAACCTTGCCGCGCCATCACCGCGACCAGTTCGTTGCGCCAGCGGCGCTGCTCCGGTGTCAGGTTCTGCGCGGCGGTATGAGCCTTCACGTCGGAACAATCGTAGCCGGTTCCCATGTCGACGCTGCCCTCGGGCGCGCGTAGCGCTGCGGGCGCGGTGCAGTCCGCGTAGTCCTTGGCCGGGTCGAACGCCGCGGAATTGTCGGCCGCGAGCTCGACCAGCGTGAGATCGAGCGCCGCACCGGTCGAATGGCCCGAACGCACGGCGATATAGCCGAGACGGAACAGGTCCTGCTTGGCAATGCGCGGAGTGTAGCGGCGGCCGGCCGCGGTCTCGACGCCGTCCTGCGACCAGGCCAGCATCTCTGCGACCGCACGCACCGGCCGGTAGCAGTCGAGCATCTTCAGCGACAGGCCGCGCGGCCGCAGCTCGGCCTGAGCCGCCTGCAGCCGCCGCGCCACGTCACGCGTCACGACGCATTCGGCCGCCTCGTAGCCCGGCAAAGGGCGGCCGACGAAATTGTTGCTGCCGGCATAACGGATGTCCTGGAGGATCGTCGGGTCGATGTCGCGGAGATAGACGAAATCGAACGGCAACGCGGCCGCACCGGCCGGCACGATCGCCGCCAGCAGGATCAGGGCATATCGGAGCGGACCTCTTCCGGCGATGGCCCGCCAGTCCCCGGTTTGGAGCCGCCCGAGAGGCTCGGAAGACGGAACGGGGGAAAACTCGGAACCCCGGCTTTCGGCCTTGCCCCCCATGGAAACCGCGCCTATAGCTCTGGCTTTAATGGCAACCTCTCCGAAATCGACTTTCGTCCTCGGGCACCGGCATTTGCTGGGAATCGAGGGCCTTTCCGCCCACGACATCACCGGCCTCCTCGATCTGTCCGAGGAGTATGTCGAACTGAATCGTCAGGTCGACAAGAAGCGCACCGTGCTGCGCGGCCGCACCCAGGTCAACCTGTTCTTCGAGGCCTCGACGCGGACCCAGTCGTCGTTCGAGATCGCTGGCAAGCGGCTCGGCGCCGACGTCATGAACATGTCGGTGTCGTCCTCGTCCATGCGCAAGGGCGAGACCCTGATGGACACCGCGGTCACCCTGAACGCGATGCATCCGGACATCCTGGTCGTCCGTCACCACGCCTCCGGCGCGGTGGAGCTCTTGGCGCGCAAGGTCGACGGCTCCGTGATCAATGCCGGTGACGGCGCGCATGAGCATCCGACCCAGGCGCTGCTCGATGCGCTGACCATCCGCCGCAACAAGGGCCGCATCGAGGGGCTGGTGATCGCGATCTGCGGCGACGTGCTGCATTCGCGCGTCGCGCGCTCCAACATCCTGCTGCTGAATACGATGGGCGCCCGCGTCCGCGTCGTCGCGCCCTCCACTTTGCTGCCGCCGGGCATCGAGCGGATGGGCGTCGAGGTCGCGCGCGACATGCGCGAAGGGCTCAACGGCGCCGACATCGTCATGATGCTGCGGCTGCAGCGCGAGCGCATGAACGGCTCGTTCGTGCCGTCCTCATCGGAATATTTCCAGTATTTCGGGCTCGATCAGAAGAAGCTCGCTTACGCCAAGCCCGACGCGCTGGTCATGCATCCGGGACCGATGAACCGCGGCGTCGAGATCGAGTCCATCGTTGCCGATGGCGCGCAATCGCTGATCCGGGAACAGGTCGAAATGGGGGTTGCCGTGCGCATGGCCGTGCTCGAAGCACTGGCCCGCAACCTGCCCAACGCGTGATACAGAAGTCGGGACCAAACGCCATGCTGACCGACCGCCGCCCGATCCTGCTCGCCAATGCGCGCGTCATCGATCCCTCCCGCGACTTCGACGGCCCCGGCGACGTGCTGATCGCCGACGGCGTGATCCGTGACCTCAAGCGCGGCATCGGCGCCGCGGGCGTGCCCGAGGGCACCGATGTCGTCAACTGCGCAGGCAAGATCGTGGCCCCCGGCCTGATCGACATGTGCGCCTTCGTCGGCGAGCCGGGTCTGGGCCATCGCGAGACCTTTGCCAGCGCCAGTCAGGCGGCGGCGACCGGCGGCATCACCACCATCATCTGCCAGCCCGGCACCGAGCCGGTGATCGACAATTCGGCGACCGTCGACTTCGTGCTGCGCCGCGCCCGCGACACCGCGATCGTCAACATCCAGCCGATGGCGGCGCTGACCAAGGGCCTGCGCGGCGAGGAGATGACCGAGATCGGGCTGTTGCGCGCCGCCGGCGCCGTCGCCTTCTCCAACGGCCACACCAGCGTGATGAACGCGCAGGTGATGCGCCGCGCACTGACCTATGCGCGGGATTTCGACGCCCTGATCGTGCATCACACCGAAGATCCCAATCTCGTCGGCGAAGGCGTCATGAACGAAGGCGAGTTCGCCTCGCGGCTCGGCCTCTACGGCATCCCGCCTGCAGCGGAAGCCGTGGTACTCGAACGCGACATGCGCCTGGTGGCGCTCAGCAAGGGCCGCTATCACGCGGCCGCGCTGAGCTCGGTGGACTCGCTCGACATTCTCAGGCGCGCGCGCGAAGCTGGCCTCACCGTGAGCGCGTCGGTCTCGATCAACCACGTGACGCTGAACGAGAACGACATCGGCCCCTACCGCACCTTCCTGAAGCTGACGCCGCCGCTGCGCACCGAGGCCGACCGCCGCGCATTGGTCGAAGCGCTGGCCTCGGGCCTCATCGACGTCATCATGTCGGACCACACGCCGCAGGACGTCGAGGTCAAGCGGCTGCCGTTCGCGGAGGCTGCGAGCGGCGCGGTCGGGCTCGAGACCATGCTGCCGGCGGCGTTGCGGCTCGTGCACAATGGCGAGCTGAGCTGGACGACCCTGATCCGCGCCATGTCGACGCGGCCCGCCGAGCTGCTCGGCCTGCCCGGCGGCACCTTGCGGGCAGGCGCGCCGGCCGACATCATCGTGATCGATCCGGACGTGCCCTGGATCCTCGATCCGGCCGACCTCAAATCGCTGTGCAAGAACACGCCGTTCGACGAAGCCCGCTTCACCGGCCGCGTGGTCCGCACCATCGTCGGCGGCCGCACCGTGTTCGAACATGTCTGACGCAAGGCGAAGCTTGGAAGGAGTGGTGTGATGGGTTCCGAAGCCTTCCCGCCGGTCGCTCTCATTATCGGCTATCTCCTGGGGTCGATCCCGTTCGGCCTGATCCTGACCAAGCTGGCCGGCACGCAGGATCTGCGCAGCATCGGCTCCGGCAATATCGGCGCCACCAACGTGCTGCGCACCGGACGCAAGGGGCTCGCGGCAGCAACCCTGCTCGGCGACGCGCTGAAGGGCACGGCGGCGGTCATCATCTCGGGCTATCTCGGCGGCCCGAATGCCGCGATGATCGCGGGCCTCGGCGCCTTCCTCGGTCACTTGTTCCCGGTGTGGCTGAAGTTCCGCGGCGGCAAAGGTGTCGCCGTTTACATCGGTATTTTGATCGGTCTGTTCTGGCCGGGCGCGATCTTCTTCTGCCTGGTCTGGCTCGCCACCGCATTCGCGCTCCGCTACTCATCACTCGCGGCACTCGTCGCCAGCGTGCTGACACCCATCGTGTTGTGGGCATTCGGCCACACCGCGCTGGCGGCCTTGTTCGCCCTGCTCACACTGTTGCTCATTTACATGCATCGCGAAAACATCAAGCGGTTGCAGTCGGGCACCGAGGGCAAGATCGGGGCGAAGAAGTAGTCGCTCCGGACAAATACGGAGCAAATACGGAAAACCTGTGTTGCGCCTGATTTCACAGCGGCTGCACGGCAACACCGGCGATTCATCAGCTCATAAGTTAACGCGGGACTCTGGCGTGAATCATGATTGCCTGTCATGATTCCTGCATGTGGTTACGCAAGACCAGTTCCAGCGGTTCGTCGGCCACGCACGATGACCGTACTGATCAGGCTCCGGCGCAGCAGAAGGCGGCCCCGGCCCGGTCGAACGCCAGCCTGCTGCTATCGGCCGCTGAGATCTGGTCGACCGGCATCACGGCCGCTGCAGAACCGGCACAGACGCCCGAGACGCCTGCCGGGCCGGTCATGTCGGACGTCGCGCTCCCCGCCGAAATATCCGAGCCCAGCCCTGCGCCGGAACGAGCCGATGGCGCGCCGGCCGTCGCCGAGATGATCATGGCGGCCACGAGCACGCCCGTGATCAGCGAGACCAAGACCGCAGAGGCGCCCGAGCGAACGCTCGCGGAGACGATCGCAACGGTTACGCTGCCGCCGCCGCCCCGGACATGGCCGCCGCGCAAGCTGTCGCTGGCCCTGCAGGGCGGCGGAACGTTCTCGGCCTTCACCTGGGGCGTGCTCGATCGCCTGCTCGAGGAACCCGGTTGCGACTTCGACACCATCAGCGGCGCCAGCGCCGGTGCGGTCAACGCCGCGCTGCTCGCGAGCGGGCTCGCCAAGGGCGGCCGCGACGAGGCGCGCAACCGGCTCGCTTTGTTCTGGACCCGGCTGATGGAGGAGGCGTCGTTCCGATCGCTGCTGGTGATCGGCGCGTACTCGCCGGCGAGCAGCTCGGTGTCATTCGGTGCGGGGCTGCGCGGCGGACGCGCCGACCCGCTCGATCTCGATCCGCTCCGCGACATCCTCCGCGAGACGATCGATTTCGACGCCGTGCAGGGCCCGGCCGCGCCCCGCCTGCTGGTTGCGGCGACCCGGGCTCGTGACGGCCTGCCGCAGATCTTCCGCAATGCCGGCATCACGCCGGATGCACTGCTCGCCTCCACCTGTCCCGCGCAACTGCACGCCGCTGTCGACATCGAGGGCGAAGCGTATTGGGACGGCGGCTACGTCACCAATCCGCCGCTGATCCAGATCGCGCATGAGTCCAGCGCCGCCGACCTGCTGGTCGTTCAGGTCACGCCCGCGCGCGACGGCCATGTCCCGATGACCTCGGCCGCGATCGATCGCCGCCTCGACCAGATCGCCGGCAATGCGGTCCTGAACGCCGAGCTCGCGGCGCTCGAATGGGCGCGCAGCGACGGCCTGCATCCGCCGCGCGTCCATCGGCTTGCGGCCGAGGACGAGATCGAAGCCCTGGCACAGCGCGATGCGACCGATCTCGGCAGCGACTTCGTCGAGCTGCTGTACCAGCGCGGACGCGACGCAGCCGAGCGCTGGCTGCGCGAAGCTCCGGTCGGCACCACGCCAGCCATCCAGGGCGAACAGCCGGTGCTATCGTCTCCGGTGTCCGAGTCCGAGGATGTGCGCGACGTCGCGCCGGCGTAGCGCGCCCTCTTCCCTGCGTCCTCGGGTTGCTCCATTCTAGTCCCCGGTAAAGGGGGCTTTGCGTGGATGCCATCAACACGACGATCGAGCTGAGCGACACCGAGCGGCGCGACCGGCTGCGCCTGATCCGGTCCGACAATGTCGGCCCGCGCACCTTCCGCTCGCTGCTCGACCATTTCGGCACCGCGCGCGTAGCGCTCGACCGGCTGCCCGATCTGGCACGCCGCGGCGGCGCGGCCGGAGCCGGCCGGATCTGCACGGTCGGCGAAGCCGAGGCCGAACTCGAAGCCTGCAAACGGCAAGGTGTCGAACTGCGGGCGCCAGACGAAGACGGCTATCCGCCCCGCCTCGCCACCTGCGAGGATGCGCCTCCGCTGCTCGCGGTGCGTGGCGCCCGCGAGACGTTGATGCGCCCGATGATCGCCATCGTCGGCTCGCGCAACGCCTCGGCCGCCGGGCTGAAATTCGCCGGCCAGATCGCTCATGAGCTCGGCCAGGCCGGCTTCGTCGTCATCTCCGGCCTCGCCCGCGGCATCGATCAGGCTGCGCATCGCGCGAGCCTCGGCAGCGGCACGGTCGCGGTGCTCGCCGGCGGCCATGACCGGATCTATCCGCCGGAGCACGTCGACCTGCTCGGCGCCATCATCAGTGGCAGCGGCGCCGCAATCTCCGAGATGCCGCTCGGACACGAGCCGCGCGCCCGCGACTTTCCCCGCCGCAACCGGCTGATATCAGGCGCCTCGCTCGGCGTCGTCGTCGTCGAGGCCGCGCATCGATCGGGCTCGCTGATCACGGCGCGCATGGCCGGCGAACAGGGCCGCGAGGTCTTCGCCGTCCCGGGCTCGCCGCTCGATCCCCGCTGCGCGGGCACCAACGATCTCATCAAGCAGGGCGCCGCGCTCGTCACCGAAGCCGCAGACATCATTCAGGCCGTCGGCCCGATCATGGAGCGGCCGCTGCCCTTTTCGCTGCGCGAGCCGGAGGAGGAGTTGTTCGCCCCCGATCCCGAAAGCCACGACCGCGCGCAGATCACAGCCCTGCTCGGCCCGACCCCGGTGTCGATCGACGACCTGATCCGGATCAGCGGCCTGTCACCCGCCGTGCTGCGCATGGTGCTGCTCGAGCTCGAGCTGGCCGGCCGCCTGGAGCGCCACGGCGGCGGGATGGTGTCGCTGACCTGACGCTCAGTCAGCATCCCTGCGCGCGTCGAAGCGCGAGCGCGCCTGCTCGATCAGCTCCTGGTGCTGCATGGCCCACTGTCCGAGCGCCTGCACCGGCTGCGACAGCCCGCGGCCGAGATCGGTCAGCTCATAATCCACCCGCGGCGGGATGGTCGGAAACACCGTCCGCGTCACCAGCCCGTCGCGCTCGAGGCCGCGCAGGGTCAAGGTCAGCATCCGCTGGGAGATGCCGCCGACGAGCCGCTTCAGCTCATTGAAGCGCTTCGGCCCGTCCTGAAGCATCATGATGACGAACACACTCCATTTGTCGCCGACACGCGCCAGGATCGAGGCCACGCCCCGGCAATCATTATGATTTGGCTGCGTCGGGAGGTCGGGATCATCGCTGTCAGCAGGGGTCATGGC
Organism: Bradyrhizobium sp. SZCCHNS30572; assembly: GCF_032484415.1. Lineage (NCBI taxonomy): Bacteria > Pseudomonadati > Pseudomonadota > Alphaproteobacteria > Hyphomicrobiales > Nitrobacteraceae > Bradyrhizobium > Bradyrhizobium sp. SZCCHNS30572. The sequence continues at coordinate 96,023 of NZ_JAUESY010000002.1, read as the reverse complement.
TGTGCCCGGGTTTCAAAAATGTGCGTTCTTGTGGGGTTACAGCACAGTCACTCATAGTGCGCCAGTTACAAACCAATACCGAGGTAACTGACCAATGACCCAACTCCTCCACATCGACTCCAGCGTGCTCGGCCCCAACTCCGTCAGCCGTCAGGTGTCCGCCGCGATCGTCGCACGGTTGCGCCAGATCACGCCGGGGCTGGAGGTGACTTACCGAGATGTCGCAGCCGAGCCGCTATCGCATCTGTCCGGAACGCATGTCGCCGTCGCATACGGTGCGCCCGTTGAGGATCCCGCAGTGAAAGCTGATGTCGCGGCCGGACAGGCCGTGCTGGAGGAGTTCCTGGCCGCCGATATCGTCGTGATCGGCGCCCCTATGTACAACTTCTCCATCCCGAGCCAGCTCAAGGCCTGGGTCGACCGCATCGCTGTCAGGGGCAAGACTTTCAGCTATGGCCCGAACGGCCCGCAAGGCCTGGCCGGCGGCAAGCGTATTATCGTGGCGGTCTCGCGCGGCGGCCATTACGGCGCGGACACGCCGATGGCGGCATTCGAACACCTGGAGACCTATTTGCGCAGTGTCTTCAGCTTCATCGGCGTCACGGATCTCGAATTCGTTGCGGCCGACGGTGTCCAGATCGGCCCGGAGCATCGCGAGCAGGCGCTGGCGAAGGCGATTCAGACGGCCGGCGGTCTCGCCGCTTGAATCCCGCGGTGGCTGCCGCCGGCAGCCACCGCTTTCAATCCCGGGGGCAGGTCTCAAACCGCCACCGACCCGGCCGGTTAGCTCCGAAAGATCGGCGCTCCGGCCGGCGAGCTCGTGGCACCGCCATCGCCGAAGGGCCGCGGCCTGTTTCCGATCCTGGTCGCGCTGCGGCAGTGGAGCGAGGAATTCGACGAGCACCCCGACGAGATCGCCACCGCGCTCGTCGACCGCGCGACCCGCAGGCCGGTTCGCAAGCTGCTGCTGACTGCTGAGGACGGCCGGGTGCTGGCGCCGGAGAAACCGCCCTCGCCCCGCGGCGGTGAGCGCGGGCGGCCGTCAGCAGAGCCTGCGGCGGCTGCGCAGCCTCAGATGCTCCTCGGCCTCAAGGTTCGCCATGCGCAGGAGGTAATCGAGCATGTCGAGACGATGGCGCTGCGCCAGATGCGACAGGCTGGCCGTCACCTCGGCGATCAGCGCCGCCGCGGCGTCGGGATCCTCCACCATCGCCTCGACGTCCGGGTCGCTTTTGTCCGCTGCCTTGGCCAACAACCGTCACCCAGCATAAGGAATTTGACGAAAAACAACCTCAAGAGCGCGCGGTTCTCATCGTGCTCCGTACAACCTGATAGGTACTTCGCCGGTCCAACGCAATCGCCTTTCAACATCCCTCGATTTGACAGGAACCCCCTCACCACCCATGTTCGGGTCAACGAGGCGTGCGCGAATCCCGCGAAACCAGCTTCAACCCTTCCACTAAGCCATTGGAAATACATGAATATCGTTATCGTGGAGTCGCCTGCCAAGGCCAAGACGATCAATAAGTATCTGGGCTCCTCCTACGAGGTTCTGGCCTCTTTCGGTCATGTCCGCGACCTTCCGGCCAAGAACGGTTCCGTCGATCCGGACGAGAATTTCCGCATGATCTGGGAGGTCGATCCCAAGGCGGCGGGCCGACTCAACGACATCGCCAAATCGCTGAAGGGCGCTGACCGGCTGATTCTCGCCACCGACCCTGATCGCGAGGGCGAAGCGATTTCCTGGCATGTGCTGGAGGTGTTGAAGGAGAAGCGCGCGCTCAAGGATCAGAAGATCGAGCGCGTCGTCTTCAACGCCATTACCAAGCAGGCCGTCTCGGAGGCGATGAAGCACCCACGGCAGATCGACGGTGCGCTGGTCGACGCCTACATGGCGCGCCGCGCACTCGATTACCTCGTGGGCTTCACTCTCTCTCCCGTGCTGTGGCGCAAGCTGCCGGGCGCCCGCTCGGCCGGACGCGTGCAGTCGGTCGCGCTGCGCCTCGTCTGCGATCGCGAGCTGGAGATCGAGAAGTTCGTGCCGCGCGAATACTGGTCGCTGATCGCAACCCTGGCGACGCCGCGCGGCGACACCTTCGAGGCGCGTCTCGTCGGCGCCGATGGCAAGAAGATCCAGCGGCTCGACATCGGCACCGGCGCGGAGGCCGAGGATTTCAAGACCGCGCTCAACACGGCGAGCTACACGGTCGCGACCGTCGACGCCAAGCCGGCGCGCCGCAACCCGCAGGCGCCCTTCACGACGTCGACCCTGCAGCAGGAGGCGAGCCGCAAGCTCGGCTTCGCGCCGGCGCACACGATGCGCATCGCGCAGCGTCTCTATGAAGGCATCGACATCGGCGGCGAGACCACCGGTCTCATCACCTATATGCGAACCGACGGCGTGCAGATCGACGGCTCGGCGATCACCCAGGCCCGCAAGGTGATCGGCGAGATCTACGGCAACAAATATGTGCCGGAGAGCCCGCGCCAGTACCAGGCCAAGGCCAAGAACGCCCAGGAAGCGCACGAAGCGATCCGCCCGACCGACCTGTCGCGCAAGCCGGCCGAGCTACGCAAGCGGCTCGATGACGACCAGGCCAAGCTCTACGAGCTGATCTGGACCCGCACGATCGCGAGCCAGATGGAATCCGCCGAGCTGGAGCGCACCACCGTCGACATCGTCGCCAAGGCCGGCGCCCGTACCCTGGAGCTGCGCGCCACTGGCCAGGTCATCAAGTTCGACGGCTTCCTCGCCCTCTATCAGGAAGGCCGCGACGACGAGGAGGACGAGGACGGCCGCCGCCTGCCGCAGATGAGCCCGAACGAGCCGCTGAAGCGGCAGGATCTCGCGGTCACCCAGCATTTCACCGAGCCGCCGCCGCGCTTCTCGGAGGCCTCGCTGGTCAAGCGCATGGAGGAGCTCGGCATCGGCCGGCCCTCGACCTATGCCTCGATCCTGCAGGTGCTGAAGGACCGCGGCTATGTGAAGCTCGAAAAGAAGCGGCTGCACGGCGAGGACAAGGGCCGCGTCGTCATTGCCTTCCTGGAGAACTTCTTCCGCCGCTACGTCGAGTACGATTTCACGGCGGATCTCGAGGAGCAGCTCGACCGCATCTCCAACAACGAGATCGCCTGGCAGCAGGTGCTGAAGGATTTCTGGACCGGCTTCATCGGCGCCGTCGACGACATCAAGGATCTGCGCGTGGCGCAGGTGCTCGACGCGCTCGACGAGATGCTGGGGCCGCACATCTACCCGCCGCGCGACGATGGCGGCGACGTCCGGCAGTGCCCGACCTGCGGCACCGGACGGCTCAACCTCAAGGCCGGCAAGTTCGGCGCCTTCGTCGGCTGCTCGAACTATCCGGAATGCCGCTACACCCGCCCGCTCGCCGCCGACAGCGAGGCCGCGGCCGACCGCGTGCTCGGCCAGGATCCGGACACCGGCCTCGACGTCGTCGTCAAGGCCGGCCGCTTCGGCCCCTACATCCAGCTCGGCGAGCAGAAGGATTACGCCGAGGGCGAGAAGCCGAAGCGCGCCGGCATCCCGAAAGGGACGTCGCCCGCGAGCCTCGAGCTCGACTATGCGCTGAAGCTGCTGTCGCTGCCGCGTGAGGTGGGCATCCATCCGGAGACGGGTCTGCCGATCATCGCCAATCTCGGCCGCTTCGGGCCGTTCGTGAAGCACGACAAGACGTATGCGAGCCTGGAGGCCGGCGACGAGGTGTTCGACATCGGCCTCAACCGCGCCGTCACCCTGATCGCCGAGAAGATCGCCAAGGGCCCGAGCAAGCGGTTCGGCGCCGATCCCGGCAAGGCGCTCGGCGACCATCCCTCGCTCGGCCCCGTCGCCGTCAAGGCCGGCCGCTACGGCGCCTATGTCACCGCCGGCGGCGTCAACGCCACCATTCCCGGCGACAAGGAAAAGGATACGATCACGCTCGCCGAGGCGATCGCCCTGCTCGACGAGCGCGCCGCCAAGGGCGGCGGCAAGAAGGCCAAGGGCAAGGCTGCGGCGAAGCCGGCCAAGGCTGCCAGCAAAGCGGCTGCCAGCAAGGCCAAGCCGAAGACCGGCGGCGACGACGACACGCCGAAGCCGGCGAAAAAGGCCGTGGCGAAGAAGGCGGCCGCCAAACCGAAATCAGACTCCACCAGCAAGGCGCGTGCGCCGGTCGCCAAGGCCGCCAAGACCTCGGCCAAGCCTGCGACCAAGGCGACCCCCAAGAAAAGCGCCGGCAAGGCCCGCGGATGAGAAAATGACCCAAAAGCGCGACATCGGCTTCCCTTCGCGGGAGGCCATCGTCGCCTTCATCCGCGCCAATCCGGGCAAGGTTGGCACCAAGGACATCGCCCGCGCGTTCGGCCTGAAGAACGCCGATCGCGTCGCGCTCAAGCAGTTGCTGCGCGAGCTCGTCGCCGACGGCACGGTGAAGAAGAGCGGCCGCAAGAAAGTCGTCGAGACCGCGACCCTGCCGGCCACGCTGGTCGCCGACATCACCGGGCGCGACAGCGACGGCGAATTGATCGCCAAGCCGGCCGAGTGGGACGAGGCCGAGCAGTCCGAGCCGCCGCGCATCCGCATCCACACGCCGCGTCATGCCGGGCCGGGCTCGGTGGCCGGCGTCGGCGACCGCGCGCTGCTGCGGGTCGAGCCGATCAAGGATGATGGCGGCGTGTCCTATCGCGGCCGCGTCCTCAAGGTGCTGGATCAGGCGCGGCCGCGCGTGCTCGGCATTTTCCGCAGCAACCCCGGCGGCGGCGGCCGCCTGATTCCGGTCGACAAGAAGCAGGCCGGACGCGAGCTCTCCATCGCCCCCGCCGACACCAAGGACGCCAAGGACGGCGATCTCATCAGCATCGACCTGCTGCGCGGCCGCGGCTACGGCCTGCCCTCGGGCCGGGTGAAGGAGCGTTACGGCTCGGTCGCGACCGAGAAGGCGATCAGCCTGATCGCGATCCATGCCCACGAGATCCCGATGGACTTCTCGGCCGCGGCGGTGGCGGAAGCCGAAGCCGCGCAGCCCGCGACCTTGAAAGGCCGCGAGGACTGGCGCGAGCTGCCGCTGGTCACGATCGATCCGCCCGATGCCAAGGACCACGACGACGCGGTTCATGCCGAGCCGGATCCCGATCCGAGCAATGTCGGCGGCTTCATTGTCCATGTCGCCATCGCCGACGTCGCCTACTATGTGCGGCCGGGCTCGGCGCTCGATCGCGACGCGCTCATCCGCGGCAACTCGGTGTATTTCCCCGACCGTGTCGTGCCGATGCTGCCGGAGCGCATCTCCAACAACCTGTGCTCGCTGGTGCCGGGCGAAGCGCGCGGCGCGCTCGCCGTGCGCATGGTGCTCGGGGCCGACGGCCGCAAGCGCTCGCACTCGTTCCACCGCGTGCTGATGCGCTCGGCCGCCAAACTATCCTACGCACAGGCGCAGGCCGCCATCGATGGCAAGCCGGACGACGTCACCGGTCCCCTGCTCGAGCCGATCCTGAAGCCGCTTTATGCCGCCTATGAGGTCGCCAAGCGCGGCCGGGACGCGCGCGATCCGCTCGACCTCGACATTCCCGAACGCAAGATCCTGCTCAAGAAAGACGGCACGGTCGATCGCGTCGTCGTGCCGGAGCGCCTCGACGCCCACAGACTGATCGAGGAGTTCATGATCTCGGCCAACGTCGCCGCGGCCGAACTGCTGGAGAAGAAGGCACTGCCGCTGATCTACCGCGTGCATGACGAGCCGACGGTGGAGAAGATCCATGCGCTGCAGGAATTCCTGAAGACGCTCGACGTGCCCTTTGCGAAGAGCGGCGCGCTGAGGCCATCGCTGTTCAACCGCGTGCTGACGCTGGTGGCCGGCCAGGACTACGAGCATCTCGTCAACGAGGTCGTGCTGCGCTCGCAGGCGCAGGCGGAATATTCGACCGACAATTACGGACATTTCGGCCTGAACCTGCGCCGCTACGCGCATTTCACCTCGCCGATCCGCCGCTATGCCGACCTCGTCGTGCACCGCGGCCTGCTGCGCGCGCTGAACCTCGGCGACGGCGCCCTGCCCGACAGCGAGACGCCGGATCATCTCGCCGAGGTCGCGGCGCAGATCTCGGTGACCGAGCGGCGCGCGATGAAGGCCGAGCGCGAGACCGCCGACCGGCTGATCGCCCATCATCTCGCCGACCGCGTCGGCGCCACCTTCCAGGGCCGCATTTCCGGCGTCACCCGCGCCGGCCTGTTCATCAAGCTCGACGAGACCGGCGCTGACGGCCTGGTTCCGATCCGGACCCTCGGCACGGAATATTTCGACTATGATGAGACGCGGCATGCGCTGATCGGCCAGCGCAGCGGTGCCATGCACCGGCTGGGTGACGTCGTCGACGTGCGTCTGGTAGAAGCTCAGCCGGTGGCCGGCGCGCTGCGCTTCGAACTCTTGACGCAGGCCGACGTGCTTGTCTCGCGCCACGGCCGCCGCGAGCGGCCGAAGGGCAAGGCCGGGATCAAGGCAAGGGCCAAGAGCAAGGCAACGAAGCGCGCCAAGGCCGAGGCGCGGCCGAAGCACAAAGAGAAGAACCGCAAGGAAAGTCAAACGGCAGGGGCAAAACGCAAGCCCGGCACATCGAAGAAAGGCAGATCGTGGACGCCATGACCTCAACGCCCAGCACATTGCCCCCGCAGACGTGGACGCGCGACACCGGCCTCGCCGAGAAGCGCGACGTCTGGACAGCGATGAAGCGCGGCCTGCGCGGCCGCTGCCCGCGCTGCGGCGAGGGCAAGCTGTTCCGCGCCTTCCTGAAGGTCGCGGACAACTGCGACCGCTGCGGCCAGGATTTCTCCGGGCATCGCGCCGACGATCTTCCAGCCTATCTCGTGATCGTCATCGTCGGCCACATCATCGTGCCGCTGGTGCTCTCGATCGAGACCAACTACGCGCCGCCGGTGGCGCTGCAGCTCGCGATCTATCTGCCGGTGACCTTGGTCGCCGCGCTCGCCTTGATTCAGCCGGTCAAGGGCGCCGTCGTCGGGCTGCAATGGGCGTTCCGCATGCACGGCTTCGACGACAATCCGGTGGAAGGCATTCCGCCGGTCTGAGCGACCAGACAATCAACGAATAAGAAAAAGCGGGGAGGACATGAGCGAGACGGCACAGGCCACGGGCGCAGCGGCGGGCAAGCCGGCCGAGAAGGAAGCCGACCATCATCCCTACACCAAGCCGAAGGATGCTGCGACGTTGATCCTGGTGGATCGCAGCGGCACGGTGCCGAAGGTGCTGGTCGGCAAGCGCCACGACAAGGTCGTGTTCATGCCCGGCAAGTTCGTCTTCCCGGGCGGCCGCGTCGACAAGTCAGATCATCGCATCCCCGTCGCAGCGCCGATGCCGGCCGAGCTCGAAGCCAATCTGTTCAAGGGCAAGCCGCAGACGACGGCCTCGCGCGCGAAGTCGCTCGCCGTCGCCGCGATCCGCGAGGCCTGTGAGGAAACCGGTCTCTGTCTCGGACGCAAGGTCGGCGGCTCCGCGCCGAAACTGGACGGGCCATGGGCGCCGTTCGCTGACGCCGGCCTGCTGCCCGATCCCTCCGGCCTGTTCCTGATCGCCCGCGCCATCACCCCGCCCGGCCGCATCAAGCGCTTCGACACGCGCTTCTTCACCGCCGATGCCTCCGCCATCACCCATCGCGTCGACGGCGTGATCCACGCCGATGCGGAGCTGGTCGAGCTGGTCTGGGTCGAGCTCGGCTCCAAGCCGCTCGCCGATCTGCACCCGATGACCAAGAACGTGCTCCACGAGCTCGACCGCCGCCTCGCCACCGGCCCGCTGCGCCATGACGCTGACGTGCCGTTCTTCCATTTCTACGGCGGCAAGATGCAGAAGGACGTCCTGGGCGCGTGAGCTGAACGGGGCTAGACTGGCTGCGTTCATCGGAGAGCCGATCCATGACGCAGCCTCGCCGCCTTCTGCTCGCCTCCGCCGCCCTGATCGCCCTCGCCGCGGCACCCGCGCGGGCCGAGCTCGATGTCTCAGGACTGAAAAGCACGATTGCCGCCTCGCTCGAGCGCGACTATCCCGCGCTCGACGCGCTCTACAAGGATCTGCACGCCCATCCCGAGCTGGCCTTCCAGGAGGTCAAGACCGCCGCAAAGCTCGCGGAGCAGATGCGGGCGCTCGGCTTCGAGGTGACGGAGAAGGTCGGCAAGACGGGTCTGGTCGCGCTCTATCGCAATGGCGAGGGACCGACGGTCATGGTGCGCACCGAGCTCGATGCGCTGCCGATGGAGGAGAAGACCGCCCTGCCCTATGCCAGCCGCGACAAGGCCAATTGGAACGGACGCGAGACCTTCGTCGCGCATAGTTGCGGCCACGACGTGCACATGGCTAGCTGGGTCGGCACGGCCAAGACGCTCGTCGGCCTGAGAGACACATGGAAGGGCACGCTGATGTTCATCGCGCAGCCCGCGGAGGAAGAAGTTGCGGGCGCAAAGGCGATGCTGGCCGACGGCCTGTTCACGCGGTTTCCGAAGCCCGATGTCGGCTTCGCGCTCCACGACGGCGGCTTCGCCTACGGTTCGCTGACCTATCGCACGGCAATCGGCTCTTCCAGCGTGGATGGACTGTTCGTTCGTTTCCACGGCCGTGGCGGGCACGGCGCAGCTCCCCATCAGACGATCGATCCGGTGATGATGGCGGCGCGCTTCGTGATCGATGTGCAGAGCGTGATCAGCCGCGAGAAAGACCCGACCGAATTCGGCATCGTCAGCATCGGCGCGATCCATGGCGGGACCGCCGGCAACATCGTCCCCGACAACGCGCTCGTGGTCGGCACCATCAGAAGCTTCAAGCCTGAGGTCCGCGCCAAGCTCGTGGCGGGCATCGAGCGCACCGCGAAGGCCGTGGCCGCCATGGCCGATGCGCCGCCGCCGCAGATCGAGATTAGCGAGGGCGCGAAGGCCGTCATGAATGATCCGGGCGTCGTCGCGACCGGCGAGAAGGTGCTGCGCGCCGCCTTCGGCGACAAGCTGATGTTGGTGCCGCCGAGCACGACCAGCGAGGACTATTCTGAGTTCGTGTCAGCCGGCGTGCCCTCGATGTTCTTCGGCATCGGCGTCTACGAGCCCGAGCGCGTCGCCGCCGCGCGCGACGGCAGCGGCCCGCCGCTGCCGCCGAACCATTCCCCGCAATTCGCGCCAGTGCCCAAGCCGACCATCGAGACCGGCGTCACCGCGATGACGCTCGCCGTGCTGTCGGCGTTCGATGCACGCGCACGGAGGCATTAGTTGTCCGGCCACGAATGACTTGCCATGAGACGGGCAGCCCTACGCCACCAAAAAGTGTCGTCCCGGCGAACGCCGGGACCCATACCGCGGAATCTGTCGTGGGCCCCGGTGGTCGAGACTGTGCTCACATGGCGTAGTTCACGGAGCATGGGTCCCGGCTCAAGGCCGGGACGACACCATTTGCTGCGTAACCTGTATTGCCTCACGACAGAATGAGCGTGCTGCGCACGACCGCAAAAACGAAATCGTGTTCTGCCGTGGGTTGCTGACGCGGATCGGGCGAGTTCCTATCTGCTCAAGAGATCAACCATCCACGGACACCCCATGGCTCCCCGTCAACTCAAGCTCGGCGCCTTCATGCGCCCGGTCTCCATCCACACCGGCGCGTGGCGCTATCCCGGCGCCTGGCCGGACGCCAATTTCAACTTCGCGCATCTCAAGCAGCTCATCCGGAAATTGGAGGCCGGCAAGTTCGACGCCTTCTTCATGGCCGACCATCTCGCGGTCCTGAACATGCCGATCAATGCGCTCAAGCGCAGCCACACCGTGACTTCGTTCGAGCCCTTCACGCTGCTCTCGGCGCTGTCGGCGGTGACCGAGAATATCGGCCTGATCGCGACGGGATCGACCACCTTCGACGAGCCCTATCACCTCGCCCGCCGCTTCGCTTCGCTCGACCACATCTCCGGCGGCCGCGCCGGCTGGAACATCGTCACCACGTCGAATCCGGATGCCGCGCTGAATTTCGGGCTCGACGATCACATGGAGCACGCCGAGCGCTACAAGCGGGCCCGCGAGTTCTACGACGTCGTCACGGGCCTGTGGGATTCGTTCGCCGACGATGCCTTCGTGCGCGACGTCGAGAGCGGGCTGTTCTTCGATCCCGACAAGATGCACGTGCTCGACCACAAGGGCAAATATCTGAAGGTCCGCGGCCCGCTCAACATCGCACGCCCCGTGCAGGGCTGGCCGGTGATCGTACAGGCCGGCGCCTCGGAGGACGGCAAGCAGCTCGCGGCGGAAACCGCCGAGGCCGTGTTCACCGGCGGCGGCAGTCTCGCGGATGGACAGAAGCTCTATGCCGACATCAAGGGCCGCATGGACAAGATCGGCCGTGATCCTGAGCATCTAAAGATCCTGCCCGGCGCCTTCGTGGTGGTCGGCGACAGCGTCGACGAGGCGAAGGAGAAGCGCGCGCTGCTCGACAGCAAGGTGCATTACGACAGCGCCATCGCCTCGCTCTCGGTCATCCTCGGCACCGACGCGTCCGGCTTCGATCCCGACGGTCCGCTGCCTGATATCCCCGAGACCAACGCCTCCAAGAGCGGCCGCCAGCGCCTGGTCGATGTCGCCGCACGCGACAAGCTCACGGTGCGGCAACTGGCGCAGCGGGTCGGCGGCTACGGCGGTCTGTCCTTCGTCGGCACCGCCACGACGATCGCCGACCAGATGCAGGAGTGGCTGGAAAGCCGTGGGTCGGACGGTTTCAACATCATGTTCCCGTTCCTCCCCGCAGGGCTCGACGACGTCGTCGACAAGGTGATTCCCGAGCTGCAGCGCCGCGGGATCTTCCGGACGGAGTATGAGGGGCCGACCCTGCGGGACAATCTCGGCCTGCCCCGACCGAAAAACCGCTTCTTCGCGGCCTAGGGACCCCAGAATCTGGCCCTCAAACCTTGACTTTGGGGGCTGGCTGGGTAGGTTGCCGGCCAACGGCGCCCCCTCTTTGGCCGGTGCCCACCCCCGATCCCGATTCCAGAGGTTCAAGACATGGCCAAAGCGGTCACCATCAAGGTCAAGCTCGTGTCGTCGGCCGACACCGGCTTCTATTACGTTGCCAAGAAGAACTCGCGCACCATGACCGACAAGATGGTCAAGAAGAAGTATGACCCGGTCGCGCGCAAGCACGTCGAATTCCGCGAAGCCAAGATCAAGTAAGATCGCGGTCTGCTGCGACTTCAACGGGGCCGTTTCGGCCCCGTTTTTTATTGCGCGCGATGCTGCCACTCCTGTGGCACGGGCCGTCCCCCATCTGATCGGTCCATTGGCTGCGGCTGAATCTGGTTCCCGACTTAAGGAGCCATCAACCAAACCCATGCGATTTGGGGTAGCGGCGCACCCCCGTAGCGTCTCCCTCCTTATCTTACCGGCAGACCAGTGATGACCGATCCTCAGACTTTGCAGTCCCGTCTCGATTTCATCGGCATCGACAATGCGACCCGAGAGGCGCTGCGGGAGCTCCGGCCGCTGATCGGCAAGGTGCTGCCCGGCCTGCTGGAGCAGTTCTACGCCCATGTCGGCAAGGTCCCGCATCTCGCCAAGATGTTCTCCAGCCAGGCCGCGATGCGGCACGCCTCGAAGGCCCAGCTCGACCATTGGATGTCGCTGGCGACCGCGAAGTTCGACGATGCCTATGTGAAGTCCGTGACGAGGATCGGCCAGGCGCACAACCGGATGGGGCTGGAGCCGCGCTGGTACATCGCCGGCTATTCGCTGATCGTGACCGGGCTGCAGAAGGCGATCGAGACGGAGATCGCGGACGGCTGGTTCGGCGGCCAGGCGGCCCGCGAGAAGAAGGCCGCGCTGCAGGCTGCGATCACCAAGGCGGCAATGATCGACATGGATCTCGCCATCTCGGTCTATCTCGATGCGGCCAAGACCGAGCAGCACGTCGCCATGCAACGCATGGCCGACGAGTTCGAAGCCACCGTCGGCCAGATCATCAACAAGGTCCATGCGGACGCGCGCACGCTCGAGGTCTCGGCCAACACGCTGAGCAAGACCGCCGAGCAGACCCAGCAGCTGTCGGCCAGCGCGGCCTCGGCCTCGGGCCAGGTCTCGACCAACGTGCAGTCGGTCGCCTCGGCCGCCGAGGAGATGACCTCCTCGGTCCATGAGATCGGGCGGCAGGTCAGGGAATCGACCACCATTGCCAAGGAGGCCGTTCGCCAGATCGAGCAGACCGATGTCGGCATCAGCGAGCTGTCGCGCACCGCCGAGCGCATCGGCGACGTGCTCAAGCTGATCACCTCGATCGCCGCCCAGACCAACCTGCTGGCGCTGAACGCGACCATCGAGGCGGCGCGCGCCGGCGACGCCGGCCGCGGTTTCGCGGTGGTGGCCTCCGAGGTCAAGGCGCTGGCGTCGCAGACCGCCAAGGCCACCGAGGAAATCGGCCAGCAGATCGAAGGCATTCAGAGCGCGACGCAGTCCTCGGTCGCCTCGATCAAGCAGATCGGCGGCACCATCCAGCAGATCTCGGAGATCGCCGCCGGCATCGCCGCCGCCGTCGAGCAGCAAGGCGCCGCGACGGGGCAGATCTCGCGCAACGTGCAGGAGGTCGCCGGCGGCACCGCGCGCGTCGTCGGCAACATCGGCGACGTCAGCAAGGGCGCCAGCGCCACCGGCACCGCCTCCGCGCAGGTGCTGTCATCCGCGCACTCGCTGTCGCGCGAGAGCGATCACCTCAAGGATGAGCTGGAGAAATTCTTGCGCAGGGTCCGTGCGGCCTGACTACAAAGAAGGGCGGATCGGCGTTGGCCGTCCGCCCTGCGACGTCGCGACGCTGCGCGCCGGCTTACATTCCGTGGCTCAGGAACACCGCCGAGCAGCGCTTGCTCAGCTTGGCCCGGTTCTGCGTCAGACAGTTCTGGACCCCGAAGTCGTCGCCGAGCTGAGCGCGGCAGAAACGCTTGGCGTCGGGCGCGCACGCCTTCTGCTCCTGCGGCGTCCCCATATGGCCCTGAGCCATGGCGAACGACGGCAGAACGGACAGCGACACGGCAACCGCGAACATCAGCTTCTTCATTGGGCGCTCCTCCTTGGGCTGAAACAAAACGTTTCCCACCCAAGGGGGTTCCGACGGAACTGCGCGTCCGAAGGCCGGATGGCGAGCGTCGCAGCCAATGCTGCCTGCACATCCCGCTCTGAACGGTCAGCGCCTTGCCGCAATTCTCAGCCGGCGCAGGACGTGGCCCGCGCCAGCGCAGCACGCGCGAGCAGACGCGTCGAATCCAACGTCGGCAGAGGCGAGTTGGCATCGTCGATGATCAGCGGAATCTCGGTGCAGCCGAGCGCGACGGCGTCGCAACCTTCCTCCTTCAGCCGCGTGATGATCGCCTGAAACGCGGCGACGGAGGGCGGCTCGAACCGCCCGTAGACCAGCTCATCCATGATGATGCGGTTGGCTTCGACGCGATCGGCTTCTTCCGGACGCGCGAACGCCAGCCCGTGTGCGGTCAAGCTATCCGGATAGACATTGCTGTCGACGAGCCATTTGGTGCCGGTGATGCCGATACGCCTGTAGCCTCTCCTGACCGCTTCCGTCGCGACCACGTCGGCGATGTGCAGCCACGGCAGCGGAGAGCGCGGCAGCACCAGCGGCAGGGCCTGGTGGATGGTGTTGTCCGGGCAGATCAGGAAATCCGCGCCGGCCGCGGCGAGCTTGCGCGCCGAGGTCAGCATCAGCTCGGCGACTCCAGCGAGATCGCCGCGATCGAGGCAGGCCACGTAGTCGGCGAGCGACGGCGTGTGCATCGACACCTCGGGATGGCCATGCGGCCCGAGCAGGTCGGCGCCCTCCTTGCAGATCGTGCGATAGCAGAGCGCCGCGCCCTCGGCGGAGCAGCCGACGATGCCGATATGTTTTGCCATTCGTCGTTCCATTCCATCAACGTTGCCGACGATGATAGCGCGAAAAGCGGCCGAGGGTGAACATCACCCCACCGCGCACCATCCTCTGCCATTGCGCGCACAGCGAAGCAATCCAGAGTCCTTGCTGAGCCCTGGCTTGCTTCGCTGTGCTCGCAATGACGCGGTTGCAACAGATCGCGCGCACGACATCGCCAGGGCCGATCACACGCTGATCCGCCCTGCCGAGACATTTGTTCGCACTGGCCTGTTCGCAGCTACATCACGCCGCGGGACATCATGGTGTTCGCTATGTCGAATCTCAGGCGCTCGAGCGCGCGGTGGGCTGCGATATGGTCGAGATCGCCTTGCGTCAGGCCGATATCCACCAGTTGCGCCTCGCTCAGGTCGCATAGCTGGACTCTCATCCGCCTGAGCCGACGGCCTTCCTGAAACACCAGCCAATAGCCCGCGAGCAGGCCGAACAGCCCCGGAGCCGAGATGCCCGGCGGCCCGGCCGCATTCTTTTCCGACAACGCGTCACGCAGCACCGTGACGGATGCGTTGGGTCGCGGCGCGGCTGGCGCCTGGTGCACCGCGTTCTTCACCAATGAGAGGGGGCGATCGCGCGTGGCGGCATTGCGCGCGATCTCGTCTGTGAGATGGGTCTGAGGTGGCATCGGTCGCTCCTGCTGCGTGATGCCGGCAGGGAGCGTGGCCAAACAAAAGGCCCCGTCCGATGCCGGCGGGGCCTAGTGGAATGATCGTGTCGTCGAAATCCTAGCGCACGACTCCTCCCACGGCCCAGCTGCGGCGGGCCGCATGTTTGCGGTTGGAGTTGCGCACGACGTTGATCATGGTTTGTCGGTACCACGATGATTGCGCCAGATCAAGGCATGTAGTTCCTGCGCTCGCAGATGAGCACCTATGCGAGGCTCGTGTCCCGCCGAACTCCCGCAGACGACGTCTCCGGCAGGATAGTGTCCATAGATAAGCGCGATCTCACCTCCGTCGTTGCGAGCGCAGCGAAGCAATCCAGAGTCGTGTGCGGGACCCTGGATTGCTTCGCTGACGCTCGCAATGACGTCGCGGCGACCATCTCGCGCTGTTGGTCGGTTATCCCTGCGTCGCCACTTTCAACGACCAACTACATTCCCCGACGCGAGACGCCGCCCGGATATGGATCATCCCTCAACCTGTCGAGCGTCCGCAGCGCGGCGATGTGCTCGATCTCGGCGCGCGTGATGCCGATATCTGTGAGCTCGCGTTCGCTCAGGTCATGCAGGCAGTCCCGCACGCTCTCGCGGCGTTGCCATTCTTGGATCGCGCGCCAGCACCAGCCGATCAAGCGGATGATCGGCCAGGTCGGCGTTGCCGGCGGACCGGCCGCGTCCTTTTCTGGCGACACGTCTCGCAACGCTGCGATCGACGCTTCGGACTGCATCGATGGCTGCACGCTGTCGATCGCGTCGGTGATTGACGCGATCGAGAGATCGACGTTGAGCGCCGACACGTGCGCAGCGTCGATCGTCGCGTTGGTCTGATGGGGTGGCATCCTCTGCTCCTGCTGTTATGCCGGCAGGGAGCGTGGCCAAACAAAAGGCCCCGTCCGATGCCGGCGGGGCCTGGTGAAACGATCGCAACGTCCAATTCCTAGCGCGCGACTCCTTCCACGGCCCAGCCGAAGCGGGTCATGTGATAGAAGTTGACGATGCGGACCGATTTGCTCATATCACATAAGGTATCATGGCACGCACGCAACATCAAGGGATATTTGGGCGCCCCACATCCTGGCGGCGAGTTGTTGTAGATCGACCGCGCGAGCACGGCGGGCGGATTGGCGTCAGCTCAATCTGCCGATTTGCGGCGAACGTGAAGCGGCGCGCTGATCCGCCCTACGGAGTGCGGACTACCAGCTGAAATGTCCACATCGGGCACACTCCACAAACATCAGACGCTCTCTCGTCCGAGATACGTCGGAATGAGTCCACAACCATCCGGCCTTGCGCGCTGACCAGCGCTACGTACCGCGCCCCGCCATGAACCGATCCAAGATGTCAGCCAGCGAGCCCGAAACGCCTCCCAAGACCATGAAAACCAAAAGGTTGGTCTGCACACCGAGCGCTTCGAGGACCAAGACTCCACACAACATCAGCACGCCGGCCAAAACACCCATGCGAAGCGGCTTCATGCCTTTTCCCTAACAAGAGAGCAACGCCGCAACCAAGCTAACATGAGACGCCTGAAGTTCGTAGGGCCGATCAGCGTCGGCCTGATCATCAGGGGTCCATCCTGAAGCATTGAGATGAGGAAGCGATCTCCCCATCGAGCGCCCCCGAGACGGTCCTGCGCCGAAGACTAACTTTTCGAACGCTTTCAACGAGATCGCTCTCGCCGGCTATCCAGATCGCATTTTTTTACTTTCGCTTTTCCAGAATTCATGCTATCCCCCTGCACATCCCACCTCGCCAAGAGGGGCGCATCGCGATCGTCACGAGCGTGAGGTGGGCTGCGGTGGGCGTGTCGGGTTGCAGCGTGGCTTGTCCGCGCCGACGAACATCCTGATGCGCACGGTGAAGCCGTGTGGTCCTGGCCTCCCGATGCTGAGGCCAAGCGGGCGCTGCGACGAAGCGCGCTCGCGACGGGGGCAAGAACGCCGGTCCCCGGGGAGAGCGCGGAGTAAGCCGTAAAGCCATCGCGCAGGGAGGGCCGGATGTCCGGCTCGTACCTGTGGTTCTGCCGCGTGCTTTCTTTCTGCACGCGGACCATGGGTGCGACCAGCACCCGGCCTTCCCTGCGCCCTCTGTTCTCGAAGAGGGCTTTGAATGGCACAACTCGGGCGCGGAGGCGCGGCGAGGATGAAGAGTGATGTGTGGAAACAATCGGCTCCGCACTCGCCGTCATTCCGGGGCGCCCGGAGGGCGAGCCCGGAATCCATACTCCCGATCGTGGTTATGGATTCCGGGCTCGCGCTCCGCGCGCCCCGGAATGACGATGTGGAGAAAGATGACGCTATTCGCCAGCAACGGATGCTCAGCGGCGGTCACACGGGACCGCCGCCCTGCCCCTCTAGCGGCCGCGGCCGGCGGCTTGCGGCAGGAACGGCGCCGGCTGATGCACGGGGGCGATCGCCACCGCGCGGTTGCGGCCCTCGTTCTTGGCGCGGTAGAGCGCATTGTCGGCGCGCTTCATGACGTCGGCGATCGGCTCGCCCTTCTGCTCCAGGGTCGACAGCCCGATCGAGGTCGTGACCTCGATGCGCTTCTCGCCCTTGTGCACCGAGAACGGCTCGTTGGCGACCGAGCGCCGCAAGCGCTCGGCGACCATGCCGGCGACGTGCAGGTCGGTTTCGGGCATCACGATGACGAACTCCTCGCCGCCATAGCGGCAGGCGAGATCGATGCCGCGGATCGACTTGCGCACGCGCATGGCGAACTCGCGCAGCACGTCATCGCCGGCATCATGGCCGTAATTGTCGTTGATCGACTTGAAGTAGTCGATGTCGAGCATCATCAGCGCCAGCGGCTTGCCACGGCTCGCGGCCTGGTCGGCGAGCGTCGAAAGATGCGTCTCCATGTAGCGGCGATTGTGCAGGCCCGTCAGCGCGTCGGTGATCGCCATCTCGATCGAGTTCTGGACGTTGTCGCGCAGATGGTCGGTGTAGCGGCGCTTGCGGATCTGGGTGCGGGCGCGCGCCAGCAGCTCGTTCTTGTCGACGGGACGCAGCAGATAATCGTTGACGCCGATCTCCAGGCCGCGCAGCAGCCGCGAATTGTTCTCGGCTTCCGCAATCGCGAGGATCGGCACCTGCCGGGTGCGTTCCAGCGAGCGCAGCTGGCTGCACAGCCGCAGGCCGTCGTAATCGTTCAGGTCGAGCGAGACGATGACGAGGTCGTAATTGCCTTCGGCGGCGTTGAACACGGCCTCGGCGGGATTGGTCTCGACGTCGATGGCATGCTCGGTCGCCAGCATCGGCCCGAGCCGCTCGTAGGACGACGGCCGGTCGTCGACCAGCAGCACCCGCCCGCCCTTGCCGGCGTCGGCAACCGCGTTGCGCTCGGGCGCCTGCACGCCGATCTCGAGCGAGGTCAGCGCGCGCATGCGCAGCTCGTCCGTCATCATCTTCAGCCGCGTCAGCGAGCGCACGCGCGCGATCAGCACGACGTCGGAGACGGGCTTGGTCAGGAAGTCGTCGGCACCGGCCTCCAGGCCGCGCACGCGGTCGGACGGGCTGTCGAGCGCCGTCACCATGACAACCGGAATGAAATGCGTGGCCGGATTCGACTTCAGCCGGCGGCAGACCTCGAAGCCGTCCATGTCCGGCATCATGACGTCGAGCAGGATGATGTCGCATTCGGCGCGCTGGCAGATCTGCAGCGCCTCGGCGCCGTTCGCGGCGGTCAGCACGTCGAAATATTCGGCCGACAGCCGCGCCTCCAACAGCTTGACGTTGGCCGGGACGTCGTCGACGACGAGGATACGCGCGGACACTGCAGAAACTCCTTAGCCGATAAAGCGGCGTACCGTTTCAATGAATTTTCCGACCGAGATCGGCTTGGAAAGATAGGCTTCGCAGCCACCCTCGCGGATGCGCTCCTCGTCGCCCTTCATGGCAAAGGCCGTCACTGCCACCACCGGGATGGCACGCAAATCCGGATCGTCCTTGATCCATTTCGTCACTTCCAGGCCCGAGACCTGCGGCAGCTGGATGTCCATCAGGATCAGATCGGGGCGGGTCCGGCGCACGATGTCGAGCGCCTCCACGCCGCTGGACGTACCGGACGTCTGGTACCCGTGGGCTTCCAACAGATCGCGGAAGAGCTTCATGTTGAGCTCATTGTCTTCCACGATCAGGACGGTCTTGCCCATCCGCCCCTCCGAATCACTGACACCGGCATGTCCTCTGGCGGACGCCTGTCCACCGCTACTCATCTAATTCAAACTAGCCCCAGATTCGTTCTAAGCCGTTAAGTCGGTATTCGATCTTTCCCCGAGATGGTTTCCACTTGCTTGAACCCATTCCGAAGACTCGGGCATGATGGGCGCAAAGTAGAGCCGACAAGTTAACGGAAAGGCAAATCCGCCGTTGAAAAAGCCCGTTCGAAATCCGCGCGAAGTCGCTGAAATCGTTGCAGTTCAGGCCCTCGGCTTCCTGGCCGGCGAACCGGAGCGGCTGGGCCGCTTCCTGGCCGAGACCGGGATTGGGCCGGAGACGCTGCGATCCTCGGCGGCCGACCCCAATTTCCTGGTCAGCGTGCTCGATTTCATGCTGCGCGACGACGAGACGGTAAAGGCTTTTGCCGCCCACTCCAAGTTACATCCGACCAATATCATGGCAGCACGGCAGGTATTGGGCGACCGGCAGTGGGAGCGCGACGTGCCGTGACCGAGCGGGCGCCAGCGAGCGGGTCGCGCGCGGTCGCCGGGCCGGCCTGCTTCTGCCGCGACTGCCTGACGGACCTCGATGATGGCGCGCGCCGCTGTACGGTCTGCGGCTCGCCGCGCCTCGTCCGCCATCGCGCCCTGCCCGCGCTGACGCTGGCCCATATCGACTGCGACGCGTTCTATGCGACCGTCGAGAAGCGCGACAATCCCGAGGTCGCCGACCGGCCCGTCATCATCGGCGGCGGCAAGCGCGGCGTGGTGTCGGCCGCCTGCTACATCGCCCGCACCTATGGCGTGCGCTCGGCGATGCCGATGTTCAAGGCGCTGGAGCTGTGTCCCGCGGCGGTCGTGATTCCCCCGGACATGGCGAAATATGTCCGCGTCGGCCGCGAGGTCCGGCAGGCCATGCAGGCGCTGACGCCGCTGGTCGAGCCGCTGTCGATCGACGAGGCGTTCCTGGATCTCTCCGGGACCGAGCGCGTCCACGGCATGATCCCGGCAAAGGTGCTGGCGCGCTTCGCCCGCGAGATCGAGCAGCGCATCGGGATCACCGTCTCGGTCGGGCTGTCCTGCAACAAGTTCCTCGCCAAGATCGCCTCCGATCTCGACAAGCCCCGCGGCTTCGCCGCGCTCGGCCAGGACGAGGCGCCGGCGATGCTGGCCGACAAGCCGGTCGGCTTCATCTTCGGCGTCGGCCCCGCCACGCAGCAGCGACTGGCGAACCAGGGCTTCCGCACCATCGCCGACCTGCAGCGTGCCGACGAGATCGAGCTGATGAAGCAGTTCGGCGGTGACGGCCGCAGGCTGTGGCGGCTGGCGCGCGGCATCGACGACCGCAAGGTCGTGGCTGATCGCGGCGCCAAGACGATCTCCAGCGAGACCACCTTCGACACCGACATCCGCGACTACGCGACCCTGGAAAAGACCCTGTGGCGGCTGTCGGAGAAGGTGTCGGCACGGCTGAAGGCGAGCCAGCTCGCCGGGTCGACCATCACGCTGAAGCTGAAGACCGCGGACTTCCGCCAACGAACGCGCTCGCATTCGATCGCGGCGCCGACGCAGCTCGCCGGCAAGATCTTCGCAATCTGCAAGGAGATGCTGGCGCGCGAGACCGACGGCACGGCGTTCCGGCTGATGGGCGCAGGCGTCAGCGCGCTGCGCCCGGGCTCGGAGGCCTCCGACACCGACATGCTCGACCGCCGCTCGGCCTCGGCCGAGCGCGCGATCGATGCGCTACGCAAGAAGTTCGGCCAGGCCGCGGTCATCCGCGGCATCGCCTATGACGGCCCGGAGCAGACGGAATGATGCCCCGGTCAATTGCTGCAGGGCTTGCCGTCCTTCACGTCCTTGACGTCGAACTTGCCGAGCGCGCCGGCGATGACGAAATCATTGTAGTCGAGCACGAGCGCGCGCGAGACGCCGTTCTCGTAGAGCTCGAACGACATCGCGTAGACCGGCGTCTGCTCGCCCTCGGCCCGCTTGGCGTCGCGGTCATAATAGCTGACCGTCACCGGCCAGCGCGTCATCTTCTTCATCTCGTCATTGTCGGTCGAGGCGTCGGGCTTGGCGGCGGCCTTGTCGGCCGGCACGGGCGCACCGATCACGGTCAGCGTGTTGTAGACCTTCTCGCCATTGTCCGAGCCGTCATAGACCGTCAGCTCGAGCAGCGACTTGCCCTCGCGCGCGGCGGCGATGATGCGATGAATCTGCTCGGTCGGAAACACGGTCGAGCCGTCGAGCGTGAAGGTCTTCGCCTCGGGCTGCTTGAGCTTGACGGTGATGTGATCGCCGGTGCGCTCGGCGATACCGTCGACCGGGCTGGAGGCCTGCTCGTTCATGCGCGAGTCGATCTTGAAGCGGTAGCTCTTGCCGGCGCCGTCCTCCCACGCGGTGGAGCGCAGGTCGCTCAGGGTCACCTTGCCCTCACCGAGATCGAGTTCGGAGACCTGGCGGAATTCCGAAGTGTAGCCGTTGCAGGCGTTGCCGGAGAAATTGTAGAGGATGCGGCCGCGCGCGCTGTTGACGGGGCTCGAGCCGCGCGACTTGACCAGGCTCAGGTCATAGAGCGCCTGATGCGGCAGGAACGGCACCGCCGCCCCGGCCTGCGCCGGACCGAACGTGATCGCCGCGACGGCGAGCGCTCCCATCGACAGTCGGAACGAATGAGCCATGAGTTTTCCTCGGAGGACGTATCGCTGAACCGTCACATTAGAGATCGCTGCATTGCGTCGCAACTGCGGCTGTCTCACGGAAACGTGCGCTTAAAGCGCCGGAATCGCGTCGGTGCTGGCTGCTTGCATGTCACTGGCAACTGCGCCAAACAGGGCCTCGGTCCGGCACGGGACCGGCTTTCAGGCGACAGAACGGGGATTCGAGATGGCGGGTACGGTTGAACAGAATCTGGCGGCACAGGGCATCACACTGCCGGCACCAAAGGCGCCGGTGGCCAATTACGTCCCGTTCGTGCGCACCGGCAACCTGCTGTTCGTGTCGGGCCAGGTCTGCCTCGGCGCCGACGGCAAGATGATCGCCTCCGGCAAGCTCGGCGGCGGCGTGTCGATCGAGGACGGCTATGCGGCCGCGGAGGGCTGCGGGATCAACCTGCTCGCCCAGGTCAAGGCGGCGGTCGGCGATCTCGACAAGGTCGTGCGCGTGGTCCGGCTCGGCGGCTTCGTCAATTCGGCGCCCGATTTCCTCGACGGGCCCAAGGTGCTCAACGGCGCCTCCGACCTGATGGTCGCAGCGTTCGGCGACAAGGGCCGGCACGCCCGCACCACCGTCGGCGTGTCGGCGCTGCCGTCGGACGCGGCGGTGGAAGTCGAAGGTGTGTTCGAGGTTGAGTGAGAGAGAGCGCATGATCCGGAATAGTGCGCGGCGGTTTTCCGACGAGATCATGCGCCAGCAAAACGGACGGGGCGAATGCGCGCACCTGACTGGCTGACGGCCCGCCCCGTCGCCCATCGCGGCCTGCACGATGCTGATCGCGGCATCATCGAGAACATGCCGGCCGCCGCACGCGGCGCCGTGGCCGGCAACTTCGCCATCGAATGCGACATCCAGCTGTCGGCCGATGGCGAGGCCATGGTGCATCACGACTATGATCTCGGCCGCCTCACCGAGGGCACCGGCCCGCTGATCGAGAAGACCGCGGCAGAGCTGAAAGCGATCAAGTTCAAGCAGACCGACGAGCAGATGATGACGCTCGGCGACCTCTGCAACCTGATCGCCGGGCGCGTGCCGCTGGTCATCGAGGTCAAGAGCACGTTCCAGGGCGATCGCCGGCTGGTCCGGCGCATGGCCGAGGTGCTGGCGTCCTACTCCGGCCCGGTGGTCGGGATGTCGTTCGATCCGGACCAGGTCCGCGCCTTGCGCGAGACCATGCCGACGCTGACGCGCGGCATCGTCGCGCAGCGCAGCTACGAGGACGGCTACTGGGCCAAGCTGACCCAGGCGCAGCGCGACAGCATGCTGCATCTCAAGCATGGCTTCAGCAGCCAGCCGCATTTCGTCGCCTATTGGGTCGAGCAGCTGCCTGCGCCTGCCCCCTGGATCGCGCGCAACGTGTTCGGCTGCCCGCTGCTGACTTGGACCGTCCGCACCCCCGAGCAGCGCGCCGCCGCAGCCCGCTATGCGGATCAGATGATCTTCGAGGGGTTTACGCCGGAGACGTGACGCCGGCCTTGAACTCGCTGCTGCGATGCACGATCTTCAGGGCGTGGCATCTGGGGCGTCCCGGCCGGGGCGTGCCGTGCCGGCCCGTTTGACAAGGATTCGATGGCATCGCCTGAGATCACGCTCGAAGCCGTTCCCGGGATCAACGAGGTCCCGGCCGCAGCATGGGACGCCTGTGCCAATCCCGAGGGCCGCGTCAGTCCCGGCTCATCTTCCGCCTGCGGGCGCGGCTACAATCCTTTCATCTCACACGCGTTTTTCTCGGCGCTCGAAGCCTCCGGCTCGGCCACCCTGCGCACCGGCTGGGCGCCGCGCCATCTGGTGGCGAAGATGGGTGACGAGGTCCTCGGCGTCGTGCCGTGCTACCTCAAGTCCCACTCCCAGGGCGAATATGTCTTCGACCGCGGCTGGGCCGATGCCTATGAGCGGGCCGGCGGGCGCTACTATCCGAAGCTGCAGGTCTCGGTGCCGTTCACACCGGCCACAGGGCCGCGGCTGCTGATCCGCGCCGACCAGGACCGGGACATGATCGGCAATGCCCTCGCCCAGGGACTGAAGGCGCTGTGCGGGATCAGCGAGGCGTCCTCGGTCCACGTCACCTTCGCCCGGCAGGCCGAATGGGAGCGGCTCGCCGCGCAGGGCTTCCTGCAGCGCACCGATCAGCAGTTCCACTGGCACAATCAGGGTTTTTCCACCTTCGACGATTTCCTGGCGACGATGAATTCGCGCCACCGCAAGGCGATCAAGCGCGAGCGGCGCGACGCATTGGCCGCCGGCATCACCATCCATTGGCTGACCGGCAAGGACATCACCGAGGACGCCTGGGACGCATTCTTCGAATTCTACATGGAGACCGGCTCACGCAAGTGGGGCCGGCCGTATCTCAACCGCAAGTTCTTCTCGCTGATCGGCGAGAGCATGGCCGACGACGTGCTGCTGGTCATGGCCAAGCGCGAGGGCCGCTGGATCGCCGGCGCGATCAACTTCATCGGCTCGGACACACTGTTCGGGCGCAACTGGGGCGCCATCGAGCACCACCCGTTCCTGCATTTCGAGGTCTGCTACTACCAGGCGATCGACTTTGCGATCCAGCACAAGCTCCAAGTCGTCGAAGCTGGCGCTCAGGGCGAGCACAAGATCGCGCGCGGCTACCTGCCGCAGACCACCTACTCCGCGCACTACATCGCCGACCGCGGCCTGCGCCGGGCCATTGACGACTATCTCAAGCGCGAGCGCGCCTATGTCGAGGAAGCCGGCCGCGAACTCGCCGAATCCGCCCCGTTCCGGAAAGGCATGGACGAGCCGTCTTGACCGGCGACACGTGCCGGTGAGAGTAAGGCGCACCAAGAGGAACCGCTTAAGGGACTGCCCATGACCGCCTACGATCCCAACAATCCGTTCGCGAAGATCCTGCGCGGCGAATTCCCCTGCACCAAGGTCTATGAGAACGACCACGTGCTGGCGTTCCTCGACATCATGCCGCGCGTGCCCGGCCACACCCTGGTGATCCCGAAGGCCGCTGCACGCAACATCCTCGACATCACCGAGGAGGACTATCTCCACGTCGGCCGTGCCGTGCGCACCATCGCCCGTGCCGCCAAGACCGCGTTCGCCGCCGACGGCATCACGGTGCAGCAGTTCAACGAGCATGCCGGCGGCCAGATGGTGTTCCACCTGCACGTCCACATCATGCCTCGCCGCAACGGCGATTCCCTGCTGCCGCCGGCGAGCCGCAAGGAAGATCCGAAGGTGCTGGAGGAGAACGCCGCCAAGCTGATTGCGGCGCTGAAGGGCTGATCAGGCCTCGTCGAGCCCGATGTCGAGCGCGGCCGACGAATGCGTGATCCAGCCGACCGAGATCAGGTCGACGCCGGCCGCGGCGATCGCGGGCGCGGTCTCCACGGTGATCCGGCCCGAGGCTTCGGAGATGGCCTTGCCGCTGATCATGCCGACCGCGGTTTCGAGCTCCGCCGGCGTCATGTTGTCGAGCAGCACCGCATCGACGCCCAGCGTCAGCGCCTGCTCGAGCTGAGCCAGAGTGTCGACCTCGACCTCGATCTTGACGAGATGGCCGGCATGGGCCTTTGCGCGCGTGATGGCAGCCTGGATGCCGCCGGCGATGGCGATGTGGTTGTCCTTGATCAGGACGGCGTCATCGAGCCCGAACCGGTGATTGCCGCCGCCCCCCGCGCGCACCGCATATTTCTCCAGCGCGCGCAGGCCCGGCGTGGTCTTGCGGGTGCAGACGATCTGCGCCTTCGTCCCCTTCACCGCCGATACCAGGGACGCCGTCGCGCTGGCGACCCCGCTCAAGCGGCAGAGGAAGTTGAGCGCCACGCGCTCGCCGGTCAGGAGCGCCCGTGCCGGGCCGCTGATGGTCGCGATCGCGTCTCCCGGCGCCACGGGGCTGCCGTCGGGCCGCACGATCTCCATGCGCACGTCCGGCGAGACGACCTGGAAGGCGCAGCGCGCCACATCGAGGCCTGCGATCACGCCGTGCTGGCGCGCCCGCAGCTTCAGCGATGCGCGCTGCTCGGCGGGGACGATGGCATCGGTGGTGATGTCGCCGGCGCGGCCGAGATCCTCGAGCAGCGCCATGCGCACCAGCGGCTCGTAGAGCAAGGGCGAGAGAGGATTGAGACTCATGGCACTGCGCTCCTGGACGGCGTCTGCTCGGCGTCGACAATGTCGCGGGCAACCGCGATCGCCTCGGGCAGAGTGAGGCTGGATGGCTGCGCGACGGGCAGCGTGCCCGGATGATCGCTGCGGAAATGCGCGCCGCGGCTCTCCTCCCGCGCATGGGCCGCGACCGCGAGCATCAGGCCGACCACCGCCGGGTCAGCCATGGACCCGGCCTGCTCTGCCAGCGGAAGCAGGCCGCTGACGGCAGCCGCGATCGTGCGACGCTCGCGCATCACGCCGAGCGCATGCGACAGCAGCGGCCGTGCGGCCGACGGATCGGACGCCGGCGGAATGGCAGCCACCGCGCACGGCTTGCCCGCACGCTGCGGCGCGCCTGCCACGCTTTCGGCCACCCATTGCGCGCAGACGATCGCTTCCATCAGCGAGTTGCTGGCGAGCCTGTTGGCGCCGTGCAGGCCGGTGCGGCTGACCTCGCCACAGGCCCACAAGCCCTCGACCGTGCTGCGTCCCATCGTGTCAACAGCGATGCCGCCCATATGATAGTGCACGGCCGGCCGCACCGGGATCGGATCGCGCGCGGGGTCGATGCCCGCCATGCGGCAGAACGCGCTGATCACGGGATAGCGCGCGGCGAAATCCTTGCCCGGCTTGTTGCGCGCATCGAGGAACACGCGGCGGCCTTGCGCACGGCGGCGCCATACCGCCCGCGCCACCACGTCGCGCGGCGCCAGCTCAGCGCCGGGCTCGTCGGCCATGAAGCGCGTGCCGGTGTCGTCGATCAGGACGGCGCCATCGCCGCGGATCGCCTCGGTGAGCAGCGGCAGCGGCCGCGACGGTCCGTCGAACGCGGTGGGGTGAAACTGCACGAATTCGAGATCGGACAGCACGGCCCCGGCCCGCGCCGCCAGCGCGAGGCCCTGGCCGAAACAGCCGGCCGGATTGGTGCTGTCGAGGAACAGGCCGCCGATGCCGCCGGTTGCGATCACGACGCGTGTCGTGGCGAGGATCAGAGCCTGATCGCCGCGCGCCGCAGCCACGCCCTGGATCGCGTTGTCATTGACGATCAGCCGGCGCGCCTCGACGCCTTCGAGCAAGGTCACCGAAGCACAACGCCGCACAGCCGCGATCAGCGCGCGCATGATCTCGCGTCCCGTGCCGTCGCCCGTCGCATGCACGATCCGGTTGCGGCTGTGTGCGGCCTCCAGGCCCAGACGCCAACGTCCATCCGCACCTCGGTCGAACGCAACGCCAAGCTGCGCGAGGCGCTCGACCGCGGCCGGCGCCGCATCGATGATGCGGCGCGCGGCGGGCTCGTCGCACAATCCGGCTCCGGCGGCGAGCGTGTCCTTCAGATGCAGCCCCGGATCATCGTCATCGCCAACCGCGGCGGCCAGTCCACCCTGCGCCCACATGCTCGACGCCTCGGCGCCGAGCGGCGACTTCGACAACAGCACGACCGGCTCGGGCGCAAGCTGCAGCGCCGTCATCAGACCTGCGGCACCGCCGCCGATGATCACGGGACGGCCGATCAACTTCGAAACATCGATGCTCATGATGCCAGCATCCTTTCCACTGCGCGCCGCGCGCGCTCGGCCATCGCGGGATCGATCGTGACCTCGTGCGTGTTGGTCTCGAGCGCGTGGCGGATGTTCTTCAGGGTGATCCGCTTCATGTGCGGGCACAGATTGCAGGGGCGGATGAACTCGATGTCGGGATGGAGCACGGCGACATTGTCGCTCATCGAACATTCTGTCAGCAGCACCACCCGGGCCGGCCTTCTTGCTCCGACGAAGTCCGACATCGCCGCGGTGGAGCCGGCGAAGTCCGCCTCCGCCACGACCTCTGGAGGACATTCCGGATGCGCGAGCACGGTGACACCAGGATGGTTGTCGCGCAGCGTGCGGACGTCCTCGGCGCTGAAGCGCTCATGCACCTCGCAATGCCCTTTCCAAGCCGTGATCCTGACCTTCGTCTGTGCGGCGACGTTCCGCGCGAGATATTCATCCGGCAGCATGATGACGTGATCGACACCGAGCGACTCGACCACCGCGCGCGCGTTGCCGGAGGTGCAGCAGACGTCGGACTCGGCCTTCACCGCCACCGACGTGTTGACATAGGCGACCACGGGCACGCCCGGGTGGCGCGCGCGCATCAGCCGCACGTCGTCGGCGGTGATCGACTCCGCCAATGAGCAGCCCGCCTCTACGTCGGGGATCAACACCGTCTTGTCGGGATTGAGCAGCTTGGCGGTCTCGGCCATGAAGTGGACGCCGGCGAGCACGATCACCTCGGCATCGACCTTGGTCGCTTCGCGCGCCAGCAGCAGGCTGTCGCCGACGATGTCGGCGACGCCGTGATAGATTTCGGGCGTCTGATAGTTGTGCGCCAGCACCACGGCATTGCGCCGGCGCTTCAGCGCCAGAATGGCTTCGACATCGTCCTCGAAGACAGCCCATTCCGGCGGCGGGATCACCCGGCTCAGACGCTCAGCAAGCGATGCATTCGGCGCGACGGCGGGCAGGACAAGATCGACCATTTATACTCTCCGTGAGCATAAGATGGCTTATACTTATCCTGAGCATAAGCTGTGTCAAGAGCGGGAGATCAAGATCGCGAGAGCGGCAGCTTGGTTCCGACCACCGCCCGCTCGGCCAGCACGCCCTGCCGGAAGCGGAACAGCTTGGCCGGCCGGCCAATCGTGTCGGCAGCAATTGCGCCTGTCTCTTCAACCAGTTCCTGCTGCTCGATGAGGCGGCGGAAGTTCTGCTTGTGCACGAGCCGGCCGGCGAGAGCCTCGACGCTGCGCTGCAATTGCAGCAGTGTAAATTCTTCCGGCATCAACTCGAACACGACCGGCCGGTATTTGATCTTGGCGCGCAGGCGGGCAATGCCGGTGGCGAGAATCCGACGGTGATCACCGATCATGGCGCGCCCGGGCAGCATCGGCTGGCTGGCCCCCTTCTCGCGCACGCTCTCGGGGATCAGCGCCGCCTCATACAGCAACTCATAGCGCTGCAGCGTCAGTTCCTCGTTCCACTCGCGGCCATCGAGACCGAAGGTGATGGCGGCGCGCTGCCACCTCGTCTTTTGCAGCGCCGGCTCGTCGGCGGCTCGCGCCCAGGCCTTCAGCTCCGGCGCGATGATCTTGGCCAGGATCGTCGGCGGTCCGTCGCGATGATCCTCCCACGGGAAGTAGTCGTACCACGACGACCATTGCGCATCCGCGCCCTCACGCCCCTCTTCCTCGCGGGTCAGGCCGAGATAGCTGATGGAGATGCGGTGCGGCGCGTCGGGATCGCCGCCGCGACCGCGGTCGGCGAAGGTGTAGAGCTGCTCGACATAGCCGAGGGGATGACCGGTCTGCGCCTCGACCCAGGCGCGCAGCCCCATCTGCAGTGAGCGGTGCGCGAACTGAAACGGTCCGCTCGGCAGCGCCGCAGCATGCTCGATCGTCATGATCTTCGGGTGTCCGTCGGTCACCGCCACCAGCACGGCGACGAGGTCCGCCGTGATCGCATCCAGAGCCGTCACCGTCTTCTGCGGCCGCTTGTTCACCTTCGACATCCGGATCCGTCGGTCCTATTTGTCATCCTCACCCGCCGCCGCCGGCGTGAACGCGCAATGATCCGGCTTCAGGTCGATCAGCGGCGTCTCGTCGAGGCAGTCGAGACCGCGCACCAGCACGGTGTTGCCTTCCAACGCGACGAAGCGGACGGTCGACACGCCGATCGGATTGGGACGCACCGGCGAGCGCAGCGCGAAGGTGCCCCGGGTTTCGCCGTCATGATGCCGCGGGCTCTGCTTGACGAGATCACGGCGCGCCCGGTTGAGCCAGTACAGCACCTGGAGGTGGCTGAAGGCGTCGATGCCCTGCAGCGCCGGCACCCAGGGCTCGAAGATCTCGAGTCGGCACACCGGCCCCTCGAAGCTGCCCTGCCGCGGCGTCTCGAGCCGCGAGGTCCAGGGCGTGCAGATGCGGCCGATGAAATACAGCGTGGCGTCGCGCGGCTGGGGCGCGTCGACGGCAACTTCTCCCGGACGGAGATCGGAATCAGTGGTCATTGCGGAGTCCTTGGATCCTCCCGGCAATCTATCCGAACCTCGGCTCACCGCAATTGCGGTCGCGCAAGATCGCGCAACTCAGCCGAGCCACCATTTGCCGGCCAGCATCGCGGCTTCGCCGCAGACGACACCGGCAAAGATCGAGCGGCGGCTCGCCATGAAGGCCGCAAGGCCGGCAACGACGGCACCGTAGCGCAGCCCCCAAGGCACGCTGGCGAGCGCGCCCGGCGGCTGCACCAGGATCTGGGCGATGACCCCCGCCAAGATGGCGGTCGCGACCGCCTTGACCCACATCAGCAGGTCCGAGCCCTCGTCGAGCCCGCTGCCGAACCAAAGTCCGAGCAGGCGCCAGATCTGGTTGGGGATCACGCCCGCCACCAGCAGCACCACGAGCGCATGCCAATCGCCGATGAAGTCGCTCATGCCAGCCCCCGCCGCTCGCGCCATTTGTGCGCCCCGAACGCGAGCGTTCCGGCGACGACGCCGCTGACCAGGATGTCGACGCCGCTGTCGAGCTGGGCGGCCAGAGGATACAGCACGAGGCCGAGACCGAGCGCGAGCACGTCGGCAAGCTCCCTGGCGTTGCGCAGGGTCGAGAACAGGAAGGCCAGCGGCGTCAGCAAGAGCACCGCGGCGCCGAATGTCTGCGACAGATTGGCGGCGAGAAGATACCCGATGATGGTCGCGATCAGCGCGATCCCCATCAGGCCGGTGCCGAGCCCATGCACGAAGGCGATGCGGCGCTCGCGCGGCACATGCGGCAGGAAGCGATAGCATTCGACCCACAGGGTCACGGCGGTGAAATGCGCGATCAGCACCAGGTGCCGCCGCTTGGTCTGCGGCGAGCGGATCAGCGGCAGCACCGCCACCACCATCGGAAACAGCCGGATCGCGCTCATCGTGACCGCGATCGCAGATTGCAGAATGGTCTGGCCGGAGCCGAGCGTGGAGACCAGGATGATCTGCGCTGGACCGGCCCAAACCAGCACCGTGCTCAGGATCGCCCAGAGCATGCTGAAACGGGTATCGTGGGCGAGCGCGCCGATGCCGATGAAGGTGACGAACAGCACCAGTGACAGGATGGTCGCTGACGTCGCGCGCAGCCCCCAGCCGAAGGCGCGCAGTGAACCATGCCATTGCGGCGAATCGAGCGGAGGAAGTGTCACGGGCGGCCCAGCGGAACGAACCGCGATAAGGCTGGTGAAAGCCGCTCGCGTCAACCGCCATCAGGCGCGCGCGGGTCTGCGTCCGGCGCAGCCATCCCCCACACGCAGCGCTGAGGCAGCTCTATCCGGAGCGATTGCGCAGCACGAAGCAGGCACCGCCGGCCTCGCGGATCCGACTGCAGAGCGCGTCGGCCTCGGCCCGTGTCTCGGCGCCGATCCGCACCTGGTAGAAGGCGCGGTTGCCGCGCGAGCGCATCACCGACGACAGCAGGCTCGGGTCGCGGTCGCCGATGACCGGGCCAAGCCCCTTGATCGCCCGCGAATACATCGCGAGCGCCTTGTTGCGGTCGAAGCCTGCAGCCAGTTGGACGCCCCAGGGTTTCGCGGCCGACAGCGCCACATGCTGCTCGAGCTCCGTGACGAACGGATTCGGCGCGCGCTTCAACATCGCCATCAGCTGACGACACGAGGTCGGCGGCGGGCTTGGCGGCGTCTTGCCGCCGTTACCGGCGGCCGCCCACTCATCGATCGTGGCTCCCGTGATGGCCGAGACGTAGTTGCGGGTCTCCCAGGGCATCTGCCCCTTGCCGGCGAGCCAGTCCTGCACCCGGCGCGGCCCCGCATTGTAGGCCGCCGCCGCGAGCCCGAGATTGCCGAACTGGTCGCGCAGCTCGGCCAGGAACTGCGCCGACTTCGGCAGCGCCTGAACCGGATCGAACGGATCGAGCAACTGGCGCTCGTTCGCCGTGCCCGGCATGAACTGCGCGATTCCCTGCGCGCGCTGGCCGTTGCGCGTGACCGGCCCGACTGCATCGCTCTGGAAGCGGCTCTCCTGCCAGATCACGCGAGCGAAGAATTCGAGCGGCAGATCATTCGCCTTGGCTGCGGATTCGATCATCAGGCAGATTGCCTCGCGCGTACCGCTCTCCTTGGGCTCCTCGGACTTGTTCTCCGAGCTCTCTGCCGCAGCGTCTGCCGGCTTGGCAGCCTCCTGCGGCGAATCCTGCCGGGCGCCGTCCTTCGGATCAGCCGGCACGGCAGCGTCACGGTCGGAGGCCTGCTCCGCCGCCACGCCGGACAAGGGCATGGTCAGCATCAAGGCAAGGCCGAGACAGGCAATGCGAGCAACCGAAACCATGGAAAGCATCGTGAGCGCGGTGCAATGGTTGAATTCTGCCGACAGACAAAGCCCAGGACCATGCGGGGTTCCACCGCGCGGCGCCTTGACACAGCGAACGAGCCGGCTAGCAATCCCCGAGTGCCGCAGGGAGCGCGACGGATGACCGCACCGACCGACGACAGACTCGGCTTCGCGCCCGAAAGCGATGCGCCATTGTCCTACATGGCGCGCACGCGCGACTACTATCTCGCGATCGGCTATGACACGCCCTATCGCTGGGCTCACTACACGTCGGCGCCGTTCCATCCCTTGCGCAAGCCGCTCGCGCAGTCGCGCGTCACCGTCGTCACCACGGCCGCGCCTTTCGATCCCGCCAAAGGCGATCAAGGCCCCGGCGCGCCCTATAATGGCGGCGCCAAGTTCTACGCCGTCTATGACGGCGACACGTCGGCGCAGCACGACCTGCGCATTTCCCACATCGCCTATGATCGCGCGCACACCTCGGCCGAGGATTCCGGCACCTGGTTTCCGCTGCCACAGCTCCTAAGGCTGGCAGGTGAAGGCCGCATCGGCGCGGTCGGACCGCGCTTCTTCGGCGCGCCGACCAATCGCAGCCACCGCGTCACGATCGAGACCGATGCGCCGGAGATTCTCGCGCGCTGCCGCGCCGACGAGATCGACGCCGTCGTGCTGGTGCCGAACTGTCCGGTGTGCCACCAGACCGTGAGCCTGGTGGCACGGCATCTCGAAGCGAACGGCGTCGCAACCGTCGTCATGGGCTGCGCCAAGGACATCGTCGAGCACGCCGCCGCGCCGCGCTTCCTGTTCTCGGATTTTCCGCTGGGCAATTCCGCCGGCAAGCCGCACGACGCGGCCTCACAGGCCTTCACGCTCGAGTTGGCTTTGCGTGTCCTCGAGAGTTCACCAGCCGCACGCACGACCGTGCAATCGCCTTTGCACTGGAGCGACGATCACGGCTGGAAGCGCGACTACAGCAATCCGGCCATGCTCGCGCCGGACGAGCTGGCGCGGCGGCGCGCCGAGTTCGATGCGCAGAAGGCGATCGCGCGGCAGGTTCGTGGAAAGCAGGTGTGAAAGCCACACTCGCGCGAAACTCGCCCGGGAATTTCTTCGGATAATGCTGATTG
Organism: Bradyrhizobium sp. SZCCHNS30572; assembly: GCF_032484415.1. Classification (NCBI taxonomy): domain Bacteria; kingdom Pseudomonadati; phylum Pseudomonadota; class Alphaproteobacteria; order Hyphomicrobiales; family Nitrobacteraceae; genus Bradyrhizobium; species Bradyrhizobium sp. SZCCHNS30572. Next base: position 62,939 of record NZ_JAUESY010000002.1, on the reverse strand, counting down.
CGCTTGCCGTCCCGCTCCAGTTGCGCTTGAGTTCCCCCGGGTTTGAAGGGGGCAGTACCAAATGAGAGTTGTAGCGTTGGTGGCGCTGTGCGCCGCGCTGGGAGGCTGCGCGTCCGTAACGCGGGGTACAACCGAGACGATCAGTGTCGCGTCGACGCCGTCCGGGGCCGAAGCCACGATCGCCGGTCTCGAAGCGCCGATGACCTGCACGACGCCCTGCTCGTTCGTCGCCAAACGCAATGCCGACATCTCCGTCACCATCGAAAAACCGGGCTACGAGACCCAGATCATCCCGTTGACCAAGGACATCCCGGCGACCGGCGCGGCCGGCTTCGCCGGCAACATCCTGGCGGGCGGCCTGATCGGCATGGGTGTGGACGCAGCGACGGGCGCGGCGACCGACCACAAGCCGAACCCGGTGATCGTCACCTTGCAGCCGCGCATGGCGGCGCCGGCAGGCCGTCCGCAGCGGCCGCCGCGGCGGTCGGCCCCGCCGCCGGCACAACCGGAGGCCGGGACCTAGCGCCCGCCAAGCCTGTCAGCCAGCCGCCGATGGCGCCTCGCCGGGAGTGACCGTGTCGACCGGCAACGCAAACTGCTCGACCCGGTTGAGCGGCTTCTTGTTGAGCAGCAGCCGGGTGACGTCGGGGCGCGAATAGTGTCCCGCCGGATCGGCGGCATTCTTGGCGATGCCGATCATGCCCAAATCGATCTCGGCGATCAGCAGGCCTTCCTGCTCCGGCGGCAGCTTCTCGGCGAGCGAAGAGCCGTCCGGACCAAAGATCGCGGCGTGGCCGCCGCCGACATGCAGCAGCGCGTGCTTGTCGGGCCGGTCACACAGTTCGTCGATCATCGCCTGCGAGACGGTGGCGCACGGCGCCAGCACGAAGCACGAGCCCTCGACCGCATAGACGCGCGAGGCGGCGTTGTTGACCTCGGCGCCGAGCGCCGGCGCGAACGGATCGTACAGCGAGAAGCTCGGCCACGCCGCGACGTGCACCTGCTCGTTCTGCGCGTACATCGCGTATTTCGACAGCGGCTGCAGATGCTCCCAGCAGCACAGCGCACCGATCCGGCCGATGTCAGGCCGGTCGTGCACGGCGAGATCGCTGCCGTCGCCCTCGCCATAGACGGTGCGCTCAGCATGGGTCGGCCGCAGCTTGCGGCGCCTGGCGATGGTCTCGCCGTCCGGGCCGATCAGCCATTGCGCGATGTACAGGCTGCCGCCGTCGCGCTCGGACAGTCCCAGCACGGCCGTGAGCCTGGCCTTGCGCACGGCGGCGCGCAGCGCCTCGGCCTGCGGGCTGTCGTAGGCCAGCGAATTGTCGAAATAGCGCTGCACGAAGCCACGGCCGATGCACCAGGCCGGCGAGTCCATCCAGATGTGCCAGGGATAGCCGGGGATGAAGACCTCCGGAAACGCGATCAGCTTGGCGCCCTTGTTGGCCGCGTCCTCGATCAGGGCGATGGTCTTCTTGATCGAGGCGTCCAGGTCGAGCCAGGCCGGCGCCGCCTGCACCACCGCCACCTTGTATTTCGGATGTGCCAGTCCCATCGCTGCTGCTCCCTGATGCCCGTGCGCGGCGGTGGCGCCGCGACCGGGCCAACTATTGACGCCAGCCGGCTTTCGCGCTCGTCTCCCACGGAACGAAAATTCGACTACGGCCGAGGCGAAGACCCCGGCCGGGCCCGGAATTTGCTGCATTGCCACAGATCAAGCCGGCACAGGTGCAGGGGGAGACGGAGCGATGCCGATCCTGTTCACCACCGACGGAAGCCCGGACCACCGCCGGCTGGCGCGGTGGCAGGACATCGTCTGCGACGTCTATGTCGGGCTCGACTGTACGTCCGATCTCGGCAGCGCGTTTCGCGGCTCGGTGACCCACACCGCGTTGGGACGGGCTGTCTGCTCCGAGGTTGCCTCGGACCGGCAGCGCGTGCACCGGACCTCGCAGCGGATCTCCCGGGCGGATGCCGACTTCGTTCTCGTCGCATTCGGACGTGAGGGAATCGGCGGCGTCGTCCAGGATGGCCGCGACACCGTGATCCGGCCCGGCGAGTTCGCGATCTACGACACGACCCGCCCCTATGAGCTGCAGTTCGACGCCGCGTTCAAGCAGATCGTGTTCAAGCTCCCGCGCGAGATGCTGCAGCGCCGGATCGGCCCGACGGAGACCGTGACGGCGATCAGCTTCGGCCCCGACAGCCCGCTCCAGCCCCTTGCCCATGAGTTCATCGTCAGGCTCTGCGAACGCGCCGAGCACATCGGCCCCGAGCATGCCGAACCTCTGGCCAACCAGGCCGCCGACCTGCTCGCCATGACCTTGGCCGAGCGGCTGCGCGCACAACCCCTGCCCGCCTCGAGCCATCGCGCAACGCTGCTCTATCGGATCAAGGCGCACATCCGCACCCGACTATCCGACGCCGGCCTCTCACTGCCGGAGATCGCACGCGAGGTCGGGCTATCGACGCGCTACGTCAATGATCTGTTCTCGGACGAGGAGACGTCGTTCCAACGCTTCGTGCTGGCCGAGCGGCTCAAGCAGTGCCGGCGCGATCTCGGCTCGCCGATGCTGGCGCATCGTCAGATCAGCGAGATCGCGTTTTGCTGGGGCTTCAATGACCTCTCGCATTTCGGCCGCGTGTTCCGCGAGCAGTTCGGCCTGTCGCCACGCGAGTGGCGGCGCAGCACCTCGAAGCGCTAAACTCCCTTGCAACGCGCCGGCCGCATGCGCTGGCCGGCCGGACCGGATCTGCGATGCGCCGTTTTGCCTTGAAGGCTCTGTTTACCCTGCTGACGCTGAACCGGGATGATGACGATCCTCCCCGTTGGGATCTGATCATCCTGATCGGCTCGACGATCGTGAGCATTGGCCTGATCGGGCTTTACGCCTATGGAAAGGCCACTGGCCGCTGGTAAGGCCGGATAAGGTCGGGTGGACGTGACATGATCATGCGAGCGGGGCTCGGGTTGGCTTTGACGTGCCTGCTCACAGGCTCAAGCCATGCGCTGGACAGCGAGCAGAAGCGTGGAAAAGCGCTCTTGCAAAGCCTTTGCAGCCGATGCCATGCGGTAGGTCTCACGGGCGCCAGCCGGCACCCCGACGCGCCCCCGTTCAGGACCTTCGGTGACAGCAAGCTCTACGACGAGGATTTCGCCCAACGGCTGCAGGCCGGCCTGTCGACCATTCACAAGGACATGCCGAGCTTCCAGTTCGATCGCGCCGAGGCAGAGGCCGCGGTCAATTACCTCAAGGCGATCCAGGTCCGCCCCAAACGGCGGTGACACACCGGCGCGCTCCTCTGGCATGGAACGGGACTTGTACGGCCCGGTTGCCCGTTCCCGTTCATGGTCCGCGGCCCGACTGCGGCCGGAGCCCGCATGATGACGCCGACGACCACGGGTCTGCACGCCGACGGACTGCCGCTGCCGCAGCGCACCTGGGCGATCGTGACGATCGCCCTCGGCATCGTGCTGGCCGTGATCGACGGCGCCATCGCCAATGTGGCGCTGCCGACGATCGCCCGCGACCTCCATGCGAGTCCTGCTTTTTCGATCTGGATCGTCAACGGCTATCAGCTCGCGGTGACGATCTCGCTGCTGCCACTGGCCTCGCTCGGCGAGATCATCGGCTATCGGCGGGTCTATCTCGCCGGCCTCATGCTGTTCACGGCTGCCTCCGCCTTCTGTGCGCTGGCCGACAGCCTGCTACTGCTGACGCTCGCGCGCATCCTGCAGGGCTTCGGCGCCGCCGGCATCCTCAGCGTCAACTCGGCGCTGGTGCGTTTCACCTATCCGCACGCTCTGCTCGGCCGCGGCATCGGCATCAATGCGATGGTGGTCGCGGTCTCCGCCGCACTCGGTCCGACCATCGCCGCCGGCATCCTCGCCGTCGGTAGCTGGCCGTGGCTGTTCGCGATCAACGTGCCGCTCGGCATCGTCACCTTCGTCTTCGGCTTCCGCTTCCTGCCGCATACGCCGCGCGCGCCGCACATGTTCGATTGGCAGAGCGCGGCGCTGAGCGCGGTCGCCTTCGGCTTCCTGATCGCCGCCGTGGACAGCCTCGGCCATGGCGAGGCGCTGGTGACCTGCGCGATCGAGTTCGTCGTCGCCGTCACGGCCGGCGTGTGGCTGGTCTGGCGCCAGACCCACATGGCCTCGCCGCTGCTGCCGGTCGACCTGCTGCGCATTCCGGTGTTCGCCCTGTCGATCGCGACCTCGATCTCGTCGTTCTGCGGCCAGATGCTCGCCTTCGTCGCGATCCCCTTCTATCTCGAAAGCCATTTCGGCTATTCGCCGGTGCAGATGGGCCTGCTGATCACGCCGTGGCCGATCGCGGTCGGCCTGACGGCGCCGATTGCGGGGCGGCTGGTCGAGCGCGTGCCGGCCGGGCTGCTCGGTGGCATCGGTCTCGTGATCTTCGCATGCGGGCTCGGTGCGCTCGGCCTGCTGCCGCGCGAGCCGTCGGCATGGGATGTCGTCTGGCGCATGGCGCTGGCCGGCTGCGGCTTCGGCCTGTTCCAGACGCCGAACAACCGCACCATGATCGCCGCTGCGCCACGCGAGCGCGCCGGCGGCGCCAGCGGCATGCTCGGCACGGCGCGCCTGCTCGGCCAGACCACGGGCGCGGCCCTGGTCGCGATGTTTCTCGCGATCGACGCGACCGACGGCACGCGGCTGTCGCTCTTGACCGGGGTCGGTTTCGCGCTGGTCGGCGCGTTCCTGAGCATGCTCAGGCTGTCGCCGGCCGGCGCGCGCGGCGCCGAGCGCGTCCGCGTCCAGGACGGCCAGCGGCTGAAGGGCGAGTCGTGACAGCGATGACGGACTGGACGATGCTGGCCCTGCTCGCCCTCGCCGCCTTCGGCTCGGGCATCGTCAATGCGCTGGCCGGCGGCGGCGCGTTCCTGACCTTCCCGACGCTGCTCGCCGCCGGCATTCCCGCGATTGACGCCAACGCTTCCAGCACCGTCGCGCTCTGCCCCGGCCAGTTCGTCAGCGCTTGGGCCTCCCGTGAGATCTTGAACGACGCAAAGGCGCCCTGGCGCCACGACCTCGTGCGGCTGTCGATCATCAGCCTGCTCGGTGGCACGCTCGGCGCCGTGCTGCTCTTGGTCACACCGTCAGCCGCCTTCAGCCGGCTGGTGCCCTGGCTGTTGCTGTTCGCCACGATCGTGTTTGCATTCGGCATGCGTTTTACGCCCAAGGATGGCGCGCGCTGGTTCGGGCCGCGGACCATCCAGGCGGTGCAGTTCGTGATCGCGATCTATGGCGGCTACTTCGGCGGCGGCATCGGCATCCTGATGCTGGCGGCCCTGGTGTTCTACGGCATGCGCGACATTCGCGCCATGAACGGCATGAAGGTGCTGCTCGCTGCGCTCATGAATATGACGGCCTCCGCCATCTTTGCGTTCTCAGGCCGCGTGCATTGGCTGGAGACGCTGACGATGATGGGCGCTGCCATGGTCGGCGGCTTCGTCGGCGCGCGGCTTGGCCAGATCATCCCGCCGGCCCATGTGCGCCGCTTCATCATTGCCGTCGGCTGCGGCCTGACGGTGTATTTCTTCGTCAAGCCGGCCTGAGCCGGACGTCGCATCAAAGAACCTCGCGTCAAACGAAAAAGGCCGGCGCGATGGCCGGCCTTTCGTAGTCATCTCGTAGCGTCAGGCCTACGCCTTGACCAGCGGTCCCTTCGGCGCCGGCCCCTTCGAGCCGCCGCCGGACTTCGGCTTGCGCTTGCGCGCGGCCGGAACTTCGGACTTCGGCGTGACCGGGCCCTCGACGAACTCGAAGCCGATCTTCTCCTCGACGCCGGATTCGTCCTTGACGAGAACGACACGGACGTGACCGCCGCCCTTCAGCTTGCCGAACAGCACCTCGTCGGCCAGCGGCTTCTTGATGTGCTCCTGAATCACACGACCCATCGGCCGCGCGCCCATCTGCTCGTCATAGCCGTGCTGGATCAGCCAGGCCTTGGCCGGTTCCGACAGCTCGATCGTGACGTCGCGGTCGGCGAGCTGGGCCTCGAGCTGCAGCACGAACTTCTCGACGACCATTCCGATCACCTCGACGTTGAGGTGCGCGAACGAGACGATGGAGTCGAGCCGATTGCGGAATTCCGGCGCGAACTGCCTGTTGATCGCCTCGTGGTCGTCACCTTCCCGCTTCGAGCGATGGAAGCCGAACGCCTGCTTGGCCATGTCGGCCGCGCCCGCATTCGTGGTCATGATCAGGATCACGTTGCGGAAGTTGACCTGCTTGCCGTTGTGGTCGGTGAGCCGGCCGTGATCCATGATCTGCAACAGCACATTGTACAGGTCCGGATGCGCCTTCTCGATCTCGTCCAGCAGCACCACGCAGTGCGGATGCTGGTCGACGCCATCGGTCAGGAGGCCGCCCTGGTCGAAGCCGACATAGCCAGGAGGCGCGCCGATCAGGCGCGACACCGTGTGCCGCTCCATGTACTCCGACATGTCGAAGCGCAGCAGCTCGACGCCCAGGGTCGAGGCGAGCTGCTTGGCGACCTCGGTCTTGCCGACGCCGGTCGGACCCGAGAACAGGTAGCAGCCGATCGGCTTCTCCGGCTCGCGCAGGCCGGCACGGGCCAGCTTGATCGAGGCCGACAGCGAATCGATCGCCTTGTCCTGGCCGAACACCACGCGCTTGAGGGTCTGCTCGAGATGCTTGAGCACCTCGGCATCGTCCTTCGACACGCTCTTCGGCGGGATCCGCGCCATCGTGGCGATCGTGGTCTCGATCTCCTTGATGCCGATCGTCTTCTTGCGCTTGTTCTCGGCCAGCAGCATCTGCGCCGCACCGGATTCGTCGATCACGTCGATCGCCTTGTCCGGCAGCTTGCGGTCATGGATGTAGCGCGACGACAACTGCACCGCGGCCTCGATGGCCTCGTTGGTGTATTTCAGCCGGTGATAGTCCTCGAAGTACGGCTTCAGCCCCTTCAGGATCGCGATCGCATCCTCGACCGACGGCTCGTTGACGTCGATCTTCTGGAACCGGCGCACCAGCGCGCGGTCCTTCTCGAAATGCTGGCGATACTCCTTGTAGGTCGTCGAGCCCATGCAGCGGATCGAGCCCGAGGCCAGCGCCGGCTTGAGCAGGTTGGACGCATCCATCGCGCCGCCCGACGTCGCACCGGCACCGATCACGGTGTGGATCTCGTCGATGAACAGGATCGCGTTAGGATGCGCCTCGAGTTCCTTGAGCACCTGCTTCAGGCGCTCCTCGAAGTCGCCGCGATAGCGCGTGCCCGCGAGCAAGGTGCCCATGTCGAGCGAGAACACGGTCGCGGCCGACAGCACCTCCGGAACCTCGCTGTCGACGATGCGCTTGGCGAGGCCCTCGGCGATCGCCGTCTTGCCGACGCCGGCTTCGCCGACGAACAGCGGGTTGTTCTTCTGGCGCCGGCACAGCACCTGGATGGCGCGGTTGATCTCGGAGTTTCGGCCGATCACCGGATCGATCTTGCCGTCACGCGCCTTCTTGTTGAGATTGACGCAATAGGTTTCCAGCGCCTCGCCCTTTTTCTTGGAGTCCTCGTTGCCCTTGGCTTCGGTCTCCTCGTCGACGCCGCGAACCGGGCGCGCTTCGGAGACACCAGGGCGCTTGGCGATGCCGTGGCTGATGTAGTTCACGGCATCGTAACGCGTCATGTCCTGCTCCTGCAGGAAGTACGCGGCGTGGCTCTCACGCTCGGCGAAGATTGCGATCAGCACGTTGGCGCCGGTGACCTCTTCGCGGCCCGACGACTGAACGTGGATCACGGCGCGCTGGATCACGCGCTGGAAACCTGCGGTCGGCTTGGCGTCGTCGCTGCCGTCCGTGACCAGATTTTCGAATTCGGTTTCGAGGTAGTTCACGAGACTGCCGCGCAGCTTGTCGAGGTCGACGCTGCATGCGCGCATCACGGCCGCTGCATCGGAGTCATCGATCAAGGACAGAAGGAGGTGTTCCAGTGTCGCGTATTGATGATGACGCTCGTTGGCGATCGCCAGCGCACGATGCAGGGATTGTTCAAGGCTTTGAGAAAAAGTCGGCATGCGCGTCCTCTGTGGCCCCTTGCCATCATGATCGCCGCCGCCCGGTCAGGCAACAACAACCTTCGTCAAATATAGTTATAACCGAGTGCGACAAAAGACCGGCCGAGCCGCTCGATTACGGGTTCACCGGATCGTCAATGCAAAACCCGTTCCGATTGCGGCAAATCCGGCTGCGACAACCGAACGGCGCACGCCGCCGAGCGGGGAGAGATAAGGACCAGAGCGGCCGTAATTCTTCGGACGAGAAGTGAAACCTGCCCGGATTGCGCTGACCTCGTCTGCGGCAATTTGCGGCTTTCGATGCCCTTCGTCCGATGCCGATTCGCGGTGATCAATCGCGCAGCGCCCCAGCCCCCGCCCCTGGCTTGCAGATGCGCGCGTCGGCGGCCCCCTTCGCGGAGGGAGCCGGCTATTTCTTCTCCATCACACACTGCAACGGGTGCTGGTGCTTGCGGGCGAAGTCCATCACCTGCGTCACCTTGGTCTCGGCGATCTCGTAGGTGAAGACGCCGCACTCCCCGATGCCGTGATGATGCACGTGGAGCATGATCTTGGTCGCGGCCTCGACGTCCTTGTTGAAGAACTTCTCCAGGACGTGAACGACGAATTCCATCGGTGTGTAATCGTCGTTCAGGATCAGGACGCGGTAGAGGTTGGGGCGCTTGGTCTTCGGCTTGACCTTGGTGATCACGGACGTGACCGGGCCACCGGTGCCACCGGACTTGTTGTCGTTATTGCTCATCCTGGGCGCGGATCGGTTCAATCTGGAAGTTGGCTGCGACATCTTGCACGCGTTAGATATGGCTGCGAGGCTCCCAATAAAGAGTTTCCCTCGGAGGGTTGCTCTCAATAAGGGGTGCCCCCCGACCTGTCCCCTGCCGGGCCGCTTTCCGCCACCCGGTCCTGCTTTCCAGATCGCCTGTCCCAGCCGACCGGTCCGGTCGGACCGACACCGGGAATATGGGTCAGCGCCCGGTTTGCCGCAAGCGCAGGCCCAGGACGGACCGACGCTCCGGCAGGACCGATTCCCTGCCCCGGCGATGAGGCGCAAGGTTAATCAAACCGGTCGCATTTTACAAAGCCCATTCAGCGGGCATTGACAGGGAACCAGCCCGGTTGCGGGCGCGGCGCCACGCTGCGGGCATTGGCCCGGTGTTTCGCGGTTTCGATTTACCCGTCCTTGACGAAGCCGAACCGAAAACACCTGCAGAAAACCATAATTGGTGAGCGACATGACCGATGTCTCCTTCATTCGACTCTGCCGCCGCTTCGTCCGACGGTTCGCCTGCGACCGCGGTGGCAATATCTCCATGCTGTTCGCCATCGCGCTCGTCCCCATCCTGGCCTTCGTCGGGGCAGGCGTCGACTACAGCCGGCTGAACGCCGCGCGGTCGTCGATGCAGGCGGCGCTCGACTCCACCTCGCTGATGCTGTCGCGCGACCTGGCGCAGGGCACGATCAGCGCAGCCGACATCGGAACCAAGGCAAGCGCCTATTTCAAGGCGCTCTACACCAGCACGGACGCACAGAACGTCACCGTCACGGCCAGCTATACCGCCTCGACCAGCTCGTCGGCCTCCAACATCCAATTGTCGGCCAACGGTCAGATCGTCACCCAGTTCATGAGGATTGCCGGCTTTCCGACCATGGACTTCGGCGCCAAAACGACATCGACCTGGGGCGACGTGAAGATGCGGGTGGCGCTCGCGCTCGACAATACCGGCTCGATGGCATCCAGCGGCAAGATGTCCGCGCTGCAGAACGCCGTGGCCGGCAGCGGCGGGCTGATCGACCAGCTCAGCGCGCTGGCCAAGACCCCGGGCGACGTCTACATCTCGGTCGTTCCATTCGCCAAGGTCGTGAACGTCGGCGCCAGCAATTACGCCAAGGACTGGATCGACTGGACCGACTGGCAGAATCCGCCCACGATCCAGCCTGCCAATGGCTCCTATCAGGCCGCAATCCCGAACGGCAGCTACACGCAATCGCAATGGGACATGGTGGGACCGGGATCCTCCTGTCCGTTCAAGTCCGGCAACGGCTTTCCCTACTTCTCCTGCACCAGCGACCCGGCGACCGGGAGTTCGAGCGCCTCGCGGATTCCGACGAGTGGGAGCTACACGGGCTACATCTGCCCGGGCTACGATTCCGCCTCGCACAGCTATTACAACGGCTGCTGGAACAGCGTTCAGACCAGCACGCGGGTGAACTGGTGCACCGGCAGCTATTGCAGTTGCCCGACCAGCGGCAGCAATCTTCCGAACAACACGTGTAGTTGCACGGGAAGCGGATCCAGCACGGTGTGCAAGGTCAACACCTTCACCCACACCTGGGTCGCCAACACCAAGAGCACCTGGACCGGATGCGTCGCCGACCGCACCCAGCCGAACGACGCAAATGCCGTGTCACCGGCGACCTCCGACGTGACGACGCTGTTCCCGGCCAACCAGCACATGGAGAACAACATCCAGTACTGCAGCAGCACGGCCTCCACGAAACTCGCGGAAATCGTGCCGCTCAGCTACAGCTGGAGCTCGCTGAAGAGCGCGGTCAACGCCATGCAGCCGACCGGCGGCACCAACCAGGCGATCGGACTTGCCTGGGCCGTGCAGTCGCTGATTCCAAACGGCGTGCTGGGCGCGCCGGCGGAGGACGTCAACACCACCTATAACCGTGTCATCATCCTGCTGTCGGACGGCCTGAACACCGAGGACCGCTGGCCCGAATACGGCAACGGCTCGTCGCAAGCCTCGGGCAACCCGATCGACGCGCGCCAGGCCCTGCTCTGCTCGAACCTGAAGAACACCAAGGATTCGAAGGGCAACGCGATGTACACGATCTACACGATCCAGGTGAACACGAGCTCGCCCGCCGATCCGACCTCGGCCGTGCTGCAGAACTGCGCCAGCAGTCCCGACAAGTTCTACATGCTGACGAGCTCGAGCCAGATCGTGACCACGTTCAACTCGATCGGCACCGCATTGTCGAAGCTGCGCGTCGCCAAATAACAGAAGCGCCGGGCACCGACAGCGCTCCACCTTCAGCCAACAAAAAAGCCCGGCGCAAGCCGGGCTTTGTGCTCCCTGCGGGCGCGAACGGTCAGTGCGCGGCCGGCGGGGTGAACTTGGCAGCGATGCCTTCCAGCGGCTTGAACGCCTGCTTGGCGAGATCCGAATACAGCCCGGCGATCTTCTGCGAATCGGCGACGAAGGTCTCGTAGGCCGACTTGGCGAACTCGGTCTGCACCTCGAGCACCTTGTCGAGCGACTTCACGCCCTGGAGCTTCTCGACGAACGACTTGGTGTCCTCGAACGACTTCTTGGTGTAGTCGCCATACGCGGTGGCGATGGCCTGAAGGCCGTTCTGCACGGTGGTCGCGGAGTTCACGACGGTCTCGAACTGCTCTTTGCCGTAGTTCTGAAAGTCTTCAACCTTAAACATGTGGCATTCCTTTCCCTGATTTTGAGCGCCCTCAGGGAAGCCCCGGCTCCCTGACGCATTCATAATATAGTGCATCGCACAAAAAAATCAAGAATTTTGTGCAATGCACCATCCCGGGCATTGCGGTCTCGACGCACCGTCGGACGCCCCAAGCCGGGGCAGTTCGGCAGAAATACCAGCCATCGCCGCAAGGTTTCTTTAATCCTTTGGCAACTCGACCGTCCTAACCTCTCCGGTGGTCCCGGCCAGCGTCGGCCGAACCGTAAAGCTGTTCTAAAACAGCGTCTTAACAAAACCTCAGTTCGAGGCCTTCGATGCTTGGCAGCGTCACGGCGCGATCGGGAGGTCCGACAGGCACGGTTACGGGGGCGTTCGGCACAATTTCGCCTTACGAGCCGGTGATCACGTCAGAAATTGGACGGGGATTTCATGCTTCGCAAAAAAATGGCTTCCTCGCGCCTGTTGCGAGTTGGCGTCTACGGACTGATCACCCTCGCGACGGCAGCAGTGGTCACGGTCGACAGCGCGGAGGCGCGTCGGCGCCATCGGCAGCATCACGCGCGTCACTCCCCCCATAATGACGAGGGCAGCTACAGCCCGGCGTTCGCGTCGATCGTCGTCGACGGCAATTCCGGCGCGACGCTGACGGCGACCAATCCCGACGCCTTGCGGCACCCCGCCTCGCTCACCAAGATCATGACGCTCTATTTGCTGTTCGAGCGGCTCGATTCCGGCAAGATGAAGCTCGATACCGAGATGCCGGTGTCCGAGCACGCCTCCGAGCAGTCGCCGACCAAGCTCGGCTTGCGCCCCGGCCAGAGCATCCGCGTCGAGGACGCGATCAAGGGCCTCGTGACGCGCTCGGCCAACGACGCCGCCGTGGTCATCGCAGAAGCGATCGGCGGCGACGAGGACGAGTTCGCCAAGATGATGACGCGCAAGGCGCGCTCGCTCGGCATGAGCCGCACCACCTATGTGAACGCCTCCGGCCTCCCCGCCGACGCGCAGATCACGACGGCGCGTGACCAGTCGATCCTCGGCCGCGCGATCCAGGACCGCTTCCCGCGGTACTACCGCTACTTCTCGACGGTGGTGTTCAATTATCGCGGCCAGTCGATCCGCAACCACAATCATCTGCTCGGCAATGTCGAGGGCATCGACGGCATCAAGACCGGCTACACCCGCGCCTCCGGCTTCAACATCGTGACCTCGCTGCGCCGCGGCAACCGCCATCTGATCGGCGTCGTACTCGGCGGCCGCAGCGGCGGCTCGCGTGACGCCATCATGCGCAACCTGCTCGCCGAAAATCTCGACAAGGGCGCGACCCGGCGCACCGTGGCGGCGATCGGCGAGCGCGGCGGCTCCGACAGCGGCGATGCCGATCAGGGCACGATGCAGCTCGCCTCGGCGGCGCCGGAGACGCCGGCCCCGAGCCGCGCCTCCAAGATCATCTCAACCCTCTCGGAAGCCACCGCGGCCCTGCCGCCGGCGGCACCGAGAGAGGCCAAGGTCGAGCCGGCGCCGATGACCTCCGGCGTGATCCAGAGCCAGCCGATGTCGATCGTTCCCGGCTCGACCGAGCCGATGAAGCCGGTCAAGGTCAGGACGGTCCAGGTCAAGGCCGGCGCGGTCAAGCTCGCGACCGCCGCGCCGCAGCCGGCCGCCCCTGCTCCCGCACCCTTCGCTCAGCGTGTCGAGGCCATCGAGCCGGCGCCGCCGATCGCCCGTACCGAGGCCCCCCGTCCCGACATGCCGCCGCAGCCGCCGGGCCATGGCACCGGCAACGGCATTCTCGGCGTGCTGCCCGCCTCCAGCCTGCCGGCAGGCTCGTCGCAGGCCATGGCCTATGCGGCGCCTCCGGCCCAGCCGGCGCCGACGCAGATCGCCTCCGCGAGCGCTGCGCCGGAGCTTCCGAGCAAGCCTTCCGTCACGCGCAGCGGCTGGATCATCCAGGTGGGAGCGCTGGACAACGAGGCCGAGGCCCAGAAGCGGATCGAGGCGGCCCGCAGCTCGGCACAAGGTCTCCTCAGCAAGGCCGATCCCTTCACCGAGACGGTTGCGAAGGGCGACAAGACCCTCATCCGCGCCCGCTTCGCCGGGCTCGATCGTGATCAGGCCGAGGCCGTCTGCAAGAAGCTGAAGCGCGCCGACATCTCCTGCATGACCGTGCACAACTAACGCCGGCACTGATCCTGTTCCGATGAGGCCCGCGCGACACAGCGCGGGCCTTTTCGTTTGCGGACCACGCGATCGACGGCGGGACGCACGGGTGCAAACCACTCGTCAAGGATTTCCCGCTAGAACTTTTTCACCATGACGAACGATCGTGCCTGGCAAGGGCGAGAGCCGCCGGCGTCGACAAAGTTGCGTTGAAAGCGGGTTCGGTGTTGTGGCGTTGGTGGCGTTGCCGGAGTTAGCCGTGATGCGTACGAAGCAGAGTATCCTTGGCCTCGTTCACCCGGGCGGCGAGGTACGTCGACCCCCCTTGGTCGGGATGCAGTTTCTTCATGAGCGCGCGGTGGGCACGCCCGATCTCGTCTCGCCCCGCGCCCGGCTGCAGGCCAAGGATCTGATAGGCCTCCTCTTCCGTCATTTTGGAGCTCGACGCCGCGCGGCCCTGCCGCCCTGCCGCATCGCCCTGCGCGTGCTGACGCCAAGCGGGAAACCGGCGGTCCAGATAAGTTTCAAGTAGAGCGACGCTGTCGGCATCGAGGCTCGGCGTCATCGCGGCGAGCTGCGGCAGATCGAACTCGTCCAGCGACCGGCCGGCATGGGCGCCGGCGACAAAGCGGCCCTGCATCTGCCCGCTGTCATGATCGAGCACCATCTCGATGAAATGCGAGCGCACCCGCGAGCTCTGACCGGACGAGCGCTGCCCACCCAGCCCGAACATGCTGCCGACATTGCCGAGACCACCGGGTGACCAGCCGAGCAGCCCCGCCCCGAACAACCCGATCGGGATCGCCACCACAAGCTCGCCGCGGAGGCCGGTGAAGGCTGCCACCGCAAGGCAGCCGATACCGCCGGCAACCTTGATCGCGCGCGCCAGCGCCGCCGGATTCGCGTTCCGGAACATCTGCAGCAACAGATAAAGGGTGATGACGGCGACGGCGCCAGCGATCAGTGTCATGACCCGAATATAGGGCGTGCCGGGACAAAAAGCATGATCGGCTGCGTCCGCGACCGGCAGGCTCGAGCCGCTGCGCCGGGCTTGACGTTGGCGGCCGCCGAAATCGATCTCTACTTCATCTGCCCGATCAGGCGTGCCGCGCCCGCTTCGGAGCCGGCCAGCCGGAGCAGCGCCGCCCGGCCACCCGCCGCGTAGGCCGCGGCGGCGCGCAGAAGGTCGCGCAACTGCGCGGATGCGCCGGGATCGAAACGGCACCATGCTCCCCCCGACAGCCGCGCCATCTCGCGAAACGCCTGCTCGGCCGCGGGCTCATTGCCCTCCTGGAACATGAACAGCGGAACCTTCAGCAGGCCGAGCTCGCCGGCCTTTGCGCAGAGCACGTCGACATTCTCCTCCATCGCGTCGCCAACGAACACGACGGCGCGGATTCCGGATGCTGTCGCATGGCGCCGCGCCTCGGCAAGAACCTTGCCGATCTGGGTCTGGCCGCCGCGGCAATCGATCTTGCCCATCAGCCGGGCGAGCTCAGCGCTGTCGGATATCCAGCCAGTGGCGCGGCATTCATCGAAGCCACGATAGTACACCAACCGGATATCGAGGCTGCCGAGTGCGGCGGCCTCGCGAAACATGTCGGCCTGCAGGGCACAGGCCATGTCCCAGGTTGGCTGGCGGCTCAGGGTCGCATCAAGCGCAAAGACGAGACGGCCTCTGGTTCCCTGAGCGGCAGGAGCCATGGCCTTGGCCTGCGCAACGAACGCCGCAACGGCGTCTGCCGTGGAACGCTCATTGTCGGGCAACCGCTGCTGGCGCGATCCCTCTTCGGCCGAGGTCAACGGGGCAGAACCGGGCTTCGAACGATCATCGACCATGCACGCACCTTGCTCGGACGCGCATCATGTGGGCAGGCGGACGGACGGCTTCAACAACGGCAACGCATCTGCCCGCCGACGTGGCAGGCAAGGATCAGGCGAGGCTGGCGCGCGCCCCGGCGGCTTGCGCGCTCAATGCGTCAGCGGCTTGGCCGGCGTCGCGGTCTTGCCAACCGGCGCATAAGGCGCGACGGGACCCGGATCGAGCAACGGGGTCTTGGTCTCGACCGGCCCGATGTCGCTGGTGCTGTCGCTATCGGCGAGGAACTTGTCCAGCATGGCCTGGATCGACGACTTGGCGTCGTCAGGTCCGGTGTCGCGCATGTCGTTGTGCTGGAAGTCCGTCTTGACGACGGTGATGCCTTCCTTCTCGCAGATGTCGTCGCTCGGGATCACGCCGGGATCGGTCTTGAATTGCGGGTCCTTCGAGCGGAACGACAGGATCTTGAACTTGCCGTCGGTGACGAACGGGACGCGGAGGTTGTCGAGCGTGACGACCTTCCGGACGTCTTCGGGATACTGCTTGGCGAAATACATCGAGATGTCGCCGCCCATCGAATGACCAACCATCGTCAGATGATCATAGTCGGCATTCGGCTGCACCTGGTGCATCTGCTCGACGGCGAACCGGATGTTGGCGACACCGCGCTGGATCTGCGGCAGCCGGCCGACATAGGGCTCGCCGACCTTCGTCACCATCGGCGCATCGGTCGGCAGGTCGTGCTGGATGCTGACCGCCATGTAGCCGCGCGCAGCAAATACGTTGGCCAGGAACGAGTACTCGGTGAACTTGACGGTGTTGCCGTGATTGAGGATCGCGACCGGCAGCTTGATCATGCCGGCTTCGGCCTGCATCTCCTTGTCGCGCCGGACGGCCACGGCGACCTCGACCAGCCGGTTGTCGCGCGAGGCGTCATAGAACCTGATGGTCTCGTGCCGGATAGCCCACTTGCTCGCGGTGAAGTAGCCGACCGCCGCCAGCACGCTGACAGACACAAGAACGGTTATTCCACGCTTCATGTTCGTCCCTCGGGAGCACAATCAAAGGTAGTTTTGAACCTGTAAGACTCTCGCGACCCGTTCTGTTTAATATATGTAACGGCGCTGTGACAGGAAGACCAAATGTTGTGTATCCGTCGCCCGTTCGTTGTGCGTCGCACCTAGTTGCTGTGCAGCATAGCTGGGTTCCGCCGCCCGTCTCTTGCGACTTGAGCCCTGAACGTCAGGTTCAAATCAGTCATGAATTTGACGGTAATCTAGCGAAATTGGCGGCTGCGGCGTTGACCTGAGACAAATCTTCCTCTGTCCGCCCCCAAAACAGGCCGGACGCGCCGTTACCCGCCACCGCTGTCCGCAGATTGTTTAACCAAGCCGGGCGCACGTTCAACGCGCACAATGTCTCAGGCGAGGTCTCGCCCGAGTGCGGACGGTATTCAGGCGCTGATGATGTCGTGCAGGTCGAGTGGCTTGTCGACCTGGGCGAACCATTCGGCGCGGTTCGCGGCGCGGCGGCGGCCGCGCTCGTCCAGCGGCAGCTTGAGCTGGCGCAGCAGGCTGGTGACCTCCTCCCGGGCCGTGACGTGGCCGAGATTGGGGCGGGTGCCCAGGGTCGCCTCGTCGATGTCGTCGAGCGCGGTCAGTCCGCGCGGGAAGAACTCACGGTAGACGACGCGTTCGGCAAAGCCGTCGATGGCGCGAAAGCCGAGCCGCAGCGACAGGTCCTTGAGGCCGTCGGCGACCAGTTGCTTGTTGCGGGAGCCGAGCATCGACAGCCGGTTGCGGACCACGATCCAGTCGGTCATCGCACCGTCCACCTGGCGGCGCTTGCGCCGGACGTCACGCACCATCTCCGCATAGTGGCTCTCGCCGGTCACGGCATATGTCGCGGGATCGACCGTTCCCAGCACGTCGAAGTCGAGGAAGCTGTCGTTGATCGGCGTGACCAGCGTATCCGCCATCGAATGCGCCAGGCGCATCAGGTAGCTGTCGTTGCCGGGCGTATCGATGACGATGAAATCGAACGAGCGTTCGACGGCGCTCACGGCCTCCATGAACTGCTGGAACTCGGTGTTCTCGTTCTCGTCGATCTGCAACGTCCGGCCGAGCTGGATGCAGTAGTGCGTCGGCAGTTCGAGGCGCAGGCCGGTGCGGCGCGCCCAGGCGCTCCGGTTGTTGATGTAATGGGTGAAGCTCTGCTGGCGGCAATCGAGATCGATCGTGGCGACACGCTGGCCGGCCTTCAGGAGTGCCACGGCAATGTGCAGGGCGGTGGTCGACTTGCCCGACCCGCCCTTCTCGTTTCCAAGCACAACCACGTGGGCCGAGCCCGATTGTCCTTGGCTAGTTTGCACCAGCATGTTGTCGACCTCTTACGATCATCTTCGAGTCACGGTCGTCTGCGGTCAAGTGAAATGCATCGTCATCGTGAATCCCACGGGGGACGCATCCTCCGCTACTACTTGACGCGCGCGTTTACCAACTCCGCATCGGACGCGGAGACGTGCTAACAGGCGTATTCAAGTATGCTGAGCGGCGTGTCGCGTTCTTGTTAAGGGCAGTCGCCCGAGCGTCAAGGCCGAACAGTGCAACCGCAATTTTTCGCTGTGAGATCGAGCAAAAATGTCACGAAGCCCGCGCGTCGCCCGCACCGTTTCCGCCCTCCGCCGCGAGCTCGACAGCTTGCGCGCGAGAAAAGCCAGCATCGCGCTCGTGCCGACCATGGGCGCCCTGCATGAAGGGCACATCTCGCTGGTCCGGCTGGCGAAGCGCCGCGCCGACAAGGTGGTCGTCTCGATCTTCGTCAACCCGACTCAGTTCGCGCCGACGGAGGATTTCGGGTCCTACCCCCGGACCTGGAAGGAGGATGTTGCGAAACTCGCGGCCGAGCGCGTCGATCTGATCTGGCATCCCGACGCGAAGGCGATGTATCCGGACGGCTTCGCGACGCGGATCGTGCCGGAGGGCGCGGCATTGGCCGGGCTGGAGGATCGCTTCCGTCCGCATTTCTTCGGCGGGGTCGCGACCGTGGTCGCCAAGCTGTTCACGCAATGCCGGCCGGACGTCGCGATCTTCGGCGAGAAGGACTATCAGCAGCTCCGCGTCGTCGCCCAGATGGCGCGCGACCTCGATCTCGGCGTCCGTGTCGTCGGATCCCGTACGGTGCGCGAACGCGACGGACTCGCGATGTCGTCGCGCAATGTCTACCTCACGGCAGACGAGCGGCGGGCGGCGCCGACGCTGCACCGTGTCCTGAAGGAGCTGGCGGCCCGGCTGCGCGCCGGCGACGACATGCAGGCGGCCATTGGGGATGGCGCCGCCGCGATCACCGAAGCCGGCTTTGCCTTGGACTATCTCGAGGTCCGCCACGCCGAGACGCTGGCGCCCATCGCCCCGAACGAGTCAGGACCGAAACGCATCCTGGTCGCGGCCAAGATCGGAACCACGCGACTGATCGACAATATCGCCGCGTGAGCCGCCGGGAGACCAGCCGTCCGCCAACACCGTGAGCGCGCCCTCGCCCGCAAGGCAGAGGCCGCCGCGCGTGAGATGCTCACGCGCAACACCACCGGCTCATCGAAGTCCTACAGCAGGCCGAGATCGCGCAGCTCGCGGCGCAGCGGCTCGGGCATGGCTTCGACGCCCGCCGCACCGGACTTTCCGAGATCGGCCGGCGCATCCTCGGCGGTCAGATAGCGCCAGCCCTGGAACGGACGCATCGGCCGCGGCGACACCGCGATCACCTTCGGCTGCATGATGATGCGGCACCGCCCGATGCCGTCGCCGTCGCGGAACGGCTCGATGCCGACGATCTTCTCGCGCGCGGCGACCTCACCGCGAATCACCCAATACAGCGAGCCGCCGGCGAGGATGTCCTCGACCCGTTTCGGCGTCATCCGCGTGACATGGACGTGCTGCTGCGGCAGGCCCTTCTTCTTGGCCGCGAGCATGCGCTCGGCGATCCACTCCTTCAGCTCTTTCACGGACTCGCAGCCGACGGCGAGCTTGATCAGGTGCAGAGGCATGATGGCGGTTCGACCAGCGGGATCTATTCGTTGTTGGCGGCCGGCTCGGCGGCCTCAGGCGCCGCTTGAGGCGCCGCAGCGGCCGGCTTCGGCTTCGGCGCGGCCTTCTTGGCCGCCGGCGGCGCCTGGGCGTGGCTGGCAGCCACGGTCGGTGGGGCTGCGGGCGGCGCAAGCTGCGTCGGCGGTTTCGGCGCGGCGGCTGCCGGGGCGACCGAGCGCGTCGAGGCCGTCGGCTCGGGATTCATGATGCTGACCGGCGGGGTGTTCGCCGAGCTGGGAAATTCGGCGGTCGTCGGCTTGCCGTTCGGCGCCGACGGCGCCAGCCCTGGAGGCGCCAATCCCGCAAAGGTCCCAGCGGCCGGTTGGCCCGGCGCCGCATTCCACTGCGAGGCGTAGCGCGTCACCAGCCCCTCATAGGTCCGCCCTTCCATGTTGTTCATCAGTTGCTGGCGATCACCCACGGCACGGAACATCACGCAATCGCTCGGCGTGCAGCGGTCGCGTGTCAGCAGCACATAGGCCATCAGGCCATAACGATCGCGCTCGACGGCGCGGCGCAGCGCCAGCAGCTCCGCGGTCATCACCTTGTTGGCGCTGGCGACGTCGCCCACCTGGGACAGCCGGCTCAGCATGCCCGCCGCATAACTGACGGCCGCGGCGGTCATCTCGGCCGATCCGAACAGGCTCTTCTCGCAATTCGCGAGCACCAGATCGCCGGCGAGATCATCCACGCAGGCCAGGGCGGGTGCCGAGAGGCCGACGGAGGCGGTCACCGCAGGATCGCCATTGGCGCCACGCGGGGTCGCATCCTGGCTCCGCATCATCGACGCCACCGCAATCCCGACCGCCAGCAGCGTGATCACCGTCAGCGCGCCGTTGGCGACCGATTTCTCGGCCCTGAGCAGCGTCATCAGCACGACCAGTGCAAAGAAACCCGCCGCGGCAACGGTGAGCCACATCGGGAACGCCGGTGAGTTCAAGAGCTGATCCAACGAGGAAGGCCAGGTCGAGTTCATGCGCGCTTGTTCCTGACGCGGGCCAGCGAAAACGGCCCCGATGGCGTCCCTACATGGGACGGCCGTGAAACGATCATCAAATTCAAATGATCACCCGATCGATTGCGGCCCCACCAAGACAATAAGACGATTCCATACGCCTGCGGGCGCCGGATGGTGTGGAGCTACCCGCTATCCCCAAAGGGATCGCGCAGCAATCGTCATCACCTCGCGCCACGGCTCCCGAACGCGTGGCAACTCCCCCTCTCGCTTCGGCCATGTCTCCGGCGGCCGCGTCCGCCGACGCGGCACGTCATCTTCAAGACAAGGCCAATTGGCTCTCTCTGGCAACCCGCTCGAAGGCTTCCGTCGAGCTTTTGATCCGATACTGGCAGTCGTCGTCTTCCGTCGGAAGCTGGCGGATGATCTCGTAGGTGCCTGTGGCGGCCGGACGCGAGACGTTGCTCGCGGTGAAATAGACGGTCGCCCCAATGGGGAACTTGTGTTTCAACGCCCTCTCCTGCTCGCATGCCGGCAAGAGCCCCTGGTCCCGCTGCCCGGGCCGGCGTGTCTTTATAAATATCGCGCTTATATCACGCCGCCGCCCGCCCTGACCAGCGACCTCACGACATGGCAAACGCGGAGATTGCGAGAGTCTTCAACGGGATGGACCCGCAAACGGTATTCTTGGACGAGCGGGTCGGGGTTCGCTCGTCCACCACGGACCAAATCGCGAACGGACGAGACCGCTCAGATGTTCTCGACCCGCTCGATGACCCAGTCCTCCGCCAGGCCGTCCTTCACCCAGGCCGCGAAGGCCGGCATCGCCATCATCATGTCCATGTAGGCGCGGGTTTCGGCGGCGACCGGAATGGCGAAACTGTGGAAGCGCGTGACCACCGGCGCGAACATGGCGTCGGCGGCGCCGAAGCGGCCGAACAGGAACGGCCCGCCATGGCTGTAGCGGGCACGGCAGTCGCGCCAGATGTCCTCGATCCGGGCGATGTTGGCCCTGGCATCGGCAGACAGCTCCACCGGCCGCACCGGCCGGTGCAGGTTCATCGGGCATTCGTTGCGCAAGGCCGGAAAGCCGGAGTGCATCTCCGCGCAGACGGATCGGGCATGGGCGCGCGCAGCGGCATCGGCGGGCCACAGCCCCGCCTGCGGGAAGCGCTCGGCGAGATATTCGATGATCGCGAGCGAATCCCACACGCTGATCGCGCCATCGATCAGGATCGGCACCTTGCCGGCCGGGGAATGCTCAAGGATGCGCGCCTTGTCGGCGGGATCGGCGGTGTAGAGCGGGATCACGATCTCATCGAAGGCGATGTCGCAGCCGCGCAGCGCCAGCCACGGCCGCATCGACCATGAGGAATAGTTCTTGTTGCCGATCACCAGCTTCAGCGTCATGTCGCACCGTCTCCGTGTTGGGCGTGGACGGCCCGCGCAGCCGCGCCGTCGACGCTCATGCTATGGGCGACGCATACAGGATGATCGGCCGTTGCGTCGACACACAAGCGCTACGCCCCAGACCACGCGCCCGCCCCCGTGCCGTCGCCGGCCGCAGGGCAGATCAGCGGGCGAAATCCTGCGGCGTGAACGACATCTCGATCACCTTCCACTCGTTGTAGCGATCGGGAGGCAACATCGCGTAGGGCTGGCAGGCATTCAACGCCTGGACCGCGCTCTCCTTGAGCTGGATCGCCTTGGAGGCTGCGACGACCTCTATCACCTCCGGCTCCGTCGCCAGCCGTCCATCCGGTGTCATGCCGAAGCGCAGCCTGATGAGCACGTTGTCCGACAGCGACAGCGACGCCGGCAGCCGCGCGCAGCTCCTGACCTTCTGCCGCAGGGCCGCTTCCAGATTGGCGGCGAGGTTCGTCGTCGCGGTCGGTCCGGCGTCCTTGCCGTCCTCCGGGCCGCCGGGACGCGGCAACGGTGACAGCGGCTCGGGGAGACCGAGCATGACCCCATACTTCACCGTGAGATCCGGTTCGGGAGGCACATAGGTCGGCGCGGGTGCCGGCACGGGCGGCGGCGCCGGCCTGACGGCGGATTTGCTCTCCGCCTTTGCGGCCGTCTTCACCGCCTTGGGCGATGCAGCCTGCGCCGGCTGTTTTGCCGCCGGCGCAGGCTGCATCGGAGGATTGGGGGTCTCCCTGGCGTCCTGCGGGGGACTGGGCGGTGGCGGTGCGGCGGTCGCGGGCAAGGCGCTCGGGTCCGGCTGCGGCAGCACCAGATCCGGCGTCGGGGATGGCGATGGCGTGGCGATGGGCTCGGGCGTCTTCTGCGGCTCGTCAGCGTCGACGATGTTGACCTCGATCTCGTCGCTCTTGGGCAGCTCGTAAGGCCGGACCGAGGTCGAGACCACGACCCCACCGGCGATCAGGAGATGCGCGAGCACGGACGCGGCGATGCCCCAACGGATGAACTGCCAACGTTCCATGCTGCTTCACTACGCCCGCGCATGAGCGAAGGCGCGCGGTGCGCCATCGCTCTGATCATCGGCAGGGAATGCGGCAGCCGCCGTCGTGCGGCCCGCCGGCCGCTCCCTGTCATGTCAGGCTGTAGCACAAATGCGCGGGCGCCGCCCTCAATCCCATTTCGGCGCAAAGGCGAAGTTGGTCATCCGTCCTTCGGGGCTGCCCATCGCGAAGATGTCGGCCATGTCCTGCTCCGAGAGCTCGAAATCGAACACGTCGAGGTTCTCGGACAGCCGTTCGACCTTGGAGGTCCGCGGGATCGCCACGACGTTCTGCTGCACCAGCCAGCGCAGGCAGATCTGCGCCGGGCTCTTGCCATGGGCGCGGCCGATCCGCGTCAAGGTCGGATCGTTCTTGATCTTGCCCTTGGCGATCGGGCTGTAGGCGACGAGCGCGATGCCATGGCGCGCGCAGGCCTCGCGGACCTTGGTCTGATCGAGATAGGGATGATACTCGACCTGATTGCACACCAGCGGCTCCGGCGATGCCGCCACTGCCTCGTCGAGCAGACCGACCGTGAAATTGGACACGCCGATATGGCGTGCGAGCCCGAGCGTCTTGGCATGGGCCAGCGCGCCGAGCGTCTCGGTCAGCGGCACGTGCGGATTGGGCCAGTGCAGCAGCAACAGGTCGACCTCGGAGACGCGCAGCCGGACCAGGCTCTCTTTGGCCGAGCGCTCGAGATCGTGCGGCGCAAAATGCGTGGTCCACACCTTGGTCGTCAGGAACACCTCGTTGCGCCGGACGCGGGACGCACGCAGGCCCTCGCCGACCTCGTGCTCGTTCTCATAGACCTGCGCGGTGTCGATGTGCCGGTAGCCGAGAGTGAGCGCCTGCTCGACGATGCGGCTGCAGGTGCGGCCACGCAGCTCCCAGGTTCCGAGACCCAAGGCGGGAATCCTGGCACCATTGGCCTCGATCATCAGCATGGCCGTGCACTCCAGCGCGCGTGCAACATTATGTAGGCACACGCTGGGCGTTGCCAACGCACGACCCGTGGTGGGCTTAAGTCTTGGCTAAAGCCGCGAACACCGTCTCGGGCGCGTGCGCGATGACGGTGAGCAGCGCGCGCGCCGGGCCGCGCGGCATGCGCTTGCCCTGCTCCCAATTGCGGATGGTCTCGACGGGCACACCGAGCTTGGCGGCGAATTCCTGTTGGGTCAGATGCACCCGCCGCCTGAGATCGCGCACTTCGAGCGGAGCCGCGGGCGCCAGCGGAATCTCCTCCCCGTCGCGCAGCTCCACGATCCGTCCATCTGCCTTCAGCCGCAAGCGTTGCATCGTCCGACTCCGTGTCGAGCAACAGTCTCGCCGAACCACGTTAAGGCCGGATTAACGATATAAGTCGTTCAGGCGCCGGGGTTATTTCAGGCCGAACCAGAGCGTGGCGATGCCGAGAAACGAGAAGAAACCGACCACATCGGTCACCGTCGTGACGAAGGTTCCGGAGGCGACGGCGGGGTCGGCGCGGACCCGTTCGAGCACCATCGGGATCAGAATGCCGCCCAGCGCACCCGCGACGAGATTCGAGATCATTGCAAGCCCGATGACGATGCCGAGCCCGGGCATCTTGAACCACGCCACGGCGGCGATGCCAGTGACGAGCGCAAAGGCCAGGCCATTGACGAGCCCGACCAGCCCCTCGCGCATCACCACCCGCATCGCATTGTTCGCCCCGAGCTCCCGCGTCGCCAGCGCGCGCACCGCCACCGTCATGGTCTGGGTCGCGGCATTGCCGCCCTGACTGGCGACGATCGGCGCGAGCACGGCGAGCGCCACCATCTGCTGCAACTGGTCCTCGAACAGGCCGAGCACCGATGACGCCAGGAACGCGGTGGCGAGATTGATCAGCAGCCAGTTGAAGCGGCCCTTGGCGATGGTCCAGACGCTGTCGGACAGTTCCTCGTCGCCCGACACGCCGCCGAGCGCCTTGAAATCCTCGTCGGCCTCCTCCTCGATGACATCGACCACGTCGTCGATGGTGATGACGCCGGCCAGCCGGTTCTCGGCATCGACCACGGGGGCCGCGACCAGATTGTACTTGCCGAACAGCCGCGCCACCTCGGCCAGATCGTCGGTGACGGTGACGCGACGGCGGTCCTCGTCGATCAGATCGGCCAGCGGAACCGGACGGCGGGCGCGCAGCAGCGTATCGAGCGACACCGCACCCTGCCAATGCCGAGCGTCGTCGACCGCATAGATCTCGTAGAACCGCTCGGGCAGATCCCGCGTCTCGCGCATGTAGTCGATGGCCTCGCCGACCGTCCAACCCAGCGGAACCGCGATGAACTCCCTCTGCATGCGGCGGCCGGCCGAGCCCTCGGGATAGTCGAGGCTGCGCGCGAGCGCGTCGCGCTCGGACGGCGGCAGGCGTTCGAGGATCTCCTCCTTGTCCTCCTCGTCGAGGCTTTCCAACAGCTCGACGGCGTCATCGGATTCGAGCTCGCGCACGCCCTCGGCGACGGTCGCGGGCTCGAGCTCCTCGAGGATCTCCTCGCGGACCGCGTCGTCGACCTCGTTCAGCGCGGAGAAGTCGAAATCGGTGCCGGTCAGCTCGACCAGCCGGACACGGTCGTCCGGTGCGAGCGCCGCGATCAGGTCGCCGAGGTCGGCCTCGTGCAGCTCGGCGACCTCGGCGCGCAGGAACGCCTCGTCCTCGGCGGCGATGGCCGCCGTGATGGCCGCGATGAATTCGGCGCGAATCTCGCCGGATTCCGTGCGCATCGGCGCACGATCGCGTAGAGTTGCATCAGCATGGGCAACGTCCGATGTCTCGTTCATGACGTGCCTCACGCGCTTGATTTCAGAGCAAATGGTCTGATTTGTGCTTTCACGCATTACATAATCGGCAACAGCGAGCGCAACGGGAAAAGATGCGGCCTTGGCGATCGATGACAGGATGGGTAAACGCGGCCGGCGTCGTGGCGGCGCTGCTCGCGGCTGACGTCACCGCGGCCGCGCCTGCCGCATGCCCGCGCGAAGGTACGCTCGGCACGTCGCGCATTCTCACCGTCGACGCCGCGACACATCCGCGCGTCGGACTGAAGAGCTTCCCGGACACGCTGCCGCTGCATGACGGCGAAGTGGTTCTGACCTTCGACGACGGCCCGTCGCCGCCGATGACCGACAAGGTGCTGGCCGCGCTCGCCAGGGAATGCGTGCGCGCGACCTTCTTCCTGGTCGGCGAGCCTGCGTCGCGCCGCGCCGCGTGGGTGCGGAAGATCGCGGCCGAAGGCCACACCATAGGCCATCACAGCTTCACGCATGCGAATCTCGCGCACATCACGCCGGAACAGGCCGTCGATGAGATCGATCGCGGCATCGCCGCCGACGAGAAGGCGCTCAACGGCGCGGAGACGACCACGCCGTCGACGCCATTCTTCCGCTTCCCCTATTTCGAATCGACACCGGCGACGCTCGACCTGCTGCAGTCGCGCGGCATCGTCGTGTTCGGGGCCGATCTCTGGGCCAGCGACTGGAACCCGATGTCACCGCAGCAGACGCTGAAGCTGCTGACCGCCCGGCTGAGCCAGGCGCGCAAGGGCATCATCCTGCTGCACGATCCTCAGCCGCGCACGGTCGCCATGTTGCCCGCGTTCCTGCGCTACCTGAAGAACCACGGCTATCGCGTGGTCCATGTGGTTCCGAAGCAGCCGGCGGATGTGCATCACGAGCAGCATAGCGAGCGCCCTTCACCTGCGCCGACGCCGCCGCACGAAGGTGGTTAATCCGTCGTTCAGGGCAGCTGTCTACGCTCGACGGCCGTGATCGCGGCGATTTCTGCCGCTTGCAATCCGGCAACAGCCGCGCGCAAACCGGAACCCGGAACGATGTCATCTCGCGACAGCCGAACATCCCTGCTATGTCTTGGCGGTCGCTTGCGCCTTCCGCGCGGCTGCGACACATCATCGAGCGTCGAAGACCCTGGCCGAAGGCGTCGGGACGGTGAAGGGAATGTGAGCAGCGTGATGCGTGATCGTCGGTGGGCTTGCGTCGGACGGCCAACATGGCTCGCAGTGCTGTTGGGCACCGTCGCCTGCTTCGCCTCCAGTGTCGGATCATCGGCGGCATCGGCAGCCGATTGCCCCGGACATCCCAACGCGCTCGGCACGTCGCGCGTCCTGGTGGTCGATCCGCGCGAGCATCCGCGCATCGGCGCGATGCAGTACAAGGAGACGCTGCCGCTGAAAGATCACGAGGTCGTCATCACCTTCGACGACGGCCCGCTGCCGAAATACAGCAATCAGGTGCTGCAGATCCTTGCCGATCAATGCGTCAAGGCGACGTTCTTCACCATCGGCCGCCAGGCCAAGGCCGATCCCGAGGGCGTGAGGAAGCTTGCGGCCGCCGGCCACACCATCGGCACCCACAGCCAGAACCATCCGCTGAGCTTCAACAAGATGACGCTCGACCAGGTCAAGCCCGAGGTCGACCAGGGGATCGCCTGGACGACAGCGGCGCTCACCGATCCGTCGGCGCTGTCGCCATTCTTCCGCGTGCCCGGCCTGCTGCGCGGCGACGCCGTGGAGAGCTACGCCGCCTCGCTCGGCCTGCAGGTCTGGAGCGCCGATTTCCTCGCCGACGACTGGCGCAACATCTCCGGCGCCAAGGTCTACGAGCTCGCGATGAAGCGGCTGGAGGCGCGCGGCAAGGGCATCCTGCTGCTGCACGACATCCATGCGCGCACCGCCACGGCGCTGCCGAAGATCCTCGCCGAGCTCAAGGCCAAGAACTACCGCATCGTCCACGTCGTGGCGGCGACACCGGACCGGCCGGCGACGCCGACCGAGCCCGAGGACTGGCTGGTGCACCGCCCGTCGGACGAGACCCCGGTGGCGCATTGGCCCAAGATCGCGCCCGTCGATCTCGCTGGCGCCGATACCGGGGCCCGGGCCAGGCTGGACGATTTCGGGATTCTCAACGTGCCGGCGGCCGTCGCGCGTGTCGTGCAGAAGCCTGCATGGCCGCGTCCGCCGCTCGCGCCGCGGCTTGCGGCGCCGGCCTTGGCAGCGCCGGCGTCCGATCTGTTCGCATGGCCGCCTGTCGCGCCGCTGTCGGCGCAGCGGCGCCAGCTGGCCCGGCTCGAGAGCCCGGCCCCGAAGGCTGTGGCCGCCAAGCCGGCGCCGCGCCCGGTGCGCCTCGCCAGCCTCAGGCGGCGCTGAACATTCGCAGATGTTGCAGGTGAGGACGCGGGACAATTCGCCCGCGCCGCGCGCGATCAGCTCGAGACCAGCTTGCTGACGCAGAGGATGACGGTGGCCGCCAGGAAGAACAGGTCCATGTAGGACTTCTTCTCGCCGTCCTTGCGCAGCGATCCGACGTCGGACACCACCTGCCTAGAGACCACCTGCCCCACCGGCCCGTCGCCCAGCATGCCGGCCAGACGGCGAACGTCCGACTCCATCTTCTCGATCCGTCCGAAGAAGTGGAAGGTGCGCACCACCGTGACGGCGCGCATGCCGGCATAGATCAGCACCACCAGCGCCAGGACGGCGCGGTTCTGATACTTCTCGACGTAGTTCAGGCTGAGATAGACGGCCGCGAGAAATACGAAATTCGAGATGAAGCGGTACATGAGGCCCGTGAAGTTCATCTGCTCCCCCACATGATGTTCGGATCACTGGCCGACGACAGAACTCACGAAACGCGTTTCGCCCCCGCGTCCTGGTCCAACCGGCGTCACCCTAGGAGAGCGGGCTTGCGAATTCGTGAAGTGGAAATTTTGCAGCGCCAGAACGGCCCAGAACAGGCCCGCTTGGTAAACAAGGGACTGCCCGGAGAGCGGAGCTGCAGCCTGCAATTGCAGGGCGGCAGCAGCTCTCGCAGCTATGCGCCGAATCGCGCCGGTGCGCAGGCGGCGACGTCGACGCTCGGCGCTTCGCCGCTCATCAGCTCGGCGAGGATGCGTCCCGTCGCAGGCCCCAGCGTGAAGCCCTGGTGGCCGTGGCCGAAATGCAGCCACATGCCCTTGTGACGCGCCGCCTGGCCGACGACCGGCAGCATGTCGGGCATGCACGGCCGCGTGCCGATCCACGGCTCGGGCTCGACCGGCTTGCCGAGATCGATGAGCTGGCGCGCGGCAGCCTCGGCCTTGCCGAGCTGAACCGGGGTCGATTTCGCATTCGGGGATGACAGCTCGGCACCGGTCGTGATGCGCACGCCGAGCGCCATCGGGTTCATCAGATAGCCGCGCGCCGCATCGCGCAGCGGCAAATCGAGCGGCGCGCCGCCGGTGTAGTGACGGTGATAGCCGCGCTTGCGCACCATCGGGATGTCGTAGCCGAACCGCGTCAGGAACTCCGGCGACCACGGCCCGAGCGCGACCACCACGGCCTCGGCCTCGATGCGTCCCTCCGCGGTGGTGACGGCCCAGCCGCTGCCCGCCTGCGCCAGCGTGGTCGCATCGCCGCGCAGCAGCTTGCCGCCGCGGCGCGTGAACAGCTCGGCATAGGAGGCGACCAGGCTGCCGGGATCCGACACGGTCCACGGCTCCTGCCAGTGCAGGCCGCCGATGCCGCTGTCGATCAGCGCGGGCTCGGCCTGCTTGAGCTGCTGGGCGCTGAGCAGCTTGAACTTGACGCCGAACGCCTTGCCGACGGCTTCGGCCTCCCTCGCCTCCTTGTCGAACTGCGCCTGCGTCCGGTGCAGCACGCGAAAGCCGTCGCGGCGCACGAGGTTGCCGGCCCCGGCCGCGAGGATCAGCGGCTCGTGCTCGGGCGCGGCGCGCGCGATCAGTTGCGCATAGGTGCGCGTCAGCACCTCGTGGCGCGCCGGGAACGAATTCCACCAGTATTGCAGCAGCGGCCGCACGTGATAGGGCAGCGCCGCGAGGCTGTAGTGCACGTCGTTGGTGCGCGCGAGCGCGATGTCGAGCACGCCGGCGATATCATAGGGCATCGCGTAGGGCCTGACGGCCTCGCTCTGGATGATGCCGGCATTGCCGTAGCTGGTCTCGCGTCCAGGCTCCCTGCGGTCGACCAGCGCCACTGACCAGCCACGGCTCTGCAGGTGCAGCGCCGTGCCGACGCCGACCATGCCGCCACCGAGAACGATCGCGCTTTGCATCATCATCACTCCTGCTTAGGTCCGCGCCGCCGCGACGACGGTGACCTCGATCTTCACATCCGCGATCATCTGCGCCTGCACCGTGGTGCGGACCGGCATCGGGTCCTTGAAGTGCCTGCGATAGGCCTCGTTGTAGGCGGCGAAATCCGCCTTGTCGGCGAGGTGCACCATGCAGGACACGATATCGTCGAGCGTCAGCCCCTCGCCGGCCAGCGTTTCCGCGATGTGCTTGAAGACGAGGTCGGTCTGCGCCGCGATGCCCTCGGGGATGCTGCCGTCATCGGCGACCGGAATCTCGCCGGACAGGAACACCAGGCCGCCGGCGCGGCGCACCAGCGAGAACGGCCATGAGGGGGCGTCGGACATCGTTAGTCGCTCCAAGATGTAGTGATCATGAGTGCCGCCTCAATCCCACGCCAAGAAGCCGGGCGTCTGCGCCAGCGGCGGCAGCGACGCGAGCCTTTCGAGATCGGGCCGGGGACGGCGCAGCTCGGCATCGTCGGCGAACGCGGCCTCCAGCGCCGCGGCAACGCCGAGCACCAGCGCGTCGCCGCCGCGGGGACCGACGATCTGCAGGCCGAACGGCAGGCCGTTGTCGTCGAGGCCGAGCGGCAGGCTCAGCGCGGGATGTCCGGCGAGGGTCACCGCGTAGGCGAGCGCCAACCAGTGGAAGTACGACCGCGTCGGCACGCCGTCGATCTCCGCCGGATACAGCT
This sequence comes from Bradyrhizobium sp. SZCCHNS30572, assembly GCF_032484415.1. NCBI lineage: Bacteria > Pseudomonadati > Pseudomonadota > Alphaproteobacteria > Hyphomicrobiales > Nitrobacteraceae > Bradyrhizobium > Bradyrhizobium sp. SZCCHNS30572. The sequence continues at coordinate 32,163 of NZ_JAUESY010000002.1, read as the reverse complement.
CCGCCCACGGCCGCGGGCTCAAGGTGATGGTCGGGCTGATCAGCACGTCGTGGCGTGCGAAGAAGCCCTGATAGGCGCGATAGATGCGGGTCTGGTTGGCGCTCGCACGCGAAAAATCCTCGAGGCTGTAGCCGAGCCCCTCCTCGACATTGGCGCGCACGTTCGGCCCGAGCATGTCGGGCCGCTCGCGAAAATTCTTGCCGTGCTGGGTGAGGAACAGCGAGGCGCGCAGCACCGCAAAGGTCTCGTCGGCGCCGCTGCAATCCGGTGCGCCTTCCTGCGCGTCGGCAAACAGCGGCGCGATGCGCGACACCCGCGCGCGGAAGGCGCGGCGGATCAGTTGTTCGGTCGGCGCAAAGCCGAAATCCTCGGTGAAGGCGAGCCTGAGCTTGTTGAGTTCGACCGCCGGCGGCACGGCCCAGCGCGATGGCGCGCCGCGCACGGCCTCGCCCGGCAGGGTGTAGGCGAGCGGATCGCGCGCATCGTCGCTCGCCATCACCGACAGCATCAGCGCGGTGTCGGCGACATCGCGCGCCATCGGCCCGTCGGTCGACAGGCACGACCAGCCATGGGCGCGCTTCTCGCTGGCGACGAGGCCGTAGGAGGGGCGCATGCCGACGATGCCGGAAAAGCCGGCCGGATTGCGCAAGCTGCCGCCAGTGTCTGACCCCGAGGCGAGCGGGGCCATGCCGCAGGCGAGCGCGACCGCCGAGCCGCCGGAGGAGCCGGCGGCCGAGCGCGCGGGATCGAACGGGTTGCCGGTGGCGCCGAACACGGGATTGCGGGTGTTGCCGCCCGCCGCCCATTCCGGCGTGTTGGTCTTGCCGAAGATGATTGCGCCGGCGGCGCGCAGCCGGCCCACCGAGGCCTGGTCGACGGCCGGGACGTTGTCGGCCAGGATCGGGCTGCCATAGGTGGAGCGCATCCCGGCGGTGTCCTGGGTATCCTTGATCAGCACCGGCAGGCCGTGCAGCGCCCCCCGGTCCTCGCCCCTCACGATCTCGGCCTCGGCGACCTTGGCTGTAGCGCGGGCGGCCGGCTCGTCCAGGGTCACCACCGCGTTGACGGCCGGGTTCACCGCCGCAATCCGCTCCAGGCACGAGTCGAGCAGCGCGACCGGCGAGATCGCCTTTGTTTTCAGCAGCTTGACCAGCTCGACGGCGGTCTTGTCGCAAATCGATTCCACGGGGCTTCTCTTTTCCGTTTCGGAAAACTATTTAGCATATAGGAAATCGAATGCACGACCCGAAAACGCATTGTTCCACCGCTGTCCACGCATGACCTTCGGACATTGGAGCACCCGATTGAATTTCCTGCTCTATGGGCCGAGATTGTCCGGGCTGCTCGGCTCTCGACACGCCTGATCCGCTAATGGATTTTCCGGAGATCGCTTTGACAGACACCGCCATCAGCGCGTCGACCGAAGGCCCCCACTCCCAGCTCGGCCAGTGCCTGAAGGCGGCCCGGCAGGCGCGCGGCCTGACCCTGAAGCAGGTCGCCGAAAAGACCGGCATGGCGCTGTCGACCTTGTCCAAGGTCGAGAACGGCCTGATGTCGCTGACCTATGACAAGCTGCTGCAGCTCACCTCGGGCCTGCAGATGGACATCGCCGAGCTATTCAGCCCGACGACGCCGCGCCCCGAGGCGGGTCGCCCGGTGACCGCCCGCCGCAGCGTCAGCCGCGCCGGCCAGGGCCAGATCGTCAACACCAGGTTCTACACCTACACCTATCAATGCACCGACCTGATCGGAAAGCGCATGGTGCCGATGATCGCCGAGGTGCGCGCCCGCACGCTCGACGAGTTCGGCCCCCTGCTCCGCCACAGCGGCGAGGAATACTTCCTGGTCACCCGCGGCACCATCGCCGTCCACACCGAGTTCTACGCGCCGGAGATCCTGCACGAAGGCGACGGCATGTATCTCGACAGCACCATGGGCCACGCCTACCTCAACGCCGGCGATGCCGACTCCGCGCAGGGCGTGTGTCTCTGCACCAGTGAGCAGGCCGATCTGTTCGAGCAGCTGCACCGGATTGCGAAGAAGGATGCGGTGGAGTGAGGTGAAGCCTCCGGCGTAACCCAGCGCACTCGCTGGGGCCCACAACTGAAAGTGCCCTCAGCAGCAGAGCGACTTCCGCAAGCTCACGACAGACGGCTGATGCTTCTCCACTCCCACCGAGCAGCGGAGGTGCGAAAGACCACAGCTACTAAGCCGGTCGGCACCGGCTCGTTCGCGGGACCTGTCATTGGGTCCAAACGATCGCGAGTGGCTCACGAGCCTGCCAGAAACCGTTCGCACCACAACCGGTGCGCCGATCTCTTTCCACAAGCGACTGATGCGCGCCTTGTCAGCGCCCGGCTCGACATCGACCCGCACGTAGAACGCGCCCGTCTCGTCTCTCGATATACCGACGGACTCGACCTCCGAAGCGCTGCAATCATCCGATGGACGACTGTCTCAAGCCCAAGTCCCGACCCGACGGGCGACTCGGCCCTTGCCTCCCCACGCCCTGGGCCCCCAATCATGGGCCAAGGTCGATGCGCGGAGATTCTCATTTCACGAGACGCCTCAAGCACATCACACCTGTCCAGTCCGTCCGGCGAAAATATTCCGCTTTCTCATTTTCAGAAATCATGATTGAGTGCAGCCGTCCCGCCCCGGCACGAGGGGCGTATCGCGATCGTCACGGCACGCGGGGTGGGATGCGGTGGGCGCAGCGGTTCGCAGCATGACGAAGGTCATGCGGACGAACGAAGCCGTTGCGCCGGCGAAATCGTAGGGTCCTGGCCTCCCGATGCTGAGGCCAAGCTCGCGACAATGCTTTCGCGTTGCGCGGGTGACGGGGGCAAGACAGCCGGTCCCCGGGGAGAGGACGTATAAGCCGGAAAACCATCGCGCGGGGAATGCCGGGATGGCTCGGCTGAACCTGTGGTTCCTGCCGCCTGCATTCTTGTTCGCAGGCGGGCCATGGGTGCGGCCAGCACCCGGCATTCCCCGCGCCCTCGTCGTCGAGAGGGCGAAACGACCGGCACAGCTCGGGCGCCCTGCGCGCCGCGAGGCGGAAAGGACTTGCCCGGACGGCGCTGTCGATCGGGGCGAACACGGGATCGCTCACCGCATGATCGCTGAGGGCTCACGTCGCCTTCCTGCCGGCCAGGGCCGAGACGATCGCCTCCGACAATTGGCCGAGCCGGAACGGCTTGGCGAGCAGCCTGCTCGTCGCGCGGAAATCTTCCGGCACCAGCGAGGGGTCGGCGAAGCCGGACATGAAGACGATCGGCAGCTCCGGCCATCGGCGGCGCACCTCGCGCGCCAGGTCGATGCCGGTCATGGCATCCGGCAGCAGAATGTCGGTCAGCAGCAGCGCGAACGGGTCCGGCCGGTCCAGCGCGGCGATCGCGGCTGCCGCATGGGTGACGACGACCGGGCTGTAGCCCATCGACGTCAGCATGGTCGATGCCATCGCGCCGACCAGCGGATTGTCCTCGACCACCAGGATCCGCTCGCCGGTCTGCGGCCGCGCCAGCCGCGCCGCGCCGGCGCGCGCGCGGCCCGTGGCGCCCGGCCCCGCGCTCGGCAGATACAGCGTGACGCAGGTGCCTTCCGCCACCCGGCTGTCGATCAGCACCGTGCCGCCCGATTGCCGCGCAAAGCCATAGACCATGCTGAGGCCGAGGCCGCTGCCCTTGCCGAATTCCTTGGTGGTGAAAAACGGCTCGAAGGCGCGGCGCGCGATCTCGGGCGGCATGCCGGCCCCCAGGTCCGACACCGCGATCGTCACGTAGTCGCCGGGCATGATGCGCTCGTCGCCGTCGTCGAGCGGCTGGTCGAGCACGGCATTCGTCGTCGCGATCGTCAGGCGCCCGCCGCCGTCCATCGCGTCCCGCGCATTGAGCGCCAAATTGAGCAGCGCGTTCTGCAATTGCGTCGGATCGATCAGGCAGTGCCACAGCATCGGGTCCTGCGCCAATTCGATCTCGATGTTCTCGCCGAGCGTCCGCTGCAGGATGGTCGTCATGCCGTTGACGAGCTGGTTCACGTCGGTGACCTGCGGCTGCAGCGCCTGCTTGCGGGCGAAGGCGAGCAGCCGGCGGTTGAGATCGGCGACCCGCTCCGCCGCCTCGATCGCCCGCTCGACCATGCTGCGACGGGAGCTTTCGCCGGGCGTGAGCGCGTCGAGCAGCAGATCGAGATTGCCGAGCGTCGCCGCCAGCATGTTGTTGGAGTCGTGCGCGATGCCTCCCGCCAACTGGCCGATGGCCTCCATCTTCTGCGCCTGACGCAGTTCGTCCTCGATGCGCTTGCGCTCGGTGATGTCGACCGACAGCACGAAATAGCCGCGCACCGTGCCATCCTGGCTGCGATCCGGCACGCGAATGGTCTCGCACCAGCGTTCACGGCCGTCGGGAAACGCGATCTTCTCCTCACCGCCCGCGGTTCGGCCGGCCAGCGCGGCCTCGATCTTCGGCCTCACCTCGTCTCGCCGCGCGGGGTCGATGTAGTCGTCGATCCGCCGGCTGCGACCGACCCCGCTGGACGGCTGCGCATACCATTCGCGCGCGACGCGGTTGGCATAGCGGATGTCACCATCGGCGCCGACCTGGACGATCAGCGCGGGCACGTTCTCCGTGACCAGCAGATGCTGCTCGAAACTGTCGCGCAGCGCCTGCTCGGAGGCCGCGCGCAGCCGCCATTGCCGCGCCAGGACGAGGCCGAATCCGGCGATCAGCAGATTGAGGCCGGCGGCGATGGCGCTGTAGTACAGCGCATTGTTCTTCCAGCCGGCCAGATACTCGACCGGGTCGCGCGCCACGGTCACCACCAGCGGCAGGCCGGCGACGCGCCGATAGCTGATGCTCCGCGACGTCCCGTCCGTCATGCCGCTGCCCTCGAAGCTGCCGTGAGGCGCCTGCGGGAGATAGAGGCTAAACAGGCGATTGGACCCGACGTTGCGGCCGGCGAAATCGTCGGCATGCGGCGAGCGCAGCAGGATCGTGCCGTCGTCGCGATAGAGCGTCACCGTTCCGCGCTGCCCCACGTTCAGCGACAGGAAGAACTGCCGCAGATTCTCGTAGTCCACCGCCACGACGATCACGCCGGCAAATCGTCCGTCCGGCATCATCAAGGCGCGGCTGACCGCGATGAACCGACCCCTGTTCACGCGCGAGGCCACCGGCACGTCGATGAAGAGACCGCGGCCGGGGTCATCGCGCTGGACCTTGTAATAGGCCCGATCGGCGAAATTGTTTTCACGGCCGGGAACTCCGTTGCCGGCGCTGTCGCCGAGCAGATTGCCGTCCGCGTCCAGCACGACGATGCCGCCCGCGGCGGGGTACGGCACCACCCTGCGCTTCAACTCGCCGATCAGGGCCGGGTTGCCGGCAGTGAGCAGCGATGGGTCCTGCTTGAGACTGTCGATCGTCGTGTTCAAGAGCACGTCGACGCCCTGGATGTTGCGCAACATGTATTCTTCGAGCGCGCGGGCGAGATCTCCGTTGGCCGCCTCGGTGGTCCGATAGGTCTCCCGATAGTTGACGGAAAGCATGTGGGCCACGAAGGCATCACACAGCAGCGCCAGCACGAGGCCACTCAGCACGATGATCCACGGAGTCCAGCGCCGGTCCATCCAGGAGCCGGACGCGAACCTCGTCCAGGCGTCGACGATGCCTTCCTGCCGCGGACCGCGCCGATGGTCGGCTCTCGCTTTGATCTGGTCCGGCATGGCGTCGAATTCAGGAGGTCGTCGGGCGGTTTGATTGTGAATCGATCGGCGCAGGGGGCATCGGCGAAGGTCCGGATTGTGCCGAATTCCGCGTCTCCTGGCGCGTCGCGATCCATATCGCGGGCGCTCGATAGCACGGTTTGCCGGGGCGTGTCATCGGCGCCCGCCAAGCGCTGCGGCGGTCGCGGAGGGGCTCGACGCGTCAAGGCGCGATCAAAGCTGGTGCTCGAACGCCTCGCGCTCGGCGCGGCTCAGATGCAGGCCATGCTTGGTGCGCCGGTCCAGGACGTCGGCGGCCGTGACGGCCCACTCCTGCTCGCGCAGGAAAACGAGCTCGCGCTCATAGAACGAGGCACCGAAATGGCGGCCGAGATCGCCGACGTTGCGGGACGCTCCGAGCAGATCGCGCGCACGGGTGCCGTAGAGCCGCGCATAGTGCGCCACTACATCGCGCGGCAATCCCGGATAGGCGCCTGCGAGATCGGCGAGGAACTGATCGAACGGCACGCCGAAATCGCCGCCCGGAAGACGCGCGCCCGCCGTCCATGCCGGCGCCATCTGCGGAAACCACGGCGCGAGACGTTCCATTGCCTGCTCGGCGAGCCGGCGAAACGTCGTGATCTTGCCGCCGAAGATCGACAGCAACGGCGGCTGTCCGGGCGCACCATGCATCTCGAACACGTAGTCGCGCGTCACCGCCGACGGATTGTCGGCGTTGTCATCGTAGAGCGGCCGCACCCCGGAGAAGGCGTGAATGATATCCCCCTTGCCCGGCGCGGCCCGGAAATAGCGCTTGAGCACGGCGAGCAGATAGTCGATCTCGGCACCATCGACAGCGACGTCGTCTGCGCGGCCGTCATGCACGATGTCGGTGGTCCCGATCAGCGCCAGGTCGGTCTCATAAGGATTGACGAAGATCACGCGGCGGTCGGTGTTCTGCAGCAGATAGGCCTGCGATCCGCTCCAGAATTTTGGCACCACGAGATGGCTGCCTTTGACAAGCCGCACATTGTGCGCGGAGTTGAGCCCGGCGACACCCTGAACCACGTCCTGCACCCAGGGACCTGCGGCATTCACCAGCGCCTTCGTTCGGACGATCTGAACCTCGCCGTCTTCGGAGCGCATCTCCAGACGCCAGGCATCGCCCTCACGCCGTGCGCTCACGGCGCGGGTGCGCGGCAGGATGATGGCTCCCTTTTGCGCGGCATCGACGAGATTGAGGATCACCAGCCGGGCATCGTCGACCCAGCAGTCGGAATATTCGAAGCCGCGCCGGAACTCGGGGCGCAGCGGCGCGCCCTCCGGCTCGTGCGCGAGATCGACGTTGCGGCTCGCCGGCAGCTGCTTGCGGCCGCCGAGATGGTCGTAGAGGAACAGCCCTGTGCGCACCAGCCAGGCGGGACGCTGCTCCGGCGAGTGCGGCAGCACGAAGCGCATCGGCCAGATGATGTGAGGCGCCGAGGCCAACAGCACCTCGCGCTCGATCAGCGCTTCGCGCACCAGGCGGAATTCGTAGTACTCCAGATAGCGCAAGCCGCCATGGATCAGCTTGCCCGATCGCGACGAGGTGCCTTGCGCAAAATCGTCCTTCTCGCACAGCAGCACCTTCAGGCCGCGGCCGGCGGCATCTCGGGCGATACCAGCGCCATTGATGCCGCCGCCGATCACGGCGAGGTCCAACAGACCGTGATCGGTTCCGCTGCGTGAGACCGTCGCATTCATCGCTTGCTGCTGCGCTTCTTCTCTGGCTTGCTGCGCGCAGCGGCACGCGCCTTCGTCGCAGCCTTGGCCGGCTTTGCCGCTTTCGCCTTCGGCTCCTGCAGGCCATAGGTCGAAAAGCCCTGCGCCGTCTCGGCGATCTCGGCGTCACCCAGTATGTGCGGCTGGCCGAGGGCGAGCGACAGGTAGTATTGCTTCGCGATGGTCTCGAGCTCGACCGCAAGCCACATCGCCTTGTCGAGATTGGCGCCGACCGCGATCATGCCGTGATTGGCCAGCAGGCAGCCGTTGCGGCCTTCCAGCGCCTCCAGCGCAAGCTCGGACAATTCGGCCGTGCCGAACCGCGCATAGCCGGCGCAGCGGATGTCGGTGCCGCCGAACGCCGCCATCATGTAGTGGCAGGCCGGGATCGGCTTGCGCGCGATGGCGAGCACGGTGGCATAGGTGGAATGCGTGTGAACGACGCCGCCGACATCCGGACGGCCGCGCATGATGTCGAGATGAAAGCGCCATTCCGTCGAGGGCTTCAACGGCCCCTCCCAGGAACCGTATTCACCCTCGAGCGGCATCGAGGCGATCATCTCCGGCTTCATCGAGTCATAGGGCGTCGCCGAGGGCGTGATCAGCATGCGGTCCTTGTAGCGGGCGGAAATGTTGCCCGAAGTGCCCTGGTTCAGCCCCGACGCATTCATCCATCGGCATTTGGCGATGATGTTCTCGCGGATCAGCCGTTCCTCGCGATTCATGTCGAAAACCTTTCGTCGTCAGCAGGGATTGAGCGGCGGCTCGCCGGCCAGATAGCGGCGAACCTCTTCGGCCGCCTGGTCGGCGGCAAAGGTGACGGTGCGCACGGACGCGCCGGCGATGTGCGGCGTCAGCGTGACATTCGGGAGCTGCAACAGCGGCCAGTCCGGCGGCACCGGCTCGACCGCAAAAGTGTCGAGCATCGCGCCGGCCAACCGTCCCGAGCTGAGCACCTCGAACAGCGCCTTGTAGTCGACCAGCGGACCGCGCGCGGTGTTGATCAGGATCGCCCCCGGCTTGATCTTCGCCAGCGCCTCGCGATCGATGAAGCCGGTGGTCTCCGGCGTCACGCGGGCATGCAGGCTGATGACGTCGGCGCGCGCCAGAAGATCGGCAAGCGCGACGTGCTCGACACCGTCGTTGCGGTCCTGTGCGCTGAGCTGGACGTAAGGGTCGGTCACAAGGATCCTGCAGCCGAACGCCTTGAGCAGCTTCACGACGCGCGTGCCGATCGCGCCATAGCCGACGATGCCGACGGTCATCTCCCCGAGTTCGCGTCCGGTCCGGTCGGCGCGATAAAGATCGCCGCGCCACTCCCCGCCCCGCATCGACTCGTGACCGCTCCTGATCAGACGGGTCTCCGCGAGCATCGCGCCGATGGTGAACTCCGCCACCGCGCTGGCATTTCGTCCGGGCGTGTTGACGACCAGCACGCCATGATCGCGCGCCGCCTGCATGTCGACATTGACCGGACCGCCGCGCGACACCGCGATGAACTTGAGCCTTGGCAGCCGCTGCAGCATCGCGCGCGAGATCGGCGCGAGATGCGTCACCAGCAGCGGCGCTTCGCCGATGAATTCGGCGAGCTCATCCGGATCGCCCATGAACTCCTTGAGACCATCGAGCTTGGAGCCGGCATAGCCATGCTCCATCGGCTCGTCCGGCCAGGGCTGTTCGAGCATGCGGATGTCGACGCCGTCGCCGCAGATGGCGGTGATGCGTTCGGCGAACACCGAGGGCAGCATGAAGCGGTCGCCGATGATGGCGATGGAGCTAGACATGATTGGCTCCCGCACGCTGGGCCGCGAGCTGCTTCCACACCGGCCGCGCCGCGAGGCGGGCCTCGACATAGGCCGGGAACAGCTGCGCATAGCGTTCCGTCAGCGCCGCATCCGGCGCCTGCGGTTCATCGAGATACGGTCTCACCCATTCCTCCGCGCAGCCCATCATGTCCGAATAGAGTCCGGTGGCGACCGCCGCGATCATGGCCGCGCCGGACGCGCCGGCCTCCTCGCGTCGGCAGACCCGGATCGTGCTGCCGAGCGCCGCGCCGAGAATGCTGCCCAGCGCGCGGCTGCGCGCGGCGCCGCCGGTCAGGCGAATTTCCGTCGGCAGCGGTCCCATCGCCGCGTAGCAGTCGCGTGCGGCGAAGGCCAGTCCCTCCATCACGGCGCGCATCAGATCCCAGTAGCCGTGACGGGTACGCAGGCCGACCAGTTGCGCAGACGCCTCGTGGGACACGAATGGTCCGCGCTCGCCAGCATCGGAGATGAAGGGATGATAGAGTAGCTCGCCCGCCTTCGCCGCGAGCACGCGCTCGTCCAGCCGCCGGATCAGATCATTGCGCGACCGGGCGATGCCTTCCATGGCGAGCACGCCTCGCGCGACATCGAGCAACCAGTCGATGTTCAAGGTCGCAGCCATGGTCGACTGCATCTGGGCATAGTGGTCCGGCACCGGGAACGGCATCGTATAGCCGGTCGCCTCGGCATTCAGCTTGACCGCGTCGGCGCTGTTCGCCAGCCGCATGTGCATGCCGGTCGAGCCGATGATGGTGCAGCCGACGTCGGGTGTGGGATCATATAGCCCACCACCGAGCGCATTGCAGATCACGTCGACATAGCCGAGCGACACCGGCACGCCCTCGGGCAAGCCCGTCTCCGCCGCGGCCGCCGCGGTCAAGCCATGCGTCGTCGTGACACCATCGACGACATCTGGAAACAGGCGCGCGGAACCAGCGATGCCGATGAGACGCGCCGCCTCGCCGTCGAAGCCGCGCTTGCGAAAGTCGCCGCAGGAGAACGTCGCCTCGGACGGGTCCGTGGCCCGCTCGCCGGTCAGCTTGAAGTAGAGCCAGTCCTTGCAGTGGAACGCCGTACCCGCGCGTCCCAGCATCTCTGCGTCATGCGCCTGCAGCCAGGCCAGTTGCGCCCCCTGCTGGCAGGCGTTGAGCCCCGATCCGGTGCGCTGATAGTGCGAGGCATTGCGCTCGCCGCCGCGGAAGGCTTCGACGAACCCTGCCGCGCGCGAGTCGAGCCACAGCAGCGCGGGCGCGACGGGACGGCCGTCCGCATCGATCAGCCAGGTGCCGTCGCCCTGCCCGGTCACGGCGATCGCGGCGACGCGACGGGACAGATCCGGCAGCGTGCCGCCCAGGCCGCGCAAGGCCGCGACGGTGTCGGTCCAGGTCCGCGCCATGTCCTGCTCGACGCGGCCGCCCGGCAACGTCGCGTAGCTGTTGGGAATCGCGAAATCCCCGAGCTGGCGTCCATCCCGCGCAAACGCCACCGCCTTGATCACCGAGGTCCCGGCGTCGATGCCGATGATCACGTTGCGGATCGCAGCCGAGGTCATGTTCAGCGCGCCTCCGCGTGGCGGACGCAAACGCCGTCGGCGCCGAAAATATGGAGATGGCGTGACTCCAGCGCGCAGGGCACGACGTCGCCCGGTCGCGCCGCGACCTTGCTGGATGTCACGCCGACCAGCAGATGACCGGCGCACTCGCCCGCAATATGCGACTGATCGCCGAGCCACTGGTTGGAGACCACGCGCAGCCTCGCCTCGCCGCTGCCGATCGCGATCCGCTGCGGCCGGATGCCGACCTTGATCCGATCGGCCCGCACCAGCGTCCGCTGTCCCGCCGCGTCCAACGTCTGCCCGGGAATGTGAAAGGCAACATCGGAGCCCACAGACAGGCGGAACCCGCCTTCCTCCTGCGTCACCACAGTCTCCATCAGGTTCATCGGCGGCTCGCCAATGAAGCTCGCGACGAACAGATTGGCCGGGCGGTTCTTCAGCTCCCGCTCGCTGGCGAACTGCTGAAGCACGCCGTCTTCCATGACGGCGATGCGATCGGCAAGTGCGCTCGCCTCGGTCTGGTCATGGGTGACGAAGATCGCCGTCATGCCGCGCTCGGCGAGCAGACCCTTGATGCGGCCGCGCAGCACGGCACGCAGCTGCGGCTCCAGTTGACCCATCGGCTCGTCGAGCAGATAGAGGTCGGCATCACGCACCAGCGCTCGGGCCAGCGACACCCGCTGCTGCTGTCCGCCGGAAAGCGCGTGGGGATGATGATCGAGAATGTCCTCGATCTCCACCAGGCGGGCAATGCTGACAACGCGTTGCGCAATCTCGGCGCGCGACAATTGCCGCGCCTTCAGCGCGAACGCAATGTTCTCACGCACCGTGAGCGGCGGGTACAACGAATAGCCCTCGAACGCCATCGCCACCTTGCGCTTCGCCGGCGCCAGATCATGGATCGTCCGCTGCGCCAGCGCGATCGACCCGGAACTGACGCTCTCGAAGCCGGCGATCATGCGCAGCGTCGAGGTCTTGCCGCAGCCGGAAGAGCCGAGCAGCGCGACGATCTCGCCGGCCTTCACCTCCATATCGAGCGCGCGCACGGCATGAACCGGCGGCTTGCCCCGGCTGTGATAGACCTTGTCGACGTTGCGGATTTCGAGCATGCCCATCCCCGATCCTCACGCCGCCTGCCGCCGCGGCGCCAGGCCGATGCGCTCGCCCGTGGCGTGGTCGAACAGCAGCGCCGCTTCCGGCGCGAACCGCACGAACACGTCCTCGTCGGCATGCGCCTCCAGCGCCTCGGGCGCCTGCGCCGCCAGCCACTCGGATCCGTCGGCGAAGCGCAGCAGCACCACGGCGCGCTCGTGGATCGGCGTGACCGCGACGATCCGCGCCGGGATCACACCCTCGCCGCCATCACGCGTCACCACGACATCGTCGGGCCGGACGCCAAGCCAGCAACGCTCACGCATATTGGACGGCACGCCGTCCGCATCGAGCCGGATCAGCGTCCCGGCAACAGATGCGGTCAGCCGCCCCTGCTCCGCCACCGGCGTGACCTCGGCAAGATTGATGCTGGGATCGCCGAACAGTCGGGCCACGGCGACCGACGCCGGCCGCGCATAGATCTCCTCCGGACGCGCCACCTGCACCAGGCGGCCATTGATCAGCACGGCAATGCGATCGGCGATTGCCATCGCCTCACGATAATCCTGCGTCACGTAGAGCACCGCCGCAGAGCTCCTGCGCAGCAGGCTCGGCAGCTCCAACCGCATCTCATAGCGCAGCTTGGCATCGACGTTGCGCAAGGGATCGTCGAGCAACAGCACCCCGGGATTGCCGATCAGCGCGCGCGCCAGCGCGGTGCGCTGCTTCTGGCCGTTGGACAGTTCACGAGGCTTGTGGCCGAGCACGTGCTCGATCTTCAACAGCCGGCTCATTGCCGCAACCTTGGCCGCAATGTCGGCCGCGCCCGTCGCGCGGAGCCCGCTGGCGATGTTGTCGCGCGCGCTCATGTGCGGAAACAGGGCAAAATTCTGGAACGCCATGCCGATGCCGCGCTGCTCCGGCGGCGCGTCGACGATCGAGCGGCCGCCGACCAGGATGTCGCCGCCGTCAGGCTCGAACATGCCGGCAATCATCCGCAGCAGCACGGTCTTGCCGCCGCCGGACGGGCCGAACACCGCGACGATCTCGCCGGGCTCGACCGTCAGCGACACGCCCTTGGCGCAGCTTGCGGCGCCGAAGCTCTTGTCGACCGATTGGAGTTCGAGACGCGCCATGTATCCTCAACCCTTCACTGCACCGAGCGAGAGACCTTCGACCAGATAGCGCTGCGCATAGAGCGCGAGCAGCAATGTCGGGGTGACCGACAGCACGATCGCGGCGGCGATCTGGCCGTATTGGATACCGGACGCCGTCACGAAGGCCAATGCGCCGACCGTTACCGGCTGCTTGTCGGCCGAGGCCAGGATCAGCGCAAAGACGAAGTTGTTCCAGCAGAAGATGAAGGACAGCAGGCCCGCCGCGGCGATGCCGGGCCCGGCCAGCGGCACGGCAATGCGGGTGAACGCCTCGCGCCAGGAATGCCCCGCGAGCCGGTAGGCGTGCTCGATGTCGGGACTGATGTCCTCGAAATAGCCGCGCACGATCCACAGGATCAGCGGCAGCGCGATCAGCTGGTAGACCCAGACGATGCCAAAATAGGTGTCGTTGAGGCCAAGCTGCTGGTAGTACAGCGACAGCGGAAGCAGCACCAGGAGCGGCGGCGCGAAGCGGAACGACAGCAGCGTGAAGGCGATGGTCTCGCCGAGCCGGAACTTGAAGCGCGCGAACGCATAGGCCGCGGGGACGCCGAGCAGCAGCGCCAGGATCACCGACGCGCTCGACAGCACGAAGCTGTTCATCAGATTGCGCATGAAGGTGAGCTGCAGATTGCCGGCGGCGGTCTTGAGCTGGCCCGAGATCAGCGCCTCGTAATTGGCGAACGTCGGCTCGAAGAACACACGCGGCGGGATGCGCAGGATCTGCTCATTGGTCTGGAACGACATCAGGAGGATCCAGACGATCGGGAACATGAAGAACACGAGCACCAGCGCAAGCGCGATGCCACGGAAGATGCGACCAGCCGGGCTGGAGTGATCCATGACCTCTCTCCTCAGGCGTGGCCGTGGGCGCGTTCGCGCAGCCGGAGCCAGTTCTTGATGAAGATGTTCGACAGGATGTTGGTGATCAGCCACAGGATCATCAGCAGCGCCGCCGAGCGTCCGACATTGGTGTACTGGAAGAACTCGAGATAGGCCTGGACCTGGAACACCATCAGCCGGTCGCCGGGGCCGCCTTGCGTCATCGCATAGACGATGTCGAACTGCTGGATCGAATCGAGCAGCCGGAACAGCGAGGCGGTGATGATGTAGGGCGCGAGCATCGGCAGGGTGATGCGGAAGAACACGAAGCTCGCCGGCACGCCGTCGAGCGCCGCCGCCTCGAACGGCTGCCGCGGCAGCGAGCGCAGGCCAGCCAGGAGCAGGATCATGATGAAGGGCGTGTAGACCCAGACGTCGACCAGAACGACGGTGAACAGCGCGGTCGACGGATCGGACGCCCATTTGAAATCGTGCACGCCGAGCAGCCCGACCAGATAGGACAGGATGCCGAAGCTCGGATTGGTCATCAGCTTCCACATCAGCGCGGCGATCGCCGGCGCCGTCATCAGCGGCAGCAGCAGCATGATCGACACGGCATTGTGGAAGCGCGTCGGCCGGCGCAGCAGCAGCGCTATGCCGAGGCCGAGCAGCAGCTCGGCGATGACGGTCACCGCGGTATAGACCAGCGAGATGCGCAGCGTGTTCCAGAACGCCGGATCGGACAGAAAGTCGATATAGTTGTCGATGCCGATGAAGCCGCGCAGATACGGCAGATTGAGCCGGTAGCGCTGCAATGAATAGACCGCAGCGGTCACGAACGGCACCAGGATGGCGATGCAGACCAGCAGCGCCGGCAGGCTCAGCAAATACGGCAGCAGCCGGCCGCGCCAGCGTTTCGTGCGGCGCGGCGTCGCCTTGGTCTCGACAAGTTGGGCCATGCTCATGACAGGCGTGATCACATCAGCGCGGGATGGGGCCGACCCGGACGCTTGTGGGGAGCATCCGGGCCGGCAGGCGGTCATGGGAGATGCGGCGCGGCCTCAGCCGAGGCCGGCCTGCTTCAGCTGACGGTTGATGCTCTCGGCAAGCTTGTCGAGGCCCTCATCGACGCTGATCTCCTTGGCCACCATCTTCTGCAGCGAGGCCGCCCACTCCGTCGTGAGGTCGAAGAACAGCGGCTGCGCCGTGAAGTAAATCTTCGCACCTGGTGCCGACAGGTCATGCTGCTCGAGATAGCCAGGATAGGACTTGGCGATGCGGTCGCGGAATTCGCCGTCCTTCCACACGGAGGCGCGGACCGGATTGACGAAATCCATCTTGCGGGCACCGAACAGACCGTGCTCGACGGAGGCCGCCCACTGCATGAAGGTCCAGGCCGCATCCTTCTGCTTGGAGAAGCTCGACATCGCCAGCGACCAGATCCAGACGTTCGGCGTCGGCGCCTTCGCGGCCGGATTGGCCGCGAACGGCGCATAGCCGAGATTGCCGCGCTCCTTGTTCTCGCCGCCGTTCATGAAGTAGCCGAGAATGTCGGCGTCGAAGATCATGCCGGAGGCGCCGGCGCCGAGGTCCGTGCCGACCTGATACCAGGTGTAGGTCGACCAGTTCTTCGGACCCGACCCCTGGATCATCCTGACCCATTTCTCGTGGAAGTCCTTGGAGGCCTTGGTGTTCATCGCGGCCTTCAGCTTGCCGCCTTCCATCACGAAATCCTTCTGGCCGAAATTGGCGTAGGCCGAGAGGAAGCCCGGATGGATGGTCGCCCACGAGCGCGAACCGCGCACGCCGACGCCATAGGGGCCGCCAGCGTCCTTGGTGATCTTGGCCGCGACCTCCAGCATGTCGTCGAGATTGGTGGGCGGCTTGACGCCGACCTTGTCGAATATCTTGCGGTTATAGGTGATGTTGTTGAGCTCGTAGCCCCACGGGATGCACCATTGCTTGGCCTTGCCGGAGCCGAGCTCGGAGCCGGCGACGCCGTCCCAGGCGGTGGAGGAGCGCAGGCCCGGCAGCACATCGTCCCAGGCGAACGCCGGATTGGTCTTGGCCGGATCCTTGATGTAGGCGTTGAGGTCCTCGATCCAGCCGGCCGGACCGTAGGTCCAGGTCATGTAGGCGCCGCTCATGAAGGCGTCGTACTGATCGGACTTCGACGACAGCGCCGCCGTCACCTTGTCGAAATAGACGTCCTCCGGGAAGATGTCGTAGGTGACGTTCATGCCGGTGAGGCTCTTGAACGCCTCGATGTCGCCGATCATCGCATCGACGTAAGGATGCTTGTTCAAGAGCAGCTTGACGGTCTTGCCGCTATGGGCCTTCCAGTTGAAGTCAGCGGCCATCGCCCTCGACATCGCCGAGGCAAAGGCGGCATTGGCGGCGACACCGGCGATGCCGAGCTTGGCAGCGCCGTCGAGCAGATCACGCCGGCTGATGCGCTTGCCGGCATAGGCCGCAAAGAGATTCTTCTCACGATCGTACATTCAACCCTCCCTTTGTTTTTTGTAGAGACGTGTTCGCGTTACCTGCCCTTCCGACTCTTGTTCTTGGAGTTGCCGGATGTTTTCTCCGGCTTGTCGGTCGCCAATGCCTGAGCGGTTACCTCATCGATGATGAGACCGTTCAGGAAGCCGCTGCGCAGCACCGCGCGCAGGGCTGTGATCTTTGCCTCGCCGCCGCCGATGGCGACGATGCGGTGCTTCTTCAGATCGGCAGCGGCCATCGAGGTGGCGCGCGCCGAAAGATCGAGATCGAGCAGCTCGCCCTGGGCGTTGAAGAAATGCCCGAGCAGATCGGCGCAGGCGCCGGCGCGCTTCAGCTCGACGACCTCATCCGGCTTGATCATGCCGCTCGACACCAGGAAGCCGTCGGCATGGATCTGGCCGATGCCGACGAACAGCAGCGACGCCCGCTGCGCCAGCGCGAACACGTCCGATATGCCGAATTGCTGCATCAGCACGCGGCGGTCGGCGACGGAGTTGGCGAACACCGGCACCGGCAGCAGATAGGCTTCGGCGCCGGTGCGCTCGGCCAGGCGATGGATCACATCGAACGGGTTGGCGGCGAATTTGCGCGTCAGGCCGCCGAGCAGCGACACGAACTGCACGTCGCGCGCCGGCGTCTGCGGCAGTTGCGCCACCACCGCCGCAAGCGTGCGACCGTGGCCGACGCCGATGATCTTGTCGTCGCCGCGCTCCAGCACCTGGCGCAGGAAGCTCGCACCCTCCAGCGCGAGGGCCTTCAGTGGCAGATCGCCCTCGCCGAGATCCGGCGCAACACGGCAGAAGTCGAGCCCGTAGCGTTCGGCCAGCGCGTTCTCGAGTGCGACGCATTCGGCGACGGGACCCTCGACGAAGACACGGATCATACCCTCGCGGCTGGCCCGCGCGATCAGGCGATGCGCCTTGGTGCTCTGGATGTTGAGGCGGTCGGCGACCTCCGACTGCGTCAGCCCGGCCGCGAAATACAGCCAGGCGGCGCGCGTCGCGAGCGAGGCCTCGCCGTCCACCATGGGCGCCCTGTCGGAAGCTGTCGTCACGCCTGAATGCCTGCTTGCAAAATTCTTCACACCTTGCAAAAAATTGCAGACGCCGGTCCGGCCGTCAATCCCCCAAACGTGCTGCAGCGCGTCAGGGATGACGCGCCGGGCGAGCACAGCCATGCTCGCCGGCACGCAACGGGATGAGGTCGCATGACGGAATTGTTTGTCGGCATCGACGTGGGCACGAGCGGTGTGCGCGCCTGCGCCGTCGATATCAGCGGCGAGATCAAGGGCGCAGCCGCCGTTCCGCTGGTCGCGCCGCGTCAGGACGGCAACGCCATCGACCAGGATCCTGAGCTGTGGTGGCAGGCGACGGTCGCGGCGCTCGACAAGCTCGGCAGGATCGTCGATCTCGGCGCCGTCGCGCGCATCGCGGTCGACGGCACCTCCGGCACCTTGCTGCTGATCGACGCCGACGGGCGGCCCCGCTCGCTCGGCCTGATGTACAATGATGCCCGCGCCGTCGACGAGGCCAGGCGCATCGCCGCAATCGCGCCGCCCGAGAGCGGTGCGCATGGCACGAGCGGCCCGCTCGCCAAGCTGCTGCATCTGCTCGCCTCCACGAGCGGCGCGCGACAAGCCGTGCACCAGGCCGACTGGATCGCCGGACGCCTCGCCGGCCATCACGGCGTCAGCGATGAGAACAACGCCCTGAAGCTTGGCTATGACCCCGTCAGGCGCGAATGGCCGCGCTGGATGGATCAGCTCGGCGTTCCTCGCGACGTCCTGCCGAGCGTTCTCGTGCCGGGCACGCCATTCGCCGATATCGATCCGTCGACCGCGCGCGCGCTCGGTCTGTCGCCGTCGGCGCGCATCGTCGCCGGCACCACCGACGGCGTCGCCGCCTTCATCGCCACCGGCGCCGATGCGCCGGGCGATGCGGTGACCTCGCTCGGCACCACGCTGGTGGTGAAGCTGATCGCGACGCAGCCGATCTTCGCCGCCGATCAGGGCGTGTACTCGCATCGCCTCGGCGACAAATGGCTCGCCGGCGGCGCATCGAACTCCGGTGGCGCCGCACTGCTTGCGCATTTCACCGCCGCCGACATGGACCGCATGGCACCGTTGCTCCGCCCCGACGAGCCGACCGGGCTCGACTACTATCCGCTGCCCAAACCCGGCGAACGTTTTCCGATCGCAGATCCCGCGCTGGCGCCGCGGATCGCGCCGCGGCCGGTCGAGGATCATCGCTTCTACCAGGCGCTGCTCGAAGGAATTGCCGGCGTGGAAGCGCTGGCCTATCAGCGTCTTCACGCGCTCGGCGCACCGGCGCTGCGGCGGGTGATCAGCATCGGCGGCGGCGCCCGAAATGATGCCTGGACCGATATCCGCCGGCGCATCGTCGGCGTGCCCGTCAGCGTCGCCGCGCAGACCGAAGCGAGCTACGGCACAGCGCTGCTGGCGCTGCAGGGACCGCCGCGATGACGGCGGCGGCGTGCGAGATCAGCGGCCTGTCCGCCATTGCCGACCGGTTCGATCACGTCCTGCTCGACCAATGGGGCACGTTGCATGACGGCAGAACGGTGCTTCCCGCCGCGCATGACTGCGTCCTCAGGCTGCGCGAGGCCGGCAAGCACATCCTGGTGCTGTCGAACTCCGGCAAGCGCGCGAGCGCCAATGCCGAGCGCCTCGCCCGGCTCGGCCTGCCGCGCTCGACCTATGACGGCATTCTCACCTCGGGCGAGGTGACTTGGACCGGCCTGCGCGACCGCACCCGCGAACCCTTCACCGATTGTGGCAATGCCTGCTTCCTGATCACCCGGGGCGGCGATTGCTCGCTGATCGACGGGCTCGACCTCGTCCTCGTGACGGATATGCGTGACGCCGACTTCATCCTGCTCGGCGGCCTCGATGACGACCTCGCCGAGCCCGACCTCTGGCGCGATCGATTCACCGGCGCGGCCGCGCGGGGCGTGCCGATGATCTGCGCCAATCCCGACCTGATGATGTTCGGTGCGGCCGGCCTCGTGCCGGCGCCCGGCACGCTGGCGCGCGCCTATGAGTGGCTCGGCGGCCCGGTGAGCTTCGTCGGCAAGCCGCATGCGCCGATCTTCGCGGCGGCGCTGGAGCAGCTCGGCGATCCGGACCCGCACCGCGTGCTGATGATCGGCGACTCGCTCGACCATGACGTCGCCGGCGCCCGCGCTGCAGGCCTGCAGAGCCTGCTGCTCGGCGATGGCGTGCATCGCACGACGCTGGCCGGTGCGCCCGACCTCGCTGCGGCAACGCGCAAGCTCGCAGCTTCGCCCGGCCGCATGCCGAATTGGACGATGCAGCACCTGGTGTGGTGAGAAGGAGACGCGAAATGCGCGAGCCTGCCGAGCTTGATGATTTGCGCCGGATGTCGGCGCGGGTCGGCCGCAACATCGAGCTGGTGCAAGGCGCCGGCGGCAACTCCTCGCTCAAGCAGGATGATGTGCTGTGGGTGAAGGCGTCCGGCACCTGGCTTGCCGACGCCGACGCGAAGGACATCTTCGTGCCTGTTCTCCTGCCTGCGGCGCGCGATGCGCTCGCCGCTGATGACGAGCGCATTCCGCTGGCCGCTCCCGGCCCCCTGCGCGCCTCGATCGAGACCGCGCTGCATGGGCTGCTGCCGCACCGGGTCGTGCTACACGTGCATGCCGTCAACACCATCGCCTGGGCGGCGCGGCGCGATGCGCGCGATGAATTTGCAGCGCGGCTGGATGGGCTCGCCTGGCGCCATCTCGACTACTTTCATCCCGGACTGCCGCTGGCGCGCGCAGTAAGCACCATCGTCGCGCGCGACCGCATCGACGTGCTGATCCTCGGCAATCACGGCCTCGTCGTCGGTGCCGAAAGCTGCGATCAGGCCGAGGCGCTGGTCCATGACGTCGAGCGCAGGCTGGCGCTGCCGGTGCGCCCGGCGCCCGCTGCCGACGCCGCGGCCTTGCGCCGTCTGTGCGCCGGCACCGCCTATCGCCTGCCGCACGATGCTGGTAGCCACGGCATCGCCACCGATCCTTTCAGCCGCGCCATCGCGACCGGCGGCTCGTTGTATCCGGACCACGTCGTGTTTCTCGGCCCGGGCCTGCCGACGATCGAGAGCGCCGGCGGCCTCGCCACGCTGCTCGCACGGGCGGACGCGAGCCGCCTGCCCGCGCCCGTCGCGGCCCTCGCGCCGGGTCTCGGCGCCCTCATCCGCAGCGACGCCAGCCCGGGCGCCGAGGCCATGCTGAGCTGCCTCGCGCTCGTGACCAGCCGCCTGCCGTTATCGGCCGATATCGGCTATCTCTCGTCTCAGCACGAGCAGTTGCTGCTCAACTGGGACGCCGAACGTTACCGGCAGCAGCTGACGGCAAGCCGCCAGCCGTCGAATTGAAGCGGCGACGGATCACGCGATCGCATCGCTCGAGACCGGCGGGGACGGCGCCCTCGCCCCAACCAGTTCGTGAAGCGCATCTCCGACCTGATCGATGACTTCGCCCCAATCGCGCCTTTCGCGCTGACGGAACAGGCGCATGCGCGGATACCAGACGCTGTCGTCACGATCGAGCAGCCAGCGATAGTCCGGCGTGTACGACAGAAGCGTCCAGGTCGGACAGCCAAGCGCGCCGGAGAGATGAGCGACACTGGTATCGACCGTGATCACGAGATCCAGACATGAGATCAGCGCGGCGGTATCGGCGAAATCGGCAAGTTGACCCGTCAGGTCCACGATCCCGCTCGTCTCCTGGAGCACGGCCTTGTCTTCGGCCTTCGGCTCCTTCTGCAGGCTGACAAACGCCGCATCCGCGCCGAGCAGGCGGGACAACGTGCGCAACGGGATGGAGCGATTGTGGTCGTCGAGATGATTGGGGTTGCCTGACCAGACCAGGCCGACGCGCAATTTCTCGGGCGTGCCAAGGCGCTCCTGCCAGAGTTGGATCCGATCCGGATCAGGCGCCGGCAAATAGGACACCGGCGCTGGAATCGTGGCCAGTGTCGTCCGAAAGGCAAACGGCAGGCTCATGATCGGACAATGGACATCCACCCCCGCAAGGTCGGCGGCCTCCGAGACCGGAATACATTGCGAAATGCCTGGCATGTTCGACAACAGTGGAAGCAACGGCTTTTGAACGGCAAGGATGACGCGCGCGCCCAACGCTGCGACCATCGGCACGTAGCGGACAAACTGGATCGTATCGCCCAGTCCTTCATCGGCGGCGATGACGATGGTTTGTCCCGCGATGCCATCCTGGCCGAGCCACATGGGTCGCCGGAAGCGCGGATAAGAGCTCGGCAGGCTCCAACGGGCCTCCCGGCCAGACCAGCCCGCGTCGAGATTTCCCAACAACAGGTTCAAATGAGCCGTTCCAAGATCGGCCAGCGCGTCTCTCGGATCGGCCCCCTTCAACTGCCTGTAGATCTCGAACGCCTCGTCGAACCGACGGAGCTTCGTCAGCACGGAGGCCTTGTCGTGCAGCGCATCCCTTGAACCCGGCTGCAGAGCCAGGGCTCGCTCGAACCATTCCAACGCGTCCTCGTCTCGGCACATCGTCCGCAACACGATGCCGGTCTTGACACAGATGTCGGAGTTTTCCGGTTCGATGGCGTGAGCTCGCTGGCAGATCGTCAGGGCCTCGTCGAAGCGCTTCAAGCCGTTCAGAAGCGCGCCACGCATCAAGAGTGTCGGGACATGGTTGGGCCGCAAGACGTCGCTCAGATCGAGATAGGTAAGCGCGTCGTCGATCCGCCCCAGCCGTTGAAGCGTGATGCCGCACTGGTTGGCGGCATCCCAATGCCTGGAATTCAGCTCCAGCACACGTTGGAAGCTCGACACGGCGTCGGCGAGCTGCTGCAGGTTGACGAGGGCATTCCCCCTCAGCATCCACAGATCGGCGCTTTCGAGACCGAGCGCCGTCGCCTTGTCGACGACCTTCAGCACCTCATCCGAGCGTCCCAAGACCTGCAGCACCGTGCCAAGACTCAGGAAGTACTGCGGCTGAACATCCTGCTGGAGCGCGCGGGATACCCACTGCAATGCAGCTTCATACTGCTGCCCCTGCAGGGCAAGGATGCCCAGCAAGTTGAGGGTCGGCGCATGCCCTCCGTCGATCGCAAGCGCCATATGGCAACACCGTTCGGCATCCGCATGTCGGCCATCGGCGACATCGCGCAAAGCAGCGTCATAGAAGAGCGCGGCACCATCGGGCTTGACAGGTTGGAGCTTCACTTTAGCGGGTGAAGCTCGGCGCTCGCGACGGTTCATTGCTGCATATGGTCCAGGTTGCGTCGTTAAAGTAGTTGATTCTCATTCAGGCTGACAGCCGCAATTCTATCTCCGGCTGTGGTGAGGGCCGCTCCGATTCTGGCTGCATTCCCTAGCATAATTGCGCGGAAGACAACGATCCGATGACCACTTCGTGGAAGTCAAATTCAGCGCAACCATCGCGGGCACGATCAAATCGGCGTGCAGGACAAGGGTGAGGACTTCTTCGGTGGTTACGCCTATATGAGGTCGGGCCATC
The DNA here is from genome assembly GCF_032484415.1 of Bradyrhizobium sp. SZCCHNS30572. Lineage (NCBI taxonomy): Bacteria > Pseudomonadati > Pseudomonadota > Alphaproteobacteria > Hyphomicrobiales > Nitrobacteraceae > Bradyrhizobium > Bradyrhizobium sp. SZCCHNS30572. Next base: position 9,243 of record NZ_JAUESY010000002.1, on the reverse strand, counting down.
CGCCCGACCCTCGAGATCATCATCAGCGAAACGCCGGCGCATCTGCGCAAGTTTCACGATCCGGACTCGGGCCTGGCGCTGATCCGGCCGGATGCCTGACATGGGCCGTCGGACAGCTCGGGCTCGTCGCTGGACACGGCCATCCGCACACAGATCGGAAACGGACTGGAAAGGAGGGAGAGGTTGGATGGTGCGCTCGGAGAGGGAGAACACGTGCGTTCGTTCAGTGGCTGAAGCACGACCGCCTTTCCGCACACCGGCCGGACGCCGATTTCTGATCCAATCTTTCGCCGGCAGCGCTATGGCGCTTCATGCCCACGCGTGAGACCGCTCTCCCGGCGGTAACAGAGATGGAGCCTGTCCCACACCTTCATCATCGCATGGACCAGTTGGTCCATGAGCGCGTCGTCGTGATAGGGCGTCGGGGTAAGACGCAGGCGTTCCAGTCCTCGCCGGACAGTGGGGTAATTGATCGGCTGGATGTAGATGCCATGCTCCGACATCAGCAGGTCCGAAGCCGCCCTGCACTTCTCGGGATCGCCGACATGCACCGGCACGATATGGCTCTCGCTCGGCATCACCGGCAGGTCTGCTGCCGTCAGGACCGACTTTAATCGCGCTGCGCGATCCTGATGCCGGACGCGCTCCGCTGTCGAGGCTTTCAGATGCCGGATTGCAGCGGTCGCGGCTGCGCAGACCGGAGGCGGCAATGCCGTCGTGAAGATGAAACCGGGGGCGTAGGAGCGCACCGCATCGATCAGGTTCGCCCCAGCCGCAAGATAGCCGCCGAGACAGCCATAGGCCTTTGCCAGCGTGCCCTCAACAATGTCGATCCTTTCCATGACCCCGTCGCGCTCAGCTATGCCGCCGCCGCGCGGGCCATACATCCCGACCGCGTGCACCTCGTCGACATAGGTCAGAGCGCCGTAGCGCTCGGCCAAGTCACAAATTCGATGCAGAGGCGCGACATCCCCGTCCATCGAGTACAGGCTCTCGCACACGATGAGCTTGGGCCTTTCGGGATCTGCCGCCCGCAGCAGCCGTTCGAGATGCTCAGGATCATTGTGCTGCCAGATCTGCTTCTCAGCACCGGCCTTGCGAACCCCCTCGATCATGGAGTTGTGGTTCAGCTCGTCGGAAAGCAGCAAACACCCAGGCAGCAGCTTGGCGATCGTCGATATCCCCGCCTCGTTGGAGACGTAGCCGGAGGTAAACACCAGCGCGGCTTCCTTGCCGTGGAGATCAGCCAGCTCCTGCTCGAGGGCGACGAGCGGATGGTTCGTTCCCGCGATGTTACGGGTGCCGCCCGCGCCTGTGCCCATGCGCGCTGCGGCATCGATCATGGCTCCTATGACATTCGGGTGCTGGCTCATGCCCAGATAGTCGTTGGAGCACCAGATCACGACCTCACGCTTGCCTTCCTCCGAATGCCAGATCGCATACGGATAGCGCCCCGCCAGGCGTTCGAGGTCCGCAAAGACACGGTAGCGCCGTTCCTGATGCAGTCGATCCAATGCACCGCGGAACATCGCGTCATATTCAGGGAGAAGGCCGAACGGCCGCATCTGGTAGTTCATGATTGGACGACTCCAGCAGACTATCTTGCCCGATTGAACTGGTAGGAGCCCTGGAGAAACACGCCATAACGCTCCGTCGTATATCGCAGCACCTGATTGAACGAATCGACCGCATTGGTGCTGAGATGCCACCAGCGCCCACCGATGCCGATGCGGAAATTGTCGGTCAACTGGTAGTTCAGCACGGTCTCGGCCTGGAATCCGGATCCTTGTCCCGAGGCGGGATCGCGCCCGAAGGTGAAATAGTGCGTGTCGATCGCATTCTGCGAAGTCCAGACATAGGCGGCCTCCGCCTGCCAGCTCAGCCGGTCCGACAGCCGCGTGTCGAGTGAGACACCGGCCCGTCCGCTATGCCAGCGATCCTGCTCGGTCACAACCTTCACGCCTGCCCCAAGCGCCGGACTGCAGATCGTCGGATTGCCACCCACCTGGGTGCAGCCCCGCGCGTCGACCGTTTCTGTCCAATATTGATAGCCGACGAAGGCGCCGAGCCGGAAGCGGTCCGTCTCCAGCAGGTTGAAACCGACATCGAGATTTGCGTATTGCAGCCGCCCGCCCACGCTGCTGACGGTCTTGGACGACGGATTGACGAAGGGCGCAAAGTCCTCGTCGACGAGCGTGCCCGAGCTGATCTTGCCCGCTCCGAAATAGCCCTTCAGAAACATGTTGGTGAACGGGCCGTCGAGCGCATCGACCCTGAAGAACATCTCGCCGCTGTGCCCGGTCATGCCGCCATAGGCGAGCCGGGAGACCTGAAGCGTCGCAGCCTGATCGGCGAAATAGCGGTATCGATTCTGCCCGGAGCTGAACCAGTAGCGCACTCCGGTCTCCAGCATGTAGGACGGCAGGATCGACGCGCGCGACCGCAGCGGCATATCGCCCGAGCCCGCCCCCTGGCCGCCCTGCAGCGCCGCAGGCCTGGCCCAGGCGCAACTGACAATCGAGGCGTTGCACTTCGTGACACCGTCGGCGTTGAAATCGCGCCGCAACGTGACCGTCGCGAACAAGTCCTTGGTCGTCGTCTTGACGTTGGCCAGCGTGCTGTCGACGAACCGGTAGCCGATCTCCGTTTCCAGGCTGATCTCCTTCGACCAGAGATAGCTGACCAGCAGCGACGGCAGAATCGTGTACTCCTTCAAGTCGGTCTTCGTCCCGGACCTGTACCCCGCCCGCAGCCGCGGGCTGATGGCGAGATCGGGCGTGATCGGATAGCGCGTGGCGAGATCGAGCACGTAGAACTTCGAATCCGCCAGGCTCGCGTACCGCAGCGCGCCCATGAACAGATCGCCCGGCTTGATGATGCCGTTCCCGGTCAGTTGAGCCGACAGATAATATTCGAGGCCGCTCGCCGGCGTGCCGTCGACGCCCCCGGAGGGCAGCGTGCCGGTCAGATTGGTCACCGTGGCATCGGCCGCGACCTGCCAGGTCTCGTTCAGGGGCCGCGAATAGCTCACCATCGCCGACTGGAACGTCGGCGTGCGGTCGATCGCGAGCTGCCTGATCTCGCCGGCCGTATTGAACTTCATCATGTCGTAGAGCGTGAGGAACGGCTGCCCCTGCAGCGCATTCCACGTCGAGAGAAATGGCACCCTTCGATAATCGAACGAGGCGTTGACGACCGACTTGTCCTCGAACGTATAGGTTCCCGAGAACACGGCGGCATTGAGCGCGCGGAAATGCGTGTCGTAGTCGATCAGGCCGAGCAGCGACTTGTTGGTGTCGAAATAGCGGAATTCGGCTCCGATGGCCTGGCGGTCGACGATGTTGCGGTCGTATTGCGTGATCAGATAGACCGTGGTCTCGAGGCCGCCGAGGATCTTGCCGAAATCGATGCTCGCGCCATAGAGCGTCTTGCCATCCTTGAACGGTGCGTCGAAACGGCTCCAGTTCGGCGAGCCCGCGAGCACGTTCAGGCGCAGCCCGGGGCTCTTCTGCCAGCTCAGCACCGCGCCGTCGAAGCGGCCGATCACGCCGCCTGTGTTGCGGGACTGCCGTCCGACGCGCAGCGTCACGTCGGCCTCCTTCAGCGTGTAGTCAACCTGGGCGGTCGAGACGCCGTATTTGTCGTTTCCGGTATCGAACTGGCGCTCATGGGTGAACGCCAGCCTGAACTTGGTCCTGATGCGATCGTTGTCGGCGGTGCCGAGAAAGTCGAAATTGGTCAGCAGCGTGTTCTGATGCACCCGGTGCGCGTCGGGATCCGCATTCGGGTTCGGCGCAATCGCCCTGTCCTTGACGGCGCTGGTCGTGTCGTTCGTGATGAAGGTGGTCGAGAGGCTGCCCGACATCGACCAGCGGGTGTCGCCGTTCGGCCCTGCCGCCTTGGTCGGCATGCCTGTCCCCATGTCTCCGCCCTCGGGCGTGACAGAAGACATGTCGCGCGGCCGCGCCGGTGCACTGCTGGTCGCGGTGAGAAGCGCAGCGAGCCGCTGCCTCACCCGCTCGGCGCCCTCGCCGCTCGGATAGCGGCGCAGATAGTCTTCATACTCCGCCTGCGCGGCAGCGGTCTGGCCGGCCTTCTGCCGCGCCACGCCGAGCAGCTCCTGCGCCTCGGCGCTCGAGCCGTTCTCGGGGAGTTTCAGCACCTTTCGCAGGAGATCGATCGCGGCGCTGAAATTGCCTTTCTTGATCGACGCGCGAGCCTCGTCCATCGAGGCCTCCGCAAACCGGATGTCCGCCGCGGACGCCTGCTGCATCGTGCGATTGTCGTTGCGGACCGACGCCGCCGCGCCGGGGATCGCAACCGGTTTCGGCGCATCCGGAGCGGCTACGCTCGGCACCAGGGCTTTCACCTTGCACGCCGACACCGGGCCCTTTCGGGCCACCACGATCGCCACCTGCTCGAAGCTGCCGGATTGGACGATCTGATAGGTGAACTCGCCGGCAAACTGGACGACGAGGATTGGTCCTCTGTTCTGATCGAGCGTCAGATAGACGTCCTGGATGCCGGAGCCCTGGGCGTTGTCGACACGCACGCCTTCGCGCCTGACCAGGCGGCGCGCCATGATTGCGTCCCGATCGACCAATTGCAGCGAGACGCTGAGCTGGCTGCCCTGGTCGAGCGGGAAATGCCCGGTGTAGCGGACACGAACGTGAAAGTTGACCCGCAGAAGGCTGCAGTTTCCGATCGTCGTGGCAGTTGCATTGGCGACGAACTGATCGATGACCGGCTGGGCCGGTGCAACGCCAAAGGCTCCGTCGAGCAGGATTGCGAGCAGGCCGGCCAGCAGACTGATCAGCCATCCCGCCGACCTCGCCGCCGCTGCTTGTCCGAAGCAGCCGCGCATCACCAGCCGCCTCCATTGACCCGGTGCTGCCGCTGGCGGCGGGTGATGATGGTGGTTTGCGATTTGTCAGCATAGATATGGCATGCGCCGGTGCAGTCCTTGAGCTCGGCGACGGTGTAGTCCATCGGCGCCGGCTTCACGAGCTTGGCGTGCTGCTGCGGGCGGAAATCACTGGCGTGGCAGGCGGCGCAGTCGGGCTTGTAGGCCGCGAACTTGAACACGACGGCTTGCGAATTGCCGCTGTGGCAGGCGGTGCAGCCAATGGCCGCGCTATGGTTCGGATAGCTTGCCGACATATGCCGGTAATTGACCGAGCTCCAGCTCACCGTCCGGTGGCAGCTCTCGCAGGGGACGTTGGTCACGAAGTGCTTCGGCGACTTGCCGGTGGCATTGGAGCCGTTGTGACAGCTGGCGCACGGCGCAGTCAGGCTGGTGTGATCCATCCGCGCGCCCGAGAACGACACGGTGTTCTTGTGGCAGCTCTCGCATGGCGCGCTGGTCGCGACGTGCTTCTGCGGCTTGCCGGTCGCGGCCATGCCGTTGTGACAGCTCGCGCAGGCCGCCATCGTGCCGGTGTGGCTGAACCGGGCGCCGCTGAACGTCGTCGTGCTCTTGTGGCAGGTCTCGCACGGCGCGCTGGTCGCGACGTGCTTCTGCGGCTTGCCCGTCGCGGCCATGCCGTTGTGGCAGCTCGCGCAGGCCGCCATCGTGCCGGTGTGGCTGAACCGGGCGCCGCTGAACGTCGTCGTGCTCTTGTGGCAGGTCTCGCACGGCGCGCTGGTCGCGACGTGCTTCTGCGGCTTGCCCGTCGCGGCCATGCCGTTGTGGCAGCTCGCGCAGGCCGCCGTCGTGCCGGTGTGGCTGAACCGGGCGCCGCTGAACGTCGTCGTGCTCTTGTGACAGGTCTCACACGGCGCAGTGGTTGCGACGTGCTTCGGCGGCTTGCCGGTCGCGGCCATGCCGGTGTGACAGCTCGCGCAGGCCGCCGTCGTTCCAGTATGGCTGAACCGGGCGCCGCTGAACGTCGTCGTGCTCTTGTGACAGGTCTCACATGGCGCAGCGGTTGCGACGTGCTTCGGCGGCTTGCCAGGCGCGGTCATTCCGTTATGGCAGGATGCGCATGGCCCTTGCGCCGTCATGTGATTGAATCTGGAGCCGGCCTCCGTGGTGCTCGATCCGGCAAGTCCTGCCCTTGGATTGAACGTCGGCAGCAGCGACGGAAGCCGACCGGCATTCTTTGCTTCCGGCGAGTCGCTACCAGTATCGGTCGGGGGCAAGAGCCTGCCGCGGGGATCGTTCGGCGAGAGTGGTGATGTCGCGGATGTCATTCGGGACGGCGTGCTCAACGGTTGCGGCACGGACGTCGTCGCGCCGCCAGCTTTGACCGAACTGTCGGGCTTGGAGGAACCGGACGAACTGGCGGAGGCCCCTGCTTCGGACCCCGCTGTCGGGGCCGTCGACGTCGCAGCCGTGTTCGCCAGCGGCTTGCTGCTGAACAGGAGCGTCGAACTGGATGGCGCAGCGGGCTTGGCGGCAGCGCCGGCCGCAGCAGCGGCCTGAGATGCAGCCGGTGCGGCGCTCGTACCGGGTGCTGCATCGGGATTCGTTGCTGCCGTCATCGTCCGGTTGGCGGTCGAGGCCGGCGTCACCGCCTTGACGGCCGGGGCCTGAGCCGGAACCACCGACCGCGCCGTCGTGGAGCAGCCTGCTGCCGGCTTCTGCGGGTCGTCGTCCCAGGTGGAGAAGTTGGCGGCGGCGCGCACGTGGCAGCATCCGCAATCCTGCGTCTTGGCGCTGTGATCCGGCCCCTGCGCACCTCTGCGGCCCTGGCTGCGATACGAGCCGTTGTGACAGCTGTCGCAGCGCGTGGCATGCACGGCAGCATGGCTCATCGTGTAGGTCGCGAAGCTCGCCGCCGTGTTGCTGTGGCAGTTTGAGCACTGCACGCCCGTCACCGGAATATGCGGCGGGGTGGTCAGGCCTTTCGCGCTCGAACCATTGTGGCAGGCGGAGCAATTGGTGTTGGCCGCAGAGTGGGTGAACGCCGCGCCGCCCCAGCTCACATATCCGCCGCTGGCCGCCTTGCTGTGACAGCTGACGCAGTCGGCGCCACCGGTGGCGACGTGGTTCGGGTACGACGCGGTGCCCATGGCGCCCTTGGTGCCCTGGCCGGTGAAGGAGCCGTTGTGGCAGCTGTCGCAGCGCGCCGTCGCCACCGCGGCATGGTTCATGGTGTAGGTCGCGAAGCTCGCCGCGGTGTTGCTGTGGCAGTTCGAGCACTGCAGCGTCCCGGTCGGGATGTGCGGCGGTGTGGTCATGCCCTGCGCGGTCTTGCCGTTGTGGCAGGTCGCACAATTGGTGTCGGTCGCCGCGTGCTTGAACGCCGCGCCGCCCCAGCTGGTGAAGCCGCCCGAGGCCGCCTTGGCGTGACAGCTGACGCAGTCGGCGCCGCCGGTGGCGACGTGGTTCGGGTACGACGCCGTGCCCATGGCGCCCTTGGTGCCCTGGCCGGTGAAGGAGCCGTTGTGGCAGCTGTCGCAGCGCGCCGTCGCCACCGCGGCATGGTTCATGGTGTAGGTCGCGAAGCTCGCCGCGGTGTTGCTGTGGCAGTTCGAGCACTGCAGCGTCCCGGTCGGGATGTGCGGCGGCGTCGTCATCCCCATCGCGGTCTTGCCGTTGTGGCAGGTCGCGCAGTTGGTATCGGTCGCCGCGTGCTTGAACGCCGCGCCGCCCCAGCTGGTGAAGCCGCCCGAGGCCGCCTTGGCGTGACAGCTGACGCAGTCGGCGCCACCGGTGGCGACGTGGTTCGGATATGACGCCGTGCCCATGGCGCCCTTGGTGCCCTGGCCGGTGAAGGAGCCGTTGTGGCAGCTGTCGCAGCGCGCCGTCGCCACCGCGGCGTGGTTCATGGTGTAGGTGGCAAAGCTCGCCGCGGTGTTGCTGTGGCAGTTCGAGCACTGCAGCGTCCCGGTCGGGATGTGCGGAGGCGTGGTCATGCCCATCGCGGTCTTGCCGTTGTGGCAGGTCGCGCAGTTGGTGTCGGTCGCCGCATGCTTGAACGCCGCGCCGCCCCAGCTGGTGAAGCCGCCGCTCGCCGCCTTGGCGTGACAGCTGACGCAGTCGGCGCCGCCGGTGGCGACGTGGTTCGGGTACGACGCCGTGCCCATGGCGCCCTTGGTGCCCTGGCCGGTGAAGGAGCCGTTGTGGCAGCTGTCGCAGCGCGCCGTCGCCACCGCGGCATGGTTCATGGTGTAGGTGGCGAAGCTCGCCGCGGTGTTGCTGTGGCAGTTCGAGCACTGCAGCGTGCCGGTCGGGATGTGCGGCGGCGTGGTCATCCCCTGCGCGGTCTTGCCGTTGTGGCAGGTCGCGCAATTGGTGTCGGTGGCCGCATGCTTGAAGGCCGCACCGCCCCAGCTGGTGAAGCCGCCCGAGGCCGCCTTGGCGTGGCAGCTGACGCAGTCGGCGCCGCCGGTGGCGACGTGGTTCGGGTACGACGCCGTGCCCATGGCGCCCTTGGTGCCCTGGCCGGTGTAGCTGCCGTTGTGACAGCTGTCGCAGCGCGCCGTCGCCACCGCGGCGTGGTTCATGGTGTAGGTGGCGAAGCTCGCCGCGGTGTTGCTGTGGCAGTTCGAGCACTGCAGCGTCCCGGTCGGGATGTGCGGCGGCGTGGTCATGCCCTGCGCGGTCTTGCCGTTGTGGCAGGTCGCGCAGTTGGTGTCGGTCGCCGCGTGCTTGAACGCCGCACCGCCCCAGCTGGTGAAGCCGCCCGAGGCCGCCTTGGCGTGACAGCTGACGCAGTCGGCACCACCGGTGGCGACGTGGTTCGGGTACGACGCCGTGCCCATGGCGCCCTTGGTGCCCTGGCCGGTGTAGGAGCCGTTGTGACAGCTGTCGCAGCGCGCGGTCGCCACCGCGGCGTGGTTCATGGTGTAGGTGGCAAAGCTCGCCGCGGTGTTGCTGTGGCAGTTCGAGCACTGCAGCGTCCCGGTCGGGATGTGCGGCGGTGTGGTCATCCCCATCGCGGTCTTGCCGTTGTGGCAGGTCGCGCAATTGGTGTCGGTCGCGGCGTGCTTGAACGCCGCACCGCCCCAGCTGGTGAAGCCGCCCGAGGCCGCCTTGGCGTGACAACTGACGCAGTCGGCACCGCCGGTGGCGACGTGGTTCGGGTACGACGCGGTGCCCATGGCCCCCTTGGTGCCCTGGCCGGTGTAGCTGCCGTTGTGACAGCTGTCGCAGCGCGCGGTCGATACCGCGGCGTGGTTCATGGTGTAGGTGGCGAAGCTCGCCGCGGTGTTGCTATGGCAGTTCGAGCACTGCAGCGTCCCGGTCGGGATGTGCGGCGGCGTGGTCATGCCCTGCGCGGTCTTGCCGTTGTGGCA